>JAXLWB010000012.1:0-230486 GCA_046328715.1 Caldilineaceae bacterium | reverse complement strand
TCGAGCCTGAAAGTTCCGGCGTAACAATATGGTTACCATTGTAGACAAAGGCAATGTTCATCGAGCCGACTTCCTCGACATATTTGCGCTCCACAGCGTCTAACCAAAGCACCTGTTGATAGCCGAGATGTTTCACCTGTTCGGAGACGTAGAGGCTGGCCGCATAGTTGCCGCCAGTTTTGGCATCACCCACCCCCCCACGGACAGAGCGCACATATTCATCTGAGATATAGACCGGTGCTGGATTGAAACCAGTGGCAAAGTAGGCACCGACCGGGCCAACAATAATAAAGTGTAGATAGCTGCTGGCTGCGTGAACGCCCAAGGCCGCCTCTGTGCCAATCATCGTCGGTCGGATGTACATCGACGCCCCATCCACATCAGGGATCCAATCCTTCTCCAGCCGCACGAGTTCAACAATCGCCTCAAAGTGATCTTCCGGATCTACCTCTTGCATGACCATGCGGCTTGCCGAGCGGTTGAAGCGCTTCATGTTTTCCATGGTGCGGAAGAGATTGATATGACCATCCGGACGGCGGTAAGCTTTGGTCCCTTCAAAGATTTCCTGCGCATAGTGGAAAACAGATGTCGAAGGGTCGAGCACGAACGGTTTGTAGGGACCGATCTTGGCATCATGCCAGCCGGTTTCCTGCGTCCAGACCTGGGTAAACATACGATTGCTGAAGGTCTTGCCAAAGGAAAAATTCTTTGGCATCGGGCGCAACTGTTCGGGAGTAAGCGATTCGATAGTGAGTTTCATAAGTGCTCCATGTGAAAATAATAGACAGTGAATCAGTGGGACAGTAAGACAGTGAGTCAGTTTACCTGTCCTACTGTCCTACTGCTTTGTATACTCCGCCGGTGCAAAAAACACAATCAAGGACAGCTCTTCTTCAACGTTATGAAAACGATGTTCGTCGTTGGCTGCCACATAGATGATTGAGCCTGCTTGCACCGTTCGATCTTCTTCTTTAACTTGAATTTTACCGCGTCCGCTCACGACGTAATAGATTTCATCCTCGGTGTGTGGCGATTGAGGATCGACGCCGCCTGCTGGAATCACATAGAGCCCCATGCTCAGGCTTTTGGAGGATGCTTGAAAAAATTCTAACCACATGCTGCCAGAGTCAGCGCGTTCTTTGGCGATTTGAGGGTACTCGAATGCGATCATGGATGTCTCCTAGAGATTGATGCGTGACGCGTGAAATGCTGGTTGTGTTTATACTGCTGTCGTTAAGAGACCGTCTGAAAAGTCGTCGTAGAGGCGGTTCGCAACCGCCGCTTATGTACATGCAAGACCAGCGGTTGCGAACCGCCTCTACAGAGCTTGAATTGAACCTTTTCAGACAGCGTAGATGAGAGACGACTTTAAATTCACGTTTCATGCATCACGAGTTACACCAACGGCGTCCAATCCTTTACCGGATTTGCCTTCTGTCCCTGCCGTTTGGCAATACGTTCTTTGATCAACTTGGCCAGGGTATCGACGCCGCTGCGAATGGTTTCGGGCGGCGATTGGCCAAAGGAAAGGCGCAAATGATGGATGGCCTCAGGTTGCGCCAGGAAGACCTCGCCAGGCGCAAAGTTCCAGCCTGCCTGTTGGGTCGCCATCAATAAATCGGCCATGTTGGGTTGTGCAGGTAGGGTGAGCCAGCAGACCAAACCGCCTGTTGGTCGTGTCCAGCGCACGTCGGCAGGCATGGCGAGCTTGAGCGCACTCAACAGCGCATCGCGTCGCTCTCGATAGATCGGCAAGACCCGACGCAGATGACGACGCAGACCACCGTTGTGCAGGAATTCAGCCAACGCCCGCTGTAAAAAGAGTGATCCACAAAGATCCGTCGCCCGGCGCAGTGAGACAAGCCGCTGGTGTAAGGGTGGTGGGGCAATCACAAAGCCAAGGCGCAGACTCGGCATCAACATCTTTGAAAAGCTGCCAATGTGGATCACCGTACCTGTACGATCCAATGCCTTCAGCGGTAGGGGAGGCGGTCCATCGTAGGACAATCGCCCGTAAATGTCATCTTCTACCACCAAAAGATTGTAACGCTCGGCCAGTGCAACCAATTCTTTGCGTCGTTCCAACGACAGCGAAAGTCCGGTCGGATTCTGGAACGAAGGCACCGTGTAGAGAAAGCGCGGGCGCTCCTGTACAATCATGCGCTCCAATGCATCTAAACGAACGCCTTCGTCGTCCAGCGGCACACCCACGGGCTGAACTCCTTGGGCCTGGATCGAGTTTAGAAAGCCCAGGTAGGTCGGTTGTTCGACCAAAACTCGATCTCCCGGTCGGCAGAGCGCCTGCGTGACCAAAGAAAAGCCCTGAGTCGCACCATTGGTAACGAGAATTTCCTCGGGCAGCACGTCGATCTCACGTTCCTGCACAAAGTTCGCCAGTTCGACCAATAGGCTAGAGTCCCCTTGCGATGAGACGTAGGGCGTCATCTCGACAAATGAACTGCGCAGCGACTCCAATCCATGCCAAAACTCTTCGCTTGGAAAGAGGCGCAAATCGGGTGATGCATTCGACATCGAGCGCATTCCCGAAATCTGGTTGCCGCGCAGAATGTCGTTGATCACCCCATCAGTCGTAATTGGCTGGCCGGGCAAGATCAGCGGCGGTCGTGGACGTACTCCGTCGGCCACAAAGGTTCCTCGCCCTACGGTCGCTTCGATCCAGCCGTTGGTCTGTAACTCGGCATAGGCGTTTTGCACCGTCAACCGTGTTACGCTGAGCGCATGGGCAAGGTGTCGGATGGTGGGCAGTTGGGTGCCTGCTGGCAAACGTCCATCACAGATGCGATCTTTAATTTGCTCGGCGATCTGTTGGTAGAGCGTCGAGCCATTGTTGCGTTCGAGCGATAGTTGTAGCGCCATAAGGTCTAGATACAATAAAGTGGCGAGGAGCCAAACATCTTAACGGCAGATTGTCGCAACATTGTACAGCGACAATCATAGACAAGAAAGAGACAATTCCGTTGACTACACAGAGACAAATAGCTTCTAATCAGGCGTTGACAATCACCAGTTCGTGTTGTCAATTTTTTCTAACTCTCGACCCGGTCGTTATTAGTGAGCGGGCTGCTTTAGGAATAAAATGGGTGCAAATCTGAGGTACAAATAAGACGAGGGTAGGAGCGAACATCATGATCTCGAAATTGAAGGGCTGGTTAATTTCCCGTCTTGCTATCGGTGGTTTAGGGGCGTTATTGTTGTTTGCTGTATTCTGGATAGCGCTACTCTTAAATCATCATTCCACTTTGATTCCCAATTATGAAGAGCGATTGGCTATGTTCAAAATCCTAAATCGCACTTCACGGCAAGGTGGGCGTTGGCTGCCACGTCAAGGCGACAATTGGATCTTCTAACATAGCATCGTACAACAGAAGAATGACTGTTGTACGATGCTTTTGTTAGTTGATTCTATACTTCCACCCGCATCACTAATGCACTTTCGGGACAGGCGGATTGGAACTCAATGGATTGTTTTACCTCATCCTGCACTTGTGTACGTTCGATTGGCTTGAAGCCAAAGCGTGCAAAGAAATCGCCTGCACTTGTCGTGAGTAGATAAAGTTCGCTGATCTCCTTTGCTTTTGCCAATTCCAAGGCCGCCCGCACCAAACGATGGCCTAGCCCTGTTCCACGTAGTGCTGGATAAACTGCGACAGAGCGGAGCAAAGCCGCTTTGCCATAGATCTCCAAAACCGCGCTTCCCACTAGGTGACCATCTGCATAAGCGACCAATCCATTCGGAAGTGCGTTGCCCACTCCATCAGTGGGCAAGGAGCAGCGTTGCAAAAGCGCCTCAACCCAAGCCTGATCCGCAGGTTGGGCAGCCGCAATGGTCACACTTGCGGGCTTGCGGGCGTAGATCATTGAACTGGTAAACCGTTGGGCCAGGGCTTCAGCATCAGCGCCTGGTAGCAATTGTTGTGCGGCATCGGGGCTGATGCCTAATGATGCCAGATCGTAGCGCTTAGTTACCTGCACATCAATCGCTTCAAAGCCAGCTTGAGTAAAATATGTTTTGAACTGGTCAATGGTCAGCGCACCGGCAATACAACCTGCCCAACTGAGCGCCGTACGCAATTGCACCTCGCTCACAGGCAGATCGTTGAGATCGCCGTCGATCACTACATCGGAGATGGCAATGCGTCCGCCCGGACGCAAGACGCGGAAGGCATCCCGAATGACCGCTTCCTTGTCGGGCGAAAGATTGACCACACAATTGGAGATGATCACATCGACTGTCTCGTTGGGCAACGGCAAATTTTCGATGGTCCCTTTGCGAAACTCAACATTGTGTGCCGCTACCTTGGCTTTGTTGCGATTGGCTAACTCAAGCATCTCATCGGTCATGTCTACGCCATAGACGTAGCCTGTCGAACCTACATTGCGCGCCGCCAAGAAGCAGTCGATCCCGCCACCAGAACCGAGATCGAGCACGATTTCGCCGGGTCGCAGCGTTGCCAAGGCAGTTGGATTGCCACAACCATAGGAGACAAGGGCTGCCTCTTCGGGAATGGCTGCCAACTGATCCTGGCTATAGTACGACACACCCCAATCGCCTTCGATTTCGATGTTCGAGGGTCCGCAACAGGATTGGGCATTACGCACGCGTTCCCCGTAGTGATCACGCACAAGCGAACGCACTGCGTCTGGGTCTTCGAGGTTGAGTACAGACGGATCGGGTGAGCAGCAGCCTGTGCCACAAGTGGAAGTGGGCGTATTGACAGGGGTGAGGGAGATTACTTCTAGTTCCATAATTGTTAATCCTTTTGTGCTAGATAGATAAACTTCGATATAGCTGGGCAAAAAAATTCACTTGTCTTTTTGAGACATCCACTCACCAAGCAGAGTGCGCAACTGATCGATCAGCCCAGGCTTGATAAAGTAATATGCCCACAATCCACGAATTTCACAATCAATCGCACCTGCCTGGCGTAATGTTTTGAGATGATGGGAAATGGTCGGCTGAGTTAGGTCAAATTGACCTTCAATGTCACATACGCAGACCTGACCGCCAAAGCGGGAAAGAATATCCATGATCTGCAAACGTACGGGATGGCCAATTGCTTTAAAGATACCCGCCAGGCGTTCTGCCTCTGCGGCGGCAAAACGCAAGTCAGGCAACTCACTGCAACAAGCGAGCTTTTGCATAGTAGAACTTTCGTTCCGGCTCGGCGCATGCACCAAGGGAATCATGTCAGAATTGATTGCGGTCATACTTGATATTATAGGAACTAAATAGATGTTTGTCAATATAGTGAAGAGTTGAACAGTTGAAGAGTGGCAAAGTGTTATGTCTACTTTTCAACTCTTCCACTCTTCCACTTTTACACTCTTTGCCACTCTTCTCCAATCAGTGAGAGCTTTTGATAGCTCCAATTTGTTATAATCCTTCTCATGCCAGAAAAACGCACCTCCCGAATTAGCGGGTTTTATCAAAAGAGCGTTGCCGAACGGGTCGCCATTGTGACTGAATGGGCTGATTTGTCCGATGAGGAACGGGCCGCCCTTGAAGTTGGATTACAGACTGCACAAGCCGACAAGATGGTGGAGAATGTTATCGGACGCTACAGTTTGCCGTTGGGGATTGCTACCAACTTTCTGATCAACGACAAAGAGTACCTGATCCCAATGGTGGTGGAAGAACCTTCGGTTGTTGCTGCGGTAAGCAACGCCGCCCGCATCATCCGCACCGGTGGAGGCTTTCGCACTGGCAGCAGTGAGCCAATCATGATCGCACAGATTCAATTGCTCGAAGTTCCTGAGCCGTCCGTAGCTGAACAAGCGATCCTCAGCGCAAAAGAAGAATTGTTGTCCATTGCCGACACCAGTCCGTCAATCAAAAAACGTGGCGGTGGCCCGCGTGACATCCAGGTTCGTCATCTGGTGCAGACTCCGACTGGACCGATGTTGATTGTCCACCTGCTCTTCGACGTGCGTGATGCGATGGGGGCTAACGCAGTCAATACTGCTGCCGAAGCCATTTCCCCTCGTCTCGAAGCATTGAGTGGGGGGCGGGCGCTGTTGCGTATCCTCAGTAACTACAGCGATCAACGCCGGGCCTGGGCTGAAGTTACAATCCCCGCCTCGGCTTTCGAAGCAACTGGCGACAATGCAATCCGCAATATCGCCCATGCCAATGCCTTCGCTGTCGCCGATCCCTATCGCGCCGCCACCCACAACAAAGGCATCTTTAATGGCATCGATGCACTCGCACTCGCCACTGGCAACGACTGGCGCGCCATCGAAGCGGGTGGTCATGCCTGGGCGGCGCGTGATGGACAGTATCGGGCGTTGACCGAGTGGAAAGTAATTCAAGACAAGGTGACGCCGACCCTAGGTCGGACGTGGCAAGTTGACAAGGAGTCTATCACCCAGTCACCCAGTCACCTTGTCACCTTGTCACTCTATGGCCGCCTTGAACTCCCACTAGCCGTGGGTATCGTCGGCGGCTCAACCATAGCCCATCCAACAGCGCGGGTGGCGATGAAGATTCTGAATGTACAATCGGCACGAGAACTGAGTGAGGTGATGGCGGCGGTCGGTCTGGCCCAGAATTTAGCGGCACTGCGTGCATTGGCAACGGAAGGCATTCAGCAGGGGCATATGCGGCTGCATGCGCGAAAAGCAGAGATTGGAGATTAGGAGATTAAGAGATTGTGTCGAATTGTCCAATCTCCTAATCTCTCAATCTCCCAATCTCTTTTATTTTTCAACGAAAAGAGATTATTGAATATGTTTAATCAACCAAAATTACCTGTGGGCATTGTCGGTTATGGTGCCTATGTGCCCCGCTATCGTTTGCCGGGGACAGAGATTAGCCGAGTGTGGACGGAAGGCAACAGCAAAAGTCCGGTGAAGGAAAAGGCGGTGCCAGGCCTGGATGAAGATACAGCGACCATGAGTGTTGAAGCGGCGCGCAATGCACTGGCGCGTGCCCAGATCGATCCACAACAGATTGCCGCAGTCTGGGTGGGCAGTGAGAGCCATCCCTATGCCGTCAAGCCGACGGGCACGATTGTGGCAGAGGCCATCGGGGCCACACCTGCTGTATTAGCCGCAGACTGGCAGTTTGCCTGCAAAGCCGGAACTGAAGCGATGCAGGCAGGCATCGGTTTTGTCGGTAGCGGCATGGCCAAGTATGTCCTCAGCATCGGCATGGACACAGCCCAGGGGCGACCGAGCGATGCATTGGAATACACTGCCGGAGCAGGCGGTGCCGCCTACATTTTGGGACCTGCCGCCGAAGCGCTGGCCGTAATCGACCGCTCGCTCAGCTATGTCTCGGACACCACCGACTTTTGGCGGCGTCCTTCCACCCACTATCCCAGTCATGCCGAACGCTTCAGCGGCGATCCTGGCTACTTTGGTCACGTCATCCCTGCCGCCCAAGAGATGATGAGTGTGATGGAAACGACAGCCGACGATTACACGTTTGTGGTGATCCACCAACCGAATCCCAAATTTCCCACCCGTGCTTTGGAAGATCTCGGCTTTCGACCGGAACAGTGGAAAACTGGACTTCTCGTACCGGAGATTGGCAACACCTATGCTGGCTCGGCCATGATCGGCTTGTCGGCGATTCTGGATGTGGCCAAGCCTGGAGATCGCATTTTGGCAGTAAGCTATGGCAGTGGAGCTGGGTCAGATGCATTTGACTTGCGGGTGACGGCGCGGATTGTGGATGCACAAAGGCGGGCACCTGCGACCAGAGATTACATTAAACGACGAGTTCCAATCGACTATGCTCAGTATGTGAGGATGCGGAAGAAACTGGCGTCACATTGATGTGCTATTGATTAAGCATCTGCTCAAGTGTAAAGAGCAAAACTCCTTGCGCAGATGCTTCCTTTTGAAGCGATTCTGTAAAGCCGGAACGTGAGAACAGTATAAACCGTTGGTGACGATCACCTGGCACATGGGTTGCTTTTTGTTTGAGTTCTGCCAATACCTCCACACCAATCGGTCGTGAGCGCCATCGACATTCACCGAGCAGGATATATTCTTCATTAAGGGCTGCCACATCGATCTGGCTTTGCGTATCCCACCAGTGACCGACTCGTTGCGGTCGAAAGGGTATCTTTCCCAGAGTTGACAATTCCCAAACCCAGTTTCGACAAATTTCCTCAAAGGCGATCCCTGCCAGCATATCCAATTGATCTTCTACCGTTTGGCGAACAGTGAAGGTATCTCCTCGCTCAAGATGCATTCGTTCACGATAGACAAAACGAAACCAAAAGCGAAAGAAGAAATCAAGGATCTGATAGCGTCCCTGACGCGAGTTCTCTGGATTTTCTTCAGTTACTGGGACAACACGCTCCAGTAGGCCAAGATCGCGCAGCATGTTGATATAGTAACTGAGCGATGCGGGTTTAATTCCAACCGTTTTGGCAATCTCATCACTGCGTACTCGCCCAGTTGCAATTGCCTCCAAAATGGCAAAATAAACCCGTGGCTCGCGCAACTCGGTTTGCAGCAGAAAGCGTGGTTCGTCGTATAGAAAAGCACCCTGGCTGAGAATGAACTCTTCAATATTGGTGATCAAAGGGCGACTGTCGCTAAACAATCGCAAATAGGCGGGAACTCCGCCCAGAATTGCATAGGCACGTACTTGATCTTGTACGCTGTAGCCCGGCAGGAAGAGTCGCACATCTTTGAACGTTAATGCTTGCAGATGCCACTGCCCAGTGCGTCGTCCATAAAGCGGTGACTGATAGGCTAGAACCTCCCGCTCCATCATACCAATATAGCTGCCACTTAGGATCAGCATGATTTTGGTATGTTGTAACGTTTCATCCCAAAGCCGTTGTAAAATGGACGGCAACGCTGGATTGGTCTGCAAGAGATAAGTAAACTCGTCAATCACGACCACCAGCCGCTCATTCATCGCTTGCCGCCCCAATGCCTTGAATACCTGATCCCAGTTGGCAAAGTGAGTACTTTCTGCATCGTTGTGAAACAACTCGCCATAACGACGAGCCATTTCTGCCAGCGTGCTTGACTCTGTGCCTAGGTCAGCAACGTAAAAAAGTGTGTGCTTCCCTTCACAAAAGCGGCGCAACATCTCTGTTTTGCCCACGCGCCGTCGCCCATATAACACCATCATCTCCGCCTGATTTGAAGCATAACGTTTTTCGAGAAATGCTAACTCACGTACGCGGTTGACAAACATGGAGTGCTCCTTAACGGAATTAAGCGAGTCTAGACTAGTCTAGTCTAGACTCGCTTAATTGTAACACTGCCAAGTTAGGTGTGACAAGGTGTGTATTCATCTTGTCACACCTTCATCTTGCCAATTTACTGCGCCCGCGGCTCTTTGATCATAAATTGATTCCCACTGGTATCAATGCAGACCGAGAAGGGAGCGCTTGTGCAAGGACAAGTCCCTGATGAAAGTAGTACACTACCACCGCTGGCCTTGATTTGTTCCTCAAAGGCTGCGACAGAATCTACCTTGATCGTTGCTAAGCTATCGGCCAATGGGTTATTGGGGCCTTTTTCAAAGATATTGACCAGAGTTTCACCCTCACGCATGATCGAGATGTAGTTGATGCCGGCAAAGACATCACGTTTGATCTGATCGTGCGGGTAGAAACTTTGATAGAATTTGCTGGTGGCTTCGATGTCTTCGGCGTTGACGGACATGCCAAATGCTTCGGGTTGGACGGACATGAGAGTTGCTCCTTTGATAGAAGAGAATAGAGAGTAGAGATTGGAGGGTAGGAGATTGTACAAGTGACTCGATCTCCTATTCTCCAACTGCGATAAACACAAGAGATAGATACTGACCGTTATGCCATCGCCATCGCCAAGCCATGTGTTACCTCGGTCGGGCCTTCGAGAATGCAGAAGTCTTTAGAGGTGATATTGGCAAGGTTGGAGTGATTGACCACATTGTTGAAAATTTCCGACTGCATGTAGGCTTGCATAGCGGCTTTGTTGACCCAGGTGTAGACACCGCCATAGGTGTTGGTTGCCGCATCGGCCAGCCAAACTTTGGCAAGCAGGCCGGGCATTACCGCAAAGGCCGGGGCGAGTTGGTCGCAGAGGGTGCGGTAGTCGGCCTCACTGACACCTTTGAGGTTGAAGTTGACAATTTGGATGTGCATGGGTTTGGGTTTCCTTTTGGTTGTTTGGGTGGTGTATAAGATTATTCAATCGCTGTCAGATCATCGCGATAAGCCCAACGCTCCAGAATTTTACCGTTGCGCACAGTGAACCAGGAGGTGCCTGACCAGGTTACTTTTTGCCCAGGTTTTATCCTTTCGGTAGGCTCACCCTGATAAATGCCGACGCAACTCCAGTTGGATGCAGCCAATTCACCTTCGGCAATCAGGTGATTGATCGAGACTTTGAAATCGGCATATTCGGCGTGTGCAAAATGATAGAAATTTTTGACTGCTTCGTAGCCATAGTCTGCATTTTCGAGATAAGTTCCGTAGCGCGCTGCATAATTTGCATCAAAAATCTCTTCAATCACTTCCAATTTGCCTTCGTTCATGATTTCGTCATTCAGGCGGTATAAGAGTGCTTTGATTTCATTGGGTGACATCAGTAATATCCTCTTGAATTGCCAGCGCTGGAACAAATCATTTCAGCACTGACGGAACGCTTGTATCGAGATCACCAATTTGATTGGACAACTTCGTATCCTGTTTGTGGGGCGGCCTGGGCTTCATTCCAAATCCGTAGATAGGCTGAGGCTTCTTCGCTTGGATAGGCTTTGTGTAATACCTCCTCAATATCATAAGATGTCTCTGTCATCAGTGGATCGATCAGAAATACGTAGGTGTAACTACCATCACTCTCTGGTTGTGTAGAACAAAGGGTACGAACTCGACGATATATATCAGGGGCTACGCGCATGACCGCAGGTGCAAGGATGTTCTGCATAAAATGTTCAAAGTCATCTCGCTTTTCTGCCTTGATGTGATTGAGCAAAAGTAATACCTTTTCACCAACCGGGACGTGTGATGTTGAATGATCAATGGTTGTCATAGTACTCCTTAGTATTTGGATCCTTGTCGCCGTGAATAATGAAGGTTGACACAGCATTATTGGTATAGCTAAGAGCGCGGACTGAGATTAGCTCCGCCAAGCTACTGCTTCACCCCAAGGTTCCGCAGCGAAGGCGTCGGCATCCTCACCCCACCACCGCAGAGCCTCACTGATGGTCTGTAATTCATCTGCCGGTGCCAGATTCAGTTGGGTGAGCGGTCCTGCGAATTCGGGACTTAGGCAATAAGTAGCAAGAAAATTGGCCACAAATTTGGTCAATTCAGGCTCAGTTGTCCAGCAATCACAAGATGCCGATGGTTTGATGTGCACAAATCCGGCGGCCCGTATAGCGGCAAGCTGATGCCGACCAAACTCTGGCTCCCCACCGCAATGACGCATGTACTGCTGAAACAGTTCAAAAAATCGATTGGTAGCCGAGGTTGCCGGTGAAAAAAGAAAGTTTCCCCAATCACTATGGCGCGTACCAAGTACACCGCTATCCTTGAGAACTCGGCGAATTTCCTCAAATGCTTGAACTGGATTTGGCAAATACTCAATCACTCCGTGCACGAATACTGCGTCGAATGATTGATCCTCATAGGGAAGTTGCCTTACATCACCTTGTTCAAAGCGAATATTCGTCGCCCCTTTTCTCTCTGCATGGTGACGTGCAAGCTCCAGTTGCGCTGGATCATGATCGACGCCAACTACCTCGGCCGGTGCCACGATCGCAGCTAAATCGACCGTAATCGAACCAGGACCGCAGCCGCAATCGAGCAGGCGCATTCCTGGCTGAAGATAGGGTAGAAAAAAGGCAGCATGGGTTGTCGCCCGACGACGATAGAGAAACCGTTTGGCTTCATCTGTGTATTCAACCCGATAAGACTCCGCTCCATGAGATTCCATCATGGTCTATTTCTCCATAGGCGAATCGTGATGCCATGCACAAATAGACACGCTATTTAAACATTGCACAATCTGCCTCAGAACTTATACCTTGGATAAAGTAGGCACGGCATCGTCATGGTGGGCAAGACATCTTCATAGTAAATCTTGGCACCTTGGTTGATTGCGTAAGGCATTTGTTTCCTCAAAAATGTCAACTCAGCTTCGTAAGCGTTGTACTCCAACCGCTCGCCAAGTCTTTGAGATGAAGAAGGGTGCCTTCGAGTTTGAATTCCCACTGAACGGGACGATGCCCATCCAACAAACGATCATAGGTTTCACTCAACGTAAACACATTGCCTTCAATCGTATAATGACCGCCGCCACAGCCAAGAGTCCTATAGCCATAGGCTTCTTCTGCTTCCGTGTGTTTGTCGCCCTGAATGCCTAATTTACGATTGTTTTGCTCGAAAATTCCTGCATAATGGCTTTCCGAAAAGACCCACATCCCTTGCCAGCCATCAGCGCCTTCTATGTAAAATTTCCATGCACCAATCAACGGAGATTGCATAACAAGTACCTCGTCTGAAGTGAAATCGTTCAGTCTTATCCCATCTGAATTTCCAGTGGGAAATCAGCATTCATTAATGAAGCCCCGCCGTCAGCCGCAATCGTCTGACCGGTGATCCAACTGGCTTCGGCTGAGCAGAGCATGGCGATGGCATTACCGATGTCTTCGGGTTTGCCCATCCGTCCCATCGGCACCCAGCCCCGTTCGCACCATTGTTGAATCATCTCCTGGGCGACAGGCGGCAAGGCACTGATGATGCTATCTTCGGTCAGCCCGGGGCTGATGGCGTTGACGGTAATGCGGCGCTTGGCCAGGGCCACAGCAAAGTAACGGACGAGCGATTCGAGCGCGGCTTTGGCAGTGCCTTGCGAGATGTAGGGTTGCCAACTACCTTTGTTGCCACCTGGGCTGTAGGTAACCGCGACGATACGCCCCCCGTCGGGCATGATCGAAGCTGCGGCTTGTACACCTAGCAAAAACGCCTGCCCTTGGGATGCCGCCGCCATGATCAGTTGATCGGGTGTGGCGGCAAGTGGCGGCGCAAGCACGGAAAAGAGATCGCCCAGTGCATTGGCGACAAAAATGTCCAGATGCCCAAACTCGCTCTGCACCCGACCAAAAAGTCGGCTGATCTCTTCAGGTTTCGAGACATCCGCTTGAATCACAAAGCCATCGGCTCCTCGTTCTCGAACCTTTGCCAATGTGTCAAGGGCGGCGGCTTCATTTTGGCGATAGTTGATGGCGATGTTGACTCCCTTTTCCGCCAGTCGCAAAGCCGTGCCACGACCAATTCCTCGCGAACTGCCAGTGATCAATGCATATTTCCCTGTAAGTGACATATGATTTTCTCCAGTGTAAAAATTCCAATAAACTATCTATTGATTCCCCTAGAATACACTGTATTGAGCGTCGCCAGTTTCTCAACCTGATCTCAACTTGCTCTCAACCTTTCTCACTCTGTCTCACGTAAAATTACGATTTTGCCTACAACGCAACTATGATAAACTGATGCCACATGTCAAAGTCATCCAATCCATCCGAGTTGCACCTGCTCGAAACCTTGAAAGCCAGATTGTTGGTCAAGTTTCCCAATGGCCAAAGCCGAGGAAAGCTCGATGGTGTATTCGACGATCTTCAGCTTTTTCGGCAACTGCTTAGCGAACAGGGCGGTGACGCACAACGTGCAGCAAAGGTGTTGCTGCAACGGGCAATCGACACACTCCGCGAGAAGCCTCTGGACGCTGAAAAGTACGTAGAATATGCCAATGTATTGCAGGCTTACTTTTTGACGAGTGATCCGATTCAGGTAGCAGCACAACAGTTGAACATGGGGCAAGCCACCTTTTACCGCAGACGTGACGACGCCCTTCCCTACTTGGCGGAAACTCTTGCTCGGTTGGAAATAGAATTTCAGGCAGAACGCCAGCAGCAGAGGGTGCAACAACTGCCCGATCAAAGCTATGTCGAGCTGATCGGCAAGTCAGGGACAGTTACCGATCTCTGCAAAGTGCTGAGATTGAACACTGCGCCTTGGCTGATTGCGATCACTGGTATCGGTGGCATTGGCAAGACCACCTTGGCCGATGCCGCCATACGACAGATGGCAGAAGACTCGACTTGGGTTAGAATTGCTTGGTTGCGCGCACCGCAAAGTATCACCAATGTTGGGATCGCTATCCGCCCCCAAATGACTCCGGCACTGGCTGTTCCTGTGTTGCTGGATGGATTGGCAATGCAGCTACTAGACGAGCCCACTCCCAATGGACGACGTACCCCAGCCGAAATCCTGACCTTGCTGGAGTCGCTGCTTAAACGCGCTGCACACTTGATCGTGATCGACAATTTGGAAAGCGAACTTGATCTCAAAGAGTTGCTGCCGACATTGCGCCGACTCGCCAACCCCAGTAAGTTTTTAATCACCAGCCGCAGCAGCTTTTTTGAGGCGAGCGATCTTCATCATCGAGTCGTGCCAGAACTTGAGGAAGCAGAGGCATTGGCATTGCTACGTGCAGAAGCTCAATTACGCAACATCCCTCCAGTTTTGGCTGCATCTGACACCGAATTGCAACCAATCTATGCTACAGTTGGGGGGAATCCATTGGCGCTCAAACTGGTTTGTGGTCAGTTGCGCCTCTACTCACTCTCCACCGTTTTAGAAGATTTGTATGGCGCACGCAGGCAAAACATCGAAGAACTCTATCGACATATCTACTGGCGCGCCTGGAATCTGCTGGGTGTCAATGCACAGAGCCTGCTATTAGCGATGCCGTTGGTGAGTGAACAAGGCGGGGATCTTGCACTGCTTAAAGCGACCTGCGATTTGCCCGAAGAGACACTATGCAAGGCACTTGAGATCCTCATCGGCTTGAATTTGGTCGAGGTGCGGGGCGATCTCCACAAACGCCGGTATACCATCCACAGCTTGACCCGCACATTCTTACACGACGCAGTGATCAAACTGTCACAACTCCCATGAATGAGCAGGCCAAGTTCCAGGAATATCTGACACGCAATACTCTCTATTTAACTCAGCTTGTCCTGCAAGCTGAGCCGATCCCAACGCAGGAAGTGCGGCTGCAAGCGCTTCACACCTTGAGTTATGCCTTAGGCGTGCCTGCTGCCTGGGAATTTACTCGCAAATTATTGCTTGCCCTTGCCCCTAAAATGGAGCAGGCTGGGCATCGCCATGATTGGCTGCCCTATTTGGAACGCGCCACCGACTTGAGCGAACAACTAGGTGATTTGGCCAGTGCTGCGGAGTTCATGTTGCAGCGAGGCATTCTTCATCGTCTTTTGAGTGAGTTTGGTCTTGCAAAAAGTCAGCTTGAGCATAGCATTGCTCTCTGCGAGCGGATCGCTGCGCCACGCAGACAGGCACGCGCCTTGAATGAACTTGCCTGGGTCGAATCTCTGCAAAATCAAACCATAACCGCTGCTCAGCTTGTCGACCATGCACTTGTGCTTTTAGATGTAAACGATCCAGAGCGGGCGATGTGCTATCGGGTGCAGGGAATGCTTGCGATCGCACATGCACAGTGGAGTGAAGCGGAAGTACTGCATAGGCAGGCGCTGGCAATCTTTGAAAAACAGGGTGATGCGCGCAAAGTGGCGTGGAGTCTGCAAAATCTCGCCTACGCGTTGCGCGGGCAAGAACGGTTTGAAGAAGCAATAGGGTACTATGCACAGGCCGCCGAGAGTCTTTGGTATTTAGGAGATCATTACAACTGGTCGATTGTACAGGTAAATCTTGGCTTGGCATATCATTATTCGGGCAGACCTGCTCTTGCCGTTGACCGCTATCTTGAAGCTAAATCGATTCCTGGGTATCTCTGTGATACATTTCATCTAGCCCGGATTCACTTAAACATTGGGCTTTCCTATTTAACTTTGCAACTATTTGCAGAGGCAGAAGAGGCGTTTGGCGCGGCTATCCGGTTGCATAGGGAATCTGGTGTTACGTTTTGGCGTTTAAATGCAATGGATGGTTTGGCAATGACTTACATCGGCTGGGGAAAATTTGCTCAAGCAAGTACTGTGCTCGAGCAAGCGATCAAAGAGTTACCTACAATTGTTGGCGTGCCCTATTATGAGTATTTGTTTCGTTCCTTGCACCAACACTTGGAAGAGGCGCATAAAGGAGAGATTGAGCTTGTTTGATGCTAACTTACCCTTTATACGCCTCTATACCCTTGTTAGCAACCACCTCCTTGACCGATACAGGCATGGGCAACGACTGCAAACCAGGGACTACTGGCGGCAATCAAAGTTGCAACCGTCAGCGCTGCCCATACCAACCAACGACGATTTTGTGTTACTGTAACAAAGTTGTTCATCTCAATGCTCCATTTGTGAGTTGTGGAGTTCATTGAGTTCGGGAATTCCACCGCGGGCGCGGCGCACGTGCTTTCCCTCAAGTGAACTGGGTTGTTGTCTTTCGACAATCGAATGCTGCTTATCGCAAAATGGAAGACGAGTCCTGCTCTTCCAAACTCTATTGACTTGCAGACATACAGGGATTGAAACACAAGCGGTGGGGCAAAACTATCCAGTTTTTATGGCTGTTTTGGGGTCAGATGCGGGTGATGTGCCATCGATTTGGTTGCAAATAACGCAATTTGTCTGCAACAATCCCGTTAGCCACGCGATTATCCAGGTGTACCTATGGCCAGTGATGCAGAACTGTTAGTAATGTCAGAAAAAGAGTTGTATAAAGTCATCGAAGCTGGCTTAAGGGCGCTCGAAAATAAGCCACAGACGCTCTATCTAACCAGACTGGCAAATAGTTCACTGATAGCGGATTGTCTTTTACAAAGCGAATCGTTAAACTCGACCCTGCAAGCGATTGGTACAAAATCGCTTTTACGCTGGCTCATAGATTGTTTGCGCCCGATTGAGCAAGGGAAAAGCGATGCAGAACTGTGGCTAGATCCGCAATGGCGATCTTATCTTGTCTTGGCAAGTGAATATTTTCTGGGCATGAAAACTGAGCAAATTGCCTATAAACTACAGGTTGAACCCAAGACGATGTTCAAATTTGCTCGAACACCTGCCTTGCTAGAACTTGTCACCATTTTTCGCCACGAGCTATATACAAAACAGAATTACCAGCTTCGCAAACAGTATTTTGTGATCGAGCGCTACCGAGCGCTAGCACAACCTGCACAATCGGCGATAGCCTTTGCGGCGACATTCAGACATGCCTTACTGTCGGATGATCTGCAAGCATTATGGCAGCAGGCTGCTATCAAGGATGTCTATGTGGAAGATCTGCTGCGTAGTGGTTTGTTGATTCGCCAAGATGCAGCAAACCATCATGTACAGGTACATCCAGAGGTACGCGCATTGTTGGTAGAGGAAAAATTCAGAACATGAGTGATAACCAGGGCAGTGCCTTTCTCCGGGTTCTTCCCACTGTTGAAGAGAGACGCATCTGGCATGCGATTGCGGCCCAATATTATGAAAAGAAGGCAAACTATTTAGATGCCGCGATCCATTGGTATGAAGCAGATGAAATTATAGTATGTGTGGAACTGCTTATTGCCTATTATCGACTGATCGTCGATGCTGGAAGAATTGCTGAACTTTACGCATTTAGAGAAAAATTGACTAAAGCTGCTCTACAAGAAGAGCAAATATGGGCACGTTTTAAGATTGCAATGGGGCGAGCTGCACTGATTGCCGAAGACTTTGAGACAGCGATCAAAGAGTTTACAGAAGCCCTAAAAGTGAATCACCCGCTCTTAAAGGGCCAGGCGTTCTACTATCGGGCTAAAGCCTACAGCAAAACACGTCTACCTGATGCTCTCTCCAGTTATTGGCGTGGCATTGAGCTGATTCAACCTTATGTCAACGATTCAACCGAGTATAGAAATCTGTATATAGATTTGCAGATCGGACTTGCCTGGCTTTATGTCCAGGAAAATGAAAATCTGGCAGAGGCGCAAAAAAGTTTATTGGCTGCCCAGGCCATTTTACAGGCGGATGATTTTACTCGGCAATGCGATCTCGAAAATGCTTGGGCGCGATTCTGTTCAAAGCAAAAAGATAGCGAAGGCGAGCTCAAGCACCGTTTCCGTGCCTGGATGGCAGCCCACGAAACAGAGGACAAAGAGCTGATCATCAAGACTGCGATCAATCTGGCACACAGCTATTTACGGGCAAATCGCCAGGAGTTCCCACTTGAATATATCCAGGAAGCGGTTGCGATCGCACGTCAAATTGGACATCGGCATTGGGAAGCAAAATGCCATGAAGTGATTGGTTCATGGCACTATTTCGAAAAAGCCTATGGTGAGGCGATTCACCATTACAAAATAGCCGATAAGGTCTATCACGAGATCGGCAATGAAAATTGGCTGGGTTGGAATTATTTTAACCTTGCCGAAGCATACGCCGAATTAAGGGAAAACGACAGCAATGGGCAAGCTCGCCTTTACTTCAAGAAGGCAACTCAGTATGCACTAGAGGTTGGCGCTGGCGACTTGATGGCAAAATTGGATGGGCTGACTGGGCACTTCCCGTGGATAAAATCTGAGCTAACAGAGGACGAAATCAAGATCCTGGGCTTTGTACAGAATCATGGAGTAATCTCAAACCGACAATGTCGCTCATTGTTAAATATTGCCCAATCAACCGCTGAACATCTGCTACAAAGCCTGGCAAAAAAGGGTACCCTTATCTGGAATGGAAAAAAGGGACCTGCCTATGGTTATTTACTCAACGACTCTTCTAAAGAATAAGTGAAACCAAACAAGTAGCTAGAGAAAGAGAATCGGGACAAACAACTTCCGGGAAGGCTCTGGCGATCAACTTTCTCCTTAGACGGAGCCTTCCCGGAAGTGACTGACGATCTTCCTGATTTCTATCTTCTTTCTCGCTTTCGCTGAATCGCGTGGTAAAGCTCCTTGAATCGCGTGAGATCGCGTGATCTCGACTCCGTTTTGCCCTCACACTTCCCAAGCAAAAGGCTGTACACATCATCAATAGAGGATTTACCTAGACAACTTTTCTTGGTAAAGTCATGACATAGCTTCCTGCGCTACAGCTACAGTGAAATTGCAACCGGCAGTGTAGGAACTGTCAAGTGTATCGCAGCGAACGCTGGATATTTACTCCAAATAACCGCAATTCATCTTGGCAACCATTGGAACTCGGCTACTATTAGGGGAACAGAACATGAAAACAAATTTACTATTGACCACCTTAGGTGCGTCTCTCGCTTTAGTTTTAACGCTCTTGTTTGTTTTTCACTCACCGATGCCTGCACAGGCACAGAACCTATCGTTTGACTGTACACAAGTAAGCCAAATCCCTGTTAGCGAGTGTATTGGGTTGAAAGCCTTTTTCAGTGCAACCGGAGGTACCCATTGGTTCACAAAGACCGGCTGGCTGGTTACCAATGTGCCTTGTGAATGGTATGGGATTGAGTGTGATCCCGAACATCACCACGTGCAAAAGATCAAATTGAATGAGAATAACTTAACTGGTAGCTCGCTAGCTGGCTTGGACCTGTTACCAGAGCTCACCCAGCTCTTTTTGACCAACAGTAAGCTCACAGCCATTTCCGAACACTTGCGAGTTGCTACCAAACTAACCGATCTCGATCTGCACAGCAACATAATCACAGGGGAAATTCCATCGTGGCTCAGTGAATTACAGAGCATGAAATCTCTTCTTCTTTATGGGAACCAATTAAACGGCTCGATTCCACAACAAATTTGTCAATTGACAAACCTGCAAGAACTCTCTTTACAGTTGAATCTTTTAACTGGTTCCGTGCCACCCTGCCTGGGGCAGTTGACCCATCTAACCAGCTTGTGGCTTGGCAATAATGCTCGATTGATTGGGTGTTCGCAGTTTGGCTTAGAAGAACTAACACAACTTATGTTTTTGGATCTAAGCGCCTGCGATCTAGCTGGCCCCATTCCCCCTTGGCTCACCCAAACCATGACCAATTTGCACTTGCTCAACTTAGCCGCCAATTACCTTAGTGGTGCAATTCCCTCTGACATTGACCAGCTTTCCCAACTAACAACCCTACGTCTGGAAAAAAATCGATTGAGTGGTGAAATTCCGTTAGGGCTGACGAAATTGTCGGGCCTTGGCGCAAATCAGAATTTCAGTTTGAGCAACAACATGCTCACCGCAACCAATCCTAGCGTGCTAAGTTTTCTTGCTACCCGCCACCCCCAATGGGCAGAAACACAAACTCTGGCACCAGCGAATGTCCTGGTAGCGAATCACACTGCATACACTGCCACACTCTTGTGGAACCCACTCCAAAGCACAATCTCTACTGGCGAATATCAAATCGGTCTTGCAACTCAACCGGGTGGTCCCTATTCTGTTTATGCACAAACCAACGATAAGCTCAGTACTTCGCAAACAATTACGAATCTCTGTCCATCGACCACCTACTATATGGCAGTTCGTACCCACACACCACCAAATCCAGGGAATCGACAATATAACGATCTTTACAGTGATTATAGCCAGGAAGTAGCGATCACGACTTCACCTCGCCAGTACAATAAACTTTCTCTTTACGCATTAGCGCTCGATAGTGATCTCAACAGACAGTATGACTCCTTGATTGGTGCCATCAAAGCCTCAACTGCGCTGAACACAGACGAACTTGCTGTCGTTCTGGTTGATCAGGCCGATGTGAATGATACACGGCTCATGAGCGTTCAGTGCGGTCGGATAGACAACTTTGTCGGCTTGCCCGATCCCAAGAGCTTTGAACTTGATGCGGCCTGGCGTGAATACAACATGGCAAACAAAGATCAGCTTGGCGCATTTCTGAAGTGGGCACGCAACAACTTTGGTAAGGCAAGCAAGCCAATGACCTCCTTTACGTATGTCGGGCATGGGATCCCGATTGCCCCAGCGATTGATGACATCACAAAGTATATTACGCTTCCACTAACGGTCACGGCAGCAAATGGAATCGTAGGTCCTTCCTTTCCCCCCTTGCCGGGTCTTCAGGATGTCGATCCTGGTACCTTAACTGATAATCACCCTTATTCATTAATTTCCCCCTATGCCTTAGCAGAAGCGCTGCGAATCGGTACAGAGAATGGGAGCGATCCAATTGCCGTGCTTAATGTGGTCCATTGTTTTGGTGGCACACTGGAAGAACTATATGAGCTGGCGAATCCCCCTGGAAACCCTTTTGCCGAGGTAATGATTGGCTCTCCAAACTACACCTACTCGGGTGGCGAGATCCTTGGTCTATCACTGAAGTCTGTTCAATCCGCTCAATCTGCCAAACAGATGGCGTTGCAAATGATCCAGGCTTATGACCGCATTTTGAATGAAGCGGATGTATCGAATTCTTTGTTGGGCGAGGAAAAATCTGTTCATCCACGCATCCTTGTCGCTGTGGATAGTCAAGAGGTTATTACCCTAGCTCGTACGGTAGATGACGTAGCAATTGCTCTGCTAGACAGTTTTACGCAATCACCCTCTGAAACCAAAGCGAAAATCTTGCAAGCACATCAAAAAAGCCAACACTACGACACCACAACCTGCAACCTGCCCGAACGCCCTCAAGACTTTGATCTGAACGCCGAAGATGGCCTTTCTGATCTGGCTTCTTTTATGCTGAACCTGCAAATTGAGTTTGCCAATTCGCCCGTCGCTCTAAAAGCCTTAACGGTCAACACGGAACTGAATCACACGGTGCTCACGACAACCATGACAAGTGGTGTTCCCTGGTTTGCAACGGAACCAAAACATGAATGGGCATTCGATTCGGCCAGTAAAGGAATTGCTCTCTTTACGGATTTTCAAGGTTTCAAACTGCCCAACGATTCAGCATCCTACATTGGATGGCAAGCATTCTGGTACAACCGTCAAACTTCAGTTCACAACCCTTATCCGTATCGGTTTGTAGCGGACAGTTCATCCAATTGGTCTGATGTATTACTGCGCTTTTGGCAAGACCAACTTGATGCCGAAACTGTACAAACCGCAGCATGCTCTACAAAACTGCCAGAGGTTCACATGGTTCGTTCGCTATTTTTGCCAATGATTCGCCGCTAAACTGCGGTTGCAATGAGAAGCGGAGTTTTTCCAGCCGATCTTCGAGAAGAAAAACCCCGTCTCTCATTCAGAGCAAAGTATAAAATGAGCGATTACTGAAACAGACTGCTGCGGAATCACCGAAACCGTTGTTTTATGGTAGCAATCGAAAACGACCTTCTCCCACAAAATAACCCACATTTATCCCACAAACTTTGTGGGATAAATGTGGGTTATCGCATTGTTTCTTGTTTTGTTTCACAAGTAAATTTGCTCTGCCTACAGCGGCAACCGCAGCCTACTCAACTATAGGCCATAATTTCCAACGTTCGCAGCAACACTGTCTTCCACTTTCCTTCTTCGTCGAGCGGCAGGTAGATCGCTCGACGCCCGACGCGGGCTGCGTCGTCGGGGATCGCTCTTTCGTTGCCGGCCATGATCTGACGCAGGCCGAGGCGCAGCCGGCGTTGCATCTGGGGCCGATCCATGTTCTCCAGCGCATCGCTCTTGAGCACCAGTTGATCAAGTTCGCGACCGATCCGTTCGATGCCAGCCCGGATGGCGAGCATCTTGACTCGAATCTGGTAGAAGAGATTTTCGATCTCGATGGGCACAGACTTGGTTTCCTCATCTTCGCCGAAGCGATCCACCAACTCCTGTCGCATCTCGTCGATCTGTTCGATGTGGGTAATCCCGGCAATACGCCGGTAGAGTTGCAGCCGTAGCGCATCTTCTTCGACGTAGGTTTGTGGGATACGGGCGTCGATGGGCAAGTCGAGTTGCACGGGCGGGGTGAGCGGATCTTCGATGTCGAAAGGCAGGTCACTCTCGATTGCGGATTGCGGCGGGTGTCCACTTGGGGTGCGGATCTCGGATTGTAATGCGGCCTCACTGTCTCCATCTAGAGCGGCCTCGCCAACTGTCTCCCCGTCTTCTTGTCTTCCTGTCTCCTTGTCTAGCTCTACCGCCGCTTTGTCAAACTTTACCTTCTTGCGCCGCAGTTCGTTAATGGTCTGGGCGATCAGGCGGGTGTAGAGGTCGAAGCCGATGGTGTCGATGTTACCATGTTGGCGGGCGCCAAGCAGCTCGCCTGCACCGCGGATTTCAAGATCGCGCATGGCGATACGGTAGCCTGCACCCAATTCTTCGCTGCTTTCCATGATGGCGTTGAGGCGGCGACGGGCATCGAAGGAGAGTACGCTGTGTCGATCGTAGAGCAGGTAGCAGTGGCCGCGTTGGGTGCTGCGCCCGACCCGTCCGCGCAACTGGTAGAGTTGGGCCAGGCCAAAGTGATCGGCGCGGTTGATGATGATCGTATTGGCGTTCGGGATGTCGAGTCCATTTTCGATGATCGTCGTCGCCACCAGCACATCGGCTTCGCCATCGGCAAAGGCAATCATGGTCGCTTCCAATTCATGCTCATTCATCTGCCCATGACCGACGACCACACGCGCCTCGGGTACAAGGTGTTGAATTTTGTCGGCCAGCGCTTGGATGCCGCGCACCCGATCGTTGACCACAAAGACTTGCCCTTTGCGCGTCAATTCGCGCTGGATCGCCTGCTTGATCAACGTGTCATCATATTCGGCCAACACCGTGTGGATCGGCTGACGGTCGCGCGGTGCCTGGGTCAAGGTGCTCATGTCGCGCAGACCGCTCAGGCTCATGTGCAGCGTGCGTGGGATGGGCGTGGCACTCAGCGTCAGCACATCAACATGGGTGCGTAGCTGCTTGAGCTTTTCCTTTTGCTCTACACCGAAACGTTGCTCTTCATCGATGATCAGCAACCCCAAATCTTTAAAAACCACATCCTCGCTGAGCAGCCGATGGGTGCCGACTACCATATCGACCTGGCCGGTGCGTAAATCGTTGATCGTCTTCTGTTGCTGGGCGGGTGTACGGAAGCGACTCAGCACATCGACCCGCACAGGGAAATTGTCGAAGCGGCGACTGATGTTGCGGAAATGTTGTTGAGCGAGAACGGTCGTCGGTGCCAAGAGTGCCACCTGTTTCTGATCGTTGATCGCTTTAAAGGCGGCCCGGACGGCAACCTCTGTCTTGCCATAGCCAACATCGCCCATGACGAGGCGATCCATTGGCTTGTCCGACTCCATGTCGCGCTTGACCGCATCAATCGCACGAAGCTGGTCGTCGGTCTCTTCATAGGGAAAAGCGGCTTCCATCGCCTGTTGCCATTCGGTGTCGGGGCTGTAGATGTGGCGCTGTGCCAACTCGCGCTCGGCGTAGAGCTTGAGCAGATCCTCGGCGATATCGGCAATCGCTTGTTTGACCCGTTCTTTGGCAATGTTCCAATCGGCTGTACCCAGGCGGCTGACTGCGGGGACTTTTTCGCCCGCACCCACGTAACGGCTTAGGCGGTCAGCTTGATGGACGGGGACATAGAGCTTGTCCTCACGCGCGTAGCTGACTTGCAGATACTCGCGCTCGACACCACCTAATGTGAGCCGCACCAAGCCATCAAAGAGGCCGATGCCATGTTCGATATGTACGACAAAGTCACCCTTCTTGACATCGGCAAAGAAAAGTTCAGGTGCCACCCGACTGTGTGGTTGCACGCGCCGCCGCGCTTGCGGTTTGCTCCAGCCGTAGAGCTCGGAGTCGCTGTATAGATGAAGTTGGGGAGATGGGGCGGTAGGGGGATGAGGCGTGCTCCCCATTTCCAGGCCCTTAATGACAAACCCTTCACTCACCACACCTTGCACCAACGAAATCGTGCCTAGAATCGGCGGTTCGCTGATCTCAGCTTGGACATGGGTGATGAGGTCTGCGGTCATCAACTCTTCTTTGAGGCGGGGAGCATGACGCGTGATCAGGGTGACCGTCTGCTTCTCGTCGTGGAGGCGACCGATGGCGGCGACATACTCTTTATTTTTGCCACCGTAACGGGGGCCAGGCGCAAAGGAACGCGCCAGCGGTGTATTGGCCTGTGTCGCTCTGCCGTTCAGATCACCCAAACCGAGCACTATGGGATTGAGGATTTGTAGTTTGCTGCGCAACTCATCGGCACTGACAAAGCTACTGGCAAAGCCATGTGGAAGTTCCCCGCTGTGCTCCAACTCATACTTCAGCGCTTGGGCCTGTTGTTCTTGCTCATGGATCGTCGCAAAGAGATCGAGGGCATCGTCGATCACCAGGGTGCTTTCCGCGGGGAGATGGTCAAGCAGGGTAGACGGATCGTCGTAAAAGTAGGGAAGATACCACTCGATGCCGTGAAAGCTCTCGGAGCGGCCCAGTTGCTCGACTTCGTTGCGAATCTCCTCACGCACTGCCAACAAAAGTGACGAATCGAGTAAAATCGAAAGCTCTTCCTGGCTATTGACATTTTCAGGATCGGCCAAGGCACCGCCCTTGATACCGAGACGTTCCAACGCCATGGGGCCATACTTGCTCAGTGCCTCGCTGCCCGGGCCAATCTCAATCGAAGAAACACGACCTTCGCTGCGCTGTGTGGTTGGATCAAAGAGGCGCAGGCTTTCAATCTCATCGCCGAATAGGTCAATGCGCACCGGACGCGGCAAATTGGGCGGCCAAATATCGATAATGCCACCGCGACGGGCAAAGCTACCCGGCTCTTCAACCACGTCGACGGAATGGTAGCCAGTCAGCACCCAGTTGAGTGCCATTTGCTCCAGGCGAATGACCCCACCGACCTTCAAGGGACGCAGCGCCAGGCGCAATTCGCGCGCGGGCAAGGTCTTTTGCAGCAATGAACGAGCACTGGCAACGACGACTGGCGCAGGGCCAATTTTGCTCTGCAAAGCTGAGAGCGCAGTCAGACGACGTTGGCGCGTGGTGCTGCTCCAGGAGATACGTTCGTAGGGCAAGGCGTCGGGATCGGCAAATTGAAGGACGGGAGGTCCTCCTTCATCCTGAGGCGGCAACCAATCGAGCAGTTGGTCGACCAGTTGTTGGGCCATTTCGCTGCGCGAGGTGAGTAGTACCAATGGCCCTGGCAACTGTTTCTTCAGCCCAGCAACCACAAACGGTCGGGCTGCGGTCAAGAGTGCCTGTGCTTCGAGCGGTGTGGGTGTTCCGCTACGATGTGCTGTAATCTGCGCAACTAAGTCCCGAAAGGCAGGGACAGCAGGTAATATATCGAGCAGGCCAGAAAGGTTCATAGTGTTTTAGAATTGCGAATTGCGAATTGCGAGTGGCGGGTGGCGGGTCGAACAGCATACCCAACGCTTGTTACTTGCTACTTGCCACTTTTTCCCCGTTAAACCGATTCATGGTGACTTCGATGCCGTCGAAGAGCCAACTTTCTAAGGCATCGCACACGGTGCTGCGCAGCAGCGCGAAGTTTGTCTCTTCCTCGCTGCTGAAATTTTGCAGCACGTAGGCGGCTGGGTCCATTCGCCCTGGCGGACGGCCAATGCCGACCTTGACGCGTGCAAACTCTGGTGTCCCCAACTGTTGAATGATCGACTTGATACCATTTTGACCACCAGAGCTGCCACCCATGCGCAGGCGTAGCTTGCCCGAAGGCAGATCGAGGTCGTCGTGGACGACAATCAGATCCTGGGGCTCGACCTGATAAAAGTGCGCCAGGGGGCCGACGGCCTCGCCGCTGACATTCATGAATGTCAGCGGTTTGACCAGAAGCACCTTTTGCTGCTGGAGTGTCTGGATAGTTTCTGCACCGATAAGGCTCTTGCTGTTTTTGCGCACAAAACCTTGGGTGATCATGGCGCGGTTCTGCATTTTGCCTGCATCAAAGCCATGACGGCGCGCAAAGAGATCGACACATTGAAAGCCAATGTTGTGGCGATTGTTTGTATATTGAGGACCAGGATTGCCGAGGCCGACAATCATCTTCAGCTTGGACATAAATACTCAAAGCCACCCATCGAAACTAAATCAGGAAACGACGTGTAGTCTCAAAGGAAGGGTAAGCCCCAATCGCTCTATGAAGACAAGCGCCGTGCGCGAAATTAGGCATTCTGGGAACAGAATGCGTAAAGGAGTATAGTACTCAATTGGAGAAGAAAAAGCAAGTAGCACAAGAAATCATTTCTTGTGCTACTGTGTCATACCAATTGTGCTCTGAAATGCCATGAATTCTAGTCCTATGAATGGAAAAAATTTATGGCATTTGCAACTGCAATTGATACTAGCGGAAGCGGCGGCGTGACCAGGAGTAGAGTTGACGTCCGGCGACGAGCGCGATACCGAGGATGCAGATGGCGGCGCTGATGCGTACGCCGCGCCAAAATTCATTGCGCAGACGATCTAGCGACATCGCATCGCCAATCGCTTTGCCGATGCCAGAGCTAGCAGTGGTTGAAGTGCTTCCATTCGTGCTGTTCGAGGGGTTGACGATGACACCGCTCGATGATTGTTGTCCGTTTGTCGAGCCATTGTTAGATGCCGCAGCGACGGCTGCCGGAGTATCGGTCGGGACCAGGCTGTCTTCGACCACCTGAGGTTGATCGACTGCGCCAATGTTGGGGGTAGGGGAGGGGCCTGGTGTAAAGGTCGCTGATGGAATAGGGGTCGGCGTTGCTTCACTCGGTGTCGGGGTGACGGTGGCCGTTTCCGTGGCTGCCCCTTGCTGGTTCACGTTGATATTGAGCGCATAAAATTCAGCATAGTTGCCATCAAGTTTAACGACACGCAGGCGCAGACTGTAGATTCCTGCTTCCAATCCGGCAGTGTGCCAGATGCCGAGGGAACCATTGACCACTTGCGTGGTACCGCCATCAAAATAGGCGTAGGCATCATCGCCATTTGGTTCACGTTTGAAGGCAAGCTCGTACTTTTGAAATGGCTCGATCACGGCACTGCCTTGAATGATCACGTCGCCAGCAACACTGGAACCGCCCACAGGAGCGGTGATTCCCGATGTGTTCTGGGCGTAGGCAAAGAGTGGAAGGAAAGCGATGCACGTACCAGCTAGAATAAAGGACACTATGAGCGGGTAAAGCCGTTTTACGATAGATCGATTCATTAGAATTTAGAATTACTCAGACTCTCGGTCAACATCTTCCGGGAAGGCTTGAACAATCGACTTTAGCCGTTAGGCATACCCTTCCCGGAAGAGGATCGGCTCATAAGTTACGAATTTAGTTTTGAAAGGCCCGAATGACCTTAATAATTGAAAGCATTTCAGCGTCGCTAAAATCGGGTCGTCCACCGCTTGGTGGCATGACTAGTTTACTCGTGTTGTTCGGATCATCCAACCCACGCCCCGCACGGATCATGGCTAACAAGTCGCGATCGTTCCACATTCGTACTGTATCTGAATTGGCCAATGAGATCCCTAGCCCTGCGACCCCCTCGCCTTTTTGACCATGACAACTGGCGCAGCCTTGGATGTAAAGCTGATTGGCAGTCGATGTATTGGCTATGGGTTGGCTGGCGTTCATAGCTTGTGACAACTGGGCTTGCAAGTTGTTTTGACGGCCCATGGTAAAAAGTGTGGCAAAGACAACACAGACCACACCGACAACTCCTACGACCGGTAGCCAGGGAACAGCCAACTCTGGATCATTGAATGGTTCACCCGCTTGCCAGGCCACAATACACATGAGCGTAATAATGGTGAAGGCGGTGAGGGAGAGAAACGGGATGGTGACAAAACCAAACCAGTTGATCCACATCGCCGTGCAAGAGACTCCGCCAGAGCAGGCATGCGCTGGAAAAATATTCGTCTTTTCCAGAAGGTAATGATACAGCGCAATAAAAAAGCCTAGCGAGGAAAGGGGCAGCACCAAAAGCGGCAGGTTTTCATCTTTGCGCAGTAAGCCGATGCCTAGAATGACCGTCAGTGGATACATCAGGATGCGCTGATACCAGCAGAGTTCACAAGGTATGTAGCCTTTGACCTGGCTGAAATAAAGACTACCCAACATCGCAATCCAAGCTGCTAGGAGTGCAATGTATAAACTGTATCGGTCAAACAATTCAGAAATTCGAGGCATGGATCAACGAAAAGAGCACATACATACTTATAGAGATGACATTTAAACATTGTATATTCGTAGGTGCGGTTTCTTAGCGCACGAACTGAATATCAGCCCAGGTCAAAGGCGAAGACAAACGCCTGATCCAACAGCACAAAGGAACAAGGCTGCAAAGAGTGATCCAGCCTGTGTTCTTCTTTCTGCCTTGCGTTAAAACAATCTGTGCACAACCGGGTGAGGAAACAAAAGTGGAGCAAAATGGACTTGGTTTTGCTCCACCCAACCTCAATCTAAAGTTCAAAATCGCTTACCCGGCAGTTGCTAACAGTCTATCAAGTTCAGCTTTTAGCGCAGTGTAATCAGCACCATTTGAAAGCAACGTACCATTCACGAAAATCGTAGGTGTTCCTTGTACGCCAAGGGCAATTCCATCATTTGAAGTCTGACGAATTTCGGAGCTATACTTCAAGCTATTCAAACAGTCTGTGAATTGCCCACTGTTCATGCCAAGTGCCGCCGCAGTCTTCGCCAGATTCTCAGGTTCATAATAGCTCATACCTTTGTTTTGCGAAGCAAAGAGCTGATCGTGCATTTGCCAGAACTGACCCTGATCGGCTGCACACATGGCAGCATTGGCCGCGATCGAGGCACCGGGCTCAAAACCTTGGAGCGGGAAGGTACGATAGACAAAACGAACTTTCCCAGTCTTTACATACTCGTCAAAGAGGCGTGGTTCTACTTGCGCTGTAAATTCGCCGCAGTGGGGGCAGAGAAAGTCTTCGTAGGCTTCGACCACAATCTTGGCATCCGGATTGCCGATCGAATTGCGGTCAACCCAACCAGTCTGAATGTCCAGAGGCTTGGTACTTACCGTAGGTTGGCTATTCCAAATATTGAGCGCAATCACAAAGACGATCAACAGCAGCATCACGCCGCCGATTAGGTAGAGACTAAAGTTAGAATTTTTTGCACTTTGTTTAGGTCGGCGGCGCACCGGCAAATTTGTTTGTGAACTCATGAGAGTACTCCTTCCAAAAGACGAAAGCAGATAATTGCAAATAGGCCGCAACAAGCCAGTATGCGTCGCTGCAAGTGTAGGACTCAGCTTGTTGACGTACAAGTATCGCTAGACTGATCAAAGTATATGCACTTTGTAAGCCATCGCCAAAAAATATAGTCGCACTGCTGCGTGATTAACAGTCATTTTGAGCGCTCGGCAGGGAACTTCCCCTGTTTTCTAATCCAATATTAGTCATTGACGGTAGTTAGGGGCCTTGTCATTTTAGTGACGGATACTTTGTGAGAGGCAATCTTCATCGTGACAAAGCAAGATTTCTCGCGCATAACAGACTTCGCTCGGAATATCAATGCGCCATCAAGTGTTAATTCAGTAGATCACGATTTGTCATTCTGCGGCTGCTTTTTGTCGAAGAATTTTGGGTTGATACCGCATGATTCTTCACAAACTGCCACTCAGAATGACATTTCCCACTGAATTCGTGAAGTACTGTAATTTATAAAGCGCCTCGTTGCAATCCATCGCCTGTGACTGGCAGGTCAAACCTCGCCAATATCTCAGCCATTACCTGACCAGTCAACCAGGATTGACGGCGGCATCATCGTGGTATAACACGTTTGCGATTGCTGGATGCCAGTTGTCATACGGCGCGGGCACAAAAGGGAGGGTTGGCTCGCCAATCAGACGGGCAGCGATGAACTGGTTGCACTATGGTTGGGGGCGAGTAACCTAGTCGGTTTGACAGATTTCACGCTTCGCACTATCATACCCCCACACCGCTGATAAAATCTTAACAAAGAGAAATCTGGAAGAGGTCTATCCAATTACAGAAATGAGGCTTTTCCTAAAGCTGGTTTGAGTCACTGGTAGACTGAATCATTAGCGAAAGTTATTTTTCATTTTTGATCCAACCGAATTGTCCTGGTCTGTTCTGTGCTGCTTCGATAGCGCCATACACTTAATCATTGTGGTAAATCGTTTGTTCAGTAGCAACAAAACAGATCCCAATCAGTAACAAGAAAGGAAGAAACTGAATGAGCAACAACATGGTAAACCGCCGTCATTTTATGAAAATGACGGCATTCGCTGGCGGCGCTTTAGCCTTAGCCGCCTGTGCACCCGCAGCTGCACCCGGTGCCGCTGCTCCAGCCGCCAATAGTGGCGCTGCTGCCGCTCCTGCAGAGAACGCAGCTGCACCAGCAGCAGAAGGACAGAAGATCGTCTATTGGTACGGTTGGGGCAATCTTGATCCAGCCATGGCTAAGATCGTCGAAACCGAAGAATGGAAAGCACATTCAGGTGGAGCGACCTTGGAATTTAAAGGCTCTACCGGTGGAGATGCACTTTTGACTGCAATTGCTGGCGGCACGCCGCCCGATGGTGGCTCAAACTACAGCTATGTCAATCTCTTTACTCGTGGCGCTACAATTGATGTGGCAGACATGGCAAATGCAAGCTCGATTATCAAGTCAGATGATATTCTCGAAGGGATCTGGAACAGCGCCTTCTATCAGGGCAAGATGATCGGTATTCCCGGCATTGAGTGTTATCTGTGGTGGGGATTAAACGTAAATACAGATGCGGCACAGAAGGCGGGATTGGATTCAGCCAAATTGCCGAAAACCTGGGACGAGGTGTTCGAGTGGCATAAAGCATTGACCAAGAAAGATGATGCAGGCAACCTCATCCAATTTGGACTCGATCCCTATGATGCCATGGCGAATGAACCTGACTTCCTTGCAGCGTCCTTTGGCTTCAAATGGTTTGATGAGGAAACCGGTAAGTTCGATTTAGCCAATCCACGTATGGCCGAGGGTCTGAACACCTTAGGTGAATTTATTCGCCTCTGTGGACCCGACCAATTCGCTGGTATGCGCCAGGTCGAAGGCAATGGCACTTGGGGTGCTGCCTATAATGCTGGTGTGCAAAACATGATTATGGAAGGTTACTGGCACCCAGGCGAGACCCAAATTCAGAAGCCGGAAGTTGCACAATACAATCGTGCCTCTTGGGCACCTGTTCCTGCTGATCGCAAGGACGCGAATATCATGGCCACCGGTCTCCATGCTGTGGTCATCTTTAAAGATGCAAAAAACAAAGAAGGTGCCTTCAAGCTCGGTGAATTCTTCCAAACACCGACTGCACTTGATATCATTTTCAAAGAGGTAGGCTGGATCCACGGTGTCAAGTCGTGGCTGGCAAAAGTTGATAAGAATACCTATCCAGGACTCGACTTCTACGTTGACGCCTCCAGCCAAGTGACCGAGTGGACGGTTGGTCGCCGCTGCCCGATTAACGACTTCGTCATCACTCAGTATAGTGAGTTGCGTGAGCAGGTCTATCGTGACCTGATGAAGCCAGAAGATGCGGCTGCTGAACTCCAATCACGCGCCGAGGCTGAATGGCAAGCGCAAGGGCTTGGTGGTTGAGAAATTTTCCCCAAGTCGTTCTCGTCCAAAACTGAGTTTTTGCTCAGTTTTGGATCCTTGAAACTCACCGCTTTGGCAAGAAACCCGTGAGTCAGTCTGTTATTTCCGTAGGAATCTTCATTGTATAGGGTGAAACCACGATAGAGATTCCTACAGGAATGACAGGTTTATCTTGCAGGAACGGTCGCCACGCTTGGTTTCTTGATAATTGCAGAGTAAACGAAAGTATTGTCGGTTTGCCGTATACGTTCATCGGAGGTATCGATGGCTGCCATCACTGCTCGCCCGCGTGGCTTATCAAGATACGAAAGGCGTAACCAAATCCTTGGTCTGTTGTTCATTTCGCCTTGGTTGATTGGCTTTTTGATCTTCGCTGTTTTCCCACTAGCCGCCTCACTTTACTACAGTATGACGAATTTTGATTTTATTCGAGAACCAAAGTTTATTGGGTTCTTGAATTACACTCGTCTGTTTACTGTTGATCCCGACTTTTGGACAGTCATGTATAACACAATTTACTATGTGGGGATCGGTGTGCCTTTAGGGGCAGCGGTTGCTTTTTTGATTGCGAACTTGCTCAACAGTGATATCAAAGGGCGTACGCTCTTTCGTTCGATCATCTATGTTCCTTCGATTGTGCCAGCGGTGTGTACGGCTGTAGTTTGGCTCTTTATCTTGAATGTGCAGTATGGTGCCATCAACGGCCTGCTAAAATATTTCGAAATGGCTACAATCCCCTTCCTGTCGAATCCATCGTTGGCAAAGCCTACTTTGATCATGATTTACATTTGGGCGCAAGGCGGAGCCGTTGTAACTTATCTGGCTGCCCTACAAGATGTGCCGCGTACGCTTTATGAAGCGGCTACAGTAGATGGTGCCAATGCCTGGGACAAATTTTGGAATGTAACTGTTCCTTTGTGTACACCTGTTATCCTCTTCAACTTCATCATGGGGATTATTACGGCCTTTCAGGATTTCACACTGCCCTTTGTGCTTACGGGTGGCGGCCCCATGAAGTCAACTGAATTTTATGTGGTGAACCTTTATCGGAATGCCTTTGTCCAATTCAGCTTGGGGAAAGCGTCGGCAATGGCTTGGATTTTGTTTACCATTATTCTGATCTGTTCGATTATCCTGTTCCGTACGTCGGCGCGTTGGGTATACTACGGAGGTGAAAAATGACCACTGCCAGTCAAACTGTAAGTACTGCATCACAGAATAAATCAACTTCTGTGCAATCTGCTTCCAAATCTACCTCCGCAACGATTGCGCGTATTTCCCAATATACGATTTTGATTCTGTTGGGAATTACCTGGATTTTTCCGTTGTTTTGGATGGTCAGTTCGGCACTCAAAGATGATCCTCAAGTCTATACTGTACCTCCAGTAATCATCCCCAATCCTGCACATTTCAACAACTTTGCGGATGCTTGGACGCGGCTTGATTTTAATACAGCAGCTTTCAATTCAATCTTCCGTTACACATTGCCAGTTACATTTTTTACAGTTGTTTCATCCATGCTTGTTGCTTATGGCTTTTCCAAAATTCGTTGGCAGGGTCGTGAGTCTTTCTTCTGGATCTGCATTGCTACGATGATGTTGCCCTGGCAAGTGACAATGGTCCCTTTGTTCATTACCTATAAACAATTAGGCTGGATCAACAGTTATTGGCCTCTTGTCATTCCGTCACTGTTTGGTAACGCTTATTTTATCTTTTTGTTGCGCCAGTTTTTCCTTACCTTGCCAGAGGAACTATCGGAAGCCGCCAGAATCGAAGGTGCCAGTGAACTAGGCATTCTCTTTCGCATTCTCCTGCCACTTTCACGACCTGCCTTAGCGGTTGTGATTCTGTTTCGATTCTTATGGGCGTGGAATGATTACCTTGGTCCTCTGATCTATATTAATCAAGAAAACCTACAACCGTTGGCGATGATGATCTACCGCTTGCGCACTATTGCGTTGAGCATGGGTAATACTGCAATGGCCTATCCTCATTTGATGGCCGTCAGTACGATTGTGGCATTGCCGGTAATTCTTGCCTTTGTTTTCGCCCAGCGCACCTTTATCGAAGGCATCAGTATGACCGGTCTGAAAGGGTAAACTTTTCTGGGATGAGCGAAAACCGAACCTCTTCAAGCTGGAAGATCCAAGTCGGCATGTCGCAGGCTGATCAGGCGGCGATTGCGCGCAGTGCCGCTGCGCCCGATAGTTATCACCTAGGGGCCGACTCGTTGCCTCAGGATGGTGTGCCACGCGGGGTTGTACATCCATTTCAATGGACCAGCACCAAGCTCTACCCTGGCACCAAACGTGACTATTGGCTGTATGTACCACAGCAGTACGATGGCTCTACCCCAGCTTGCTTGACGGTTTTTCAGGATGGTGCGCTGTACCTTAGTCCACATGCAAATATCACCACTGTCTTCGACAACCTAATCCACAAGGGCGAGATGCCGGTTACGCTCGGTCTCTTTGTAAATCCAGGCGACAAAGGTCCTGGATTGCCGATTTGGGGCGGTGCTGACAATCGCAGCATTGAATATGATTCGCTCAATGACCAGTATGCCCGCTTTCTACTTGAAGAACTGATCCCCGAGGTTGAGAAACAATACAAAATTGTGGCTGATCCAGCCGGACGCGCGATCTGTGGGATTAGCTCTGGCGCAATCTGTGCTTTTACTGTGGCGTGGGAACGTCCAGATGCCTTCGCCAAGGTGGTGAGCCACGTTGGCAGCTTCACCGACATCCGAGGGGGACATAGCTACCCCAACTTGATCCGCAAAACCGAAAAGAAGCCGATCCGAGTCTTTCTACAAGATGGTTCAAACGACCTGGATGTAGTCTTTGGCAACTGGCCGCTGGCCAATCAGGCTATGGCCTCGGCGCTACAGTTTAGCGGCTATGATTATCAATTTGTCTTTGGCGATGGCGGACACGATCTGAAGCATGGTGCTGCCATCTTCCCCGATACTCTGCGTTGGCTTTGGCGTGACTTCCATCCGGGTACATGAATTTTTTTGCATCCATAAATGAAAAGCAACTAGCACACGGATGGTGCAGATAAGATCGATAAATGCGGATTTTGTCTGCTTTACTCTGTGTCCACTTGGCTATTTCGCTTGAGCCGCGTGCTGCTTCTACATAGCCAGTGACTAAAGCACTATGAAAGCTGCGAACCTTCCAGAACCCTCGAAACGAAAACTTGGACAAGCTGGCCTTGCGGTCATTGCGCTCATGTTGCTCTATCTCTTTTGGCGCGCCAACCTCTCACCGCCTCAACCCCTGCGTACGGATCCGTATCCGGAATCTGTTGAAGTCTCAGTCCAATCCGCTCCACTTGCGTCTTCGACGGTCTGTGCTGGATCGTTCGTCACGCATAAATTGCCCTTTTCCACTGGCACGCATCTGCGCGAGATTGGCACTTACATCAGCAATGGGTCAGGCGTGGCCGGCAACGATTTGGATGAAGATGGCGATCTTGATCTGGTCTTTGCCAGCGTGGATGGCGAAAGCACGATCCTGTGGAATGAAGGTTCATTAGAGTTTCGAGCTGAGCCGCTGGACGACAAATTTACCCGAGGCGCGGCCATCGTCGATGTGGATGGTGACGGTTGGCTGGATATCGTCTTTACTCATCGAGGGTTAGAAGCCCCTACTTGGTGGCACAATTCAGGTGCAGCAACTCGCAACTCGCAATTCGCAACTCGCAGTTCTCTCCCGGGTGTCGATAACTACGCTTACGCTATGGGCTGGGCCGATCTCAACGGTGACGGTGCGCTCGATCTGGTAACAGGCTCGTACGGGGGAGAGTTAAAACAGCACGGCATTAAAAACCCAGAAGAGGAGAACAGAGCAGGCATTTTTCTCTACCTACAGGAATCTGGACACTTTGTGGCACAGCGACTTGACACCCGCTCCGAAGCCTTATCGGTTGCCTTGCTCAAGCTCGATGCTGACAATCTGACCGACATTTGGGTTGCCAATGACTTTGCCCTACAGGATCTGATCTGGTGGAATCGGGCCACTGAGTGGAAACCAGCCAAGCCCTTTGCTGAGACTTCGCATAGCACCATGAGCATCGACTGGGGTGACCTCGACAATAACGGCTCGTTGGCCCTCTTTACGACCGACATGGACCCCTACGACACCTCAACCAAAAATATGGCGCGTTGGTTACCGATGATGACAAAGATGGGTGATCATCGCGATGTCGGGGATCCACAACAGATGCAGAATGTGTTGCAGGTCGAAAATAGCCAGGGCGAGTGGCAGAATGAAGCTGGCAGCTTTGGTGTACAAGCGACAGGTTGGAGCTGGTCGGGTAAGTTTGGGGATCTAGACAATGACGGTTGGCTTGACCTCTATGTGGTCAACGGCATGATTGCCAGCGACCTTTTCGGTCACTTGGACAACGCCGAATTGGTAGAAAAGAATCAGGTGTTACGTAACAATCAGGCAGAGATGTTTGAGACCATGCCTGCCTGGAAACTTGACTCTACTGCCAGCGGACGTGGCATGGTGATGGCTGACCTAGATGGTGACGGCGACCTTGATATCGTGGTCAACAACTTGCGAGGTAGTGCAGAGCTACATGAGAATCAACTATGTAGTGGGGCAGGCATGACTGTGGATCTGCGCTGGAAAAATTCAAATAATCCCTTTGCCATCGGCGCAAAGGTGGTTCTCCACGGCATAGCGGAACGCTGGCAGCGTGATGTGCGCGCGTCAGGTGGATACCTCTCAGGCGATGCAACACAACTCCACTTTGGTTTACCAAAAGAGACTACTCCACAAAGTATGGAGATCGTCTGGCCCGATGGAGTTCATTCGCTAATCCAGAATATGGAGCAAGCAACCCATTTACTCGTGACACGCGAGTAAGCTCCTTACTATCTGCGCTGACACAAAGTTTCCAACCCGCACGTTTTTGGCTTGATTCCAGATTGTGCGTATGGAAACCGCCCCTACAATTCTGCCAAATCCATTTGAGTAAAACTTACTCGCGGCGAGGAACTGTAGCCTGCTCCGCTAGATTTTCAACTGGAAACCAATAGGCTGTACGGTTGATCTCATCTTGAATTTTCTCTAAAAAAAGATCAAATTCAGTCGTCTTATCGAAGAAAAGATCGACTCCTGCTTTTTTGCATTCGCGCCGATAGTATTGATTGGAGTTATTGCTTAAGATGATGACTGTAGAATCGGGTAGATGGTTCTTTGCAAATTGCAGAACGTCAATGCCACTGCTGTAATTTGCTGTATCAACTACCCCACCTGGAACATTGATGTCAAGAATAATTATTTCGGGGCGATGCTCTATTAAGGCTCTCACTGCTGCAGGAGCAGAGCCCGCCTCGTAGACCATTCCGACCTCGCCCAGTGAAGATAGTTCATCAGCGATCAATCTTCTTACATAGGGTACATCATCTAGAATCAAAATAGAGATACGATTCATGAGAAACTGAAAACCTATGTCATGCCATAAGAGTGGTTAGTTTAGTGTACAACATCTGTAACGCAACCCTGATAACAAGACCTATTTCCTAAGTTTTCAACCGAAATATAAGTGAAAAACAGAGTTACTACTACAGCGTGCAGAAAAATGCACATGGCCAAGTTGCTCCAATTGTTCTCTGGAAAGCCAGGAATTTCAGCTATCGTTGCGGAGAAATTCTTGGCTTTTGCAACTGCAATTGGTTTCAGTAGTAACAACATCTGTTGTACTGGTACTTTCACTTTTCCGTCTCGTATTGTAAAAAGATCGAAAAGAATCGTCAATCAACTTCGGCTGCTAGGTATGTCGGAGTTTGTCTGACAAAATAATCTTGCTGACTCCACGAAAACTTGGCTGGTACTTTCTCAAAGCGCGCAGGAACTGTTGGGTTCTCGCACATTTTGGAGGTAAAGTGCAGGTTAACTTGGCTAAGTTAGATTATTTTCAACAACGTAGCGAATCAATTCGGCGGTGCTCTGCAAGTTTAGCTTTTCAAGAATGCGCGTCCGATAGGTGCTGACGGTCTTGACACTGAGTACCATCTGGTCGGCAATCTCAGTAGGTGTTTTGCCTTGACCGATCAAAAGTAGCACTGAATATTCCCGATCCGATAGAAGTTCGTGTGGCTTTTGATTCGACTCCCCAGTCAAGTCGAAAAGTAAGCGTTCTGCCAAGGTATCGCTCACGTACTTGCCACCTCGTGCAATCTTTTGAATGGCAGGCACCAACTGATCTGGCGCACAATCTTTGGTCAGGTAGCCCGACGCCCCACTCTTAAGCATACGGATGGCATATTGTTCTTCCGGATGCATACTCAAAATTAGCACAGGCAGCTTCGGCGTTGAGTGACGCACTTCCTGTAATATATCCAATCCATTTCGCCCTGGCATCGAGATGTCGAGCACCAGGACATCATAGCTGTTGACTTGCACCTTCTCAATCACTTCTTGGCCATTTTCTGCTTCGTCCACTTCAATGCCGGTGGCCTGTTCTTTGGCAATTTGCCGCAATCCCTTACGCACAATTGCATGGTCATCCGCAATCAAAACCCGAATCATAGTTTGTTCTCCTCCTCCGTGGGTTGAAGTGGCAAAGTCAGTGTAACCAGTGCCCCTGTACCTGGCTCCCCGCTCAATGTAACACTTCCGCCAAGTTGTTGCGCTCGCTCACTCATGCCCAATACTCCCAATGACTGCCGCTTTGATGTCGCCTCGCTCAAGCCACAACCATTATCTTGCACCTTCATCATAAATTCTCGTTCATTGGTGGCAAGGGTGACGGAGACGCTGCTGGCTTGTGCATGGCGAACTACATTGGTCAGTGCCTCCTGCAAAATGCGAAATGACGCAGTTGCCATATCAGGCGTAATCAGCTTGGGATCGACGGTAATTTCGAGTTGATAGTCAATATGATTGCGCTGCTTAAACTGTTCCATTTGCCATTCGACTGCGGGACCCAAGCCAAAATGGTCTAGCACGCCGGGGCGCAAATCCGCTGCGATGCGGCGCACGGTATCGACGGTTTCATCGATCATCTGGTCGGCTGTATGGAGGCGGGCCGCAACCCCAGCCGGGTCGCTATTGACCCGGCGTTGGGCAGCTTTGACCTCCATTTTAATGGCAGTCAGCGATTGACCCAATTGATCATGGATCTCGCGCGAGATGCGTTTGCGCTCTTGTTCCGTCATCTGCATAAGTTGCTGGCTCAGCAAACGCAGCTTCGTCTGTGATTCGAGCAATTTACTGTTGCTCGTCTCCAACTGGCGAGAGCGCACGGCGACGCGTTGTTCCAAGGTAGCGTTGATCTCGACCAATTCCTGTTCGTACCGTTTGCGTTCGGAAATATCTTCAATCACACGAATAAAGTACTCGGGTGCGTGCGTCTTTAGATTGCGCACCACCGACACAGTCACATTTACCCACAGATAGCTTCCATCTTTGCGCAAATAGCGCTTCTCGATCGTGTAGCTTGGACTATCGCCAGCCAGGATGTGCTTCATTTGTTGCTGGCTAATCGCTTCATCGTCTGGGTGAGTAATGGTGTGCAAATCCTTCTGCAACATTTCAATGCGAGTATAGCCCAGCATCTCGCAAAGTCGATGATTGACGCGGATATATTTCCCTTCCAAATTTGAATGGGCAATACCGACCGGTGCTTGTTCAAAGGTAACACGGAAGCGCTCCTCGCTGTCTTGGAGTGCTGCCTCTGTCGCTTTACGTTCTCTGATATCACGGTTGATGCTTAAGTAGCCGGTGATTTCTCCCTCACCATCGGTCAGCGTAACGGTAATGACCTCCGTAGCGACGGGGGAGCCATCTTTGTGATGGGTGATCACTTCCATGCGCATACGGCCCGTCGCCTGCAATTCTTGAATTGCTTGTTGGCGTGTGGTGTCATCAATCTCGGTTTGGATAACCTCACGCACCAACTGGCCCATCACTTCCTCGGCTTGCCAGCCATACATCTGCTCGGCACCTCGGTTCCAAACCGTGATGCGAAACCGATTATCGGTGGCAATTACCCCATCATACATGTTGGCTAGTAACTGAGCGTGGTATGCCAGCTTTTCATTTGAACGACGCTGCTCTGTCACATCTCGAAACAGGGCATAGACTTGATAGGGCCGCTTTTCCCCTTTGCGAAATTGTGGAATGGCGTCAACCCGCAGACAGCGCACATCGTTCAAACGCGGGTTGAAGATGTACATGACCACATTGCGTTGCACTTCGCCTGTACGCAAGGCAACCATTGAAGGATGCTCTTCGCCTGGAAAATCTGTACCATCGGCGCGTGTGGCACGCCATAGCGGGTCAATCGATTTACGGCCTTGAAGTTCTTCTAATGTTAATCCCAAAATGTTCTCGGCTGCGGCATTGGCATTGATGATACGACCTTCTGCATTTTGGTGGACGATGCCTTGCGTCATCGACTCAAAGAGCGAACGGAAGTTTGTCTCCGATGTACGCAGGGCCTCTTCGGTCTGTTTAAGTTCGGTGATTTCATGGATCACACTCAGGATGCCGATGACGTTTCCCTGCAAGTCTCGATAGGCTGAACGTGTGGAATGGAAAATTTTTTCCACTTGGCCAATGGTCCAGGTCTGCTCACGTCGGCTAGGCTGGCCAGAGAGCAATGCGTTGTGATCCTCCTCCTGTATTTCGGCGACAATCTCCGCCGAAAAGAGCTCACTATATTTCTTGCCTATCATCTCTTGTGGTGTGAATCCCAGGATGGCGGCCCCAATCTCATTGACCAAGAGATAACGCCCTTCCAAGTCGCGCACGTAGATACCGTCATTGCTGCCATGGATGACTCCTTGAAGCAACGTATTACTCTCCTCAAGCGCCTGTTGGATTTGCTGTTGCTGATCCAAGTATTGGCGTACGTTGATCTCAGTCATCACCAATTCGGCCAGTTCGGTCAAGGTTTTTAGATCTTCCGAGGACCAGGCATGCGGTTTGTCGTCAATCACACACAGTGAACCCAGATTGTGGCCCTCAGACGTGCGTAATGGGACGCCCAGATAGGCAATCACATTTAAGTCAGTAATTGCAAGATTGTCATGCAGAATTGGGTGCTCACGCGCATCTTCGACGATGAGCGGCGCATTGGAGGTAACCACATATTGACAAAAAGAGTGCGAGAGTGGAGTCCCTTGTTGTTGCGCCCACGGTTCACAAAGCCCGTGTGCGCTTTTGAAGAATTGTCGTTCAGCGTCTACAAGTGAGACGAGCGACACAGAAGCCTTGAGGAGACGACATGCCAGCGCTGTCAAGCGGTCAAAGGCTGTTTCGGGTGGCGTGTCTAACAGGGCTGTATTGCGGAGCGCCTGAAGCCGTTCCGATGAATTCAGTAAAGATGCCTCACTGCGGCGGGAGGACCGCTCGGCAGAGTTTGTGGATTGGGATGTAGATTGCATTCTGATTTTGGCTCACATCTGACCACTGTGGCCACGACTCCTAGATGGGCTACGATTTAGATCCTACAGACGTTGCTCGTATTCACAAAACATATCGGGAGGTTGGTACTCATGCCGTTTCAAACAAGTGGGCTGCTGGATGATTCGATTTGGCCAAAATTATTTTATCCAAACAATGCCACATTTGTAAATGAAGTTCCTTAGAGAAGCGTTAGAATCGAACGTTTCTAGTGAAATGATACGGCCTATGTCAGATAAACTCCTACAGAACGACTCCGTTTTGCCTCAATCCTTATCTCCAATTTCCCACAGTGCTTTCAGACTTTCCACGCTTAAAAAGTCTGAAGAGAAAGTTTATCTTTGAAAGGCTTATATAACCTAACGCTAAGTCGAGTTTATGTCAATTGCATGAGAATTGCTAAGCATAAACCTTTCTACCGAAGCACGTTTGTGGCGCAAGATAAAACCATGCGGCGCAAGAACAAAATGATCGCATTGTAGAGGAGCAAAATCATGAATCATACAGGCCTAAATGACGAGACCCTCCGTGGAAAATGGAAACAAGTAAAAGGGAGCGTAAAAGAGCAATTCGGCCAGTTGACGGATGATGACCTCATGAAAGTAGAAGGCTCAAGTGAGCAAATGATTGGCCTACTGCAAGAGCGTTATGGCTACAGCAAAGAAAAAGCACAGAGCGAATGGGACAAATTCCGAAATCGCTTTGATACGTCGCTTTTGGAGAATCAAGAAAGCTCAGAAGGCAATGGCAATGCAGGAACGATCACCCAGCAGGCGCAGAAGGTCACAAAAGATGTGCTCGAACAAGGCAAGCAGACCCTCGGCGATACCTTTGATGAGATCAAAAAGCGAGCCGATTCGGCAGTGACCGAGCAGAAACAACAGGCGGCCCAAAAGCTAGAGAATGTCGCTGGCGCATTGCGTAGCAGCGGCGAAGAGCTGCGCAAGAGTGAACTCTCGACCTTTGCCGACTATGCTAATACTGCCGCTGATTATGTAGACGATTTTTCTCACTTCCTCAGCAACCGCAACCCCTTAGAACTGTGGGGCGAAGTACAGACCTTTGCACGTCGCCAGCCCGAAGTTTTCGTGCTTGGTACGTTGGCCGCTGGCTTCCTGTTAGGGCGCTTCCTGCGCAGTTCGGGCTCAAGCGCTACGCAACGCTCCTACTCCAGCCAAAACCGTTATGCTCCCTATCAGCAAGCTTCTGCAAAGCGCTCCTCACGCGGGAATACGCCTGAGGGACAGGATATCTACATCCAAGGCACCACCGACCGATCTTATGGTGACTGGCAGCGATACGCCAGCGAAGGTGGCACACAACAACGTAGCACCCCAACCAGCGCAACCTTTGCCACCCCGACACGCCCAGAAGATCGCCCTGAAATGAATGAGAGAAGCGAGTAGATACAAAGGTATCTTGACTATGACAACGAATTTTCAAAATCCCAATCAATGGGAACAGACCTCCACCTCCTATCAGAGGGGTACAGAAGGTAACGCAGATTCAATTCGCTCGGAGATCGAGGCGACACGCAACCGCATGAGCAGTCGATTGGATCAGATTCAGGACCAGTTCCAACCTGAAAACGTGAAGCAGCAAGCCCAAGACTTTATCCAATCTGCCGTAACCGATGGTGTGGCTACTGTCAAGCAAGCGGTAAACGAATACGTGCAACAGATCAACTGGCCACAAGTACGCAATGGTTTGTTGGATACAGCACGTAGCAATCCAATTCCGACTGCTCTGATTGGTTTCGGTGTCGGTTGGATCATTGTGAACAGTACCCGTAATCGTTCTTCTTCACGCTCCTTTGCCTTTCCATCACGAGATACCGAGCCGTATCAACATGGGCTTGGTTGGCGCGAAGAGACACCGCAGATGGAAGCGCCAGGCAGCGCAGCCCGACGCTTCGCTGAGAACCAGGATCGTTCTTACAAAGCTGGTTCCTATGACCGCAGCAACGAAGAGTCTGGTTCACTCACCTCGAACCTTAAAAAGGGTGTCAGCGATGCGGCCAATCAGGTCCGAGAGAGCGCAAGCCAAGTCAAGGAGACAGTCTCTGACCAGGCTGGTCAATGGGTCGGACAGGTTCAGGATACGGTGAATCGGGTCGGCGAAAATGTGAGCGAGTGGCAAGAGGAAACCTTCAGTGATGTCACAACGCAAGCCCAACGCACATTGGAAGAGAATCCGTTGCTCTTTGGCGCGGTGGCACTTGCAGTGGGTGCCGGATTGGGCTTGTTGTTGCCAGCAACTCGCTATGAAAACCAAGTTGTGGGCGAACTGCGCGATCAGGCTGTTCAAAAGGCAGAGGGCTTGGTAGAAGACGTGAAAGAGCGCGCCAAGACGGTCGTGGATGAGGTTCAGCCCGAGTTGGAGAAGACCGCTGCCAATGTTGTGCAAAAGGTGAAGGATGCTGGCAAGCAGGCGGCAGATGAGGTAAAGCAATCTTTGCACAATGCCGGCGAGAAACTCGACCAGCAGCCTCAATCTGGTGAGGCGGATGCTCAGAAGGAGCGAGCACTTGTGATGTAGGCGTGTCCTACAAATTAGGAGGCTGTCTGAAAAAAAACATCCGACATTCTGTACGAGTAAAGTCGTCTGTCGTACCAAACTTGTCAGGATGCGGTTCACAAACCTTTCAGACGGCCCCTATACATTGTGAATAATGGGAACACCCATTTTTCAATAAAGCGGCTGTGAGCGATTCAGGAAGCGGTTAGCTCAAAAAACAGCAAATGTTTTTCTCTCACAAGAGAAATTTCTAGATTTACTAAGGAGAAAATAACCATGAAGAAACTGTTCATTTTGGTAGTAGTGCTTAGTTTAATGGCCGTCTCGATGGTTGCCTGTGCGCCAACCTCAGGTACTGGTGGAGCAGCAACGCCAACCGTAGGTACTGGATTAGATACACCAACCTCCGAGGCTGGTTTAGATACACCAACCGCAGAAAGCGCCACAACCCCAACGCTTGAAACAAGTGAAACACCGACCGTTGAAGGCGATACCACACCAACCGTCGAAGGTGAAGCGACAATCACTGATACCACTGGCATTACAGATACCACAGGTGTAACCGATACCAATACGGTCACCCCTTAAGTAGCAGGTTCTACCAAGTGACGCAGAGTTAGATCGTGTATGTCGGGCGAGTCTGACACGAACGTAACAGTTCAATTGACAACTTCTCCGGTCATCTCTGTGAGGCCTGTTAATTCGCTGGACATGCCAATTCTACATTGCGTCACTTGGGTCAGCAATGCCGTAAGAGAACCCTTTTTCAGTAAGGCCATTGCAAAAGAATAGATATCTCAGTTTCAGGGCTTTTGCAATGGCGCAAGCGATTTCATCAAAATCGCCTAAGTAATTGATGAACCGCAAAAGTCTCCGAGAAGTAGCTTTACAAATTTCGCGTTAGCGAATGATTCTGCCCAAAAGATTGAAGAAAATTTGTAGGCAAAATCAATAAAAGGAGAGAATCATGAACTACAAATCCACACCCGTTGTTGAAGAACAAGATTTTCGTGCGCTTGATCAGGTCCGCTCTGGGATGAATGTCTTTGATCGGACTGGAGAGCGCATTGGTGAGGTTTCCTTCGTCTACTTAGGTGCCAACACCGAGCAAGAGCAGGAACGTGGTGAAGGCCCTGCCCGCGACATCCCCTTGGATGATGGCGATGATAACTCGTTCGTCGATATGTTGGCCGATGCTTTTAACGACGAAGAGATTCCAGGCGAAATGGTAGAACGTCTGCGTCAGGAAGGGTATATTCGCATCGATAGCAGTGGTTTGTTTGCCAGCGACCGTTTTGCGATGGCGGAGCAGATTGCCTCGGTCGATGAAGAGGAAGTTCATCTCAACGTTGCCTACGACCAACTAGGCACCTCGCTCTAGCCTCATTTGTCAACTCGATTGGCAAAACGTCTACCGCCAGCTAAGCACCCTATCACCATAGTAGAATCATAAATGTTCACTTTAGAGGTGCTTGGGCTTGCTGCACCAAACAATCAACCACCAGGATGAGCCATGTCAACTATTACCACCAGGGATAACACCAAGCTTTATGTCAAAGATTGGGGTCGCGGACGGCCGATTATCCTCATTCATGGTTGGCCTCTTTCGGCTGACAGTTGGGATGATCAAGGCGTGGCTCTTGCCGAGGCTGGCTTTCGGGTGATTGCCTATGATCGGCGTGGCTTTGGCCGTTCCGACCAACCCTGGGGCGGCTACGACTACGACACATTGGCCGACGACCTCTCGGATGTAATCAAAGAAACCGACGCATTGGATTCCACATTGGTTGGCTTCTCAATGGGTGGAGGCGAGGTGGCCCGCTATATGTCTCGCCACAACGGAAAACATGTAGTGCAGGCGGCGCTTATCTCCTCCATTGTGCCTTATCTCTTGAAAACCAAGGATAACTCCGAGGGTGTCGACCAGGCGGTTTTCCATCAGATGACCGGGAGCATGAAGGATGATCGTACTGAGTTCTTTACCGGCTTCTTCAAGGATTTCTACGGAGTAGGGATTCTAACGCAGCCAGTCAGTGAAGAGTACTTACAGTGGTCACGCTCGGTAGCGCTCCAGGCAAGTTTGAAGGCGACACTGGAATGTGCCAAGTCCTTCTCGACTACGGATTTTCGCTCGGAACTTGCAGCGTTCCAGGTTCCCACCTTGATTATTCACGGTACAGAAGACAAAACAGTACCGATCGATGCAAGCGGGCGAGCCGCGGCAATGGGAATATCTTCATCAACGTTAATCGAATATTCCGGTGCCCCCCATGGATTATTCGCTACCCATAAAGAACAGTTGGCGAACGATCTTTTGAGCTTTGTTCAAAAATACTGAGTTCGCCCTACCCCAAATGTAATATGATTTGTTTCAAGGAGAAACAAAATGGCTAAGTCAACAAATACAGAAATGAAGGATCTGAATGATCTTTATGTCGAGCAATTGCAGGACCTTTACGATGCTGAGAATCAGCTTATCAAAGCGCTGCCGAAGATGGCCGATGCTGCTACAGCGCCGGACCTCAAGAAGGGCTTTACGCAACATCTCAATCAAACCCAAACCCATGCTGAACGGCTGGAAACCATTCTTTCCAACATGGGCGTCAGCCTGAAGGGTAAGCCTTGTGAGGCAATGAAAGGGTTGATCAAAGAGGGTGACGAAGTGATCAAGATGAAGGGCGATTCCGATGTAAAGGATGCAGCCTTGATCGCAGCCGCCCAACGAGTTGAACACTATGAGATCGCTGGTTACGGCACAGTACGCACCTTCGCTCAACATCTAGGCGAAAGTGACGCCAGGGAACTCTTGCAAGTCACCCTGGACGAGGAAGGTGAGACCGACAAGAAGCTCACCAGCCTGGCCGAAGGCGGCCTTTTCAAGAATGGCATCAACGCCAAGGCGATGGACGACAATGGCAACGGCAGTTCGTCTAAGAAGAACAACGGCCAAAGCAATGGCAGTACCGCCAAGCGGAAAGCTAGCTCCAGCCAAAAAGAGACGACACGCGCCTAATTGATTACCTCTTGCTGGGTGCCTAAAACAATTGCAAGATGCGAGAAGCAGGAGACAAGAGCGTAAAAGGTCTTGTCTCCTGCTTCTTACCAGCCTCCCAAATAATAACCTTACTTGAGTCGCACATTTTTCTCCGAATGTGCGACTCAGTAACAGGAGGGATCAGGCTGAATCGTTTCCATATGAGTATATGCCATAAAAAGGAAGTCTATGCCTCCCACACGTGAACTCATTCTTTACCAATCCCTGGCCGAACTCCTGGCCTCTAATCGCCACCTCTACGAAGCCAGCAAATGGCAAGTGGAAAAGATCAGTGCAAGACAAGGCAATGACGTGGCAGAACTCTTTTCTCGCATCAAGCAACTTGCCAAAGTGAATTGTCTTGAACTTGAGGCGCACCTCGAAACCTTTGCCGTCGAGCGTCCCTTTATTGCGACCAGGGCAAGCCGTTCAACTCCCTATGCCAAGCGCTTTTGCGATTCGCCCTGCTCACCGCTCTCGCGCATGCTGCACGATGATTATGTGGCATTGAGCTCGATGACGGTTGAGTACACCATGCTTCATACCCAAGGTATGGCGCTGCATGATGCCGACAGTGCAGTGCTTGCCTTGCATCACTTGAAGGCGCTTACCCCCTTGCTCAACCAAATTATCAAGATCATTCCGCAATTGGTTACGCAGGAGCTGAGTGTTGAAGCCGTGGAGGCGGATGCTGCTGTGGCTGGACAGGCAACCCTCAATACTCAGAAGGCATGGCTTCCGAGTCACCTTCTCGGCAAAGGCAATCTTTCACTGGCAACTTCGCAACAAACCCTGATGTAATCCTATGCCAACGCGCGATCCACTAAACCATATCGAAGAGCAAGCCAGTGTTGCCCTGATTCTGATTGACGTGATCAACGATTTGGAATTTGAGGGCGGTGAAGCGCTGCTTCCTTATGCGCTTCCGATGGCCAAGAGAATTGCCAGCTTAAAAGCGCAAGCCAAACAAGCTGGAATTCCGGTGATCTATGCCAACGATAACTTTGGTCGCTGGCGCTCAGACCGCGAAAAATTGGTCAAAGATATGCTGGAACAAGATGTTCGTGGTCAGCCAATTGTCAAACTCCTGCGGCCCGACCCGGATGATTATTTTGTTCTCAAACCACGCCATTCTGCCTTTTATCTGACCAACCTCGATCTGCTGCTGCGCTATGTCGGTGCAAAGCGGCTGATCCTTACCGGCCTTGCCGGCGACATCTGTGTGCTGTTCACAGCCAATGATGCCTATATGCGCGAGTTCGAGGTCATTGTACCTGCTGATTGTGTAGCCTCTGAAGATATAGACCACAATGAGCAAGCCCTGCAACTGATGCAGCGTGTGCTAAAGGCCGATTTGACACCTTCGACTGAACTGGATCTGGTTGCCCTTTCACAGAAGCTGGAATAATCTTGGTACTTCGGGGAACGAAATGCTCTTATGCTTAGCTTGCTACAAATTACTGGATGGGCTTGAGACGAGCGGTCGGCGAGACAGTTTTGAATAGCCGGGTATAGACCACCAAGCGACTCGCGTAGTTGCTCTCTTTGCGATCCCAGGTTCCGGCACAGGTAATCAAGTTGAGTTCGCTCCGCAATGAGAAGCCAAAGATCTCTTCAAGTGGTGCGTCTTCGTAGGCGTAGCGCTGCTTGCGCATCACCCGAAAGTGATACTCTGTCCCGTCCTCGGCATAGACAATTACCTCGTCACCTGCCTCTAGCTTTCCTATATCCCAAAAAACGGCAGGCGAACCATCGACCAAATCCAAATGGCCTGCAATCACTGCCCTACCTACCTCGCCAGGTGCTACACCCAGCCTATACCATCCAACATCCTCTACAAGACTCGGTGTGTCCATCGCTCCGTCGCTACGCTGCCCGACTTGTTCAATCAACGCATCCAATTTTAGGCTTGGAATCGTCAAACGAATCGGGGCCGCTGTGCTGACGGCTTGTGTTGTAATAGGTGGTTGTGCAGCACTGACTGATTTGCTCTGAGCCAGATATGCCTCTACCGTGGCTTCGATCTCGCCGCTGGCGGCTGGCGTTGTAGTGGGTTCGGTTGTCGATGTTGGCATAGCAGTGCGCTGCGGCGTGACCATGACGGGTGACATGCTCTGCGCTGTGGCAGGTGCCGGTAATTCAATACTCTTCCTGGACGGAGCTGGTGTGTAAAACAGAAGAGTTCCAGCACAGAGGAGGCAAAGAATGCCGAAGCCTAATGAGATGAAGCGAAACATAACATGGTGTCAAGACAAATCGCTCTTCTAGGTAAAGTGTGTGGTAAACGTCCTGGTACGGCGCAAACGATTTCCATAGTATCTACAACTTTCTGCGCCATGCCGGGGACGTTTTAGGGTTTCACACTTTTGGTAAGGGAGCAATACATGGTTCTATCTGGTTAAGTGCCGAGCTATTGCATCCTACCATCCTGCACTGCGCAAACTTGGCGCATGTTTGTTCTCGCCACGCCCAGTGCGTGGCATGGCAGTCGGTGCGCTGCTTAACAGTGGCGTGACGACGGCCAACACCTCCTCCATCGTCTTGGCTTGGGCAAAGATCGGTGACGGTGCCTGACCCGTCAGATCGGCCAAGACTGCCGCATGTTGGCCTTCCACGTTGTGGATACCGACGGCAGCGGTCAGCAGATCCTTATCCTTGATGTTGCCAGCTTGACCAAGGTAAGCGGCTGCTCCCAATTCTTCCAACATCTGAAAATAGGTCAAGACCTCGGCCTGTGTCTTAAAGGTGGGGAAGTTGTACTTTTCCTGCGCACGGACCGGCGTGCCGCCAAGCTTGGTGATTGCGCCTGTCAGCGCCACAACGTGTGCTGCTTCATGATTGCCAATTGCGATGAAATAATCCTTGGCTCTGCCGCTGAGTAGACCGAGGCTGTTGACATCCTTATAGGCTCTGGACTCTAGGTGCTCCAATGTCAACGCATAATTGAGGATGTCCAGGTCGCTCATAGCTGTTTGTGCCAAGGCGGGTGTTGACAGCAGGTGTGTACCCAGGAGAGAGGTCGCAACCAGTGCGATTGCGCTACTCTTGAGAAAATTGCGACGGTTTAGACTGGTTGGGTTCAGTTTCTTGTGCATAGTAACTCTCCTTGCCCGTCAACGGGCGTTTATGATAGCGAATAACGAAAGTTCACTCATCTGCGGTGACTTGATTTGTTCGGCTTGCTTCGTAGTCACCAAACTTGCTGGGAAAATCGTCCAGCAAGGTGGCACTTAAACTGTTAGCGAGCATGCTCATCTGGCTATAGGCAGCGTGTAGAGCGGCGTAATAAGTTTTCAGTTCATTGGCAGCACTTGCATCGATGGCGGACCGGGTGCTCTGGACATGTTCGCTCAGCAACCCGGCAACAAAGTCCGTTGATAGCTCTGGATTGGCCGCATGGAGAAAGGCGGCAATCTCCTGTGTCGACTGCGCCAGTTTGTCAAGAGTCTGTGCTTTGGTCGCCTGATTTCGGTCGATTAGTGCCAGGGTATAATCGATAAAGAGCCCAATATGAGTGCGCCACAGTCGCTGAAAGGTACTTCCCGCATCGTAACCGTACAAGGAGCGGACCGCGCTGGACAGCGCTATGCTGTTGGCATCCAGCGCAGCAAAGGCGGCTTCGTACTCAATCGTGCGCGCATGGATAGCTGCGTCGACGGTTTTGATCAGCAGCAGTGCATGTTCAGCGAAGAGTTGTACTAAGGTCGAATGGAGGCTGGCAGCGGGTGTATCAGCACGACCTGGAAATCGGGCCGGGAACTGATCTGCAATTGCCACTGCTACTGTTTCCGCTTGTATATCCATGTGTGCAAAAGCTGTACGCAATGCTGGATAGGCATTCATCTGATTGCCTGAGGCTTGCGCCGTTTTGGCCGCTTGGGCATCAATGACTGCCGTGAGCGTTGTAACATATTGACGCAACAATTCGGCAATGGTGGTGCCGGGCAGGTTGAGATTGGCCGCTGCGAGAAAGGCATTGATTTCTTCGCCGGAGGTGGCTAGCTGATCCAGTGCTTGTTGACGTCCCTTTTCATTATCCCGGCCACTAGGATTCGTATAGTCGAGAAGGGAATCGACTTGTTTGCGCCACAAGGGTAGAAAGTTCACTCCGGCTTCTTTTCCATAGACCAAACCGATCATCTCGGCAATTGCTACCGAGTTAACATCCAACGCTTGTGTGGCGGCTGCAACTTCTACATTGCGCCCACGCAGGGTCGCGTCAGTGGCACTTGATAGCAGCGCCACATGTTCACCGAAGAGGGCGTTGAGCGTGGCACGTAGCATTGAAGCATGCATCTCGGCTGCGGATGGTTGCGGTTGCGCAGTGGGCAACGCTTTACTCTCCACAGGTGCTGCAAGGGTTGCGATTTCTGTTGGCGTTGTTTCGACGCTTGAATGGTTTTCGGGGATAGTTGGTGTCGCCGTTGGCAAGAAGACGGTACTTACACTCGAAGGTGTAGTATATTGAGCTGTAATCTCAGCAGGTTTATAGGTCACTGCACAGGCCGATATCGCAATCGCGCATGCCAACACAGAACTAAGCAGAGGGCGCGAAAGTAGCTTGCGCCTGCGGCGAATTCTGGGTTGGCTGTATCGTACCAGTGCATTGGGTTCGAGTACGATAATGCGTGGCTCGGGCAACTGTTTCATGGACAAACTCCTGAGCAAATCGAGTGCATGGACTAAAGCTCGTTCTATTCGGTTAGGTACTGAAAAGTGGGATCACCACTTTATTTACCTCATCCACGCTTAGGCTGGGGGTAACGGCAGTGGGCACTGGGTCGAGATTGAGCAGTAGGTTGATCATGGCAACATGGCGAGCTTCGACCTGCACAATGCTGCCTGCTGCAGCCAGGATTGTTTTGTTACGCAGTGCTGCGGCCGCCCCTTGATAAGCGCCGACCGTCGTGTCTTCGACCACCTTGGCAAAGTTCAGAATGTCTTCACGTGTGTTGAAGGCAGGGAAGTTGTAGCTGCTCTGTGCATCTGCTGGTTTGGCACCAAGGGTGGTTAACGTGTCGCTTAGTGCTTTGACGTGAGCTGCTTCGTGGGCACCAAAACTTTGCAGGTAGTTTTTTTCTTTACCCTTAAGCAGACCCGTCGCTAATGCTTCCACATACAGGCGTGCCTCCAGGTGCTCTAAGGTCAAGGCAAACTGTAAAATATCCTCGTCCGTACTTTCTTGGGCAAAGGCTTTGCTTAAGCCTACACTTGTGGCTAGGAAAACTGCGCCAGTAGCAATGCTGCCGCGCACCAAGTTGCGGCGAGAAAGTGTAAAGTCAAGCAATTCGCTGACTTGTGTATCCATGTTCATGAGTAATCTCCTGATCGTTGTAATTGAATAAAACTGTTTCGAATATTTGGAGAAAGAAACCTTACATATTAAACTGTCTTAACCCTTATTCAAACCCCTGTTTTATCTACATTTCTGAGAAAGCGATATCCTAAGCGACTATTCTCAAGCATCAATCGATCAGCCACACTGCGTAATCAGAGCAAGCTTGAATGCCCTTACCAATGGCGGTTGCTTCGTCGCATAGGAGTACTTCCAACTCAAACCATCATTCCATAGATTCCGCCTTGGTCTGAGCGGAACCGAGACTGAAAGTTACAATTTGTTAAGCTGTGCCGCTGTTTCTATCTGACGAAGCATCCTAAAAAGTGGATTGGTACAATTTTCTGAAATTGAAAGATTGTAATTTGTTAGAAATAAAGAAGTAAATGTAAGTTTTCGTTACAAAATTTCAAAAATTTCATGTTGTCTTTCGCGGGATAGGAGAGGATCGTGAGGAAAGATGGAAAAAAAGCTGCTGATCTATGAATGGTTGCACCGGAGCAGGCTGGGTAAATCGTATCTGTTGAAGTTTCAAGTGATTGCTTTTGTTGGAACGCACCTTCCGCTGTTATTCCTGATTGGCTACTTACTTTGGTCTGGTTCTATTGGCCGTGCAACATCGATCTGGGTTGTGGCTGTCACGCTACTGGCGACGTTATTGGGTGCCTTCGGCACGCTGTGGTTGCAAAGGCAGCTAATCTTGCCCGTTCTTGCCACCGCCGAAGCGCTTCGACAATACCAGACTGACAAAATCATCCCTCAACTTCCGCTCCACTTTACCGATGAAGCTGGGGTATTGATGGCCAGTACACGAAAAGTTGTCAGCGATCTGGACGATCTGTTACGCGCCCGAGTCACCTTTATGGCCACCCTTTCCCATGACATCCGCTCCCCTCTCAGCGCCATCATGATACTGAGCGATCTGATTGAGACGAAGGTCAATGGCTGCAACTGCAAATCCGCCACGGCGCGCCAAGACGCAATTAACATTAAGCGGATTGCCGAAGACCAACTCTTGCTGATGAACAATATGCTCGAATTGGTACGTGCTGAGACGAAGACGATTCAGATCAACCCGGTGCAAACCACGGTTACCGCCCTATTTGAACGTGTAGAACGAACCGTACAGCCAATTGCTATCTACAAACATGTCAATTTTCGCCTCGAACACGAAGCGGACAGCACCGCTTGCATGGTGCTCTGGCTCGACCTACCCAAAACAGTGCAGGTGCTCAATAACCTGGTGCTCAATGCCATCAAGTTTGTACCAGAGCAGGATGGAAAAGTGGTGCTGGGGGTCACAAAAGGAAGCCGGGAAGTCATCTTTTATGTGCGTGATAACGGAATTGGTTTTGATGCTAAACGCTATCAAGAGTCACTGACACCCTTCACACCCTTTAGCCGGACAGGGACAGCGAATGAAGTTGGAACGGGTTTGGGTTTGTGGATTTGTAAGGTTTTTACCGAGGCACAAGGCGGGCGGCTCGAAGTGAAGAGCGAAATCAATCGTGGCAGTTGCTTTTCTGTCATCATCCCGCAGCCGGAAAAAGTGGCCTAAGAGGTTGGTGAGGAGCACTCGAAGAGTTTTAACGCAAGGTCGCAAAGACGCAAGGATGCAAGGAAAGAAACAGACTCGATCTGTTACTTTCATGTCGTGGAATGCGCATGAACAAAATAACACCCTGCGTCTTTGCTCTCTTGCGCCTTTGTGTTAATTTCATCTGCGCTACTTGTGCACCGTGGGTTATCAAGACAGCGCAAAAACCTTCCCTTCACCTACGGCAAAGAGTTGATCCCCTTTTTGTGGCTGGATCAGGCCGTGATCGATAAACTCGCCAAAAGCGGGCAGGACACCGCACTTGGCCCCAAACCAAAAGCAGGGCAACTTCAACGACTGTTGGCCACGCCCAAAGAGCCGGATCGCCGGGTGGAGATGGCCGACTAAGGCGTAGCCCGAGGCTGGCTCGACCGGCTCATGATTCAGCACCCACAACGGTCCTGGGGTCGGGCCATCGACCAAGTGAAAGTTCCATTCCCCCGGCGGATCGCCAGCATGGCGGTCGTGATTACCCCGAACCAGATAGATGGGCAGGCTGCTATGTTGTTGCCGCCATTCGGCCAACGCTTGCTGCAAACCGGCATCTCGTCCACGGGCGGTGTGAAAGAGATCGCCGAGAATAATTAGCTTTTCTGCCTTGCTGCGCTCTAATGCTTGGTTCAAGCGCTGCAACGTGCTGCCGTCACTACCTGCAGGCAGCGGCACTCCGTGCACTTGAAAGGTCGCTACCTTGCCAAAGTGCGGATCGGCAATAAAGAGCGTTTTGGTGCGCAGCCAATACAACGCTCGTTCTGGCAACAATTGAACACTTTCCCCCTGGACTTCAATCGTCAAATCGGTCATGGTTTTGAATTGCGAATGGCAAGTTGAGAAGATTACGTTGTCTTTTTGTCTTCCTGTCTTCCTGTCTTATTTTCATCCTTACTTGCCCATGTCTCATACTTCACCTGCATCTTACGGATGCGATCCTCCAATGTCTCTGATGTGACCGTTTGGCGCATCCGCTCTACCAGCAATGGAAAGGCCAACGGCGTTGGGTGGCGCGGGCAAGTGAAGAGAATTCGACTTTCAGCGATGCGCTGCAAGGCCCGATGCAGCCGAGTTACCTCCAACTGGCGCTGCAAGACCTCGCGCTCAGCCTGGGCCAAGAGCAGATTCTGCATATCATATTGCTGCAACACATCGTAAATCAGGCCGCTCGAAGCTTGCAACTGACGGGTGGTGTTTTGTCCGCCCGGGAAGCGCTGGATTACCAAACCTGCAATGCGAGCGATCTCACGGAATTGACGCTTGGCCATCTCAGCCGCATTGAGGCTGTGCAGGATATCGTCGAGCAAGTTGTCCGTGGCAAAGAGCGCATGAACCTGGCTTTCCTCAAGTTCCACCGGATCGGCGGCGAGCAACTCGAAGCCGTAATCGTTGGCGGCAAGGGTAAAGGTGATCGACTGACGTTGGCTCAGCCGATAGGCAACCAGCGCCGCCAGCCCTTCATTGACCAGCCGCCCTTCAAATGGGTAAAAGAAGAGATGATGGCCTTCGCGAGACTTGGTACGTTCTACCAGCAACTCATCCTGTTTTGGCACTGCCGACCAGCGCGACTGGACCGCAAAGAGTGGAATTAACGCTTGCATCTCCAGATCCGAGAAGTGCTGGTCGTGTACTTCATCGAGTTGGAGGCGCAGGGCACTGGATAGTTCGTCGGAGATGGGCAAGTTGCCTCCTTGCCAGCGGGGAATAATACCCTGTTTGCTGTGCGCCTTACGCACCCAGACTCGCATCTCGCGCAGGTAGACAAACTCCAACACCTGCCCCGCCAAGGTGAAGCGATCCCCGGGTTTGAGCCGCGCCGCAAAGGATTCCTCAATCTGTCCCACCGAACTGCCCCGTAAGAACTGCACAGGCAATGAAACATCGCTGACGATGGTGCCGATCGACATACGATGGGTCTGCGCAATCTTTGTGTCCTGCACTTTATACTGACCATCTTCGGGCTGGACGCGCCGATAGAGATCGTAGTTTTGCAGCGCATTACCGCCCGAGGTGACAAAGTTGAGCGCCCACTGCCACTCATTCGCTGCTAAATTGCGATAGGCATGAGCAGTGCGTACCTCGCGATAAAGCTCTTCCGATGCAAAACCGCCACCGATGCCGATGGTCACCAAATGTTGCACTAGCACATCCAGCGGCTTTTCGACGGCCAGACGATCTTCGATTCTCCCAGCAACCATCGCCTTGCGCGCGGCGGAGACTTCGAGCAACTCCAGCGCATGGGTAGGTATACAGATCACTTTGCTGCTGCCAGTCGGTTGGTGACCGCTGCGCCCAGCCCGCTGCATCAGCCGGGCAACCCCTTTGGGGCTGCCGACCTGTAAGACACAATCCACAGCGGGAAAATCGACACCCAGGTCGAGGCTAGAGGTGCAGACCACGCAGCGTAACCGCCCACGGCGCAATTCATCCTCTACCCAACCGCGCTTGGCAGCATCGAGCGAGCTGTGATGCAGCGCAATATCACCCGCCCACTCTGGCCGTGCCTCCAGAATTTCCTGATACCAGCGTTCGGTTTGGCTGCGAGTATTAGTGAAGATAAGGGTGCTGCGGTTGGCTTCTACCTCTGCTAACACGGCGGGCAAGAGTTTTAATCCCAAATGGCCTGCCCAGGGGAAACGCTCGATCTGGGCAGGAATCAACGAGGTAAACTCGATTGGTTTACTCATCGCACCACGCACCAAGCGTCCCTGAGGAATCTCACCGCTGGCAAAGTCGGCATTGCCCAGCAGCGTGCGCAGCGCACTTTCCAGGTTGCCCATCGTGGCGGAGAGTCCCCAGATGCGTAGCTCGGGACACCAGCGTCGCAGTCGCGCCAGCCCTAATTCGCTCTGCACGCCCCGTTTGGTCGCCATCAACTCATGCCATTCATCGACAATCACCGCTTGCAGCGATTGGAAAAGCTCTGCCGCGTTGGTGCGCGTGAGTAGGAGGGAAAGGCTCTCTGGCGTGGTAATGAGCGCCGTCGGTAGCCGCTCGCGTTGGCGGTTGCGCACGCTGCTAGAACTATCGCCAGTCCGTGTTTCAATCGTCCAGGGCAAGCCTAGCTCATCGACCGGTTTGCTGAGCGCTGCGGCGGTGTCAGCAGCCAGGGCACGCAGTGGCGTGATCCATAAGACATGGAGCGGCGCTGACTGGTTGCGTTTCTGCACCGTATAGGGAGGCGGGTGGTGGTTGAGCCAGGCATTGAGCGGTGCCAACCAGGCTGCGTAGGTTTTGCCAGTGCCGGTCGGCGAGTGGATCAAGCCGCTCTCGCCATCCAGATAGGCCTGCCAAACCTCGCGTTGAAAAGGAAAAGGCGACCAGCCCTGCCTCTCAAACCATTGTGCCAAAAGAGAATTCATGCGAATTACAAATTACGAGTTATCGGCTAACCCTGTCACCTTGTCTTCCTCTACCATCGCTCGGATGGTCGCCAAGGTGTCGGCTTCCTCGATCTTCTTGTCGTGCCGCCAGCGCAGGATGCGCGGGAAGCGCACGGCGATGCCGGATTTGTGACGATTCGATTTCTGAATCGCTTCAAAGCCGAGTTCAAAGACTAATTCTGGCGTAACGGTGCGCACTGGTCCAAATTTCTCGCGCGTGTTGGCGCGGATAAAACGATCTACCTGGCGGATCTCGTCGTCAGTGAGGCCGGAGTAGGCTTTGGCAAAGGGCACCAAGGTCTGCTGCTCGTCCCACACGCCAAAGGTGTAGTCGGTGTAGAGGCTGGCTCGCTTGCCCGAGCCACGTTGTGCATAGATCAGTACAGCGTCAATCGTGTAGGGGTCGATTTTCCACTTCCACCAGTCACCGCGCTGGCGACCGACACGGTAGGGGGAGCTTTTGCGTTTGAGCATAAACCCTTCTACCTTGCGCTGGCGACTCTCCTCACGCAGTTGGTGCAAGCTTGGCCAGGAATCGGCTTGGACAAGGGCGGATAGCTGAAGCGAAGGGTGTTGGAGCGTTTGCACGATGCTTTCCAGTTGGGCACGTCTTTCATGCAGCGGGCGTTCACGCCAATCTTCGCCGTTGAATTCGAGCAGATCGTAGCAGAGTAGGATCACAGGCACGTCGCTCAGCAATTTGCGGCCCAAGGTTTTGCGCCCAATCCGTTTCTGTAACTCGGTAAAAGGCATCACGCCTTCGTTGTTCCAGGGCAGAAGTTCACCATCGAGTACCGTGCCGTCGGGCAGGTTTTCGGCGGCAAAGACGACTTCCGGGTAGCGGTCGGTGACCAGCTCTTCGCCCCGCGACCATAGAAAGCTTTCTCCGCCGCGCCGAATCAACTGCGCACGGATACCGTCCCATTTCCACTCCACCTGCCAATCGTGCAAATCGCCCAGCGCCTCTGCCGGATCGCCTTCCAGCGGATAGGCTAGGAAGAAGGGATAGGGCCGGCTGCGGTCGGCATCTTTGGTTTCGGCGTGGACCAACTGACGGTAAAAATCAGCAGTTGGCTCCCACTGTCCCATTTGGCGATGGGCAATCACCTCGACCGGGATGCCGCTGACATCGGCAATGGCACGGAGTACAAGCTTCTGTGAGATACCCACCCGGAACTCGCCAGTGATTAGCTTGTTCCAGATGAAGCGTTGGGCACGGCTTGATTCACGCCAGGCTTGTAATACCGTTGCCTGTTGCTCCGCTTCACTCATCGTCTGCAAGGGCAACAGCCGCTCCTCGATCCATTGATGCAGCGGCAGGTCGCTTTCCGCTTCGGTCTCGGGCAGCAATAGGGTGATCGTCTCGGCGATGTCGCCTACGGCATCGTAGGATTCGCCGAAGAGCCAGTCAGGCACCTCTGCTTCAGCCGCCGCCCATTCGGCCAGTTTGCGGCCGTTGATCACCCGCCGTGGACGACGACCAATCAGGAAGTAGAAGACCCAAACGGCATCCTGTAACGGTGCATGCTCAAAGTAATTTCTGAGCAGCGCCAGCTTTTCGTTGGTCTTGTTCGTTTCGTCCAGAGCGGTGTAAAGATTAGCAAATTCGCGCATTGAGTTTTTGTTCTGAAAAGATGGGATTGGTACGCGGATGACACGGGTAACATGGATTTTTGCGGATTATTTTTATCAGTTTTAGTCTGCCGTTATCCTGGTTATTCCCGTGTTATCCACGCACCGATCCTCACTCTGCTTGTTTCTCTGCTTCGACCTCTGGCTCGGCCTCGGCGCTGTCATCGCTGTCGCCGCTGAAGCGTGTTTCGACGACAAAGGCATCCATGCCCTTTTCGCGTAGGTAACGCACCACCACCGGTATATAGCCGTGTGTGACCCCGATCCGTTCAGCACCTGTAGCATCGATAGTGTGTAAGAGCGAATCCCAATCAACGTGGTCGGAGAGGACAAATCCTCGATCCACGGCACGCTGGCGGCGTGCGCCACGGATGCGCATCCAACCCGAGACATAGCCCGAAGAATAGTCACCAAAGCGGTTGAGCCAACTAGTGCCACGCACCGAGGTCGGCGCAAGGATCAGCGCCCCTGCAAAATCTTTGCGGGCGGCGCTCATGGCATAGGTCGAAGGCGGCAGAGTGATGCCGCTGGCTCGATAGGCCTGGTTGAGTTGCTCGACCGCGCCGTGGGTAAAGATCGGGCCAATCGAGGCGTCGATACCTGCCATTACTCGCTGCGATTTACCTAGCGCATAACAGAAGAGCACGGAAGCGCGACCTTCAGCTGCGTTGTTGCGCCACCACTGATTAATCTCAGCAAAGACCTTGGCTTGTGGCGGCCAGCGGTAGATGGGTAAGCCAAAGGTCGCCTCACTAATAAAGGTGTGGCAGGGAATTACCTCAAAGGGCGCACAGGTGGTATCGACTTCAGTCTTGTAGTCACCCGAGACGACCCACACTTGCCCTTCGTACTCTAGCCGGACTTGTGCGGAGCCTAGAATATGCCCAGCAGGATGAAAGGAAAGAGAGACGCCGTTGATTTGGCGCCTCTCGCCATAGGGTTGGCTGGCCAGATGCGCATCCGGGCCGAGCCGCAGCCGGGCTACTTGGAGGCCAGGTTGGGCCAGCAGGTAACGTTTACAGCCCCAGCGTGCATGATCGGCGTGGGCGTGGGTAATCACGGCGCGTTCGACCGGCTGCCAGGGATCGACATAAAAGTCGCCGACCGAACAATAGAGTCCGTTCGGTGTTAGTTCCAAAAGTTGATGCTCACTCATTGTTACAATATTGTTTGAAGCCTTCGCTTACCTTAGCCAACTCTTCATCCGATTTGTCTTCTAAGTCGATCAGTTGATTGCGTGCTTCGTGTGAAACCCGTAGCAGCTCATCCAGCTTGAGATGAAGGGCCCGGGCATCTCGATTTTGCGTATTCTGAATCAGGAAGACCATTAAAAAGGTAATGATAGTAGTCCCAGTGTTGATGACGAGTTGCCAGGTATCAGAAAAGTGAAACAGTGGCCCAGAAAGCGCCCATACTCCAATAATTAACACAGCTAACGTAAAAGACCAAGGTGTACCCACCCAAACTGCGGCTTGTTGAGAAAATTTACGGAAAACCTCACTCATATCTCCTCCAGGAACTGTAACTACCAACCTCACCCTAACCCTCCCGTTCGGCTGAGACTTCGGCGAGCTCAGTCGAGTCGCTCACGTCGAAGCCAAACGAGGGAGGGAACTGTCACGGGAAGGATGATGTTTGTTCTTTCGTACACCAAACATTATTTACCCCTTCACGGTTCCCTCCCTTACCAGGGGAGGGGTAGGGTGGGGTAGCTTGGTAGCTACGATAGAACCTACATAGATGGCCATTACAGAATTAACGCAGCCACTTGCCAAACTATTCTCATTAGCTCTATTAAGGAGACGATAGGCTGGATGGAATCATAAGTCTATCAACAAAAGTCTTAACATGTTGTAGGAATCTTCTGTAATGTCTCAATAGCAAAAATTTTCCTGTAGGACAAACCCTTACTTTTTGTCTCTATTCCTCTGATGAAAAGAGGGCCGATTTCTCACATTAACGTTCGGAAACGGCTGATACCGGGAAATTCTCTTCTCGTCTATTCTTATGCCAGACAGCGCCAAACAAAACAAAATGGAGCTATCCGAAGAGAAGTATTACTTGAGAATCCATAAAGGAGCCACGCATCTCGCCGAGGTACTCGGTAGCAGTTGAGTCGTTCTGGCTGAAGCGTGCGTGGGTCATCAATAAGGAGACCAATATGAATAGCGATACATTGCAAGGCACATGGAATCAGATCAAGGGTAGTGTGAAGCAAGCTTTTGGCAAATTGACTGATGACGACTTGATGCAGATGGAAGGCTCAGCCGACCGTGCAGTGGGTGTTTTGCAGCAGCGCTATGGCTACACCCGGGAACGAGCTCAACAAGAGTGGGATTCCTTTATGCAGCGCAGCAAGAACAATGCTAATTCGATGACGAACAAGGCCACTGAATTTGTCCAAGACACTGCCAACCGAATTAGCAATAAGATGGACCAGGTCGCCGATAAATACTCCAATCAAGACCGAACGGATCGATAAGGTGAATTTCAGGCGTGTGTAGATGCTGAAAATGTATCTACCCTCCTGTTTCGATAACAAACCATGCCTCTCATATCCTCAATTTTTCCTCCTGGTGTGAGATAGCTAACTTACACTAGCTATCTCATGCCCGCCCCTTCTAGGCTAGGAAGAAAAGACGAGGCTCAATCATAAACAATGACCTACGGGTCTTTTCAATAGATGCACAACCATCAAATCAAGAAAAGGAGCGATAACAATGATTAACTTTCTAATTTGGATCATTCTGGGTGGTATTCTCGGTTGGTTAGCTAGCCTCATCATGAACACCGATGCCAGTCAAGGAACCCTTCTCAACATCATCGTGGGTATTGTCGGGGCCTTCGTAGCAGGGCTAGTTCTGACGCCGTTGTTCGGGGTTGGAACCATTAACCAGAATAATTTCAGTATTCCAGCTTTGATTGTTTCTCTGCTTGGCGCTGTGATTCTGTTAGGGATCGTCAACCTCTTTAGACGTGGAACGGTCCGGTAGGGAACAAAGGTAGGAATATCTTAGTCGGCTATAAGCTGAGACTATCATTGATAAGTCTCAGCTTTTTTTTAAAACAAACCAAACTGCGGTTGCAAGGAGAGGCAGGGTTTTACCTCTCTAGAAGGAGCGCAGAGAACTCTGGCTCACATTCAGAGCTTAGTTTAAATCAGGAACGGAAGTATTATATGTCGCCAAAGCAATTACGCTTTGACTCAGCTATTCAGCAGAACAAGCAATTATCTCATTCGCAACGACCAGGCATGGGTGCCATTCCTTATCAAGGCGGTACAACTTTTCGAGTGTGGGCACCCAATGCAAACAATGTGTTTGTCGCTGGCACCTTTAACCAGTGGCAGGAAATGGCAAGCCCACTTGCCAGTGAAGGGAACGGCTACTGGTCAGCCGACGTACCTGTTGCAAAAAGTGGTGATGAATACCGTTTTACGCTTCAACTGGGGGAAGAGAAGTTCTCACGTATCGATCCTTATGCACGTGAGGTGACCAATTCGGTAGGGAACGGTGTTATCGTCGACCCCGGCTTTGACTGGGGCAACGAACACTTTCAATTGCCGGCCTGGAATGAACTCGTGATCTATGAGATGCACATCGGCACCTTCAGCAATGACAAAAAGGAAGGTCCCGGCAATTTTGAATCGGCGATTGCAAAACTGCCCTACCTGCAACAACTTGGCATCAACGTCGTAGAGGTCATGCCGTTCTGTGAGTTCCCTGGCGCCGTATCGTGGGGTTACAATCCTTCCCATCTATTTGCACTGGAGAGCGACTATGGTGGCGCAATTGGTTTCCGAAATTTTGTCAAAACTGCACATGAACTTGGCATCGGTGTCATTGTCGATGTGGTCTACAATCACCTGGGACCTAGCGATCTTGATCTGTGGCGCTTTGATGGTTGGTATGAAAACGAAGGTGGCGGCATCTATTTCTACAATGACTGGCGTGGACAGACGCCGTGGGGGGCAACCCGTCCCGATTACGGTCGCGACGAGGTCCGACGCTACCTCCGAGACAATGCATTGATGTGGTTCGATGAGTACCATGTCGATGGTCTGCGTTGGGATGCCACTGCCTACATCCACAATGTCAACGGTGATGGCAATCCCGACGAGGAATTGCCGGACGGCTGGAGCCTGATGCAATGGGTGAACGAGGAAGTTCACAAAGTTTATCCGAACGCACTCACCATCGCCGAAGACCTACGCACCAACGAGTGGATCACAAAGGATATTGGGGCCGGCGGTGCTGGCTTTGGTGCCCAATGGGACTCGGAATTTGTTCATCCCATTCGCCAAGCCGTCGTCACCATGAACGATGGTGACCGCAATATGCAGGCTGTGAGTAACGCACTCTGTCATCGCTACGAAGACAAAGCCTTTGCGCGTGTGGTCTACACCGAATCACACGATGAGGTGGCGAATGGCAAGGCACGCATTCCTGAAGAAATTGCACCGGGAGCGGCAGACTCTTACTTTTCACGCAAACGCTCCACCCTGGGCGCAGCAATGGCGCTGAGCGCACCGGGCATCCCAATGATTTTCCAGGGACAGGAGTTCCTGGAAGATCATTGGTTTGACGACACCAAACCGCTTGACTGGTCACGCATGGAACAATTTAAACAGATTCATGCCTTGTACAGCGATCTCATTCACCTGCGCCGTAACTGTGGGGAGACAACTCGTGGCCTGATTGGTGCCAATTGCGATGTGTTTCACATCGATGATGAGCATAAAGTGATTGCGCTACACCGCTGGCATGAAGGTGGGGCTGGCGATAGCGTCGTGATGGTGGCTAACTTCACCAACCAAGCGGTACAGGATTATGCGCTGAACTTTCCGATGCCCGGCACCTGGACTGTGCGCCTGAACAGCGACAGCCAAGTTTATGGCGACGATTATTCAAACATCGGCCCTACTGAGGTAAACGCTGTCGCCGGAGAAAATGGACCTGTCGCCTCCGCCACGCTGGCGGTTGGTCCTTATAGTGTGTTGATCCTATCGCAAAGTGAATAGCGCAGGATTGCAGGATGCAGGTTTCAATTAGCTTTTGCAACTTGCATCTTGCAAATCTTAGCTGAGTGCTTACCTATTAAAAAGTGTTGTAAGACTTATGAATGCAATTGAGTCACGTTTGCAAAGTGTCAAGTTGTGGGATGTGGTGAAAGCGACCTGTACGATCGGTGCAGTGGTGCTTGCTGCACTTCTTGCGTATCGCTTTTATTATATTCTGTTTGCAGTGATGGTCGCCATTATGATCTACTTGGCCATCCGACCGCTGGTTGAATTGCTAAATCGTATTGGGATCAACAAACGAATCGGGATGATCATTGGCTACGTAGTGGTGGTGTTGTTGATTGCTGGCTTCTTGCTTTTGCTGATTCCGCTCTTGCTAAATCAGGCCCGTACGATTACAGACAAGCTGCCTGAGTACTATACACTGCTCAAAGGGCTTTTAACGTCTTCCAACATCCCATTGTTGCAACTCTTCGCCAGTTACCTGCCTGCGGAGTTGTCACTCGATCGCATTCCAACGCTGTTTCTGAGTGTTCCCGAAGACACGAGCGGTTCTGGAAATACTATCGTACCGGTAGCAGTATCACCTACGCCTATCTTCTCGACCTTGTTCTTGGTCGTCGCCATCTTTGCGATGGCCTATTACTGGATGCGCGACCGTGACAAGATTGTCTACCACTTTTTGCTCTTTTTCCCGTCAACTCATCGTGACACAGTAGAGAAGCTGATTGAAGAGATGGAACAGACAGTCGGCTCCTTCTATCAAGGTCAATTGATTCTTTGTGCTGTGGTCGGTGGGGCTTGTTTCGTGGCTTATTGGCTGGTGGGCTTGCCCTATGCGCTTACCTTGGGTGCTTTTGCCTTTGTTTTCGAAGCGGTCCCGATGATCGGTCCCATGCTGGGGGCGGTGCCAGCCATACTGATTGCCTTGACCATCTCGCCGACGCTGACTGCAGAAGTGGTAGCCATCAATGCCGTTGTGCAGTTTGTCGAAAACAATGTCCTTGTACCTCGCATTATGGGCAGAACCGTGGGCGTCAACCCGATTCTCACCGTTTTGGCGATTGCTGCCTTCACAATACTCTTCGGCCTGGTTGGTGCACTCTTGGCTGTCCCGCTGGCGGCCATGATTCAGGTGATCATCGAGCGAACGATCTTCCATTTCCGCCCCGAATCCAAAGAGGAGAGCAGCCGAGTTGCAGATCCGAACCCGTTGTTAATGACCACGCCAACCGTGGCCCAACGCAACCGCTTCAGTGTGATGCGTGTCGAGGCGCAGGACTTAGCCAATGATATTCGCAAGCGAATGCGCCAGGCGGAAGATTCGGTGAGTAGCGAGTCTACACAGATTGAAGAAATGATCGAAGCGTTGGCAATCGAATTTGATCAAGCGCTGGCCAAGCGAGAATCAAGTGCCAGAGGAATTTAGCCATGAAGAAACTCGCTCTCATTACATTGATCTGCCTGGCCTCGATTGGTCTCTTTCTGCTGGTCTGGCAACTTTCATCTGTCATCGCAATTTTCCTGGTCGCTGTAATATTGGCCACTACGGTGCAGGGTTATGTCGTTCTGCTCGTCGATCATGGCGTATCAAAGGGCACCGCTCGCTGGCTTGTCATCATCGCTATGTTGGTTTCTATAGTTGGTTTTGTACTGCTGACAGGCTATGTGCTAGGTCTGCGCCTGCCAGCGGCGCTCAATGATTTCCGTACCATGTATGGCGAATTGCGCACGCTGCTGATGAGCGGCAACGGCGCACAGCGTGCCCTTGCGCTCCGTCTGCCGCACCCAGTGCGCTTAGATGATATTCTTCTAGGCACCGATGGCTCGGCATTATTGGCGATTCTCTCAGGGATTTCTTCCAACTTGGGCACCATCGTCTCGAATGGTGTGTTGGTCATCTTCGTTGCCATCTACTGGGTAGCCGACCGCGAGCGAATTGAACGGCTTTGGTTGTCGTTACTCTCACCTTCGCAACGCATACAAGCACGCAACCTGATTTATGAAATCGAGACGGCGATTGGGATTCACCTACGCAGCCAGATCGTTCAGTATCTGTTGTTGTTGGTACTGTTGATGGCTGGCTATACGCTGATCGGCCTGAAGTATCCCTTCTTGTTAGCGTGGATTGTCTCAATTCTCTGGCTTATGCCTTTGATTGGCACCTTCCTTTCCCTGATCCCTGCCCTGCTAATCGGCTTGATCAATGGTTCTGCACTCGCTCTTGTGACCGTTCTGTACACGCTGCTCGTCGCGGTACTGGTGCGTACCTTTGTCCTGCGCTATCCATCGCTGCGCCAACGTCCCGGCTCCATCCTGGAGTTGATGGTGACGATTGCTCTCATTGATGTAATGGGAATCGTTGGTTTGGCAGTGGCTGCTCCGGTTACAGTGACAGCGCGTGTGTTGCTCGCGAACTATCTCGGTGGTGAAAGTACCCAGCCCAAGGAAACACCGCAGATTCAGTTCCAATCAATGCGCGATAAGCTTACGCTCATTCAGAATCGCATTGACACGGACGAGACTGCTCTTTCACCCCAGACAATTAGTATGTTCAATCGTTTAAATCAACTGGTAACCACCATGGATCTCAAAGAGGTGGACTACAGCAATCCAGCCAAACCTGCCTCACAGCAGGCCACCGTTTAATAACTTGTTCTATTTGGGTCGAACCCATCATGCATAAGGAGCTGATTTTATGGCAACAAAAACGTTGCGAGCCGAAAGCCGCACCAATCACAGACAACCTGCCTTGGTCAAAAGTCATATTGACCTGAGCGAAAGTTTGCGGACTCAAATGTGCGAGTTGCTCAATCAACATCTGGCCAATACCACCGATCTGTATACGCAGACGAAGCACGCCCACTGGAATGTCAAAGGCCCTGACTTTATGCAACTGCATGAACTCTTTGACCTGCTCGCCGACGGTGTTGAAGAGTATATCGACATTATTGCCGAACGTATCACGGCGTTGGGCGGCGTGGCTCATGGCACTACTCGTATGGCGGCTGCCGCTTCCAGGCTGCCTGAAACCGCTCTTGGCGCTGCCAACGGCATTGACTACTTGAAACATCTAGTCACACTCTACAGCACCACGGCACAAGCCGTTCGCCCTGACATCGATGCTGCCGACGAAGCAGGCGACATGGGGACCTCGGATTTGCTGATCGACGTCGTGCGCGATCTTGACAAGTGGCGCTGGTTTCTCGAAGCACATCTACAGGGCTAGACGATGGATCTAAAATCGGACTACCCCTTTTGGCCCATCAAAAATGGGCTGATGTATACCTATCCTACCTTGCAGCAAGATATTACCTGTGATGTTGTCGTTATCGGCGGTGGCATTACAGGAGCACTCGTCGCCTATCATCTCGTCGAAGCTGGCATCGACACTGTGGTTGTTGACAAACGGCACATTGCCTGGGGAAGCACCAGTGCCACAACTGCCTTGTTGCAATACGAGATCGATACGCCGCTCTGTGAGCTGATCGAACTGGTGGGGGAAGATCATGCAGTGCGTAGCTATCAAGCCTGTTTGGACGCATTGGAGAAGATCGCTGCACTGGTTGGCAAGTTAGATGACCAGTGTGGATTTAAGCCAAGGCCGAGTCTTTATTTGGCCAGCTACAAGTCACACGTGCCGGAACTGAAACGTGAGTACGAGACACGCAAAAAATATGGCATTCAACTCGAATGGTTGGACCAGGCGCAGATTGAAGATCTCTACAACTTTAGCCGCCCGGCTGCGCTCTTTTCGCAAGCCGGAGCCGAGGTGGATGCCTACCAACTTACCCATCGGCTTTTGCAAACTGGTTTGCGAAATGGGCTGCGTGTCTTCGACCGCAACGAAGTGACAAAAATTGAGCACTCGCCACGGCGAGTCTGCGTAACCACTGCATCGGGTACAACCATTCGTGCCAGGCAGCTAGTCTTTGCCTCGGGCTACGAATCACAAAAGTATTTGAGCAAACCAGTGGCCAAGTTGGTTAGCACCTATGCCCTGGTCAGCGAGCCGCTACCAAACGATTGCAACTGGTACGAACATTCACTGATCTGGGAATCGGCACGCCCCTACCTCTACCTGCGTATTACCGACGATAACCGAGTGATCGTCGGTGGCGAAGACGAAGATTTTCGTGACCCTCAACGGCGGGATAAGTTGATTCCGCAGAAAACGGCGCGACTTCGCCAGAAATTTGAAAAGCTGTTTCCAAAACTCAAAATGGAAGTTGCCTTCGCCTGGGCTGGTACCTTTGGCGAGACCAAGGATGGATTGGCCTATGTGGACAAGAGTCCCGACATGCCCCATGCCTGGTTTGCCCTCGGCTATGGCGGCAATGGCATTACCTACAGCATCCTGGCGGCTGAAATCATTCGAGATGCGATCTTGAATCGGCCGAATCCCTATCAGGATCTCTTCCGTTTTGGACGTTAGGAGTTTGTCGTATGTCTACGCTTTCGCTTGAACTCGATTCACAGGAGTTTGCCAGCCGCATCAAACTTTCCTATTGCAGCGATCAGGAGCAAGGCTTTAAGCGCAAGCGTCGCGGTCAAGGTTTTGCTTATTACGATGGACAAGGAAAGTTGATTACTGATGCGACGGCGCGTAAGCGTATTCAAAGTTTGGTCATCCCGCCTGCCTGGGACGAGGTATGGATTAGCACACGAGCCGATACCCACATCCAGGCAACCGGGCGCGATGAAAAAGGGCGTAAACAATACATCTATCATCCCGACTGGGAATCGACGCGCAACCTGGCGAAGTACGAAAGCTTGTTAGAGTTTGGCCAGGCGTTGCCCAAGATTCGCCAACAAGTAGAGTGCGATCTACGCAAGCGTCAGCTAACCCATCAAAAAGTGGTAGCGATCGCTCTCTACATGTTGGACAAGACGTTGGTGCGCATCGGGAACAGCCAATATGCAAGCAGCAACAAGACCTATGGCTTGACAACGTTGCGCAAACGGCATGTGAAGATGGGGGAGTCTGCCCTGGTGCTGAGTTTTGTCGGCAAAAGCGGCAAAAAGCACAACCTGTCGATTGAAGATAAGAAGCTGTTACGCCTGATCAAAAGTTGCCAGGAACTGCCTGGGCAACAACTCTTTCAATATTACGACGAAGAAGGCAAACGTCAGGCGCTTCAATCAGCCGACATCAACAACTATCTGCATGAGATTACCGGGAGTAGTTTTAGCGCCAAGTATTTTCGGACTTGGGGTGGCACGGTGATCGCGATTGAAACCTTGCTGGCGCTTGGGCCAAGCGACGAAGCGAAGATCATCAAGAAAAATCTCAAACTTGCGATCTGCGAAGCGTCGAATGCACTGGGTAATACCACATCAGTCTGCCGCAACTACTATGTGCATCCGGTCGTGGCCCAATCGTATGAAGACGGCACACTCTTTACCATAGCAGACAAGTGTGCCCAAGAGAAGGAAGACGAGGAGAGCTTTTGCTCCTTTCCCGAAACGGTTGCGCTTGCCTTACTCGAACAAAAACTGCCTGCATGACCGTTTCGTTTTATTTCTGATAGGTGATTTGTGACCAAAAAAATTCAAGTCATTGTAAATCCTGCAGCCGGCAACGATGAGCCGATTTTGAATACGCTGAACGGTGTCTTCAACGAATGCGAGACGGAGTGGGATGTCTCCATCACCCATAAGGCCGGCGATGCACGACGCTTGGCACAACAAGCCGTCACTAACGGCGTTGACATTGTGGCTGCCTATGGCGGTGATGGCACTGTAGCTGAAGTCGCTAGCGGGCTTGTGGGTAGCAGTGTGCCTCTGGCAATCTTACCTGGTGGCACTGCTAACGTTATGTCACTTGAGCTAGGGATTCCAAATACGTTGGCTGACGCTGCTCGGCTGGCATGTGGCATCAACAGCACAGTGGACAAAATTGATGTTGGGCAAATCGGTTCACACAACTTTTTGTTGCGTGTGGCGATCGGCTTTGAAGCGGCAATGGTCGAACAGACCGATCGCTCGCTCAAGGATCGCTTTGGCTCCCTGGCCTATCTCTGGTCAGCCATGAAAAACCTGCTCGAACCCAAGGTTGCCCATTACCAGTTTGTGCTTGACGGAAAAGAGATTGAATCTAAAGGCTTTACCTGCGCCATTGCCAATTCCGGCAATCTCGGCTTGCCCGGTCTCCAACTTAGCTCGGCCATCTCGGTACGCGATGGTCTGCTCGATGTGATCACGGTGGAAGAAGCCAATTTACGTGCCTTAACCGAGATTATGGGTCGCATCATCAGCAAACAAGGCACCTCCTTGAGCGTGGAAGATGCGACAGTCGCCTCCTATTCAAATGAGATTCGCAGTGCACTCAAACACTGGCAGGCAAAAGAGATCACCCTAATGGTCGATCCGGTACAATCCACCCAGTACGATGGCGAATTACTGGAAAATGTAAACCTGCCGCTCACCTGTAAAGTATTACCACAAATGTTGAGTGTAATTGTGCCGAAGGTGGAGAAGCAGGTTGCAGCGTAGCAATTTTGTGTAATTTGCACCTTGCACTATGCTACTTCTCTTTCTATTAGGATTTGCACAGGACAAGCATGTAGTTTGTAGCACGAATCCTTTCTTGTGCTATGGTTAGCTACAGCGTCTTGTGCAAGTTCTAACCATATAACATTCTGGAGACACTTGTCGATCCGTTCTCTGTTCTTACACCTTTCCGCTGCCAATAAGCTAGATACGCGACTCTTTGAGATCGTCAATACGATGCCTCATCCTACATTGATAAACCGCCCGATGGAATGGCTGGCAAAGATCATGAACCGAGGAGATGGCTGGCTTATGGGTGTGTTGTTGCTGTCCGTGCTGCGTAAGAATCCAGGCCCCCGTGCTGGTCTGCGCTTTGTGGCACGGATGGCCTTCGTCGTCTGGTTGGTGACTTTTACTGTAGAGTTTCCCCTCAAGTTGCTCTTCCGTCGTCCCCGCCCCTTTGTGCAATTGGCCCATGCGCGGCTGGTCGGTGCCAAGCCGCGTCACTTCTCATTTCCATCTGGGCACAGTGCCTCTTCCTTTGCGAGCGCCTGGCTGCTACGCAAACGTTTTCCACGCTGGCGTTGGCTTCACATTCTTCTTGCTCTTTTCGTAGCCTTCAATCGTGTTTATCTAGGCGCACATTTCCCTGGGGATACGTTGGCTGGGGCGTTAAGTGGAGTCGGTCTGGCGATTCTCTACGAACGCCTCTTGACTTGGAGAAGAGGGAAGATTCAGTAAGAGAGTAAGACATTGAGTCAGTGAATCGTGTCCACTGACCTACTGACCTACTGGCCCACTGTCCCCTGACTTCTTCTCTTTCTGCTTTCTCCGCCACGGTTCAAAAAGCAACCCTGTAACCGAGATCGCGCCAACCACCGCTACCCCGATCGCAATGTCGCCGATGGGGGAGGTCAACACGCCGGGCACTTTGCGTAGCGCTTTCGCGCCCTCTTGTACACGGTGGGCTCCTTGTTGGAGGCGTTCTCTTACCACTGTAGTGAACTTTGGTTTGGGTTGTTCCTCTGCCTGCGGCTGTTGCTCTGCATGCTCAAGGGCTGACTCGAATGGCAGTGTGATAATCTCCTCTTCATGTTTGGTCGGTGCCAGTGGGACATCTTCGGGCACGAGGATACCTGTCTCAGTTTCGACGATGGGTGGTTTCTCTTCAGCCACCGTCTCCTCAAGCAACAGCTCTTCGCGCCAACGCGAGCCATAGGTTCTGCCGTAGACCTGGGTAAATTCCGCACCCAGGAAAAAGATCATGGCCGAATAGTAGACCCAGACCAAAAACACCACTAGCGAGCCAGTCGCTCCAAAGATGGAGGGGAGACTGGTGTAGCGTAACGACAAATTGATCAACATCCGTGCAATCGAAAAGAGCAACCCAGTCGCAATCGCACCGATCAGCACATCGTGCCAGGCGACGGCTACATCAGGCACAAATTTGTAGATCAGGGCAAAGATGACGGTTGAAATTGCAAAAAGCGACAAGAAAACGATCCATTCTGAGTAGAGCGTCACATGAAAATGGAGATCGGTCCATTGATTGACCGCAGCGAGTACGGTTGAGATAAGCAAGGATACAAAGAGGACCAGCCCGCCCGAAAAAACCATCACGATGGCAAAGAGACGATTGCGAACGAAATCACCAATACCAGTACTCGTTTTCAGCGGCGCATCCCAGATGATGTTGAGCGCACTCTGTAGTTCGCTAAAGACACTGGTCGCCCCATAGATCACGACCAGCACGCCAATGAAGGTCAAAAAGAGATTAGACGAGGGATCGATTGAATTGGCCAGCACCGTCTGTATCATCTCAGCCACGCCAGGATTGGGGATATAATATCGCACTAGGGCAACAATACTGGTCTGCGCCACATCATAGCCATAGATTGCACCCGCAATCGAGAAGACAATCATCAGCAACGGTGAGATTGCAAAGATCGTGTAGTACGTGAGTGCCGCAGCGTGACGCGAGGTGTTGTCTGCAAACCACTCTTGCATTGTTAGCTGTGCGAGATTGGCCATACGATGCTGGCGCAAAGACTGTAGATTCATAACCGACAATTTACTCACAAACGCGTTTCTTACTTATAGACACACTATTTAAACATTGCACAATCTGCCTCAGACCTTATACCTTAGAGATTGTGCAATGTTTAAGTGTCATCTCTATTAGGCAATTTCAAATTTGAACCTATTCGCTCAACGATGGAAAGTGTGAGTCACAACGAAATCTCGTGCGTCGCATGCACTCACACTTTCAAAGGATGCGCGAAACCTATTTCAATGAAATCGCTTGAGCCATTGCGAAAAGCCTTGGAATCGAACTGTTATTCTGCAGTGGCCTTCGAGACTTCAGTATAAATGATGCGTCAATCTAGCCACAAAGCGCTATAATATCATCAACGAAGGTTAGCTTTCTGTATTGCTCAATGCCACACTTTGCGCTATCATAAGGTAACTCTGATGGTTTCTGTTAGAGTTGTATAGCGTTCCAAACGGCTGTTCTGGGAAGCTCCTATGAATCAAACACTTGAACTTCGCCCTAATTCTACGCTTGATTTCAGCAATTCGCTGCCGTTGTTGCGTCTCGTCCATCCGCGACGCTACACGACGGCCACTTGGATCTCTTTTTTGATTGCACTAGCCCTGGCTTATGCAGCCATGACCTTACTCGGCTGGCCCAAGTGGGCAGCGACGGCGGTGGTCTTGGTCGCCATGCTGCCGGTGGGCATTCTCAAATGGCGCGACGATTACCACCGTTACGGGGCAACGGTGATGTTGCTTTGTATTCTGCTCGTCTCGCAAGGGGCGCACACCATTGAGCATCTAGTTCAATTTGCGCAGTACCACCTGCTCTATTGGACCATGCGTCAATCGAATGGCCTACTTTCTCCGGCCAATGCCGAGTGGGTTCATTTTGTCTGGAATTGGGGTGTGCTAATTTGTGTTGTCCTGCTCATGCGTGGTGGCATCCGCAACTGGTGGATGTGGCTGCTTCTGATCGTCGCTACCGGCCACACGATTGAGCACAGCTACACCTGGGTCCGCTACCAGATGATCCTGGCCGAACTGCGCGGTATGCACATCTTCAATGTCACTGCCCAAGGGCTGCCTGGTATCCTCGGGCGCGACGGTCTGCTCGCCCGCAGCGAATGGACGCAGGGTACCTTCCTCTGCCGCATCCCTTACCTCACCACCGCCGTGCGTCTCGACGTACACTTCTGGTGGAATGCGCTAGAGATGAGTTTGTTGATCCCGGCGGGGCATGTGTTTTTGAAACGAACTCGTCAAATCTAGCCTCATGTACGATGTTCTACCTGTAACCGCGGATTCGACGTTACAAAGATTGGCTTCTGTTCACAATCATCCTGTAATCTAGAATCTGCGGTCATTTCTATGATTGCTTACCAATCCAAAGGAGATCTCAATGATCATCATCGGCGGTGATATGAAAATCAAAGTCGAACATCGTGACGAAGCAGTGCAGGCGATGATAGCAATGAATGCAGCTTCCCAGGCGGAGGCTGGTTGCATTACCTACGACTTTTCAGCCGATTTAGCAGCAGCCGACACTTTCCATCTCTTTGAAATTTGGGAGAACGAAGAGGTGCTTGCTGTCCACGGCCAGACTCCGCACATGGCAACCTTCCGTGAAGTAATGGGCAGAGTGCGAGTCTCATCCAATATCAAACGCTATCGAGCGGAGAGTCTTTGACTTGAAAATGCGGATTGCGAATTACTCGTCACCCGTACTTTCATCCTTCGTTGTGCATCATTCGCATGAGCGTCTAATCTCTAATCCCCCTTTTTGTGTACCTCATGACTGCTGAACCCACAACCATTGAAAAACTACGTGGCATCCCGTGGAGTATCGCCACCTTTGCTGCCAACACCTTCTTTGTTCAATTTACTTTCTTTGGATCGGTCTTCCCTCTCTTTCTGGCTGAACTGGGGCTGAGTAAAGGGCAGATGGGCTTTTTGTTTTCGCTCATGCCTTTTCTCGGATTGATTGCGCCCTTTATCGGCCCTTGGACGACACGATTTGGCTACAAACGTACCTATTTGACCTTCTTTGGTCTGCGCAAAGTCTTTACCATTCTGCTGTTGTTGACACCCTGGGTGCAATTGACCTATGGCAGCCAGGCTACGCTGATCTTTGTCTCCTTCATTGTCGGCGCTTTCGCACTTTGCCGCGCAATTGCAGAGACGGCGCGCATTCCCTGGGCCCAAGAGTATGTCCCGCGTACGATGCAGGGCAAGTACACGGCGACTAATAACTTTTTCACCTCACTGGCAGGATTTGGCGCAGTAGGGGTGGCGAGCTATGTGTTAGGACTTGGCCAAGGGCTTACCGGCTTTATGATCCTGATCACGATTGGTGTCTTTGCTGGAATGATCAGTGTTTGGTGTAGCGCATTTATCCCTGGTGGCGCGCCCCAACCAGTTGCCGCTGGCGAGGCAAAACCCAAACGCGACATCGGCGATGCCCTTCGTGATCGCAACTTTCTCTATTACCTGGCCTGTGTCGGCATCATCACGTTGGCGACGGTGCCGGTTAGCTCGTTCGTCCCGCTCTACATGACGGAAAAGGTCGGTCTGACCCAAAGTAACGCCGTCCTGCTTCAAATCGGTACACTGACCGGTACGCTGGTTACTAGTTATCTTTGGGGCTGGGTGGCCGACCGTTACGGTAGCAAGCCTGTGATGATTCTGGGCATTGCGCTGCGTATTCTGGTGCCGTTGGCCTTAATCTTTATTCCCCGCAATAATGCACTCAGCCTCTCAATAGCGGTGCTGATTAGCCTGTTACAAGGGGTCGCCGATATGGGCTGGGGTATTGGCTCGGCCCGTATCCTCTATGTCAGCGTGGTGCCACCAGAAAAGAAGACGGATTATATGGCGCTCTATTCAGCTTGGATCGGTGTCGTGGGTGGGATCAGCCAACTGCTTGGTGGAACTATTCTTGATCTAACAGCGAATCTCTCGGGCCGATTAGGACCCTTTATCCTCGATCCTTATACCCCGCTCTATCTATCAGGTGTCTTGCTCATGCTGCTCAGCCTGCCAGTTGTGCAACTGATGAATGCCGACAACAACTTTGGTGTGGGACAATTTGCAGGCATCTTTCTGCGCGGCAACCCGTTCCTGGCGATGGGTTCGCTCATCCGTTACCAAAGTGCCCGCAGCGAAGAGGATGCGGTGCGTGTCACAGCAAGCCTCGGTGAAGCCAAAAGCCTGCTTACCGTGGACGAGTTGCTGGATGCGCTCCAAGATCCGCGCTTCCAGGTGCGTGTCGAAGCGATTATGGCGATTGCCCGCATGCCCTCCGAGCCGCGCCTGATCGAGGCGCTGGCCGAAATTCTGCATGGTACGGAATTGGCGCTTTCCACGATGGCGGCCTGGGCGCTCGGACGGATGGGCAACGACGACGCCATCCCTACCCTGGTGCAAGCGCTCGATTCACCCTATCATTCGATTTGCGCCCACGCCGCCCGCGCCCTGGGTAAACTGCAAGCGGGTGAGATTGCCCCCATGCTCCACAGTCGATTGCAGTGCGAAGAGGATAAAGGATTGCAAATGGCCTACGCCTCTGCACTCGGGAACTTACAAGCGCACTTTGCCCTGCCTGATCTCCTGCAATTGCTCGCTCGCACCACCAATCACAAAGCCCGCCTGGAGATCGCCTTGGCTCTGGCGCGACTGGTTGGCAACGAACATCACTTTATCCAACTGCTGCGGGCATCGCGCAACGATTTAGGCACTGGGGCTGCGCAGGCATTGACCACAGTCAAAAAGAAGTTCGATAAGCTTGCCAAGAATGACGGCGAGGATCTTCCTCAGTTGGATGAGTGTATCACGTTCTTTGCACGCAACCAGGTGGCCGAGGGGATGGCTGCGCTGGCCGCACTACTACCGTTGCTGCCGCAAGAACACTTCGACGACACCTCGCGCCAAATCCTGACCGAGTGTTCGCAACGGCTGGTTGAGATCAGCGATGAGCATTCGGAAGAGAACCATGTTGAGTATCTGCTGCTGGCGTTGCATGTATTGGAGGTTGGGTTGGAATGACTAACATTGAAGCCATTCAGCTATTGTTGAATACCTGGAAAAGGTACAAAAAAGACCCAAAATGTACTTGAGTTCTGAAACAAGTGCCTCACTATATGATCAAATATGGGGATTAGAAATTGGACTGCAACTTTTCGGACTTCAAATGAATGGTGAGATATTTCGCAGGATTGAGCGTGCGCGGGGTTGGAATAATCAAACTTCGTTTGGTTCGGAGCCGGATATGCGTGCAAAGGGATTAACAGAGACACAAATCTTCTATGAATATCTTTCAATGTATATCGAAACATGGAAGCGAATGTTAGCCAAACTGGAACAAGATGGCTCAGAATGAAGTGATCTGGCCGCTCTCGTATACACGTCAGTAGAATTTTCAGATTGACATCTAGTAGTGTGTGACGTATCATTTAGTAGAGATGTACGTCAGATATGGTGAGAACTACTATGCAAACAAAACTAACTCTGAGAATGGACGAGCAATTGATCAGCGAAGCAAAGCGGATTGCCCAAAGCCGTGGTAAACCCTTATCGCATCTGGTGGCTGACTACTTTCGTCTGCTCAAGCTTGAATCACACGGCGACAAAGCAACTCCTATCTTGTCTCCCACCTCCTGGACAAAGTCCCTACTTGGCATTGCCAAACCTGATGTTGGCCGATCTTCTGATACAGATCAACTGCGCTTAGCCTATTTAGCCGAAAAATATCAACTGTTGCTGGAATCCCTCGATGAAAATCCTGTTTGATAACAATATTATTCTTGATGTTTTGCTCAATCGCGAACCATTTGTCAATGATGTCCAGCAGTTGTTTGTTCGGGTTGAAACTGGCACCGTTGACGGTGTGATTGGTGCCACTTCATTAACCGATCTCTACTGTGTTCTGTCCAAGCTTAAGGGGCGTGAATCTGCTAAAGAGATCATTCGTCGCCTGCTATTGCACTTCAATGTGCTAAATGTAACTGAATCGGCTGTCAACCTGGCGCTTGAATCTCAAATTTCTGATTTCGAAGATGCAATCCTTGATTGTGCAGCCTGGTATTCTGATGTAGATGTCATCGTGACCCGGAACGAAAAAGATTTTGCCAATGGCTTGACGCCCGTCTATGGCCCACAGACATTACTGGCAATCCTGGCAAGCAATTGAGTGCCTGCTTCAGTTCGGCCTCAAATCCACCTCTTGCTTGCCGCAATACCCCTCCTCCCGCTATAATGACCCTACCTGCACCATTCATTACAACCTACCGCACGAGGCGTGCTTTCTCGGCGGTTTTCACAACATTCTATTCATCCAACATTCATTAGGTATCAACCTATGTTACCCATGCTTACCATTGCCGGCCAGCCTTCGTGGAAAAACCCACAACTGACCGGTCTCAACAAACTTCAACCGCGCGCCACCCTCATTCCCTTTCCCACATCTGAGGATGCGCAATCCAACGCCCGTGAAGAATCGCCCTGGTTCCAATTGCTCAACGGTGACTGGGACTTTCAAATCAAAACCCGCCCCGAAGAAGCCACAACTGAATCACTGGTCACGGATCACTGGTCACGTATCACCGTCCCCGGCAACTGGACGATGCAGGGCTTCGGCAAGCCGCACTACACCAACGTGCAGATGCCCTGGCCCAATCTGCCGCCGGATGTGCCGGAACAGAACCCTACTGGCATCTATCGTCGTACCTTCACTGTCCCCGCCGATTGGGTGGGGCGGCGCATGGTGCTGCACTTTGGTGGTTGCCAGGGCGTGCTTTACCTCTACGTCAACGGTCAGCCAGTCGGCCTGAGCAAGGATGCCTTTACCCCCGCCGAGTTTGACATCACCCAATATGCGCAAATCGGCCAGGAAAATGAACTGCTGGTCGTCGTCGTGCAATACTCGGATGCCAGTTTTATCGAAGACCAGGATCAATGGTGGCAGGCGGGGCTGATGCGTGAAGTCTACCTCTACAGTACAGGCACACCCTACTTGCAGGATGTTTTTGCTCGTGGCGACTTGGATGCTGGCTATCAAGATGGCATGTTTCGACTTACCTGTAAGATCGGTTTAGCCGGTCATGACTATAGTGATTGCACGATCACGGCCCAACTCTTTGCTCCGGATGGGTCAGCGCTCTTTGCCGAGCCATTGAGTAGCAACGTCGGTGGCGAACGTTTCTTTGGCCATCGCCGGGGACCGAGCAATGAAGCAACCTTTGAGGCAGCGGTCAAAGCGCCGCTCCAATGGAGTGCCGAGACGCCTAACCTTTATACGGTGGTGGTGACGCTCACATCGCCGGAAGGTACAGAGAGCAGTCGTTGTCATGTCGGCTTCCGCAGCATCGAGATCAAAGATCGCCAGGTGCTGCTCAATGGCAAGCGTATTATTTTCAAGGGTGTCAATTTGCATGATCACGACGACACCAAGGGTAAGGCGGTCAGCCGCCAACTGATGGAACTCGACATCCAGTGCATGAAGCAGTTCAACATCAATGCCATCCGCACCTCGCACTACCCCAAAGATCCCTACTTCTACGAACTCTGCGACCGCTATGGCATGTACGTGATCGACGAAGCCAACATCGAGTCGCACGCCTTCTATCACGACATCTGCCGTGACCCGCGCTACACTGCCGCCTTTGTCGAGCGCGTGCAAAACATGGTCGAGCGCGATAAGAATCACCCGTCGATCATCTTCTGGTCCTTGGGCAATGAGAGCGGAATTGGACCAAATCACGAAGCGGCGGCTGGCTTGGTGCGTGGCCTCGATCCCTCCCGCCCACTCCACTATGAAGGGGCGATCAGCAAATGGATGGGTGAAGGCTGGCTGCAAAATGAGCGAGTGAGCGACGTGGTCTGTCCGATGTATGCTTCGATTGCTGACATTATTGACTACGCCGAGGAGGGCAGGGGAAAGCGTCCGCTGATCCTGTGTGAATATTCTCACGCCATGGGCAACAGCAACGGCGGCCTGGCTGATTACTGGGCCGCCTTCGAGAAATATGCCTGTCTACAAGGTGGCTACATCTGGGAATGGCTCGATCACGGCATCCCGCAGCAGACTGCCGATGGTCGCACCTACTGGGCGTACGGCGGTGACTTTGGCGACACGCCCAACGACGCCAACTTTGTCTGTGATGGCTTGGTCTGGCCCGACCGCACACCCCATCCCGGCCTTTACGAATACAAACACCTGATCCAGCCCGTTGCTATTCAGGATGTGGATGCACAAAGTGGACGGGTACGAATTGTCAACAAGTGTGACTTTGTCAACCTTGAGTGGGTGACTGGTAAGTGGGAATTGGTCATTGATGGGGCGCAGGTGACGGGTGGCGAGTTGTCAACACTGGATATTCAACCCGGTGAATCGCTGGAACTGACCCTCGATCTTAGCCAATTTGCCAATCAACCTGGCGAACGCTTTCTCAACTTCCGCTTCTTCCAGCGCAACGCAACCTGGTGGGCTCCCGCCGGTCATGAGGTTGGATGGAGCCAAGTTGCCCTTCCAACCGTCGCCTCATCTCCCCATCTCCCCATCTCTCCACTCCCCGTCAACTTCAGCGACGACGCCTCCACCATGACTCTCACAGCTGGCACCCTGCAAGCTGTCTTCGACAAGTCTACGGGTGCGTTGCTGGCCTTTGGTGATGCCGAACGCAACCTGCTGTTGCAAGGTCCGCAACTCAATGCCTGGCGTGGCGCGACTGACAACGATGGCATTAAGCTGATGATGGAGCAGCAGTTCTACAAACCGATTGCGCACTGGCTCAACCTCGGTCTGGATAAACTTGAACAACGTCTGCAAAGCATCCGTGTGACCGAGACCGATGACGGATTGCCAGCAGTCGAAGTAGTACGCAGCGCTTCGGGCCGAGGAGAATGGAATGATTTCAACCACACCCAACGTTACATTCTGCTGCCTTCGGGTGAATTGCAGGTAGAAAATCAGGTCAAACTGGGCAACGACGCCAACGATCTGCCACGCGTCGGTGTTACCCTCAACCTGCGCCCCGAACTTGAGAAGCTCACTTGGTATGGGCGCGGCCCCTGGGAGAATTATAGCGACCGCAAAGCTGCCAGCATGGTCGGTCGCTATCAAAGCACGGTCAGCGACGAGTATGTTCCCTACGTCATGCCGCAGGAAAATGGCAACAAGACCGACGTGCGCTGGCTTGAACTGACCGACGAGGCAGGCAACGGCATCCGTATCGAAGCCGACCAGCCGCTCAACTTCAGTGCCAGCCACTTCACGGCCAATGACCTCTACCACGCCCGCCACACTACTGACCTTCAGCCTCGCCCCGAGGTCATCCTGAATCTCGATGTGGCCCAACGCGGCCTAGGCACCGCAAGCTGCGGACCAGATACACTGGAGAAATACCGACTCAACGAGAGCGAATATGCCTTCGCCTTTCGGTTACGGTTGATTGGTGGGTGATGCACCATTCCGTCATCCATCCCCAACCCGATGCCCTAGGCATGTACTCCACTCCACCCTCACGGGTGTATATCAACTTCGGGGTAAAACGTGCCATTCAGAACCCTACCCTTTGGATAGGGTTCTGAAGTTCCGCCCCCATCCTGATATGCACCCCACCTTCACAACCCTCTTGACAATCGACCAAAACAGGAGTACACTGTTTTGCATCACCGACCGACCGTCGGTCGGTGATGCAAAGTTATTATGCCACGCATTGTGAAAGAGCCGCTTGAGCGGCGCAACGAAATTTTGGATGCCACGCAGCAATTGGTCATCACCAAGGGCTACGATCGCATGACCATCCAAGACGTGATTGATCGTCTGCAAATCTCCAAGGGTGCCTTCTATCATTATTTTGACTCGAAGCAGGCTTTGTTAGATGCGCTAATTGAACGGATGCAGACTGAAGCCATCAAAGTCATTCAACCGATTGTTGATGACCCTCAACTGTCTGCCTTAGAAAAGTTACATCGTCTCTTCGACACTGCCTATCGCTGGAAGACCGCTCGTAAAGGCTTTCTGATGGCAATTCTGCGCGCCTGGTATGTGGATGAAAATGTGATCGTGCGCCAAAAACAGACGGCTGCCATGATGCAAATCACAACACCCATGATGCAAACCATCATTGAACAGGGGGTGGAGCAGGGTATCTTTCAGCATCCACGTTCGCCGATGGTGGGCCGGGTAGTGATGTCACTGATCGTTGACCAGGGCGAAGCCTTAGCCGAATTGCTCTTGTCGTCCGAAGCCAAAGATGACAATGACGAACGGGTTGAACAGATCGTGGCGGCTTATACCGATGCCCTGGAACGCTTGCTCGGTCTATCCAGTGGCACACTGAACCTAATTGACGTCGAAGCACTCAAACGAGAGTGGGCTTTCCCAAGCTCTCAATCTCTCATCTCCAATCTCGCAAAAGGAGGTTGACTTTATGCCAAAACTGCTCACTCTGGCCTGGCGCAATATGTGGCGTAACTGGCGGCGTACAGCGATTGCGCTGATTGCCATTGTCTTGGGCTTGATCCTGCTGCTTTTCATGCAAGGCATGATCACCGGCTCTGACCAGGCGATTTACGGCAATGCAGTTCGGCTCTATGGTGGCAATATCCAGGTTCATGCCCCAGGGTTTCTTGCCAAAGCCAATCGTCTGCCCCTGTTGCCTGTCGATGATCCAGACAAGGTGGTTGAAATTGCCAGCGCCCGCCCCGATGTAACCCTGGCGGCTAAGCGTATCAATACTGGCGGCATCGTCAGCAGCCGTGATACTGCCGCACCGGTTGCGATTGCCGGGGTGCAACCGGGCGTTGAGTCGCCCTACAGCATTCAGGCCGAAAATATCACAGAAGGGCGCTTTCTTCAGGAGGGCGAGGGCGATGCGATTGTGATCGGGCGTGGTCTGGCCGATATCCTGAAGGCGCAAGTGGGCGATCGGGTGACCTTGTTGGGCAAGAGCCGCAACGAGACGATGCGCCAACGCAGTATGACCATCGTCGGCATCTATGATTTGGGCATGAGGGAGGCTGAAAAAGGCACCGTCTTTGTCACGCTCGACGAGGCGCAGAGTCTCTATAATTTGCGCAACGAAGCGACTGCGGTCAATGTTTCACTGCAAAAGGTGGGTGCGGAGGAGCAAGTTGTCAATGAACTCAAGGCGCAGTTACCCAACCATGAGGTCAATTCATGGGACACCCTGCGCCCTGAGATGCGCCAGACGATGGAGACGAAAGCGGTCAGTGTGACCTTTTTCGGCATCGTCGTGTTGATGATTGCCAGCATCGGCATTCTCAACTTGATGTTAATGGCGGTCTTTGAGCGCACGCGTGAGATGGGTGTTCTCGCCGCGCTAGGCATGAAAGGACGGCAAGTGATGCTGCTTTTCCTGCTCGAAGGCGCACTGATCGGTTTGGTTGGGGCGGTGATCGGCTGTCTCCTGGGCTGGTTGGCGGTCTCCGCCGTCGGCAACGTTGGGTTCGATCTCTCCTTTGCCCAGGGCATGGGTGACATTACCGCCCTGCTCGGCGACCGCATTTATCCAACCGTTTCTATCACCGATGTGATCACACGTGGTGTGCTGGTTGTGATCATCGCTGCCTTGGCCTCGCTCTATCCTGCCTGGCAAGCTTCACGCAAAGAGCCAGCCGTGGCATTGCATCATGTATAAACGAAATACGAAATATGAGTTACGAATTACGAATCACGCTAGTAAGCGATACAAATCCTATTTCGTATTTCGTAACTCGTAATTCGCAAGGAGTCCTATGGCCTTTTCTAAATTACTTACCATTGCCTGGCGCGATTTGTGGCGCAATCGACGGCGCTCTTTGTTTACGTTGATTGCGGTGGCGTTAGGTTTGGCGTTATTGATGTTGCTTAATGGTTTTATCGCCGGGGTGATGGAAGACTCATTGCAAAACAGCATCCGTCTGGAAACCGGGCATCTCCAACTGCGCTCTGCCTCTTACGCAGAAGAGACGGTAAGTCTGGAGTGGAAGAATCTGATCGACGATGTCGATGCCTTGATTGGGCAAGCCAAAGGGCTAGGCGAGGTAAAAGCGGCGACGCCTGTGCTGTGGGCTACCAGCGTGCTCAACACGGTGGAGGACTCGATTGGCCTGCGCATTTATGGCATCGAACCTGACTCCGCCTTTTATGAGCCGATTCGCCAGGCGATGGTGGCTGGGGATTTCGTTGCGGCTGGTGACCGAAATGGCATCTTGCTCGGCAAACATCTGGCCGAGGAGATGAAGGTAGCGGTGGGTGACCGTGTTGTGTTGACAATTATCAACGCCGATGGCAGCCCGGATGAGGCGCAATTTACTGTACGTGGCCTCTTTTCTACTGGCATTCTCAGCTACGATCAGGGAGCTGCTCTGATGTCACTGGTACGTGCCCAAAGTTTTACTGGCACAGCGGGCCATGTCAGCGCCATTGTTCTGTTGCTGAGCGATCAAAACAACGCTGATAAAGTGGCGGCAGAATTAGCAACCCCTCAGATACGGGCGCTCACCTGGCAGAAGCTCAATGAGATCTTCCTTCAGGCGATGGAGACCGGTTTAAGCTTCTATGTGATCCTTGACTTTATCGTGATGCTTGTCGTGGCCGTGGTGATTGCCAATACGCTGCTGATGGCAGTCTTTGAACGAACGCGCGAGATGGGTATTCTGGCTGCGTTAGGCATGAAGCCGCGTCAAATCCTGCTCATGTTTTTGCTCGAAGCGGCATTGTTAGGTGTGGTCGGTATCATCTTGGGCTATGGCTTGGGATCGGCAGGGGTTGGTTATCTGGCGAAATATGGGATTGACTTTGGCGAAGGGGCCGCAGCGGCTGCGCAAAATATTCCGCTCGCCACCCGACTGTATGCCCGTTATGTCCCTGACACCTTTATCGGACTGTCGTTCGGCACGCTGGTTGTGATTCTGCTTGCTTCACTTTACCCAGCCTGGTTCGCCGCCCGCCTGGAACCAGTCAAGGCATTACATGCGGTGTAGAAAAGTGGAAGAGTGGAAAAGTGGCAAAGTAGCAAGGTAGCAACGAATTTCCCACCTTTCAACTCTGCAACTTTTCCACTTTGCCCCTCTGAAAGGACTTCATCATGTCTGTCATTCAAGTGGAAAATGCCACGAAACTTTATAAAATCGGCGAGTTAGAGACTCGGGCGCTTAATGGCGTTTCGCTCAATATCGAGAAGGGCGAGTTTACTGCTATCGTTGGCCCTTCTGGCTCGGGCAAGACGACGCTGTTGCAGTTGATGGGCTGTTTGGATCGGCCCGACAGCGGCTCGGTGAAGATCAACGGCCAGGATGTGACCCGCTTTAGTGCCAATCAACGCGCCGATCTGCGCAGCAAGGATATCGGCTTTATTTTCCAGTTTTTTGCCCTGGTTCCTGTGCTAAGTGCCTACGAAAACGTTGAACTGCCGATGTTGTTGACAGGTAAAAGTGGAGCAGAACGTCAAAAACGAACGATGGAGCTACTCGACGCCGTCGGGCTGGCCGATCGTGCCAAGCATCGCCCCGACCAGATGAGCGGCGGTCAGCAACAGCGTGTGGCGATTGCTCGTGCCCTGGCCACCAATCCCTCGATCATCTTGGCCGACGAGCCAACTGCCAATCTCGATACCGCCAATGGCGAACAGGCGATGACGATCATGCAGAAACTTAATCAGCAGACCGGGACTGCCTTTATCTTTGCCACACACGACCAACGCGTGATCTCCTTTGCCCGACGAATTGTGGAAATGCGTGATGGGCAGGTGGTAGGGGATAGGATGGTGGATGAAGTGAGATTTCCAAAGGGGCAATGATGAGCAACTTAATGGTGAAAACTGTAGCAGGTTTTGTTGCGCTGTTTTTATTTCTAGCACTTGCCATATTTCTCCCCGCAGGTACGCTGAACTATTGGCAAGGGTGGCTCTATCTTGCTGCGTTCTTTGGCTCTTGCTTTCTGATTACGCTCTATCTGGTTAACTACGACCAAATATTACTCGCTGGCCGTGTCAATGCGGGGCCAACCGCTGAAACTGAGAAGTCACAACAGGTGATTCAGAGCTTGGCGAGTGTGTTGTTTATTGCGCTATACGTTGTCGCTGGCTTGGATTATCGCTTTCATTGGTCGCATGTACCAACCACTCTGGTGTGGATTTCCGATGTGTTTGTTGTGCTAGGCTTCTTCATCGTTTTCCTAGTCTTCCGAGAAAACAGTTACACTAGCGCCACGATTGAGGTTGCAAGTGACCAAAAGGTGATTACGACTGGCCCCTATCATCTGGTCCGTCACCCGATGTATATGGGAGCAGGGCTGATGCTGCTTTTTACTGGGCCAGCATTGGGCTCTTGGGTGGCATTGCCGCTCGCCGTACTGATGATCGTCACCATCGCTGCCAGGGCTGCAGAAGAGGAGAAATTCCTGGTTACCCATCTGCGCGGCTACGATCAGTATCGCCAGACCGTGCGTCAACGAATGATTCCGTATGTGTGGTGAGAATGGAGGGTGAGGCATAATTCCCTTCCACCTCACCCTCCATCCCTCCTGATGTTTTCCAGAAAACTTATGGTTACCGTTTCCGGTAGAAGATTTGCCTCGTTCCGTAGATTACAAAGTGTCGTCCTGCTGGCTCTCTTGCTGTCGTCCTGCACTCAACAGCCGACGCCAACACCGCCAGCGACAGTTACGCCGCTTCCCTCCATCCAACTTCGTTCAACGGGCGGGGTGGTGAAGGCATCAGGTAAAATTGTGCCCGTGCAGATGGCAAATCTGAGCTTTCCCGCTGCCGGTCAGATCGTCTCCTTGACCGTCGCAGTGGGCGATGAAATACAGACAGGTGAACTGTTGGTTGCACTCGATAGCGCTGCTGCTCAGGCAGCAGTGGCCCAAGCCGAAGCAGCTGTTGAACAATCCAAAGCCAACCTGGCACTCTTGCAAGCGCCACCACGCGCTGCCGAAATTGCCGCCGCCCAAGCCAAGCTCGATGCTGCCAAGGCTGCATTGGCCCAACTCAAAGAAGCACCGCTGCCCTCGCTGATCGATGCCGCCAAAGCTGATCTGGCTGCGGCACAGGCAGCCCACCAAAAACTAGCTGCGGGTGCCAGTGAGCAGGCGCGCATTAATGCACGCACCACACTTTCCAACACGCAGGTCGCCTTGCAACAGGCACAAACCGCCTACGATCAAGTTGCCTGGCGTCAGGATGCGCCGACCCTGCCCGAAGGGATTCAGCTACAGCTTGCCAAGAACAATTATGAGTCGGCTCAGGCACTTTTTGTTGCGCTGGATGACCCGCCCAGTGCCGACCAGATTGCGGCGGCTGATGCGAAGATACAACAGGCGCAGGCGGCGCTGACAAAATTGCAAACGCCGCCCACGGCCAATCAACTTGCCGAAGCTGGGGCGTTAGTGCAAGGTGCCCAAGCTGCATTGGATCTACTCAAGGCCGGACCACAAACAGAGGCCGTAATCGCTGCTACTGCCGCACTCTCACAGACCGAGTCCGCCCTGCAACTGGCCCAACAGACACTTGCGGCTCAAGAACTTCATGCTCCCTTTGCCGGAACGGTGGCTGCACTCAATATTCACTTGGGCGAAGCGGTGCTGCCCGGCCAAGCACTTCTGACATTGGCCGATTTGCACATCTTACAGATCGAGACCACCGACCTCAGCGAGCGGGACGTGGCACGTGTGGCCGTTGGCCAACCGGTAACGATCTTTGTCGAGGCGTCAGGCAGCGAACTCAAGGGCCGTGTCTTGCGTATCGCCCCACAGGCCGCCACGATCGGCGGCGACGTCGTCTTCCCAGTGACGATTGCGCTGGACGAACAGCGTCCTGAATTGCGCTGGGGAATGAGCGTGCAAGTGGAGATTGAAGCCGAGTGATTTGAGGAATCCTAGCGGTTGTCGCTGAGTAACACTTTTTGTGGTATAAAACGCGTTACTCAGTGCAGATCGTCTGTGTAATTTGTATTTGTGTGACTCCCAATTACCAAACTTTCTGATTTTAGTCTACAAAATCGACTGCCGATACTTATTCGGTGCATACCCCACATACCTCTTAAAGGCTGTATAAAAGCTATTGCGCGAAGTAAACCTGCTTTGGAATGCGATTTTTACACACTGTGATCAGTGGCGGCTAGGAGTAGACTTTCTTGAATGCACGGGTTATTCTACACGTATTCCCGGATTGATGTGTACAATCGAATCTCTTCTATGAACCATATCGAAAATAAGGGAAGTAGGAGAGACTGTTTTAATAGGAGCATATTCCATGCAGCCACGCATGCCGAGCGCACTCGACGATTTTCTCTTTGATCTTAACGGTTATCTGGTCTTGAAAAAAGCCGTTGAACCGGAACTGCTCGACGAACTTAACGCAGCCTTCGACCGTTTCCCCGATCTGCAAGTCGGCGAATGGGTCGGCAATTCACAGCGTCGCGACTACAACGGCGCAACTGGCTACGAACTGCACAACTGCATCGAGTTCGATTCAGCGTTCGAGAAGCTGATCGACCATCCCAGTTGGATTAACTATCTGCGTCATTACTGCGGAGAGGAAGAATCGTACGTGCAGGGGCTCTTCATCGACGAGTGTATTGCCTCGATTCGGCGTTCGGGGGGGCATCATCCGGTCCATTCGGGCGGCTACCGGGGGGCCATGCGTGGCAAATTTCTCTATCAGCATGGTGTCTTTCGCTGTGGCCAATGCAACGTCATCGTGGCGCTGAGCGATGTCCACGAAGGCGATGGTCCTACGATGGTCATCCCAGGCAGTCACAAGTCAAACTTTCCCCATCCCAATGCCGGTAACTACGCTAATCTCGACCGCATGGACAACCTCGAAGGTGCCGTACCGGTCTACCTTGACAAAGGCGATGCCGTGCTTTTTGTCGATGGACTGATGCACGGGGGCAGCAGCCGCACCAATCCCGAAGGCGAGCGCCGTGTAACCATTTTTCGCTACGGTGCAAGTTGGGCAGCAACCCGCTATGGCTACGAGTACACACAGGCACTGCTCGACCGTTTGACACCAGAACGCCGCAAAATCCTCCAGCCAATTGCGCCAAGTCGTCCGCCGAAGGTGTAAGAGATGACAGTTCAAGCTTGGTCACAATCCATCATTATCCCTACATACCCGATCGGCAAGCCTGAAAAGAATCCGGTCTTTCTCGAAAAGCGTGTCTATCAGGGAAGTAGTGGGGTAGTCTATCCCTATCCTGTCATTGAAAGTGTTGCCGATGAAAAGGAAGATCGCCAATGGTTGGCGATCTTCCTCGAAAATCGCTATCTTAAAATTATGATCTTGCCCGAATTGGGTGGGCGGGTGCAGATGGCGCTCGACAAGACCAACGGCTATCACTTTATCTACTACAATCGTGTGATCAAGCCGGCATTGGTTGGGCTGGCCGGACCTTGGATCTCGGGTGGCATCGAATTCAACTGGCCCCAGCATCACCGACCCAACACCTTTGGTCCAGTTAGTTGGCGCATCGAAGCAGGCGAAGATGGTAGCCAAACCGTCTGGTGTGCTGAATATGAGATCATGTTCAACACCAAGGGGATGCACGGCTTCCGACTCTATCCGGATCGGGCCTATCTGGAGATCGATGTACAGCTTTACAACCGCACCAGTGAACCGCAAACCTTCCTCTGGTGGGCCAATCCAGCAGTGCATGTCAATGATGACTATCAGTCGATCTTCCCGCCTGATGTCCATGCCGTGATGGATCATGGCAAGCGTGATGTCTCCACTTTTCCGATTGCCACAGGAACCTACTATAAAGTCAACTACGCCCCAGGAACGGATATTTCGCGCTACAAAAATATCCCCGTGCCCACTTCCTACATGGCGTACTATTCCGATTATGACTTTGTCGGCTGTTACGATCATGGCAAGCAGGCGGGCATGATGCACATCGCCAACCATCACACGGTGCCGGGCAAGAAGCAGTGGACCTGGGGCACCAGCAACTTTGGCCAAGCCTGGGATCGCCAACTGACCGACGAGGATGGCCCCTACATCGAGTTGATGTGTGGTGCATATACCGACAACCAACCTGACTTTTCCTGGTTGATGCCAGGGGAAGAGAAGCGCTTTACGCAGGTCTTCATGCCCTACAAGGGAATCGGTGGCGCCAAGAATGCCAACAAGGAAGTCGTTGCCAATCTCGTGATCGATGACAACCATGCCACCATCGGCGTCTATGTCACCAGTCCACGCCAGGTGACGGTGAAGCTCTTGTATACAGGCGACATCGTCTTTGAGCGCAGCGTTGACCTAACACCTGAGACTTCATTTGTTGAAACCACGGTCGTTACCTATACCCACGCACTTTTGCGGCGCATGGGGCATGACGGGCGCGGTATCCTTTACGAGCAGGATTTGGTTTTGCAGGTTTTCGAAGCACAAAGCGGGGAGAAGTTGCTCGAATTTTCTCCACCTGCTGGACAAAGCTCCAAAATTCCTGATGCTGCTAAGCCGGCCAGAGCACCCCAAGAGATTGCATCCAACGAGGAACTCTTCCTCAACGGTCTGCATCTAGAACAGTATCGCCACGCCAACTTTGCCCCTGAACCCTACTACGAGGAAGCGTTGCGTCGTGATCCATTTGACAGCCATTGCAACAATGCGCTGGGTTTGCTGATGTATCGTCGTGGTAAATTTGCAGAAGCTGAACCTTACTTCCGCAAAGCGATTGAAAGCCTGACCCGCCGTAACCCCAACCCGTACGATGGTGAACCCTATTATAACCTGGGCTTAGCGCTCAAAATGCAAGGCCGCTTTGAAAAAGCCTTTGATGCCTTCTACAAAGCAGTTTGGAATGCTGCCTGGCAAGATGCGGCCTATTTTGAGCTGGCAAAGCTAGCTTGTCGTGCCGGAAAACTAGAAGAATCCCTCGACCTGAGCACCCGCTCGTTACAGCGCAACTGGACCCATCACAAAGCACGCCATCTCAAAATTGCGCTCTTGCGGCGACTAGGGCGGGAAGAGGCGGCACGGAAGGAGATCGCCATTGCGCTTGACCTGGATCGCATGGAATTCGGCGCGCTGTGGGAGCAACGTCTGCTAACCAATCGCGACGAATTCGCTGCGATGGCTGCTCAAACTAGCCACATTTGTAGCGAAATTGCGTTGGATTACGCCAATGCTGGGCTGTGGGACGAGGCGATTCAGTTGTTGAAGGAAGCGACGCAAGATGGCGGAACGACGCCGTTGACGTTCTATTATCTTGCTTGGGTCTATGAACAGGCTGGACAACATGCTGCCGCGCAGGAGGCATTGTTGCAGGCTGCACAACTTTCACCTGCCCTCTGTTTTCCGAACAGGCTGGAAGATGTGTTGGTGCTACAAAACGCGATCCGACTTGCCCCGCAAGATGCTCACGTCCCTTTCCTGTTGGGCAACTTTTGGTACGCCCACCGTCGCTATAGCGAAGCCGCCGCCTGTTGGGAGCAATCTCGTACACTCGACACCAACAATCCGACTGTGCACCGTAACCTCGGCCTTGTTTATTGGAACAAGCAGAACGAAGCTGAGAAAGCCCTGCGATCCTACGAGACTGCATTTCAGATAGACCCTACCGACGCCAGGGTTTTCTTCGAGCTAGACCAGCTCTACAAAAAACTTAATCGCAGCCCACAAGAACGACTGATCAACCTCGAAGCGCATGCCGATCTCGTGACGCAGCGCGACGATCTCACAATTGAACGGATCAGCCTGCTCAACCTGCTGGCTAGACATGATGAGGCGTTCGATCTGTTAATGGCACGCAATTTCCACCCCTGGGAAGGCGGCGAGGGCAAGGCAACCGGACAATACGTGACCTGTCTGGTGGAAAAGGCCAAGTCACATCTCAGCCGCAACCAACCCGAAGCGGCGATTGACTGCCTGGAACGAGCGCAGCTCTATCCGCACAATCTCGGCGAAGGCAAACTCTACGGCGCACAGGAAAATCAGATCTTTTACTGGTTGGGTTGTGCCTACGAAAAGAGAACGGATTCTTCCAATCTCCAGCCCCTAATCTCCAATCTCTTCGAAAAAGCTGCCGTCGGCCTTAGTGAACCCACCTCTGCCATCTTCTACAACGACCAGCCGCCAGATATGATTTTTTACCAGGGATTAGCTCGCCAGAAGTTGGGGCGAGGTGACGAAGCGAAAGCGATTTTTCACAAACTCATCGACTATGGACAAAACCATTTCCAGGATGAGGTCACGATGGATTACTTTGCCGTTTCGTTGCCGGATTTTCTGGTCTTTGATGAGGATCTCAGCCTGCGCAACCGCATTCACTGCCACTACATGATGGCGTTGGGCTATCTGGGCTTAAGGGAGATGCGGCATGCGCAGGAACATTTTGATGCTGTGCTCGCGCTACGGGCTGATCACCTGGGAGCGACGATTCATAGTAAAGCGAAGGCACCATGAAACAAGATCTTGCTGGACAATGGAATCTCCGTCTTGATGCCGAAAATTGCGGCATTACTGAACAGTGGTTCAATCAATCTTTCAGCGAAACGATTGACTTGCCAGGATCGCTTCAAACGCAAGGCTTTGGCAACGAGGTGACGCTGGAGACCGAGTGGGTCGGTAATATTGTGGATCGTTCCCTCTTTGAAGATCCGCGCTACGAACCCTACCGTCAGCCGGGAAACATCAAATATCCCTGTTGGCTCACCCCAGACAAACGCTACATTGGTGCCGCTTGGTATCAACGTGAGATTAACATTCCTGAAAATTGGGCTGGAAAGCGTATCACTGTAACGCTTGAACGAGTACATTGGGAAAGTCGGGTCTGGCTGGATGGAAACGAAATTGGTCGCAATCAAAGCCTGTCCACACCGCATGTCTACGATTTAGGCAAAGGTGTCACTCCTGGCAAACATCGCCTGACCATTCGTGTTGATAATCGTATGATCGTAAATGTGGGTCAAAACGCTCATAGTATGTCCGATCATACGCAGGGCAACTGGAATGGCATCATCGGGCATCTCGAACTGGGTGCAGAAAGTCTGGTCTGGCTGCGCAATGTCCAGGTTTTTCCTGACGTCAAGCGCAAAGTCGCCCGCATCCAGATCGATGTGGATAGCTTGTTGAAATCACCTGTTCATGGCACGGTTACGGCCAGTGTCGAGGCAACCAACGGTGTAATAGCCCAGTCGATTGCGCCTGTATCCAAGAATGTTACCTTCGCTGCCCTGGGCGGACTGGCCGATCTTGATCTCTCGACTGAAGGCGGCCATATCGATCTGGAGGTCCCGCTCGGTGACGAGGCACAACTATGGGACGAATTCACACCTGTGCTATACAAGCTGACCGTTGATTTAGCATGTACGGTTGCTGGTCAATCGGTTGCTGACTGTCGCACCCTCTCCTTTGGGCTGCGTGAGATCGGCGTCGATGGCACACAGATTGTAGTCAATGGACGCAAAACCTTCATCCGTGGCACCCTCGAATGTTGCATCTTTCCACTTACTGGCTACCCGCCCTGTGATGTCAACTCCTGGAAGCGGATTATCAATGTCTGCAAGGCGCATGGGCTCAACTTGATTCGTTTCCACTCCTGGTGTCCACCCGAAGCAGCGTTCGTTGCTGCCGATGAGTTGGGTTTTTACTATCAGGTAGAATGTTCAACCTGGCCCAACCAAGGCGCAGCCATCGGCGAAGGAAGACCACTTGACCGCTGGCTCTACGAGGAGGCGGATCGGATTGTCACTCAGTACGGTAATCACCCTTCGTTTGTGATGATGGCGCACGGAAACGAGCCAGCAGGGCGTCATCAGGCATTTCTCAGCGTATGGGTCACCTATTGGCGCAAGCGGGACAGTCGGCGCATCTACACCAGCGGCGCAGGCTGGCCAGCAATTCCCGAAAATCAATATCACAATATCTCCGAGCCACGTATTCAGCGCTGGGGCGAAGGGTTGAACTCGCGTATCAACGCCCTGCCGCCGGAAACTCGCACTAACTATCGCTCCTATGTCGAATCCGGGATCGAATCGCCGTTTCATCGCGAAAACGAAAACGCAACTCCCGCACCGATCATCAGCCACGAGATTGGGCAGTGGTGCGTCTATCCCAACTTTGCCGAGATGAGTAAGTACACCGGCCTGCTCAAACCTAAGAACTTTGAGATCTTCCAAGATTTTCTGGAGGCGAGCGGTATGGGCGATCAGGCACGCGACTTTTTAATCGCCTCTGGCAAGTTGCAGGCGCTCTGCTATAAAGAAGACATCGAGTCAGCGCTGCGCACGCCAGGTTTTGGCGGCTTTCACCTGCTCGATCTGCACGACTTTCCAGGGCAAGGAACGGCACTGGTTGGTGTGCTAGACCCGTTCTGGGACGAAAAAGGCTACATCACAGCCGCCGAGTTTCGACGCTTTTGTAACGCCACTGTTCCGTTGGCTCTGATGGACAAACGGTTCTGGCGCAGCGATGAAACCTTCGTGGCGGATATTCAAATTGCTCACTTCGGGCCAAAGGCACTCGAACACGCAGTGATCCGCTGGCAGCTTCTGGATGAGACGGGGACAGTCGTTGACGAAAATCGACTTCCGCCGCAAACCATTCAGATTGGCAACCAGGAGTTGCATGGTCGTGTGCTGATTCCCCTACACGATCTGCCGACGGCGCGGCGTTATAAGCTAGTGGTTAGCCTTGCCGATACGCCCTTCGCCAATGACTGGGATCTCTGGCTCTTTGCCCAACGGGTGCCTAGTGAGGTGCCCAATGAGGTGTTGATCACGCAACAACTGGACGAGTGTGCGTTCAACCGACTCGCCCTTGGCGGCAAAGTGCTACTGCTGCTAACTAGCGGGCGTGTGAAGACGACCTGCCAGATCGGCTTCTCCACCGTCTTTTGGAACACTGCCTGGACAAGCAATCAACCACCCCATACCCTCGGCATCCTGTGTGATTCCCAGCATCCAATCTTTGCCCATTTCCCGACCGAGGCACATAGCAACTGGCAATGGTGGGAGCTAATTCATGGCTCGGCGGCTATGCAACTCGATGCATTGCCTCAACAACTGCGCCCGCTCGTCCAGCCGATCGATACCTGGTTTGAGGCGCGGCGACTGGCGTTGCTCTTCGAGGCGCAGGTGGCGGGCGGCAAGTTGATGGTCTGCTCCATGGACCTACAACACGACCTGGAAAAGCGACTGGTTGCCCGCCAGATGCGCTACAGCCTGCTTGCCTATATGAGCAGCGAGCGTTTCAACCCAACGCTGGCACTGACCGATGAGCAAGTCCGAACGTTATTCGACTAAGTTGATGTGGAAAAAACTACAACTTTTACAGGGAGACTATGATGACTGAGCAAGAACAAGATTATATGTTTGATCTGCAAGGCTATCTGATTTTACGGAATGCCATCAGCAAACAAGATCTGGCGGAGATGAATCAATGGGTGGACGACCATTGGAATGATGTGGAGAATGCCAACTTGTCCGGTACTAATACTGGCTCGAACCAGTGGATTGGCAATGTGGAACTACATAGTTACGGTAAAGATGATGGGGTTAACTTTCAGAACATCATCGAGGGCGCGCCAGTTTTCGAACGTATGATCGACAATCCTGCTTGGTTTTCCATGGCGCAGAGGTACATTAATCCGGCCAACGGCATTTCGATCCACGAAAACTTTCTCAATGTGCGTGGCTCAGGCGGTTTTCTTTATATTCATTGTGGCGGCCATGTTCCGCTCTGCTACCTCACCTTCCGCAATCATAATACGGGCGAATGGATGGTCGGGCAGATCAACGTGATTATGGCGCTGACTGACATTGGCCCTGGCGATGGACCGACAGTCTTGGTGCCTGGTAGCCACAAATGTACCGAAATTCATCCACGGTTGGAGCAGAATGGCAAAGGACTGATTGCGATCGACGATCATCAAGCCGCAGGCACAGCGTTGGGCATGCAAGAGATGTACCTCAACGCTGGCGATGCGCTCTTCTTCACTGACACAGTGACCCACGGCTCAGCCCAACGTATCAATCCTGGGCATCGACGTGTGGTCATCTATCGCTACTCGCCGCGCTTTATCCGTACCCGTTTCAACTATGAATGGTCTGATGGGCTGATGAATCGCCTGACTCCTGCACGAAAGCAGATCATTGAGCCGGTTGCACGTAGGCGAGCGCAACGATAGCTGGCTTGTTAAAAGTAAATTGTGCGCTGGTGAGTTGGTCTAGCCACCACTAGCGTTCCAATTTACCTGGGTTGTTGGGTTATCACCCTTGGGTGACGTAATGATAAGCTGCCCCGTAGTACTCACCACGAATAAGGCGAGCGTCAAGGCCAACAGTGCCGTGCTGCCCGATTGTACTACCTTGTCTGCCCAGCGCTTTAGCGTATTTTTCATGAGATTGTTCCTTTCCTGCTAAACTAACTTCTTATCGATGGCAGAGTGCAATGACAAAATAACGAGTTGTTGTGCATTATTAATTTATCAGCAAATTTGCGTTGTTTTTCTAACAAAAAAATTACATTTTTGATGTAGACCTAGTACAAATGGATGAGGTTGAGTGATTGGCTGAAAAATATCTCTTTTTGCTGGATTTGGTCGAAAAAAGGGAAAAGGAAATTGGATGAATAAAAATTCTGTGACCAATAACCAGACCGGGCGTACCCTGTTGATGGTTGGTGATCTGCTCGCCCTGGCAATCTTCATCTTTATCGGTGAAGTTCAACATGAACTGTTGACTGCCTACAATCCACTTTTGCGGGTACTTGTGCAGACATTGGCGTTGGCGCTGCCGTGGTTGCCGTTGGCATGGGGCCTAGGGGCATACTCAGTGGATGAAATTCGGGATCGACGCGGGCTTGTGCTCTTTTTGTTGCGTTCGTTAGCGGTTTGGATCTACGCAGCGCCCCTGGGGTTGGTCGTGCGTGCCTGGATCTATGGTGCGCCGACCGTGTTGGTACTCTTTGCCAATGCTGCGTTGGCTTTTGGTGGGATGATTATCCTACTGTGGCGAGCCGTTTTTGCCTGGTGGTGGCTACAAAAAAGGACGCACGCGCTATTCGCCGAGCCGTTAGTGTAAGCGTACGGACAAGCCCGATGCTTACGCTGATGGCTCGGAAGTTGTACTGCGATCATTACAAACGACGGCGGAGGGCAATACAGTAATTCTCAAAACCGTGGGCAAAGTAGAATTGTTGGGCGACATGATTGCGAAAGTTGGTCATTAGGATGACCTCACGCGCCCCGGCTTGTTTGGCGAGGGTTGCTGCTTGTTCCATCAAGGCGTGGGCGACTCCTCTGCGCCGGTACTCGGCATCGACAAAGAGCTCACTTACCTCGGCGTAGGTGGCGTCGTCACAGATTTGGTCGCGCAGGCAAAGACAGAGAAAGCCCACTGCGTAGTTGTCAATCTCGGCAAGATAGAGCGTTTCAATCCCATCGGTCTTGACGAGTCGTTTGGCAATCTCGGTTTCGCTGCTGCGCAGATCGTTGTGAGCTTCGTTGAGCCGTACGATGGCGGCTGCGTCGCTGACCACGGCTTTGCGGATCGTGATGCTCATAGCAGATGCTCGGTCAATAGCTGAGGACCTGGTCCTGGCGTACTGGTAATCACCTGTTTGACATTCGACAAGTTTCGCAGACGACTTTCCACGTTTTCAGTTACGCTCTCCTCGCAGATCAGGTGGACATTCGGGCCGGCGTCAATCGTAAAGTAGACAGGCAGTTTATCCTGCGTGCGCCAACGGCGGACGGCCTGCAGAATCTCCAATGTACCGGGTTGCCAATAGAGCAGGGAAGGGGTGCTGGTCATCATAACCCCGTGCATGGCCAGCGCGTCCTGTTCAATCACAGGGCCGAGGCGCTGAATGTCACGACTTTGAATGGCGATACGCACCTCGTCGAGCGCCTTGGGCAGTGCCTCAACCCTGGCTCGATTGAGTGGACTGGTTGCCGCCAGGCTATGACCGACCTCGCTACTTACTGACTTGGCGGCACCGCTGACAATCGCAACTACATCACACAGTTGCCAATGATCGGGTGGAAAGAGTTGATGGGCGACGCTGTTTGCATCATCGGTACCTTGCTCCCACTCGACAAATCCGCCAAAGAGACTACGACTGGCGGAACCACTGCCGCGCCGGGCAATCGCCGAAAGCTGCGTCGCATCCAAGCTTAATCCCAAGGCTGTGCAGGCTGCAACTGTCAACGCTGCAAAACCACTAGCCGAACTGGCGATCCCCGACGCCATCGGAAAATTGTTACGGCTAACGACGCGTGCATGGTCGCCAATCCCAGCCAGGTGGCGAATGCGATCAAGGTGGCGTACAAGGCGATTGGCACCATCGCCAAGCAAGGGAGCGCCGTCGACTTCAAATTGGTCTGTTTCTAGCTGTTTCTCGCTATCCCAGAGCACGGTCGTGGTTGTGTGCGCTGCGGCCAATGTCATGCTGATGGAATTGTTGAGAGGAATGTTGAGTGAGGCGTCGGCCACCCCCCAATATTTGATAAAGGCGATGTTGCTGCCTACCCGTACCGTGGCAATTTGCTTGTTGTTCATGCTTCTTCCCTTCAATGAAGCTGCTGGTTGAATGTGGCAGGAAAAACTCTGCTTCTCCTAAGAACTGCGGTGTAGCAGCGATTTCCCTTCGTAGGCGTTCAGTCGAACCTTTACATGACCGTCCGTCACCGTTGCGGGGGCTTCGTCGGCGTCGAACATATTTACCATGATTCCAGCAGGTAGGTCTGTAAGCACAAGCTCTTCATCGATCTCGCTAGACCCAAAGTTGAGGGCGGTAATCTGTGTGCCCATTCCTTCGGGCAACTCGTGAACCATGACCAACAATCCTTTACTTTGCACAGGCGGCACAGCTAATTGGCGGCTGGCGTAGATGCGATATTGTTGACGAACGGCCAACAGTTTCTGCAACTGGCTGGCAAACGAGTCGGACCGCTGTAATTGCTCCACAATTGAGCCATAGAGTATCTGCGCTTTGGGCAAGCCAGCCGACGAGTGCGTCGCCTGCGGATTGACATTGGCCAGATCGTACGCTCCCCGGTTGATCCAACGCGTATCGCCGTCGCTCAACAGGTCAGCCACCAGTTCCTTTGTTAGGGGCAGTGCACCGACGAGGTCCCAACCTGAAAGGGCAAAGACGCCAGGCTGGAAGGCATTGTACATGACCAGCAGCAAATGTACCTGTTGAATCTGAGCAATCTGTGCAGGCGTGAGGTGCGCAAGATCGTGAATGCCTAAGGCTGCAGCAATGATGCTGGCTGTGGTACAGGCTACGCCATTGGTCACAAAACGTAGATTGTAGTGTGTGTGTTCGCTGCTCAACCGCTCATACATGACCGCGCGAATCTGATCGCGTAGTTCGCTGCCAAGCCAATCGCGACCCTGGTAGTGGAAAACATCATCCTTGTGCAGCGTCCAGAAATGGACCAATTCTAGCGTCAATTCATCGTGGTTTTGCAAGGCGTGGATCAGCGATGCTGGCTCGATCTGATAGTCAACCATGATGTGGAGCATCAGCTGCAAAAATTCGGTATCGCCTGTCATCAAAGCATGTTGGTAGGCAGGGCGCGTGATGAAATCGTAGGAAAGGTCGGCCCCGCCCTGCGACATCGCGGCAATGTCATCGACCGCCAGGTTTAGCTCTTGGAAGGTAAAACCGCCTGCCTTGCGCACCATGCCTGCGATCAATTGATTACCCACAATTGAAAGTGGATGTCCTTCTGACCAGGCACGCTGGTTGGCTCTCCGCTCAATGCCGAGAAACCCGTTGGCATCCAAACGTAGCATCCGTGCCCCCAGCACGTCAAGTGAGTGGAGGGCATCGCCGATGATCATCTGTTGGGCGGCGAAGGTTGGATCGAGCCAGTTGAGCGCAGGTTGTCCAGCCTTGAAATAATGGAGATAAACCCAACGACGTGCTGTGCCATCCACCCCAACCACCACATTGGTGGCGCTCCAATCCGTCTCTTTGATGCCCGGCTCGTAGAAGATCGTGCGCTGCAACTGGCCGACAATGTAGCCCTTGGCCGCCAGTTGATCGACCGTTGCCGGTGAAAGGTTGACCGCGTCCTGCCCGGCGGCGACGGAAGGCAAGATGCTCCAATCTTCTGGATCGATCGCTACCATATGATAGATGCCAGGATACTCTTGGTAATTCAACTCAGCTAGCCGGAAATCGGCCCCTTTGCCTGTATGGGCGGGGACGATGTCGTCGATGATTACGGCGTTGTGGGCGGCAGCGGTGCGGCTCATGGCGACAAACTCTTGCTGCGTCCCAAAGGTCGGATCGATCTCGAGCGAAATGCGGTCAAAGTTGCCGTCAATCGTAGGGGTGCGCTGGCGGTAATCGGCACCACCGAGTCCACCAGAGAGCTTCATCGGGCCGGTGTGAATTCCTTGCACGCCGATGGCTTGTAGCGCCTGCCACAGTTGCGGGCTACCCAATGTTTGCAGCACCGATTCGCCTGGTCGGGTGATGATCGCCGCAGGATAGGCGGTAAACCAGACTGAGGCAAGCGAAGTCGCGCTGCGTGCTTGTGTTTGGGCATAAGGGCGTTGCCAGAGGTTGCCCTTGCCACTGTACTGAGTGGCCCGTTGTTTGGCACTGTGCAGCATTGACTGTTGTACTAGCCATTCAATGGTTTCGCTGCTTGGTTGTGTCATAACTTTTTACTTTCGTTAACATCTTCTGGGAAGGTTCGTGTGCAAGTGAAACAATAGCAAGCTACCCTTTCCGGAAGAGGGGCGTCTGAACCGTTATTACTTCCCACGCCGTAGCTGGTCGAGCAAGGCTACATCAAAGGGATTTTTGCCTTGCGCCAACTCGGCGATCCATTCTTCTACAAGTGAGCCATTCAAGCGCTCATAGAGTTGTTTGGGTTGGCTCTGAATCCAAGTCAAGTGCGCTTTGGCCGCTTGCAATGAACCTGCAAGATCTCCTGTTTGCGCCAATAACAGTGCTTGCAGATCGGCGTGGGCCGGATCATTGTTGCTCAACTGTCTGGCTTGTTCACATTCGGTTTGCGCCTTGGGCAGTTGTTGGCTGACGACATAGCCCCAGCAGAGCGCAATGTGAACGCTTGTATCCTTAGGTGCAAGCTGCTGGGCTTTCAGAAAGTCGCTTTCCCAGTCGGATGTGGCACTTTGGCGCAGCAAAGTCAACCCATGCATGAAATATAACTCAGATTGATTGGACGTGTTCTGAAGCGCTTGTTCAAAATCGGCCAGTGCAGAAGCCAAATCGCCCTCCTGGTTACGCTCATAGTAGGCTGTACCGCGATTCAGGAGAGCCTTGGCATAGTTGGGGAGAATTTGCAACGCAACTCCATAGTCGGCAATAGCGGCGTCCAAATCGCTGACAATCTCAGGGGCATCTTTAGCCCGCACTTTGGAGCGATTGGTATAGGCATTGCCTCGATTGTACCATGCATTGATCCAATCTTTGGCAGGGGAAGGATCCAGCGCAATCAGTTGGGTGTAATCTTCGATTGCTTGATCGCAGGCTGCAAGCTCCTGCGGCTGCTCAGCCGAGCCGTTACAGCCGCCGTCTTCGCTGATGCGAGCGAGGTAGAAGAGAGACCGGGCGCGAATGTCAACCGTCTCTGGCTTCTGATCCAACGCCAGGGTGAGGACTGTTTTGGCCTTGGCCTGATCGCCCGCCCGACGGTAGACTTGCCCCAGTGTCGCCAGGGCCAGTGCCTTTACTTCGCGCGGTGTATCGTTGTTAATGCGCACCGGTAACTGATCGGGCGTCTGCACGGTCTGTTCGAGTTGACTGGGCCGATTGCGGTCGGCATAGCGGATCACCACGCGACCGCTATCATATTCGCCCCAAATCACCAAGGCGGCTTTGGTTTGCCGCTGCAGGGTTTGGGCGCTCTCCTCGCTTTTGAGCACATCCAAAAAAACCACCGTGCGCACATCGCTCAGATGATTGGTCGAAACCTCGCTGGTAATCGCTTCCTTCAAGCGCCCCGCCATGTTGTAGCCTTGATTGACGGCACGATTATCAAATTCAGCGATGATGATTAATTGTTCACCGCTTCTAGCGGGTTCGATTGTCGGCGTCGGCAGCGGGGTAGGTGAGGGTGTCTCTGTCGGCGGCGTGTCCACCACGACCTGAACCGGTGTCGGCGTCGGCAAATCGACTGTACGCAACCAGCGCGGCAATTGAATCGCAATCAGGGCAAGTATCGCAAGCCCACCCACCAACCATCCCCAACGCAGTAGTAGCGAAGGGCGAAATGGCGGCACAATCGTTTTGTCGTTCAAGGGCTTGACAATGGAGTCAAGGGTAGGGCTTTCTTTTTCTGGAGGATCAGGGTAAATCTCTTCTGTGTTCTGCTGCGGCGTTGACTGTTTTGGTGTAAGCGAAGGGATTGCAGACGACTGTGCCTCGGATTGAACGGCGGTGGGGCTTTCGGGCGGGAAACCGGCCGAAAGCAAGAGCAGATCTCGTTCCTCGGCACTCAAACGCAGGCGCGCTGCACAGTTCAGCACATCCTCGCGCAGGCGAGGACGTGCCACCGAGCCCTCTTTCCAGCGGAAAATGGTCTGTCGCTGTACACCAATGCTGCGGGCCAGCTCGCTATCGCTAATCCCCGTTCGTTTCATGTACTCGGTCAGGAGTTCGCCGAAGCTTTGCATATAGATAGTCTTCGTAAGTATCTTCCGGGAAGGCTCTTGCGTAAGGCAAACGCTAGCAATCTACCCTTCTCGGAAGAGGGTTGCTGAATCGTTATCAGAATTCTACCATAGCCACAGCTTTTCGACGGAGGTTGACAATCGTGCTATACTCATTTCGTATATCGAATCATATTGATATGCTCATGAATCGTTGGGCATTGTGATTTTTCGATCTCGGTAGGCTGATTGCCTGATAGTATTGGCGAAACCACGTCATGCGATGCCCATTCTTTGTGGCATCGTGATGAACTTAATGGAATTTGATAAGCATTTTTGATCATTGTAGGTGTGTGCTTTCAGCCGCATATTGGGGGTTCTACCCGATTCCGCAGCGACAGGCAGCGGCTGCAATGAATGCTTCTATTCCTCATTTCGTAGCTAGGCAAGCGTTGGGATGGGTGATCTACCTGTCGCCTACCAAGAACAAGATGGCATTCACAGAGGGCACGCTGTGCAGCTCTGTTTTTGTGATAGATGTGGTGTAGTTTGATTGAAATTGATACTCCGGCTCGGAGAGTCAGTATGCTGCATGGGGTGTTGCCCGATGCAGCTTTGGCATTGGCGCGCCGGAGAAAGTACTAGTGAACCTAGAAAGGAAAATAAATACGAATGAGTAGTAACGAAAACCAATTCGTTGAACCAGCGCTGCGCGTCATCCCATTGGGAGGTTTGGGATCGATTGGCAAGAATATGATGGTGCTGGAATCGGGTGACGACATCCTGATCATCGACGCGGGGCTGATGTTCCCGACTGTGGAAATGCATGGTGTCGACATTGTCATCCCGGATGCGGGTTATGTGATTGACCGTGTACAGAAGGTGCGTGGAATCATCCTTACCCACGGCCACGAAGATCATATCGGGGCAGTCACCTATATTATCGAGGAAGGCTTGAAGGCACCGATCTATGCCACTGCCATCACGCGTGGTCTGCTCGAAGGCAAACTGCGTGAACAGAAATTAATGGCAGAGGCCAATCTCAACACAATTACCTCGGATAGCAAGTTAACTTTAGGTGGCTTTGAAGTTGAATTCTTTCACACCTGTCACAGCTTCCCAGACAGTGTGGGCGTCTCTGTCATGACGCAAGCGGGCCGTGTGATTCATACCAGCGACTATCGCTTCGATGCCACGCCGGTGGATGGTCGCCCGCTCGAAGAAGAAAAGTTGGCGCGTTGGGCCGAAGAAGGTGTGCTGCTGCTACTGGCCGATAGCACGAATGCCGAGAAATCGGAGAGTACCCCGAGTGAGCGCTCGCTCGACATCATGCTCGATGATGTCTTTAGCAAGGCCCCAGGACGAGTGCTCTTTTCAACCTTTGCCAGCAACCTGGGCCGTGTGCGTCAGATCATGGAAGCCGCCAAACGGCACGGTCGCCGCGTCGGCATGATTGGCCGTTCAATGGTGAGCAACACCAAGATTGGTATCAACTTAGGCTACCTGCCCACTACGCATGATGATCTGCTCGATGCCGATGAGATGGAAGATTTGCCTGCCAAGGAAGTCGTCGTGATCGCCACTGGCAGCCAAGGCGAACCGACGAGCGCCATGGTGCGCATGAGCGTGGGCGACCATCGTCAGATCTCACTGCGGGCGGGAGATACAGTGGTTTTGAGCGCCACACCCATCCCTGGCAACGAAGAGCTTTTCAACCGCACGGTGGATAATCTCTTCCGCCAAGGCGTCGATGTGCTCTATCATCAACTAGGCGACGTACATGTTTCGGGCCACGGTGGACGCAGAGACTATCAGCGTATGCTCGAACTGGTCAAGCCGAAATACTTTATTCCCGTTCACGGCGAATATCGTCACCTCGTGCTGCATGGCCGCTTGGCGGAGCAGGTTGGCATTCCGAAAGATCATATCTTTGTTGTCGAAGACGGTCAGATTGTCGAGTTCGGTGACTTTGGCGGCAAGGGCAAGATTCAAGGTCAACTGGGTGAGCGCCTGCCGATCAGTAACGTCTTCGTCGATGGTCTGGGTGTGGGTGATGTCGGTAACGTTGTGCTGCGCGACCGCCAACATCTCAGCCAGGATGGCTTTATTGTCTGTGTGGTGGCTGTGGACGAGTTTGATGGCGAAGTGATCTACGGACCCGAAATTCTCAGCCGTGGTTTTGTCTACATCCGCGACAACGAAGAGCTCTTCAAGCGTGCCCAGGAGGCAGTCAACAAGGTGCTCAAGAAGAAGGCCCCGCCCCAGGTGCTCGAAGAGAAGGTCAAGGACGCCCTCGCTACCTTTGCTCACAAAGAAATGGGACGTCGCCCGATGATCCTACCTTTGGTGATGGAAGTCTAATCGCTAACCAATCATTCGAGAAACAACAACGAATGAAGAAAGAAACGAAGCGGCGCACGATATTTTCGTTTATTTCTTCATTCGCTGTTGTGCAAGGCTTGCGTGGTTGCAACTCGTTGTTTACCATGCTGCGGTGACGAACCAGTTCGTCACCGCTTTTTTGTTTTACAACGCTTCTCTTCGCAGTTTCCCAGCGCATTTTCTTTGTGATACGATGATCGTGATCTGAAGGATTGTTGAATCCCAATAGACCACTAACCGAATAGTTGTGTGCATTCGTTTTTTAGAGAGAGCTATTTGGAAGTAAGGTTGAAAAGTGGAAGAGTTGAAAAGTACCAAAGCTACTTTGGTACTTTTCAACTCTTCCACTCTTCGACTCTTCAACTTTGCTACCCAGCGTTTTCCAAAAACGATCTGAAGAGGAGATACTCTTGTCTACTGACCTATTCCTCCACATCCAAGACACCCCGCTCTGTGACAGCCACGAACATCTGCACAAAGAAAACGAGTATGTTGAAAATGGCCCCGATCTCCTGCAAAACCTCTTTAGCAGCTACCTCCCAGCCGATCTGGTGGTGGCCGGAGCCAGCCAAGCGGAGGTCGATGCGCTGCTGGATAGCAAAAATCCTGACCTGCGCGCTCGCTTCAACGGGGTGCGCAAAGCCTGGGAGATGGTACGTCACACTGGTTATGGCGAAGCGGTGCGCATTCTTGCCCGTGAACTCTATGGTATCGAAGAGATTACCCCGGAAGCCCTAGAAGCGGCGCAGGACAAACATGCCGCTTATCGCCAACCTGGTCAGCGGCTGCAGCTTTTACGCGATAAGGCCAACCTGGACCATGTCCAAGTCGACGATTTTGTACGTCCCTGCTCGATTGACCCATCCGGCCCTGATTTTTTCTTTTATGACATCTCCTGGATGAGCTTTGTCAACGTCCAGGCCGATTTTGCAAAGTTGGTACAAGAGACCGGGGTGGAAGTAACCAATCTTGCTTCCTTGCGGCGGGCGATGGAGGAAGTTTTTGTGCGTAATGCCAACGTTGCCATCGCCGTTAAGTCTCAGCATGCCTATAATCGCACCTTGCTCTGGCAACCACGCAGCGACCGCGACGCTGCGCTGGCCTTGGCCGCCTATCTTCATGACCCGAATACGATGCGCGAGGAGGAACGTCTTTGTCTAGGTGATTGGTCGCTGGCGCAAGGCGTACAGTTGGCGATCGAGTATGACTTACCCTTCAAGATTCACACTGGCTATTATGCTGGACATAGTCGCATGCCAGTCCACCGTATCCCCGCCGGGAACTTGAGTGAATTGTTGCGTTCCTATCCCCAAGCGCGCTTTGTATTGATGCACATCGCCTATCCCTACAGCGATGAAATGGTGGCACTCGCCAAACATTATCCGAATGTCTATGTTGATCTCTGTTGGGCGTGGAGCATTGATCCCTTTAGCTCTTCTCATTTTGTGCGCCAGTGTATCCATGCCGTGCCAGCTAACAAACTTTTCATCTTTGGCGGCGACACCTTTTGGCCTGCGGGCAGTTTTTCCCATGCACTCCAAACTCGGCGTTGGTTGAATCGCACCCTGCAAGCTGAAATTGACGAAGGTTTATTAAGCGAGTCTGAAGCGATGGCGCTTGTTACTCGCTACATGCGTGAGAATCAATATGATTGTTTCCGAGTTGCCGAGAAGAAGAAAACGATTTTGCAACAGCTAGACCCTGAAATGCGTGAAACATCCGAAATATCATAAAATGCAGTTCACGTTTCACACAGCAACCTTTTTTAACATATTTACCAGCCATCATTTTCGTCTATTCCGTGGTTTATTCACCGTTCATAGGTTTACTTTATGAAGATCACCAACATCAAAACTCTCGTGGTCAATGCCGAAATGCGCAACTGGGTTTTTGTCAAGATCGAGACCGACCAAGCCGGGCTCTACGGGTGGGGCGAGGCATCGCTCGAATGGAAAACTCGCGCCGTTGTCGGTGCAGTGGAGGACTTCGCACCGATGTTGTTGGGCGAGGACCCGCAGCGCATTGAATTTCTCTATCAGAAGATGTATCGCCAATCTTTCTGGCGGCTTGGCGTCATCGGCATGTCGGCGATCAGCGGCATTGAGCAGGCGCTGTGGGACATTCGGGGCAAGGTGCTGGGGCAACCGGTCTACAACTTACTCGGCGGCGCGGTGCGTGAAAAAGTGCGTATGTACACCCATCTCGGCGGCGGTAACATGAAGTCGGTCTACGAAACGCAACTCAAGGATGATGCCAAAGCCTTTGTCGACTTGGCACTGGAAGTGGTGAGCCGTGGCTACAATGCTGTCAAAGTGCTGATTACCCCGCCCACGGAGTCGCTCAACTCGATCGCCAGCTACAAGTATGCCGAAAAGGTGATGGAAGCGATGCGGCTGGCTGTGGGCGATGAAGTTGACATCATGATCGACTGTCACGGACGTCACGCTGTTGCCAATGCCATTGAGTTTTGTCGGGTGCTGGCACCCTATCGCCCCTATTTTATCGAGGAACCGGTGCCGCCGGAGAATGTTGATGCGATGGTCGAAGTGCGCAAAGCCAGCCCTGTTCCAATTGCCACCGGCGAACGGCTGGTCACTCGCTTTGGGTTCCGTGAGATCTTCGAGAAGCAAGCTTGTCAGGTGATCCAACCCGATCTCTGTCATTGTGGCGGTCTGTGGGAAGCCAAGAAGATTGCGGCGATGGCGGAAACTTATTACATGGGCGTGGCTCCGCACAATCCACTTGGGCCGGTTGCCAATGCCGCCGCCCTTCACTTTGCGCTGAGTACCCCCAATTTTCTGATCCAGGAGGATATGCTCAGCGACGTGCCCTGGCGTTGGGACGTAGTGCAGCACTCGCTCAAGACTGAAAATGGCTACTGGCTGGTGTCCGACGCCCCTGGACTCGGTATTGAGGTCAACGAAGAAGCTGCCAAGCGTCATCCCTTCAAGCAAGAAGTAATTCACGCCCTAGGGACGCGGGCGCATGATGGAGCGATCTTGGATTGGTGAGAGGAATGATACAACAGCATCTCCTGTGGTCAACAAGACCTTCGGAAGATGTCTGTGCCCTAACCTCGTGAGGAAATTAAACTCTCTAGGTAATCGATTAGCTACGCTGAATATTTGCCATAAGCAGATGCATGGTATCAATTTTGCGCTCGTAGAGCAATTCGTAGCCAGCCACTTGCCAACGCACAATATTACCATGATCATCTTCAATAACGTATTGCCCTTCCTGTGGATAACCATCAATTGTCTGTTCCAAACGATCTAAGGCGTTGAATAATTCGAGTCCATAGCGTAGCGACTGCGTAACAATTTGCTTGTAAGTCTGATTGATGATCCAGCGCCAGGGTCGCATTATACCATTTCTTTCTGAAGTTCTTGTTGGTTTGTGGGGAAGACTAATGCGCCGGTTGCATCGCGAGTGATGCCTGCCTCTTGCAGAACTTCCTCCAACGTATAAAGAGGTAAGCTAAACCAGGGACGATCCTTTCTAATCAGATCCAGCATGATGTCAAGAGCTTGAGCTGTTCGATTCCATTCTTCTACGCTAACCAATACTGCGGCAGCCTGCGAACGAGACATCAGCACTACAGGGGCATGGTTGATACGATTCAGTAGTTCTTTTTGATTAAGATGAACATCGCTGATCGGCGCAGTAGACATGACTTTATCCATAATCGTCTCCTATTTCTACTTTGCTCTAGCTAGAGCAAAGTAGAAAATGGTGGTAATATTCTGAAAGTACTTTATCTTTATAACAAAGTCTAGCAACAATTGAGAAACTTGTCAATCGCCTGCTGCTGAGCCATAGAGTAGCAGGAAGTGATTCACAGTCTGGCATATGTGGTAGGACTTACGCAAGACCCGACCTCCGGGAGATGGGCAGGTGAAACTCGCTTTGACAATGACTCGCCGCTCACCTCCCAGAGGTCTTGATTTGCTCGTCTTGCGTAAGTCCAATGTGGTTGTGATGGAATAATTAGGGATTAATGACAGGCATGGTAAAGGGACAAGGCAATGACACTTTACCTTGTCACCCTATCAGCCTTTACTGCGCTTGAGATATCCAAGTAGTGGTTGTTCTGGCATGCTGTCCGAGGAACATGTTCAACTGACCGGCATGCTCTTGCACATGGCGTAGCGTGTATAGTAGCAACTCGGCAAAAGGCACCTCGCCCCAGGCAAACTGGCAGATCCGATTTGCTTGCTCACTTGACAGCGCGAAGATCGTCTCCTGACATCGTTGGCGGCACGTTGCCAGATAGCCCAGTAGTTCTTGGCGGCTGTAAGTGCGTGGTAGGGTTTCGTTGGCTTGCATCTCAACTAGGTCAAAGGGGGCTGGCGGAGCAAAGCCTTCTTCTGCTCCGGTCAGGTAGAGGTCCAGCCAGAAGAGTGTGTGGTAGCCTTGATACCAAAATTTCGAGAAGCCCTTAGCAACCCATTGCTCTGGCTCGTCTGGCCACAGTTGCTTTTCCCACAGTTCATCCGGGCAATCGCGCAGCGCATTGCCCACCGTGTCGATGGCTGCCGCAAATTGACGCCACAACATCTCGCTGCTGATGATGTTCATCGTTGTTTCCCCTTGTCTCGATAGTTAGAAGTCATCAGTCATCAGTCACAATGTTTTACTGACTACTGACTTCTGACCAGTGACTTCTGACTGAATACTCACCCAACTTTGAGTTGGATCGTCACGTCATCCCCTTCCTCAATTTTCTCAGCTTTGCGGACGCTGGCTTTGATCGGCACAAGGTAGCTGCCATCTTTGGGAAACAAGGAGGTCTGCCACTTGCTTTTGCCGATTTGGACATGGACCGGGATCACGCCCCAGCCATAGGTCACATGAGATGAGATCGCCTTGATGTCGCTGCTTGGCTGTGGTGGAATAGTCACAAAGAACCAGGGAGCGGGGCCTTTCCAAAACCAAATCTTACCACTGAATTCGATGTTCATGCGGGGTAGTATAGCACAAAAGCGAATGACGAAGGGTTTGTGGTACCAGCTAGAGTTGTCAATCTGCTGGTCGCTTAAAAGGTTCGGTAGGAGTACCTTGATGAAATACCATTTGCCAACCTGAATCAGTGTGCCTCCAGATCGATGCGCGGTTGGTGTGACGCGACAATTCGCCCTCACTGTTGATTTGCGCCGACCGATAGGTGAGCAAAACGACGGTATCGACAAGTTGGTTTATCGCAAAGCCTTGGGCGTGGATCTGGGCTGGCTCCGATTCTTCTGGCAGTAGGTCCAGGATTTCCTTGCGCGTGTACGAAGTTCCGGATCGACCAAACTCTTGGAAGTCAGGAGCCAGCAACTGGAGCAAACGGGCTCGATCCCTTCTGCATTGGGGCTGATGCAGTTCACACTCTAGTTGGCGCAGTGTGGACAACAGCGACATCTCACTACGCAAAGATTCGGTCATTGTATGTAGATAGTGTGCTTTACGGTCGGAACTGATTGTGGCGCTGGAGTTTAGCTGGGTCCAGTACCAATGAAGACGTAAAACGCATCGCCAGGCAGTAGGCTCTTCTTCGTGACATTGACGAAGCCGGCGCTTTCCAATTGCGCGACCATTTCATCTGCATCAGGTAGCCTGTCACAGCCCTGCGTGGTTGCGCCCCACAAATTGAGCAATTCCATGGCCAGGCTTCCACCTTGGCAGCCGGTGGTTAAGAAAAGTGATCCGCCTGGCTTGAGGAGACCCTTCAGATGCTTCAGCAACTCGATTCTTTCCGCCACCGGGAAGTAGTAGATATTGTTGTAGGAGGTCACGAGATCAAAGCGGTCAGCAAAGCTCTTCGCTCGTACGTCGCCGACTTCGATAGTGACGCGCTCCTGTAATCTCCATGTTTCCATATTCTGGCGCGCCATAGCCGCAACCGGTGCCTGCAATTCCAGTCCGACAGCAGTGAGTTGCGGATTGCTGATGGCTGCCTGTTTGATATAGATGCCTGACCCGCAGCCTACCTCCAGTAAACGAATCGGACCTAACTTTGGATATAGCGTATGGATCACTTCGTTTTGAAGCGGCTCTAAAATGCGCGAGGAGCGGGCAATCATCTCGCCGTCCTGGTCACTCATACTCCACTTCTTGCCGCTCTTGAGTTGGGCTGGTGTCTTGAGGATCAGGTTGTGATGCAAGATGGCTACTTCTTGGGTAATCGCCAAATAGGCATCATTTTCACTGAGTTTCGCCAGTTGTTTTGAAATGCCATCCAAGCCAAACTTTCCGTTCTTGCTGCTGATTTCGTGCAGCCGGACACCGACTTGCAGCCAGGCTTGTAGGCTCGCAGATTGTTCTGGTTCAATGCCCATCGTTGACATCAATTCATCGAGGGCGAGCGGCTTTTTTGCTAACAGGTGAAAATAGCCATTGTCGACCAGTGCTGCGATGTAACCCAACCGGTAAAACGGCGTAAACAGCCCATACAACCTGATCAACGGAATCAGTTGCTTCTTCTTGATGATCTCAAATACCGTGTTGATTTCCATGTTCGCTCTTTGGTGCCGACACTTTGCACGGGTCTTGAAATTTAGCCTTCGATTTTCTTATCTGTTGTCAAGTATAGGGACTTTCAACTAGGCTGTCAATTGGTACTGGTCTGGGCGAAAATAGCTGTTACAGGCATGAAGCGCGGAAGATCATTGTGATTAAGGGTGGTCCCTGATGCGGCGATGTGTAAGCGATTTATCTTGATTTACCCGTCTGTCGATGATATAATTCACGGAACATTTGTTCGTGAACGAAACTATGGCTAGCAAGAAACCGACGTCATCATCCAAGTCGCCACCCGCCCACTCCGTCATCGATATGTTTCTCGATGGGCTTCAACGCGCCGAGGTGATTGGGTTACTGTTGGTGCTCACTGCCGCCTTTACCCTCTTGAGCTTGGCAACTGGCAGCCGTGGTGCCATCACCGGAGCGTGGATCGATCTTTTGCGTTCATTTCTGGGTAGCGGGGCTTGGCTCTTTCCAATAGCCGCCGGTGGATTGGGGCTGGCGATTGTGCTGCGGGCGATTGAGAAGTTGCCCGATCTGCCCTGGATGCGACCAGTGGGTACTGTCGTACTGATGTTGGCCTATGTCACGGCAGCTACGCTCTTTTTCCCGGTCGAAGCGCGTTCGATCTTGGCTGCTCAGGGCGAGGCAGGAGGAACGATCGGTCTGTGGGTCGCTACTGCCTTGCAAGATGCTCTGACGATTATTGGAGCCTGGGGCATTGTACTTTTCTTGATCGTCGCTGGTGTCATCTTTCTCACCGATCAATGGCTGATCAATGCCAGCGCTATTGCCTATTTGGCGGTTTCGGCCTGGATGCAACAGCGTCGCTATGAGCCGATTCTGAGCCGGCCCACCATCCAGCCTGCCTTGCCACTTCCGTCGGGAGAGCTTCCTTGGTGGGTTCGGCTGCGCGAGCGCTGGCTGGGTTGGTTGCCCGCTAAAAAAGCACCGGAGATCGAAGAATTTCCGGACCATCCTGCGCCATTCGTCCCCGCCGAGCCGCCCGTTAATCAGCCGGTCTCACGTTATGTTGCGACGCCTGCACAGGCTGCCGAGCAGGTCGCAGGCAATGGCACTGTACGCACAACCACCACACCCCTCAAAAATGAAGGCGAAAAGCAGCCGCGCATCATCGGTGAAAGTTTTACCGTCGGCCAACAGAGCGGACCTGCCAAAGAATGGCGCTTGCCCAAACTTGAGGAGATGCTCCAAAACTGGGATCGTCGCACCGAAAGTGATGAGCGCATCCGTCAACAGGGACGTTTGATCCAGGAGACGTTGGAACTCTTTGGCGTCCCCGCCGACTTTGAGGGTGCGTATAAAGGGCCATCGGTCACGCAATATCTGATCAAGCCTGGCTACACAGAGCGTAACATCAAGGGTGAACAGCAACGTATCAAGGTCAAAGTGGCCAAGATCGCTTCCCTTTCCAATGACTTGGCCTTGGCGCTGGCGGCTCCTTCGGTGCGTATCGAAGCCCCTATCCCGGGTACCAGCTACGTAGGCATTGAGGTGCCTAACCAGGAGAGCAACGTCGTCGGCCTCAAAGAACTGATGGAAAGTGAGACCTTCACAAATGTCAAGGGCCGGCTGCGCATTGCCTTGGGCGAGGATGTCAAAGGCCAATCGATCTGCTCTGACCTGGCGCGTATGCCCCACCTGTTGATTGCGGGTGCTACCGGCTCCGGTAAGTCGGTCTGTGTCAACAGTATCATCTCCTGCCTGCTCCTGACCATGACGCCAGACGACCTGCGCTTTCTGATGGTCGATCCCAAGATGGTGGAGTTGAGCGTCTATAATGGTATCCCCCATCTGCTCAGCCCGGTGGTGACGGAAGTGGACAAGGCGGCGCAGGTGCTCTTCTGGGCGGTCAAGGAGATGGAGCGGCGCTATTCGCTCTGTAGTAAGGTCGGCGCACGCGATATCATCCGCTACAACGAATATCTGGCCAAACGCAACGAGAAGAAGCTACCCTATATCGTCGTAATCGTTGATGAGATGGCCGACTTGATGATGGCTGCACCCGAAGAAGTGGAAAAGCACATCTGCCGTCTGGCACAAATGGCGCGTGCCATTGGTATCCATTTGATCATCGCCACCCAGCGTCCCTCGGTCGATGTCATCACTGGCTTGATCAAGGCCAACTTCCCGGCCCGTATCGCCTTTGCCGTCACCAGCCAGACTGACAGCCGCGTTATCCTCGATGTCCCAGGTGCGGATCGTCTATTAGGCCGTGGAGACATGCTCTTTATGGCCCCCGACGCAAGCAAACTGGAACGTCTCCAGGGAACCTGGCTGAGCGATGATGAGATCAACCGCATCGTGCGCTATTGGAAGGGCATTCGCATGTTGGAGGGGGCGAATGGTGCTCCCTGGGAAGGCATCAATCTTGATGCGAGCGCAACCACTGAATCCGCACAGCCTCTAAGTGGTGAAGCGAAAAATGCCTCACCTTCTCTGCCCGATCCTACTCCTGTCCCCCCCACAGAGTATGATCAGATTCCACTCCTGGAGCAAGTCAAGCAGATGAAGGTGGAAGATGGTCGCGACCCACTCTTTGAGGATGCAGCGCGAGTGGTACGCGAGGCGGGTCGTGGCTCGATCAGCTTGTTGCAGCGCGAATTGCGCATCGGCTACAACCGAGCCACCCGCATCGTCGAGCAACTGGAAGAGGCGCGCATCTTGGGTCCTGACCCTGGTGGTGCACAGGGCCGCGAAGTGCTCGATTACGGTCGTGGCGACAGCAACGGCAAACCACGCATCGTCGGCGGTGGTGGCGAAGATGATCCAGCCAAACCTAGAGTTTGGTTCTAGATGAAGTTGCAGTTTCAATTGTTGGTTGTAACAGGTAGTCAGGTAGGTCATAGCAGTCGACTTATCTGTCTACCTGTTTCTTTGTTAAAACCTAACCCCTCCCTAACCCTCCCCTGTTAAGGGAGGGAACTGTGAAGAGGCGGATTAGGTTTGCTCTTCTGTCCACAAAACGGTACTCCTCCCGTGGCAATTCCCTCCCTGTTTTGGGGAGGGTTAGGGAGGGGTTGGCGTAAACGAAAGTATCAACCCATGACTTCGACCACCCTACCTGAAACCAAGAACTCTCCATCTGATATCTCATTTCTACGCCTGATTACGACTGGTATCTCAACCAAGTTGATCATCGATAGCGGCTTTCAGATCTTTAATCCCTTTCTGCCGATTATTGCCACGGGTCTCGGTGCTGATTTGACGATCATGGGACGGCTGATCAGCTTACGCAACCTGGTCGGGCTGGCGGCACCAATCGCAGGGACAGTGGGCGATCGGGTTGGCTATCGTCGTGTGATTCGTTTTGGCATGTTGGTCCTGATCGTCGGCATGCTGCTCTTGGGCAGCAGTTCCTCGATCATCCCAGCTATGATTGCGATGATCTGCCTCGGCTTTTCGCATGTCTGTGTTACGCCGATCCTGCAAGCCTACATCAGTAGCAAATTGCCCTACAGTCAACGCGGGCGGGCCATCGGCATGTTAGAGTATTCGTGGGCATTGACCGGCATTGTTGGCCTGTCACTGATCGGCTTTCTGATCCAATGGACCAATTGGCGTGTACCCTTCTTTGTCTTGGCCGCCTGTATGGCCGTCATGTGGGTGATCTTCGGTGCCATGCCCGATGTAAAGGCTGAGGGGGCGCAGCGACGATTCAACTTGATTGACATTTTTCGGGTGGAGGAAAATCGTCGATCAACCTATGCCACCATCGCCGTCGGTGCTTTGAGTTACTTTGCCGGTTCGCAGATGATGCTGATCTACGGGCAATGGCTCAAGACACAGTATGGTTTGCAGCCTTTCCAACTGGGAACGGTGGCCTTTGGCTTGGGTTGGAGCGATCTACTCTTGGGTAGCGTGATGGTTAGCCTGATCACTGACCGGATTGGCAAACGTGTTAGTCTGATCATAGGTCTGATCGTCTCGGCAGTAGGCTATTTTGTGATGCCGCTCTTTAATACTGCCGTGATACCTGCTGTCGTTTCGATGGCATTGACCCGTGGCGGCTTTGAATTTGCAATTGTCTCGAATATATCGCTCCTGAGCGAACAGACACCGAAGCAGCGAGGCAAAGCGCTCACCTTAGGTGGTGCAGTTTGGCAACTACTTGGCGCAGTGACAGGGATTGTGACTCCCTGGATCTTTGAGCAATGGGGCATGCTTGGCGTGACGCGCATTTCCGGCATTGCGGCAACCGTGGCGATCCTGATAGCTGTAACCCTTGTGAAAGAAGTGAGCGACTAAATCGAGACCCGGTACTGTAAGAAACGGGTAATAATTACACAATTTGTAGATCAGCAGAATGGCTGACAATCAATCTATAATCGTAACTCAACCCCACCCTAACCCTCCCAAAGCCGTGGGGAGGGAACGGTCACGGGATAAGTCGGGATTTGTGGACAAACGAGCAAAGATCATTTGTCCCTTCACAATTCCCTCCCTGAAGGCGAAGATGGCCAGGGTGGGGTTGACGTAGTTACCGAATGAATGTAGGGGATGGCGATGAGCGGGCAAACGATTTTGGTGGTCGAAGACGAACGAAGTATCAGCGAAGTGGTGAGTCTCTATCTGACTCGGGCTGGCTATCATGTGATCACAGTGCACGACGGTAATGCCGCACTGCGCGCGCTGAGCCAACAGCGCCCCGCCCTGATCGTGCTCGATCTCATGTTGCCGGGTGTCGATGGCTTGGAGATCACGCGACGTGTACGAGCCGAGGGTGATCTACCCATTATCATGCTGACTGCCCGCAAGGAAGAGATTGATCGTATCCTGGGCTTGGAAATGGGTGCCGACGACTATGTCACCAAACCGTTTAGTCCGCAGGAGTTGGTGAGCCGTGTGCGCGCTGTGCTACGTCGCACCCAAGGCAGTGCCCCTGTCGCTGTTGCCAGCAAGGAACGCCCGCTTGAATTTGATGACCTCCGCATCGATCCTGTGACGCGTCTCGTCACCATACGGGGCGAGGAGCTGATGTTCACTGCCAAGGAGTTTGACTTGCTCTACTTCATGGCCAATCATCCACGCCAGGTCTTTAATCGTGACCAATTGTTAGATCGGGTGTGGGGCGAGACCGAATATATTGACCCCAGCACCGTCACTGTGCATGTGCGTCGCCTTCGTGAAAAGCTAGAAGCCGATCCCTCAAACCCGAAGCATATCCATACTGTGTGGGGTGTTGGCTACAAGTTTGAGCCCTAAGTCGGGTTACGAGTTACGAGTTACAAGTTACGAATTGTATTTCGGTTTGTAACTCGTAATTTGTAGTTGATCAACTATGAACACCATTACCATTCGTCCCAACCGCAAACAAATGGCGCTCTCGTTACGCTTCTTGGGGGGCGTGCTGTTGACACTTGCCATTGCCCTGGCGATTTTTGTGGCGGTGATGCAGCCGCGCATGGAAGATCTTCAGGCGATGACTCAGTATTTGGCAATCACGGCTGTGATCTCTGTCGTCGCTGGGGTGGCTTTTTACCGTCTTGGCTGGTTTCGCTACTCACCAAGTATCCGTTGGACGATTCTAAGCAGCTATGGCCTTTCAGCATTGCTCACCTTTGTCAATGTCTGGACAACGGCCCGCTTGATGTTTATTAACTGGCACGACCTGACGTTGGCAACGATTCTGCTGGTCTTTGCCTCGGGTATCGCTCTGGCGCTTGGTCTCTTTGTCACCTCTACGCTCAGCGATCGTGTGGTGGCACTAAGTCGAGGCGCACAGTCGATCGCTCGCGGCGATCTGCGTGTGCGGGTGGAAGACAAAGGGAGGGATGAGGTGGCGCACTTGGGGCACAGCTTTAATGAGATGGCGATGCAGTTGGAGGATGCGGCGCGCAAACAGCGTGAACTTGACACCATGCGCCGTGAACTGATTGCCTGGGTTGGTCACGATCTGCGTACACCGTTGGCCTCGGTGCGTGCCATCGTTGAAGCGCTTGCCGATGGTGTGGTCGATGACCCCAGTACACGTGAACGTTATTTGCGGACAGCCAAGCGCGACATCGGCGCGCTTTCCCTGCTGATCGACGACCTCTTTGAAATGGCACAGATCGATGCGGGCGGCGTGAAGCTGGATCGCCAGCCAGTTTCCATCTCGGATCTGATCTCTGACACGCTGGAGAGCTTTTCGACCCAGGCCACAGACAAAGGAATCCGTCTTGGCGGCGGTGTGGAAAGCGGTGTTGATCCCGTACATTGCGACGTTCGCCAAATCGGACGGGTGCTAACCAACCTGATCGGCAACGCGCTACGCCATACACCAATCGGCGGGCGAGTCGATGTGCGCGCCCGTGTCCTCCAACACGGCGTCGAAATCAGTGTCACCGACAATGGTGAGGGTATCCGCCATGAAGATTTGGCGCATGTCTTTGAAAGTTTCTATCGCAGCGAAAAGTCGCGCAGCCGCGAAACCGGTGGTGCTGGTTTGGGCTTGGCGATTGCCAAAGGCATCGTCGAGGCACATGGCGGCGAAATACAGGTCGAGAGCCGCTGGGGCGAAGGCACACGCTTTTCGTTCGTGTTGCCCAAAGGCGAGCGCAACATGAGCAATCCCTTGTTTCAACGAAGATGAACCCTTCCCTAACCCTTCCCTGCTAAGGGAGGGAACTGTGAAGGGAAGGATTATGTTTCCTCTTCTGTCCACCAAACAAAATTCGTTTCGTGACAGTCCCCTCCCTCGTTTGGCTTCGACGTGAGCGACTCGACTGAGCTCGCCGAAGTCTCAGCCGAACGGGAGGGTTAGAGAGGGGTTGTTGTTTCAGTGGAGGTAAACCGGTTGCCAGCGGAATCTGTGGTGCTCTTCGATGGCGTCTGCAATCTTTGCAACGCTACGGTGCAATTTATCATCAAACACGACGCACAGCGGCGTTTCAAGTTTGCTGCACTGCAATCGGCTGCTGCCGATCAATTGCTCAAGCAGCAACCGCAGCTCACTAGCGCGCTGGAGAGTGTTATTCTAGTTGAAGATGGAAAAATCTACACGGAGAGTGATGCGGCACTCCACATTGCCCGCCGGTTGAATGGAGTTTGGAGTCTATTCTTCTTCTTGATCTTCGTGCCGAGATGGCTGCGCGATCCTGTTTATCGCTTCATTGCACGCAATCGCTATCGTTGGTTTGGCAAACAAGATAGTTGTATGATCCCAACCCCGGAACTGCGGTCACGATTTTTGGATGACGCACGCTAAATCAGAACCCCCACGTGAGTAAGAGGCCCCGTACGCTAACGCTGACGGCTCTGATGCAGATACTCATCAATGATCGGGGCAAAATCAGCCAACTGTTGCACTTTTTCTGCAAGTGCCTGTCTTTGATCGCCAAGCAGCAGGGTGAACACCGGATTCTCCGTGTGTTTGCCGTGGCTACAATCCTCGACGTTGCCATGATCGCTGCTGACAATGATCAGGGTGTTCTGCAAATCTGCAACCTCCAGTAGTCCTGCCAAGACTCCATCAATGCACTGAAAGTTTGAGACCGCCTTTTCCAACGCCTGTTCGTGACCCAGCACATCCGTGTACCAATGTTCAAAAAAGCTAAAATGATGGGGCTGCGCCAATTCCCACAATTTGTAACCCGCTTCGTTGGGTGAGAGTAGGGGCGTATTCGTATAGCCAAGCTCTTGGATCCAACCTTGATTGGTGAAATCAGCCGACATAGCACGACCTTCTACCACAGCCAGATGATCGGACAGGGGTAGCCCCGCTTGGGTGACTGCGTAGGGGATGGCACTCAACAGCCGTTTGCCACTATGGATCGCCTTAAAATAGCGTTCTGGATAACCGTTGTAGAAGAATACGCTTCGCCCTGCCTGCCTCAGCCTGTGAAACAGGTTGGCTTCATCGATCACAGCACGCACTCGGGCATCAGGACGGGGGCCATAATGTTCGCCAAGCCGTTGTGGCGCGTTGATGCCTGTTAGGATTGCCGCTTGACCAGTTGCACTTTGCGGACGCCCGGGAACGCCCATCTGAGCGTCGGTGGGAATCAATTCTGCCTGTGCCGTGGAAAGACGACCTGTGGATTGCGTGGGGAGGTGTCCATCAAGCAGGGCGGAAAAGGTGGGATACACCTGCGCTGCTAATGGATTAATTGCTGGATCATCACTGCCAAGGCCAACGCCGTCGAGAAAAAGGAAGATCACGCGCTTCACAGTGCGTCTGCCTCATCGATTTGGGTTCGCTCGGCGTCCAGTCGGCGGACAAGCTCTGCGGCAAAATTGTCACCTTCGTTCGGGTAGGAATAGCCAAGTTTTTGCGCACTTTCGACGGCAAGCAAGCGAAAGATCGCCATGGTGGCACTAAGCGCACGCCAGATGTCATCCTCATTGTAATGGGCAAAGAGATGAGAGAGTGCGGCGCGTGCCTGCGGATCAACCCATTCTTCTAGGAAGCGACCTCGAAACCAGGTATCATGTTCGGTGCCCTGTGTGGCACGGGCATGCCATTCCATCATACGTTGGAGCAATTGTTTCAGGTAGCCATCACAGCCGCTCTTGGCCCACCACAACTCCCCACGGCGTAAATGCTTGGCCGTCCATACCGTGTGGTACCAGAAGTCGTTGACCAGATTGGCAAATTCTTCCGCTGTAGGTGGCGTAGGGGGTGGAGTGGCAGGCAGTTCAAGCAATTTGCGCTGTATTTGTGCCAGCACGCCTTCTTTGTCGATTACAATGCGAAACCCGCGTTGAAGATGAGCGATTAGATCTGCGGGAATATCTCCTTGTCCTAGCGGGTCATGGAAAGCAGCGGGGAGCAGTGCAAAATCGACGTCAAGACCGTTGGCGAAGAGTACCCGACGCTCTTGGCTGCGACCATCGGCAGTGGATTCTATAAAGGAGAGCATGGGCGTGCCGAGCGTTTGGAGCCACTCATTGCTAGTCAGGTAGCGCTGCGTGTCGGTGACGAAGGTGACTAGATCCAGGTCGGACCAACGATCCGCTGGATGGTCGCTGCGGGCGCGTGAACCGATGATAATGGCTGCCCGTAGGTCTTCCTGGGTCTCTGCCCAGGCGACGAAGCGTGCTAGCAGATTTTCGTAGGCAGTGGCTGTCTCATCCATGTTCGGTCTCCTCACTCATCTTTGAGCGAAATTCATTGACAACGGCGACAAGTCGTTCTTCTAACACTTCAAGACCTGTAAGTGCATGGACATACGCTAATCCCATCTTTGTGGCTGCTTTCTGTGCCCGCTCGCTTTGATCGGATTCAGGTAATTGTTGCAGATAGAGTAGATGGGTATAGTTGCCAAAATAGAGGTCACGCAATTGGGGAAAACGATCCAATCCTAGCCCTTTCCAAACCAAGCCGTCAAAATGGCGCGCTAGAAAGTCAGTGAGATAGAAGGTACCGAGGTAGGCATCATTCTGTTCTTCAAAGATTTTGCCGCCATAGAACTCATAGCAGTGCGGTCCAGCGATGCGTACGGCATGTGGATAGCGCTCCAGAAGCGTATCGAGCGCGCCACCTGTACCACAATCGGCATAGCCAACCAGAATCAAATCAAAGTGCCCCGCCCATTCATCCAACTGCTTCTGCACGGCGGGTGCGATCTTTTCGGGGCGATTATGGAGTTGGGCGGGGACTGCCGTCAGCTCGAAATCCCAGCCCTGGCGCTTGGCGATGGCGATCAGCTCGCGCACGATGGCCCCACAGGCAACGATGCCGATTTTCATGGAATAAACTTATGCCTCCACGCGTTGTCGCCGCTCTGCTCGGCGGGCGGCAGCGCGTGCAGCGCGGCTTTCAGCGCTTTCGATGGCACCGGATGCTTCTTCGATGGGCGGGGGGCCGGCAATCGGTTGATCCTTGGTTGCGTCCAGTGCATTGCGCATGGCGGCGATGTGAGCTGGTGTGCTACCACAGCAGGCTCCAATGATGTTGATACCCAGATTGCGCATCTGTTTGGCATAATCGGCCATGACTTCGGGTGTGCCAGCAAAGACAATCTTGCCATCGGCGTACTGGGGCAGGCCGGAGTTGCTCTGCACCATCAAGTAAACCCCTTCGGGGCGGTATTGGGCCAATTGGGTAGCGATATGGGCCATGTCGTCACTACCGTTGCCGCAGTTGGCACCGATAATCTTGACGCCAAAGCGGGCCAACTGTTCGACTGCCTCACGCGGGCTGACACCCATCATCGTGTGTAGGTTGGTGTCGAAGCTCATGGTGGTGGCCAGAGGAATGTGCGGCGCAACCTGGCGTGCGGCTTTGGCGGCGGCAATCACCTCGTTGAGGTGGCTCATCGTCTCGACCAGAATTAGATCAACGCCGCCCTCGACCAAGCCTTGAATCTGCTCCGCAAAGATGGCTTGGGCATCGGCGATGCTCAGTGGCCCCACGGGTTCGATCAATTCACCACTTGGTCCAACCGAGCCAGCGACCAGGACGCCGACTTTGTCGGCCACTTCACGCGCTAGTTGTACCCCGGCACGGTTAAGTTCGATTACCCGATCCTGCAGATTGTGCATCTTGAGCCGGGCCGAAGTGCCGCCAAAAGTGTTGGTGCAGATAATGTTTGAACCAGCGTCGACATAGGCTTGATAGACAGCTTTGACCTTATCAGGATTAGTGACATTCCAGAGTTCAGGTGCGCCGCCGTCGGTGAGCCCTGAAGCAAAGAGCATTGTGCCCATTGCGCCATCGCTGAGCAAAATGCGTCCTTCTTGCAGCCACTGCATCAACTGCGAATCGGATGCGTCTTGATCGCTGTTGGCGTCGTTGCCGCCATAGCCGCGTAGAATTTCCCGGATGCGTTGTGGCGTAAACTGTGCTTCGAGTTCGGCAGCGACAGCATAGGCGACATCTTCATGTGAGCCAGCTCGCTCCTCCCAGTTGGTGCGATGAAACTCTTCTGTATAGGCATCCGTTCCAACCAAGTCGAGCCGCATTGCTGCTTCGTCAATGGCAACCTGAAATCGTTGTGGTAGCTCAACCCTGGTGCGATTCTGTCGCCCTTCCCTTGCCATCACCATCGAAGGGATATCGCGCCAGTAAGTAATTTGATATTCAGCCATGTTTCTGTCTCCTCTTTCAATAAAATCTCTTCATCTCACAATCTCTTTCACCTTGAGATTAGGAGATCGGAAATTAGGGATTTTTACTCGCCTCGTCTTGTGGCTCGCTGCGCTCGGCGTGCGTCTCTACTTTCCCGATTGGTGCGTTGATTGCGGCTGGAGGTTACGGCTTGCACCGCCACTTCCCGTTCGGGTGGCCATTGGGCGCGTGCATCGTTCAAGATCTGCGCCAAATGCGGAAATGGATCGCTGGTATGGGGGAAGTCGAGCGAGCCAACGAATTCTTCTTGGAAGGTGGGCTCGACTGCGGTTTCAATATACGTAACCCAACGTGCTCGCTCGATGGCTTCCTGGCGTTTTGCTTTGTCGAGCAAAATCATGCGTGCCCCATCCCCGGCTGCATTGCCGACAGGTTGTACTTTACTCAATTCGCAGTCAGGAATCAAGCCCAGGATCATGGCGTGGAGTGGATCGATATAGCTGCCAAAGCCTCCTGCCAGCACAACCTTGTCGACGGTCGTCAATTCCATGCGATTCATCAATAGTTTAGTCCCGGCGTAAAGCGCTGCCTTGCCAAGCTGAATCGCCCGTACATCGTCTGATTGCACAACAATCTCTTGCCCACTGTTGGTCTCATAGCCCCAGGCAAGAACAAACTCGGCTTTGCCGCCCCCTTCCCCTAACCCATTGCGCAGACGAGGATGGTCAAACTCGGCAAAGCGCCCATTTGCCGCAATTACCCCCGCTTTGAACAGCTCAGCAATTGCTTCGATAATGCCTGATCCGCAGATCCCTGCTGCCTTCAATTCGGGATTGAGTAAGGCGTCACGCTTAGCACGACGGCGCTCGGCTTCGGAGAGAATGTTCTCTGTTTCGGTCTCTGCTTGTCTCTCAGCTGTTTCTTTGCTTTCAATCCATTCGTCTTTACCAATAATCTTGTATCTTACATCCAACGTTGTTGGATCGACGCGAACACGTTCAATGGCTCCAGCTGCAGCGCGCATCCCATGTAAGATCTGTGCGCCCTCAAAGGCAGGTCCTGTTGGGCTGCTGGCACTCAGGATTCGCTGCCGATTGCCAAGTAAAATTTCGCCATTGGTGCCAATGTCGATGATCAACTGTTGTAGATCCGAATTGTACGGTGTTTCTGCGACCAAAACGCCTACATTGTCGGCTCCGACATGACCCGCTTCACAGGGTGGAATATGAATATTGGCACCAGGGTTGATCTTAATTCCGAGATCGCGCGCCTTTACATCGACAGCGCTGTGTGTAACCAGACTGAAAGGTGATCCGCCTAGTTCCCGTGGGTCAACGCCTAGTAATAGGTGGTGCATCGTAGTGTTGCCGACAAGCACCATTTCAATAATGTCGGTAGGCTGAATAGCAGCTTGAGCACACATTTCCAGAATTATTGTATTCAATCCCTCGACAATGGCGCGATGCATTCGCTCTGTTCCATCGGCATTCATCATGGCATAACTGACCCGGCTCATTAAATCTTCGCCAAAAGGAACCTGGGGATTCATTTGACTGGCCGAGGCGAGGATTTCTCCAGTGCGCAGATGACATAGATGCCCAGCAACCGTGGTCGTACCTACATCGACCGCAATTCCGTATATATTGTCGTGAAAGCCGGGCTGGATTCGAGTGACTTCATGACCGTTTAGAACGGTGACAGTTACGGTTCGCCCGGAAGCTGCTAATGCGGGTTGTAAAGTTCGCAAAGCTGTTAGATCGATGGTAAGATTCTCTAGACCATGAATCGCATGCAATTCATCACGCAACCGTTCCCAGTCGCCTCGATGGTCCTTAAGGTTTGCTGGTGGTAATTCCACAAAATAGAGCCGCATCGCTGCATCAACATTGACAATACGTTCTACCCCGGCTGCCTTTCGAACGACTTGTTTGCGCGTCTGGCTGTCCTCAGGGACAGCAATGACGAGGTCGCCGACCAATTGACAGGCACAGGACATGCGAGCGTTGATTTCAAAATTGTAACGTGCAGCATAGCGAGCTTCACGTTCACCAGGTGGTGTTAGATTTGAGGATGATGAGGTGACACCAAATTTGGGGAATTCCCCTTCCTCGACCAAAACCTTGCACTTGCGGCATGTTTGATGCCCGCCGCAGATTGATTCTAATTCAACCCCCAAACGACGCGCTGCTTCTAACAATGTCATCCCAGTTGGAACGCTACCTTGACGACCCGAAGGTTGAAAAACAACCTTAACAGTAGAAGATGTGTCTGACGTTTCCTGTGTTGATAGGGCAGATTTTGCACTTGCGAACTCATTCATAGTACTACGATTATACGATTGTCTAACAAGTCAACCAATTTTTAACGAGGATTGCGTTCATTTGAAGGATATACGCTCGACGTTCAGTCTGCATAGGCGATGTCAAAATAAAACGATTCCAATGAAATCGCTTGAGCTATTGCAAAAAAGCCTTGGAATTGGAATGCTGTTTTTTTGCAATGGCCATATTGGAGGTGTCGTAAAGAGTTCTTGGGCTCGCTTCGTAAACTTGAAATCGTGAGGTTGATCGAGTATTCTACGGTGTGTTATTTACACTAACCTGTGGTTTAGTGAAAGTGAATTTTCTAACCCGATTTGAAACTCTTGTTTAGTAAAATTGACTTTCATTAACCGGAACACGAAACCTGACGAAGGGCACCTATCATGAACCAGAAGCAGCGAAAAGCACTCCACACGATTTTATTCACCGATCAATATCAGTTGACGATGGCCCAACTCTATTTTCGAATGGGGTTGCACGAACGAACTGCTCAGTTTGACCATTTTTATCGGCGCAATCCTGATTATGGTAGCCATCAAGCCGGCTATTGTGTGTTGGCAGGCTTGGAGTGGCTGTTGGAGTGGATGAAAGAGGCTCACTTTAGCGAGGATGAGATCGACTATTTGCGGGCACAACGAACTTCCAGTGGTGAACGGCTCTTTGCAGAGGACTTTTTAGAATGGTTGCGTAAGTACGGCAACTTTGAAGGCTTGTCAATGTTGGCCATTCCCGAAGGTCGCTTGGTCCACCCGCAATTGCCATTGACAGTGGTTCAAGGCCCCTTGGCCATGGCGCAGATTCTGGAAACGGCACTGCTCAACATGCTCAATTACCAGACGCTGATTGCCACCAAGGCCGCTCGGATTGTGGAGAGCGGGCGAGGACGGCCAATCTTGGAGTTCGGTTTGAGACGAGCCCAAGCTGATGGCGCTAATGCTGGTGCACGTGCTGCCTTGATCGGCGGAGCTAGCTTTACCTCAAACGTCGCAGTATCCAGGGAATTGGATCTGCCGGCCAAAGGGACCCATGCGCATAGCATGGTGCAGCTATATATCGCCTTGGGCATGGGTGAATTGGAGGCGTTTCGTGCCTACGCTTCGCTGTATCCGGACGACTGTCTCTTTTTGGTCGATACAGTGAATACGTTGCTAAGTGGCGTGCCGAATGCAATCCGGGTCTTTGAGGAGGTTCAGAAGCAAGGGCATCGACCGGTTGGGATACGTCTGGATTCAGGTGACCTTGCCTATCTCAGTATCCAATCAGCCAAACTGCTGGATGCGGCTGGCTTTTCCGAGACGTCGATTGTGCTGTCTGGAGATCTGGATGAACTGGTGATCTGGCAGATTCTCACCCAGATCAGCGCTGAAGCACCACGTTACGGGGTGAACGCAGACCAGTTGATCAACCGCCTGGTCTTTGGCGTTGGCACACGATTGATCACATCCTGGGGTGAACCTGCGCTAGGAGGGGTTTACAAACTGGTTGCTGTGCGCGATGGCGAGCGCTGGGCCTCAGCAATTAAACTGTCTGAATCGCCTGCCAAAATCCCGAATCCTGGACAAAAGCGAGCTTGGCGCATTTACGATCAGCGGCAGAAGGCAACGGCGGATCTGATTACCTTAGTGGATGAAGATCCAACGGTTGCCGACTCATTGCTCTTACGGCATCCAACTGACCATACAAAATCGCGTGTGTTACCAGGTCAGACCATTACCAGGATCGAGCCGCTGTTAACCGAGGTGTGGCATCAAGGAAAAACTTACGATACCGCCCCTTCGCTTAGCGAGATCCGACAGAGACGACAGGATGACGTAGAATCGCTTGATCCTGGAATTCGCCGTCTGGTGAATCCACATATTTACCATGTATCCTTAAGCGAACGCTTGTGGAACTTGCGTCAAGAGACGATCGCTGCGGCGACACAGCAAACAATCTTGAACGCAAACTAAACGTGTGTCACATTTGCTGAGCGAAAGCTGACATTTGACTGATTACAAAAGTGAATTATTGGGTGTATCATAATTCTAAGTTAATATAGATAAGTACTTTACGCGAAAGGTTATTATACGAATAACCTACAACATCTATATTCAGCAAAGGATTGTGGGGTTAATAGACGATTAATAATAAGATATAGTTTGGAGTTTGTTGTAGGGTTTATGGGTGGAGATGAGTCCATCTAACTTACTGAACAGATTAGTCAGCGTTGTTTTATTGTGACGATGCTTTGGTTCTGCAATGCAACTAATAGGTAAGTCCTTACGTATTGTTTAGACAAAGCTATCATGGATGAGTTTTTGAACGACGAGCAGCTAAAACGGTTGTTTGACCGCAATTTACCAAAGCAGCCTCTTCCACCAGACATGGCGGAAAGGTTGCTTCGGCGCGTCAATGCGGAGGTGCAAGCTACCTACACGCCGCAACAACGCCCACAACCATTGGCTCGTCAAATGGCGCAGCGGCGCACTCCAACGCAAAATCCGCCAGTACCGCTCGTAACCCCAGTGGTGAAGAGCAGCGGGCGCAGTTGGATCTTCTCCTCATCCCCTTCTACTTGGTTGACCTTTGTCGGCACGGTGGCTGCTGCGGTCATGCTGGCTGTCCTTTTTAGTCGGACGTCGTTGCTCAATCCGATTACGACAAGAGTTTTCCCAGTTGAAACCGCGACATCGGTTGCTCTGGGTCAGCCTTCCAGTCCATCACAGGTACCATCGGAAGTTCAGGAAACCCCTACCTCTGACTCGGAAGGCGCCGTTGTTGAGAGCTCTGCGACGCCAACACCTGAAACCTCCAGTGAACCAACTGTTGCGTCGTCCGCTCCATTGGCTAATTCCAACGTAGCAACCGAGACACAAGCTGCGTCTACCCTTTCTCCTACCCCGCGTTCGACCGCTAAGGCCGCCAATGGGGGAGGGGGTACACCAACCAGCCGCACCGCTACGCCAACGCAATCGTCGGCAGGAGCTTCGTCGGTTGGTCCTACCAAGGCTACTGCAACCTCGACGCCAACACCTGCGAAGCGGAATGGTACACCAGCGAACGGAAGGACACCGACTGCTACCAATGCACCAGGCCAAACTTCGATTCCAGGTGGTGAGACTGGACGTACTGCAACGCCGACACCGAGAAGCACCCGAACAACAACTGGTTCCGGTGGTACGAGTCCCACGCCTACCTCGGCGCAAGCATCATTGGCTGGGGATGAGGGCACTGAAGCAGCAGAAGTGCAAGGCACACCGACCCGTACGCAGTCCAATGTGCCAACTGCAACCCCGACGCCAACGGTGAGAATCCATTCGATCAATTCGACTAGCACCGCAACACGTACACCAACACCGACCAGGGCAATTCATTTTGAGCCAAGAGTTACGGTGACTCCTACGCGTATTCCCGGTGATCTGACGAAAATCCCGCCGACGAGTACTCCGGTTCCAACGCGTACGCCGACCCGAACGGCAACGGCAACCAGTGTGCCCTATGTTGCATCAACAGCAACAACCGCGCCAACTCGTGTCCCGACGCGTACTGCCACGCGCACTGCAACCGCAACAGACGTACCCACTGACAAACCAACAAATACACCTGTTCCGACACGTACGCCGACTCGTATCACGGTGCCAGCAGTTGTGCCGACCAATACACCAACAGATACGCCGGTTCCGACATCGACTTATACAAGAAGGCCAACCTCTACACCGAGCGAAACACCGACTGCAACCAGAACTGCGACACCGGAACCGACCGACACAAGGACCGCAACGCCAACAGACACGCCGACCGATACTGCGACCGCAACGTTAACACCTACGGCAACGGATAGCCCGCCCACGGTCGGTACATTGTACCTAAACCCTGAAGAAGATACGGATGCAGCAGGTGATATTTCATCGGTTGTGTACGATGCAGATGGCGATACTATCCGCCTTGTGTCGATCACGCCGCCCCTCCGTGGGACGGCAACAACATCTGGTAATCGGATTTTCTATCGGCCAAACGACGATTTTAGCGGTCCTGACTCGTTTAGTTACACAGTCTCTGTAGGCGGTCGCCAATATCAAGGCACAGTTCAGGTCGATGTGTCACCGATCAATGATCCGCCGATTGCGCGGTCGCTTAGTGCAAATGTGCCACAAGACACTGAATGGACACTTTCACCTCTCAGTAATGCAAGCGACGTTGATAACGATAAACTCTCGTTGAGTGGATTTGAAAGTCCGGCCCATGGTACGGCTACTCAATCTGGCGACAATATCATCTATAAACCGAACCCTGGCTATGTCGGTGCCGATCAAATTACCTTCCGCATTTCGGATGGGTCCGAACAAGCCGAGTCAACCATTGATCTCAATGTATTCCCTGTCAATCACCCGCCAATCGCCAACGATGTCTCGGTCGCGATCAAAGAGGGAACAGGAGTTGAGGTAAATGTGTTGCAATTTGCCAGCGATCCTGATAAAGACGCTTTGAAGGTTACCGGTATCGAGAATCCTGCAAATGGTACTGCATCCTTTAACGACACTAGTGTCAGCTACACGCCAAATCCAGGCTTTAGCGGCATTGATGCCATTCTTTTCACCATTTCCGATGGACAGAAGCCGGCTTCAGCGAAACTGCAAATCACAGTCTTACCGAATCATGCAGTGGAAGGCCATGTAGACGATATCAGTGTCAATGAAGACGCCCCTGAAGGGGTAAGCTTTGATCCATTGAAAGGTCTAGTTGATCCTGATAGTGATCCCATCTCTGTAATCGTGGCTAGCCTTACCCAACCCGAACATGGAACTGCTACGTGGAACAATGGCCAGATCGTATATCGTCCCACAACTGACTTCTTTGGAAACGATAAGGTCAAGTACCAGGTGACGGATGGTAAGTTGACGACGAATGTGGAGGTGAATGTTACCGTTTTGCCACAAAACGATGCGCCAACTGCCTTGCCTACATCTGTATCGCTCAATCAAGATACACCAAGTACGATTGATATCGCTCCCTTAGTTCATGACATTGACGGTGATTCGCTTTCCGTTGGCGTTGCAGCGCCTCCAACACATGGTCAACTAACGCTGGATGGCTCCACGTTCACCTATGTGCCGGAGGCTAATTATTCGGGTGACGATTCATTCACCTACAGTGTGAACGATGGATCAGGGCCAGCAACTGCACTTGTATCAATCTCTGTCCTGCCGGTTGCGACACCTACACCAACCGATACGCCGACGGACACACCGACAGCAACTCAGGCGTCGATCACACCGACTGATGTGGCAACTCCTATCGACACAACTGTGCCAACTCCGGAGAACTTTGCATCGCCGACTTCGATCAATGGTGAAGGGGGCGCAGGAGAGTAGTAGATACGCCAATAAAAAAGAGGGATGAGCAGACAGATTTGTGCCTCTGTCTTTGCTCATCCCTCTTTTTATTTCCAGTCGAGTGGGTACAAATGTGACTTAGGAGTTGCTAGTTGACTCCTTGTTGATTTGCGTAAAGGTCACATAGGAATAGATCACAGTCCAGCCTACCGAGATGCTCATGGATGCTCCAAATACAATCAATCCGATAAGTGGGCCAAACAGCGACGCCAGCAAGGAGAGTATTCCACTGATCACAAAGAGCCGCCCTCCCAAACGGTGTGTTTTATTCCAGACTTCCTCATTGGCCAAGGTCCAAGGCGTACGGATCCCCATCATGTAGTTTTGGCGCACCTTTCCCATGTAATTCCCCATTACGATCATTAGAACACTGATGGCTGGCAAGATAAATTGGTTGATCTGAAGGTTGACGCCAAGCGCAATCAGTGTGGTCACAGTGTGCATACCTAAAAAGAAAATCAGCAGCACGATCCAGAGTGCACGATACGCAGAACCCGAACGCAAAATATTCTCTCCCTTGGGGTCGAGTCGTGGCAAAAAGTAAAAGAGCACACTGAGAGCCAAGGTGATAGTAGGCATCAGCAACAGCCCTTCAGCTTTTCCACCATAGCCATTGGCCTGTCCATTGATCCCCCAATGTACTGGAACTGAGGCATCCGCCGGTAGCTGGAACCAGGCCCAGGCCGAAAACGCAAACATAATTAAAACGACCAAAACGCTAATGCGTAGCATCCGATTGCGAAATGTTGGTTGAGTCACCATGATCATCCCCTCGACTGATTTCAAAAGCATTCATAAAACCTAGCAAAGCCTCCTCTAGCACTGATAAGTTTAGGTGGTAGAGAATTGTTGTGCCTTGCTTGTCCCCTTGGATCAGATCTGCTTCACGCAGAATTGCAAAGTGACGCGAGAGAGTCGGTTTGGCGTGGGGAAAGTGTTCAGCAATCTCGCCTGCACTCATATCGCGTTGACGTAACATCTGTAAAATCCGACGCCGAGTCGGGTCGGCGAGCGCTCGAAAAACTAGATTCACACACATACCTCCAGTTTGCTACTTGAGTAGCTCGAACAGCTTTGATTTTTATATTATTCTATATTTAGCTAATTAGCTAAATATAGAATAATCCTATTTTCGCTCTTTGTCAAGAGATTGGCAACAGACAGAGCCGAGAGCGTCAGCGACTGGACAACGTCGTGTAATTGACATCCACGCATGGCAATAAAAAGCCGCACCAACGCTATAATCGTTCAGTGCGGCTTTTTGAAAAGAATATCCTGGACGGAAAGTCTGTGAATGAGCTACAAGGCAGAAACCTGACTCTTGGCACAATGTTTACTCATAGCGCAATGCCTCGGCAGGGTAAATACGCGATGCTTGCAGTGCAGGCAAAATCGTAGTCAGTAGTGAAAAACCATAGGCAAGCAGCAAAATCAGTACAATCTGCCCCCAGGGTGTGCTGAAGGTTGTTTCAGGCGTGAGGTCGGTAAAGAGCGTACGCACGATATTTTCACCCATCAGCCAACCTGTCAACGCACCGATCACGATGCCCGTCAAGGCAATAAAGCTAGATTCAATCAAAAAGGTAAAGGCGACCAGCCGCGCTTGAAAGCCGACCGCACGCAACATGCCCACCTGCTGTCGTCGTTCAACGACCGAGCGGCTGCTGATCACGCCCAACGCTGCGATGCCTACCAGCAAGCCCAATGCCATGAAGCCTTGGAATAGACGCAGAATACCGCGAGTAATCGCCTGGCCTTGGGCAAACGCTTCGGAAGCTACCGTAGCATCCAGGCTGCTGCTAAGGAAGGCTTTTTCCACTTCGTTGGCTACGGCGTGAGCATCTGCTCCAGGTTTGACCTTGATATAATAGGTCGAAGGGCGCAAGCTTTGACCTGTGATTTTATCGAGCGCCTGAAGATTGACCTGAATATCGCCGCCTGCCCGTGTGGTCTTGTCTTCTAGCAAGCCGATGACTTGAAGACGCTGCGAAACTGTGCCGCCATCCGTGGTCCGTATTTCCATTGTGATCTCAGGCAACTGACTGCTATTCTCATCGACACCGCTGATGCTGAATCTGCGCCAGCCATTTTCATTACGTTTCAGAAGATCTTCGGTAATGATCGCTACGTCATCGCGTGTGCGCAACGCCTCCCAGACCTCGGCATCGCTGGCAAAACCTGCGGCTCGTGCCTTGAATGGATAGACATCAGCTGCTTGCTGCGCATAGCCATCTGTAACGCCTGTGAGTCGCAGTTCACGGAACGTTGTATCGGCTCCGCTCTGTCTGGCTTCGGCACCTTGTTCGACAACCCCACCGACCGCTTCAATTTGGTCGAGTTGCGGATATTGCTCTTTGTCAGCGCGGTTGATGCTCTCCTGTAGGTCGATGATCGGGTCGAAGAAGCTGAGTAGCCCATTCGAAGTGTAGATTTCAAAACCGCCAGTGTCCTTTTCGTCCTGCACCACGATCGTCTGGGTCGCCTGGATCACTACCGCCATAATCACAACCGTAGCGACAATCATGGAAAACATCACCATCGCCATGGCCGTGCGAAAACGTGCACTCAGCGGATAGGCAATCGCCATCTTCAGGGCAGGAGTGACCGAGCCAATCCGACCAAAAAGCGACATGACCCCATTGAGCAAGCTGTCGGCGTTGAACATGACTGTGATGATAGCCCCCAGGATCAACATCGGTGCCTGGAGCGCAAAGCTGGCCAGCAGCCAACCTTGTTCATTGATCAAGACGGTAAAGGCAGAGCGCCCCTGCAATTGATTCCAAGGCACGCCCCAAACAATCACGAGGCCGATGCCAAGCAGTGAGTAGGAGATGCGCATCGCTGTCTCATTGCGCATACGTGTCTGTTCCAGGCTGCGTGCCAGCAAGATCGACAAACCCCAGAGCAGCAATGTTCCGCCAAGTTGAAAATACGTCTGCGCACCACTTAGACCTCGATAGACAAGATAACCGCCCGCACCCATGAGTAGTGGACCGACCAGCCAACGCCAGATGCGATTGAGCAGCGAACGTGGTCGTGCTGTCGCCTCATTCGGCAGATCACGGATGGCAGTAGCGATGTTCAAGCGGCTGACACGCCACGAAGAGTAGGTAACAACCAGGAAAGTGAGCAAAACACCGAGTGAGTAGGCGATAATCACCGAGGTAGGTACAATGTGGAAGCGAAAACGAAAGATCGTAAAGCGGGTGCCAAACTGCTCGCCAATGCTGTTAAAGAGTCCACTCACCCAGCCAACCATCAGCCAGGCCACAAGTAAGCCCAACAAAACTCCCAGCGCTGCCGCCAACAGATCGTAGATCATCCCTTCGGTGACAAACATACGCACCAGATGACCCCGTTGCACGCCGATGGCACGCGCCATGCCCATCTCGCCTCGCCGCTCCGCCGCCATCATGACGTAGATCAGGAAGATCAGAAGAATGCCAGCCAGGATCGAGAAGATGCCAAAGAGCGAGAAGACGGAGCTAAAGACGCCGCCCGTGACATCGGCGGCAGTTACTACGGTGTTCTTGCTCAACGGCTCGATCACCATTAGGTCACTTAGTTTGGCGCTGGCTGTGCTGATATCGCTTGACAATTGTGCTGGCAAATCAAGCTCGGCCAACGCTGAACGAATCCCATCCTTGGATAGAACCTCCCGTAGCGCTGGCGTAACGCCTGGTTTGGCTAATTCGCTCTTCAGCGTCTCCATATCGCTGGCGAGTACACCCGAGCCAGCAAAGCTGTTGATGATGCCACGCAGGAACTCGGGAACCTCGTCTTCGGCTGAAACGATGCCTTCTCGTTTCAGCCGTTCGATCTCACTCTCAAGCGCCGACTGTGCTGCCGGATCGCGTAGCAAATCGGCCAATTTGGTGACCTGCTCGTCATTCAGTGCCAGCACACGTAATCGTGCTGCCACCTGCGACGTGTATTGCATGCCCTCCAGAATGTCACCCTTCTGCGAGATCAACACATTGTTGACCTTGCCCTCCATAAAGAGCAACCGTTGCGCCTCATCCAGCCGCATCAGCACCACGGGCGTCAAGGCACCAGCCGGTCCAGATTCTGCGATGATGCCTTTGACTCGATAGGGCAGCGGGATTGGGCCGATGAAAATTTCGAGTGTATCACCGACGCGTGCACTTAACTTATCCGCACCCAACTGATTCAAATAGAGCTCACCCTGGCGCAATTGCAGCCCATACTGGCCCAAATAATTGTCGATCCGCTGACCGGCCGTGTTGAGGTTGAGCGAATTGAGGATGGCTACGCCGCTCAAGCTGTTTGAATCACCGGATAGACCAAAGAGGTTACCCAAGGTGCCAGTCACTTCGCCGTTGGGTGCAACGTCATTATTGCTTAAAAGTCCGCTGGCAATGCCTCCAGCCCCCAACAAGGCCAGCAGCGGCAGTGCATTAGTCTGCGATAGGGTTGTAGTATCGGTGAGCCCGAATTGCTGCATCAACTGCTGAAGCTGCGAAGCAGGAACGCCAAACTGCTGCGCCACGCCAGCAATCGTGGTGTCACTGATGCCAAGCGTCTGAGCAATCCCACTCAGTGTGGTATCGGTAATGCCCAGTTGCTGAGTCAGGCTCAAGAGTGAGGTATTGGAGATGCCGGTCGTGTTGCTGATCAAACGTCCCAACCCCAACTGGTCGGCAGCGTTTACGATGGCTGCGGTATCTGTGAGCGGTGTTGAGGCGACGGTGCCAATGCTGTTGAAGAGACGGATCAAATCAGAGATCTTGATCTGTCCAATGCCGAGTTGCTGCGTCTGTTGATTGATGCCTTGGAAGAGAGAGGCCGTCAGTTCGAAAATATTGCCGACACCCTGGCGCAGCGAACTAGTCTTGACCGTCTCTCCATCCTGATTGTGCAGGCCAAACTCGCTGGTATAACTATCGTCGACTGCCATGATGAAGCCAAGCGGCTCACCTTGCCCGCTATTGGTATCGCGGATGATGGTTGGAAAGAGAATCGATGGCGCAGCGCCGTCGACCAGTGGCTCTTTAACGAGTTCAGCTTTGAGCTGATCATAGCGCGCCATTGGAATACCTGGCAGCCCTTGGTCGATTAGGGCCAGAATGCTGTCAAAACTGTCGTTAGCCAATGGATCAGGCGGCTGGTCAGGACTGTTGGAGGTGCCAGGATCTTGCGGGGCGGTCGCTCGCAGGTCAGTGAAGATAGAGAGGAGTGGCGGCGCAATAATTTGGTCAATCGTACCGAAAGCATCAATGGCGTGACGTTGAATCGAGTAGTTTAAGGTGTCGCCCAGCGAGAGAGAGGTAATGAAAATAATTGTGCTAAGCGTCAAACCTATCACGATCAGGATCGATTGGGCCGGACGACGTGGTATGTTGCGCACCCCAAGTTTGGCAAGCACCGGGTTGGCAAAGGCCAACGCCAGCAGCACCAGCAAGATCAAGCCAACGAGCACGAGGAGCCCGATTGAGATGTTGGTATAGATGGAAGAAAGCATGGTAACTCCTGAAGCGTGATGCGTGAAACGTGATGCGTGATGCGTGAAGTATTGATCGTCGAATGGAGAAGCTCGGCAACTCACGCATCAGGTTTCACGGTTCACAATCTCCCCATCCTGCATATGGACAATACGGTCACACGCCGCGCCAATACCCGCATCGTGGGTAACGATGATAAAGGTTTGTCCCTGCTCATGATTCAGCTTTTTCATCAGGTCGAGGACATCGTTGGCCGTCTTGCTGTCAAGATTGCCAGTGGGTTCATCGGCCCAGACGATTGCAGGATTGTTGACCAGGGCGCGCGCAATGGTCACTCGCTGGCGCTGACCACCGGAGAGTTCGGCGGGTCGGTGTCTGGCACGGTCAGCAAGGCCGACTTGATCCAAGGCTGCCACCGCCTTTTGCCGCGCCTCCCGTTGGCTGACGCCGCTCACCAACAGTGGCAATTCGACATTTTCCAGTGCTGAGATTACAGGGAGCAGGTTGAAAGTTTGGAAGATAAAGCCCATCCGTTGGGCACGATAGCGCGTGCGCGTGCGATCATTCATTTTGCGCAAGTCAGTCCCTTCGATCTTCACGCTGCCACTGTCAAACTCATCCAGCCCGGAAAGGCAGTTGAGCAGCGTCGTCTTGCCGCAGCCCGAAGGTCCCATAATGGCGACCATCTCACCTGGCTCGACACTCAGATCGACGCCACGTAGGGCATGAACTTCCACTTCACCGGTGCGGAAGCGTTTTTGTACCTCTGTTGCTTCGATAATTGGTTGAGTCATAAGTTGAAGAGTTGTGAAAGAGAGATTAGGAGATTGGAGATTTGGGGGTCACTTGTCGACCACCAAGGTTCAAGGTTTTGTGCAGATTGATTCGTTACTATTCAGTACGAAAGAACACAGTATTTGGTTGCACCAGAACCCATTCAAGTCATTCTACCAGATTTTGAACGATCAGTCAGCATTGCTCCCTACGATGTCCCATCGGGATCATTGGATGGAGATCTCGAACGGAGAAATGATGGGTGCATATCAAGTTTAAGGCAAAATGTGCCCTTCAGAGCCCCGCACGTCAGTAAGGGGGCGGGGCTCTGAAGGTTCGCACCCATCTTGATATGCACTCCAAATGATCAACCTATTTCGTGGAATCTACAACAAATGCAAGAATGAATGGATGCCAGTCTAAATTCTGATACCCCGATGGGGCATTACGGGAACGAGCGCCTTGTTTCAGAAAATAAAGGGACAGTGAGCGAATAACTCACTGTCCCACTGTCCCACTGATTTACTACCTTACTGCTTTACTTCAAACATTTATCAAGCAGTGCATAGTTCTTCTGCGGTGTTTCGTACTTAAAGATTGTTTTCTCGGCGAAGCGCTTCCAGCCGCCGGTGAGTTTGCGCCGTTCGGCGAAGATTTTGACGGCGATAGTCAGCGGTTTGGTTTTGACCGTGATATTCATGCAGAGTTCAAACTTGTCATCGCGCTTGGCTGTCAGCTTGGCGGGCAGTGAGGTGTTGAGCAACGTCCCGGAAACACTAGCGCCGGCCCGAACAATTTCGATACTGACTGCGGCATAGCCTTCGAGCGTAGCATTGACCGCTGGTGTAATCGAGCCAGAGACGAACGGGTGCAGCGGGTTGCAGACATCCAGATCGTAGCTGTAGTCGAGCGAAAGCGAGCCAGTCGCTCGGATGCCGATGGTGATGTTGATAATCGCCCAGACAGGAATCTTCTGCGAGAAATCGATCAAGGTATGGGTCTTCTTGTAGACATTGGCGCTCTTGTTGAAGTCACACTGCACTGACTTGTTCCACTCCTTCTTGATCTTGTTGTTGAGCAAGTAGAGGCCCAGGTGAAAATCTTGATGGTCCCCATTGCGCTTGCTCACCATCTCGGCTTTAGCCACATTGTAGGTGAACGACCAGGCATGGGCGTCGGCCTTTTGTTCAGCGACCAGGCTGACATTGCGCTCTGGTTGGAGCTTTTCGGCGGCATTGACACTGCCTGGCAGGTTAATGCCGAACTTGTTGCCACCCAAATGCTTGTTCCAGCTTTTCTTCCAGGTAGTGTCATTCGTCTGTTCGAACGAGGCGGCCATCAATGCGGCGTTGTCGTAGGCTGCCAACGCTGCGGCTGCACTTTCGCTGAGCACCCGACCGCGCAACACATTGGCGACGATCTCACGAATCTCTGGCTCGTCGGTAGTATCGTTCAACAGCGTGACCAGTCGTTCTTCCACATCGCTGGCCGGGAATTTGCGCAGCGACTCGATGGCGGCCATACGTAGCGCAAAGGCATTGCTCTTGGCAAGATATCCTTCAATCTGGCTGAGTGCGCTGGCATCGCCTGAGTTGCCAATCGCATCGAGGTAGAGGATGCGGCTATCGTCCGTGGCGGCAAGGCGTAAACCTTCGCGTAATTGCTGCTTAATCGCTCCCAGCGTGTTGCCAGTTGGGTCTTGGTACGTTTCCGCCAGCCCACCGAGCACCAGCAGTGCCAGGTCGTGTAGAGGTGAATTTGCATCATTGGCAATGTTCTGTACGGCTTGCACCGTGCTTGGCTGTGGATTGCGTAAGGTGATGATGCCGATCAGTGCATGTTCCTGCACGGCCAGACTATATGGAAATTGCACTGACGTGAGCAGCCGAACTTGGGCTTGCGGCGTGCCATTGACACCCAAGACATCGACATAACCCTTGCTAATTTCATCGTTGCTGCTGTTGCTTGACATGCGCGTCGCCAGTGTGTCGAGAACTGTCGTGCCTTCGTCATTGTCAATCAGGTCCGAGATTCGTTCGACCAGGGCCGGATCATCTGGGGCGGTTTCCAGAGCGGCCAACTCGGCGTTCAGATCGACGGTTGTGAGGTCGATGCCGGGGCGGAAGGGACCTTCATCGCTCACTGCTGCACCCAGTCCACCGACCACATAGTTGACGTTCGGCTGTGCGGCTGCTTGTAAACCGCTGTCACTGACGCCGCTCAAGCTCAATAGGCTGCGTGTCTCTGCACCCGAGGTGGCGGAAGCGCCATCGGCAGGTCCATCGGTGCTCACGGGCGGTTGGCTCTGTTCGGCACTGACGATGGTTTCGTTGACATTCACCGACTTGATCACACCCAGCGCGGCATCCAGCAAGAGGCTGCTGCTGTTCTGCAACTGTAATTCCTGGTTGTCATCGCCTGCATAGAGCAGGGTGAGGAAGCTGTCCTGATTGAAAAGGCGGGCGATATTGAGCCCTTCAGCGCTGTCATTGACGGTGTAGTGCACTTTGTAGCTGCCCTGGCCGCCCTGCTCCTCCACTTCATAGCTATCGGTCGATTGCAGCGTCACTTGCAGCGAATTGAGCACACCCTTTTGCAGATTGACCGCTGCGTCGGGAGCACCCGCCTCATAAGAGACTTCGCTGATGGTGCCATTGCTTTTCTGTTTGAAGAGGATCGGCTGGGCCAACGCCTTGAGCAATTCATCATCCTCAATCGTGGTGCCGACACCGGTGACATCGGCGTTGCAAAGCTGCGTGTTGCGGAAGACGAGATTCCCTGTAAAGACGTTATTGTTCTGCGCCGTGATTGCCACATCGACATCGGCAATCACCCCAAGCGCCTGACCGTTGCTGGTCTGGCTCCCCTCGCCATCCTGGCTGACAGATTGGCTCTCGACGGCTAGGTCGTAGTGATAGCTGTAGGTCTTGCCTACTTGATAGCGCAAAGTGCGAGGGGTGGCAGCGACTTGGGCCGGTGCGTTGGCGACATTTACTGCACCGCCGCTGCCATTGGCCACCATCGGCAAGAAGAGCTTCGGCCCTACGCCCGAGACTGTACAACTACTTTCACTACTCATTGCGCTGGTTGCTGCCTGGACAGAAGGAGTAGCGAACGGTAGACTGGTCAACAACAGGGCGGCGACGAAGCCAGAATTGACAATGCGCAGGGTTTTGGAAAATAGCTTGTTCATACTGAGTGCATCCTTTTGATTACGTTTGATAAATTCAACTGCTTGGACGTCTTGCGTCCCTCTTTCTGTCACTATTATGCGGCAGCTTGGGAGCAATTGATGCCTCAGAAATGGGGATCGACGCGTCACAATAACCGGTTGTTGGGATGCGGAACGATGTGGTTACCTTGTGATACTGGGTAGATTAATAGTTCATAGCTCGCAAAAAGGCTGACTATTGTGGCACATAGGGTGAAGCTGTTTAAATGCGATAATAAACAAAGCAGATAGACATTGCCTGATCACAATGCGTAGGGGCACACCCTTGCGGTTGCCCATTCGCTGATGCAGGCAGCATAATCTTGAACTTGCTGCGTAACGTGAAGTTTTTAGCTCACGTTACGCCCTTGCCAATTCAAATACATGTCACCGAGACAACAGGCCCAGTGACATGTATAAACAAATCTATTTCAGCAGCAAGCTCATCCTGTTATCTTGTCACTAACGGCAAGTACACCTTCTGCGACTGGCTCGCAGTTGCATCTACCTGTACCGTACGGGCTGCCGTGTCCGAGATATTACCTGCCGCATCTTTATAGCGGACGAAGACGGTGTAGAGTCCCGAGGCGGTGGCCTGGAAGTCATAATCGTAAAACAGGCTGTAGGGCACCCACTGCGCACCTTCGAAGTCGGCGCGGCTACTGAGTTGCATCTCGACCACGCCGCTCTCTTCAGCATTTTGGGTCACCAGTTCGCCGTCAAAGGCAGGGTGCTCGTCGGTGTAGGGATTATCGAAACCTTGGAGCAGCAGTTTGGTCTTGGATAGCACTGGTTCAAGCACGCCGACAGGCAAGAAGACTTCGCCATGCGGCGGGTAGGGATCGGCTTGTGGCGTGGCGCAGGTGATGTCGGAGGGGGCTGTACTGCCACGCCCCTTAGCCACGACTTGATAACAGACCTCCCGTCCGTTGGGCAGACCGTTGTCCTCATATTGATCGCCCTGGACATCGCTGGCAATCAACTGGAAGGGGCCACTCGCCGTTGCGGCTCGATAGATGTCCATCTTGGGGGCAAGCGGCGAAGTTGCCAACTTGAGTGTGACCTTGCCGACACCAGGCCAGCTCTGCCCAACTGGCGGGCGGCTAAAATCATCCTCCGGGTTGAGCGGATTGACGGCACGCGTGACCTCGGAGCCATCTTGTTCGCCACCATCGTCTGTGTCGGGATCGCAGGGATTGGTATGATTCTGGAATTCCTGCAAGTTGTTCAGCCCATCCAGGTCGTAGTCCTTATCGTGATCGTAGACGCTGGAGTTCATACACGCCCAGCCATCTTCCCACCAGTCGGGCAGCAGGTCTTGGTCGCGGCTGGGGGCAGCGCTGAGGAAGAAGGAGAGCCGTGCCCGTCGTTGGAATGCACCGGCCAGTGGCGCTGTCCCACTTGCCTCGACCAGCACCTGATAGCCGCCTGCTGAAAAGGTATTCTTGATCAAGCCCGCATAGACGCCGTCTTTGGCGACACCGTCATCGTGTTTGCCATCATCAAAGAGTTTGACAACCTCGCCCGTACGTTTGACCGTCGCCGTAACGGTTGCGCCTGGCACGGGCACATTGTCGGCCAGCAAGGCTCGGATCGGCATTGCTTTGCCTAACAGCCGCTCGGCAGGGGACAGACCCAGGAAGGCGTCCAGGGTTAAGTTGCTGACCAGGGCGGCTTCGACCAAATAGTCGGTACGGCTGGCCCCTGGCGCATTCGGATCGACTGTGTCGTTCGGGTCACTGGGAGATGTCACCTCTGCCGCTGCCAGACCGGGAATCACCGGGCTGATTTGCAGCTTCCACGTGCCAGCCGCCGGGGCAGGAATGCGCCAGATCCAGTGGAAACTCTTGCCGCTACCACCCGTGAGCGTGGGTGCGCCCACGACCGTGTTATCCGGACGGGTCAGTTTGGGTGAGATCGGGATGCCGAAGTCGGTGTAAACATATTTGACGACCACGACCAACTGGCCAGCGCTGCCTTCGACCAGAATGTTGTGGGTCTTGGAGGTGGCGTTGGTGATTGCATTCTGTTGGGCGTAGATTTGCTGTTCATCCACTACCTCCTCGGCAAAGACTCGGTAGATCTCTGCTAAATCGAGTTGCAAAGCGATGTCGCCGGTCGCCACTGTGTCGGCAGCCATGACGCCTCCGCTTTCCGGTAAGTATTGAAACTCTCCGCCTGAAATGTCACTCACCTGTTGCAGCGCAGGACCATCTGCGTCGTCGCCGACTGCCACCACATGGATTGTAGGGACATCGAGTCCGTTATCGACCCGTTTATCGTATTCACCGATAAATTTGGGAATATGCTGATCCGTATCTTCCACCGTATCTTTGCCATCGGAAAGGAGCACCATCGCCCAGGCCGGATTCGGGCTAGCCTGATCGATCAACTGCTTCATGCCTTCGCGCAAGGCCGCACCGGTCGCCGTATCACCTGCGGGGGCCGCAAGCGTCTCGATCTCATTCTGCGCTTGTTGGCGCGTCGTATTGCTCCAGCCGTGGAGTGTGTATTCGCTGGTAGGTGTGCTGTTGTAGCTGATCACACCGATGCGGTCACCGGTTTCGTAGGAATCGACATAGACTTTGGCCGCACCCTTGGCTGCCTCGATCTTTGCGCCCTCCATGCTGCCTGAACGGTCAATGACAATCATGTTATCGACGCTGACCGGCGGCCCGTAGAGGATGGCGTTAGGTTCGCTATCGCTGTTGCCGCCATAGCTCACCGTGAGTGGGCAAGCGGTGCAGCCTGGATTGGCAGGCGCACGCAACGCCAGCATATAGCGGTCGGCACTGTAGAAGGACGAGATCAGCGCATCCTCACCGCCATTGCCAACGGGGTGAATCACCGTGTTGCCGACCGAGATGGTGAAGTCATTCGGGTCGATGCCGGCTACTGGCTGATTGTTGACATCCATCACGCGCAACCAAGTAATAAACTTGCCTGGCGAGTTAGCATCGCCGACGGCATCGGGAAACTGGGCATTGGGGCTGAGAATAAAGACACCATCGCTCAGATTCACGCTATAGTCAAAGAGCACATGCTTTTCCAAGCCTGCCACGATCAACACCAGTCGATCATAAACCGGGGTCAGATTGGGGATCGACAAATCGAGGCTGCTGCCTTCGGAGGACCACTGATCGACAATCTGATTGTTGTCAATGCCCAACAGGTGATAGTAGAGGCTATGGGGTGTCCCCGGCAGCGGATTGACCTGAAAATTAACCACCGAAACGCTGGGATCGACGTCAAATTCAAAGTAGCGAGCGCCCCAGGCATTGACCGACGAGGTGCTAAGTAGAGATGTCCCCGTGGTAATCGTCGTCTGCGCTGAAAGTTTTACCTTGCCAAAATCCAATCCTTGTTCATCGTCGATGTAGTTGTACTTCTTCATGTCAGCCGCAACCGGATTGGCGAGATAATCCTTGGCATAGTTGGCGACCGCAAAATCCTCGAAGATGTCCTTGAAGCGGCGGTCCGTGGTAAAGAGTGCTGGGTCAGAGAGGGCATCGTTCAGGGTTTGGATGCCATCTTTCAGCCCACCCCCATTCTTGTTCTCCAGATTCTTCTGCCAGAATTTAAGGAGCACATCCATGCCATACTCCGGTTCACTCGTCACCCCGGCAAACTGTTCTGCCACGTAGAGCCAGAAGAGCGCGGCGTTGTAGGATTGTTTCTGCAAGCCGTACTCAGGTTTGCCGAGATAAGACTCAATCTGTCCTAGGTAATACTTTTCGGGCACGTTGTCCCATGTGATGCACTGACTAGGGTTGAAGATGCAGACTTTGTCTTCGCTCATACGGGCCTGACCTTCGATCAGCCACTTGTAGAAGGGGTCCCCCTTGCCGCCACCCAGTGCCCCTTGGGCCTTATGGAAGATCTCATGGCCGCCGACAAAGACTTCGTAATCTTCGCCGCCACCGGTGTTGGGGTCGTAGTCGGTGCCTACAAAGTTGCCAGGAGGATATTGAATGCCATCGCCGTTGGCGCAACCGTTGTTGCAGGGGAAGAAATCAAGCGGGAACTTATCGACATCGGTGAAGTTGCCTGGATCGTTGAAGCCCATCGCCATCAATTTGGCTCGGTAGGCTTCGCTGGTCTGTAACATCTGGGCCACATGTTTGTTTTGGCCGTTGACTTGAATGTTCTCCGTGCAGGCTGCCTTGCCATCATACTCGGGACACTCTTGTAAGCGATAGAACATGCGATAGGTGCCATCGTCAGTGTTGGGGTTGCCATCTGGGTCGGCATCCAGATAGATTGGTTCGCGGCAGGTCTGATCAGCACCAGGAGCGGTCTCGGTATCACCATCCACAGCAGTCACTCGGTACTGGTAGACGATGTTCTGATCGGGATCGCCATCGGCCTTGCTGTCCACATATTTCCAGGTGCCATTCTTAGAGCCATCGGTTACGGTGGCTAGTGCCGATCCCCAACTGTTGTCATTGACATTTTTGCGATAGACCTTGTAGTCAACGGTGCCGTCGTTGGTGTCTTTCCACTCGACCCGCACCTGATCGACCTTGCCCTCGTTGGGTCGGCAGGCGACGTTGTCGGGTTGGCTGGGTGCCGTGGGGGCTGCGTATAATCCTGCTGTAGGTAGCTGTAATAACAGACTCAGCACCAGCAGCAAGGGAAAAATGCTTTGGCGTTTGCTCAACATTTTTATGCTCCTTTTGAATGTATGTCGCTACACTGCAACCCCTCCCTAGCCCTCCCCTGTTTAAGGAGGGAACCATGCAGGGGCAGAACGAGTCTTTTCTTCTATACACAAGACTAAATCCTTACCGTGACAATTCGCTCCTTATTTTGGGGAGGGTTAGGGAGGGGTTGGTAGTCACGTACCGCGAATTCCACTTGATATTCACCAGGGAGAATCGGTTCCCTTAACTCCAGAAGACCGCTGTGTCGTATAGAGTTGCGCCGCTGCTCTCCCTCACTACGTTGCCATTGCGCCATAGCCGCCAATGACAGGTTTGCTCGCAAAAGTTCACTGCTGCAACCAACCGCTTGCCATTCGGAAATCCGGCAACTCTATCACCAACAACTTAGGGTAGGCAGGGGCTTGCGAGTTAGGGTGAAGGGGTTCATGTTGCAAGTCTCTCCTTTCGCTGTATATTACAAAGCAGTGAACCGGTCACCGCTTGATATGGAAATAGTATGCAACAGGGTGAGGTGAGTTGATGCCTCAAAATGGGAGGGGTACGTCAGAAAAGGGGAGTTCGCCGAAGTATAAACAAGCTGGCAAATGAGTAAAGCGCAAAGCGCGAAGAGAGCTACCTGGTTCAACGAACCAGGTAGCTCTCTTCGCCTTGCACTAATTTTAGTAATGACCCGAATTACCAGGATCAATAATTAATTCGTCGATGCGTCCGGTCAGTGTGTTGCCACCCAGCTTGCCAATCGTGAAGCTGGTCGGTGCCGTGGCGAAGGTGGCTGCTGCGCCCTGGTTTGCCAACGATTGCTGATTGGCGCCCGCATAGTGGGTCAGATCACAGCCGCCGCTACAGAGGTAGTACGAGGTGTAGGTCTGCCATGAGTTCCAGGAAACCGCCGAAAACCAACTGGTCATTGCACCGTTGCCGTTGGAAAGGTCACTATTGACCGTAACTTGCATCGCTGAGGGCGTGGTGAGCCAGAACTGGGCATCGGGATGGGCAAACAGAGGCGCTGTGCCGTTGCCAACCACGCTCGTTCGTGCCCGCATTGTCAAGGAACCATAGGTATCCGTCTCATTCGCTTCGATGCCGTGATTGGCAAACAGCGCGCCGGCGATATCCATGTCACACTGTAGATAACCACCGTTATTGAAAATTGCATAGCCCTTGCCCAAGCTCACATCGCCCACTGGCTGACAATTGACCGTGGTAGCCGACTTCTCGGTCACGTCGAGCAGCGCACCATTTTGCCAGGGGCCGACCTTGAGCAGTAGTTCACCGTTGTAGCCTGCTTCAAAGTCGAAGGTTAAGGTCCACAAGTACCCTGTTTGCGGCGCTGCCTGGACTGGCTGGGCGAAGGCAGGAGTTAGTAAACTGGCAATCAGTAGGGCGACGGTTAGGCGAAGGTGAGTGATAAGCTGTTTCATAAAAATTGCTCTCCTGGACTGCTATCCACTGATAGGGTTATAAGCTACTGGATTACCAACTCTACTGGAAATTTTGCTGTGCATAGCATACAACTTTCTGTCTCTTCGAGAATTAGCGCAGAACACAGCGAAAGTGTGATCTAGTGCGCAAGTTGCTGATGATGCGTGAAACGTGATGCGTGAAACGTGTCAAGTCCTGAGATATGTTGACAGAAAATTCACGGATCACGCATCATGTGCCACTTTCCAGCAGCTTCTCGGTCTTGGCAATCTCATCCTGAATGCCCATTTCACGGAACAGACTCAGCGCTTCCTGCAACGCTTGATTGGCTGGATCGGCTTGTCCCTGTGCCAGATAGACTTCGCCCAGCGAACGGCAGGCATAGGCGAGCAAGAAGCGATCTCGATTCATCTGTGCCAGTTGGCGTGATTGGGCAAAGTAGAGTTCAGCCTGTTGCTGTTGTTGGCGCTTTTGTTGCACCACACCCAAGGTAAAGAACGCATAGGGATGACTGTGTGGCTCTTCCTGTTGCAAGACCAATTCCGCATAATGTTGCGCCTCGCTAAGCTGATCCAACTGGGCGTGCGCTTCGGCCAGGTTGGAGGCGTTGAGCGCAATGCTAAAGGAGTTACCGATCTGCTGAAAGAAGATCAAGGCTTTGCGCGCATGTTCGATAGCTGCGGCAAAGTTGCCACCCTGGATATAGGCCGAGGCCAAATTAGCGCACATACTCACGTGTGAGACGGTCGCCGATGTGCTCGTAGTGCTGCATGGCGGCCTCAAAATAGGGCAGCGCAACCTCCATCCGCTGATGACGCCCGGTCAAGATGCCCAAATAGTGATGGATCTGCGCCAGACTTGGCTCATGCTTCAAGGCTTCGGCAATGCTCAAGGCGCTCTGATAATGAACCAATGCCTGCTGAAAATCACCTTGTTGATCGGCCACTGCGCCAAGTAGACGTTCGGCATGAAAGCGCGCCAGATTGGCATTGCGTCGTGCCTCTTCCATCTCGCGTTGGCGCAGTTGTAATAAGCCCCGTTGTACATAAAGTTGCGCACCCTGATTGAGCAGTGCGTTCAGCCGTTGTGCCCCTTCCTCATAACGTTCCAGCGCAGCATCCGAGCGACCTGTGGCATCGAGCGCATCGCCCCAGAGCCTGGCCGCATCGATGGCAAGCTCGCTGTCGGCTGGCCATTGGCTCTCGCTGAGCGTGGCACTGGTTTTGTCGGGTTCACCTAACAATTGATATAACTCAGCACGTACGAGCGCCAATTGCTGGCGAGACTTGCCTGTCAGTCGATGTTGCGATACCTGCTCGAAGATCGCCAGCGCAGCTGCGGCTGCCCCGCGTTGAATTTCCTCCTCACGCTGCGGAAACCAGAGCGCCACCGCCTGCTCCGGTTGGTCGGCAGCCAGCAGATGCCAGGCAGCTTCGGTGATCTCACCCCGTTGCTGGAGGATGGCTGCAGCCTGTTGATGCAGTTGTTGGCGCGTCTCAATTGCCAAATCGTGAACGATCACATCCCGCACGGCGGGCAGCAAGTAGACGCCGCCCTGTCCATCCAGGCGCAGCAAGTTGCGGCTTCAGCAGCGCACCGAACTGTTTGTCATCGTCTGCTTGTTGTCTCCCCTGAAGCTTGCCAGGCATCGAGGGGTGCCGGACTACGAAAGATGGCAAGCTGGGCAAGCAGATGCCGCTCCTGCCCGTTGAGTCGGCGTTGGAGGCGTTACCAGAGGGCTGAGACTGCGGGCGACTGTGACGGTGGTCGATGGCGTGGCTAAGCGTTGCACCACTGCTGCGTGTGAGTGCCAGGCAAAGTTCAGAGCAGCCGGGGATTGCCCTGGGCATAGAAATGCAACGCGCCCCACTCTCTGCTGAATGTGGAATGGCCTGCTGGCGTAGCCCCCTGGCTTCGCCCACGTTGCCAATCCATCCGTCACGACCAGATCGCTCTCCAGCACCGACTGCTGCCCAATCAGGAGTAAAGCACTGACTGGACGCAGAGTATCGATAAATTCGAGCAGTTGCGTGTGGCGAGGGTTTTCATCTTCTAAGGTCAGACGGCGCAAGAGATCGATCTCGTCAAAACAGAGCAGGGGGCGCGCTGGGCCAATGAGCGCAGATCCTTTGCGTCAGGCCGACTGCAAGCTGAAAGTCTTTGATCTGCCCATGATTGGCCACCAACTGTTTTGCCAGAGCAACGATGCGCCTTGTTGCTGCAAAAAGTAACCCAGGGCAAAGAGCAGACTATGTAGTGAATCGTTGACACCGGGACGGATGGTGTACAGAAGAGTGCCGGGGTCAGCCATTCCTCGCCCAGCGCCAGCCCCAACGAGGTCTTACCCACGCCGCCAGCGCCTGTCAAGGTGACGCTTTTGCCACTGAGCAGCATTTCAAGCGCCTGTTGCAACAGCCCTGAACGTCCAACCAGGTGCGTTAAGCGTGGCTGTTCAAAGCGCAAGGAGGGGCGCAAACGACGTAACAGCGCCGAACCCAGCCGTTCGACCGCAGTGGCGAGATAGCGATCGTGGCTGGCACGCGAGATATGAAGAATGTCGTTGTAGATTTCAGATTGGTTAGCGAGCTTGAAGCGGCGTTTAAAGTAGTTGAGTTCGAGAATCAGACAATCATAGCGCGCCCCACGTCCCTGCTGCTCCAATTCCTCCTGCGCAGCCTGCATCATCTGCTGTCCACCCTCGGGTAGCGCTTCGCTCCAAAGGGTGGACAGCGCAGCATCGATTTCGCGACAGAGCACCTCTCCCCGTTCATGCGCTGTCGCCGTTGCCAAGCGCAGCGCCGACCCCAAAAAATAGGGTGCCGCCAACGGCGACGATTCAGCCAAGGTGGCCGCATCGTGATAATGCTCCAAGGCAAACTTGATCTGGTCGAAATAGGTTGATGCACGATTCTGTGGCATAGTTTATTGAAAAGATGCGTGAAACGTGATCCGTGAATTGCAGATCATCTCTCATCTTCAATCGATAAGTGTTGAAACGACATATCCGTTTGTCACGCATCACGCATCACATTTTCTGATTCTCATCCCCTAACTCTACTGTTTTTACATAACCCGTCTATGACTTCAGACACAGCAACCAAAGCGATGGCGCTCAATCTTGCCGATTGGATGAGTGCTTCGCTGCAACCCTTGGGTGTTGAAGCCTATGTTGAGGGTTCCCTCTGGTGGCGGCGACCAGGGGGATCGGGCATCTACCTCGGTGCAACCAATGTTGGGAAGTATACCACGAGCGCCGACTTTACGAATGATTTAGCAAAAGTAGTGGCGGCGTGGGGCGAGGAAACGTTTAGTTTGTACGATTGTTGGGGTGCGTATGAGTTGCCGAGGCGGGCTTTGTCCACGAGATACAGAATCCCTGGTATCTACGCCCTGCCGGACCGCTAGCCGAGGATGGCTACCAACGCCCAGCCGGGTTGCGCGTGGAGCGTGTGACCACGGCAGAGGGACTCGATCAATTTGAGCGTGCTTCCTGGGTCGGTTTTGAAGAGAACGAGGAGATGCTGGCGAGCCGCCCCTCACACAGTTGGCATCCAGTTGCCACCTTGGAGAATCCAAATATGTTCTATTGGGTGGCTTGGTTGGAGGGAAAAGTGGTGGCGGGTGTGATTGCTCACGCTACGGACGACATGTTGGGCATCTATGGCCTATCGACCCTCTTGCCCTATCGCCGACGGGGCTATGCCACAGCGCTGATTCGAGCAGCCGTTGCCGCCCGTCCTGATCTGTCTGCCTGCGTTTTTCCCGATCCGCCATCGGTGCCGATTTACACGCAGATCGGCTTTGCCCCAGCCGGAGAGATTGCGATTTGGCGGAGGAAGGTGTAGCGTAAGATAATTTCTTACGCTACAAAAGTTCACATAAAACGTGGGCTACGCCATTCTCCCTATGATGTGGCGCAATCCGTTTGGCAACGGCCTTGACTGGCTCTACCGCATTCTCCACCGCCACGCCAATGCCACTGCGCCGCACCATCTCCACGTCGTTGACATCATCGCCAAAGGCAATCACGTTGTCGAGTGAAAGCCCCCAGCGTTCAACCACAAATTCCAGCGCATGAACTTTGTCGGCGGTGATGGACATGATCTGGGCGAAGTGAACTTTGTCGGAGATCAGAACGCGTGCCCCGTGGATCGGTTCGGCAAGAACGGCGCGCAGCAGTGCCGCTTCTCCTCCAAAACAGAGAATCTTGGCCGCCGCCCGGTCGCAGAGGGTGGCGGGGTCGCTGATGGTGTAGCGCTTGGCCTTTTCGGTGGGGCGATTGAGATGAAGTTGGCCATCCACCTCCATGCCGATGCCGCAATCGGGGATCGAACGTTGTAGATGTTCGACGATGGCTTTGCTCAACTCTGGTGTCAACAAATCGCAAAAGATGCGCTGACCTGCCTCATGTACTTCGGCTCCGTTGTAAGTAATCCACGGCACTTCGTGTAGAAATGTAGGGAGCGATTCGGCGATCATGCGTGTCGGTCTTCCCGTTGCAATCACCAAGCGCCGACCGGAGGCCAACCAACGTTGCAACACCTCTGCGGTACACTGTGAGACCTTGCCATCCTCACCCAGCAAGGTCTCGTCCATATCAATAGCGGCGACTTCAATTTTCATGCAGGTTCCTTCTGTGAATTGCGAGTGGTAATCCCTACTTCACGCGCCAGCATGGAAAAGCGAGTAGCGGTTAGCGGATCAAATCCGCAATCCGCAATCCACAATTGCTAAACTCTAGCCTTTGCTAAAAGCTCCTCTAACGCTTCTCGGTTGAATACATAGCGCTGGTGGCAATAGTGGCAATCGACGACTGCCTCGCCCTCTTCGATCAAACTTTCCAACTCAGCGCGTCCAATTGAGATCAATGCCTGCTCAGAGCGTTCCCGGCTGCATGAACATTCAAAACGCAACGGGATCTTCTCCAGGATCTCATATTCCGTGTCGCCCATCAAATCGACCAGCAACGATTCTGGTGTTTGACCGTTGGCCAATAACACGCCCAAGGCGGGCAGATCATCCAGCCGCTCACTTAATTCAACCAGGGCGCTGGGCTCATGGTCAGGCAAAACCTGAAAGAGCAATCCCCCAGCCACTGCCACCTCTCCCTTGGCAGTGAGCTTGGCATCGATCTCCACCAAAGAAGGAGTCTGCTCTGATTGCATCAGATAGTAGACCAGATCAGCGTCTGGTTTGCCGGTCTGTATCGGCACAACCCCTTCCACCGGCTCACGTAGCCGTAAATCCTTCACCACCGTCAGCACGCCTTTATCACCAACGGCGGCGGCGACATCCTCGGCTGGCGTATCGCCGACCAGCCCGACATCATTCGGTAGTACATAGCCACGCACCCGCCCATACGAGTCCGCTTCGGCCAGCATCTTACGAATCGCACCTTTGCTTTCTACTTTTAGCGCAACTCGTTGTGAAACTTTGAGCAACGCTCCCAACAAAATCCCTGCAGTCAAAATATGACCCAACGCCGCCGCTGCGCTTGGCGTAGCTTCATGACGCTGCACGGCATCGTTGACCAAGTTGGTTGTTACACAAACTAAACCACGGATGCCAGCTTCCTTTGCCAGCACACGTACGATATAATCATTCACGAGTGAACTCCCTAAACTCAGAACCAGTCGGAGGGTCCATGATATGGGGAGGGGTGAGGCGGGTTCCTCTACCCTCACCCCTCCTCTTCATTCTCATCGATTTTAACACACCCTCCCCCTACTTCACGGATTGGAGATTCCCATGAACGAAGCTTGCGACTTTCTATTTGTCCACGCCCACCTTTTCACGATGCAGGGCGACGGCGTTGGCTATATTGCGGATGGAGCTGTGGCAGTGAGCGGCTCGTCAATCATTGCTGTTGGGACAACTGCTGAGCTGGAGGCCCGCTTTCTGGCGAACGAAACCATTGATGCCTCGCACCATGCCCTGCTTCCAGGATTGATCGATGCCCATATGCATATGCCCTTGGCGATTGTGCGTGGCGTGGCTCAAGATGTCAGCCATTGGATGCAAAGGGCGCTCTCCCCCTATGCCCGTTATCTCACGCCGGAAGCCGCTCTTGCCGGTGCGCGTCTCGATCTGGTCGAAGCACTCAAGGCTGGCACCACAACGATGGGCGATTATACCAATCCGTTTTCTGGCTGGCCAGAAGCCTTTGTGCAAGCTGGCGTGCGCGCCCGTCTGACACCCACGATCAATGCGATGCCGCCTGGTGGCATGGCGGGCTGGAAGGTGGGCGATCTCTATCCCTTTGATCGCGAGGTGGGCGAGCAAAGCCTCAATCGAGCCGTAGAATTTGCCAGGAGCTGGCATGGTGCAGCCAACGGCAGAATCACGGTGATGTTTGGCCCACAAGCACCTGACATGATGGACAGCGATCAACTGCTCGAAGTTAAACGGGTGGCCGAACGGATGGGGCTAATGATCCACATGCATGTAGCCCAGGGTGACCGCGAGATTGACCAGATGATCAAACGCTATGGCAAGCGTACGCCTGAATATTTGCAAGGGATCGGCTATCTGGATGATCAACTGCTGGCTGTCCACCTCACCGAAGCGACCGATGAGGAAACCGAGATGATTGCCAAGAGTGGCGCACGGATGGCGCTCTGCTCGGGTAGTATTGGCATTATCGATGGCATTGTGCCGCCAGCCTTGGTCTTCCGCCAGGCAGGCGGATTGGTGGCATTGGGTTCGGATCAAGCTCCAGGTAACAATTGCAATAACGTCTTTAACGAGATGAAATTGACCGCGCTCTTCAACAAGATCAAATATCGTAATCCAACTGCACTACAGGCCTGGGATGTCTTACGTATGGCAACGATTGAAGGTGCCCGGGCAATCGGTCTAGGCGACCAAGTGGGTTCGCTGGAAGTGGGCAAAAAGGCTGATCTGATTCTAGTCGATCTGCGCTCGCCCAATCTTGTGCCGACGCTGGAGACTCCCATCCGCACAATTGTACCCAACCTGGTCTATGCCGCGACCGGGCGTGAAGTGGTGCTTTCGATGGTCGATGGTCAGATTCTCATGCGCGATGGGAAGGTACTCACCTTGGATGAATCGACGATTGTGGCCGAAGCTCAAGCCCAAGCCGAGGCACTCAGCGCCCGGGTGTTGGCTGACCCCGTCCACAAGGGCATGGCCTTGTTGGAGCCAATGGCAAAAGGGTGGATGTAGAGAAGAGGGGAAAAGTTGCAGAGTGGCAAAGTTGCAGAGTAAAAGAGTATGGATTACTTTGCCACTCTGCAACTCTGCCACTTTGCAACTTCTACGCCACCGCCATCATCAATTCGGTCGAAGTGACACGGAGAATGGCCGAGGCCAAGTCTTTGGCACGAACTGGCTTGGTGACAAAGTCGTCCATCCCTGCCATTTGGCTGTTGCGCCGGTCTTCTTCAAAGGCACCAGCCGTCATGGCGACGATCTTGGGCTGGCTAATGAGCGACATGTGACGAATGCGCCGTGTTGCTTCAAGGCCATCCATTTCGGGCATCTGCACATCCATCAAGATGACGTCGTAGCTCTTGCGTTGAACAGCGGCGACCGCTTCCAGCCCATTGTTCGCCACATCGGCACAGTAGCCCAGTCGCTCCAAGACATGTTTTGCCACCTTCTGGTTGACAAGATTATCCTCAACGAGCAGAATACTCAAGGGGCGAAGCGTTTGCGTTTGGACCGCTTCTTCATGTGAATTCTGAGTCATGCTCAGTTCATTGAGGGGCGTTGTCGGGATTTCGCCACGGATCGTAAAGATAAAGCTAGAACCTGCCCCTAACTTGCTGGTTGCCCACAACTGGCCATGCATCAATTCGCAGAGCCGTTTGCTAATCGCTAAGCCCAATCCCGTACCACCGAAACGACGCGAGATCGACGAATCTGCCTGGGTAAAGGGTTGGAACATGTTGCTTAGCTTGTTGGGTGCAATGCCAATCCCAGTATCAGTCACGCTGACATAAAGGATGCAGTCCCCGTCTGTCTGCATTTGAGCATCGACCTCGAGCGCGACATAGCCTTTTTCCGTGAACTTGACAGCATTGGTCAGCAGGTTCATGGCAACCTGACGCAGGCGAGTCACATCGCCGACCAGAACAGACGGTACCTTGTCGGTAAATTGGGAAGTCAATTTGATATTTTTGGCGCGCGCCAGCGGTGCCACTAAATTGATCACATCTCGGAAACACTCTTTCACCTGAAAGGGAGCCTGCTCGAGTGTCAACTTGCCCGACTCGATCTTGCTGAAGTCTAGAATGTCATTCAGGATCGTGAGCAGACTCTCACTGCTTTGGCGAATAGTTTCAACAAATTCCATTTGATCGCTGCGTAGCGGCGTCTCGCGTAGAAGATTGGTAATGCCGATCACGCCGTTCATCGGGGTGCGGATTTCGTGGCTCACCGTCGCCAAAAACTGACTTTTAGCAATGGCTGCTGCTTCGGCACGCTCCTTGGCAAAAATCAGCAATTGATTGGCGTTACGCAGATCGGCGGTGCGCTCTTCGACCCGTTGTTCGAGTTCGATGGCATGTTTGCGCACCTGGTCCAAGAGCAGTTCGTTTTGGATGCTGTGACCCAAGCTGCTGCTGAGTTGCGTGTAGAAAACATGGTCGCGTGGCCCGACCGAGAAGACAGTGAAACCCAAATGGCCGCGCACTGTATAGAGCGGTGCCACAATCAAATTCATCCGTTTGTCACCCAGGATCGATTGTCCGGCGGCCAAAGCAGCTGCGGAGAGCCGTTGATCGGCTGCAACTGGAACGATTTGGCGCTCCTTGTCATAGGCAACGAGCAGCCGTACCTGCTTGGTTGGCCGGGTGAATGAATCGTAAAGTGCAACGTAGCCAACGTCAATTTGTAGACGCGGTAACTCGTTGGCAAAGATTTCACTGATTTGGTCGCTGTCAAAGGGTGAAAGCAATCTGCGGCTCAGCCCATGCAGGTTGCGCGTGGCCTGTTGCGATTCAATCTGTTGGCGGCGCAAGAGTTGAATGGATGCTTCTGTCATCATCACCTGGACCTGATGGCGAAGCTCGTTACAGAAGAGCAGAAGTTGTTTGCGTGCTGCAGCAGATAACTCTTCCTCGCTGGCTTGCAGTGCTGCATCGAAAAATGAGGTGAAAAATTGCTCAGCCAGCAACTTCCATTTCTGCAAAGCATTTGCATCGTTTAGCTTGGGGTAAATCGCCTGTTTGAGCAGCCGGATTACAGCCCCGGACTGTTTACAGATCAACTCACGTTCAAAAGCATCCATGATTTGATTGATCCAGGGTTCCACCTCAACAGGCGAGTAGGCGCACGGCTCTTGATAGATCTGCTGCTCAAGCTTGCCCTGGAGGTGATGGCGTTGCGCCGCCACAAAGGTTTGTACTGCGTGCGCATCCACGGGAGAGGTGGGCTGGCTCGACAAAATGGTCGCAGCAATCATAGAAGAAGATAATGGGCCACTTTCTTGAGAAGAATCGCTCCAACCTTTGGATTGCCGGAAGACCGGCAGGGTGGGAATCGTGACTACGGCTTTATGATTTTTGCCAGCAAGTAGATCGAGCATCAATTTAACGGCAGCGGAAGCGACATGCTCCGTGGGCTGGCGCACGGTAGATAAGTGGGGCCAGACCAACATACACTCTTCAATGTCATCAAAGCCTGCCAGTGCGATGTCATCGGGTAGCCGGGCACCGCGGCGGTACAACTCCTCCATCGCCCCGATGGCTAATTCGTCGGAGGCACCAATAATGGCATCGACTGCCATCTGGCGATTATCGAGTAGCTCCGTCACCGCCCTGCCGCCAAGCGTGCGACACTCCCAGCCCCAATTGCACTGCACCACCATCCTGGGATCAAAGGCAATATCGTGCTCGCGTAAGGAGTCGACGTAAGCCCGAAAGCGGATTTGTGCGTCGAAGTTCCCCTCGGGCCCTGCTAGAAAAGCGATATTGCGATGGCCATGTACTTCAATCAGATAGTCGATCTGCTGATGCATGCCAGAATAGTTATCCAAGACAACCGAGGGACCTTGATCGGTTTTGATGCCGACGCTTACCAATGGAATGCCAGCAAAGCGGGCAAGAAACTCCTCGACATCTTCGTGATCATGTAGGATGCCACTCGTCCAGACAATCAGGCCATCGAGGTGACCAGGTTCAACCAGGTCGAAAATTGCCACGCCTTGTAGATTAAACTGCTTTTCGGTAGTCTCTGGCCACATATTGCCAGCATACGTAATCAGGTTGATATCATATTGCTCGGCTGCATTTACAAAATCACGCCAGAGTTGATGGCTAAAGGCGTTAGAAGATTCAACCGTTAAGAACCCAATAGTGGGACGAGATTTGGTTGGCATAGGCCTCTTCGAAAGGACTCTTTACTATGAAAATATACTATCCATTTCTGTATGTATTGAGCATACACCAACTTTCAAAATTGAATTATGACAGAATTCTTAAAATCGTTCTAAGGCTTTCTCTTTTGATAGCCAGACAAAATAAATGTAAGTATAATGGCGATATAGACTACAGATAACTTACGTAAAGAGGTTCGGCTATGCCGAAAAATCTGGCAAGAAACCTGTGAGATAGTCTGTCATTCTGAGTGAGGGCTTTTTCGAGCGAAGAATCTTGCCCTGCCCAACCAAGATTTTTTCCTTATGAGGACAGTTTCGCAAATAGCCGCTCCGTCGTGCCGACCACTTCGTGAACAGAATGACAAGTTTGTCTTCCAGGGATAGTCGCCACAGCTGGCTTCTTGAGAAACATGTGTTAAGGATCACGAAATAAATAAGAGAGAAAAGTTGCTAGACGTAGCAACGAGCGACCCCCACCCAACCTCACCCTGGTAGGGGAAGGAGCCGTCACGGTTCCCTCCCCTGTTAAGGGAGGGCTAGGGAGGGGTTGGTCGTTTTACACGCTAACTCCTTGCTACGTTGACTGGTCTATTTAATCCTCGATCCTAATAGACACGCTATTTAAATATTGCACAATCTACCGAAGACAAAACAGATGGAAATTGTGCAATGTTTAAGTGTCATTTCTATAAGCATCCTGCCCGATAGAATCTTCAAACAATGCAGGCTGGCGGTGTACAATAATCCCTATGAGGCAACGACTTTCACGTCCTATGCAGATCGGCCTAAGCTTCGCGGCATTGGGTCTTCTCTTTACAGTGATTGGAATTCTGCGTGGCAACGTACCAGCCCACCCACTTAACATTGCGGTGGCATTGCTGATTGGTGGTGGCGTTTGGTTTTTGGTGAGCTGGGCGGTGGCGGCTGCGGTCTACGAAGTGGAAAGTGACAGCGAGGAATAATGCAAGTGGCAATTGGCAGAATGGAAGAACCACTTGCACCCTGCCACTTGCCACTTGTAATTTTTTTACCGATTCAATGCTTTGCGCATACGCTCCAGACCTTCTTCCAGGGTGGCACGTGGACAGCCCATGTTCACTCGGACAAAACCTTCGCCCGCCTGGCCGAAGTTGATGCCGTTGTTGAGTGCGACCTTTGCTTGCTCCAGGAAAAACTTATAGGCGTTGCTGCCAATCTCTGTATTGCGCCAATCGAGCCAGGCCAGGTAGGTTGCCTCGGGCACGGTGGTCTTCACATTCGGGAAATGAGTATCCACAAAGTTCACCAAAAAATCGCGGTTGGCGGTCAGATATTGGCGCAAACCCATCAGCCAGGCATCACATTCTGGATCGCCATAGGCTGCCTCGGCCGCAACCATGCCCAGCACATTGACATGGGGAACAATTCCCATCGCTGCCTTTTCGATCTGTTTACGCAATGATTCATTGGGAATAATGGCGAAGCTGCAGCCCAATCCTGGCACATTGAAGGTTTTGCTGGGTGCCATCAAGGTGATGGTACGCTGCGCAATTTCCGGGTCAATCGAAGCCATGGGAACGTGTTCGTTGCCCCCTAACATGAGGTCACAATGAATTTCGTCCGAACAGATGACCAAGTTGTGCTTCAGGCAGATCTCGCCCATGCGCTGCAATTCGCTGTGCGTGTAGGCACGACCAGTTGGATTGTGCGGGTTACAGAGAATAAAGAGCTTGGTGTTGGATTGAATCGTCTGCTCGAAAACATCAAAGTCGATCGCGTAGTGCAGATGGCCATTGCGTAGCGTCGTGATTTGGTCGGCGGTTTGGGTCACTTTTCCCTGATTGGGCGGGGCAGAAAGAAAGGGTGGATAGACAGGAGTGTTGACCAGGATGCCATCCCCGGCTTCGCCGACGGCGCGTGAGACAACGTTGAGTCCACAAACCAATCCGGGCAGAAAGACGATGTCGCTAGGCTGGATTTTCCAACCGTAACGATTTTGCATGCGATCTACCAACACCTGGCGCAGCGTTGCTGAATCCCAACCGTAGCCAAAAACATTGTGCTGAATTCGTTCTACCAGCGCCTGCTGAATCGGTGCGGGCGATTCAAAATCCATATCTGCCACCCAAAGCGGCACGACATCAGCCCCGTATACCTTCCATTTCGCGCTATCACTGTTGCGGCGATCCACAACCTGGTCAAAATTATAGGCCATTTTATCCTCATCTCGTTTTAATTGAAGTAGGGAATGTTATATCAGTATCAAAGCATAAAGCAATCTACAGTTGCAAGCAACTTACAGCCAAAGCCGCCAAAGAGTGGAATGCGATGTAAGGCTGACAGATAAAGGTTACAGCCAAATAAAAATGAACCGCGGCTGTAGGTAGATGCTGACGGCGTCGTAGGTATCGCACTTTAAATTGAAATGCACCCAACGTATTGGCTATGTTTGATGAAATACGGTGGATGTACTATAATCCCTGAAGCATGAAAAGTACTGTTGAGCAGTTGCCACGGCTAGCGAGTGGTGCACTTACTTCAACAGGCGGTTTTTTGGATGGATTTACCCATACACTGCAACCCTATATCGGCTGTCAATTTGCGTGCGAGTATTGCTACGTAAAGGGTCTGGCCGTACACCGCTTTCATCATCCCCCTTTGCCATGGGGGAAGTATGTTCATCCTCGAACTGGAATAGATCATCGGCTGCGAGTCGAGTTGCGTCGGATGGCGCAGCGTAATCGACTTGACGCGTTGTCGATTTTTATGTCTAGTGCTACCGATCCTTACCAGATTGCTGAGCGCCGCCACCGCCTGACGCGCGCCTGCCTGGATGTAATGATCGAAACTCCCCCAGGACTACTCGTTGTCCAAACTCGTTCCCCCTTTGTTACAGACGATTTTGTGCGTTTGCGTGAACTCAAAGAACGATGCTGGCTAAATTTGACGCTCGAAACGGATTTGGACGATGTTCGCCGCAGGCTGACTCCATTTACTCCCTCAATTCGTCAACGGCTACATACACTGGAAGCCGCGCTAGCGTATGGGCTGAATGTGCAGATCACAGTAAGCCCCTGTTTGCCCTTCTCCAATGTAGAGAGTTTTGGCAAGTTACTTGTGTCGCATAGCCATCGTGTGATCGTTGATACATACTGCAGCGGCGATGGCATGAAGGGTCGTCGTACCCAACAGACGGCAATTCCGGCACTGTACACTCAACTTGGGTTGGGTGAATGGCGTTCTGAAGAAGCGGCAATGACATTATTCCACTGGCTTCGCTCCCGAATCGGTGAAAAAGTTGGCTGGTCACAAGAAGGTTTTCTAGCATTAACGAAATAATTCCATAAGCTACAAAATCTAATAATATTATTTTAAAACTCTCGCCTTATCACGCCATGCTCCCAGGTTGGTTAATCTTTTGTGCTCATAGGCGAGAAATTTACATGCAACACAAGGAGGAACTATGCAGTTTTTTGGAGGAATTGAAGCAGGAGGCACGAAGGTCGTCTGTGCCATTGGTTCAGGACCGAATGACATGCGCGCACAGACACGTTTCCCGACGACGACCCCCTCTGAAACCATCGCCAATGTGGTTGGCTTTTTCCAAAAGCATCAGAAAAATACACCCTTAGCAGCCATCGGCATTGCATCGTTTGGCCCGATTGACCCGAACCCTGCTTCTCCTACTTTTGGTTATGTCACCAGCACGCCAAAACCAGGCTGGGCAAACTATAACTTTGTGGGTGCGCTGCGCGAAACATTTGATCTCCCAATAGGTTTCGATACCGATGTCAATGGCGCTGCCCTCGGCGAATATTGCTATGGTGCTGCACAGGGGCTCGATACTTTTATATATTTGACCATTGGCACGGGTTTGGGTGGTGGTGGCATGGTCAATGGCAAGTTGATGCATGGATTGTTGCACCCCGAGATGGGCCATATGTTTATCCCACATAACTGGGATGCTGACCCATACGCAGGTTGGTGCAAGTATCATGGTGACTGTTGGGAAGGGTTAGCGGCTGGCCCAGCCATTGCTGATCGTTGGAAAAAGAAGGCCCAAGAATTACCAATCAACCATCCTGCCTGGGAACTCGAAGCACACTACCTTTCGCTTGGACTGATCAACATTATTACGACCCTCTCACCCCAACGCATCATCATGGGCGGTGGTGTGATGGAACAGCACCAACTCTTTCCTTTAATTTACGAACGAGTGCGTTCCTTACTGAACGGCTACATCCAGTCGTCACAGATTTTGGAGCACATGGATGAGTATATCGTACCCCCTGCCCTAGGCGACCGGGCAGGTGTATTGGGTGCCATTGCGCTAGCTGAACTGGCGTTACAAAACGCCTGATGTAAGACCCGACCTGCGGGAGGTGGGCAGACGAAACTCGCCTTGGCAATCGCTCGCCGCCCACCTCCCGCAGGACTGGCTGCCTGTGCAAATCCTAATAGCGCAGCTCTGCCCGTTCCTCGATTTTCGCTTCATCCAACACAAAACCTAAACCCGGACCCGAAGGCAGTGTCACGCTTCCATTCTCAGGCTGCAAGAAATGCGTCTGAAAATGTTGCTTGGCGGGCTGGTGGCGAATCAGAAACTCGACAAAGGGTACTGTGCCAGGAGATTGTGCCCCTGCCACATGAAGTGCTGGCAGCAACGAATGGCCGTGCGCAACCACTGGCACGTCGAAGGCAGAGGCCAAGGCACAGACTTTGCTTAACTCAGTGATGCCGCCAGTCCAGTCCGGGTCGTTTTGCAGAAAGTCTACCGCTTGGTTCACAAGTAACTCCTTGGTTTGCCAGCGGGTGTAAATGTGTTCGCCGGTGGCGAGTGGCACCTTTGTGTTTTGGCGTAGCTTTTGAAAACTGCCGACATGCTCGGGTGGAATGGGCTCTTCCATCCAGACAGGCTGGATCGGCTCCAACTTGCGCAGCATCTCGGCGGCGTAGGTCGCATCCCAGCCCATGAAAGCATCAAACATTAGCTTGTAATTGCCGCCAACTGCCTCGCGCACCGCGTAGGCCAGCGCCAGATTCTTCTCCAGCCCGACTGCGCCATCTCCCGGTCCATAGCGGAAAAACCACTTCTGCGCCGTATAACCTAACCCTCTGTACTCTTTGGCTGTCTGGGCCGCAGCTTCAGGATCGACCGAGAAGCTCAACATACTGGCATAAGCAGGCACGGCAGACCGGGTTGGTCCGCCCAGCAGCCGATAGACAGGTTGGCCCCACGCCTTACCCTTGAGATCCCACAGCGCACAGTCCACGGCACTGACCGCAGTCATAAAGTAGCCGGAACGCCCGTGACGATCCAGGCGGATCATTTGGTCGTAGAGTAGTTCAGTCGCCAATGGGTCGCGACCGGGCAAGAATGGGCGCAACGTCTTGACGATCGGAAAAGCCTGAACTCCTGAATCGGCCCCCCAACCCCGCAACCCTTCATCTGTTTGCACCTCGACATAGAGCGCTTCGATGCGGCTAGAACCAACACCACTTGCGGGATTTCTGGCATTGAATTCAGGGTAGATGTCAAGCTGTTGCGCCTGACGATCTCCCGGCGGAAAGGGTGGAGAGGTGAAAGTCCCAGCAAGGCGCAGGATAGAGACGTCGCTGATTTTCATAGAGAGACTCCATGATTGGTACACGGATGCACAGGGTTCACACGGATTTTAAAGAAAATTTTACGCAAGGCTGCAAAGTCGCAAAGTAAAAGAAGAAAATAGGCATTTTCTGCGTTATTCGTTGCTGCTATCGGAACACAGTCTACAAAATTCAGATCGGGCTGTCAAGCGTTTGGCGAATAGAGGCGGAGCTTCAGAACCCTGCACGTCAGTAAGGGGCCTACCTTCCCTTACCAATGGGTATACGAGAGCGACCCGTCGTGCGATGCACTGTCGGCAATGAGGTTAAATGGATCAAGTAGTCTACGACAGTGCGACGCACGGTGAGTCTCATGCATCGCACCAGTCCAGATCAGCCGCTCCGTCTTAGATCGTGGCGACCGGTGTTGCATGCGCGGGGGGTAGGGTCATGTTGCCAGACCCATTCCACTATGGAATACATTACAATTCGGGCTGCCCTAAAACTGCTGATACCAACGGATTTTGTGAATCGAGGAATTTGTCATTTCGATGCCCAAAGGACTCCCAGGTTTTTTCGAGGAGAAATCTTGGGCCGCAACGTACAAGATTTCGAGCGAAAGCAGTTTTGAGCGAGAAATGACAAAGTCACTGTTAGCCCAAAAACACAAAACACGTTACTACGGGCAAAACTGAAAGGCACTTGGTTCTAATAGACAACGCAAATAGAAGTGACCCACTGGTAGGGGCGGACCCTTGCGGTCGCCCCAGGGCACCGGCAAGCGGATGCCCCTACCAAGTGCCATGTTTATTTGCGTTGCCTACAAGCATAACCCATCGATCCAGGTGTTGAGCAGATCTGACCTGAATTTCCTCCATTTTGTACTCAGCGCGCAGCCGATCTGCCCTGCACTTTCGCCATTTTGTAGATCGGGCAGAACCGATCGGATCAGGCACTTCTGCACTTTGTATAAAGTCCAGAGACAATCCGTCCTGGTCATGTACAACATGCTATATAGCCAGGGCAGAGCTGCCCTGGACTTTCCGCACTTTGCAGGCAACGCACAGCCGATCTTCCCCTTACCCTGTACAGAATGCAGAATACGTAGGGAAGATCTCCTCTGCGCATTCTGCCTGTTGTACAACTCGGTGAGACGATCTGCTCCGCGCTTCCATGATTCTGCAACTTGGCCAGAGAAGATCCGCCCAGTACTTTCATCCATTTGCAGCCCAAGCAGAGCCAGTCTGCCCCGGACTTGCTGCACTTTGATCCTAAGGCGCAGCAGATCGTCCCCGCCTTTTGCACAGATTCAACAGAATGCAAAGCCGATCTTCCCTGTCCCTCTGGCAACTTGTAGGGCGGCGCAGACGATCTGACCTGAAGGGAGTACAATTTGTACAAAGTGTAGAGACGATCTGACTTGGGCTTATAGGCTTTGGTAAAAGTGCTGGGGCAGATCTGCTCTACATTTCTGTGAATTTGCAGAAAGTTCAGGGAAGATCTGCTCAAGACTTCCTTGGACAGATTGACGAGTCGGAGCGATAGGTTTGGTATCATAAAGCGAGGGATCGTGCGCTTGGCGTCCATCTAATTCTCTATTATGACAAAGTGAGCATGAGTACCTGTAGCTCTGCTTTTAGAAGCACAAATGTAGATCGCGTCACTTTTCGGTATCTACAAGCATCTGATCTTTCGGACTGGTACGAGGCACGGTAGTTATAACTAGAATATCTGTTGAAGGAAGCAATCTTCTCTAAACTCCTTGCAACCTAATCGCCTACCAGTCGATTTGGTCATCACCTTCCTGAATTTGAGAACCTTTAAATTTGCGTCAAGATAATCTGTTCACAGATACATTTATCACAGTACCTGCAACCAATTCACCAGTTCTGTACCGCTAACAAGGCCCTGCGCTTTCGTAACGTCGCTCACTCGCCACGCCGGTTCCATGTTTTGCAAACGTTGCCGAATGTAGCGATCCTGCTCGGCATCGGCACCGACATGCACTGAAGCGCCGTCGACATAGATCGCCAGGCGTCGTCAAGAAAAGTCGGCGATGGTGAGTAGTCGTTGGCTGCCATTGAGGGAAAATTGGGTGTTGTCTAGTCGGTTGGCGTCACGTTGTGCGGGAAGAGTCGCCAAAAGCGTAATTCGAGAGGGGAACCGACGCCAGCGGCAATAGGCTTCCAGCCAGGGCTGTGGATCGTAAATATCGCCTACTTCTGGAGGGGTTGGCCGTGGGTGGTTCGGCGCTCAATGCTTCCAGAGAGGGCAGGGAGAGTGGCCACTGTAGATATTCGTGATAGCGTTGGTTGGTATAGGATTTGAGACAACGATAGCAGGCAGTTTCGCAATCGGAGAAGCGAAGATAGTCGAGGTAAGCCGGCAAATCTGCTGAGTTCCCCGGGCGGCACGCGGATAGTTCGTTCCCTGCCAAACCAGATCGACAAAGGCGATAGCAAACCAAGTCGCCGCCCCTCTTGCTGGACTGACCAAGGACCTTCCAACGAAAATTCAATCTCACTCCCTTCCAGCGTAAATTGACGGCAAAGCCCGATGTGCAATGCATAGCCTAATGATAGTCCCCAACTGCGAATGTTGTTGAGTACATCTCTACTCCATTCTTCATAGTTGATTGGAATGAGTAGCCGCAAGGTCTCGGCATTGGAATAGGTGCTCAAGGCATGAGCTGTGGGCGTAGTAGCCAATTGAGGACAGTTGCGATGATGGCCAAAGTTTTCAGCAGCACGTGTTGCCGTACGAGAATTGCGACGCCCACGGTTAGCTTCGGCAGAAGGGGTAACCTGCATAGGCTGCAACATTGCGCCACAACTGGGACAGAGATTAAAACCACGTAATTCAGGCGTCAATCCGATCACGCCCATCTCGCGCTCATTCTGTGTGAGTGGTAACCCCTCGTTGAGCCAGTAGACGGTTTCCTGTTGGCGTAACATCAGTGACCAGCCTGCGCTGCTCCAGCGTCCAGTGACATCCCCATTCCATTGTGGATTGAGCGCCACCAGGTTACGCATGGCGATACGCTCCTCTTCATTGAGTACAGGTGCTTCGTCGCGTCGAGCTACAAAGCCACCGTAGGCAAAGGCGGGGCGTGCTGTATTAGTGTCGGTGTGTCCACAACGGGGACAGCGCGGCTCCTGAGCATCAAAGCGCAGATGGCATTGACTGCACTCTTGATAGCGCCAGGAGGGTTGCCCGCCTCGTGGATTCCAGGGTGAAGCATTATCCAGTCCAATTACCTTCCATCGTTTGGCACGGGCATAGACCTGGGCATCCGGTTGGAATTGAGCCAATCCGACTCGGCGCTCGACGCTGACTGGCTCATCTTCCTGTTTGTCGCCCAGCAGACGCAAGGTGGCAGGTTCGGTTGGAAATTCATAGCCAGGCAGGATGCCAAACTCGGCAAAGCGGCGCAGGGGATAGCCTGCCGAACGATCATCAGCATCGCTGCGCGTCTGGCTGTCGCTCTGGACGCCGAGCAAGCGCGCCACCATCTCACCTGCATGAACGTTTTCCCGTGCACCGTGCAGGTTGGTGTAGTAGGCTTCCATTGGACGGCGCAATTCACGCACCTGTTGCGCAGTGCGGTCAAAGACATTGCGCACCTTGCTGGGTAGTTCATCCAGGTGACGTTGCAAGGCGTTGGCGTCAATAGCTGCCTCAGCCAACAGCGGACCAAATGCATCCTGTGCTAGCTGGCGAGCATAGCCAAATTGGGCGCGTAACGCTTCAATCAACTTGTTGATTGACTCCTCGTTGAGTTCGCCCATGGCATTGACATATTCGACCATACGACCGGCCAAGCCGGGCTGAGCCGCACCAAAGACGATGGCGTTGATATGGCGCAGTAGCACATCGCGATTGCGTAACGTGAGGGCGGGCGCAGGTACTTCGCCGGCGATCATCTCCTGGGGGCGGTCGTAGAAATATTGATCATGCGGAGTGCTGCGTGCATAGCCCAAGACCAACCCCACCCGGGAACGACGCCCGGCACGCCCACCACGTTGAGCGTAATTATCAGGACGGGGTGGCACATTGCGCATGGCAACTGCGTCCAAACCGCCTACATCAATGCCCATCTCCAAGGTAGGTGAGCAAGCCAACAAATTGAGAGGACTCTCTTCTGGTTTGGCTTTGAAATCGGCTTCAATCTCGCTGCGTTGATTGTTGGGAACCTGGGCAGTGTGTTCTTGCGCAACCAATGGCGGCAACTGTAACGCACGAATGCGCTGCACATTGCGGTTGTTGACGATTTCTTCCTCGCGCCATTCAACAATGACACCGTGACAGACCGGACATAGAGCGCCTATGGCTGCACCCGCCCGAGGTGACCCACAAACTCGACAGCGCCGACGGTTCGAATCATCCAACAGTCGCAGTTGAAGCACTTCGCTGTTTACCTGGAGGAGTTGATGACCCTGCTGAAAACCATAAAGGGTTACCGGTGTCAGAAAACTGCCGTCACAGAGAAAGTTGAGCACCTGCATCATTGCTTGGCCATCGGTGGGGTTGGCAACGCCGTAACGTTGGAGCAGATGGCTCAGCACGCGACCCACACTGGGATGGCGCCCCCCCACACCTGCCCGGCGCCAGGCATTGTGCAGACGAATGCCTGGCGGCACAGTAGCACTGTCAGCCTGTAGCAAGGGATTTCCATTTGCATCACAAGGATAGCCCTGTGGCAATCGAACAGCGCGCTCCCATTCGGCGCTCTCGACAAACTCCGGACAACCGGTGTAGCTGGGATGATACTGCAACAAGGGTCGGGACAATGCCCCACGCACTCGCATTTCGTCCAGGATACAGCGACAAAGATGGGCGAATTGTTCGCCGCTTATGCCTAAGGTCGCGGCAATAGTTACACCGCTGGTGGCAGCTTCCTGATACAGCCCTTCATATTCCACCCAAATCAAGCCAAGATTGAGCAAGGTAGCACGATAACCGGCCGTCATCGCAATGTCATCAAGTAAGGGTGCTTCTTCCCATGCCTGCATCTTTTGGCGGCGGTCACCGGTGATCCGGGCTTGGGAATTTTCTGGGCGATGAGGGTTATCATCACGCCCAACAACAGCGAGTTCCTCCACGGCGCGCTGCAAGGTGAGCACAGCTTGCGCTTGCAAAATTTGCATCAGGCGACGGCGCATACGATCGTAGCGGCTGGCAAAGATAATAAAGCGGGCCTGATGGGCTGCATCTTGCCGACTATCGCAGAAGATCAGCAGTCGATCCTTACCATCGTGACTGTGGTTGGAGCGATTGGCTTGCTCTAGTGCGCCTAACAATCCCTCGCTCATAGCTTTGAGCGCGGCGGAAGTACCGATGGAGAGAGGCGAGATGACATTGCGACTTCCTGCGGTGCCACCACAACAGAGGCATTTGGTACGCCGCGGCAACATAATGACGTGCAGCGGATAATCATTTTGATTACTACTAAAGAGCAGAGAACGTGGATCGAGCGAGCCTTGATGAACAGGTGTGCCACCCATTTGTCGAGGGACATTGCCTGCGCCAGCTCGATTTCGACGCGGTGCGGGTTCACCTTCGCTCTCACTCTCGTCATCTTCATCCAGAATCGCCTCGTTTTCAAAGCGTTCAGGCGTGTAAACCAACCACTCCTGTGCTTCTTCGCCTTGGCGATAGGGATGCAATGTGCCACTGACTGGGTCACCGGCAAGCTGAAGATAGTCAGCACCACAGTTGCGGCAGAGGTGGAGGGGTGCCGTTTGATAACCACATTCCCGGCAACTTTCTTCACCCATCGGGTAGAGCTTGCCGCACGCCGGGTTGAGACAGCGGTGAAACTGCCAGCCACCCCGGATAAATTGGTGTGCGCGCAGCCGAAGTGCACCATCTGTGCCATCCGGTAGAGCAGATCCAGCCGCCAATGCCAATTCCACTTCTTGTTGCACAACCTCAGCGGGCATCTGCTGGCGCTCTGGAACTTCTGTGCGTATTGCATTTACCAAATCTTGCAGTGACTTCGGCCTTTTGATCAGCCAATGATTGAGATCCCACAAAATACGTGCCTGTTTTACCGCTTGTGCCAACGGTGTGCTAGCAGGTAAATTAGCCAGCGCACAGATCGCCAAACGAACCTCTTCCAGATCCTGGGGTGTAGTCAAGGATCGCTGAACTGGTCGTGGTGCATAGTGCGCCTGAGTCGGAACGGGCAGTTCTTCCAATTCTTCGCCAAAGACTTGCACGGTAGCTGGCTCAACCCCTACCAGTGGTGCAAAGAATGCTTGCACAGCCTGGTCACGCTGCCGCCGCGCTTCGTCCGCCCCGATACCTGCTTCGTTGATGCTTTTGATGGTGGCTGAAGTACCAATCGGCAACAGGTTGGGATAGCGCCGTGTCTGATCGGCCGCGCTGACGTTGGGCTGCCAATCCTGAATGGCGCGGTCTAAATGGGCACGTAGACGGCGAACCAGCAGGGCGATGTTGCTACCCAGCGTACCACGATAGCTGTGTACCTCATCCAGCACGAGAAAACGACAGCGATGATTGGCAAAGATCGCGTCACGATCAGCTGGGCGGATGAGCAAATACTCCAACATCATGTAGTTGGTGAGCAGGATGTGGGGCGGTTTGCTGCGCAGCGCCTCGCGTTCACTTTGAGAGGTGCCACGATCATATTTGGCGACTTTGATGACGCCCTGCAAGCCAGCGCTTTCCAAATACTCGTTGATGCGTTTCTCTTGGTCGTTGGCCAGTGCGTTCATGGGATAAATCAGGATAGCAGTCAGCCCATTTTGCTTGAATCGAGTGGCATCCTCCAGTGCGTTCTGGATTACAGGCACCAAAAAGGCTTCTGACTTGCCTGAACCTGTGCCGGTCGTCACGACCACAGGGCAACCCTGCGGCGAAAGCAACTCTTCGACAGCAGCAGATTGATGGATATAGGCTGGCCGCCCACCCGTGCGCTGCGCCAATGCTGCTGCTAATCGTGGGTCGAGCGGCAATTCGTTCCATGCCTTGTAGCTGCGAAAGGGGCGGTGCGCCTGGTAGAATGGCTCTTGCGCTAGAAAGCGCGGACGATCCAACTCTCGCTCCAATGCTGCCTGCAAAGCAGCGTCTTTAGCACGAAATTCGGTGCGAATATAGTTGCGATAGTCGTCGATAACTTGGTGTAGGGCGAGTATGGGGTGGAGGGGCATAGTTGATCACCTGTGGATAAAGTTCAATTTAGACAGTTTCAGGGAGTAAGCCACTTGGTATAGTAACGCTCGTTCAGGATACTTTGAATCGTCTTATGAAGAGTACCAGACGAATGTGATGACACCGGATGCCACCAGCGACCTACATCTTGTACGGCGCAGAAAATATCCTTTGCCACATCCTCGTGGCTTAAGCGTGCTGCGATTCTAATCCACAAGCCGACAAATGCAAGGGCATCCTTTCTTGGACGCATGGCCATCATGCGTAGGCAACGATTCCAAATCGTATAAAGTGTTTCAAACGGAAGATCAAGCAAGGCGGACAACAACAAATCTATCTGTGGCTTCAATAGCTGAAACTGACTGTAGGAAATTTCGACGAGAGTGGTCATCGCTGCGAATAACGACTCTTCTCGTATATCTAGTGGCAAATGAGGGGATATTTTTACCAACGTTTCAAAATATTCCTCTTTGAACCATGTCTTGCACGCATTGAGTGATTCCTTAAATAGGTTAGGATCATTGAGTATCTCACCTGCTTGTGCTAGAGCAATGGCATAGCCTATCCCTTTACGCCGTGTGATTTCGTTGGCTGCACTTTGAATAGCAGCTTTGGCCTGATCTTGTTGATTCGGGTGTAATTTGCCAAAGATGGGATAAAGACAAAGAATGCACAACTCATACTCTTTTGTGGATAATGCCAATTCCAGAGCCATTGCAATCTCTTCCAAATCGCTCAGGCGCTGGACATAAATCGGCAGCAATTCACTATTGTGTGTACTATATTTAACCAATTGACAAGTTTGCAGAAACATCTCAGGTGGCAATAAATCGACAATTTTTCTGAGCCGAGCCATTTGCTCATGATCATATATGGGTATATTGAAAATTTGGTCGATTTCTTTAGACAGTAATGATCGAAATAGAGCAGGAGCATTGTTTGCGAGAAATTTCCAGATTTCAGAAGTTATTTTTTCGATCTTTAGTTCTGATATGATTTGTTCAGTAAGAGTATGCCGTAGTTCATTGTCAAGCCCAGGCATAGCATTGAGTAATGAAGCCAAGACCGGTGGTTTATCGCCAGTAAAGTCCTCTTCAATCTGCTGCAAGGCAACACGGATGATCTCATCACGATAAATAGTGGGAACATTAGCCGCAAGCTTGATCAAAGTGTCAATTCGCTGCTCAACACTCATGATTGTTAACGTAACAGCAAAAGCTTGTAAAATACTTCCTTGCTGTGCAATATAGATCAAAATGTTTGATAGTATCGATGAGTGATGTTCACTATTTATCCGCTGAAGTAGTTTCAAAACTTTAGGAATGCTACCTTGTTTAGCGAGAACTAATAACAGTCGCTCTACAAAATAGGTGTAATCGCTGCTTTCCAGATTATTGCGTGCAACTTCAAGAACTGTCGCTAATAGATGTTGATCTATAACAGAAGGCGGTAGATACAGTGTAGCTTCACAGATTCCTACACTCCAGAAGGCAGCGTCCCTTAGCCGAGGATGGCTTTGATAAGATGCGGATTCCACCACTGTATTGGTTTGCTCTTTCGAACGCTGCGCAGAGCTTTCAAAAAACTCTTCATCAGATTCGGATTCCGGCGAACCCTCGGAACCATCTCCGAACTGTTTTTGCATCGCCCTAACAACTCGTTCCAGCTCATCTTGGTCAGTCATCTCTGCCAAAATATCCATCAACTCCCTCAACTCGTCCTGCGCCAATGCAGGCATAATTCTGATGAGTATATTCGCCAGTTTTTTCTCTGACCGAATTAGTGGTCTCAATGCACGGCAAGATGAACTAAATAGACTCAATGAGCGTGTTCTCATCTTCCCAGAAAGATTGGGAATGATCTGTATCAGAAAATCAATGCGATATTCGAGATTAGTGATGCCGTTTATCTGATCTATGAGTGCTTCGATTTCAGTATCTGGAAGTACATCAATAATTGCGATTTTCGTATTGAGGTGCAAGTCAACATCCGTAGCTGGAATCGCCTCCCAAGCATAGCTAAAAAGAAGGTCTCGCTCATACCGATTAAGAGTAGAAGCGATCTTTTTGATAGCAGTTGAGACATACTCTTTCTTTTCTATGCGTCTTACAAGTTGAATGGCAAAATAGGTTTCCCCAACCCTAACAAAATTTATAATGAGGTCGATAAGAACCAGATCATAATGCTCCTGTGTGGGATATAGTTTAACATCGATGATTTGTCGATATGCCTCACTTAACTGTTCTTCTGACAAATATGGTGCGATCCCCGAGAAAGCGATCTGTAATGGGCTGCTAGTTGCACCTGAATAGATAGGTACATCTTTTAGGACAAAATCCAATAGGCTTGGAATCTCTTGTTCTGGTGCAAAGCGAACCACTTGTTGAAATGCCTGGGACTGATACAACTCATTTTGAAAGGACAGAATTGTTCTCCAAACCTCTCTCCAGACACTACTGTGTTCTTCACTCAGATTCTGTGATCTCAAAAAATCTAGTTGGATTTGCAGAGATTCCAGGAAGTGTACGAGCGCAGCAAGTTTATCCTTGTCAGTAGCTATTTGTCTGATTACCTCAAAACCTTTAATGCGACTCCCTTCTTCTGCCAGTTTGGAAAACTCAGTTCCTGAAGAATTGCTGGCTTCGCTTACGACACAAGCAGACATCAACATATAACGGAATTGAAGTCCTAATGCTTTTTGTCGCTCCGATAAATTGTCTGAATTTTTGACAATTGCTACTGTGGAATTCCAGGCATCGCTGATCGATTTGACATATTCGCCCTCAGTGGAGTCAGTTTTCGCCCACCGATGGACTACATTGCGTCCTTCTGCAGTTTCTTTTGCGAGCAAGCCATGCAACATACGGGGCTGCCCCTGCTTTGTCAATAGTTGGCTTGCTTCTCTCAGGTACATGGAAATTAGTCGTGAATCTAGTGGAGATGATAGATCACTTGACATTGTTTTATCCTCCTGCTAATTCGCTTTCATTGGTATACGATTCATGGTCGAATAACAAGGCGCTAAAGTGAACTATTAAGGAAGGCTTCCAAATCTGTTTGCATTTTCCCACGCCATCTATCTGCACAGCCTTCAACTTCATCCAAATATTCCTGAAAACTACGATGATACAGGCTATACCGAGTGACGCCATCAGCGTCAACCATTACGCTAAGAAAGGATCGCCAATGCTCAAAAGAACGGCGAACTTTGAATTCGTCAGCGCTGATCATGGCAGATGCTTCTGGAACTGAAAGTGGAGAATCAAAGGCTGCAAGCACACAAACTAGGTCGTCAAACAGAGGGTCTTGTTGACGCATTAAGTCTCTGTGTCTTCGGTAATATTCTCGAAGCCCTTTAGGTAGATGCTGGATCGAATCCAGATTTTGATAATTCAAAGTGCCTTGATAAATATCGGTTAGTACGCTCCGAGCGTACATAAAATTTCCTTCGCTTCGCTCATAGATCGTACCTGTGAATTTATCTGCAGAAATACGCCATTCTTCAATTTTAGGTAGCATGACACTACGATTTTTGCTCAGAAAATTTTGGATGTAATCATGTACATCTTTAAGATTTCGTGGATCATTTTTATCAATTTCAATGTTGTATCTTCTTTCTACCTGAAGCGGGTCATCTTCATTAAAAATGGAACGACGAGACACAATGCAATACACACCGTCCGGAAGTGCTTCTGGCAAAAAAAGTGGATTGGCTCGGCGTAATCCATGTATCTGTTCTGCCTCATCAAGTGCATCCACAACCATAACAATCGGTTCATCAACACGCTTGGAAGCTACCTCTTCCAAGCGCTCCATAAAAAAGCCGCTGTCATCAAACCGTTGTGTGCTCTCGAAAGCAAAGGCGTATTTCTGATGAAGATTGTAGCGGACGATCAATTGGGCGCAGATATTTTTTAGAAATGCCTGTGGTGAAGTTACGCCCTGGTTAGCAATGTTGAAGTGATATACACATCCAAGTCGCTTGATCAGTTCGCCGCATAACGCAGTTTTCCCAATTCCTGGCTCTCCAGAAATTACCAAATATCCAGAAGGAAACTGCTCTCGCTGGTTAAGAATTTCGTCGATCTTACTAAAGACAAAGCCTCGCCCAACAAAGTCCTCTGTGCGTTTTGCAATATAGGTCTTGGCACTGCGAATCTGCGTTTGCAAACGGTCTTGTGCATTTTCAAACTGATCAAACAAAATGGGACCGTTGACTGTGAGATTCACAACCATGGCTTGATCACCAATCGCAGTTCCAGTGGCTTGGTCAATATAAATATCGTAGTACTGTTGCTTTGCCTCCTCCATTGCGCGTTGCATATCTCGAGTCATGCTGGCAAACGAGGCTTGCATCTGGGATGTAGTATCTGCAATGTTGTCTAAATGTTGAGCAATTGCTACCAAGTCTTTGCTATCAAAAATAGTACGTAGGTCGTGATTGGCTCGCAACCCTGACCAAACCAGTTCTAGGAAATCGGTCGCAACTGGCTGCAATTTCATAATATTACTTTCACGAGTTTCACCGCGCATAGTGAATTGATCCACCCATGCATTAACAAGCTCGGATGGATCAGGTCTTTGGTCTCGCTCCAAAAATCGATATATCAGCGGTGCAACGTGCTCTCTTACAAAATGCTCATCAAACAATGCCGAGGCAGCCCAACGATGTTCACTTTTTAAGAATTGGGTATAAGCTTGAGCAATTACAGTGGAGATTGCAACTTGCACCCGCGAGGGTTGCTTGAGGATTCTACTACCTTTTTCGATAAGATCACTTTGTTCTATTAGATGACCAACAATCGCTTCTGTCATTGCTGACACGATAGTTTCTGCTAGCATTGGATTGTCTCCTTATATCCCCAACCCCAACTGCTTAGCCCCCTTTGCCTCTACCTTCTCCTCTACCCCTGGCAACTGGATCACGGGTTGAGGAAGGTTCTCGTTGAGCGGAATGTCCCAGTAGGGATCATACTTGCGCGTGAAGGCTTCCAGACCGATGGAGTGCAATTCGTCGAAGCGGTCGAGACAGAGGCGTGGGGCGGCGGGATAGCTTTTGTGGCTAAAGGTGGAGAGGACGTAGGCGTATTGTTCACGATTCAAGCCGTAGGCTTGTGCCACAACGGCATCGATGGCAGCACGGACAGCCCAACGTGCAACGTTGCCAGCCAGTACCGGCCAGGTAAAGGGAGGTGTGAGTTCACGCCAAATGTCGCCGAGTTGTTCTTTCCAAAGAGGTGCATAACCAATATGAACAGACAAGAGTCTTACAGCGCAATGTAGGCAAAATGTACGGGCACACTCTAGCAACAATGGAATTGGCGTGTTATCCATGATAAACAAGTTGATATTTGCCCCAACCATTAGTCTTAAGCACCAATCGAAAACATAACTATTACAGATTGCAAGTAACGTAAGTGGTTTTGAACGGGCTGTTAACTCCGGTGAACGTTCGATTGCTACACTGTTGCAGGCAACAGTTCCAGGGCTAAGCAAACAAAATATAGAAGTTCGCTCGTTTGTAGAACTAGCAATTGCTCTAAACGCAAGACGAAAGAACGTGCTATTGGTTGTCCAAAGAGCATTGCCTTGGAGTTCTTCAAGAGGTACAACATAATTGGGGCGCTCACCCCACATCTCATCGAATTGATGAAAGGTTTTACCTTCACAAAGATATAGTAGGCTTTTTTGTATTAGACCTGTTCTCACCTGAGGATCTCGTGGATCTGACTTTGAAGACACAAATTGGTCAATTGGCCGAAAACGATATGCGTCTTTAGTCATATCTAAAGCTGTGGGTTGCTTTTGCAGCTTCATGCCAATTTGTTCGCAGCAGTCTCTAAAAGTCACACTTTTTGAATAGATTGAGAGAACTATCTGGGTAGACTGACCATTATTAAGCTCTAGGAAAGTCAGATATTGTCCGCCCGTCTTCTCTACAAATTCGCGTGTGTACTCAAGTTGCGAATCCCTCTCGCTAAATAGCCATTCTTCATCATGTTGATAGAAAGCACAAGCAAATTGCTTTGTAAAACCATCCTTTATAGCTAAAATTACGTTATACTTAAATCTACTATCAATATCAAACAGTTTTTTACGATTTTCAAAGGAATAACAGAACTTCAACTGCATTTGCTGGAAATATAACCGTCGAATCCCGACCGCTCCTGCGTTCGCATGAAATGCCGATGGAATGACTACACCGGTAATTCCCTGAATATCAAGTAAAAAGGTATTTCGCTCCATAAAAACTCGAAATGCATCAAGTTGACGCCCTGCCAAATCGCCATCGATGTTAACTTTCTGATACTCGTATAGCACATCATTCATTGCTTTATCAGCATCAAATTTCCTTTGGTAACGAAAAAACAATGCAGAAATTTCATTGTTCTGTAAGAGTACCTTTTCGATAGATTCCCTCTCTCGTTTTGTTGAAGCGTTTAGTATTTCAAAATTGAACGCTGCAAAAAACTCTTTTGAATTGAATTTAATAGCATCCCAGGGCGGATTGCCTACCAACACATCAAACCCATGCCGCTGTGTTGTGTCACCAGTGGGGAAGAAGACTTCAGGAAAGGTCAGGTCAAAGGACAAGGCTGGTGTAGTTGTCTGGGTTGTCAGCCAGGTGAGCAAGTCGCCCACCTCGGCGGGAATGGTGGAGATTCCCAATCCAGTCGCCAACATTGCGCGGAGCTGTGCGCGAGCGGTCAGGTCTACCGGCAGTTCGCCGTGGGTTGTCACCTGCTCCACCAGCCATTTATAGCCTTCATCGTCACAGCCCGTTTTCCCCAACATCACGCCACCCGCCCAGGCTGCCGCCACCAAACGAAAGGGGAGCAGTGCATTGTCGAGTCGATTCTTGGCAAAGCGTTTGGCTTGCAGATCGGCCTCATCGATGCCAACACTGGCTTGCAGCGCGTTCACATGGCGTAGCGCCTCTTGCAAGCGTCCGGCAAACCGTTTGGCCAATTCATGGCTATAGATATCCTCCATTTTGCCCCCGCTGCCAGGAAAGGTAAGCAGATGGTGGAAGAAGGGACCGGTCAGCGAATCGCCCACCACCAGTCGATGGTCGAGAAAGGTGAGCGGCAACCCTTCGGCGTGACACTCCAGCCAGAGCGCCAACTTGGCCAGCTCCACGGCCAGTGGATTCTTGTCCACACCATAGAGACAATGCACTGCCACCAGCCGTTTACAGATCGCCATTGCCTTGCGCTCCGAGAGACCCGATTCGCTGCCTTCGGGTGCATGGCTGGGCAGGTAGCGCAGTACTTCATCGTTGGGATCCGGCAGATCGACAATGCGCTGGCGCCAGACTTTAGCAAAGAGCAGATTGGTCTGGCGGACATCCTCGCTGCGGGCGTTTTCGGCCTTGCGCTCTTCCTCGCGCGCATGTTCATCACAGAGGCGTACCGCTTCGTAGAGTTTTTCGCCCAAAAAGCGCGCTGCCTCGACCAAAAAGTGACCACTGCCCATCGAGTTGTCGAGCACTTTGATCGCCAACAGCGCCATTGGTTGCGGGTCATCGTGGGGACTACGTTCCTCACACAGCGGTCCCAGCGTCTCTTGCACCAGAAAACGCACAAACGAATGCGGCGTGTAGTAGGAGCCGCTCGCTTTGCGTCCCAAACCAACGCGCAAGTAAAAGTGACCCGGTGCAATCTCTTCGATCCACTGCACTTTGGCAGATTTGGCGTTGCTTTCACGCTCTGTCTCGTCGTTTTCCTCGTCGTTGGTGTCCGCCTCGTCCTCACTTTCAGCCTCAGTGTCGGCAAGCGCAGATACGCCGTTGCCAGTCGCTGGACGATAGCGTTCACCCTGTGCCAACGGTGTCACCACTTCCAGCTTGTTACGACGCAAGCGACACATCGGCTTGCTGGCAATGCCTGGCTCCAATTCCAGCAGCGCCTCATAGACTCGTCCCAGATCTTCAACGTCTAATGGCCCATAGTGGACCCGTTGCCGAGCACTGTTACCTTTCCCTGCTGTCCAAAGTAGACGGTCAAGCAGCCAGGCGACACCCCATTCGCCCCACTGTAAACGGCTCAAAAGTGGAGTGGCATCCGCACCGAAGAGCGCACCACCCAAAGGTTTGACCACAAATTCTGTGCTGTTCAGTCCTTCGGCAAACATACGGAAGAGGTTGCGCAGCCCTCCTTCCAACAAACCGCCACTCTCCCCCTGTTCATCTAGCACCTTGCGCACATACCGAGTCAGCGCCACGCTGGGCGAAAAGCTGTTACGCCACAGCGTGGTCGAAGCAAAGCCAAAGATGCGCGCCGGATCGTCGCTGCTCTCCAGTTTAAGCACAAAGAGCAGCCGATAAACGGTGATCAACCCTTCTCGCCACAGTTGGCGGGCCAGGGCGTGCGTGTCGCTATGGGTTGCCAATGGCTCTCGATTGGCAGGATGTTCCAGCACGGCCTGCAGAAAGCCCTCGACTGCTTGGCGTGCCTGGGTACGCAACTCTTTGGTCACGCGTGTCTGTTGTAGTCGCGCCTGCTCCACAATCTCGGGTAACGCCTTCACTCCAGCAGGCGAAGCCAAGGCCAACAACAGTCGATAGCTCTCTGGCGGCTGTTGCGTGCGCTTCCAGACTGATTCAAGCGCCACCACAATCTGTGAGTCAGGGCGTGCTGGGTCACAAATCAACAACCGCAATTCCACCCCATTGGTCAACAAGCCGATGCGTTCGCCGCTGGCTAATAACACCCGTTGGGCAACGCGCAGATGACTAAAGCGGTACGCATAGCCTCGGCGCGAGGGCGCATCGAGATCAATGTCAAAGTCTACACTCCACAGCCGCAGCTTTGCCCCCTCCTGGCTGACAAAGAGCGTGCCACCACTTTCCATACCTTCGCGTGTCTGCACAGGTGAAGCATCTTCGCAGCGTACATAGCCCAAGGGTTGCAGCAAGGGTTCTAAGACATGGTTATAGACACGTAACGCACTGCCCAGGATGGCCAAATTTTGCAATTTACGTCGATAGACACGCCAACACTCTTGCTGGCCGTCGCCCTCGCTACCACTGTTTTTGGGCAAGAGTTTGCGTTTGTTGAGTTCGGCTTCTAATTTCTCGCGTATAAAGGGCTCGGTCAGTGCCGGTCCAGTGAGGCGGATTTCATCGAGAAGAGTTTGGAACATATTGCAACCTGCTTGTTCTCATCATTCGTAAGTTTACGTATCAAGGTAAAGACAGAGGTAGAGAAAAATGAGCATAGGTGCGTGCTGCTAGATGCACAATTGTTGGGTAAGCAGAGTTTGTACGGTTAGCAACACGCGCCTACGAAAACATTCTTGTCACCTTATCATCCTGTTTTCCTTGCTTCTTCACTCAGCGACCAACATTAACAATCCCAACTGTGTCACCTCGGGCGCACCGAGGTCGAGACGCGCCTGGAGTTGCGTAAGGCGTTGCTGATGAAGACGCAAGACACCGTTGGCTTCGCTGCGTTTGGCGGCGGATTGATAGCCATCCTGAGCAAAGGCGGCCAAGCGTTCCCCTGGCATATTCATCGTGCGCCAGGCGGGTTGAACAGGCGCTGCTTCACCATTGCTGGTCACAAAAAGACTGACCTGCACCGCTGCTTCAACCCGATTATCACCTATAATTTCAGTGGTTCGTTGTTGTAACCATTGGTCGAGCGCTGCGGCTTCGCGCTCCAACATCGTTCGATGTGAGTTTGCAAAAAACGCTGCCACAGTCTTGAACTCGGCCTCGGCCACTTCCAGCGCAAGCTCTTGCCCTGCCTCGCCCCAGTTGGCAAAGCTGCGCTTCCAAAGTCCACTGGGGTTGATCGCATTGCCCGGATTGGTCAGCGGTAGCCAATCACCGGCGTTGAGATAAAACTGTGCATCGCCACTGGCTGCAATCCGCACTGCCAATACCATCTCCAATTCGCGGCCAGCCTGGCTGCCCACCCGTCCCAGAAAGGTGCAAAGCAACGAAGGCTCCTTGACCTTAGCCTTGGCGGCACTCACCCGCACATCTAGCTGACTGCTATTGCTTTGGCCCAATCCCAGCGAACGTACCCGATCCAGTGCACGCCGCACCAATGGATGCGCTCGTCCCAGAAAGCCAACCGTATTGCCCTGCCTGTCCCGTGTCACCTCCAGGCGGCTGGTGAGCAAAATACGATCCACACCTGGCTGCCAGCCGGGCAGATCGTCCAACCCATAGCGCCAAACAGGGGGCAGACGAAGGGCAAAGATGCTCTCCTCAACGCTGCCCTGCACATCTCCACCGTCTAGCTTGACAGCGTTGATGATGAAGCGCGCCAGTTCGCTGGCTGTAAAATGGGTGCCACGTTGATTGGCTTGTAACGCCTCCACGACCTGGTTTGCTTCAGCGTTGAGACCGCCTTCGCCGAGCCAGGAGTTAGCTTTGGCAGCCTGTCGATAACCGCTCAGACTGCGGTCGATCTCCTCCAAAATGTCGCGCACCGCTCCTTCTGCTCCCACTTCCGGCTCATCGCTGGTGAAATCAAAGAGCGTGCCTTCACTTTGAAAGAGTCGATTGTCTTCCTCTAGCAAGCCAGCCAGCAATCGCTGCGTATCGGCATCTGTGGCTGTAGTTAAGCCCAATGTGTTGGGAACAAAGGTAAGAATGCGCCGTTGTCGCTCAAATTTGGCAATCAGACGTAACAAGATGCGCTCTTCAAAGGTATCGCCCAGATAGAGATAGTGGATGATCGGCTCGTACTGCTGTCCATAGCGATCAATGCGACCATTCCTCTGTTCAAGACGATTTGGGTTAAAGGGTAACTCCAGATGGATCAGATGGTGACAACGGGCTTGTAAGTTAAGACCTTCGGCGGCAGTATCCGTACTGATCAGAATCAACTGTTCTTGCCGTTGAAAACGCTCGGTTAATTCTTTACGCAGTGTTTCGTTGTCTTCGCCATTGATGGTGAGAATTTCACCGGCCTGGGCCTTACGCAAGCGCGCAGCCGCAGCTGCCTGGCTATCCACATATTCGGTGTAGATCAGGATATTAGCAGTTGGCTCGTGGTTGCGGATCTCGTATACCAGTTCCGTCAGACGTAGTAATTTGGGATCCTGCTCCAGCGCAGCGTTGGCCAGCCCAACCAATTCATCCAATGTCGCCAGAATATTGGTCGTTTGCTTCAGCGTTCCTGATCCACGCTGCACTTCACGTTGCAACTCCACCAACTGCTGCGCCAACTCCTCTACTTCTAACTGTGCGAATTCTGTCTCTTCCGCAAAGCCAATCACACCGAAACGATCCAACTTGCGCTGATAGTCGCGCAATGTGCGCAGCCGCTGTCGTTTGCTCTCCTGACTCTCAGCCTGATTGTTGACCAAACTCTGAATCCGTTCGGCCACTTGGGTCAGGGTATTGCGACAAGCCAGCACACTGGAAACACTGCGCTTGAGTATTGTGATATAGGTCAATACATCGCTGTAACGGCGCGACTTGAAGGCTCGGCGCAGTTCGGGTGCAATCAAGTTGAGTAAAGTGTGCTGCAAATCGGCATAGGCTCCGCTCTGTGTCTCATCTACTTGTACCCGTATCGGGCGCACAACCCGCTCTTTGAAGATCGATTGTTTGGGATTTTGGGGATCAAGAATATGGCGCTTGAGGCGGCGAATGACATGATTAGTGTAGCGTGTTCCACGTAGTTCACCCCTGCCATCGACTAGCGATGGGTCCAACAATTCACAGAGTGATGCAAAGGAGCGGTCGTGGCCATCGTGGGGTGTAGCCGTAAGCAAAAGTAGCGCATCACATTGACGTGCGAGCGTCTCTGCCAACCTACGTCGCTGCGAATCTTCCCGCTCGCCGATGGTGCCGAGATCCATGCAGTGGTGTGCCTCATCGATCACAATGGCATCGTAGCTGCTGCGTTCCAGTTGTTCGAGCACACTTTCCTGCTTGAGGAAGTCGATCGAGGCAATGGCCAATGGCAAATGGTCAAACGGGTTGGCTCCCAACTCAGTGCTACGACGCACCTCTTCCAACTTGGCACGATTGACCTCGACCAAACGCAACCCAAAACGTTCATTCATTTCGCTCTTCCACTGTTCCAGAAGCGGTCCAGCGGGCGAAACGACCAAGATACGATGGGTCAGGCGGCGCGCAATCAGTTCTGTAAGAATCAACCCGGCTTGAATTGTTTTCCCCAATCCCACGCTATCCGCTAAGAGTAAGCGGGGGCGGCTCATACGAATGGCGCGCAATACAGGTACCAACTGATAGGGTTCCAAACGAAGTCGCCCTGGCTGTACCGAGAGCAATGCATTAGCGCCTGAGGTCTGTTCGATGAGAAAGGCTTGGTGGTAGACTGTCCAATTGCGCAGAGGACTGGCATCTTCTGTGCGCAATTGCTGTGTAATAGGTTGAAGCGCTTCGAATGGTGCGAGTAGATCAAATTCCTGACCTGAGACGACGCCTTGCAACCCGCGCAAACGATAGAGCGTCTGCACGCCCAAGTTTTGCGAGAAAACGACTTGCCAGCGTAGCCCACGGGCCAATACTTCCGTTCCGGGGAGAAACTCGGTCATGGAGGATAGCCCCCTGCACAGATTAATAAAAATCTATAGAGAATTACGGTTACTTAATCGTAGCAGCTTTTTGAAAAATGAACAAAATGGCGAAATTGTGTCAGTTACTTAAAGAAAAAGTGTGTATGTATAGATTGACTGACTAATAATTGGGATATACTTAATATCTAAGTAGGTATGACAACACGGGTTGAATGTAATTATCAGAGAAATTTACAGAAATGTTCTACATCGATCCTCATATTTTCACTACACAACTTGACGTAGCTTGTCATAAATGGCTTCTGTCTTTATTAGCCTGGACTGCAAATGTTTTGGTGAGAAAGGCAATCGATCCATTAGTTTGATTATGCCTGTTTACTCAGTCACCACTAACCTTTGCCTTCCTGTCATCCGCTCAATTTGCGCGTAATGAGCACTCATAATTTTGTTGACAGCACAATTCCCAACTAATTTTAAAAATTCATCCAAACTCGTGGAACCGTCTTGATTTTAATTTCGTTAGCTACCTATCGGACCTCGTTGGCCCGCATGATTGAATCGTTTTGAACGGAAACAGACTTTGCAGCAAAGGAAACGACAACATGGTCTTCACACGAAACAGCTCAATTTACCAGTTCCTGGCATTTTGGATTCACATTCTCAACTTTCTTGAAGGGTCACTGGAGGCGCAGGGCTTGCTGGAGCGCTTTGGCATGAACGCTACGCAGTTGCAGCGGGGGCGGGCACTGCTCACCCAGTTGCAGGCTGCCCTGCAGCAGGTGGGTGAGCAGCGGAGCAAACAGAAGGCGGCCACCGATTCTTTCCGGGCTGAGTGGCGCAAGGCACGTCAGCTCTACCAACTGCATGTGCAGGCGGCACGGCGTGGGCTGGGGCGCGATGCCAGCCATTTTGTGAGCGCCAGCCCAAAGCGTTATCTGGCTTGGCTGACGCAGGCGCAGGCGTTCTATGCGGCGCTGCTCGACAATGCGGGCTATCTGGAGCAGATGCGCCAACTCGGTGTGCCCACCGAGGAGTTACAGCGGGCCAGTCAGATGGTGGCGACGATGGTTGGCAACAAGGATCTGCAAACACAACACCTGGCGGAGAAACGCACGGCGATGCGCCAGCGCGATCTGGCCTTTGTTGAAGCCAAACAGTGGTTTGAGGCGTTGGACAAGGTAGCCAGAATCGCCTTTCGGCAGCAGCCGGCGCTTCTGAAGGCCATTCGTCCGCTCGAACTGCCCCAAAGCCAGGGTGAAGACACGCCAACGCAAACCAAGGTGATCAAGAAGACTCCTGCCAAAATCAATGCTACTGCTGTGAGTGAAGCGCCCAGTGCGGAAGTGCAGCCAATCAGTCAAGACGCAAGCATCCAGCTTGTCTAGTACAGTGTTATACTAGCGGTTGTCACTAAATAACACTTTTTATACCGCAAAAAGTGTTATTTAGTGCAGAGCATCAGTATAACCGTGTAGTTTTGCTAGCCTTTCGGAAAGAGACCTCACTGAGTACTGTAGCAATACCTGGTCTCGATCTCTTCCCGGAAGGTTAGTCCAGTTACCCGTAAGCGCTTGAAGAAACTAATAGACAAAGCAAATCAAAGATGCACTTTTGTAGGGGCATCCGCTTGCCGGTGCCCTGGTTGCGTCCCCAGTTGGGCAACCGCAAGGGTGTGCCCCTACGCATCCTGATCGTGCGATGTCTATCTGCGTTGTCTATAAGCAGACTGTCGTACACATCTAGGCGTGTTACGCACCGCTCGCTTATATCTTTCATTAGTCACCTCTGAAGACAATGGAGGCGAATTTCTTTCGCCACAATCCGCTCCCCCTTTTCGCTTAGTGCCACCATGCCCTCCCTCATCCGCTCAATCCGTTCCCGTAATCCGTTGACAGCGCGCTTTACTCAAAAAGTAAGGATCAATGTTTCACAACCATTCCAATCTATTGTATCATTTTCTACAATTCGATTTTTCTCGGGAAAGGCAGAGAAACAGCGAGATTGGAGATTGGAGATTGGAGATTACGTGACTCCAATCTCCAATCTCGTAATCTCTAATCTCTTCCCACCCCTTCCATCTCTTATCCAATCATTACCATTCAAAGGAGAGTGCACATGCAGGGAAGACGTAAGTTGATTCCACTCTTCCTGGTCGCACTGATGGTCAGTCTGATGTTGGGTGGCTGTGGTGGCGGTACAACCGGGGCAACCTGGTTCAATTTGCCGTCGATTCCGCTGCGCATCCAGGCAGATGGCACGGCCAAGGTCTTTGGCTTTGGTGTACCAGCAGTGATTCTACAACCAGCGATGTTGCAACAGTTGCAAGCGGCCAATGTTCAGAAAATGGAAGTGCGCATTGGCTACAATGGCATTCACGCCTACGCCAATGGCCAGGATCTGCCCTACCTCGAATGGAGCCAGGACCAGGTAAATTCGCTGATTGGGATTCTGCAAAAGATGCCCCAAACGGCCGGGATGAGCGGGCAGATTGCACAGGGTGTCGACTGGGCGCGCACGATTGGTTTAGGGGCGGTGCTGGATATTCCGGCGGCTCAGGGGCAGACCAAGTTAACGGTACCCGCCTGGAAAGGCGAGACCACGGTGAAGGCTGAACAAGCACCAGCGACCCCAACGATTGGTCCGTTGAACTTGAGCGGGGTTGCCCTCGATCCAAATGGTGGGATTTCGGTCGCTGGGATGCCGCTTTCGCAATTGGGCGTAGCAGCGGGTGTTCCGCCAGCCATTACCGACATCTTTAAACAGATCGGGGCCGAGAAGTTGGGCATCAAGACCACACCGAATGGCATTGATTTGACGCTCAACGATACTAAGTTGCCTAGCCTGAAGTATGACACCGCTTCTTTAGGGGCAGTCACGTCACTGTTACCCGCCTTCGGGTTGCCGCAGAACACAGTCGACATGATTTCCCAGATTGCTCCTAAATTGCCCGGTGCAGCAATTGATGTCAACGTCTCGACTACGGGACAGCCAGTCGGTGGGATGGAGCTTGGCTCGATTCCGCTCCAGGTGAGCGAGGATGGCACGCTTTCTGCCTATGGGATGCCGTTGGGCTCGGGTCTGTTGCCTGCCAGTTTGTTGCAGCAGTTCTCTTCAGCCGGTGTACAACAGCTTGCGGTGAGTGTTGCCGGTGGCGATATTGCATTGGCAGCCAACGGTCAAGTATTGCCGACCATCAGCTATGATCCAGCAGCACTGGGTCCGCTGCTCAAGGTGGCAGAAGGTTTTGGCGTGCCAGCCGCCACCATTCAGGGTGGACTTGATCTGGTGGGCAAGTTGACTGGTGATAAACCGCTCGATCTGAAGCTAAATCTTCCCGGTGGCAGCGGTGATGTGCCCGCCATCGACAAGACAATGAAGGCTCCCGCACTGCCCGAAGGTTTTGCAGCACCGGCAATTCATGTCGCTGCGGCCTTTGGCAAAGATGGTTCGTTGCAGCAGATGGGCGACTTCTCCAGCCAAGAGTTGGCAGGGTTAGGCATTCCACTTTCGATTTCGCTGCCACCTAATATTGCCAGCGCGCTCAGTGCAAGCGGTGCCAGTTCGTTGGGCATCAAGACCGAGGCCAACAAGCTCAACATTCTGCTTGATGGCAAGACGGCACTCAGTTTAGGCTACGACGAAGCCTCACTCAAGGCGGCCTTGACTCTGGCCAAACCATTCCTGGCCGGTACGCTACTTGAGAATGCAGACATCGCCAAGCTGATCAACGAACAGATCCTTCCGCTTGCGCCCGCAGCGGATGTGGATGTACAAGTGAACCTGAAGTAACAGACAGGAAGACAGGAAGACAAGAAGATTTAGCTCAGTCCATCTTCCTGTCTTCCTGTCTTCCTGTCTTCCTGTCTTCTTGTGCTCCCTACTCCACAACCCCAACACCAGCCAATTCCACGCTGCTAGATCGGGCAGACTCATAAAGGCGTCGACTTGCGCGTGCGCTAACGCGGCAAGCAGAGCGGCGAGCATGGCAATCTGTAGCCAGGAGTGGACGGGGCGCGTCCTCCACAGAAACCAGAACAAACACCCCAGCCAGATCAAGCCCAGCGTTCCCCATTGGGCGGCAAACTCCAGCCAGAGATTATGCGGGTGGAGCAGTTTGGATTCGGAAAGGGCGGAGGCGGGCAGGAAGGCAGGATAGTTCCAGAAGTAACCTTCGGGACCGACGCCAAGCAGCGGAAAGTGACGCCAAAGCTCGAAAGTGGCGCGCCAGGTTTCAAGACGACTGAGCAAGGTGGCACTGTTGGCCAAACGCTGCCAGCCAAACCAGACTCCGCTTGCACCAAGCATAAACACGATAAGTGCGAAGAGTGCAAGTCTTGAACCACGAAAGGCACGAAACACACGAAAAGGGATTGATGAGTCTAGGGAGTTGGTAAATTCACGAAAAGGCGCAAAGCCGCAAAGAAGCATAAATCCTCTGCGTGCTTTGCGCCTTTTCGTGAGATTTTTGTCTTCGATCCCTGCGTGACGAAGCTGAAGTCGGTAGAGGGCGAGTACACTTACTCCTGCGGGCAAACCCAAAAGCAACGCGCCACGGCTGGCGGTGAGGAGCAGCGCCACTCCTAATACGGCAATAAGTAGACCCCACCAAAGCTGCCGTGGACGATCGACGATCAACAGCCCTATCCCTAAAAACAGACCCCGGGTAAAGACCAACGCCGCATGATTGGGCGAGAAAAAGGGACCCGCTAAACGCAATACGCCATCCGCATCGACGCCAGTGCCGCGCAACCACGCAATCAGGCCACTGCTCGCAGCCAGGGAAGCCCCTATCACTAGGGCGGCGACCAACCGATAACGTTCCTGTTCACTACGCACAAAAAGACGGACCGCCAGGTAGAGCAACAATGGTTGCACAGCCAGTTCGAGCAAACCGACAGCATAGGCTGATTTGTTCCAAGCATTGATGGCGCTGAGGAGATTGAGAAGAAGCCAAGTGAGGGCGAAGAGGTGAATTGCAGATTGCGAATTGCGAATTGCGGATTGGGTAATGCTGAGTCGTAGATGTGAGAAAAGGTGATAGAAAATGGCGGGCAGGAGACAGAGGGTGGCAGCGAGCGAAGGTGGGATGGTAAGTATAGTATCGACGAGGGCAATTTCTTTGTGCTGGAAGTAGAAGGGTAAAGTCAGTGCCGCTAGATAGAGTCCTACGGGCGGGAATAGGGCGATCAAGCCGGCGGCCAACAGCCAACAGAAACCGATCAAAGGGGGCCAGGTGGCAAAGTAGTAGACGACGATAGTCAAAAGCCAAAGCGCCAGATAGATCGGTCGATGCATCTGTCTTAATTGCTGCCACGGCAACGAGTGAATGGCAGCTACCACACGCCATACGATCAGTGCCAGTGTAACGAAAAGCAAAACAAACGTCCATACCAATTGGGTTTGCAGCACTTGACACGATGCTGTAGGTGCGGTTTGCAACCGCACGCTCTCGACGTCTTCATCGATGTGCGGTTTGCAACCGCACCTACGATCTTGTACATACTTCTCCCTATCTCCCCATCTCCCTAGCTGCCCATCTTCTACTACAAAGCCCCACATCGGATCATCCAACGCTGCCTTCGGTCGGTCAATTGCCCAGCCGAGGGCAACCAGCCAGGGCCATGATTGGCGGGCAAGTTGGATGGCTTCTTGGGCATAATGCATTTGGTCGGCGGCACTGACGGTGGCCCAGGGCGAGCCGATCTGGCGATTCCAGCCGAAGCGGACGGCCCAGAGTGGTTTGTCGCCGAGGCCGTTGTTGACCAATGCACGACGAATCAAGGCGGCACGCTGAAAGTTGAGCCGTTGCAGCACTTGGCGAGAATCGCTTGGGGCGTAGCCAAAGCCAAAGGGTTGGATCGCCACTACATCAAACCAGGGGGCCGCGCCGCTGGCGATCATGCGTTGTAGAAAGTAGATTTCATCATTCGCCAGTTGGCCGCGATCGGCGGTGGGGGCGAGGGCAGCGGTGAGGATGACAGCATCGGGGTCCGTTTGGCGGATGGCGCGGCTGGCGGCGCTCAACAGTTGGCTATATTCAACCGGGTCGATCCAGCGGTTGCCCCAATGCGGCGCGATATTCGGTTCGTCCCAGAGTTGGTAGTAGCGTAGACGGTCGCCGTAACGCTGGGCGAAGGCTTGGGCAAAGCGGGCAAAGTCCGTCGGATCGGCGGGCGGGGCGAGCGAATTGTCGGTTGGGGTTTGATCCTCAGGGCGACGAGACCAGGCCGGGCTACCATCAAGGACGAACACAGGGAGGAGTTGATTGGCAAGGATAACATCGATCCAGCCATCGGTTTGACGCCAGTCATAATGGCCGGGTGTCGTTTCAACCTGCCCCCAATCGACGCGTTGACGCACCCAGCCCAGGTCCGACTGGTGCAGACGTTGCAGTGACGCTTGTTGCTCTTGCGGACTTTGCCCCTCTAACTGAACCGCGATGCCGAGGTAGGGCAGATCACCAATTCGACTTTTGTTCACCGCTGGCGTAGCGATAGTCTGAGGTAATTCGTACCAACTACGCAGGGTCAAACCAGCGGCAACCATCCAGCCGCAGAAGATGGCATAGAGCAGCAGCAGACGCAACAGCGCCAACACACTTCGTCCATCTAGTTTGACAGGCTCTAACAAGCGACTTATACTCGACATTTGAATGGAAGGAGTCAGGAGTCCTAAGTCAGAGGTCACTCGTCAACATGTTTGACTTGGGACCCATGACTCGTGACTTGTGACTTATGACTTGCCTTAGTCTACCAGTGAAGCAAGAGTTCGCATGAAATCGCAACTTCCCAATCCCCCTAATCGATTGAACCGGCTGCGTTCAACCCTCGGTCAGGCACCGCTGCCGACCAATTTTCGCAATACAAACCAGCGTTCGGCCCCTGTGACTGCACCCACTTCGACCAATCTGGTACCTGCCAGCGCGCTGATCGACTACCATGACCGCATCAGCGTCGCCACCTGGTTGCTGGTCTTTGGCATGGGGCTACGGTTGCTCTTTAGTCTGCCCTTCACGCCCAAGTTTGAATTTTCGGCCTTTGGCTCGCCAATTGCGGTTGCTATCACCGACTATATGATTGCGGCACTGCTGTTGGGAGCATTGGCCGCCTCCTGTACCGAGAGCATTATCACGCTGCATCCTGCACTAGATCGGCGTTTGTCGCAGCGCACCCGTCCAACTTGGAGCTTTTGGGCGTTGCCGACTGCGCTGACCGTGATTACGGTGGTGCTGCTGCCTCTATCATCCAATTCCTTGGTACAAGTGCTAGGGTTGTTGATCTATGCAGTGCTGATTGCGACGACCTTCTTTTCACTCTACGCAACAGTAGAGGTGGGTCAAAAGGGATATCGCCGTGGGCGCGCCGTCCTGAATGCATTGGCCTATGGCTGTGCCTTGCTGCTCTTCGTACTCGTCTATCAGACACGCACGCGCAGTTTGCTCTCAGGTACCCTGGTGGCAGCGACGGCGACCTTGCTCACCATCGAACTGGTGCGCAGTTCGACCCCGAATTCAGGGACAGTGATCTCCTATGGGCTGGCGGTGGGGCTAGTACTGGGGCAGGTGACCTGGGCGCTGAACTACTGGCCCATTGACGAACTAACTGGTGGTCTGCTGCTGGCCTTGATCTTCTACTTGATGGTGGGAATTGCCCAACAAGGACTACAAGGGCGGCTGCGCCGACGGGTCGTGATTGAGTATGCCGGCTTTGCCCTGGCTGCGCTGCTCTTGATTGCGGCGATTGGTCGTGGCTTCCGCGATCTGCGCGACATCCAACAATTGCCCGATACCCCCGCCGATAATCGACCGTTTTGAAAAAGTGGCAAAGTGGCAGAGCGGCAGAGTCGCAAAGTAAATACGCACTTACCACTCTTCAAACTTTGCAACTCTGCCACTTTTCCACTTTCAACTCTTCAATATTTTCCTCTTCTCCAAATCATATAACCCATAGGCGGCGGCCACGATCTCGATTGGGTGGCGGCTGGGGAGATCGTTGGTGCCGTGTTCAAGTTGCCAGCGACAGGTCTCTGAGTCGCAGGCGGTGTATTGCAAGTCGTTGCCCTGAGCGCGCACGAAATCGAATAACTCTTGCCCCACATCCATCGCAATTTTGTACTTTTCCGTCTTGTAGCCATAGGTGCCAGCGATGCCACAACAGCGAGCATGACTTTCACGCAGGTCTAGGCCGGGGATCAGTGCCATGATCTCCAGCGCCGGCTTGCCGATGCGGTGAGCGCGTTGCTGACAAGGAGCATGGTAGGGCAATGTCATCTGGATCGGCTGGAAGTCGGTGCGTAGTTGACCAGCATGATGTTGCTCGCGCAGGAATTCAAAGATGTCCCAGGTGCCCATCTTGAGGGCGGTCGTTGGCTCATCTTCCATATCGAGCAGTTCAGGCGCCTCTTCTTTAAGGGTCAGGGTGCAACTGGTGCTGGTGCCAACAATCGGGATGCCCGCACGGGCAAAACCGGCCAAGGTGGCCACGTTGCTCTTGTGATAGGAACCAGCCGCACCAAATTCGCCATTTGAGAGCATGGGCAGACCACAACAGTTCTGCGGCGGCACAATCACTTCAAAGCCGTTGTGCTCCAGAACCGCAATCGCCGCTTTGCCGACAAAAGGTTCGTAGTACATGGTGGCGCAACCATGAAAGTAGACGACCTTTTTCCCTTCTTTGCCGGTTTTGAGACGCTGGGCGCTGCTCTTACTGAGCCATTGTCGTAAGGTAGAGGAACTCCACTTGGGCAGTGGTGCGCCTTGGGCGATGCCGAAGATCTTGTCGGCTAGCAGGCGGCTGAGCGGATTGTGCAGGGCAAAGTTGGCCAGATCGGGCGCGATGCTGCCGACTTTGCCGAGGAGCTCGTTGCGCCCCAGCAGCCGGTTGCGCAGCGGGATGCCCTTTTCCTGGGCAATTTGCGCCCGTGCCCGGGCGTTGATCTCAGCGATGCGCACCCCGGTTGGGCAGACTTCGTTGCAGACCCGGCAGCCAGAGCAGTAGTCAACCGAATGATCGGGCGAATGAGGCTGTCCGTTTTCCCGGAAGCGCTGCGCCTGTGGCCCTACATACTTCGGGCCTGGAAAGAGATCGGTCACTTCGGCGACCGGGCAGTAGCTGGTACAGATATTACATTTGATGCACTCGTCAAGTGAATGATCGACTGAGTGCCAGGAGGTTGCGTGCATAGTTGGAGTAGAGATTGGAGATTGGGAGATTACACAGTGCTGCCGATCTCCAATTTATTCACTGATCGTTCAATACGCTGCTTATTACGTTCTAGGTAGCAGGTAAACTTGTCATTCTGAGGAGCGGCTGCTTGCGAGCCTGTCATCGTAAGGAAAGAATCTTGGTCGGTGTGCACTGCAAGATTCTTCGCTCGAAAAAGCCCTCGCTCAGAATGACAAACATTGAAAAATATAATTCACGCTTTATCCAAACCCTTCACAACTTTCACCACCGACCCAGCCGCGACCATGCCAGTCGTGATCGCCAATCCTTCCAGGCTTCGTTCGCGGATGGGGTCAGCATGGGCAAGTAGACCGCCGGCAGCCCACAGGTTGCGATAGATCAGGTTACCTGCGCCGTCGATCGGTTGCCATTGTTTGTTGACCTCGACGCCGCCGTGAAAGATCGGGTGTCCGCGTGCGTCCAAAAACTTAGACTGAAACCATTGACGGCGATCCTGGGGGGCGGTCAGCGGAAGGCGGAAGACAACTTCCCAGACATTGCCCGCAGCGTCGCTGTTAAAGCCGCCACCGAGAATGCCGCCTGTCGCCAGTAAGAAGTTGCTGGCATAGTGGCGCAAGGGACGGGAACTGGTAGCCGTTTCGACCCATTGAATACGCCCCTCCTGTGCGCCGAAGCTGCTCACTTCCATGTTGGCTTCGATGCGCACCCCTTGCTTTTGCAACTGAGTACGTAAAGCACGATAGAGCCGAATGCCAGGAACACTTGGTGGCAAGGTTGGAATCTCGAAAACGGTGGCACCAGTTTGGGTCTGCAACTCAGAGAGCGTGAGTTGATGTTGATCTAGCCCAAGAATGGCAGGCAGCCCGATCCGTTCGCTTGGGTGCACCAATTTCTTGAGTGCCGCGCCCAGATGATGACGGTTGGCCGATTGGTCAAGCGCTTCGGCCAGATGCACGAGATTGATATCGCGCCGTGACCAAATCAAATCCAACGGCACCAATTCTGCCCGAGCTTGATAGCCTTGTTTGCACAAATTTTCGGCGATCAACTTGGGATAAAAATCACGCAGACCACGAAAACCAACCAGCAGCAACGGGTCTTTTTGCCCCAGGGTACCGCCCAGTTGAGCAGTCGGCGCAGCATAGACAGGGCGGACTGCCCCCACGGGCGAGGGCAACGATAAATTCTGACCAGCGGTCGTCGCATTGGCATAGGTCAGCCCGACTTCGTTGAGCATCTGCTGAAACGAGGCAAGCGACTGGCGAATGGTATCGGCGCCGAGACGATGATAAGGATGGTCAGCGGGGAGCGAGGCGAGCGCCTCAAACGGTGCCGATACGGGTTGATCAGCGCCAGGTAAATAGCCAAGCAGATCAATGGTACCGGCATGCCAGTGCGTGGCCCCCATCCCCTTGGCGATGATTCCCACCTTGAGCCCGGCTTGGGCTGCGGTTAGTGCAGCCGTCAAGCCAGTCAAGCCAGCGCCGATCACAAGCAAATCAAACATAGTGAATCCTGAGGACAGTAGGACAGTAAGACAGTGAACAGTTCCGACTGACTTACTGTCCTACTGACTTACTGTCCCACTGTCTTACTAAAGTTGAGGGCGCGGGTCCAACACCTGGTCGATATGCATCCAGATGACCCGTGAGTAGCGAAAGACAAAGGGCCAGAGCAAAACTGTTTCCAGCGTAATCACAACCGAAAAACGTAGAATTGATGTGTCGCCCAACGCCATCCAAACCGCAGAGGGCAAGAGAACCAGAAAGCCAACGGCGTAACCGACAAACATGGACATGAGAAAATAGCCATGTTCGCGCTCAAAGACAACGCCGCAGTGAGGACAATTCTTGTTCATGGCCAGGATGCCGTGAAAAACGTGGCCCTCTAGACAGACCGGGCAACGTTGCAGCAGAACCGCAAGTAAACGATTCACCTTTTTCTCTTTCCTAAACGAAGCTGCCTACCGCAACTGTTCGGCAACCCAGCGTCGTTTTGGCTGATCCAAACGCAACGCCATATTGTAACAGTCCAAGCCTGGACCGTACCCGTTCTCGGTGATCTTTTGCACTTCAAACCCGAAACGAGCGTAAAATCCAACAGGTTGCTGACTGGTGTTCAGCAGCACCGTAGTATCAGCCACTTGCAAACCAATCGTTTGCAGACGGGCCAGGAGCAGATAGCGGCCAATGCCCTGGCGATGATGATTGTTGTGCACCATACCCCAGACCAAGCCTGCCCGTCCATGTTCCTTGTCGAGCCAGAAGCCGCCACAACCAACAATCTCGCCCTTTGCTTCAATCACGAAGTAGTCACAGCGTGGCTCGTTCAAAAAGTTCTCAAACTCTGCCCTGTCCTCGGCGGCAAAGAAGCGAGGTCGATTGCTGTCAAAGATGGCCAGGCATGCATCTTGATCGATGGCGGTGTAGGTGCGCAACTGGAGCGGCGTTTGGTATGATTGCACTAAGACGGAAAAGGACGAATCGCCCGCTTCGGCTACAACCAGATTCTTGATCGTATGTAAGACCGATTCGCTACCAAACACAAGCTCTGACTCGCCCACCTCGACCACGCCCTGACGAACAGGCGCAACCGAGATATGCACGAATGGTTTATATGTCCCATCGTTGACGATCAGTTGATGATAGAAGCGTAAAATCTCCTCTTGCAGTGACTCACTCACCGCGCCGATGCGACGCGCTTCCTTGATGGCAGTTGCGGTCACAACAAAGCCAGCAGCAACGGTTGGGCCTTTCCCCTTGAGCGAAAACGCCCGATCACCATTGGTAGAGCCGTTTCCATTCAGATATAAATTTTGTGCCTCAAGCTGATCCAGCCAAACAATCGATTGGTTCACATCTACCGCCCTGCCACTGGTGTGGCCTTCAATGACAGCAACTATGTTTTGTGCGATAACTGCTTCTCAACCCATCCGTCCTGGCCAAGCTTGGGGATTGCAGATATTCGGTGGACGCTCGCCACTGAAGAGTTGCACCAGTTGGTCGGCAACGCCGTGTGACATCAGGAAGGTTCCTTTGTCAGTATTCGAGGCAATATGGGGCGTTGCGATGACATTGATCATGGTCAAAAGCGGGTTATCGGCAGGGGGCGGTTCGGGGTCAAAGACATCCATCGCCGCACCACCTAGATGGCCTTCCTGCAGGGCAGCAATCAAGGCTGCTTCGTCCACTACCGGTCCTCGACTTGCGTTGATCAGATAGGAGCCTTTGCGCAGAGTCTGTAGTTGTTCTTTGCCGATCAGGTGGTAGGTTTCAGGCGTAGAAGGACAATGTAGCGTCAGTACATCGGCCTGCTTGAGCAACTCATCCAACGAATAAACCCGTTCCACCGCTGGCTGGGTGATAGCAACCGAGGCAGGCAGGAAGGGATCGAAGACAATCACGTTCATGCGCAAGCCAAGCCCACAGATTTCGACCACTCGGCGACCAATGCGTCCATAGCCCACGACGCCGAGTGTGCGTCCCTTCAATTCCATGCCCAGTGTGTTACTGCGATCCCAGCGGGTCACTTGATTGTGGCCGACAACGACACGTTTGGCAAGGGCCATCAGCAGGGCGACGGTATGTTCAGCAGTGGATTCTGTGGGTGCATCCGGTGTGTTGATGACCAGGATACCACGTGCCGTTGCATCGGCCAGATTCACATTGTCGATGCCGATACCCGGGCGGCAGATCGCTTTGAGCGAAGGTCCAGCCTGGTCCATAAACGAGCCGCTGGCATCAATGACGTTGTTAATAACGACGGCGGAGGCACCAGCAAGTTGCTCCATCGTTCCATTGGCGACCACTTCGGCAATTGGCTCCAACTTTTGACGAATCTCGGCACCAGGTTCCCACATATACCAGATTTTCGGTTTCATGCGTTTGCTTTCTACAAAAGAGTTGCAGGTTGCAGGCTGCAAGATGAAATTTCGTTGCTTGCCACCTGCAACTTGTCTGTTTGGGCACTACAGCATTGATTACAAGCTGAATTTATAATATATTGTAGCATAGTCTACGTTTCTAATTCCACTGTGATAGGTGTTAAAATAATCCTTACGGGTATCTGTTCGGCCCGCCTTCGTTTTGTTGGCACTTTACAAATTTACACGTCCCACAATTAGTTACTGTTTGCCAGATTCAGAAGTAGCAATGAAGAAGTAATTTGTAAGTAGTAATTAGCATGACATTCTTTGTGAATGACGCAAATTACCAATTACTATTCACCTGCTCATGATTACTTCTCTATCCCAATATCAATAGTAGGACTTCTGCAGGAAAACAAGGATTAGGAAAAATACGGCTTTATCGAGCCGCCCTTGCCGAAGTCGTGGATGGGGTACGCGCTGATGAGAGAAAGTGCCAATCTTGTTAATCATGGTTGGACTCCGTTGAGCCATTGCAAAAAGTTTTGGAATTGGACTATTTATTCTTTGCAATGATCTTCATCTTTTTATTGGAGTTATACAACGGAGCATTTCGATTCAGAGGCTAGAGAACTTTATGTCCGATTTACGCGAGAAAGCTCGCAAATACCACTCCGAAGGTCGTCCCGGTAAATTACGTATCGAAGCCACCAAGCCGATGAGCACGCAAGCCGATCTCTCGCTTGCCTATTCTCCCGGTGTTGCCTACCCCGTGCTCGACATTGCCGAAGATGCCGAAAAAGCCTACGAATTCACCGCCAAAGGCAATTTGGTTGCCGTCATCAGCAACGGCACTGCCATCCTCGGCCTCGGCAACCGCGGGGCGCTCGCCTCCAAGCCGGTGATGGAAGGCAAGGCAGTCCTCTTCAAGCGCTTTGCCGATGTCGATGTCTTTGACATCGAAGTAAACAGCAGCAACCCCGAAGAAATCGTGCGCTTTGTGGAGATGATTTCGGTCACCTTTGGCGGTATCAACCTCGAAGATATCAAAGCTCCTGAGTGTTTCTACATCGAACAAGAAGCCCAGAAACGCTGCAACATTCCCGTTTTCCACGATGACCAACATGGCACAGCAATTATCTCCGGCGCAGCGCTAATCAATGCCTGCGAGTTGACAGGACGCAAACTCGACGAGATTCAAATGGTGATTAACGGTGCCGGCGCTTCGGCCATTGCCTGTGCCGATCTCTACGTGGCGCTCGGTGTCAAGCATGACAACATCACCATGTGCGACACGCGTGGTGTGATCTATGAAGGGCGCACCGAGGGCATGAACGAGTATAAGATGAAGTACATGCAGGAGACCGACAAACGCACCCTGGCCGAAGCTGTAGTCGGTGTCGATGTGCTGATTGGGCTTTCTTCGAAAGATGCTGTCAACCGCGAGATGGTGCGCAGCATGGGTAAGAACCCGATCATCTTTGCCATGGCCAACCCCGACCCAGAGATCACCTACGAGGAAGTGCAAGCTTCACGCAGCGACACGATCTTTGGCACCGGACGCAGCGACTATCCCAACCAGGTCAACAATGTGCTCGGCTTCCCCTTCATCTTCCGCGGGGCGCTTGATGTGCGTGCCAAAGCGATCAACATGGAGATGAAGCTGGCCGCTGCCCACGCTCTCGCCGCCCTCGCCCGGGAGGATGTTCCTGACAGCGTGCTACGCGCCTACGGCCTCGATTCGCTCTCCTTTGGCACCGAGTACATCATCCCCAAGCCGCTCGACCCGCGTGTGATGATGTGGGTAGCCCCAGCCGTAGCCAAAGCCGCCATGGAAACCGGTGTGGCCCGCCGCCAGATCGACCTGGCGACCTATCCTGATCAACTGGCCGCCCGCCTCGGCAAGAGTGCGCAGGTGATGCGCAGCATGGAAGTCAAAGCCAGCCGCGCCCCGCAACGCATCGTCTTTGGCGAGGGGGAGCGCTCCAAGATTATCCGTGCCGCCTATACATTGGAGAGCCAGGGCATTGCCAAGCCGATCCTGATCGGCCACGCCAACCTGATCCAGGAGCAATGCGAAAAGCTCAACCTCTCCTACAAGCCGACTGTGATCAACCCCGACGAAGCGCCCGAACGGGCTGACTATGCAGCTCGCTTCTACGAGCGCCGCCAACGCAAAGGTGTGACCCAAACCCTAGCGCGCGAGTTGATGCGTCAGAATAACTACTTTGGTCCGATGATGGTCGATGCCGGGCACGCCGATGCCTTTGTTTCGGGCCTCACCTATAACTATCCGGAGGTCTTGCGCCCTGCCCTGCAATGTGTCGGTTCTCAGGCAGGTCGCTTTGTCTCCGGTGTCTATCTGATGCTCGTGCAGGATCGTCTCTACTTCTTCACTGACGCGACAGTGATCATCGACCCCGACGTCGAACAACTGGCCGCCATTGCTATCAACGCCGCCGATCTGGCCCGCCAATTTGATGTGACACCCAAGGTCGCCATGCTCAGCTTCTCCAACTTTGGCAGCACGCCCCACGCCCAGTCGATCAAGGTGCGTCAGGCCACCGAGTTGGTCAAGAAACTGCGCCCCGATCTGCAAGTCGATGGCGAAATGCAGGCCGACGTGGCGGTCGTGCCCGAGTTGATGACGCAACACTATCCCTTCAGCAAGGTTCAAGAGGCGAATGTGCTCGTCTTCCCCGAATTGAGCGCCGCCAACACGGCCTACAAGCTGCTCAGCCGCCTGGGCGGTGCCGAAGCAATCGGCCCGATCCTGGTGGGCGTCGGCAAGCCGATCCACGTCCTCTCTACCGGTGCCGACGTGCGCGACATCGTCAACGTGGCGATCTTGGCGGCAGTGGATGCGCAGGCACGTAAGTAAAAGCGATTTGGGAGCTTGTTCTTTGAAAGCCTCTATTTCCTAACACGTCAATCGTACCGCTTGTCACTGAAAGAGAGACTTGTCATTCTACCGAGAAACCAATTGTGCGATTGTCTGTTGTGGGTTGATTTGTCATTCTGAGCAAAGGCTTTTTTGAGGGAAGAATCTTGCATTGTCCAACCAAGATTCTTCGTCGCAAACAGCCGCTCCTCAGAATGACAAGTGCATCTTACAGGAACAGACCCACAGTTGAATTCTCATAGATGGGCCGGATAAACTTTGTGCAAATGGTAGATGAGGTTGCAAACCTACCCAAAGTGCACCCTATTTGAGCTAAGGGTATGCTTTTGTTCGTAGAGATGCCTTGATTTTGGAATCGGGAATCATCTCTCATCACTCTCACATTCATCCCAACATGACGCCGCCACTCCAGATCCAAGTCATCCCCAGAGACCAGCTTTCTCTAATACAAAAAGAAGAAATCCGGCAACTTTGCACGCGTGTCTACGAAGAGGATTTCAGCGACTTTTGGGGTACCTTTGCCGATTCTACACATGTGTTAGGCTATGTAGGAGATCAACTCGTCAGCCATGCGGCCTGGGTCTTGCGCTGGTTGCAGCCAGAAGGGTATTCGCCGCTACGCACAGCCTATGTAGAAGCAGTAGCGACCGATGTGGAGCATCAGCGGCATGGCTATGCAACCCTGACCATGCAACACTTGCAGGCAGAGATCGTTGACTATGAATTGGGTGGCCTTTCGGAAAATCCCGACGTGCGCCATTGGTATGCACGGTTGGGCTGGGAATCGTGGCAAGGGCCACTGTCGATTCGCACGGAGCAAGGGCTCCTCGCTACACCGGATGACCACTGTATGATCCTGCGCCTCCCCCCAACACCCCCCATCCAACTCACAAGCCCACTCTCTGCCGAATGGCGACCCGGAGAGCTGTGGTAATTCACGTTACGCAAAACAGAGAAATTAACGCAAGGATGCAGGGTAAGCTTTGCGATTTCGCTTTCCAGTGAGTAAAAGGGGCAACCCTAGACTTTTTCTTTGCATCCTCGCGACGTTGCGTTAAAAATTTGTGTCATCCATGAGGTAATAATTTCCCATTGGAAGGATCGAAAAGCAAATGCGTCATTTTTTGATTGATACCGATACTGCGTCGGATGATGCGGTGGCGTTGGTGATGGCACTTCGCTATCCAGGTGTGCAGGTCAAAGCGATTACCGTGGTAGCAGGCAATGTCCCAGTTGACCAGGCAGTGCAGAATGCGCTCTACACCGTCGAGCTTTGTGGCAGTCGTGTGCCCGTTTACAAGGGTGCAACTGGGCCGCTGATGGGGCGATTAGAGACCGCACAGAATGTCCATGGCAGTGACGGCATGGGTGACATCGGCCTGCCGCTGGCAGGACGTGTCCCTGCACCTGGCCAGGCTGTAAGCGCACTGATCGACACAGTAAATCGCTTTGCAGGTACAATTGAGCTAGTGACGTTGGGGCCGTTAACCAATCTGGCTTTGGCACTGCGTCAGGAGCCGGGGCTGGTAGAGAAGGTTAAGTCTTGCACGATCATGGGTGGAACTGGCCAGGGCTACGGCAATGTGACAGCAGTCGCCGAATATAACTTCTGGGCCGATCCGGAAGCAGCAGCGATTGTTTTCGAGTCGGGATTACCGATCACGATGGTGGGCTGGGATATCTCCCGTCAATTCGCCGTGATCGAGCCAGCAGATGCAGAAGCGTTGCGCGCCCTCGGCACGCCACTGGCCGTATTCTGTATAGACATACAACGTATGGTGAGCGCTTTTTGTGCGACTGAGACCCATCTTGCCGGTTTTGATTTGCCCGATCCCATCGCCATGGCAGTTGCGCTTGATCCAACGGTTGCGACTGAGGTACGCCATTTGCAGGTTGCGGTCGAGACCCAGGGTCGTTACTGCCGCGGGCAATCGGTGGTCGATCATCTTGGGATTACGGGAGCGGCAGCCAATGCGCGTGTCGTACTCGCCGCCGACCGGGAGCGCTTTTTAGCTCTGTTACGGCGGTCTGTGATGTAGATAGCTTATAGATAAAGCAGATAGACATTGCATGATCACAGTGAGTAGGGGCACACCCTTGCGGTTGCCCATTCGCTGATGCAAGCAGGGCACCGGCAAGCGGATGGCCCCTACAATGATCCATCTTTGATTTGCTTTGTCTAGTAGAATCACGCTGCTTTCCTGAAATAAACTCTTTTGGTTGCACTCAAACGAGGATTTCCATGAGCCGAATCCTTTTGGTGGGCATTGTTGTGATTGGAATATTGCTGGGGATGGCAGCATTGGCAGCCGCAACCCCGCGGCAACTTGTGCGTGCAGCCGAAATTGACAAAGCAACCAGTGAGGTACGCTCCGCCTTAACAGCCAGTGGGCGAACCCGGATAATTGTTCAATTACAATCCCCTACTATTGCAGTGAACGGTGCGTCAACCGACGCCATTGCCGCGCTGCAACAGTCGGTGCTCGACTCATTGTCAAGTAGCAACTTTCAGTTGAGTCACCGCTATCAGACCTTGGCAGCCTTCGCTGGGGAGATCGACAGCGCTGGGATCGCTGTTTTGCAGGCCAATCCCAATGTGGCATCGATCACGCTTGACCACCCCGGTGCTGCGCATCTTGCCCAAAGTGTGCCAGCGCTGCATGCCGACATTGTCTCCAACACCTATGGCATTACGGGGAAGGGCATTACGGTGGCAGTGCTAGACAGTGGCGTTGATATCGGGCACGCAGATCTGCAAGATGCCATTATCGGTCAACATTGTTTTACCCAAGCGGAATTTATTACTGACACAACAGGGGATTGTCAGCCAGGCTTCACGCTTGAGAGTAACAATGCACAAGATCTAAATGGGCATGGCACAAACGTAAGCGGTATTGTCACAGCAAATGGTAAAGTGGCAGGTCCTGGCTTTGCGCCAGATGCCAAAATTGTAGCAGTTCGTGTGCTGGATCGTTATGGTCGAGGTTGGGTCTCGGATTGGGTAGCTGGGCTTGACTGGCTGAGCGCCAACTACAACACGCAACCGATCGACATCGTCAACATGAGTCTGGGCACCTTTGCGCTCTATTCTGGCAACTGCGATTCACAGGAGCCGACGATGAATATGGCAGTCGACAACTTACGCGCCAAAGGGGTAGTCATCTTTGCCTCCTCGGGCAATCAGGCTTCGTCGACAAATATCGCCTCGCCAGCCTGTAACAGTGGCGTGATCGCCGTCGGTGCCACCTATGACAGCAACGTGGGGCGACAACCACCAAGTGGAGGCTACAGTTCCTTCTTTGGACCATCCTCCAACTGTTTTGATGTCACGACGAGCCTAAATACCATCACCTGTTTCACCAATAGCAATGCCCAACTCGATTTGCTGGCTCCCGGCGCGCCGATCGAATCGACGGGATGGGGAGGCGGAACATCGCTCTATTACGGGACGTCACAGGCCTCACCTACGGCCGCTGCCATTGCCGCCTTGATGCTCGAAAAAGATCCTTCGCTCTCTCCGGATGAAATTGAAAGTTTACTCAAGAGCAGCGGTTACCCGATCACCGATACACGCAATTCACTGGTCTTTCCACGCATCGACGCGCTGACTGCAGTCAACGCAATTGACTTCTATCATCATATTGCGCCAAGCACAGTGGCGATCAGCGGACCGTCGCAAGGTGAGTTGAACACAAGCTATCTCTTCACAGCCACCGTCTCGCCCATCTCGACCACAGTACCGCTGACCTATTCCTGGTCGGCCACTGATCATGGAATCACCTCAATCATTACAACGACGCGCTCTGTTGCACTCGCATTTAGCTGGTCGTCGCCGGGAGTCAAACAAATCAGTGTGACAGTAGAAAACCTCTATGGCACAGTCCAAAGGAGCGCGCAGATTACCATCAATGCGCCGCTGCCAACTCCACTCATTTCGGTCTCCCTACAAGGAGCGACCACTGGGCTGATGGGCGCAGCACAATCATTTACGGCAATCATCTCACCGGCGAATGCGACTTTGCCGATCAGCTATCGCTGGCAGGCGACAGGCCAATCGCCTGTACTGCATGGCGGCGGAACGAGCGATCAAATCAGCTTCACTTGGCCACTGCCAGGAACTTATCAGGTGGTGGTGACAGCAACCAATGCCGCCAACGTTGTGGTAAGCGACTCGCTGACAGTGACGATTGATTCGATCATTCCGGAAAGTATCGCCTTAAAGGCATCTTCAACAGCGCAGACTAACGAGAGTGTACCCTTCCTGGCCGCGGTCTCCCCAGCGACAACACAGACGCCGATCACCTATACCTGGACGGCCAGCGACCACGCCACGAAGATTCGCATTGGCGGCATCCAGGACAGCGTAAGTTACAGTTGGTCACAGGCAGGGGTCTACACGGTTGCTGTGAGTGCAGACAATGGGCTAGGGGTGGTTAGCAACAGCAGAACGATCACCGTCAACGCAGTCAATGAGGTGGTTGCGCTGCAAAACGTGACCATCAGCGGTCCTGAAGAGGGATTAATAAACGAGGCGTTGTCGTTCACAGCAACTGTTGCCCCGGACAACGCAACAGCGCCGATCAGCTACACCTGGGATGCCTTTGGAAAATCCGCGCAAACCCAGGTCACGGGCAGCCAAACGTCTCTGGTCTTCTCCTGGCCGCAGACCGGCACCTTCCCCATCACGGTAACAGCGGCCAACATTAGCGGCAGCGTGAGCAGTGTTATGTTGGTGCATATTCGGATGCTGGCACCTTTGGCGATTATTATTGATGGGCCGGAGGTTGTCTACGCTGGCACAATGAACCAGTTCACAGCGACCCTGCTGCCGAGTCGTACTTCGCTACCGATTATGTATGAATGGTCGGCTACCGATCAATCGACGATGACCCATCAGGGAGAGCTGTCAGACGAAGTCCAATACCAGTGGAGCAGTCCGGGTGAGGTCTTGATCCATGTCAAGGCGAGTAACGGTGCAGGCGAGGTGACGGGAGAGAAGAGCGTTGAGGTGGTGCGTTTAGATGAAAAGCTTTATTTGCCGTTAGTAACTCGCTGAGTCTTGGTAATTGGTAATTGCGCAATTACCAACTACCCATCTACTTGCTGCTCCAGCCGATGGAAAACATACTCCTCCACCGGTTTGCCACCGATCAGATGTTCCTCAATAATGCGGTCAAGCAAAGCTTCATCAACATGGTGATACCAGATGCCTTCGGGATAGACGACCAGCAGCGGGCCGTTGTAACAGACACCTAGACAAGGGGTGAGTCCGCGCTTAACGCGCAGAGGATTGTCGTAGCGCCCCAGGTCACCCAACTTGCGTGCCAACAAATTGTAGAGTTTGACTGCTTCCCCTTGCGGATCGCAGAAGCGCCCACTACAGATAAAGAGATGGCGCGCATAGGGTGCCTGGCTTGGCGCATCGATCATTAGATCCACCCCTGGTCACGCAGATAGCTGGTTAACCCAGGGATGGCGAAACGTTTGCCCAAGTACGCCTGATAGCCATAGTAGAGAAAAGCAATCACTGCCATCAGGAAGGCAACCGGTGCGATACAGAGCAGGACAAAGCCCACCAACCAGCCGATAATCGGCACCGCCCAGACAATTGCCGAAATGACAGTATAGGCCAGGCTGATCGCAATCATGGCGGCGGAAAGGCCCAAACTTTGCACAGCATGATAGCGTTGGAAGGGACGTTTGTTGCTCTCGCTAAAGATAACCAGGGCCGAAATTAGGCCAGGGACAAAGTAGCAGAGTGCAGCGACCAATCGATCATCGTTGTTGGCACCAGGATCCATGGCCGCTTCCTGGATAAAGTCACCGCGACTAAAGGCATCCGCTGCCTTGGTCACCTGTTCACGGGCTTCGTCCACCACGCGGTCAAAATTGAGAGATTCGCTCAAAGGCTTGGTCGAGACAGGATTGGATGTGGCACGCAACGCTTCTTCGTTCGAGATATTCTCCACCTTGAGCGACTTCTCTGGATTATCATTACCGGCATTCGGGCTGCCAGTTGGTTTTGTTTCTTCAGAATTCATAGTTCTACCTACTTCTTATATTGTCTACAAGTGGAGGGGTGAAAGGTGAGAGGTGAGGTGAAATTCCTCACCCCTCACCCTTCACCCCTCCATTAGCAGATCACTCAGCGGACCTTCGTGACCTCACTCAAGTCGTTAATCACTACGTAGGTTAGCGTTAAAAGTTGCAAGATTTTGATAGCAACCCCGCCAGCAAGGGTATAATGACAGCCATGAGCGAAAACAAAATTCGTACAATTTATATGGGTACACCCGAGTTTGCTGTACCGAGTTTGCGGCTTCTCAGCCAGCAATCCTGGATCGAGATCATTGGCGTGTTGACCCAACCGGATCGACCGGCGGGGCGTGGCAACAGGCTGGTCGCCAGCCCAGTCAAACAGTTTGCACTGGAGCAAGGATTTCATGTGCTGCAACCGACCAGCCTGCGCAAAGATCCGCAAACGGTCGCAGCCATCCAAACATTCGCCCCGGATTTGATTGTCGTCGCTGCCTATGGGTTGATCTTGCCCAAGAGCGTGTTAGCCATCCCCCGCTTTGGTTGTGTCAACGTGCACGGCAGTATTCTACCTGCATACCGGGGTGCCTCGCCAATCGCAGCAGCAATTTTGGATGGCAAAGCCGAAAGCGGCATCTCGATCATGCTGATGGATGAGGGGATGGATACTGGCCCTGTCCTGCGTATCGGCAAGACGCCGATTCTGTCTGACGAGACCGCCGCTTCGCTGACCGTCAAACTGGCTGAGTTGGGAGCCAACCTCCTGCTCGAAACCCTGCCCGGCTGGATTGACGGCATGCTCCGTCCCACGCCGCAACAGGAACTTCCCGGTGAGGTGACCACCTGTGGACGGATTGAGAAAGAGGCAGGCGAGATCGATTGGCAACAGCCCGCCATCCACATCGAACGGATGACGCGTGCCTACACCCCCTGGCCCAGCGCCTATACCTTCTGGAAGGGTGAGTCCTTTAAAATTTGGCAGGCTGAGGTCGTACGAGGGGAAACAGAGCCGGGTCGAGTGGTGGCGTTGGGCAAAGAAGTTGCCGTCGGCACTGGCGACGCCCTACTCAAACTCAAGCTCGTGCAACCCGCCGGAAAGAAGGCGATGGACTTGCGCAGCTTTCTCAACGGCGCGCCCGGGTTTGTGGGGAGTTTGTTAGGACAAGAAGACAAGGAGACTGGTTCATAATATTCTGCCACTTTGCAACTTTTCCCCTCTTCTCAACTTTGCCACTCTGCAAAATCGTGCTATACTATCTGCCACGCCGGGGTGTAGCGCAGCTTGGTAGCGCATTTCAATGGGGTTGAAAAGGTCGGACGTTCAAATCGTCTCACCCCGACACATAAAGAAGCGGCTTGGTTATTATCTTTGACGATAACCAAGCCGCTTCTCTTTTTCTCCTTTAAACCCGTACCTCTTTAATAATTCGTGAACAACAGTCGATTATACGATCCGCTCCCTGCACTCTTCACAATATTTGCCGTAGCAAGTGCGTAAATGGCGTTGCGCACTGTCGCAGTGGATGCGGAGGGCGAGCCTTGCAGGTAGAGCGCAACCACGCCGACGACATGGGGCGTCGCCATCGAGGTGCCGCTGAGCACGGCGGTCGCAGTATTGCTGGTGTACCAGGCGGAGGTAATGCTGGAGCCTGGGGCAAAGATATCGACACAGCTTCCATAGTTGGAGTAGGAGGCACGGGTGTCGGTGGAGGTGGTGGCACCGACGGTAATGGTGCCGGATGCACTCGCTGGGCTGTAGTTACAGGCGTTGGCATTGCTGTTGCCAGCGGCGACGACAAAGGTGACACCTGCATTGATCGCATTGGTGACGGCGGTATTGAGCGCGCTGGAGTAAGAGCCACCCAAACTCATGTTGGCAACCATCGGCACGGAGGGGTTCGCTTGCTTCTGACTTCGCACCCAATTGATACCCGCGATCACACCGGAGTTACTGCCCGAGCCAGAGCAATCCAACACACGTACGGCGAACAAACGTACACCCTTGGCCACCCCATAGGTGGAGCCGCCAATCGTTCCTGCTACATGGGTGCCGTGGCCATTACAATCATCGGCAGGCAACGAACCATCGACTGCATCATAGCCGTAGCTGGCTCGTCCGCCGAATTGTGAGTGCGAGGTGTGAATCCCGGTATCGATCACATAGGCGCGCACGCCTGTCCCATTCCGGTTGTAGGTGAAGCTTCCACTCAATGGCAGGTTGCGCTGGTCGAGGCGATCCAGCCCCCAGGTGGCACCGGTTTGGGTGGTGTCGATGCTGTCCGCAGAAGCGGCTTCAGCCGTGGATTCTGGGCTTTCGTCTGGTCCTAATGTCACAACCGTGTCCTGTTCTACAAAGGCGACCCGTGCATCCTGGCTCAGCCGGGCAGTGACGTCAAGGCTCGTTGCCGCTGGGAAACGTGCCGCAAAGCCTTGCAGCGCCGAATCATAGACCTGTAGCAATTCTCCACCATTTTGCGCTACCAAGTCAGAGGCAATTGCGGAAACACCGGCTGCACTGACTGTATTATCCTTGAAGACGACAATGAACTGACCAGGAATCGCATTGGGGTTTTGCACAGCCGCGCCATTCGAGGTAGTCAACATGGGCAGGTAGAGATGGTTTACCAAGGTGCCATCGTCAAATGGGCTACCCGCATAGAGCGGTGAAGCGAGCGCGATCAACCAGGAACCCGCCAATAGACAGATAACAAGCGTACTGGCCACTTTTCTAGCCTTACTGATCATGAGTGATTCTCCTTAACTGTGCTCAAAACTTCGGTGCTGTGGGTTTGAGGCGAGTTGACTCGCCCTAAACGATCAGCTCGTTAGGTACATCTGACAACTTTTTTGCGCGGGAAAGTTCAAGTCATGAAGACTGCAAAGGCCCTGGCGACGGCTAGTGAACGCGTTTATAGGAGTGCTTCTGGGCGGGATGTTGGGTGAGATGGAGAAGCGGAGTTCCAAGCTTTTTCATTTTGCCATAACTGGATGGGCACATACGGTCAATTCTAGCCCTTCCAGGTCAAATCTGCAATGCGGTATTTTTTCGTCTTCCCTGTGCCTGCTGTACGAAAACGCCACGAATGAGACGTTGATTTAGGAGAAGTAGCGAGTTGCGAGGTGGGATCGATATGCGGATCTAAACAAATCAAAAGATCCGCAAAAATCCGTGCTATCCGCGTACCGATCCCGTTTTGTTGTTGCCTTTTCGTAGAATCAGCAAAGTGATCTAGGCTAACAGGAAGGCAACTTCCGTTTCAAAGGTCGCTGGATCGATCTCGTTCTCGGGATCGGTGATGTAAAACTCGACATGCACGCCCCAACGAGACCCGTCCGCCGACTGATTCCAAGCGATTCGATTCTTCTCACCCCAATCCATCAGTGCCATGTGCGCCGAGCCGACCTCATGATAGGGACCAGTATGGATTACAACTGCGTAACGTCCAGCCGGGAAGGAGCCAGCGACCACTCGGCCACTACCAGCGACGGCTTTGGCCACAGGAACACCAACTTCGGTGTCCATCTTGCCGTCGCTGCTAAAACCCAGATAACGGAAGAAGGGCGCACCGGCAGGAGCTACCTGATTGGCTTCGAGCCAGCCGAAGACTTCAGGAACCAATGGAGGCAGAACATCGCCGATCTCTTCGCGTGCTACATGGGTGTGGATAGAAACATAAGGTAGTTCGTCACGGGTTTCAATTTTAGGTTCGCTAATCATTGTTGTCTCTCTTTTGTGAATTGAACAGGGTGCAAGTTGCAGGATTTTTCCATTTTTCAACGTACACCCTGCTTATACAATCGGAATCAGAATTTCGGTCATCAACTCCTCGACAGGGGTTTCGCGGATATTGTTGATGTAAATCTCGATGGGCGGTATATCGCGTGGCATTTCGCCGCTGCGCGGTAACCAATCACGATAGGCACTGTTCCAGCTTTGCCAAAGTGTGTCATAGGCACCACGATGGGGAAAAACCGCCCAACGCCCACCTGGGATGACTTGGATCGCCACTGTTTCATCCAACTCAACTTCGACACCGGGGTTGAGAACCACCCCAGCATCAAAGCGGCACTGGTCGTGGGGCACCACGCTGTAATTGTCCGGTGTAATGCCCAAACGTGCGCCGTATTTGCCCATCAGGTTGTGGCTGCGCAGGAATCTGAATAAAGCTGCAAAGGCAGCATTCGACGCCACGAAGTATTGAAAGTCAATGATGCCCCAGCCACGCGCATAGAGCACACATAGATCAGGCAAGGTGCGAATTTCTGGCGTGACCTTACGCCCTTTGGGTTGCCGGAGCGCTGGCTGTTCCAACAGCAAGGCATAGGCCGCCACTCGATCCATCGTGCGCAGGGTAGTCGGTGCAATGCCAAACCGTTTGCGAAAGGCTTTGCTGAAGGCAGCGTGCGTCTCATAACCAGCCGCCAGCGCAATCTCGGTCACCGTCGCATCCGATTGTAGCAACTGTTGCACCGCCGAGCCTAGACGTAGACGGCGGATATACTCAGCCACGCTTTCGCCCATCATCGCCGTAAAGATGCGATGGAAGTGAAAGGGTGAAAAGCCAGCCACCTCCGCCAACTGATCTAACTGCAAGGGATCATCGTTGTGACTGTGGATATAAGCAGTCACCCGATCAATCGCAGCGCGATAATCGACCCAAGGTTCGGTTGAAGTTGTATTTGATGACTTGTCTGAATGCGCATTCACGGGGCAAGTGTAGCACGGCTGTTCTAGTTTGCGCTAGTCCAAAATTGCGATTGTGAATCGTGAAAAGAAAATCTCACGCAAAGGCGCAAAGTCCGCAAAGAACAAAAGAAACTTGGCGGTCCGGCTACCCATTGGGTGCGTCTTTGCGTGAGTTTACCAGCTTGTTGACCACCATATCTTTTCGTGTATTTCGTGCATTTCGTGGTTACTTTGTCCCAACGGATCCGAAGGCCGCTTAAACGTGGACCCAGGCGTCGAGGAGCGTTTGCAGATGTTGAGCTCTGGTGCTTAGTTCGTCGCTCTCAAGCTTTTGGATGGAAAGGATCAGAGGCAATTCGCAATAGAGTTCCGGTAGCCCGAGCCAGCTTTCCACTTGTAGACGGATCCACTTGTTGTAGGCCAGCGGGTAGACGCGCTGAGCAATAAACAGCCCTTGCAAAAACTCCTGAAAGGCCCGGTATAGCCGGTCAAAGGCTTGAAAGTACAGTTCGCGCCGTACAAAATAGGGCACATGTTCCAAATCATTGGCACAAGCACTGTAAATCATGGGTAGTCGCTGGAGTCGTAGTGCTTCGTTATAATAGGGCAGCCAATGTGCTTGGAGTTCTTGAAAATAGAGGCCGGAGGAGGGAATTGCGGAGTCGGCGCTGCGAGCGTTCATGGCGGATGGTGCAGGCGAAGGTGCTGCATTGAAAGGTGCGGAGTAGGCAATCTGGTTGCCGACCTCGATCTCAAAGCTGTCGGGGCCGCCGCCATCGTCCCACACGGTGGGTGTGTATTGCCCACGGATCAGGTCGAGATGAAGGTGGGCAAAACGATGCGAGGCCCGAAAGCGCGCCAGCAATGGATCGCTGCCCATTATTTGCTGCCACAGCGCCTCTACATGCTGAAACTCGTCATCGGCTGTTCCTGGCTTGACCAAGATCGCCATGTCGAGATCACTTTCCGGCGTCGCCTGTCCCCGAGCACAGGAGTTGACGACCAGAACGGTATCGACACAGGTCTGTTGCAGGAAGAAGTCACGCGCCAACTCGGCAGCTTCTTGGTGTAGTGATGTAGGGAAACTAAGCTGTAAGTTCATGGAGTGCCTTGATGAAACGCCACAATTGACCCAGCGTGGATGTTAGAATTACAGTGTGTACGGAATACCAATTCGACTAGCAATCAACAGAATTCTATCTGAAGTACCAGCTTCAGTGATTAAAGTTCTGATTTGGGCAGTTGCTTCGTCTAGACAACCTGCTTCACGAGCTAGCATAGCATGAGCAAGTCGGCACACAGGTTGTGCTAGCCCAGGCAAGCCCTTTCCTTGACGAAGTCGGTTCAAAAGAGCACTACTGTCAGGATAATCAGCAAAAAAGGGCAAAGCGTATTGGGTCAAGGCAGAGGTGACCTCACGACAAAGAGCACCAACATCAGTATTGCTAGTGATCGACCACCAATAGGTTTGGCGTTGGGGCAGCAACCTTCCAATACGTTGTTGGATGGGAAATAGAGCAGTCGCAGGATTGCGTGGTAATGGAGAACCTGTATAAAACTTGTAAAGCGACTCTGAGGTGACAATCAAATTTATCGTAAAGCTACCTTCTTGCAACGATCCCCACCTGCTTGCCTGAAAATGAATTCCGTGGAACAAATCATGAGATGGTCGAAACAGATGATTGCCGATTCGTTTGAAACCCAGTGACTTCAAAGCTTCGTTGTAAGCGAACTTTGAAACTTCAGTGATTGCTGAGGTAGTTACTGATTTGGTCATGGGGAAGTATTGTAGCAGAGTAAAGTTAGATTTTACGAATGCCCATCGAAGGCCGAACGCCTCTCGCTCTTTACAGCTATCGTGAATCGCTATAGCGTAGATGGCGAACTAACTCGTAATTCGCAATTCGCGATTTATGCCAGCAAATAATCCAACCAACGATCCTGTGGCGAAATTAGTGGCGGCAGATCATTGCGGGGTGCCCAAAAGAGCGTGAAGGTGTGATGATCACTCTGCACGGTCCAACGAGGTTGGCTGACACCCTCATAGGGCAGATGGTAAAAATGGCGCTGCATCACACCGGCCAGAGAGCCATCCTGCACCCACCCTGTAATTTGCATCGTGATGTAGTTGGGATTGGGCAGTTGGTCATGCTCAACATAGCTGATCTGCGTAAAGCCCTGCTCCCGACGCAGCACCTGCACCCGTACTCCGCTGCGAATCACCGTCCAATCAAAGCTTTCGACGTTCGGACGTGCATAGACTGTGGCCGGCGGCAGAATGATCGCTTCGTCAACGGGGAGAATTGTTTCCTGCGTACCCAAGTAGATCGGCGTGGATGTGATCGTGAGGCCCGTCTCCTCGAATGCCTCACGCAGTGCTGCTGCAATTGGCTCCTCCCCGCGCTCGACAGTGCCCGCAGGCAGTTGGTTTCCGGCGTGCGGGTGGGCGATGAGGAGGAGGTCGGCAGCGCGGGTGATGAAGGCGGTTACTTTGTGGATGGTGGGCTTTTCATCAAACACGATATCTTTACTCTCCTGCAAGATAAAGGATTCGCTGTTTTATAGCAGGAGATAAATACATTCCTGAGTTTTCAAGTTGATCAAGATGACTGCGTAGATCTTGAGTCAACCCTCTATTTTTTGCTTCAAGCAATACTCGTAAAGTTCCCCACACCTGTAAACCAGCAGCCTGGGCAGTACGCCTTGCTAAGAGATCATCCAATATCACAATGTGTTCCGGATTTTCCCTTGCTAAGGCCATAGCGGAAACTTCACCTTTTCCCAAGTCAAGTGCAAACCATTCTGGTGGCATGTATTTGGGGGTAACGATTTCTGCCCATTCAAGCTGCGCTAAACTTGGTACATCGTAACCATAGTTGTGCCCTTCATTCAACTCTGCAAGGACTTGCTGGGGAATCCATATACTAGAAAACAGTTCAGGTAGCCAATCTAGAGCCTGGATACGGTATAAGTAGCAAGCGGAGAGGTATTGCTAATTGCGTTTGGCATACTCTACTTCCAAATCGCTTAGTTCTGCGGCCAATGGAAAAACCTGATACCGTCCCAGAGTTAATAGAAACTCCACACGTGGTACGCTCGCTAATTCAGCAGCCCGACCTGATGAAAGTCGCCCTAATTCATAAAGTTTGACAGCGCTCAACATGCGCATTTCCTTAGCAAACGTCTGCTCTGTCATCTTTTCGGCTAAGAGTATCTGCTCAGGAACTTCAACGGTTAATTGCTTTAGAACCACCTTTCTCTCCTTAGCTGCATGCATGTGCCAAATTTTGGATCGCAAACAACTGTTCACTTAACCCTGCCTCGGCAGTTTTCAGATCGTAAATTGACTGGAGATTAAGCCAGTACGAGGGAGATTGATCGAGTGCCTTGCCAAAAAGCAATGCTAGTTCGGCAGTGACAGGGCGTTGCCCTTTGATGATATGTGAGATACGCATTGCAGAAACACCAATGGCGCGAGCAAATTCGGCTTGCGAAATATGAAGCTCCTCGAGAATCTCTGCTAGATACTCGCCGGGATGAATTGGGGGTAAACCATTCTTCACCATAACTTGGTTCCTTTTAGTGGTAGTCCACAATTTCTACATCCAATGGCTCTCCGTGCTCAAAACGGAAACAAACTCGCCATTGCTGATTGATACGAATACTCCACTGTCCAAGCCGATCTCCAGATAAAGCCTCCAGGTGATTTGATGGTGGGAGTCGTAGATCTTCAATTCTTGTGGCGGCATCTAATTGATTCAGTCGCATCGCTGCACGTTTCAAAATATCAGGTGGGAAATAGCGTGATCGTCCAGTGGCAAAGAATTTTTCTGTTTCTATATCAGCAAAGGTTCGTATCATACAATCAATAAACAAAATGTTTACACAATGATTTGAGTATACAAGTTGGTTTTGTTAATGTCAATAGGGTTGAACAATAAAAACGCCGAGTGGCAATCACTCGGCGTTAAAGTCAAGATTACTAACGACCCAATCACGATCCCCTCGGATCCAACGCTTCCTGCAAAGCTTCTCCGAGCATCATCCAGAAGAGAATGGTGAAGGTCAGCATCAGGGAAGGGAAGGTTATCAAATACCAGTTGGTGCGGAAATAGCGGGTGCCGTCTCCGATCATCTGCCCCCAGGATGGCGTGGGGGGAGCGATGCCCAGACCCAACAGGCTGAGACCCGCTTCGGCGAACATGGCCCCTGGCACACCCAAGGTCAGCGCAACGATGACGGGCGACATCGAGTTGCGCAGCAGATGACGGGTGATGACCCACCACGTAGTACCGCCCATGGCGCGCGCTGCCCGCACATAGTCGGTTGCCTTGAGCGAGAGAACCTGTCCCCGCACCAGACGGGCGATGCCAATCCAGCCAGTGAGCGACATCGCTAGAATAATATTCCACATCCCGGCGCCCAACACGATCATGAGCAGAATGTAGAGAAGCAGCGAAGGCAGTGAGGAGAGCACATCGATGATGCGCATAATCAGGTAATCCACCCAGCCGCCCATCAAGCCGGAAAGCGCCCCCAGAGGGATGCCAATCAAGACAATGGTGAGCTGACTAAAGATGCCCACCGCGATCGAAACCCTGGATCCCAGAATGAGCCGGCTGAGCACATCTCGCCCCAGGTCGTCAGTGCCCAAGAGATACTGCCCCGACGGTGATTGAAGCACACTGGCATAGTCTCCCTTCAGCGGATCGTGGGGCATGATCAGGGGCGCAACCAGAGCGAGCACGATCTGTAACAAGATCATGATCAGGGCAAAGAGTCCGGCCTTTCTGCGCCGTAGACGCTCCCAGATTTTTTTGGCCAGGTCGGAGGAAGGTTGTACAGGAAACGAGCGCGAGGCGGTGACTGCCATTTCACTTCTCCTTGACGAAGGTCACCCTGGGATCGACCAAGGCGTAGAGCAAGTCGGAAAACAGATAGGTGACGCTGATAACAACCGTATAGAGCAAGGTAGAACCCATAATGACTGGGTAATCGCGCGTGCCCAACGCACCGACAAAGAAAGAGCCAATGCCAGGGATGCGGAAAATCGACTCGATAAAGAACGAGCCGACGATCAAGGAAGCCACCATCGGCCCCCCCACCGTGATCAAGGGGATCAGGCTATTTTTGAGAATATGGATCCAGGTGACCCGGGCTTCGCTCAGCCCTTTGGCCCGCGCCGTACGCACATAGTTGGAACTCATGACATCCACCATGCTGGAACGAGTATAACGCTGCAAAATCAGGATCGGTCCGAGCGAATTTGCCAGCACAGGCATAATCCATTGCCGCGGTGCATCCCAACCGCCGGTCGGCAGCCATTTCAGTACCAGCGAAAAGAGGATGATCAGCAGATAGGCAAAGACAAAGCTGGGCATCACGAAACAGAAAATAGAGACCCCTGTGCCCAACTTGTCCACCCAACTGTTTTGATTCATGGCAGATGCAACGCCCAAGCTGCCACCTACGAGCAGCGAAAACACCAGCGTCAGCAGCCCCAACTGGATCGAGGCTGGCCACTGTTCGGCGATAATCCCCGAGATCGTGCGCCCCGGCTGGACAAAGGAATAGCCGAAGTCGAAGCGCACGGCATTGCTCAGATAAAGCAAATATTGCTCCATAAGTGGCCGATCCAGCCCATACTTATGCAGGAGCTGTTGCTTCAGCTCCTCGGGCAGCATCTTCTGGCCCATGCCGATCACATCGAATGGTCCGCCAGGGACGGCGTGCATCAGCAGAAACGTAATCATGGAGACTGCCAGCAACACTCCGATCATCCCGAGCAGCCGGGAAAGCATGTAGCGCCCCATGCGTCAATCCTCCTCTGCAAAGTAGCAGGCAACCTGATGATTGTTGTTCATAGTACGAAGCGGTGGCATTTCTCCTCGGCAGACGTCAGCAGCCAACGGGCAGCGAGGATGAAATGGACAGCCTGACGGGCGGTCGATGGGGCTGGGAAGTTCACCGGTGAGTTGGATCCGCTGGCGACGGTTGCGTGGATCCTTGTCGGGCACCGCAGACAACAGCGCCCTGGTATACGGATGCTTGGGCCGGTTGAGAATATCCTTGCTGGCAGCCACCTCGACAATTTTGCCCAGGTACATAACGCCGATGCGATGGCTCATGAAGGCAGTGACCGCAATATTATGCGAAATGAAAATGTAGGAGAGGTTGAACTCGTCCTGCAGGTCGCGCAACAGATTCAAAATCTGTGCCTGTACCGAGACATCCAGCGAGGAGACCGGTTCGTCACAGATCAAGACCTTGGGTTGCAGCATCAATGCCCTGGCAATACCGATGCGCTGCTGCTGACCGCCGGAAAATTCATTGGGAAAACGGCTCATAAAAGCAGGGTTGACACCGCACTTTTCCAGCAGTTCCGCTGCCCGTTCGCTGCGTTGAGCGGGTGGCCCCACCTTCTGAATGTCCAGCGGTTCACGCACGATCTCGCCGACTGTCATGCGCGGATCGACCGAGGCATAGGGATCTTGAAAGATCATCTGCATGCTGCGCCGCGCCTGTTGTAGCTCTGCCCCTTGTAATTGTGCCAGATCGCGACCTTCCAGCACGACCTTGCCTTCGTTCGGTTCGTAGAGCTGCATGATCGTCAGCCCCAGCGTCGATTTTCCACAGCCCGACTCGCCCACCAATCCAAAGGTGTCGTTGGGAAGCAGGGTCAGGTTGGCGCGATCTACAGCCAACAAGCGGTGCTTCTGTCTGCCAAAGAAGCCCCGGCGCACGGGAAAACTCTTCACAAGATCGACAACCTGTAACAAAGGATCAGCCATAGGGTAGGACTCCAACACGATCAGGGTTTAATTCAAATGAGAAAGCAGCCGCCGGTCAGGAAGAGAACAGAACGGCGGTTGCGAACCACCTCTACAACCGAAATGAATCATACCCATACAATTTATGGTGCCGACAGCCAGCATGCGCTGCCGTGATCGTTCCCGAGATCAAACAAGGGAGGCGTCTCAGTTCGGCAGCGGTCAAAGCGCATCGTACAGCGCGGTTCGAAAGGACAACCTTGGATCGGTACCGTCAAATTGGGGGGAGCACCGCTGATGGCCGCCAAACGCTCGGGCTGGTAGTGCAGACTCGGCACCGAGGCCATCAAGGCTTGGGTATAAGGGTGAGCCGGTGAATCAAAAATATCATAGACCGAGGCACTTTCCATGATCCTACCCGCATAGATCACAGCCACCTTATCAGCGAGTTCGGCAATCACCCCCAGATCATGGGTGATGATGATCACCGCCGTCCCAAACTCCTGACGCAGTTCGCGCATGAGATCCAAAATCTGGGCCTGAATTGTCACATCCAGCGCTGTGGTAGGTTCATCGGCGATCAGCAGGCTGGGTCGGCAAGCCACGGACATGGCAATCATGACGCGCTGACGCATCCCGCCTGAGAACTGATGCGGATACTCATTCAGACGACGCTCCGCTTCGGGAATGCCTACTCGTTCCAACAGTTGGATCGCCGCACTGCGGGCCGTGCTTTCGTCCATGCCCTGGTGCAGCTTCAGTGGTTCGACGAGTTGGTAACCGATGGTGAGCACCGGGTTCAGGGAGGTCATGGGATCCTGAAAGATCATAGAGATCTCATTGCCACGAATATTTTGCAATGCCTGGGAAGAGAGAGTCAGCAGGTTTTGACCTTCGCCTTGAGCGGTGTACAGGCGGATCTCGCCGCCCACCACCTGACCATAGGGCTTGGGGATCAAACCGGGGATGGAAAGGGCGGTAACACTCTTGCCGCAACCCGATTCTCCAACCAGTCCTAATACTTCACCCTGATTCACACGAAAGGAGATCCCATTAACCGCGTAGACCGTATGATCGGGGACTCGAAATTCAATTTTTAAATTGTCGACTTCCAACAGTGGTTGGGGCATACGCTTTCCAGGCCTAAAGATCGAGGATTCAATCAAGTTACAAAGGTATAGGCGTGCAACCCATCACACCCTCCCTAGCCCTTCCCTGCTAGCGGGAGGGAACCGTGACGGCTCCTTCCCCTAGCAGGGGGAGGTTGGGAGGGGAGCGCTCGTTGCTACGTCTAACAACTTTTCTAGCTGATTTAATCCACAAGCCTACGTGATCATGACCAGCGCTTTTCTTGTGCCAGTCATGTTTTCGACCGCTGAATGGCTACGCCGCCTAGGCTGGTTGGCGGAAATTACCTACGTCGTTGCGAATGTACATCTGATAGAGTGCAATATCCAGCCAGCGATAGATAACATTGCCTGTGCTGTCTGGATGGATACCTGTGATATAGGGCCACCAGACTTGGAAGATCACCTGATGGCTGAGAAAGATACCGCCGACATCTTCCACCAGGATCCGTTCCGCCTGCTGGTAGAGATCGATTCGTTTGGTATCGTCTGCTGTCTTGCCAGCCTCATTGACCAGATCGTCAAATTGTTTGTTGATCCAGGAATGGCGTGGCGAGCCTTTCTCATCCGTACTGCGCCACAAGGAAGTGAGCATGTTGGCGGGATCCAGATAATCATACTCATAGGGCCCGCGGTAGATCTGCATCGAGTGTTCGGCCCGCCGCTGCGCCCACACACCGCCTTCCAGGACGGTCAGGTTAACGGTGATGCCCAGATTCGTCTCCCATTGCTCCTTCACAAACTCCAGTTCCATGTCGCGACCATTGGAAAAGATCTCCAATGTCAACGGGTTCCCAGAGGAATCCTTGCCATCTGCATAACCCGCATCAGCCAGCAACTTCTTGGCCGCATCGACATCATAGTTCTGCACCGACTTTAGATCTGCGTTGTAGGCAGGGAAGCCCGGCGGCAGCATGGAGTAGCCCGGCACGGTCGTGCCCTGCATGACCTTCGTACTCAGCGTCTCGCGGTCGATGGCATGGGAAAGTGCCTGCCGCAGTTCCAGCTTGTCCAACGGTGCGTGCAGTGTGTCCAATTGCAGATAGGCACTTTGGAAGTTGTTGGTAGAGTGGAGCAGTTCCGCCGTTTTGGGATCCGCGCGCAAGGTCAGCACTTGTTGAGCAGTGAGGATGTGCAATAAGTCGACCTCATTGGCAAGAAAAGAGTTTAAGGGATCAAACTGGCTTCCTGCGGGAACCAGGGTTTGCACGATGCGGCGGATGCCCGGTTTGTGGGGTCCATTGTAGAACTCATTCGGTTCAAAGACGATGCGACGATTGTGTTCCCACTCCACAGGTTTCCAAGGCCCACAACCAACGAAGGTGTCAATCGATGCAGCCCAGTTCCCTGGGTTATCCTTTGCCACATGCGCTGGCACTGGCACTGCGGCCTGGTAGGAAAGCAAGCTAAGCAGATGAGGCGTGGGGCCGTTACCATAGACACGGAAATTTCGATCATCGATCTTCTCAGCACCAATATCTTCCAGGGATCCAGTACCGGTGTTAGCATCCTTGAAACCCTTGATGTCGTAGTAGTACCAAGCCCAAGGATTGGCCATGGCTGGATCTGCCATGTGCTGATAAGCAAAGATGAAGTCGTCCGATGTGACAGGCTTCCCGTCACTCCATTTGGCACCTTCCCGAATGGTAAACTCCACATAGGTGGCGTCATCGGCTACCTTCCAGGATTCAGCCAGTGCGGGCACAATCTGCTGATTTTCATCACGTCGTACCAGAGGTTCCGTACAGATATTCAGCCCACCGCCGCTATAGATATCCCTGGCTGGGTCCAGGTGCGCCGGTTCGGCTCCGGGTTCAGCCAGATATACCTGCTGTTCCCAAGGGGCGGCATCGTCGGGCAACACCCGCCCCCATACAGTCTTGACTGGTGCTCCGACAGCACCTTCGGCAGCCGTCGATCCAGGCGCTGCCGGAGCAGCCGGAGAAGGAACAGCACATGCGACCAACGTTGTACCTGCAACAGCCATCGCTGAGACACGTAAAAACTCTCGACGAGAAATAGGTCTTGGCATATGAGTACTCCTGAACATGAAGGGAAAGGGGAACATGGGTTGACGATAGGGGGACTGTAGATTGTGGCATCGTTCGACTGGGTGAGCGTGGTGCAATCTTATCATGGCCCTTAAAAGCTTGTCAAGGCGCATTTTTAGCCCATTTTGAAACTCTAATGCCTGGTTAAGGACACAAAAAAGCCGAGGGATAATCCCTCGGCTTTTACCTTAGCAATACTCTTTAATGAATCTTGTTAGGATCTTTTGGAGTGTCTCTTCTCATTAACGATCAACTATTACTCATTCACCGTTAACCATTAATGCGGCCCCTTCACCGACACTCCCCCATCTATCACCAACTGATGCCCAGTGATAAACGATGCCTCATCCGAGGCGAGGAAGACACAGCCATTGGCGATCTCGACACATTCGCCGATGCGCCCAACGAGATGCCAGGAGCCGATCTGCTTTTCGGCTTCGGGTGTGATGCTTTCGGGATAGGAGCGGATGGTGCCGGGTAAAATGGCATTGACCCGGATCTGCGGCGACAGATCGACTGCCAGTTGATGCATCAGCCCCAGTTGACCGCCTTTGCTCGCCGCATAGGCAGCGGAACTGGTCAGTCCCCGAATTGCCTGCACCGACGAAATCAGGATGATCGAAGCGCCAGTCTGTTGACGCAGATGGGGTGCGGCAAAGTGCGCCAGATGATAGCTGGCAGAGAGATTAACGGCAATCACCCGCTCCCACATCTCGGGCGGTGTCTGTTCGACGTGGGCATATTGATGCAGACAGGCATTGCTGACCACGCAGTCGAGCCGCCCAAAGTTGGTCACGGTTTTAGCGATCAACTCCCCCACAGCCGCATGATTGGCAACATCGGTCGGCGAAAAGGTCGCACCATAGCGGGCAGCAACAGCCTCGCCTCCCTCGCGATTCACATCCACCAACACCACCCGTGCGCCCTCTTCAGAGAAGCGCTGTACAATCGCCGCCCCAATCCCATGTGCGCCACCCGTGACGATGGCGACTTTGTTTGCAAGTCGATTCATAGTGATTCCACACAACTTTGTAGCTTTTCGAGTAAAAAAGCCGAGTAGCAACCACTCGGCTTTAAATTTTGGTTTCTACTTTTATGCAGCACTCATCTGCGCCATTGGCTCAATCCGTGCTAATTCATCCTGTTCAGCCGCCTGTGCATAGTAGAGATCCCAGCGCAACTGTAAATTCATCCAAAATCCCGCTGTCATGCCAAAGAACTTGCCCAGTCGCAAAGCAGTGCTCGGTGTAATGCCGCGTTTCCCGTTCACAATCTCATTGATGCGCTGATAGGGCACGTGAATGGCATCGGCAAGTTGTCGCTGTGTCAATTCCAGGGGGATCAAAAACTCTTCCTGTAACATTTCTCCTGGATGGATTGGAGAGCGATATTTTGGAACACGAAGCATTTGATTCATCTTGATTAATGATAGTCGGAATTCGTCCTATGTCAATCACCTTAAAGGTAAAATTGAAAATTTCGGGTTCGACCGCGTCAAAAAATCCATCAAGAAATCCCGAGAGATAGACTGTCATTCTGAGGAGCGGCTGTTTGCGACGAAGAACCTTGGTTGGTCAAACCACGCAGGATTCTTCACTCGAAACAGCCCTCGCTCAGAATGACAAGTCTATCTTATAGGGAAAGGCAACAAATTTAGTTGCTTGGTGAATTGATCAATCAATCGCCTAATCTCCTAATCTCTTAAATTCCCATCCGATTTCTCCTCAGAATCTCCCCCATCCCTTGTCGCGTCGTCACCTTATGTCCCGGCAGCGGCAGGATACGTTCGTGGAGGGTGTCGATGATCCATTCCTTTTGCGGGTAGAAGGCTTCTTCCATTTCGGGGCCAGGCACGATCCAGTTGCGGGCACCGACCACGGCCACTGGTCCATCAAGATGGTCGAAGGCCAATTGGGTGATGTTGGCGGCGATGGTGTGCGAGAAGGAAGCGCGCTCACAGGCATCAGAAGCAACCAACACTTTGCCGGTCTTCTTGACGCTTTCGATCAGCGGCGCATAGTTGAGCGGGTTGAGGAAGCGAATGTCGATCACTTCGCAGGAGACATTGTACTTCTCCTGTAGCTCGCTCGCGGCTTCTAAAGCACGGTAGAGTGTGGCTCCGATGGTGATGATCGTCACATCACTGCCAGCGCGGCGCACAGCCGGTTCGCCCATCGGCACTTCGAAGTAATCGGTCGGCACCCCCTCTTTGACCAGCGTCTCCGGCTCGGAGTAGAGACGTTGGCTCTCGAAGAAGACCACAGGATCGCTGCCAGCCAGGGCCAGGTTGAGCATGCCTTTAGCATCGTAGGGTGTGGCAGGAAACATCACCTTGAGACCGGGGATGTGGGCGACGATGGCCGACCAATCCTGCGAATGTTGGGCGCCATATTTGGAGCCGACCGAAACGCGCAGTACGAGTGGCATCTTCAAAATGTTGGCGCTCATCGACTGCCACTTGGCCATCTGGTTGAAGATCTCATCACCAGCGCGGCCCATAAAGTCACAGTACATCAACTCGACCACAGCACGGCCACCGCTCAGGGCATAGCCGACGCCCGTCCCCACAATCGCCCCTTCGGAGATCGGCGAGTTGAAGAGCCGATGATAGGGCAACATCTCGGTCAGGCCACGATAGACGCCAAAGGCACCGCCCCAATCTCGGTTCTCTTCGCCATAAGCAACCATCGTTGGGTCTTCATAGAAGCGGTGGGCCATTGCCTCAAAGAGTGCCTCCGCATAGGTGAGGCATTTCAGTTTGGGCAGCACTTTGCCATTCTCGTCGAATCCGTAACGGAACTTCTCTTGCGTCACCTTCAGACGGCTCTCTTCCCGACTTTGCAGCACTTCGGGCGTGCGCTTGTCGAAGGCTTTCACCGTCTCGTTCGAGAACATCATATCGCCGATCTCTTCGCTGTCGAGTGCAATGCGGGGCGAGATTTCCAAGGAAACCGCAGCCTTGACCACTCGGATCAGGCGTTCTTTGACATTGTCGGTGTAGGCATCGAGTTGGCTTTCGCTAGCAATACCGTTTTCGAGCAGATAATGGCGGTAGTTAATCAGCGAGTCGTGCTGACGCCAGAGGTCGATCTCCTCTTTGGTACGGTAGGCCATTGCATCCGAGGGCGAGTGGCCGGAGAAGCGATAGGTGATGGTGTCGAGCAGCACCGGGCCGCGTCCAGCTTCGAGAATTTTGCGCTTGCGCTCAATCGCATCGGCCACGGCCAGCGGGTTGAAGCCATCAACGCGTTCGCTGTGCATGCCATCCGGGTTGACGCCCACACCGACACGGGCCAATACCTTTAGCCCCATCGTCTCACCCACTGGCTGACCGCCCATGCCGTAGAAGTTGTTCATAAAGTTGAACAACATCGGCGGCGCACCACCGATCTCAGTGGGCCAGAGAGTACAATATTGATCCATCGCCGCAAACATCATCGCTTCCCATACCGGTCCACAACCGAGCGAGGCGTCGCCGATGTTGGCAATCACGATCCCCGGCTTGCGATTGACCCGCTTGAAGAGCGCCGAACCGGTGGCGATGTCCGCCGAGCCGCCGACGAGGGCATTGTTGGGCATCACCCCAAAGGGCGGGAAGAAGGCGTGCATCGATCCGCCCATGCCTTTGTTAAAACCGTTCTTGCGAGCGAAGATCTCGGCCAGCGTGCCGTAGAGCGTGTAATCGATGGCGAGTTCACGCAGCGAATTTTTGTTGGCCTTGCTAAAGGATTCAACTGCCCGCAGCGGCGCGCCGTTGAGATAACTTTCCATGATGAACATCAACGACGCTTCGCTCAGTTTGTTGATAGCCGAGAGGCTCTTGGCCAAAATTTCGCCGTGGCTACGGTGCGACCCAAAGATAAAGTCGTCGGCAGACAGGTTCAGCGCCTGCCCTACGACCGAAGCCTCCTGGCCGATGGAAAGATGGGCTGGCCCCTTGTGGTTGTATTCGATGCCTTCGTAGACACCCTCTTTTTTGATACGGTCGAGCATGGTCTCAAACTCGCGGATGACGACCATATCGCGATAGATACGCACCAGCGTTTCCACCCCATACTTCGCCATCTCGGCCTTGGGGTCAGAGACATACTGGTTGAGCGGAATTTCTTTGACTTTGAGCATTCCCGGCTTGCGCATCTCGGCCGGGTCGATAAGAATTGATTTGGTCATTTTGTTTGGTTTTGGCTTTCTATATTTATGTTGCTTTGATGATCGTGTAACGGTCTTCCTGTGTGCTGAAAGGCGAAAATTAGAATTGTTGCATCGACAACGCAAGATCCTTCGTTGCGCTCAGGGTGACAGACTGCATCGACTGTCCCTTTCACACCAACTTGTCATTCTGACCGAAGGGAAGAATCCTGGTGGTTAGCACCGACAACGCAAGATCCTTTGCTCCGCTCAGGATGACAGATTGTCTCGACCATCCCTTCACGTCGACTTGTTATTCTGACTGAAGGAAAGAATCTTAGTGGTTAGCATCGACAACTCAAGATCCTTCGCTCCGCTCAGGATGACAGATTATCTTGCCTGTACTGTCGCTGATGATGACAAGCTTCATGACTGTCCTTTCACGCCGACTTGTCATTCTGACCGAAGGGAAGAATCTTAGTGGTTAGCATCGACAACTCAAGATCCTTCGCTCAGGATGACAGATTATCTTGACTGTACTGTCGCTGATGGTGATAGGCTTCCTCGAATGTCCCTTCACTCAAACTTGTCATTCTGACCGAAGGGAAGAATCCTGGCTGATCTATCCAATATTTCTGATAATTCACTACAACATGGAGCAAAATCACGGTTTAGGATAAGGATCTTTGTTCGTCCAATCCAGACTCAAATCCCGCCAATTTGGATTCTTTGAAACGATTAAAGTCTCTTTCTTGGTCCGAACCCACCCCTTGATTTCCTTCTCTCGTGCAATTGCCACATGCACATCATTGGTCGATTCGTAATAAACCAAGCGATTAATTCCGTATTTGGCAGTAAATTCCGAACCGATCCCTTCTTTATGTTCATACATTCGCCGCTCCAGATTGTTGGTCATGCCTGTGTACAACGTCCGCATTGGATTGGCCATAATGTAGACGTAGAATGTTCTCATATCATTAACACCTCGGAGGATTCATGTAATGATCATAAGGCATCAGTGAAAAGTGAAGTCCAGAATTCGTGCATCAACAACGCAAGATCCTTCGCTCCGCTCAGGATGACAGACCATCTGCACTGTGCTGTCCTCGACTTGTCATTCTGACCGAAGGGAAGAATCTTGGGTGTTAACATCAACAACGCACGATCCTTCGCTCCGCTCAGGATGACAGATCAACCTGCCAACAACAAATCCACCTGACTGATCGCCTGCACCAACGTCTGCAAGAACCGTGCCGCCGGCGCGCCATCGACCACTTGGTGATTGATGGTCAGCGAGAGGTTGATGTGCGGGATGTGCTCGACGCTGCCGTTCACCTCGATGGCCTTCAAATTAATGCCGCCGACGCCGAGAATGGCGACCTGCGGCGGGTTGAGCACGGGCGTGAAGGTTTCGACGCCGAATGCACCCAAATTGGTGACGGTAAAGGTGCCGCCGTTGAGATCGTCCGGTGCGCTCTTGTTATCGATGGCAGCCTGGGCCAGCCGCTTGCTCTCCTGTGCGATCTGTTTGAGCGTAAGTTGGTCGGCGTTGCGGATCACAGGGACGAGCAGCCCGCGTGGCGTGTCGACGGCGAAGCCGAGATGGACACGACTGTATTGGGCGATCTGGTTGTCGGCAAAGAGGGCGTTGAGGCCGGGATGTTGCAATAACGCTCGCGAGACAGCAAAGAGTACGAGGTCGTTGATCGAAACACCTCGCAAGCCCATCACTTCAGGACTATTCTTGAATCGTTCGCGCAAGGTGCGTAACGCCCGGGCATCGGCGGAACTGGTCATCGTTAATTGCGCCGTGGTCTGCAAAGAGGCCAACATACGCTCAGCGATGACTTTGCGCACACCTTTGACGGGGGTGAGCGTGATTTCGTCGGAAGCTGGCGATTGGAGAGTGGAGATTGGGAGATTGGGAGATCGGGAGGTTGCTCCTCTGTCTGCACCCAAAAGGTTCCCGCTCACTGTCTCATTTTTCTTGTCTTCTGGTCTTCTTGTCTCCCCCTCTGCTGTTACCAAGTCCTTCGACGTAACCCTTCCGCCTGGTCCGCTGCCTTGCGCTGGGATGGCATAGCCACCTTCGGCGATCATGGCTTTGGCGAGCGGGGTTAGCTTGGGCTGGGCAGCCAAAGCCGCCTGTACATCGCGTTCGATGATGCGACCTTCCGGCCCACTACCAGCAAGTCCGGCGACCTCCACCCCTTTGCGCTCAGCAAGGTTTTTGGCTCTGGGGGAGATTGGAGATTGGAGATTGGAGACTGGAGACTGGGAGATTGAAAGATTGGGAGATTGAGCGACTGTCTCACTGACTGACTGTCCCACCGTCTCACTGCTTTTCTTGTCTTCCTGTCTTTCTGTCTTCTGGTCTCCGTTAGGATTCAACTCGCGTACATCTTCACCGACGGCACCAATGGCGGCGATATTGGTCATGACGGGGACGTCGTCGCCAGCCTGGGCAAAGATGGCGAGGAGGGTGCCAGTCACAGGACTGGGCACTTCCATCGTAGTTTTGTCGGTTTCGACATCGCAGAGGGTGTCGCCCACGGCTACGACATCGCCAACGTTCTTCTTCCACTCGACGATGATACAACTTTCTACACTATTGCCCTGTTTGGGCATGACAACGGCTGTGGCCATGTTGATAATTCCTCGTATCGATTGAAACAAGAGTAGGAGATTGAGAGAGTAGGAGATTGCGCATTAATAGCCGCTCGATCTCCTACTCTCTCAATCTCTAGTCTCTGCTTACATATACTGTTTCACAACTTCCGCTTCGGTCTTCAGCCCCGCAAACTCATCGGCATTCGGACCGTCATAGATCAGTGTGTAGGGTCCGGCAAAACCGGCTTTACTGCTGAGTTCGAGACAACGGCGGTAATCATCCGCATCAATGCCCGCTTTGGCGTCGAAGTGTGCCTTGGTGTGACAGGAGTCGCCGTAGGGCATAATCTGCGCCAGTTCGTCATATTTGTTGGCCCCGCGCCAGTTGCCAAAATCGACACACAGGCCGATCTCCCCGTCAAGCCGCTCCATCAGATAGCAGACACTCTGGGCATCAGGGGTGAGGTTGAGCCAGTTTTCGGTCATGGCGCGCACGCCGCGCTGGCTGGCATAGGTGGCCAATTGGGCAAGCCGTTCATAACTGAGCGCCAGAGTTCGCGCATTCGGTTCTTGTTTGCCAGCGATGATGCGGGTGTTCTTTGCGCCCAACTGAGCGGCCACATCGATCCAGCCTTGAATCCAGGCCATGTCACGTTCGCCGTGTTGGGGATGGGTGATGTCGCCATCGTCGATCAGCAGCGACCACAGTTCCACCCCTGCCGCCTCAATCGCTGCCCGTACTTGCTGATAATACTCAGGTGCATCACTGGGCAGGTGAAAGTGACAGATCTCCAACGTGTGAATGCCGTGCGCTGCAATCTGCGCTGGCAACTCCAGCAGCGAAAAGGCACGCTCAGCAGTTGGGTTTGCCAGTTGACCCGCCTCCGACTGAGGTCCATAAAAGGGTGGCTTGCCCAAAGAGCGATGCAAACTCCAGGTAGAGACGGAGAGGCGGGCATGGGAAGTATGGTTCATGGTTGGATTCTCCTGTGAAAAGAGACTAGAGATTGGAGATTGTTCATGGTATCTCCAATCTCTAATCTCCAATCTCCAAAGTTTTTGCAATATCGGCAATCGATTCAAAGATCATCGTCGGTTGGTAGGGAAACTTGGGCACATCTTCGCGTCTGGTGACGCCAGTTAATACAAGATAGGTATCCATGCCGCTACTCACCCCGGCGACGATATCGGTGTCCATGCGGTCGCCGATCATGACACTATCTTCGGAATGGACGCTGAGGTGGTTGAGTGCCATGCGCATCATCAGCGGATTGGGTTTGCCCACAAAGAAGGGAGAAATTCCGGTAGCCTTCTCGATCAGGGCGGCCATTGCACCGCAGGCCGGCACCAATCCATCTTCGGTCGGGCCAGAGGGATCGGGGTTGGTGGCGATAAAACGGGCACCACGTTCGATCATGCGCATGGCTTTGGTGATCTCAAGTTGATTGTAGCCATTCGTCTCGCCCAACACCACGTACTCGGGTTCGTAATCGGTCATGATCAGACCAGCGGTGTAAATCGCTTCGTGCAGCCCTGCCTCGCCGATCACAAAGACCTTACCTTCGGGGCTTTGCGTGCTCAGAAAACGTGCCGTCGCCATCGCCGAGGTAAAGATGCGATTGGCCGGAATGTTGATGCCGCCATTCTGCAAGCGGTGGGCCAAATCACGCGGGGTGTAGAGCGGATTGTTAGTGATGACCAAAAAGGGGATCTTTTGTTGGGTTAATTTGTCAATAAAATCAGTGGCTCCGGGGATTGGAGTTCGGCCGCGCACAAGCACGCCATCCATATCCATCAGATAATTTTTAGGGTGTTTCATCACTGCTCCAGATAATTAGAAATTTCAATCAAGTTTTGGTCAGGGTCGCGCAGATATACTGAAATCATCGTCCCCAATGCACCTGCGCGCTCAACCGGTCCCTCAAGGATTGGCACATTACATTGCGCCAGATGTTCCATAATCTCTGCCATCGGCGTTGTGGCGGTAAAACAGAGGTCGCCCGATCCGGCAGTTGGGTAGGCAGCCTTGGGTTCAAACTCGCGCCCGCGTTGATGCAAATGAATTCGCTGTCGTCCGAAGAAAAGCGCTTTGCGATTCGGTCCGAATGTAACCTCGACCATACCCAACACGCGCGTATAGAAGTCAACGGTGGCGGGCAGATCATGCACTGTCAAGACCAGGTGATCGAGGCGTTCAATTTGAATCATCATCATTTCCTGTCAGGATCAGATCAACGCCTAATTCTCGTACCTGCTCGACTAACCCGTGCGGCGCAGCGTGATCGGAAATCACACAGTCAATTTCACTGAGTTTGGCAAAAGAAGCAACGCCGCTGCGCCCCCACTTGGTCGCATCTAAAACGGCGATGACCTGGGTGCAAAGTTCGACAAAGGGGCGTTTGATGGCGGCTTCCTCGCTGCTGACATCGGTCAAGCCATGTTGCAGATCGATACCATGCGCCCCGAAAAAGCCCTTTTGTAGATTATACCGCCGCAGATCCTCCAGCCCATAACCGCCGATCAAGGAAGCAGTTTCACGCTGCAAGATACCACCCACCAGCACGACCTCGACTCCTGGTGCGTCGAGCAGTTCACGCGCTACTTCGAGGCTGTTGCTGACCACGGTGAGATGGCGATGTTCTTTGAGCTGATGGGCGATGGCAAGCGAGGTGCTGCTGCTGTCTAGAAAGATCGCGTCGCCGTTCTCGATCATCGCCGCACCAGCTTGACCGATCAGCCACTTCTGGCGTACCTGCCGTTGGCGGCGCATGACCAGGGCCAACTCGGTCATACCTTGGTGGGCGGGAACCGCACCGCCATGAGTGCGCACAATCAGGTTACGCTCGGACAGGGCATGTAGATCGGCACGGATCGTAACCTCCGACACGCCGAAGCGCTGGCTCAGTTCGGCCACTGAAGCCCGTCCGCTTTGGTTGAGAAGTTCGACGATCTCTTGGCGCCGTTCTTCTAGATAAAGTTCGGTAGGAAATTGCACGAGAATTTAGGGATACAAGCACTACACAGAGCACGCCGAGAAGGCACAGAGATCACGGAGGAGAGTGCGTTCTAAGGCGTTCTATGTAAAGTGCAGCACTATTTATATTTTACTTTTATTTACTTTCGATTACTTTCATTTTAGAAGAAAAAAGATTCCATGTCAATATAGTTTCTGTATGAATCAATCTTCTTCCAAGCGCATAGTTAATCACATCAGGAAGTCAACTCAATCAATCATGCCACCTTTTGTCTCTAAACGATTACCTGATATGGTTTGACCACATCCAATCTAAATATCTGTGCAGCCAATATCGACAGCATACTGTCATTATTTTATACTTTCACTATGATATCGCCAGAAATACCCAATGATCCACTAAGCCGCTTCTCGCTAGCGATCTTTCGGGTTAATGGGCTACTAATGCGTACAGGAGATCGCATCACGCGTTCGATTGGCCAAAGTAGCGCTCGGTGGCAAGTACTTGGTCGGATCGGTTACCGACCTCAAACAGTGGCACAGATGGCGCGTGATATGGGTCATGCACGTCAGAGCGTACAGCGTGTAGCGGATGTCCTTGCACAAGAAGGGCTGGTTAGTTACATCAACAATCCCAAGGATCGGCGCTCACAGTTACTTGAACTGACGCCACTAGGAAAAGAAACGCTTGCTGCCATTTACGAGATCAACGCCTCCTGGTCAAATAGCGTTATTACTAAGTTTGATCCAGAACAGTTAATTGGGATCGCTAATGCGCTGGAGCAGATTGCTCAGGTATTAGAAGCAGAGGAAAAAGGTCAAAGGCCGGCAAGTGGTGCTTGATAGAAAATTGCCGAGAAGGATGAAAATCCTTGTGGCCTGTGTAGCTGCAAGTAGGGAGAGCCAACGATGAAGATTGTGGGGCTGAAAATAACATTTGATCGAACCGTATATCTTGCCTTTGTCGTCCTGATACTAATTCCGTTGGTAGTAATTGTTGGTTATACAACGATTTTTCACTTTGCAGAATTGAATACAAACACATTCATCGTGGCACTAGGGGTAGGCATCTGCTTTGCGGCCTACCATGAAATTGCCCAATTTGTTCATCAACTAGGTCATGCACTCGTGGCTCGTATGGTAGGCTATCCCATGACGGGAGTTCGGTACTTCGCAGTCTTTAGCTTTTCTGAGTATCCTGCTGATGAACCTGCCTTACCAGACAAGTTACATATTCAGCGTTCGTTAGGTGGTATTGGTGCACTTGCTCTATTGTTCGTGTTTACTATTTTGGTATGGTCAACCAGGGCCGCGGCAGCTAGTGAGTTCATGCGTTGGATGCTCAACTTTCTATTGTTCGATTCGGCGCTACTTCTGCTCACATCGGCTCTGCTTTCCGATGGGCTTTTGTTTATTCTCAATAAAGAGTGGAAAGCAGCCAAGTCGCAGGCTCAATGATTTTACAAGGAACTTGCTTTCTTCCCCCTAACCCATGAATTCAAGCATGTCGATTTAAAAAGTCCACGATGAGGGTCGCACACGCTTTGGGCTTTTCCAGCCACGGCAAATGCCCGGCGTTTTCGATAATGTGTAATTTTCCGTTCGGGATTTGGGCAACGATATTCTTGCCTGTTTCTACTGAGGCAAAAGTGTCATGATCACCTAAAAGCAGTTGTACAGGTTGTTGGATCGTCCGTAGCTGATTTCCGTTAATTGTCGAAGGAGCGTTTTCGAGCAGGCTAAGCAGTGAGATTTGATAATTGGGCAGATGACTAAAAGCATAATAGCAATGACTTAGTTCCTTGGGCAAGGTATTGAGAAATTCTCTGCTGTGTCCCGCGAGAGCAAGCGAGTTCAGGGCGTGATCTTTACCCTTGGGCAGGATGGACTTGATAATCAGTCGGTTGAGCGGTGGTTTGCCCAGCAAACGGAGGAAAAATGGTGGCCTGCCTTGCATGACGTTGCCAGGGTTGCCCAATAAGCTAAGCGAACGGACTCGTTCTGGTTTTGCCATTGCCAGCAATAGACTCCAATGTGCGCCGATCGAGTGCGCTACAATATCGACAGAGGCGAGGCGAAATGCGTCCAGAATGGTTTCCAATGTATCAACTGCAAACGGACGGATGTTCACCTGGTTGTGATCCATGCCATCGCTTAAGCCGCCACCCGGCCTATTGATGGCGATAATCCGCCGGCCTTTCAATTCAGCTAAGAGTGAGGCAAGTGGGAACACGTCGCCCGTATTCCCAGGGACAATGAGCAAGGGTTCGCCCTCGCCGATTTCCAGCACACGTACGGCTAGATTCTGATCTCTAAGTTGTACAGAGTGCTCTTTAGCGCTCAATCTATAAAAGCGAAAGAGCTTTTCTTCTGCTTCCCAGGCGGCGATTACCTTTGGGCCGTGCGGGTCTAGGGTTAGGTCGGCTAGGTTCATGGTGCCACTCTTTTAACCGATCATCACGTACCAATGTGAGTTCGGGATTCAATAAAAACGTCACCTTGCTTACTCCAGTTAAGCATTCACCCCCCGAGCCCACTAGGGCATGCCCCTAGGTTACCGAAAGCTAGCAAGTTAGGCTAAAATTCAAACTCAAGTTACTAACTCTGTCTGAAGATGTCAAGGATCTTTCGTCGTCGTTCTTTAGAGTAGTGTTCTATTCACAATTATTATATCTTGCTTTGGTAGGATCAAGTGAAATGGGTTCCGTTAGCCCTGTTGTACCGATTCAACAGATCTTGGTATTCATTATCTGACATCCGCTGCTCGAAAAGCGTACAAATATCTTTAAAAATCCAAGACTTAATATAATTGGGAATATCCCGGTTTGATGCAGCCGTATCAACTAAATGCTCATAAAAAGCTACAGCGACGGCATTCTGAATATCAGGCGCACGATTTTGTATCCAACACCACTCTGCATATTGATAGATTCGATCAAGAGTATTCCAATCCTGTTTGATGTGCGCCTCATATGCTATCGGTAGCAAGTCGAAAAATAGTTGATAAATCGAAAAGGTGAA
>JAXLWB010000011.1:0-231994 GCA_046328715.1 Caldilineaceae bacterium | reverse complement strand
GGGCGTTGGAGATCAGGCTGTTCGAACTTTCGCTCAGCGCATTGGCAAAAAACTGCCAAGGTAACATCGCCGCATAGACTAGAATGGCGTAAGGCGCATCGCCTTCGCTGGGCAGCCCGGCCAGGCGGCCAAAGACCACCGTAAAGACCACCATTGTCAACAGCGGGCGGATCACAGCCCAAGCCACGCCAATTGTTGTCTGTTTGTAGCGCACAGCAATGTCACGCCAGGCTAAAAAGAGAAAGAGCTCGCGGTAGCGCCAGAGATCACGCCAATAATGTTGTAAGCCCTGGCCCGGCTCGATGATCAGTTCCGGCACTTGATTGTCGGCCACAGGTTGGTTCCAGAAAGAAAGTTTAAGTGACTGCATAGTTTTTTATCGATACTTCACCCACACTGGGTCCCACGCTTCAAAGGGTAAGTCAACCAGCAACCGTTGCTCTGAGCCATCGCTGTTCATGATCCAGAGCTGTTGTTTGCCGCTGCGGCTCGACATAAAGACGATCTGATTGCCATCGGGCGAGAAGCTGGGATGTTTATCCCAGGCTTTGTCGTTAAAAGTCAGGCGCGTGGAGGGCCATTCGCCCTTGCGCACCACCCAGACCTCGTCGTTGCCACTCTCATTGCTCACATAGGCGATCAGATCGGCGGCGGGCGACCAAGCCGGCGACCAGGCAATGCCTGCGCCCGTATGGGTCAAGATTCTTGGCTCAGACGCATCCGAGGCCCGGGTGAAAAGTTGCGTTCTGGCCGTATCCACATCTTGGTCGGGAAAGGCATAGGTGTTGCCATCACTGGAATAGCTCTCACGCTCATTGGCCTTTGTGTAAAATTGCATACCAGTCAGACGGGCCAAGCCACTGCCATCCGGGGCAATCACATAGGCTTCAGCGCCCGAAGTGGCCCGATCGATATCCGCCAAGAAAAAGATCTTGCCGCTGAAGAGAGCAGGTACGCCGCCGACAACCGCTACCGTCCCCGTTGGCGTGGGCGTCCACAGTGCCGCCGGGATCATGTAAGGGGTAAAGGTTGCTGTCGCTGTGTTGGCGGCCTGCCGTTCTACTGTATTGGCTGTTGGTGTCGCGGTGACAAAGAGTGACGTGTCTGGCGTGCCTGTCGTAAAGGCAATCGCTGTTTCCATCGCCACATAGGCAGCAACGGTCGCCGCATTGGCGGCAGTGGGCGTACTGGTCACCACCACCGGCTTGGGCGTAGCGCTGGCCAACACCTGGTTGATTGGTGTGGCTGTCACCGTGCCCGTCGTCGTCGCCTCTGCCATCTTGGCCGCAACCCGGGTCGCCTCTTCTAACACATCTGTCGGGGTGGGCGTCGCTGTCACCACGATTGGGGTCCAGGTGGCAGTAAAGGCCGGGTTGCTGGTAGCGGTCACCTTGGGCGCACTGCTCGTTGGCGTGGCGGTCACCATGGTAATCTTCGGGTTCGGCGTGCCAGTTGTCAAGGCCTGCGCCGTCGCCAGTAGAGCAAGCGCTTCGGCGGTTCGTTCATTCTCAGGCGTCGGCGTACTGGTAACCACAACAAAGGTCGGCGTATTGGTAGCGACCGCCATGTTGGTCGGTTTGGGAGTGGCTGTGCCTGTTGTCGTCGCTTCCAGTGTTATCCGTGCCACACGAGTTGCCGCCTCAAAGACATCCTTCGGTGTTGCGGTCGCTGTCACCACGATCGGCGAAGCCGTTGCCGTGGCAGTGGGTGGAATCGGAGTCACCGTAGGGGTGGGTGGCAGCTTGGTCGGTGTGGCAGTAACGACGGTGATGTTTGGATTCGCTGTACCTGTCATCAGTGCGTTGACGGTAGCCTGCACCGCAAGTGCTTCGGCAGTCTGTTGATTTTGCGGCGTCGGTGTACTGGTCACCACCACAGGTGCAGGCGTATTGGTTGCCAGCACCATATTGGTTGGCTTGGGCGTTGACGTACCGGTAGTCGTCGCCTCTAGTGTCATCACCGCAATGCGCGTCGCCAGTTCAAAGACATCCTTGTGCAACGGTGTCGCCGTCACCACAAAGGGGGTAAAGGTCGGGGTGACGGTGGGCGTAGGGCTAGGCGTCGAAGTAGCAGTGGGTGCCGGTGTATTGGTGACAACGGTAATATTCGGATTGGGCGTACCAGTCGTGTAGGCAATCGCTGTCTCCTGCGCCTGCATCACTTCGGCGGTAGCACTGTTTTCAGCAGTCGGCGTGGCCGTAACAATGATCGGCTTCGGCGTATTGGTCGCCAACAGCAGATTGGGCGGCAAGGGCGTGGCCGTACCCGTAATGGTGGCAACTGCGGTCATTTCAGCCGCACGTGTGGCTGCGTCTAAGACATCCTTGGGCGGGGCTGTAGCCGTCACAATAAAAGGGGTTAAGCTCTCAGTCGGCGTCGCGTTTTGGTTATCCTGAGCATAGAGACGTTGTACCCTCGTCCCTTGCCCCCAATCGAGTAGCAACGCCACACAAACCAATATCATACCCAATATAAATATAATTTTTTGTATCATCAATCGTTTACCTGATAAAAGCTGTGAGCGGTTAGAGACGCGGATACTTGGTAGCGCGGATTTCTAACAACTTACTCAATCGACGTCTTCGACACCGGTCATGGGGTACAGATCTTTGGCTGCCCGATCCGCGTTTCCTACGATCTGCGTCTCTATCCCCAGCCAAACCCCAACCTGAATAAGCCAGAGCCAAACGTTTCTCGCAGAGGCGCACCCAGTGTGTACCCGGCTCGCAGACTTTTTCACAGAATAAGCCTCTGCGTTCTCTGCGAGAAATCTCTTTTCATCCGCCTACCGGTCCCATCCTACTCCAAAACTCGCCTCGCCACTGGCTTCAGCCCATTTCCAATCGGCTGGGCTGCCACCAGAATCAAATAGCCGCCCCCACCCGCACCGGAGATCTTCCAGCCCAGTGCCTGCTCGCGGTATTCCGCAAGCAGTTCCCCAATCATCGACGTCAGCATACGGGGGAACATGGCAATTTGCGCTTCGAAGGAGGCACGCACGGCCTGGCCAAAGGCGCTGACGTTGCGCTGTTGGATTGCCTGCCAACAGTCGGCGCTGGCGGTTGCTAGGCGTCTTGCCCCCTCCCGGGTGATATGCGTGTCGCCCAGCACATCAAACTCCTGGCCACGTGGCCCCAGCGGAATCAGATAGAGCAGTTCCTCGACAAAGTTGAGCGCCTCCTCATCCTGTAGTTGCTCAATTTCCGTTGGCCAGTAAACACCTGTATAGTGCGAACGGGCCAAGCCAGGGAAGACGATGCCAATCGCATCCTGCGCCCCTGAAATTTGCAGGGTGCCGGGCGGGTTGTCGTAACAAAAGAGTGCCTTGGCCAATTTAGCAGGGTCGCCTGCGGGCAGGCGCGGTCCCCAGAGATCGAGTGCCGCACGGCGGGTGCTAGTTGCCATGCCGCTGCGGTCATTAAATTCGACGGTCGGTTCAATCGACAGTGTCACCACCGAGCCGGGAGATAGGGTTTACTCAGGTTTTCGACACGTCTGACGGGTTCAGACTGCATCGAATAGCAAATGGTGGGTAGTCAGTGGCGAGATCAAAACCATACATCTCTTGATCAGTTTTCAGTTTGATTACTTACTATTTTTTGTTAATTTACGAAAAGCATAACAAATCGTTTAATTTATGGCAAGTAACAAATGAATGATTCAGCAATTGAATGTGTATGACAAATAATGTAGGAAGTAGGTAGCAGGTGGTAAGTAAGATTTCTTATTCTGCACTATCTGTCAACCTTCCGTAGAAGGCCCCATAGGAATCCTACCCTATCGAGACGAGAAGAAAGTCCATTATGAACACAGATGTTGGCTTTATCAACGTAGGATTCCTACGGAATGACAGACTACCTCACGTGTCTTTTGACCGGCTCTCTTCCATTCCATGTTCCCTGACTTCCGTGTTTAGTCATTTCCACTCCACCCAATCACACCGCCGACACCCGATCCACCCCCATCCCATTTGTTGTTTCCCAGCATCCGTTGTGGACTCCGTGTTCCCCGATTTCCGTGTTTAGCCTATTCAGCGGTTGCCTATTCTTAATATGGAAACCTACCTAGCTTATCTCAATCCCGTCTCGTCGATACTCGTCTTCTGTGGGGTGCATATCAACTTCGGGGCAGAACGTTCCATCCAGAGCCCCGCACGTAAGTCACGTAAGTAAGGGAAAGCTGGCCCTTACTTACGTGCGGGGCTCTGAAGCTTCGCCCTCATCCTGATATATACCCTCTTCTGTGAAGGAGCTTGGCAAAATCGGTTGTTTACGATATAATCGACCTTATGGAAAGGATTTGGCTGAGAGCAAGGAGCGAGCCATGAGCATAGATTTTCGAGCACGTATTACTTACAATCCGAATGTGATGGTTGGCAAACCAGTCATTCGCGGCACTCGTATTCCTGTCGATCTGATTGTTCGTATGGTCGCTCAGGGCCTTACTACGCAAGAAATCCTAAAAGATTATCCACGTTTAAAAATCGAAGACATTCAGGCTGCGCTCTATTATGCCGCTGCGATTTTAACCGATGAAACGATCTTTCCACTCCATCTGGAAGCGGCTTAAATCCCGCTTTTCATTCAGAGCTTAGCATAATGCCCAAATTTATCGTCGATGAATGCGCAGGAGTTGTGGTTGCTACGTTTCTTCGTTCGCAGGGATTTGACACGGTTAGCATCAGCGAAGAATCACCTCAAACAAGCGACCTGGATATCTTGCATCGGTCAGTTGCCGAACAGCGAATTATTGTCACCAATGACAAAGACTTTGGCGATATGGTCTTTCGCGATCACCATGCTCATGCAGGAATTCTACTTCTACGTCTGTCAGATGATACGGTTGCCACCAAACTACGTGTCCTGAAATCCGTTCTAAACCAATATCGAGATCAGCTTGATCGTCACTTTGTCGTTGCAACTGAACGTAATATTCGGATTCGTTCGTTACGTTCGTAAGACCGACCGATTCCGTGTTTCCTGATTTCCGTGTTTAGTCTTTTTCACTCTACCCAATCACACCACCGATACCCGATCCAGCCCACATCCCATCCATTGTTTTCCCGCATCCGCTGTAGTGTCCGTGTTTCGTCATTCCTTCTTACAATGCCAGAATCTCGGCTTCACTCAACCCGCTTATCTCAGCGATCAGGGCCAGCTCGAGACCCTTGGTTTCATCTTGCGGGCGTTTTCGCGTATAGCCTCTTCCCTACCCTGTTGATTATAGGCTCGTTTAGTCGAGAACTCGTCTTGCGACAGGCTTCAGCGCATTTTCAATCGGCTGGGTTGCCACCAGGATCAAATAGCCACCCCCGCCCGCACCCGAGATCTTCCAGCCCGATGCCTGCTCCTGGTATTCCTCAATCAGTTCCTCAATCATCGGCGTCAGCATGCGCGGGAACATCGCAATTTGCGCCTCAAAGGAAGCACGCACTGCCTGGCCAAAGCCGGAGACATTGCGTTGCTGGATCGCTCGCCAGCAGTCAGCGCTGGCGGTTGCTAGCCGTCTCGCCCCTTCCTGCGTAATGCGGGTATCGCCCAACACATCAAACTCCTGGCCCCGTGGCCCCAGCGGAATCAGATAAAGCAACTCCTCGACAAAGCTGAGTGCATCCTCATCCTGCAGTTGCTCAATTTGGGTTGGCCAGTAAACACCCGTATAGTGCGAGCGGGCCAACCCCGGGAAGACGATACCAATCGCATCCTGCGCCCCTGAAATTTGCGTCGTGCCGGGCGGGTTGTCGTAACAGAAAAGCGTCTTAGCCAGCTTGGCAGGGTCGCCTACCGGGAGGCGAGGGCCCCAGAGATCCAGTGCCGCCCGCCGCGTGCTCGTCGCCATGCCGCTGCGGTCATTAAATTCGACGGTCGGTTCAATCGACAAGGTCACCACCGAACCAGGGTGATGCTGAGAGACAAAGGGCTGGTCGATCCAGCCACCTGCCAGGTCAATCCGATAGGGCATCTGCGAGACCCGCCGCAGATCGGAGGTCGAGCGTGGGGGCAGCCGATCATGCGGCGTGCGCTGCAAAACCAGGTATTGAATGCCGAGGCTCTCCACCAGTTTGCGTTTGTCCGGTGTGTTGCCATCCTCGTTGACCACAAAGAGGTCAGGCTGAAGCGTGCGCAGCTCCTCGGCAAAGTCGAGATAGCCCGAGCCACGTGAGATGATCGCCTGATGGACACAGCCGACCGACTGCAACATAAAACGGCGCTCGTCCTCGTTGTTGACCGGGCAGCGCCCCTTCAGTTCGTAGACAGTACGGTCGGCACCCAAGGCCACATATAGTTCCCCATACTCTGCCGCCCGCTGTAGAAATTCGACATGGCCACTGTGCAGCATGTCAAAACAACCGGAGACAAAGACCTTGGGTTTGTGTTGGGTAGGTGAAGCGCTTGGTTCCATCATAACGTTCGTCAGTATGTCAGTGGACAGTATATATGGACTGACTTACTGTCTCACTGTCCTACTGTTCACTGTCTTACTTCTTTATCGTCTCATTACATCTAGTTTAAAACAGCTAACTAAATAAATCTATGGTCAAAGGAAGGATTCAGCGATTGAATCGTTACGTCAAATGGAGTAGATTTATCGATTAGGCGTCCACGCGCATCATGCACAGCGAAAAATGAAAATGATCGGTACGTTGATGATGTTGTGATGATGTTGTAGTGTCCATCCTTAGTCACCTCAGCGACAGGATATTGATAGAGCAGGTCGTCAGGGTAATGAAATACTTCACGCAACACACGGATGATCTCGAAAAGAATCTCACCAGAGGTTAGATGTTCAAACTCTCCTGCCGCCCACCGTTGTCGAATCAGAGCACCAGCGCCCTTTGGCTAATGAATCCCTGCGACCCACACACTGGTGTCGTTGACACATTTGATCATTGACCACGCGCCTTCTGTATTGCATTCGCTAGTAGTTGCTCTAGCTCAGCCTCGTCCAATTGGTCGTAATCAACTCCTTGTTGCTCACACCAACTTTGAAAATGGCGGTTAGAAGCGTTTGCTACCTGTTCCACAGCCGTTGCAAAAGGCAATGTCTCCAATTGCGCCTCTTGCTCGCCGATCATTCGTTCCGAGGCCACCAGTTCCTGCGCTGAAGCGCCTAGCTGGGTCAGAATGTGTAGGAACTGCGTCTTTCGCCACAGTCGAGCATCCGGCTGTTGGAACGAAGTTACAGTTGTACCTGCTGGCGAGGAGAGCATGACAGTTCCATCGCGGTAGATGTGAACGGTACCCTCTAGCTGTTTAAAGAAGACAATTGCAACCGATTCACTGCTCGCTTCGTTGCTTGTCAAATCAAGTACTTGAATATCGCTATGCATCTTTCAACCTCTCTCGCTAACCTGCTCTTGCCATAAGAAGCCCAAGTTTCGATTCCAGAAAACACTGCTTCTCATTCAGAGCTTGTCTTAGCAGTATATCAGAGCAGAAAAAAGATGCAAGGGAACGACTACAGCGGATTTGGACAGGAACCGATTTGGTTTACGCTGGACTCCGTGTTCCTTCTGTCCGTGTTTAGTTTTTTCGGCTCTCCCCAGTTGCAATCATCGCTCCATACTCACGACTTGGCTCTCCCAACGGTGCCAGGGGTCAAAGCGGCTGTGCAGGCTGCGCAGACCTTGACCGGGCGGCGTCACACCGAGCAGTTCGAGATCGGCGTCGAGCATGATCTGCACCAATTCCTCGAAGCGCACCTTGGCGTGCCAACCCAACTTGGCTTTGGCCTTGCTGGCATCGGCGAGTAGGTAATCGACCTCGGTCGGGCGATAGTAACGCGGGTCGATGCGCACATGGTCGCGCCAATCCAGTTCGACATAACCAAAGGCCGCCTCTAAAAACTCACGCACGGTATGGCTCTCCCCGGTGCCGATCACAAAGTCGTCGGCCTGCTCCTGTTGCATCATCAGCCACATCGCCTCAACATACTCCGGGGCATAACCCCAATCGCGTTTGGCCTCCAGATTGCCCAGGTAGAGATGCTCCTGTCGTCCCGCCACAATCGCCGCTACGGCACGGGTAATCTTACGCGTGACAAAGGTCTCGCCGCGGCGGGGCGATTCATGGTTAAAGAGAATGCCGTTGCAGGCATAGATGCCATAGGCCTCCCGGTAATTACGCGTGACATGGTAGGCATAGACCTTAGCCGCGGCATAGGGACTCTGCGGCTGCAAGAGGGTGTTTTCATGTTGCGGCGGTGCGGCACTGCCAAACATCTCACTGGAGGAAGCCTGGTAAAAGCGCGCCTGCGAGCCCGTGCGGTGTAGCGCCTCCAGAATACGGATCGTGCTCAGCCCGGTCACATCGCCGGTATACTCGGGCATGTCAAAACTCACCCGCACATGGCTCTGTGCCGCCAGATGGTAGATCTCGTCCGGCTTGACGTCGTGCAAAATCTCAGAGAGATTGCCCGCCTGGCTGATGTCGCCATAGTGCAAAAAGAGCTGTGCCCCCTTGCCCACATGCGGGTCCTGATAGATATGGTCAATGCGCCGTGTATTAAAGGTGCTCGCTCGGCGGATCAGCCCATGCACCTCATAGCCTTTATGTAATAAAAGTTCGGCTAGATACGAACCATCCTGTCCGGTGATGCCGGTGATCAGTGCTGTTTTCATAAGTGATCCCTAAAAGACTACAGCGGATTCAGGGAAACAGCGGATTTGAGTCATGCCAATGTCCGTTGTAGGTGATAATTCATGATAAGTAAGATACACACCCAGCCCTGGAAGGGCGGTCTACGTTACCCCAGTGGCATCGCCCTGGGCAGCGGCAGCACTCTCAGAGATGCCAACTCCCGATCCGCCCGTGCGACCTCTTCCTGCTTCTCCAACTGCATCTGGTACCACTGAATCGTCTGGCGCAGACCCTCTTCAAAGGGCGTCTGCGAGACAAAACCAAAGCGTTCCTGCGCCCGGCTCACATCCAGTTTGCGCCGCGGCTGGCCGTTGGGTTTACTTGTATCCCAGACGATCTTGCCCGTAAAGCCGGTCAGGCGGGCAATCGTCTCAAGCAGATCCTTGATGCTAATCTCAAAGCTACTGCCCAGGTTGACCGGGTCACTCGCATTGTAGTGCTCAGCCGCCAGCAAAATGCCCTCGGCGGCGTCTTCGACAAAGAGAAACTCACGCGTGGCAGATCCATCGCCCCAGGCCACGATTTGGTCGTCGCCGCAGCGTTGGGCCTCGACGCATTTGCGTACCAGCGCCGGAATCACATGCGAAGTCTGCAAATCAAAGTTATCGCCCGGACCATAGAGATTCACTGGCAAGAGGAAGATTGAGTTGTAGCCATATTGTTCCCGATAGGACTGGCTCTGCACCAACATCATCTTCTTGGCCAGCCCATAGGGCGCATTCGTCTCTTCCGGGTAACCATCCCACAGCGACTCCTCGCGGAAAGGGATCGGCGCAAACTTGGGATAGGAGCAGATGGTACCGATCGCCACAAACTTAGGCACCTGCACCCGCCAGCTCTCATGCAGCAGTTGCACCCCCATCATCAGGTTGTCGTAGAAGAACTCAGCCGGTTTGGCCCGGTTCGCTCCAATGCCACCGACATTGGCCGCCATGTGGATCAGCATGTCGACCGGGCCACTCTTGTTGAGCGTATCCAACAACAGGCGGCGAATCTTGTTGACGTCGCGCAGATCATAATCTTTGCGCCGTGGGGTAATCACCTCACTCGCCCCCCGCTTCCAAAGCTTGTTGACCACATAGGAGCCAAGAAAACCCGAGCCGCCGGTCACGATGATGCGTTTGCCTTGCCAAAAGTGAGAGTCGTGCATGAGCTAGAGACGATCCTTTATCAAATAACTATACTACTCTATTGGTACAAGATTTCGAGCTGTATCAAGTATGCTGTTTAATTTTGTAAATTGAGGTAAAACAAGGGCTAGCTAATTTCTTATGTTAAATGACGATTCAGCGAAAATTTAGTTACGGTGAGTTTGCCAAATTTTGTAAACTAATTTCCAACCCGTCGCATTCCTTGACTGTTGAGGGAGTGTCAGCGGGTTGCAGTCAAAGATAATTTTTCATTTTTGGGTTTGTGAGAGTGATGAAGAGCGAAATCTTACTTCAGCAATAACTGATTTACGCTTTCTTTATCTCCTTACACACAGCATAACATAAGCTTGCCGAATCTGCAAAGCGTCAAACGAAGGATTCAACAATTGAATCGGTATGACAAATGACGTAGATAAGGGTGAATGGTGAATCGTGAATCGTGAACGCAGTGCTGGGTAACTGAGAAACTCTTGGTAAAATGCGTTCTTTCCCTTATAATTAGATATAAGGAAGGAGCATTATGCAAAAACAGAGATACAACACTACATTGAACGTGCCAAACGGGATTTGCAAGCTACGCAAATCAATATAGAACAAGGCTTTTACGAAGTAGCCATTTCACGTGCTTACTACGCAATGTTCTATGCAGCGAACGCACTACTCGTAAGCAAAGGTCTTACACGCAATAAACATTCAGGCGTTGTTTCTGCTTTTGGCGAGTATTTTGTAAAGACAGGTATCTTTGATAGCTCTTTTGCTAAAATGCTTGGACAAACTTTCGATACACGGATGGACAGCGATTATGACATTGTATTTATGTCCGATCTGCCGTTAGTGGAGGCAGTTCAACATGATGCAGAACGCTTTGTCGATCAGGTGGAAAAGTATCTACAGAAACAAGCTTTGTTATGACTACAATCTCACTACCGAACCGTTTATTATCAGAAGTAGAACAGCAGGCACTACAAACTTTTGTGAGTAAGGTGTGCCAGCGCTTCCCTGATCAAATCTTGACCATATACCTTTTTGGTTCGCGTGCCCGAGGGGATGCCCGACCTGATTCTGATATGGATCTTCTTGTCATTCTAAAAAATGCTGATCTGGCAACCCGACGTAGCATCCGCGACCTAGCCATTGAAGTTTGGTTAAGCAGTGGTATTTATCTCTCAACCCGAGTTTGGGATGAACTTCATCGCCAACAACATGCAGACCTGCACACTGCGTTTTACAAAAATCTTCAACAAGATGCGGTAAGTGTATTATAAACCAATCAACGTACAAAGCTGTCAGCGTGCAGACCGATCAACCACAAGCGCCCCCCTCCCAACCTCCCCTGCTAGGGTGGGGTTACGTCTAACAACTTTTCTCTTTTATTTAGTCCTTGATCCATATAGACAAATCAAATAAACATTGCACGATTACGATCTGTAGGGGCATACCCTTGCGGTTGCCCACTCGTTGCACAAGCAGGGCATCGGCGAGCGAATGCCCCTACATTTCTACGACTTTGATTTCCCTTGTCTATTAGTATTTTCAGCGATAACTTTGTCGAACAAGATAAGCAATGTCCCCGGCACGGCGCAGAACGTTCTCGCTTGAACGAAGATCGTGTGCGCCGTGCCGGGGACATTGGGTGTAGCTCAGAAGCGGTGCCGCTGACAGTCACGGACGGAACGATCTCGGTCCTAACGTCGTTCCTTCCGCCTGTGACTGTCAGCGGCTACTTCTACTTACACACCTGCGGCGGCAACCAATTCACGGGCGGCCTCCACAGCCTGCTGGGCCTGGGTGAGCACAGCGCTCAACTGGGCCACCTCGCTCGGCTGGGCGGGGGTCGCCGTGTCGTTTGCCTGCGCCTGGGCGGCTTCTTGCGCAGCCTTGGCTTCGGCTTCCTGCTTGGCCTTCTCCTCACGCTGCTTCTTCAGCGCCAACTCGCGTCGACGCTGCCACTGCAACGTGCTGTCCAGACCGAGCATCGTCAATTGGCCAGGGGTATTGGCCAGCGCCTTACGTACCGAGATGCCGAAGAGTGCAATCCAGTTATTCAGTTGTTTGCGCGCTTCGCTGCGTCGCTGAACCAACAGTTGGGCTGCACCCTCGCTCTCGCGTTGTACGGCATGCGCCAGGCTCACTGCTGCCAGGCTCTGCAAGCCATCCGCCACCCGCTCAGGGGTGATCCCCGCCGGGGCCAACAGTGCCTGCAGTTCCGAATGCACCTGGATTCCCTGATAGAGCTGCTGCGCCTGCACATACCAGCCGGCAAAGGAGGGGTCGCGCTTGCCGGGCAGTTGCAGGTAAAAGCTCTGATCCGGTTGGTCACGCAGCACCACCCGCATGATCTCCAAATCGCGGCTGTAGATCAGACGAGCAGCGTTCCAGGCCCGGTAAAAGCCGAGCGTCGCCGACACCTTGGCCTTGCGTGCTTCCACCGTGGCCCGCATCAGTTCGACCAACTGCAAGTAGAGCGCCATCCCCTGCTCGATGCGTTCGGGGCCATAGCCCAGGACCGTCAAAGCGAGTTGAAGCGGCTCGTTGCTCTGCGCATTGGTCAAGGCGATGCGAGCATACTCCACTTCCTCTTCAAGTTTGCTCATGGGCTTTCTCCGTAGTGAATCATCGATGTGTCTCCCTATGAATGAACTCTTGGTTTGGTTATGGACTGGGCCAGTCAACGTTTAGCACGCTTTCCAGTTCCCAGCGCAAGCCGTACGTCAGCTTACAAAATAACTAACGAAGATGGAAAACAAAGGGTTCCACTGAATTCAAAGAAAGTTTCAAATTTGGCAAACTTGTTGAAATTGGTACACTAAAACACAACAACTGATTTGGAAAACAGCAGATACATCACAATCAACAACTCATTTTAGCCGTTAAAAACTTTTGGGTGCCTAACAGTATCTGGTAAGTTCTTCGTACGAGCTCTTCGCAGGAGCCAGATTGTGCGGTTGCAAACCCATAGGCATCATCGAGGTCGGTCCACATTTGTCCAAACAAATCTCAACCCGACTTCGTCACGTCCAGCTTAGACTGGACGAAGGTCAACCTGACTCAAGGTGACTCTACATTTGTTCAGTCCACCGTCGACCCGACTCGAGGTCGCTTCACCTTTGTCCAAACAAATCTCAACTCGCCTTCGTCACGTTCACGGTAGACTGGGCAAACGCCAACCCGACTCAAGGTCGCTTCACCTTTGTCCAAACAAATCTCAACTCGCCTTCGTCACGCTCACGGTAGACTGGACATACGTCAACCCGACTCAAGGTCGCTTCACCTTTGTCCAAACAAATCTCAACCTGTCTTCGTCACGCTCACCGTAGACTGGACGAAGGCCAACCCAACTCAAGATCGCTTCACCTTTGTCCAAACAAATCTCAACTCGCCTTCGTCACGTCCACGGTAGACTGGACAAACGTCAACCTGACTCGGGGCGAGTCTACCTTTGTCCAAACAAATCTCAACCCGCCTTCGTCACGTTTATTCTAAATTCAGACGTGGGCTACGCCTACACCGAACCTCGTACGCTTACGCTAACGGCTCTGAACTCATCAGAACCCCGCACGTCAGTAAGGGGGGCTCCGTACGCTAACGCTAACGGCTCTTAACTCATCAGAGCCCCGCACGTTAGTAAGGGGACTCCGTACGCTAACGCTAACGGCTCTGAACACATCAGAGCCCCACCCAAGGGGTACCCGGTCAGTAAGGGCACTCCGTACGCTAACGCTAACGGCTCTGAACTCATCAGAGCCCCGCACGTAAGTAAGGGGGGACTCCGTACGCTTACGCTAACGGCTCTGAGCCGCATTCTCCCATCCTTGATACTTCACCCACACCGGGTCCCAGGCTTCGAAGGGGAAATCGACCAGCAGACGTTGCTCGCCGCCGCCGGCTTGCATGATCCAGATCTGCTGTTTGCCCTTGCGGCTCGACATAAAGACAATCTGCTGGCCGTCGGGTGAGAAGCTAGGATGTTTGTCCCAGGCTTTATTGTCATCGCTAAAAGTAAGGCGGGTGGCAGGCCATTCGCCTTTGCGCACCAGCCAGATCTCGTCGTTGCCGCTCTCGTTGCTCACATAGGCGATGCGGTCATTGGTCGGCGACCAGGCGGGTGACCAGGCGACACCGTTGCCGATCTGGGTCAGACGGGTGGGATTGGGGGCACCGTTGGCAATCGTAAAGAGTTGGGTGCGCCCGCTGCCAGGGTCCTGCTCAGCAAAGGCATAGATGCTGCCGTCGCTTGAGTAACTATCCCGTTTGTTAACCTGCTTATAAAACTCCAGCGAGGAGAGGCGGGTCAATCCGCTGCCATCCGGGTTGACCGCATAGGCTTCGGGTCCGGAGGTGGCGCTGTCGGCCTCGGCCAGGAAGAGAATCTTACCCACCAGTTCGCTGGGCAAAACCGCCGGAACGGTGTTGGTCGGGGTGGGCGTCCAACGGTCGGCGGCAATCGCAAAGGGTGTCAACGTCGGGGTAGGTGTGTTGGGTGCCCGTTTCTGGACGGTCCGCGGCGTCGACGTGGCCGTGACAAAACGGGAGGTGTCGGGCGTCCCGGTGGTCAAGGCAATGGCCGTCTCCACGGCGGCATCGGCAGCGGCGGTGGCAGCATTGGCGGCGGTCGGTGTGCTGGTCACCACGATCGGCTTAGGCGTGTTGGTAGCTAAGATTTGGTTGATCGGCGTGGCAGTCGCCGTGCCTGTGGTTGTCGCTTGGAGCGCCCGCTCGGCCACTCGGGTCGCCTCCTCCAACACGTCCGTGGCCAACGGGGTAGCCGTCACTACCATCGGCGTCCAGGTGGCAGTAAAGGCGGGATTGGGTGTGGCCGTGGCATTGGTCGTCGGTGTCGCCGTCACGCGGACGATCCGTGGGTCGGGCGTGCCGGTGGTAAAGGCATTGGCGGTGGCCAGGGCAGCCAGCGCTGCGGCAGTGGCCTGATTGGCGGGCGTCGCCGTGCTGGTGACGATCAGCGGCGTCGGCGTCTTGGTGGCGACTACCAGGTTGGGCGGCAGCGGGGTGGCGGTGCCAGTGGTGGTCGCATCCACGGTGACCTGGGCCAGCAGCGTCGCCGCCGCAAAGACACTCTCCGCCGTCGGCGTGGCAGTGACAACCCATGGAGTCAAGGTCGGTGCGGTGGTGGGCGTCTGGCTCGGGGTGGCGGTCGCAGTGGCGGCTGGCGTATTGGTTACAACTATTTGATTAGCATTGGGTGTACCGGTAGTAAAGGCAATCGCTGTCTCCTGCGCCACCATCACCTCGGCGGTGGCACTGTTCTCCGCCGTCGGCGTGGCGGTGACGATCACCGGTTTCGGTGTATTGGTCGCCAGCAGCCAATTGGTGGGGAATGGGGTCGCCGTGCCAGTGGTCGTGGCCTCCTCGGTCAGGCGTGCCACCCGGGTCGCCGCCTCTAGGACATCCTTGGGCGTCGCCGTCGCCGTCACCACAATCGGCGTGATGCCGGGTGTGCTGGAGGACTGCCGTTGGGTGGCCGTGGGGGTGGGCGTTGCCGTGACAAAGCGTGTGCTCTCTGGCGTGCCCGTGGTAAAGGCAATCGCCGTTTCGATGGCCGCATAGAGTGCTGCGGTGGCGGCATTGGCCGGAGTCGGCGTGCTCGTCACCACGATCGGCTTGGAGGCTAGCAGTTGATTAAAGGGCGTTGGGGTGGCAGTGCCCGTCGTCGTCGCCTCTAAGGTACGCTGGGCGATGCGCGTCGCCTCTTGTAAGATGTCGGTGGCGAGTGGCGTCGGCGTGACAAAAAGCGCCGTCACCCGCACGATCTTGGGATTGGGTGTACCCGTCGTAAAGGCCTGGGCAGTGGCATAAAGCGCACGAAATTCAGCGGTCGCCGCATTCTCGGGGGTCGGCGTCTCGGTTTGCACGACAAAGGTCGGCGTATTGGTCGCCAAGACCAGGTTGGGCGGTAGCGGGGTGGCCGTGCCGGTCGTCGTCGCATCCACGGTGATTTGGGCCACCAGCGTAGCGGCGTCAAAGACACTCCGGGCCGTCGGCGTGGCGGTGACCACCCAAGGGGTCAGCGTTGGTGCCTTGGTCGCTGTGGCGGTGGCGGCTGGCGTGTTGGTCACCACCGTCCAGTTGGGATTGGGCGTGCCAGTAGTGAAGGCGATCGCCGTCGCTTGGGCCTGCAACACCTCGGCGGTGGCACTGTTTTCCGCCGTCGGCGTGGCGGTGACAATGACGGGTTTGGGGGTATTGGTTGCCAGCAGCCAGTTGGGCGGCAGCGGGGTGGCCGTGCCCGTGATGGTGGCGACAGCGGTCATCTCAGCCGCCTGCGTGGCCGCCTCGAAAACATCCTTGGGCAGCGCCGTGGCCGTGACCACGAAGGGGGTCAATGTCTCCGTCGCCGTGGGCGTATCCTGATTGTCCTGGGCATAGAGCCGTTGCAATGTCGTACACTGTGCGCCATACAACAATAGCAACCCAATTAACGCCAGAAAAATAAAACGAGCCTTTTTCATCTGAACCGCACCTTAAACGAATCCTCAAACTCATCGGGCTACGATGGGAGCGGTTCAATTCAGTGTCGGGCGGGGAAATCATCCCCGCACCTGCGGCATCGCTGCGCTCGTTATTTCGTGACGAATCTATTGTTAAAAAGTTACGTTTTTACTTTCGTTCAACAAACCAAATCCACCCCGTGACCGTTCCCTCCCACTACCAGGGGAGGGCTAGGGAGGGGTTGGTGTGGACAGAACCTCGATGTAGGTCAGCAACCAAACGCCCCCTCTCTATCTCTCCCCACCCAAGGGGTACCCGGAGGGAGAGGACTGTGACGGGAGGCATTCACTTTTCTCTTCTGTCCACCAATTAAATCCTTCCCGTGACAATTCCCTCCCGCTACCAGGGGAGGGCTAGGGTGGGGTTGGTGTGGGCAGGACCAGGATGTAGGTCAGCAACCAAACGCCCCCTCTCTATCTCTCCCCCGATGGGGGAGAGGACTGTGACGGGAAGCGTTAAGTTTTCTCTTCTGTCCAGGATAGAAAGTCTACCCCGTGACCGTTCCCTCCCTTCGGGTACCCGCTGGGTGGGGAGGGCTAGGGTGGGGTTCGATGTGGGCAGAACCTCGATCTAAGTCAGCACCGCAGCGTCACTCATGACTTCCTGGCGAATCCTTCGCCCTTGCCCGCGCGTCCTCCGTGGTCGCGGCAGTTGCGAGGCGGAAGGCAGCGCAGGGGCCTTTTCGAGCAGGTCGACATCGACTTCTACCTGCTGTTGGCGCCCCAAAAAGTGGAGCAGAACCTGGACCCGCGCCGCCGGATGAAGCGGACCGACAAAGACGGCATCCAATCCTTGCAGCGAGCCACCTGTGATGCGCACCCGTTCCCCTTCGTAAAAGGAGTGAAGGATCAGCCCGCCCTGGGCGTTGACCTCGGCCACCCGTTTGCGCAGATGGGTCACCACCTCGTCGGCCACCGGCAGCGGCTGATGCTCGTTCCCGACCAGGCCAATCACCCCCGGCGTGCGAGTCAGGAGCGTAGTCGGCAGACGAGTCAGATCGGCATGGACGAAGAGATAACAGGGAAAGAGCGGTGCCAGTTGGAGCTCGCCACGCTGCCGCTGTTTGACTTCGGGCAAAAAAAGCGCGAGGGCGTCCTGCCGATCCAGCAGGCTTGCCACCAACAACTCACGTCGTGGTTTCGTATGCAACACATACCAGGCAGTTTGCTCAGACATTTCGTGGTTCCTTAAATCATGTAGATGCAGGGTGCAATCCATGCATCTTGCATCCTTCCCTCCCCAAGCTCCGCCCTTCCAGACCGCAGTAACCGGTGTAGAGTCTCTTGTGTGTGGGAAATGGGCGGAGCAAATGGCTACAACGACCCATTTTCTTTGTCAGGGCAAAGCTACCTTACATTTTACAACAGAAAACCAACTTGCACAAGGTTGAGCAAGCAGCATGAATCGCAGACAGAGCTGATCAGCAAGTTGAGAGATCGATGATGAGAGTGGGCTGGCGAAGCAGGATTCGACGACTACGATGAGAAAGCGATTGGATAACGAAGATGCCCATTTACAGCGTTAGGCAATGCAGGGCAACCAACTTCTGCATTGCCTCTCCCCCAATGGGCAGATCTACAATCCTACTTAACTTCTTCACATTCCTATAAAAAGTAATAACAGAAATAAGAGTCCGTTGTCGCCAAACTTGCGAATAATTTACGACTTACATGGACCAGTATACAAGACAAACGAATAACTTACAAATTAACTCATGGATTTCTTACAATATAGCACAAACATTTTCTATTATCTAGTGTCAAAGCAAGGATTCAGTTGGGTAATTTCTACGTCAAATGTTGGAATTTCAACCTTGCGGTCGTTTACCTCGCCCTCTCCGTCCCTTTCTCGCCCGGGGGCAACACGATGGAGAATGGAAACGTTGCTCCTCACGCCATCATTCGTAGGTGCGTGCTTGCAGCCGCACAGTTGTGGGGTACGTCCCACGATCCGCAGCTACAAGCAGCGGCTACGGGGTACGCCAATCGCAGGTGCGTGCTTGCAGCCGCACAATTGTGGGGTACGTCTCACAACCCGCAGCTACAAGCAGCGGCTACGGAGAGGAGGCGAGAGGGTGAGGTCACTTCCTTTTGCGTAGATAGTCACGGATGAGCAGGGCGGCGGCAGCACCTTCTCCGGCGGCGCTGGCGACCTGTTTGGTGCTGTTTGCCCGTACATCGCCGGCGGCAAAGATACCAGGCACGCTGGTTTCGAGCAGGGTGGGGTCAAAGTCACGGTAGGCAGGTGGACGCTGGGCAGGGTCGTGAACCAACTCATGGCCAGTCTGCACAAAGCCCCAAGGATCAAGGCGGATTGGCGTGCCTTGCAAGAAGGCACTATTGGGGTCAAGTCCGATAAAGATAAAGGCACCGTCGGCAGTGAGTTCCTCCCGCGTGCCATTCTGGTTGTTGCGCACGACGACTGAGTTCAGTTTGGCGTGGGCACCACGGAACTCTTCGACCTCGCTGTTCCAGCGAATCTCGACATTCGGCTTCTCCAGTAGTTTCTCCTGGATCACCTGGCTGGCGCGCAGGCTATCTTTGCGCACGAGCAGGGTTAAACGATCCACATAGTTGAGCAAATGCAGGCTCTCCTCGGCGGCGCTGTTGCCCCCGCCGACCACGAGCACATGTTTGCCTTTGTAGAAGGGGCCATCGCAGGTGGCGCAGTAGTGTACCCCCGCCCCGATGTAATCGTTCTCACCCTGAACCCCGAGGCGACGATAACGGCTGCCGGTGGCGATCAACAGGGCATCAGCGCTGTATTCGTCGCCGCTAGCTGTATCGACACAGTGGTAGTTGTCGTGGCTATGGATACGCGCTACATCCTGCGCCTGGAGCAATTCGACGCCGAAACGTTGGGCCTGTTGGCGCAGACGGGCCGCAAAGTCACCGCCGGCAATGCCGTCGGGAAAGCCGGGCATATTGTCCAACCGCTCGGTAGCGGCGGCCTGTCCGCCAAAGGCGGCTCGTTCGATCACCAAGGTGGCGATCCCTTCGCGCGCCGTATAGAAGGCAGCGGTCAAGCCCGCAGGTCCACCACCAACAATGATCAAGTCGAAATGTTTGCGATCGACGCTGGTTTTGAGGCCAAGTTTGGCTGCCAGTTCGACGTTGCTCGGTTCGGTGAGATGCGAACCATCGCCAAAGACGATGGTGGGGATGATGCGTTTGCCGCCATTGGTCTCAATCACGAGTTGTTCGCCGGCGGCGTCTTCCTCGATATCAACCCAGGCATAGGGGATCTGATGTTCGCCCAAAAATTGTTTGCTACGGCGGCAATCTGGGCACCAATAGGCGCCGTAGACAGTGATAGGTTGAGTTGCCATAGCGCCATCATACCACACCTGGATACGGCGCGCCTAAGTAGGATTCGCTACCCCCAATGGGTGTTTCTACCTAAAGCAGCTACCAAGAAAACCAACTGTGGCGACTATCCCTGGAAGATAAACTTTTCATTCTGCTCACACAACGGTCAGCACGATGGAGCGGTTGTTCACTCCGCCACGTAAAGTGTGAGCAACGTCCCCGGCTCAGCGCAGAAAGTTGTAGGTAGTACAAACATCGTTCGCGCTGAGCCGGGGACGTGTTCGGACCTTCACAAACAGATGAACATCCCAAACAGCCAAATGAGGCCAGTCAGAGGTTACGGCAATTCGGGCTTAGCAATGTAGTCGCTGGGTAAGTCACCGGTCAGCGTGCCGAGGAAGGCGATGATGTCCTTGACCTGGTCGTCACTCACCTTTTTGCCGAGTTGGTAACGAGCCATCAGACGCACCATCTCATCCAGGTTGGTGATGCTGCCATCGTGCATATATGGCCCGGTCTTGGTCACGTTGCGCAGGCTAGGCACCTTGAAGACATACTTGTCGTCACTCGACTTGGTGACGGTGTAGCGTCCCAGATCCTGGGTTGTGTAGGCTTCGACTGCACCCAGTTTCTTATAAAGGGTGCCACCCACGGTTGTCCCAGTGTGGCAGGTGATACAGCGCAGCGAGACAAAGGTGTTGAGGCCACGAATTTCTTGCTCGGTAAATTGGCTCGTATCGCCCGCCAGCAATTTGTCAAAGCGCGAGGGGGTCAAGAGGCCACGTTCAAAGGCTCCGATGGCAATACCGATGTTGGTGAGGTTGATCGGGTCGGCCTGGCCGGGGAAGGCCGCGGCAAAGAGTTCACGATAGCCCTTGATCGACTCGACCTTAGCCTTGACTTTTTCAGCATCGATCATGCCCATCTCGCCAGCAGCCATGATCGGTTTGGTCGCCTGGTCTTCTACATCAGGGCTGCGGCCATCCCAGAATTGAGCGATATGCAATGCGGCGTTATAGACCGAGGGTGAGTTGCGCGCTACCGGTTCGCCGGTCACGCCCAAGGAAAGCGCGAGCCCATCCACACCGTATGTGGCGAGATTATGGCAGGTGTTGCAACTGAAACTGTCGTTGTTCGAGATGCGTGTTTCGTAGAAGAGCATGCGCCCCAGTTTGACCAATTCGGGGCTCACCGGATGTTTGGGGTCAGTCGCCATCTCGTCGGGCAGGGCGTGGAAAAGTGTGGCCAGCGCCAGGTTGGCTTCGGCACTCAACCCATTCTCGTCTGTCTTAGCGACATCGGCTTTTGGCATTGCAGTTGGGGCCTCGGGTTCGGTTGCAACTGGCGCAGCGGTAGCTGTAGGTGCCTCGGTCGCTGCGGCTGCGACGACTTCGACTGTAGCAGTAGGGGCCGTGCTGTTCTGGACATTCGCAGCGACGGTGTCGCCGGTCGGCGTTTGCGCAGCGATTGCCGCTTCGGCTTGGAGCGACGTGAGTTTCCGGCTCGCCCAACTCGACTGGAAGAGGTAGCGCAGACTGTAGAGCAAGAGTAATACGCAGACGATCTCCAGAGCGAAGATCAATAATTTCGCGGTGGTACGTACCTGTTTTCCCGTTGATGGTTTGCCAGTGACACTCGATGTTTTGTTCATAGTTCCTTCTTTTATTTGTCGGTTACGACCAATTTGCCGCGCATAAAGGGGAAATGGCCTTCAACCGTGCAGATCACCTCGTATTCCCCTGGATCGGGCGCATAGATCACCCATTGCGTTTGGCTATGCGAGTAGACCATCCCCGGTTCCAGCAGCAGAATGTCGCTGTCGCGACCTTCGGTGAAGGGGTTTGGCACTTGGGTACCGGCCTTGACGATGGCCCAGTTGTGGTTTTCTTCGCCGTGATTGGTCAGATTGATCAGGATGGTGGAGCCTTTGGGCACAGTCCACACAGGCGGATCGGTCATGTTGGTGTCTGCATCGCCGTAGTAGCTGTCATGCATGTCTATATCGAGTGTGACGGTGCCGGGATCGTTTGTGGTCGCTGTGGTGGCGGTCGCCTCGCTATGCTGGGCGTGGGACTCTGCCATCGGTGTAGGGGCCGCCGCTTGCGTGTCCTGCGCAGTCGTCTCAGCGGCGGCTGGTGCCTCTGCGCTGGCTTCGGCATCGTCCGAACCGCAGCCGGCCAGCAAGACAAGGCTCACAACACAACAAAAAACCACAATCATGACTTTTTTCATTTGTACCTTCATAAACATTCCTCATTTTGATACCACCAGGAGTAGCTGGCCTTCCCCTTTCTCATTTGAGAACGGTAAACGGTGCGTAACCAAGAGACCAGTTATCCCTTTTCCTGAACAGCTTTACTTTAATATTACATGATTCAAAAGATACTATCAATATGATTACAATACTGTAAGCAGTATGTAACAAGAAGACAAATCCAATTGTCTTATACTTTGCGTAGTTCCAGGCTGGCGCGCAGTGTTGCCCGTTGAACGAAGCGGGTCAAAAGCAGACAAACCAGACAACAGCGTGGATTGCTAAGCGACCGTCTGAAAAGTCTAGAAACCCGCAGACGCTTTCGCTGACTCACTTGGGGGTCTGCATCAAGAAGGGAGTTTATGATGAATTCGATTCAGCAGTTTATTCGTAACCACTTTATCGCTTGCCTGTTGAGCCTGGTTGCCGCCGGCTTTCTGGTGGTCTTGGGCGACCTGGTCTCGGAACACCACCTTAATGGAGTGCAGCTGATCGGTTTTTTCGCCACCATTCTGGGCTTTTTGATGACGGTCCACGGAATTTTGGCCCCCACCGCCTCGCGCAAGTTGGCAGTGGCCTTTCTTGTGCTGGCGCTCTTTGGACTTTTGGGTGCCTATGAACATCACGAATCGGCCACGATCAAAGGTGAAATTGTTCAGCTTGAGCACCAGTTGAGCGGAGATACGTCGGCGATCAATCCGGTAAGCGGACCGCCGCCCTTGGCCCCACTCAGCCTCTCCGGGCTGGCAACGTTTGCCATGTTCTTGCTGCTCGCCACCGAAACCACCGAAAACGAAGAACTGTCCCACCCGGAGCGCTTGCGCGTCTCCGCGCCGATGCGGGGTTAGGGAGAATTACCTAGCTGGATCAGATTTTTACACAAAGTGAACGGGAGAATGCCTAGGGGCTTCTCCCGTTTTTTGTTGCTTTTTCCTCACCCTGGTTGTGCATTCCTCTCGATGTGTCGCCCCGTCCGATCTCCTACAATGAGCGCAGCTAGATAAGTTGCTCAAAAACAAAGGATACGCTCGCTGAGTGGATGGTGGTTGCATGAAGCGGGATGCGTAAAACGTGAATTTTCGATAGCACCTTCACGCATCACGAGTCACGCGTCACGCATCATGTTTCATACACCAACTCACACCAATCTATCCAGAGCGCATTCGTTGGCGAGTCACTTGCCAATGTCCATCATTCAACTCAATTCCAAAAGGAGAAATCACCATGTTTCACAAACTATCCACTTCCGCTTTGTCCAAACGTCTCGCTCCATTTGCCATCGCAGGGGCAGCGTTGGTCTTGATTACAGCCAGTGCAAGTGCCGATGCCCGCTGTCGCAACGTGCATGGCTTCTATGAGGAACATGCCGCTGACCCCACGAGCTGCCCCTCGCCGGTCGGTCTCTGTATTGCTGGTGAGTATTCAGGTTCCATCAAGGGGCTCTTTACCTCAACGGCGACAACACTAACTACGACCATTGATACGCCCTTGACGACCGTGGTTGACTTCACCGGCGACAGTGTGATCCACGCCAAGATCGGCAATAAACAAGGTGATTTGATGGTCAAAAATGCAGGTGTTTACCAAACTACAGGGGATGGCAACATTCTCGATTTGCAGTACATCACCAGTGGGACAGGCCAACTCGTCGGCGCCAGCGGTGTGATCCGGGCCAGCGGCATGTTCAACCCGGCCACAGGCATGGGTGAGTCGGAATATGAAGGCATGGTCTGTTTACCGTAGTGGCGAATTGCAATTGCGGATTGCAGATCGGGGTTGGTCGTTACATCATCGAAACAGTGAATCTACCCAGTATCCATTCAATCTTAAAAAGGAGAACTCTATGTTACGCAAGGTTAGTTTTTTACTCACCGTCGTCCTCACCCTGTTGATGGTGGCTCCCGTTTTCGCCCAGGAGCCCGAGGCAGCAAGCCAACGGGTCTTTTTGCCAGTCGTAGCCGGAGGCGGTCTGGTTGCAGATGCGCAGGACGAGGTCAACGATGAGCCCAACCTGACCGATACGCTTGACGCGGTCGAAGCATCGGGCAGTGACGCAGCGGGCATGGTTTTTGTCGCCACCAATGCGATGGACCCGATTCGGGGCAATGAAATTGTGATGTACCGCCGTGATGGCAACGGTCAATTGACCGTGACCGGGCGCTTTCCCAGCGGCGGGCAAGGGCTAGGCAGTGGCCTGGGTTCACAGAACTCGCTGCTCTTGAGCGATAACGGTCAATGGCTCTTTGCGGTCAACGCTGGCAGCAACGAGATCTCGGTCTTTGCGGTCGAGAAGGCGGGGTTGATCCTGACCGACAAAGTTGCCTCTGGTGGTGTACGCCCTACCAGCCTGACCGTACGTAAGAACGTGCTTTACGTGCTCAACGCCGGTGATCCGGGCAATATCACAGCCTTTGGCCTCAACAAGCTGGGCAAATTGGCAGCGCTGGCCAACTCAACCCGCTTCTTGAGCAACAATGGCAGCGGTGCCGCTCCCGCTCCCGCCCAGGTCTCCTTCACGCCGGATGGTCGTCACCTGGTCGTCAGCGAGCGTTCTAGCAATCTGATCGACCTCTACAAGATTGATAAGAATGGACTGGCCACAGGTCCAACCAGCTTCAACTCCTCGGGTGTCACCCCCTTTGGTTTTGCCTTCGGCAAAGATGGCACCCTGATCGTCTCGGAAGCCTTCGGTGGTGCAGTCAACGGCAGTGCCGTCTCCTCCTATCGGATTCAGGGCGACCAGTTGCAGTTGCTCAGCGGTTCGGTAGCAACCGGTCAAACCGCAGCCTGTTGGATCATCACCAGCAAAGATGGACGCTATGGCTACAGCACCAACGCAGGCAGCGCTTCGCTCTCTGGCTACCGGGTCGAAAATGATGGTCGAATCACGTTGCTCAATGGCCGTGCAGGTGACACGGGCACAGGCACTGGCCCCACGGATGCCGCTGTTAGCCACAACGGGCGCTGGGCTTATGTCCTTAGCCCCCGTTCGCAGACCGTGGTCGCCTTTATGATGCAGGCAGATGGTTCACTCGTTCCCGCTGGCAGCTTCGGCGGCTTACAGACCGGCCCGGCAGGCATCGCAGCGTGGTAGGAATCAGTAAGTCAGTGGGACAGTGAGACAGTGGGACAGTCAGACAGTGGACAGTAAATCAGTACTCGCTCATCTGCATAGAATGTGAGTACCGTCCCCGGCACGGCGCAGAAAGTTGTAGGTAGTACGAAATCGTTTGCGCCGTGCCGGGACGGTTAAGGCTTCTTATAGGTCCAAAGTAATTTAGTAACTCAAGACGATTCACTCTCTCACCAACACACTGTCCTACTATCACACTCTTATTACCTCGATAGGTAAAAATACCTACCCGCCCGTGCAAAACTCCTCAGAGCAAACAGAAAGCAGCGTGATATAATGCAAGTCGAACAAACCCTGTACACTTTAGTTTGGGGAGTTGCGATGCGTGACCATACATTTTACCGGAGCACCCCCGCTCTCTTACAGGCGGTCGATGGCGATGGTACCATTCTTGAAGTGAGCGATCGCTGGCTGAATTGGTTGGGATACCAACGCAGCGATGTCATCGGCAAGTCCTACACCCACTTTATCAGCAGCAAAACGCTTGAACTCGTAAAGACGGTGCTCATCCCCCAGTTGCGCTCGACGGGCGAGATCAATGACTTTGAGGTCACCTATCTGCACGCCGATGGCACTGCCCGCCATGGCCTGATGGGGGTGAGCGGACTGCGTGATGCGGAAGGGACACTGGATCACGTCTTACTCGTCCTCACCGACATTAGTGAACGCAAACGATCCGAACAGTTGCTTTTGCTCGTTTCGGCAGGTACGGCCAATGTGCTCGGTGAAGATTTTTTCCCCTCGCTTGCCTCTTACCTGGCTCAGGCCTTCGGTGTGCGTTGCGCCCTGGTGACCGAATGTGTCAACCAACAATTGACCCGTGTGCGTACGCTCGCCTGTTTTGACAACCAGCAGGTGATTGAGAATTTTGAATATGACCTGTCGGGAACCCCCTGCGAAGGGGTCATTGCCGGCTCGGTCTGTTATTACCCGGAGCACCTGGGCCTGCTCTTTGCCAGAGAGGTCGGTGAAGAAGCCTTTTTAGGTGCCCCCATGCACGATTCGCATGGTAACGTGGTCGGACATTTGGCGATCTTCGACGACAAACCTCTCCATCTGAGCGAGCGCGAGATGACGATCATGCAGATCTTTGCCACACGTGCCTCCGCGGAATTGGAACGGCAACGAACCCAACAAGAACTCCAACGCCGTGGGCGGGAACTGCGCCAGTTGAACGACATGCTCTCGGACTACAACCAACAATTGGAATCGCAAGTACGGGAGCGTACCCAAGAGATCGAAAATCGGCGACGGGTGGCCGAGACCTTGCAGGATCTGCTGACCACACTCAACCTGAACCGAACCCCTGAAGAGGTGATGCAACAGATTATCACGCTAGCGAGCAATTTACTCGGCACCAAACACAGTGCCCTCTTTCGGCTCGACAAAGCCAACCAACGGCTAAGCGTACAGGCGAGTCGCGGGATGCCAGCAGAGTACACGAGCGATCTGACCTTTTCCGTGGAACACAGTTTTTTGGGGCGGGCGGTTCTGTTGCGCCAACCGGTGGTGATCCACAACCTGGCTTCGGCGGTGCAGAGTTCGCCCAAACTTGATATTACCCAGAAGCAGAAGAGTTTGCTTTCCCAGCTCTTTCAAACCCTGCTGGCCGTTCCTCTGGTGCACCAAGGCGGAAATGATGACATCTACGGTGGCATTGCGCTCTACTTTCCGCAGCACCGTGACATCAGCGATGAGGAGGTGCAGTTAGCCACCGCCTTTGCCCGGCAGGCTGCGCTGATCTTGGAGAATGACCGCTTGCGCCACCAGGTGGAACAGATGGCCGTGATTGAAGAGCGCAACCGGCTGGCGCGTGAGCTGCACGACTCGGTGACTCAGTCGCTCTATAGCTTGACTTTACTCGCCGAGGGATGGCGACGGATGGCGCAGCAGGGCAATTTTGCGCAAAGCCAAACCGCCTTTGCCGAGCTCAAGGAGATCAGCCAGACGGCACTGCGTGAGATGCGACTGTTGATCCACGAGTTGCGTCCGCCCCAGTTGGAGGAGGATGGCCTCTACGGTGCCATTCACCAACGTTTGATGGCAGTCGAACGGCGGGCCGGCATCGAAGCGCGCCTGATCGCCGACGAAATGATCGATCTCCCCTCTGCGGTCGAAGAGGGACTCTATCGGATCGTCCAGGAAGCGTTGAACAACATGCTCAAACATGCCGCCGCCAGCCGGGTCACCGTCGAACTGGATGTCTGCGATGATGCGGTGGTTTTACAAATACAGGACAATGGTCAAGGCTTTGCCATGGCCGATAAGCAAGCCAGCGGCGGTGTTGGCCTGAGCAGCATGCGCGAGCGAGCGAACAAGCTGGGAGGCAGTTTCAGCATCGTTTCGGTGCCAGGGCAGGGGACGACGGTGCGGGTTAGTGTGCCGCTGAAGGTAGCGATGAGGAGATAGGGAGATGGGGAGATAAGGGGTGACTCAGGTCATAGAGGGGACGTGACACGGTGACAGTATTACCTGCCACCTTGCCACCTTGCTTCCTGCTTCCCAACGGAGAAACGTTATGACAGAGACCATTCGCGTGTTAATCACAGACGACCACCCGATTGTGCGTAAGGGCTTGCGCACCTTGATTATGAGCGAGCCGGATATTGAGCTGGTGGGCGAGGCCGCCGACGGCATTGAAGCGGTACTCAAGACGCGCAGCCTCAAGCCCGACGTCATCCTGCTCGATCTGCTGATGCCGCGGTTGGATGGGTTAGGAGCGATTCAACAGATCAAACAGGAGAATGCAGACGCGCGCATTCTAGTCGTCACCAGCTTTGCCGAGGATGAGAAGCTCTTCCCGGCGATCAAGGCGGGTGCGCTCGGCTACCTGCTCAAGGATTCGTCGCCCGAACAACTGGTCAAGGCGATTCGCGATGTACACTGCGGCAAATCCTCGCTCGATCCCAGTGTGGCGATCAAGCTGATCCGCGAACTCAACCGTCCTTCGCAAAACACACCAGTGATGGATCCACTGAGCGAGCGCGAGCTAGAGGTGCTCAAACTCGTCGCCCAAGGCCACACCAACCAGGAAATTGCCGACACGCTGGTGATCAGCGAGCGTACGGTCGGCAACCACATCGGCGCCATCCTCAGCAAACTCCACCTCGCCAATCGCACCCAAGCCGCCCTCTACGCCCTACGCGAAGGGCTGGCCAAATTGGAGAGTGGGAAATAGCGTGGGGAATGCCCCCTCTCTAACTCTCCCCCGATGGGGGAGAGGACAGTTACAGGACGAATTGCGTCGTCTCGACTGTCCACCAAACCGAATCTGCCCTTTGACGATTCCCTCCCCAAGCAGGGGAGGGTTAGGGTGGGGTTCGCGGGGCAGAACCACGTTCTCGGACAGCATCCAAGTGCCCCCTCTCTAGCTCTCCCCCGATGGGGGAGAGGACAGTTTCAGCACAAATTGCGTCGTCTCGATTGTCCACCAAACCGAATCTTCCCCTTCACAATTCCCTCTCTTCGGGTACCCGCTAGGGTGGGGTTTACTCCTTTGCGTACAATGCGGCCAGGGGCACGCCATCAATTTCTAACTGTGAGATCATGGGTTTGCTGGCTGCCCACTCCACTTGGATGGCATATTCGGGGATAATCTTGTTAAAGGTGGTCTGGCGGAACTCGATCAGCGCGTAGTCGGCCTGTTCTAAGCCGCCAATGGCGAAGCGGGCACCGCGGTCATCATAGAAGCTACCCCAGCCTTCGGGGCGCAACGGCTCCAGTTCATTCGTAAGCAGCCCATTCACCTGGTAATAGTCGATCACATCCCAACTGTTGGGCATGACCCAGAGTTTGCTATGGGCTGGCAACTTCTTCAACTCGGGCAAAAAATAGGAATAGGTGCTGGCAAAGTAGATCGTCTCCAGGTCACGTGAACGTGCGCCCCTGATGCCGCCGACCAACGAGTTATAGTAGGCGAGTTCGAAAGGGTGAAAGTAGAGCGTACTGCTGATGCCAGGCCAAAGCAGCAGAAAGGCAGCCAGAGTCGCCACCACCGTTTGCCAGCGTTGTTCAATCTTGAGCCAATCGCACAGTCGCCAGGTCAGCGGCAGGATCAGGCGGGCAAACCCTTCGCCGCTGAGAAGCGCCACATGAAAAAAGATCGGCAAGAGCAGTCGCTCCTGGTCGTGGATGCGTCCGACAAAGCCATAGTAGAGCCAGTTGACCGCCACGCCCACCAGTTGCAACGAAAACCAGGCCCATTCATGGCTGACAAGGGTCAGGTGCGCCCGTAACCAGCGCCAGACAAAGAAAAAGGGTGCCGCCAGCGCCAGGAGCAGGAGCGGCAAGGGTATCGTGATCGCCGCCAGCAATCCGGGCAGGTAAGAGGGCGTGTCGATATAGAGGTGACCGGCAAACCACTGGCGAATCTCATAGTGGTTGAAGAAAAAGGCGAACCAATTCTGCAAACCACCGATCGGGTCTTTCCAGATCCAGGGCCAGCCGGCAATCAGTACAAAAAGCGCGATCGGTATGCTCAATAGATAGAGAGGCCAGGTGCGCCAGAGTCGCCGGTTGCTCAGCAGCCAGAGCAACCAATAGGGCAGCAGCAGGACCGCATTGATCTTGGTCAACAGCGCCAACCCGAGGCCAATGCCCGCCACCAGCGCCGCGCGCAACAATGACCAGCGGGTGTGGCGCAGAGGTTCCTCCTGAGCGACGGCGAGAGTTGACCGGTAGAAGAGCAGGGTTGCAAGCATCCACATCGCTGCGATGGGAAAATCAATGGCAGCGAGGTGGGCATGAAAAAAGAGACGTGGCATCGAAAGCAGCGCCGCCAGCCCGAAGAGTCCGACCGCCCAACCGCGCTGGCGGGCTGTCAGCACCGTGATCATGGCCAGCGTCATCGCCGCCAAGGCCAGCGACCCCACCCGTTGACTGGTAGGCAGCGGCAACAGCCCGCGCGTCGCCCACCAGCCCACACCGGTGAAAATGCGCGTCAATGGCGGATGTTCGTTCACCAGCCCCCAGCCCGTGCCAAAAGGCACATCCTGCAACGCTTCGCTCGTTTGGCCGTTGGCAATCAGCCCCAACCAATGGATTGCCTGCTCGCCTGCGGTCATGTAGATCGGTTCATCCCAAGTGAGGCCAATCTGGCTTTCGCTGCTAAACAACAGCGCAAAGATCGCCACCGTCAGCAGGGCGACGATTGGGATCAGCCCCACCCCTTTCAAGCTGCTGCTCTTTACAGAGTACTCTTCGGACACAGTTCAACCCACTCCTTCCCGGCTTGCAGCAAGACGCCCTGATTGACGTCGTACAGTTTGAGTATAATTCGGCAGTGATTGGGCGTACTTTGGATGCCGACCCGGTTGTGTAAGCCAGTGCTGTCGTGCAACGTACCCAGTCGGCCATCCACCTGACGAAAGAGTTGCCCTTGCGCGTCCAGCGTTTGCACGGAAAAGCGCAACGTGTCAGGCAAGTCGGGCGGCCAAGCCAAGTCGATCACGTAGCCATCTGGAAACTGGCTCGGGTAGAGGTCAAAGGCTTGTAACTGCACATTTGAGGCAAAGGCCAGCGCTTCCCCATGATTGAGTTGGGGCGCATTCGTAGCAAGCTGATAGTATTCCACAATGCGCTGGGTGCCAATCCAGCTTTGGCGTCCCCGTCCCGCCCAACGATCGAGCGCGCTCTCGGTGGTAGAGGCAGGATCGTCTTCCGGCGTGCCGCTCAACAGGAGCCAGAGACGAGGATGAGGCTGCACCAGTGATGTCAACTGTTGCTGGTCAGCTGTGCTCAACTCGCTACGACGTAGCCAGCCGATATAGGCAGGTCGCAGCGGTGCCCGATTCATCCAGCCCCAGGCCCGGCGGTCCAGTTCAAAGTAGGAGATCTGGTCGAGCAGCACCAGATCCTGCGGGGTGGCGTTGTCGACCACATAGCGCAGCACCTCGGCGTTTTCGTTTGGATCGACATTTGTTTCATGCCAGCGTGGGTCACTGCGCGCCAGCCAACCTAAGCCCAAAGCCACACAGAGCGCCATCACGGGTAACGTAGTCAGGGCAAGCTGGTATGTGCCACGCCGCCAGACATACCAACCAAGCCACAACGCACCACCACCCAACAACAACAGCGTGCCCGCCAGCCAGGGAAAACGCTCCCACACAAAGGGCTGAGCCAAGAGCGGGTCCAGCGCCGGCGGTTGGGCGGCGCTCCAGTGTATCGCCCGCCAATAGGTGAGCAGCGGCGAATTGGCCCAGTTCCATAACAACTGCTCTCGACTCGCCCCGTTGGCCAGATCCAGCCCTTCCTGCACCCCAACATGGATCAGGACGCCCGGCAGTTGGGCCAAGATGGAAAGCAGTAGCAAGACAAACAGCCCCCACTGTCGCCAACGGGGGCGGGGTTGCGTCAGCCAAGCCAGCACCGGCGCGAGCCACAGAATCCAGGCAGGCAGTGTCCAGACGATCATGCGTGGCCCCCACGAGCGTCCACCGGGCCAGTCGAACCAGAGCGCATAGAGCAGAGTGGGCAGCAGCATCGTCGCCAGCAACAGGGTCCCGTAGGTTCGTCGCCCACGCTGCAACCAAAACCAGCCAGCCGGGATGGCAAGCCACAACAGTGGCGCATACCAGAAGATTCCTTTGCCTGAGCTGAGTAGTAGACCATACAGCCCCACGGGCAGCGGGGTGGAAAACTGCTCCCCCGCCTCAAGTGGAATGGTCAGCAGCGTGCCAAAACGAACCCAATTGTACAGGATGGTCAAGCCAACCGCCACAATTACAGGCAACGCAAAGGCCATTGGCCAGTCCCACGTTCGCCTTTGGTATTTGGCCGATTGTAGCCAGAGAAACGCCACGTACGACCCCGCAGGTAAAGCCACAATCGCATTGGCGGACTTGGCGAGAATCACCACGGCCAGTCCCATGCCTGCCAGCCAGGCAGCGCGTAGCCGATGTTTACCCTGTACTCTGAAAAGCGCCCCGAGCAAGAGGGTCAGCCCCAGGGCAGCCAGCGGTTCGCTGTATAAGGTACGCGCATAGGGCCAGGCAGGGGTGGCGATGCCCCAGGCCAAGGTGGCGAAGATTGCGGATTGATCTGTCGGCGGAGCGAAGTGTTGGGTAAGGGCAGCGACGGTCAGGAAGAGAAAGAAGGCCGTGAGGGCGGTGAGAAGGGGGCCACCGAACTTGGCCGTTTGAATGGCACCCAGGATGTGGGTTGCCTTGCCGAGCAGAAAGAGTGGGGCGTTGACCAGGGAGACGCCGAGTCCCTTTTTGGAGTAAAGGTTGCCATCCAGCCCGGCGATATTCTGCGACGGATGCCAGGATTGCTCCCATTCCATCTGGTTGGTCGTGAAGGTGCCCTGGCTCGCCCAGCTTTCGATCACGGCCAGCGCCGACATTTCATCGGTGGCGGAATGCAAACCGGTGTAGCTCAACAGGTAGAGTAGCAGCAAGAGCAGCGCAACAAGGGAGGCGCGCAAGCGGATATTAGGTAACGATGGCGGCGATTGCATAGCCGACCCCTCCCATCCACAAGGCCATCAGCCCCAGGAGCAGCGCCCGGTAAAAGAGGTTTTCCGCGTAAAGCAGCGCTAGAAAGAGCGGGTAGGGCATCAAGAAAATCCAGAGCCGCCCCACTTCGGCACGCGAAGTGCCGCTGAGATCAAGCAGCAGCAGCAAGCTCCAGAAGGAAAAGGCCAGCGCCGCTAAATCACGATTCGTCCGCCAGCGCACCCAGAGCACAATGCTGGCGAGCAATCCTAAGACCAGGATTGCCGGCCCCAGCCAGAGTGCGAGATCGACGCCGTTCATCCAGAGCCAGACGTTATAGTCGCGGCTCGATGTCACGACCTCGTAATGGCGACGGATCGCCAGTTGCATCACGGCGATGCCGTTCATCCGCCAGGCCCAATAGGCCAGCAGCCAAGGCAGCAACACACCAACCAGCATTACAGCACCGCCAGCCAGTAGGCGCAAACGAAAACGTTGCTGGCGCAGCAGCAGGTGCAGTCCGATCATGGCAGCGGTGACGCTGTTGCCAAAGGAGAGCCAGGTGAGAAGGCTGAGCAACAGACCGGGCCACAGCCAGCGCAGCCAACGGGTTCCCCGCCAGAACATTGTACCGTCCATCTCATCCTGTTGGTCCTGGCGATCGGCGCGCAGGGCCAGGGCCCAGGCGAAGAGGGTAGGCGGCAGATAATTGATGTCCCATTGCAGAAAGAAGGCTGAGGTCGGTGCGATCAAGGGCAGGGCAACCGCCAACCAACTGGCTACGGTCTGGCTTCGCTGATCACCGTTGCGATAGGTGAGTTGGCTGGCCCAGGCATAGGCGGCCAGCGGCGAGAGCGCCACCAGCAGCAACTGCAGGCAGGCGCTGAAGAAGGCCGAGGTCACCAGGCCATCGGGCAGGCCGATCCAGTCGCGACCTTCGACAGCCCACGTGCGGGCAATAGTCGAAAACCAGTGGCTAAAATCAGCTTGTCTTTCAAAAAAACCGTTGACCACCAGGTAGAAGAGATAGAGGCCGGGCGGGTGCGTTTGCGGGCGATCCGAAAAGAAGGTGGGCATGACGGTCAGGTAATCGGAGAGGGCCGCCACTGGATCTTTCATCTGTGCCGGTGCGACAAAGTAGCCATTGAGCACGGGTGAGTAGGTGCGAAAGATCAGCGTGTCACGCAGGCTCTGCTCGCGGGTGAGGGTTTGCAGAATGGGCAGGCCGATCATAGCCAGGGTGGCCCAGGCCAGCAGCCAGCCAATCCGCAGTTGCTGCCGTTGAAGACGCCAAAGTAGTACAATCGCCACCACTACGTAAAGGGCGAGCGCTCCCAACCAGGACCAAACCCGGCTTGTCCCTAGATCAAGCGGCGCGTAACTCCACATCCACGAGACGGGGTAGGGTGCCGGGCCACGCAGGGCAGGAATTTGATCGCCCGTCACGATCCAGACACCGAGCAGCGCTAGCAACGTTGCCAGCCCAAAGACAAAAGCATGAAACGGTTTACTTCTCAACATGATAAGCCATTCTACACACTGGCAGGAGCGACGACCTTCTTATAGTACATCACAGTAGAACAGTAGAACAGTGGGATAATTTTCACTGCCACACTGTCTTACTCGATACTCACTTACACTGCACTGTACTAGTGGACCTGGATGGTGCCCAGCGTTACCTCCGGCTGCCAGTTGCCGGCTTGCACGGTTGGAGTGAGTGTCGTCTGGTCATAGACAATCAGGACGAGTTGATAGTCAGCCGCAGGCAAATTGGCAGGTAAGCCGAGGGTCAACATACTTTCCGAAGCTTCACCCGCTTGCCAACGGCTCGTGTGCCAGCCATCAAAGCTGAGTAGCTGCTCATCCTGCTGCCAGACTTGATCCCCCTGAGCGCTGCGCAAGCGGAGTGAGAGCGCATAATCGGCCTTGGGCGGTTCGCTTGCTTGCCAGTTCAACACCAGCCAGAGCGGCAACTTGCTACGATCAACCTGCGCTTGCTGCAATTCTACTTGTTGGCCGCCATGTTCGCCCAATGCCGCTCCACGCAACCGCAAGTTACCATCGTAGGTCACATCTATGGGCTCGACGTGCTCGTAAAGCGTCCACGGGGTTGCAAGATCGACGTTGACAAAGTGATAGACATTGTAGAGCTTGCGCGCTTCCTGACGCTGAAGGTGGCCATATTTGTTGAGCAAGAACAAAACGCGTTGAGTCGAATCGCCGCTCCAGTACAGCCCATTGGTCCAATGGACAAGACGCACTTCCTGCAGCGGCGTAGCTTGATTATCGTGACGCAACTGCGATTGGATCGTCGCTGCAATCGTGTCGGCATGGGCATAGAACTGATTGACAGGCGTTGTGTGATTGGTAGAGATAACTGAAATTATACATCTCAAAGTTGGCATCATACTGGTTACCGATGGGGACGACGTAGGAGATGGCGGAAGCGGGAGGAATGGCATTGACCGTGTTGACCAGATCGGTCCATTCACTGTTGTAGATTTGATAGACCTCGGGTTCATTCGCCCACTGATGGTAGTAAATCTGCCAGGTGTCGACCAACTTGATGCCCATTTGCGATCCACCCAAGAGGGCAAAGAGCATCATCTGTGTACGCCAGCCATCGCCACCCTTCGATTTGAAGAGACGGCCACCCCATCCAACGATCTGCCACAATCCGATGCTGATCACTAGATATACCACCGGCATCAACGGGACCATACGAAAGGTGTCGGGCGGATAGTCGAGGGCCAATACGACTGGAATCATGAGGACTGCAAACAATAAGAGAAGTAGACGAGCGGTCAGCATACGCCAGTGAACCATGGCCCAGCCCAACCCTGTCCAAAAACAGATCGCTTCGCCGACGGTCAGCAGCGGACGTAGGGCGTAATTATGGCGCCAGTTGGGATCGCCCTTCCAGCCCAAGGCGGCCAGGTGGTCGTAGGCATTGATAAGCAAGGCTCGGAACAAATCGCCTTCCGATGCTGGCAGAGCTGTGATCATCAGGGCGTTGCTGCGCGAGAAGAAATCGGCAGGATGAAGCGCAAAATGTACCAAGATCGGCAATGCAATCAGCAGTGAGCCTCCCAGATAGAGTAGGAGCTCCCGGACGTAGGATCGAATGACCGTCCAGGAGAGACGCTGCTGCCAGACGATGCTCGCAGCGAGCAAAAGTAGAAAGAGCGGAAAGAAACGGGCAGGAATATAGGTATAGGGCATGAGTCCCGTGGCGAAGGCGGCAACCAACAGACGCCAGCGGCTTTTGCGCTGCAAACCAGAGACAAGCCCCGCCACCGCCACGACCAGAAGCAGTGGCAGTAGATTTACCCGCAAGCCACCCCGGCCAATGATCGTGAGTTGCAAACTGGTGGCCGCCAAGCCAGCCGCAACTGTTGCCCAAAGCAATGCCTGCCAACGTCTGCCTGTTTCCGTACTGGATGGTGAGGGTAGAGTCGAAAAAAGGACCTGCCCCAACCAGATCAGGGCCAGCGGGGTTAACAGGCTGGCAAGCGCGGCTGGTAAGCGCTCGGCGACGATGGTGCGGCCCAGAAGGTGCACGGCCCCGGCAATCAGATACATGATTAAGCCTTCACGGCCAAAGTGTCTGGGAAAGAAGACCGCGTAGTTACCTTGTAAAATGCCTAGAGCATCCATGGCGTTGGCACCTTCATCGAAAAAGAGGCCAGGCGGCAGTTCACCCAATCGGTAGAATCGCAAGGCAATGCCTATTACCAGCAAGGCAAACAGAACCAGACCGATTGTCCAGCCATAACGAACATTTTTAGTTTTAGGAATAGAAACCATGTGGAATCGAGCGCCTTCTAGGTGCGGAGTGTGGAAGGGTAAGGGCTCAATAGGTATGAGAGGACAAGGGGCTCGGGGCGACTGTTCGCCATTGTCACTCGGTTTTTGGGTTGAGTCTGTTTCCGCAGCACCTAGCGTTCTGTTTTCGCAGATCCAGAACGCAACTATATACTATATTTAACAACTCGGGACTACCGGCGACTGACACTCGCTTTATAGCGAAAGTCATGTGATACGCATTGGCCAGTGAGGCAGTCAGACGTGAAGCTAACTAAAGACCTTAGGGCGCTGCTATTCATTTTAGGGCAGGTCCATGATAGTAAGAATAATTAGAAAAGCGCAACTTTACGGGCAGGGCGTTTTCGGTTTGGGGATGGGTGCGCTGGTTGCGTTTTTGTTGGTTTGGGGCGGGCAACCAAGCGAGTGTCAACGTGAGTGGGCGCTCTGTTTTCTACAACCCTGGCCGCAAATGTTACGTTGGAGCCTGGCATTATTGGCTTTGCTGATCGGCTGGCTGCCCTTTTCTCCCTGGCTTCATCGCTTCGAGTGGGGCAAACGTTCCTCTCTGCACTTCTTCCCGGCTGGGTTCGTGCTCGTGCTACTCTTTTGGTTGCTCCGCGAGCGCACGCCCTACGGCGATGCCCTCTACAAACTTTATCTGCTTCATACCCAGTCGCTCCGGACCGATCCCTATGTTTGGAAAGAGCCACTAGATAGCCTGTTGGCTTATCAAACAACCGCCTGGCTACGCGCAATCGGTCAACCACCGGAGGTGGCGATCGCGCTGCTCAGTGTGGCCGCTGGTGCCGCCTTTCTGTGGGCAATTGGCACAATCAGTACCCAAGTGGCACAGGGACGGTTAGAGCGCTGGCTCCTGATCGGTGCCTTGCTCGGGCTGGGGAGTACACAGCTCTGGTTTGGTCACATTGAGAATTACAGCTTGGTGACTGCGGCTGTACTCTGTATGTTGGCCGCTGCGCTGCGCTACTTGCAGGGCAAAGCAGCACTCTGGGGGTGTGGTCTGCTGGGTGGTTTGGCGTGTAGCTTTCATCCACAGGCGATCTTTGTCGTGCCTGGCTTGCTCTGGCTGCTCGATCGGCGACGCTGGTTGGGCCAGGGGCTGGTTCTGGTTGGTAGCGGTCTGGTTTTTCCGCTGCTTACTGTCCTCAGTTTGCTTGGCTTGGGTGTGGCATTGCCTTCCTTTGACCAGGGTTATGCTGGGGACACGCAACTCTTTTGGCATCTGAATGAGATCCTTATGCCTGCACGGCTGTGGGACATGGGGATGAATCTACTCCTCGTTGCCCCACTCTTGCCCTTGTGGATCGTGCTGGCAGGCTGGGGGGCTCGGCATCTCCGACACGACCGACGGTTCTGGCTGTTAGCCACTGCGGCATTCGGTGTGTTAATCTACCATTTCAGCTTTCGCAACGAACTGCCGCGTGCGCAGGATTGGGATCTCTTTGCCATTGTTGGGCCGGTGGTGACGCTGGCAGGAGCGTATGCCGGGGTACGTTGGTTGGAGGCGGGCCGAGATCGCACTGCATCTAACACTGGCCAACGATTGGCACTCACTGCGGTAAGTCTGGCCCTGCTGCTGACACTGGCCTGGGTTGTGAGCAATCACTTCTATACAAGAATTGCACCGACTTCGGCCCAACGGGAGCTCTTTGTACGCTATCGGCTGGTTGACCTTACCACAGAACTCGGCCAGGCCACGGTTCAACCGACTACTCCGATTTGCGACCAGCCGACGGGCTGCGAACGGGTGGCGCTCAGCGAATTTACGATGCCACAGAATGGGGATCGGCGCACCGTGCTCTTTGCCCACGCACCGAGCGAGATCAGCTTCCCCATCGACTTGCCCGCCGATGCGACCTTCCTTTGGTTTAGCCCAGCGCTCGACCCGCAGAGTTGGGGCTGGGGCGGCGACGGGGTTCGCTTTCAGGTCAAAATTCGCCGTGGGGGAACAGAGCAGATACTCTGGCAACGCCTGGTCACACCCGAGATAATGAGCCAACAAGGGTGGCTCGATGCCTTTGTGCCACTGGCCCTCTACGCAGGCGAACGAGTTGAATTAGTTCTCTCCACTGACCCAGGACCGAATCATAACGATGCGGGCGACCGTTCGGGCTGGGGCTATCCTTGGTTGATGCGTGGCACCTATGGGGGTGGTTTCGATCCATCTCCATAATTTCTTCAGATTTCTATGGTAAGATGGGAATACGGGTGGCGTTCTTATTACTGGAAGACCGGCGGTTGCGAACCGCCTCTACGCAAACTCCTACCTTCCTGGCGGTGAGGGGGATGGATAATTACCTGAAAACAATGAAAATTACGAATGGACTCGTAATTCGTATTTCGTAACTCTATTTTCACATTAGGATTTATTATGAGTTCTGCTGTTGAAACACCCGTTGGACCCCGGAATCGGCGTTGGTTGTGGGCTGGCTTGCTTGTTGCAGTCGCAGTTACTCTCTTTTTTGGGATACGGGCGGTGCGCCGTTTTACCCATCGCCCGACCAACGAACCGATCCGGGAATGGATGAATATTCCTTACGTGGCGCATTCCTATGGCGTGCCGCCGCATGAGTTGGCAAATGCGTTGGGCTTAGCGGACAATGGACGCCCGGATCGCCGTCCTATCAAGGAGATCGCCAAGGATTTGGGCAAGACCAGCGACGAAGTGATTGCGCTGCTGCAAGATGCCATTGCCAAAGCCCGTCCGCCTCACCCGCCAGGGCCGAAAGAGGCACCGACCCCACGCGGGACCGGATGACAAGATGACAGGGTGGCAAGGTGACGTTCTCATCTTCTGACTCTTGGTGGCTGTTTCTTGATATATCAACTCTCACTCCCTCCTTAGCGCTGGCAGCGATTCATGGATATTCAAGCAATTTTACTCAGTGCCATTGCCAATTACGGAGCAAGCGCGCTCTTTGTCGCAATTTTGTTAGCCTCGATTGGTGTTCCCCTCCCCTCGTCTTTCCTCTTGGTGGCGGCTGGCTCTTTTATTACCCAAGGCGAAATGCAATTTTGGCCTGTAATTGTCGCTGGATTAGCGGGCGCGGTAATCGGCGATCATGTGGGCTATGGTATAGGAAGGCTGGCTGGCTCGGCCATGATCAAACGGGTCAGCCGTCGTTTTCGGGCCGAAGGCATGATCGAGCAGGCCGAATCAACGATGCAAAAATGGGGTGGCGCAGGCATCTTTCTCACACGTTGGCTTATCACAGCGGTCGGCCCCTATGTCAATCTGACCAGTGGACTGATGAACTACCATCTCCTACACTTTAGTTTGTGGGACGTGATCGGCGAAGCCTTATGGGTGTTGGGCTATGTCTCGATTGGCACCTTTTTTAGCACACAGTTGGCAACCATCAGCGATGCCCTGGGCGATCTGACCTGGGTGGCTGTGGGTGTGGCTGTGATCATAATCATCGCCTACAAATTGATTCAGAGTAGTCGGACCTCGTAGTTCGCCTCGTTCCATTCAACGATGCTAAACATCCCCTTTTTATTGGGAAAATCCGAGCCATAGATATAGATGGACTTTCAGGTGTTCAGTGAATTACGGTATGCAAAGGAATCGGCTTATTAATCCATGGGTGCTCAGTTCAGCGCTATAGGTCAAGCTGTCATCCTTCGTCGCTAACCAACGACTAATGAGCTCTCCTGCGACTTTGCTGGCCCATGCGGTCTAGTCGGCTAGGATTTCTACGGACACTTGTTCTGGCAGGAATGAGTAAGCGTTTTCAGTCTCGTCACGCAATAAGATTTAGTGATTCGCAAACAAAATGTAAGTAAATTAACAACCTATCAAAACAGACAATCGCGCAGAACGGATACGTCAAATGTTTCTGTTTAGATGGCCAAAAATAAAGTAAGATAATATACAGCGATTAACAAAATAATGGTTTTGTAGAGATTACTCAGTCATGTTACGCACTTGTTGGTTGCAATAAACCGGGCGTGACCTAATTTCTTAGGGACCGTCTGAAAAGCAACCGCCGCTCCCTTGTGTCCACGCAAGACCGGCGGTTGCGAACCGCCTCTACAGAGCCTGAATTGAGCCTTTTCAGACGTTTTCTTAGGGACATGCGTAACATGAATTATCCAAAGGTTTACGTGTGGCTGATTTATTTACAAAGCTCAAGAAATCTTACCTATTGTTGATCCTGATCTACTTGCCTCCACTTGCCATCCTCGCTGCCGCAACCGTACTCAGTATCTACATACAGGTCCCGATCGGGGATTTTACGCGCGATCCAAGTGCGATCGTGGAGTTACATTCCTACGAAGGGATCGTTTCCAACCTGGGTGCATTGGTCTGGTGCGCCGCTGCGACCCTCTGTCTTTTTTGCGCCGCTCTGCTGCTCAGCAAAGATCTTGCATCGCCCTTGGGGGCGTTCCTGTTACTTGCGGGGGCAACCACGGGACTGCTCATGGTTGACGACTTCTTCTTGCTTCATGAAAAGCTCGACGCGTTGGGACTCTCTGAGCATCTGGTCGCCCTCGTCTATGGTGGGCTGGTATTGATCATGTTTTGGCGCTACCTGGAGCAGATGAAGCAAGGCAACTTGGTCATTTTGTTGAGTGCACTTTGCCTACTCGCTGCCTCGGCAGGCGTGGATATGATCGAACATCCACTGGAACAATGGATTGGCCAATGGCGGGTGCTGTTTGAAGATGGTTTTAAATTTTTGGGCCTGGTAGGCTGGTTTGGCTACTTTGCCCCGCTTTGTTTCGTCGCCATTCAACAGCAACTGGCTGTCCGCGAAGCCCTCATACAGCCAAAACCCTTTTTTCTCTTTGAGAGAAAACAGCGCACGGTTCAGCAACAGTTGACAAGATGACAAGACTAGCCGGTGATGGATCTTGTCATCTTGTCATCTTGTCTTTTGTCTTCTTGTCACCTCACCTTCCCTGCCTGCGTTGCGCTGGCGATCTCAAGCAGTTTTCCACTCTTCACGTCATAGAGATAGCCGTAGATTGGGATCGAACCTGGCACAAGCGGGTGATTGCGAATGCGCAGCACATCGGCTGTGACACTCTCTGCCTGATCCTTGATGGTCAACCAGTCAATGTAATCACCCTCGCGTGAACCTGGCCCTTGGCCGCTGTCGTGCCAGCCCGTGGCATCGACCGAAGCGGTTTTCAAGCTGCTGGCAAGCAAGCTGCGCATGATCTCATCGCTGAAAGTCTCCATGCCACAGTCGGTATGGTGGATGACAAACCACTCCTGCGTTCCCAACAACTTATACGAAATGACCAGCGAACGAATCGCATCATCGCTGGCCCGTCCGCCAGCATTGCGGATGACGTGGGCATCGCCTTCACTCAGTCCGGCAAATTTAGCGGGATCGAGGCGGGCATCCATGCAGGTAAGAATGGCAAAACGACGACCTGGGGGCATGGGTAAGTTGCCTTTGTCGCCAAAGTTGGCAGCATACGAGGCGTTGGCCGAAAGCACTTCAGGTAAGATGTTGCTCATGGTTCCTCTCTTCTTTTGTGGTATGGGTAGGGTTCAATGGTTGCGACAACGCACGTCTAGGCGCTGTGATCGCCCAGAGTAACAAAGGTGGCTGGAGTTTACAGCAATCGGTACTACAAAAAATAGAGTGAGAATGCAGCAATCCGGTGCCCTTTATCCCAGCCTCATGACCAGTTTCAAAAGAAAAAATCTCTGTAAAATGGAAAATGTGGTAGGCAGAATAGAGATGATCCTTAACCACTGCCCAATCTCCAGGGTTTGAGTTCTAAAGCAAATTGTGCAATGTTTCAATAGCGTGTCTATAAGGGAAAACTTGCAAGGGTTTGGGCTTTACAGAGACGGTTGAATCGATGTAAAATTTCCAAAGCTAGCAAATGTAAGCAAACCAACTCTATCCCATGCTCCTCCACTCACAGATCGGACTTTTCCATGCTTGCTGCCAATTTGCTTCAATATGACGCCCAGACTGGCGAGATTGAAGGGCGCACCCCAACTATACGTCACCTCAGTGATCTGGCAGGCTCCTTTGCCGACCCCGCAGCCTACCAACAAGCGCTCGCCGCTGGCAATCCCCTCCTCTACCGAGCTACCCAGGTCGAAGATGCCCGGGAAGAGGGTGATCTTCATTATGGCTTGGCCATTCTCTATCCCGGCAAAGTAGGGGATGAATATTATATGACCAAGGGTCACATTCATGCCTGGCGTCCGGCGGCGGAGGTCTATATTGGCCTGGCTGGGCAGGGATTGATGTTGCTTGAAGATGAACGCAGCGGCGAATGTATTGCGCTGCCGCTCGAACGCAATCGCACAGTCTACGTTCCCGGGTATACAGCCCATCGCACCATCAACACGGGTAACGAACCGCTGGTCTACTGGGGCATTCTCTCCAGCCGAGCCGGACACGATTATGGCAGCATCGGCAAACGCAACTTCAGCAAGATGGTTGTTGAAGTGGATGGCCGCCCCACCGTACTAGAGCGCAGTGACTACTTGCGTCGAATCGAACATCAGAGCCCCGCACGTAAGTAAGGGGCAACCGTGCGCTCACGCTGACGGCGCTGAACATCAGAACCCCGCACGTGAGTAAGGGGACCGTGCGCTCACGCTAACGGCTCCGAACATCAGAGCCCCGCACGTAAGTAAGGGGGCAACCGTACGCTCACGCTGACGGCGCTGAACATCAGAGCCCCGCACGTAAGTAAGGGGCCCGCACGTGAGGCGCTAACATCAGGCCCTGGCAACGTACGCTCAACGCTGACGGCTCTGACGGCTCCAACATCAGAGCCCCGCACGTAAGTAAGGGAACATCAGAGCCCCGCACATGAGTAAGGGGCCGTACGCTCACGCTAACGGCTCTGAACATCAGAACCCCGCACGTGAGTAAGGGGCAACGTACGCTCACGCTAACGGCTCTGAACATCAGAGCCCCGCACGTGAGTAAGGGGCAACCGTACGCTCACGCTAACGGCTCTGAACATCAGAGCCCCGCACGTAAGTAAGGGGCAACCGTACGCTCACGCTGACGGCTCTGAACATCAGAGCCCCGCACGTAAGTAAGGGGCAACCGTACGCTCACGCTAACGGCTCTGAAGTACATCAGAGCTCCGCACACAAGTAAGGGACAACCGTACGCTCACGCTGACGGCTCTGAAGTTACATTTTACACTTTGATACCAACAGTCCTTTCATCACTTCATTTCGATTCATGACGAACTACGTAACCAAACCTATCCCCTCCGAGAAGCCGCCTGTGCCGACGACTGTCCGTCCGTGGGGATCCTTCCAACAATATGCCTTTAACCAAGAGGTCACAGTCAGCCTGATGACTGTACAACCAGGGCAGCGGCTTAGCCTGCAATCGCACACCGGGCGGGCCGAACTGTGGATTGTACTGGACGACGGCTGCGAGGTGCAGGTGAATGACGAGATTTTCCACCCCAACGCCAATGATGAAATTTGGATTCCGGCCAACAGCAAACACCGATTGGCGAGCAGGGGTCCCGCCGTGCGTGTGCTAGAGGTGGCCTTTGGCAACTGGCAACAGGCGGATATCACTCGCTACCAGGATGATTACCAACGCCCAGAACAGGGAGAGTCTGCATGAGCTTGCCACAGCCTTGGCGCAAAACGACACAACATCTGATGCCTGCCCGCCGCAGCAAGAGCGGTGCAGAGACGGTGCAAGGTCGCTATAACATCTATCCAGCTTTGAGCCTGGGCAATGGAAAGATTGAAGGAGGCTTCACAGCCTTGGCAGCACAGCTCGCCAGTGCCCAACAAGTTGTGATTGATGGCTACCCTGGTGTGCTGTGGGAAGATTTTCGCGAGCGACTAAACACAGCCTTGCACGACCTTGGCGTGCGCACCCATTGGGTCCATGTGGCGCAAGCATTCAAATCGAGCGAAGCCATTGATGCGATGTTGATGCCCTACCTTGGCGGCAATGACCCGATCTTTGGCTTTCGTTATCCTGGTGAACTGGCGGATTTCTTCGATACAGCAGCACTACAACAGCTACAGCCCGACCCACAAGCCGATCTCAACATTCTCTATGGCTGTGGCGCAGCGCTCGTTGGCTGGCAGGGACCGCTTGTCTACATCGATGTACCCAAGAATGAAATCCAGTTTCGACAGCGGGCAGGCAGCGTCACCTGTTTGGGGACGCAACAAGTGCTGGATGCCAAGGTTGCCTACAAACGCAGCTACTTTGTCGATTGGGTGGCGGCTAACCGCCATAAACTGGCACTTTACTCACGCATCGACTGGGTCGTGGATGGGCAACGCCCGGACGAGATCACCTTTGCGCAGGGCGATACGTTGCGCGCGGCACTGGATCAGATGGCGACGAGCTACTTTCGGGTGCGTCCGTGGTTTGAACCCGGAGCCTGGGGCGGACAGTGGATTCGCCAGCGTATGCCGCAGTTGGCGCAGAATGTGCCCAACTATGCCTGGTCGTTCGAACTGATTGTGCCGGAAAATGGCCTAGTGATCGAAAGCGATGATTGGCTCTTGGAAGTTTCGTTCGATTTCCTGATGTTCCGCAACCCGCAGGATGTCATCGGCGAAAGTGCAGACGCCTTTGGCTACGAATTTCCGATCCGTTTTGACCTGCTAGACACCTTCGATGGCGGCAATCTCTCCGTCCAATGCCATCCTCGCCCCGACTATATCCGCCAGCACTTTGGCGAGACCTTTACGCAGGACGAGACCTATTACATCCTGGATTGTGCTGCTGACTCGCACTGCTATCTCGGCTTTCAGGAGAATATTGAGCCGAATGAATTCCGCTTGGCCTTGGAGCGCAGCTTTCGAGAAGCGACGCCCATCGAGGTCGAACGTTTTGTCCAGAAACATCCGGTACGCAAACACGATCTGATCTTAATCCCCAACGGCACCATTCATTGTTCGGGCATCAACAATCTGGTATTGGAGATCAGCGCCACACCTTACATCTTTACCTTCAAGATGTACGACTGGATGCGGCTCGACCTCGATGGTCGGCCCCGTCCGCTCAACATTGAGCGCGCCTTTGCCAATCTCTACTTTGATCGCAAGGGCGAACGAGTACGCAACGAGCTGATTTCAGCTCCTTATGTGGCAAGCAGCGGTCCTGGCTGGCAGTTGATTCACCAACCGACCCATGCCCATCACTTCTACGATGTACAACGCTTTGAATTCTCGACGGCGGTGGAGGCGACCACCAACAACTCGTGCCAGATTATGAGCCTGGTTGAAGGCGAGAGTGTCCTGCTTGAAACGGCTACTGGCACACGCCAACGTTTCTACTTTGCCGAAACCTTTGTGGTTCCTGCGGCGGCGGGCAGTTTTCGGCTGGTCAGCGAGGATGGGGCGCCGATCAAAGTGATTCGTAGCTATGTCAAACCGCGCAACCAATGGGTGGAAGGAGTGGTCGGAGCATGAGACGCATCTTTTTGGGAGTGGATGGGGGTGGCACGCACACGCGCACTGTCATCTGTGACGAAACGGGGCTCATCCTGGGCATTGGTCACGCTGGGCCATCGGGCATCGACAGCGTCGGAGCCGAAGGAGCAACCCGCAGCATTGGCGAGGCAGTGAGCGCAGCACGCAGCAAGGCAAAGTTGCCTGACGCCCCCTTCACCAGTGTCTTCTTTGGCATGGCGGGCGTCGTTTCCGAGGCGGACCGCAACATCGTCCGCACGATTGCCCAACACTTGCAGTTTGGCGAGAACATTGGCGTCGATCACGATATCCGTGCCTCGTTAACGGGCGGGCTTTCCGGTCGCCCTGGCATTGCTTTGATTGCCGGCACAGGCTCCTCTTGTTTTGGGCTGAATGAAGCAGGAGAACGCTGGCAGGCGGGCGGTTGGGGCCATCTGATCTCGGATGAGGGCAGCAGCTATTGGTTTGGCTGCAATGCGATCCGGCTGGCGATGGGTGCCTATGATGGACGTTGGAGTTCTACGTTGGTCGAGACGGTGCGGCAGCGACTGGGCATCCAACAGATGATCGATGTTCACAACCGCCTGTATACCCAGGGCGTCTCCAAAGCCGAACTGGCAGCCTTTGCGCCCTTGGTCTTTGATGCCGCCGCTGCAGGCGATGTAACGGCACAACAGGTGGTCGAACAAGGCACACACGACTTGGCGCTGATGGTACGCGCAGTGGCCCACCATCTCGGCTGGGCCAACGTCGGCTGCGAAGTGACGCTCACCGGCGGAATCTGGCGGGCAGGCGAAACGATTCTAGGACCCTTCCGCCACACCTTACATGAGATTCTGCCCTGGAGCCGAATCGTCATGCCGGAGTTGCCCCCTGTGCTCGGATCCTGCATCCTGGCCTTGAAACAAGCCGGCATCACAGTCGATGCGGCAGCCTTACAGCGGTTACGCCAGCAGAAGGATGCAGTGTAGGGTCTGCACTTTATTTTTGTAAAATCTCATCGGATAAAATCAATTTTCCTATGCTATAATATTGTCAATACACATCGCTAACAAAAGAATCTATGCACATGTTAGGACGCAGGTGGGAGCAGTGACCGTTTTGCGCCTTCATATCCGCTGCAATAGGTAATTTATGAAAGAGATGACCAGTCACGAACGGTTCACACGAATGTTTGAACATCGTGAGGCAGATCGCATCCCGATCATTGATGACCCCTGGGATGCTACCATTGAACGCTGGCAGCGCGAAGGAATGCCCCAAGATGTTAGCTTCGTGGATTATTTCGGCCTCGACCACACGGCCATGATTCATGTAGACAATTCTCCTCGTTACCCACGCCGCACGCTTGAAGAGACCGACAGCTACAAAACCATCATCAGCGAATGGGGCGTGACCCAAAAGACCTGGAAACACGCCGCCTCCACCCCACAATTTCTCGATTTTACGATTGTTGACCGCGACAGTTGGGAAAAAGCCAAAGCATTGATGACGCCCACGCCGGACCGGATTCCGTGGGATTGGCTGCGCCAAAATTATCCAATCTGGAAAAAGGAAGGCTATTGGCTGCGGGCGGCGCTCTGGTTTGGTTTTGATGTCACCCATTCTTGGATCATCGGCACCGAGCGCATGCTCTACTCGTTGAGTGACGACCCCGAATGGTGCTCGGATATGTTCTCCCATCTGCTTGATGTCAATCTGGCCTTGCTCGACATGGTTTGGGAAGCGGGCTACAAATTTGACTCGGTCTTTTGGTGGGACGATATGGGTTACAAGCATCATTCCTTCTTCTCGTTGCGCATGTATCGCGAGGTACTCAAACCCTTCCACCAGCGCGCCATCGATTGGGCCCATGCCAAGGGCATCAAGGCGCATCTGCACTCCTGTGGCGACATCAACCAATTTGTGCCAGAGTTGGTCAGCATGGGATTGGACGCCCTAAATCCGCTGGAGGTGAAGGCCGGGATGGATCCAGCTCATCTCAAGCAGACGGTGGGCAAGGATCTGGTGTTGCATGGCGGCATCAACGCAGTGCTATGGGATCAGCGCGATGCCATTGAAGCTGAGATGCGCAAAGTGATCCCGGTGGTCAAGGAGTCGGGTGGCTACATCTTTTCCTCTGACCACTCGGTGCCGTCGAGCGTAAGTCTGGAGAACTTCCAGGCGATTGTCAATCTGGCGAAGGAATTGGGAGCGTATCAGTAACGCTACGGCAACCAATGGCACCTGGTGATGGCCGTTTCAACGGTGGCGCTTGTACCTGTGATTATACTCTTTTTTATTGCACAAAAGTATTTTATTCGTGGGATCGCACTGATGGGGTTGGCGGGGAGGTAGAGTATCTGCTTACGTGGATGTAATATGTAGTATCTTACAATTGCTGCAACATCTGAGAGGCATCATAAACAACAATTGAAGATGCCTTAAAGCCAGTGAGATCGCGTGTTACAATCGCATCCAGTTGAGCATGGACAGCACAGGCAATTTGCAAATTATCCTCAAAATCAGAACCTTGAAGTGTACGAGCATAGGCAAGGGTTGTCTTATCGACTGTACACACTTCGAAGGCTTGCAAACAGGTATCAACTGCGAGAAAGGCTTTCTGCAGCAGGCCAGCGCTGTACTGTTTGTACAATCTCCTCATAAGTAGCTAGGTTCACCGACATCGTTTGCTCCTTACGAACCTCTCTGTTACCACGCTAGATTACTGTCCTTAACTTGATTATATTGTAGCCTATTGCCCCTGAAATCACAATTACTCCAGGAATTTCTCTTCCGCTCTTCCGCTCTTCATGGCATAATCTCCGATATCAATTGCAAACGTTCATCTATCGGAGATTTCCATGTCGCTTGTCCAATCTGCCCCCCGCCTTTCGCTCGAAGAAGCCGCAACGCTTACCCGTGATCTCTACGGCATCCACGCCAGCGCTAGCCCCTTGCCCAGCGAGCGTGACCAAAATTTCAAACTCAGCGCCGACGATGGCAAATACTACGTTCTCAAGATCGCCAATCCCAACGAGTCGTTGGCCTTTCTGGAAGCGCAGAATGAAGCAATGCAGGCAGTGAAATACGAAATACGAAATACGGATTACGAAATCTCTCAATCTCCAATCTCCAATCTCGATAAGCAGCTAATTTCTACAACCGACATCAACGGCCAGCCCCACTTCGTCCGTTTGCTAACTTGGTTAGAAGGCGTGCCATTGGGGACGGTGAAAGTACAGTCCGAAGCGTTACTTTTTGATTTGGGGCGGGTGATGGGAGAGCTTGACAAGGCGTTGACTGGGTTTACGCATCCGGCTGTGCAACGGGATTTTCATTGGGATGTGGCCAACGCCCCGCGTGAGATCCGCATGTATAAGGATGAAATCAAGGATGAAACACACCGAGCCTTAGTCGAACGTTTTCTTTCGCGTTTCGAGCGACAGTGGACACAGATGACGATCCGCCTGCGCCGCGGCGTAATTCAAGGCGATGCCAACGACTACAATGTGTTGGTAGACCCAGGTGACCCGAAGAACCCCAAATGCCGCTACACGAAAATTAGTGGCGTCCTCGATTGGGGCGACATGATTGAGAGCTTTGTCGTCTGCGAACCGGCAATTGCTGCCGCTTACGCCCTGCTCGACAAGGAAGATCCCCTGGCGGCGATTACCCAAGTCGTCAGGGGTTTTCACAGCGTCTATCCACTATCCGAAGCAGAGATCAATACTCTCTTCGACCTGGTCTGCGCCCGTCTCTGTATGAGCGTCTGTCATTCTGCCCATCAAGCTGCCGCCCGTCCAGAGGATGAGTATCTCTCGATCAGCGAACGACCAGCGTGGGAAGCTCTCGAAAAACTAGATAAGACTCATCCAACGCTGGCGAGTTGCATGTTGCGGGTGGCGTGTGGACTGGATACACATCCGAACACGCAGAAGATTACCAATTACCTACGCTCCCAATCGCCCCATTTCCCCATCTCTTCACCTCCCCAGGCCGGTTTTCACATTGACCTTAGCGTAAGCAGCAGCTTTCTCCCCGACCCAATGGACCTGGTGAGTGAGTCTACCGCATGCTGCGTCTTTGAGCAGATTGCTGCGGCGGGGGCAGAGTTTGGCTTTGGCGGCTATGGCGAAGCGAGGATGATCTACAACGGAGAAGCATTCAGAAATGACGGCAGCCCGACTGCCGAGCGGCGCACGATCCATCTGGGTGTCGATCTCTTCATACCCGCAGGCGAGCCGATCTTTGCACCGTTGCCGGGCACGGTTCATAGCTTTCACAACAACGCTGCCGATTACGACTACGGTCCAGTGATCATGCTGGAGCATCACACCGACGATGGCACGCCTTTCTATACGCTCTACGGGCATCTTGCCCTCGAATCGCTGGATGGGTTGAAGGCAGGACAGACAGTCGCGGCTGGCCAGCGTATCGGCTGGATCGGAGCGCAGCCAATCAACGGCAACTGGACGCCTCATCTGCATTTTCAGATCATCGTCGATCATTTGGGGTTGGGCTACGATTTCAACGGAGTGGCGCGTGCCACTCAAAAGGAAATTTGGCTTGGGCTCTGCCCTGACCCGAATTTAGTCCTGCGCATCCCTGCCGAGTGTTTTCCTAAGCCTACGCCGAGCAAAGAGGCAACGCTACATGCGCGCCAAGCGCGCATCGGGCGCAACTTGAGTATCTCCTACGGCCAGCCACTCAAGATTGTACGGGGCCGAGGGCAATATCTCTACGATGATACTGGGCGGGCCTATTTGGATGGTGTCAACAATGTCTGCCATGTCGGTCACTGCCATCCGCATGTGGTGCGGGCAGGGCAGCGGCAGATGAGCATTCTCAACACCAACACGCGCTATCTACACGACAGCCTCAACCAACTGGCGGAACGGCTTTGCGCCACCTTGCCCGAACCGCTGAGCGTCTGCTTCTTTGTCTGCTCGGGCAGCGAGGCCAATGAACTGGCGATCCGTCTCGCTCGTACCTACACCGGGCGCTTCGGTATGATCTGCGTCGATGCAGGCTACCACGGCAACACGCAGACGCTGATCGAGGTCAGCCCATATAAACACAATGGCCCTGGTGGTGTCGGCGCGCCGCATTGGGTGCGGATGGCCGAGATGCCCGACCCGTATCGGGGAAGATTCAAAGGGTATGGATACGAGACGGGAAGGTTGTATGCGGAAGATGTGAAACGAGTAATTGGGGAATTAGAAAGACAAGGAGACAAGGAGACAAGGAGACAAGGAGATGCCTTATTCTCCCCAGCCGGCTTCATCTGCGAATCGATGATCGGCTGCGGTGGACAGATCGTGCTACCCGACGGCTACATGGCGGAGGCGTTTAAGCATATACGGGCGGCAGGAGGTGTCTGCATTGCCGACGAGGTGCAGGTAGGCTTTGGCCGCGCGGGTTCGCACTTTTGGGGCTTTCAAACCCAGGGAGTGATTCCCGACATCGTGACAATGGGCAAACCCTTTGGCAACGGCCATCCGTTGGCAGCGGTGGTGACGACACCCCAAATCGCCGATGCCTTTGCCAACGGCATGGAGTATTTCAACACCTTTGGCGGCAATCCTGTCTCTTGCGAGATCGGTCTGGCTGTGCTGGATGTAATCGAGCAGGAAGAGTTGCAGGCCAATGCGCTGCGTATCGGCAACCGCATCATGGACAACTGCCGTCAGTTAATGGATCGCCATCCGCTGATCGGCGACGTGCGCGGGCTGGGATTGTATATTGGCATCGAATTGGTGTTGGACCGAGAAACAGTGGAACCGGCAGGCGACCACGCCTCCTATGTTTCCAATCGCATGAAGGAGTTTGGCATCCTGGTCAGTACCGACGGCCCCTACCACAATGTGCTCAAGATCAAGCCGCCAATTATTTGGAACGAGGCAGATGCCGATCATTTTGTGGGGACGTTGGATAAGGTACTAGGTGAGGATGCGTTGCAGCTATGAACCGTAGCACAAATCGTTTTTTCAGGTTTATCCCATCCCGGGCGCAGATCGTTGCGCTGTTAATCGTTGCCGTGCCAACCGTCATCTTTCTAGAATTAGCCGAGGACGTTTGGTTTCTCGAAGGCTTTTGGTGGGATCAGGCGATTGCGCTGGCAATTCATCGCCTGGCCAATCCCTGGCTTACGCAAGTGGTTCGTTTTATCACCTTCACTGGCGGGAATGGGGCGTTCTTGATCTTTGCCGTGTTTGTAATCTGGCTGTGGGTGCAAAATCAACCGCAATGGGTCGCGATTTTGGCGATCTGCTTTCTCGGCTCGGGGCTGCTTAATCTGCTGCTGAAATCAATCTTTGTTCGCCCTCGCCCAACCCTCTTTACACCGCTTGTGGTCGTCGGCGGCTACAGCTTTCCCAGCGGTCACTCGATTGCTGGCATCACGATGTATGGGGTGATTGCACTCTTTTTGTGGCAGCAACGGCGCTTTGGTTGGGCGATAGGCGCTGCCATTTGGGGCTTGTTGATTGGGCTCAGCCGCGTCTATCTGGGGGTTCACTACCCTAGTGATGTGCTGGCGGCGTGGATGGCAGGTGCGCTGTGGAGCTATGTAACCTACATGCTGGTACGCTGGGTACAAAATCGCCATCTGCTGGGTACGGAGAGTGAGACAGAGGAGTGAGGAATCAGTGGTCAGTGGTCGGTCATTAGTAGTCATGAGTCACAAGTCTGTCTGTTTGACCACTGACCTCTGGCTTTTGACTACAAAGGTCGCAGTTCACCTGTTGCGGACGCCTTTGCTGCCTTCTTGGCATGAATGACATACTTGCTCAAAATGCGGTAGACGGTGAGAAAGAGCAGGCTACCGCCGCTAAACCAGTAAATGAGCTGAGCCCACGAGGCAGAGGCGTCGGTTCCACTCCACAGGCCGTGGACCAGCGCCAACAGGTAAAGCGCAAAGCTAAGAAAGTGCAGCAGCTTCCAGATCTGCTGCGTGATCGTTCGCCGCACATAGAAGCTCAAACTCACGAGGAGTGCAACATAGAGGCCAAGTTGTCCCCAGGCTACCGAGAGTTGACGATAATTAGTGCTGGCAAAGGGCACGAGTAATTGAGTGACTGAGTAATTGATATATTGATCGCCTAATAAGATCAAAGCATGAAAGACGATAAAGCCGAGACCGAGCAGGCTGACATATTGATGCATATCAAAGGCTGTTGGGCCGCCGGGCCACATGCGTGCGAGTTTGTTGGTGATCAGTAGGCCAAAGACCATCGACAACCAGAGCAGACCAAAGGCGGCGAAGGCGCTGGAGCGGGAGAGAAACCAAAAGGCTTTAGGCTTGTCACCAAGCAGCGATTGGCCAAGCTGCGGAAACGCACTTGGCAGCGCCATGGTAAACAAAACCACCCCGAAACCGATCATCAGGAGCCAAGCCAGCACCATACTGAAGGGGATGGCTGGGCGTAACTCTTCTAGCTCTTGGTTGCGCATATTGTTTCTCAAGTTGTCGTTCATCATCTGTACCATTGTAACTGCAAAAACCAACCCCACCCTAACCCTCCCCTGGTAAGGGAGGGGACTGTCACGGGAAAAGTTTGCTTTGTTCTGCTGTTGATAGAAGCAAGGACACAATCCTTCCCGTCACGGTTCCCTCGCTTGTTTGGCTTCGACGTGAGCGACTCGACTGAGCTCGCCGAAGTCTCAGCCGAACGGGAGGGCTAGGGTGGGGTTGCCTCTTGCCAAAGATATTCATTCATCCGTTGACTGCGCAGTATTTCGCCATTTTCCAGAACCACGAGTGCAGCTAAGTCAAGCTGCATTTCGATCCATTGCATTCCCGCTCGACTGCCCAGAATCATCACGACCTTTGCAGCACATTCGGCTGATAACATTTTTGGGGCCACGACGGTGGCGCTGAGCACATCCGTTTGGGCGGGCTGACCACTGCGTGGATCGAGGATGTGATGTTGCCAAACTCCATTGTGCCGCCAACGACGATAGTCCCGTCCCGACGTTGCCACACCACCCTCGTCTATCAGCAATAAATCAAGCTCTTCGTCCGGTACTAAGGGGCTGGCGATTGCAATTGGCCAAGGTTCGGAACGTTGACCAGCCATCGCCATATCGCCACCAGCATCAACCAGGGCAGGGCCGAGTTGGCTCAACCGCTGTGCTGCCTGTTCGGCGCACCAGCCTTTGGCAATGCCACCGAAATCAAGTCGGGCACCTGATGGCAGACAGATCTTGTGATGGATAGCATCTACTTTGACCGTACGCCAGTCGGTGAGTAGTGTCTGGTTCTGTGCTTGCCCCTTATTTTGTCCTATGTTGCTGTCGATCTGCTCAAAACTGCGGTCGTAACCGGATTGCTCCAAGGCGTTGAGAATCAGGGGTGAGACCAATCCTTCGCTAAAGGCAGACGCCCAACGTGCAGCCTCGATCAGGGCAAAAAGTTCAGGGCTGACATGTACCCACCTGCCACTCTGCCGATTGAGCTGACTTAGTTCACTGATTGGCCGAAAGCGGCTGAAGCTCTGTTCCCATTGTTCAAACCATTGTGGAACTTGGACAAGCAGTGCGTCACCGTCTGGGGCATCAACGACCGCTAACATCTGGCAATTCATCGCTCGAAACTCTATCTGTGCCATACGATAGCATCCTGAATCAGTAGGACAGTAAGACAGTGAGACAGTGTCAATATCATTCGACCCATGTACTGACTTACTGTCCTACTGTTTTACTGAACCACTAGCGTGACGAGCGAGTGCGTGTGATGAAAAGCGGCCGTGACTGACGTTGTTGCGTCTGTGTACCGTTCACCGTGCGCAGCGAGTCGACTGATTGCGTCTGTTGCGAGTCACTCGTGACTGCTACGGCGCTGCTGGCTGCTTGGCTAGTGCTGATATCATGCGTAGCGAAGAAGCCCCAACCACCCAGAGTGACAACGATTGAAGCCAGCGCAATCAGGCCTTTGGTCATCAGGTTGTTCTCTTTACGCTTGCCACGGGCAACAGCAGGGCGTGAAGATGCTTGGAGGCGTGTGGTAGCTGCACCATTTTCCACATTTGCCGATCCAACTGGCGTGCGTCGTGGCGCTCGTGCGGAGAGAGAGTCACTTGGGTTAGAAGTTGTGGTAGACATAATAATTCCTCTGAAAAGAATAGGGCTTATGCTTCATAAGTCCTGTATAAGTACCTGTATTAGTGGTCATCGCTCCGGAACCGGCGTGGCGTACGTACGATGGCCACTTCGCCGGTATCGGCGTTGACATAGATTTGAACGCGGTTCTCGAAGCTCACCTCAAAAAGCTGCATGCCCCGAGCCTGTCCATAGCGGACGCCTACTACCTCGGCAGAAGTGCCATTTTGCTGCAAGTAATCCTCGGCGATCTGAACGGCCTGGTCCATATCGACTGGACCGACGGTTGCAACCGCAAGGCCATTGCTGAGCACTTTGCCGTTATTGGCATCGACATATACTTTGCCTTGATCCAGCACTACTTCGTAGGCAACTGTACCTTGAAAATTCACCAACTCTGGCGTACCCTGCAATTTCGCAGTCGGGGCCAGCTTTTGCGCAATCTGGGCCGCCTCGTCACTGCCGAGTTGGTAAATGGGGGTAGGCAGCGGCTGAACCCGGACATTGGTGTTGTTTATGAGCGCCGCATCTGCTGTCGCAGACGTGTCGTTCAGTGCAGCCAGGGCGTTGACACCTTGGCTGACGATGGATACCGTCACTAGGATAAAGCCTGTAATCAGTGCTGATAGAAAGAGTGCCGTTCTTTGGCTCATACTACTGCTCCTTAAGAGGCAGGGTGCAAGTTGCATCCACTTTCAACCTTGTAGGTTATTTGCCTGATTTGATTTTAGTCCTAACTTGTGTAGAAAATGTTAGGAGATGATTCAGACATCCTATAGAGAACGCAGCGGATTCGGATAAAAGCAACATCCATCTGCGCCCGTCTATTGTGTCGTTCGGCCCACAACGATGTAAAATTCTAGTATGACGCCATCATCCAGCAAACAACATTGGCCCGTAGCTCTGTTTTTTCTTGCAACCCTTCTGCTCAGCGCCTGTACAACAAGCTTTCCTTTACTGACACCCGTACCTTCTCCAGCGGCGACCGATACACCTTTGCCAACTGCGAGCGCGACGAGTGGAGCAGTGGCCAGTGAGACAATAGTTAGTGACACAGTGATTCTGCCTTCAGCGACGCCAATCCCGCAAACGACTCCCTTGCCACAGGTGACACCGCAGCCGGGCGGAGCGGGGGTCGTACCTGCCCCTGCGCCAGTGGGAACGGTAGTCTATTACGAAAGTTCGATTGACATTCCCACCTATCCGTACGAGGAATTCACCAGCAACCAGATCGATACGACCTTTAACTGGCCCTACAAGCGCTTCAACCTGGAACAGTTTGAGCAGGCCCGCCCTGCGCCGGTCAACAGGACTTATCAGTTGATCGTGCTCGAAAATGCCTATCTAAAGGTCCTGATTGCACCCGAATTGGGCGGGCGGATTCTCCAGGTGTTTCACAAACCGAGCGGCAGTTCGATGTTCTATCGCAACTTTGTGGTGAAACCGACACGTTGGGGGATTGCAAACCAGCTAGGATGGATGGCCGTAGGTGGGCTAGAGTGGAATCTGCCAGTGGTTGAGCATGGCTATGATTGGGGTACCACTTGGGGAATCATTCCGTTGCAACACAGCGAGAATCTGGCGACGGTAACAGTCTTTACCCCGTCGGACGGACGAGTACTCAATGCCAGCATCACGATTGGCTTGCGCGCAGGTGCAGCAGCCTTTGAAATCCAGCCGACGATCAGCAATTTGAGCGACCACGAGGTGAGCTTTGACTATTGGCATTCGGCCGCCCTGGCACCAGGCCCTGGCAATCAGATCAGTGGTACCTTGCGCTTTATCCTACCCACCGATCAAATGACGATCCACAGCACGCAGGATCCTGTTTTCCCGCCGCCCAGTCAGCAGGTTTCCTGGCCCTATTTGCCAGATGGGCGCGAGATCAGTAAGTTGGGGAATTGGCAGCAATTTGCAGGCATGTTTGAGTACCCGGCAGCACACGGACCGTTTGCGGCAGTCTACGATCCAAGTGTGGACGATGGGGCTGTACGTGTCTTTCCAGCCGATGTGGCACGGGGTAGCAAGATCTTTTCGCTTGGCTGGGGAGATGCGTTGGATAGTGCCAACTACACCGACGACGGCTCGCAATATGTCGAGCTACATGGTGGGTTGGCCCCGACGTTTGACCAACACACCACCTTAGCGGCTGGCGGCATGATCAGTTGGAAGGAGACATGGTATCCGGTGCATGGGGTGGGCGGCATTTCAACTGCCAATGAGATCGGCAGCCTCTATGTGGAGCGGAAAAGCGAAGGGCTTTTCGTTGGCTTCTATCCTACACGCCCGTTTGATGGCGCAATCACGGTAAGCAACGCAGAGCAAATGCTCGTCCATTCGACAATTCAGTCTCGTCCCGACTTACCCTACGCAGAGACGATGATTCCTGGGCAACTTCCCAACGCTAAGCTAACGATCCAAATTGAAGACCAAAGTGGAACTGTTTTACTCTCTCTGAACAACGGATAGATACATTTTATAGAACTAAGCTACGGTAAATCCGTAACAGCCAGGGCAATGTACAAGGCAAAGTGCGTCTACTACTGGAGAGCGAAGGCGTGCATCTACTACTTGGTTACAGCAGGAGTTTTTTGCAAAAACGAACCGCCAGGAATGGCTTAGTGATAGGTCCCAGCTTCGATTTCAGACAATCTTTTATTGATTGTGCTGGTCAACAAGCGACAACTTGCTTCGATCTTTTCGAGCGCAGTTTGCTGCTCAAGAGTAAGGGGACCATACACTTGGTTACGAAGCAACTGAGTGTACGACAGGATGACGGCGAGCGGTGTACGCAACTCGTGAGTAGTGGATTGTAAGGATGTAGGGATGAATTGGTAGTCCATAAGTTTAACCGATAGTTAGCTAGGATAACTCGCCTTAATTTACGCCATTATACACTTGTTACAATTTGCTGACAAATTACTATCGTCTTATTTATTACTACGACATTTATCGTATTTAATGAAATAGTTTCTTGAGGAAAATGCAAACGCACAAAATGTAAGTCTGCTATCACTTATTGCTTTGTAATGTATCTATATTTCTATCCATTAAGATAGCTTTTCCCTTAACAGATACAGTTCCTCTATATCCTTTCACATCTTCAGGATCCATTTCTTACTTTCTCTCCACTCGCCTTCCAGCTAGACAAAAATTGTCATCTGCGGATATTCTTATAGCTACAGTGGAACACTGATACCTAGACAGAGTAACTCTATGACATCTCGTAGCATAAATGGACGCTTCCCTCGTTGGGCAACGTGGTTGATGGCTGTAATCACCCTACTCGCAGTCAGTATTCTACTCCTTTCGATTGTATTGGGATTACGTGCTGGACAAGAACAGGTCGCTCGACAGCTTCAACAGCAGATAGGTATGGCAGTCCAGCAAGCAATTGAATATCGTGCCGAAGGCAATTATAACGCAGCCTTAGAGCAATATCGTATTGTTTTGGCACTCGATCCAAACAATCCGCTGGCCACCGAAGGCGCTCAAAGTATGCTCACATTGTTGGGCACACCCACTAGCAGCGTTGCGCTCTCAGCGACAGTCGATACACCAACGACCGCAATCACACCGAGCCTGCAGACAACACCCATTCAGCCGTCGACCAGTGTTGCGGTAGCGAGCAGTAACAACAACAATAGCGGTGACAAAGCTGCATTATGGAGCGAAGCCGAACGTGCTCTACAAGCAGGACGGCCCCAAACCACGATCGATCGGCTTTTACAGATACGGAAAAGCGATCCGACGTTTCGTCCTGAAGAACTGCAAACCATGCTCTTTAATGCCTATGTGCAGCTCGCCAGCCAACAGGATAGCGAAGACAGACTTCAAGAATCGCTCCTCTCGTTAGAACACGCCCTAGAGCTCCGCCCCACCGCAACTGATGTGCGGCGCGAGCACGATCTGCTCTCGGCCTATCTCGACATGGACAGTTATTATGATACAAACTGGGATGAGGCAATCCAGTTGCTCGAATCATTGAAGAAGAGCGATCCGACCTATCGTGACGTCAGCAAACGTTTGATCGATGCACACGTAGCCTATGGTGACCAGATCCTAGAGGCGCAGCCATGTGATGCACTCATTCAATACCAGGCAGCCGTTGAACTGGTCGGGGATACGCCCTTTATAAAGGGCAAAGAAAGCGATGCACAACTTGCCTGTACCACCTTTGAAACTGCAGAAGCGCTCAGTGGCACTGTCACTTCTACTGTCCCCTCGTTGAGCACGTCGATAGCCATTGACAACGGGAATGCACCTTTGGCAGCAACTGGCGATCTGCGCGGCCGCATTCTCTATAGTTCACGCGATATCAACGATGGCCGCTTCCATATCTTCGCTCAGAGTGCGGCGAATCCCTCCGCACAACCCGCAGTCCTGGCCGATGATGCAGCCCAGCCTGCGCTGCGTTTTGATGGGCAACGACTCGCCTTCCATAATTTGCGCAACGATCTGGGTGGCATCAGCAGCATCGATCCAGGGAGCGGCTTGCAGCTTCAGTACACTTCCTTCGCCGAGGATGTCGCACCCAGTTGGAATGCCAATGGCGGACGTCTTGCCTTTGCCAGCACGCGTGAGGGAGACCGACGTTGGCGCATCTACATGGTCTGGGCCGATCAAAACTCAGACGCAACCGAGGTGACCTTTGGTGAAGCGCCTGCCTGGAGTCCGATCGCCGATCTGTTGGCCTACCGCGGCTGCGATCAGACTGGCAACAATTGTGGCATTTGGCAGATGGATGGCAGCGGGAGCAATCGTACAGCCATCACAACGGTACAAAACGACAACCGCCCAGATTGGTCGCCCGACGGACATACATTGGCGTTTATGAGTGATGGTCGGAGCGGCAACTTTGATATTTTCCGGATTGATACAAACACCCATCAGGTGACGCAACTAACCGACTCGCCCGCAGTGGATCTCTTACCGACGGTGAGCCCCGATGGACAATGGGTCGCCTTCGCCAGCAACCGTGACGGAAGCTGGAAGATCTATGTCGTCTCGATCAACGGCAGTGCCGCACGCCTCGTTGCCCCAATCCGTGGCGATTTTGGCGACTGGCAGTCACAAAAGTTGGATTGGGTGAACTGATCCTCATCAACGTGCAATGATTGGTAGGTAAAGAGAGTTACTCTGCTGTCCGCCAACATGCACGGGTCGAAAGTGGGCAAAATGGTTGTTCCATATCAACGATTCTTGCACTCGTTGACCCTCCACAAACAGATCAAATGCTGCACCGGTCTCGCCACAACCAGCACGTTCAGCCTTTGACAGTAGCTGAATCTTGTAAACGACTGCGCCTTGCCACGTTACTAATTTACCTTCACCACAGCGTACCGCTCCACGATATGCTGCGATCACCATGCCTGGCTGGGCCACAAAACCCGCTTGGCCGTTGACGCCGCCGTAAAATGTTGCAGGTGGCAGATCGATTCCTTCAACCGAGTTGGCTGGCTCAATGGCTACGTCGAGGTAAGGTGTAATTGCTTTTGTAGCATTGATCCAGTAAACATGACCGAATTGCAGCAGTTGTAGATCATTGACCAAGGCTGCAAACTCAGGATGGGTGTTGGCAACTGCCGGATCATAGAGTTGCCAGGCTGTGGGGCGGTCTGGAACCAATTCATAAACTGACTGGTAACTGCCCGCTACCGAGGCCAAGGCATCGCTGACCGCACGCGCCTGGGGCAAGGGGTAACCAAACTGATTCCAACCAGGCAACAGTCTCGGCAGTTCCAATGTAGCAACCAGGGCATATACTCCTTCTCCCTGGCTGGGAGACAAGGGCATGGGGGCGGTTGCCAACTTTTCCTCTGTATCCAGCAATGTGGGCAAGCGCAGCCAGGTGCTTTCTCCGTCAGGCAGATAGTAGAGGTTGAGTGTATGCTCATAACCAGGAGGCACCTCGCGGCTCAAGTAATGAAAAGCGATGGTGCGGGTCAAGGGTTGGCTACTCAAGAAGCGATAGCCTTGTCCAACCGGCGTTAGCCAACTGGACAAGCCAGGCAAGGTTGCCAGGGCCTGGAGCGAGCTTGTGCCACTGTCCGCCAGAATATCGTCTACATCGAAAATGGTTACATGCCCATCTCCAGAAGCAACGGGGGCTTCGGCGCTACGATGATTGGCCCCCCAGGCGCGCGGATTAGCGCCACTGCCACCACGCGGGTTTGGCCCCCAAACTTGCGAATTTACACCGCTGCCCCCGCGCGGATTAGGCCCCCAGGCGGCACTCAGAAAAAATTCACTGATTGCCTCGTGTGCAGGCAATTGGTCGGGTAACCACACGCGCACAAAGCCCTCAAACGCCGGATAGGGCAAGGTGAGCGTCTGGCTAAATTGGTTGGGAGAATCCACACGATCCGCAATCATCAAGGTCCACGGGGCAGAGATGGGCAGCGTTGCGCTGAGCGAGCCGTAGGCCGGCAAAATCTGAACAGCCAACGCCATGCCAGGACTCAGTGGTTGCGTAACACGAAGGGTCAGGGTGCGCGAAGAGACAGGGCTGACCTCGATGACGGGTTGCCAGCCAGGGGTGGATGTCAAGTCGATATGGGGATTGAGTCCATCCACCGTCGTACACCCTACCTGCTCGCCCACAGAATCAATCATACAGAGCCGATCGCCACGCTCCGCACCGCGTACTTGGATGCGATCGCTGCCGTTGCCGGTTGTGCCTAAGGCGATCAATCGGTCATCTTCCAGTTGGGAAGTCCCTTGCGTTTTGAAAAGATAAGCATGCGCCTGGCGCACAGTTACAAGTTCACCATTACTGGCTGAGCGCAGATCGTAGTTACGCGCGCTCAAAGGTGAATCGCCAGCAGGGTCAATCACCTGTACGTTGATCACTTGCAGTGGCAGGGTGGCGGGACCAGCATTGGTGGTTGCCTGCGAAGTGGGCGAATGCAACCAGGGCATAAAACGGGTAATCGTCTCCCAATCGGTGCGTCCGGTGAGATGGGTGGCCACCGTATCCAGACAAGGCCCAACCCAGCCATCGCGCGTGAGAAACTCGCTGTAACTAGCGTCGTAGGTATTGGTCATAAAACTACCACGACAGTCGGTGGTCTTGATTTGCCCATCCTGAATGCCGAGATAGTTGTCGGGCAAAAAGAAGAAATAGTGGGACAGCTCATGCGCCAGCGCCTGCGACCAATCCTGGCTTAGCTCGCTTTGGTTCTGCCCAAAAGGATCCCAGAGCGGTCCCATGCGCACCTGACCGGGGAGATAGGCGTTGCTGATAATACCGCTGAGACCGATGTCGTTTGTTGCTGTCAGCACCACACCCCCCATAGTTGCGCGCGGGTGAATGCTATTGCTGGCGTAGACCACTCCATCTGCTGTGAGCCAATCTTCCTTGTTCTGAAAGAGACGCACAGTGCCCAAGGCAACCTGACCCTCACTCACATCGAAGAGCGTTGCCGAGGTTCGCCGCAGCGCCGCCTGCAAATCCTGCAAAAAGCTCTCATCGTTGCGGGCGTCCCACTCCAGCGAGATGTCCAGGTTGAGCAGGATCAGCGGGTGATCGGCAGAGACGGTCAAGGTTTGCACGCCGCCACGGCTGACAGTGGTCATGGCAAGGCCGCTGCCGGTCGGCGCAGCGCTGCTGTAGTAGAGTGTGAAGGCATGGGTAGCGCTGATCGGGGTGAGAGCGACCAGTTGGTCACCAGCGGCAAGTGCGCCGCGCCCGCTCAGATAGCCTTGACTGTCAGTCTGAAAGGCATTTTCGCTTTGTTGGGCAGCGAGGAGCGTAGCACTGCCATTGCTAGCGGCTGGCAACCGATAGACAAGCGCACCGGCAAGCGGCTTTCCACGCGCGTCTACCACCCGCACTTGCGTGCCACGCACACGGAAGGGAAAGGTCTGTGCGCTGGCCTTTCCGATCTGAAAACGAGGTACAGTCCCATTGACAACGTTTTTGATAGGCGGTAATGCCTCAATGCGCAAAATCACATTGTCACTCGCTCCAAAGAAGGCACTTTGCCCCACATCCCAAACAAACGAATGGACGATGCCAGTGGGGTGAGTCGGAATATCCTTGACCAGGGTAGTGGGCGTAGCGGTAGCGGGTAGCCAGTGATCGCCGCCGTCGAGCGAATAGAAAGCATGGATGGCGCGCAGCTTGCCACCCAATGGGCCACGGACCGTGTAGCTAATCGGGATCAGGCCATCACTGCGAATGGCAGGAACTGCGTAGTGATTAGCAGGGGCCAACACCGAAGTCGCGTGATTGGCAAAGGTGGTGGCCGCTTTGCTGCTGAGCGGGCTAATGGCAATTTCAACATTCGGTCGGGCCGGTCCCCTCAAGGATGCAAGCGATTGACTCAAGTTGAGTTGAATCGCGCACCCATATACACTGGCGCGGTCGAGTAGACCGTCACCGTTGATATCGCCCCAAACAGGTGCTTCAGTTTGGGGGAACGTCCAGATGCGGTTCGCTGTATTTTGTAGGCTACCAGCCTGATTGATAAAAATTTTATCCCGTGTTGTCAGGTCAAGGTCACCATCGCCATCGACATCGTTCCAAGCAAGCGTACCGACGAATTCCTCTGCCTGCCAAGTTGTCTCTTGTACAAAACCTCCATTTTCTTGTCGATAGAGCCAGATTTGAGTATCGCTGTTGGTGGCCAGATCGAGAGCACCATCGCCATCGACATCACCCACGGCGACACTCCAACCTGGCTGTGGCGTTTGGGTTTGCCAAGTTGGAATCAGGTGTATGGTACCGTCGGGCGAAACGCCATCATTGCGATAGAGGCGCACAGTTGCAGCCGATCCGCTGACTGCCAGATCGAGATCACCATCGCCATCCAGATCGCCCCAAGCAACTCCGTTCCAGTAATCTTCTACGTCATCTAACCAGGCTGGCGTGGTTCGTAATTGACCATTTTGGTTCAAGTAGAGGCGCACGCCGTTGCCCGCCGTGGCCAGATCGAGATCACCATCTTGATCGATGTCGCCCAAAGCAATGCTACTTGCTCGTGGGTCGTCCAATGGGCTCCAGCTAGAAGCTGTGTTTAAACTCCCTTGGCGATTTAGATAGAGAAATATTCCACCCCCAGCGTTGCGTGTACCGGCGACCAATAGATCAAGATCGCCATTGCCATCAACATCACCCCAAACATTAGTCTCCATCGATGTTTGCACAGTCGCAGTCCACACCGCCGTAGGGAGAAGTTGGCCACCCACATTGCGAAAGAGATTGACATAGTTTAGTTTGCTAAACGCCAGATCAAGATCACCATCACGATCCACATCGCCCCAACTGAGGAAAGAACCCTCACACGAGATTACTGGCGGAATTGCCTCGATTGGCTCTGCCAGACGCTGAGAATGATTCAAAAAAACAACAGGTTCCTCTTCGACAGAGATCGTCGCAACATCAAGCAAGCCATCACCATTCATGTCTCCCAGCGCTGGTGTCACATCAAACCATAAGGATTGTGAGAATATATCCAAGGTATCCGTAATGATGGGGTGCCAAGCACTACTTTCCGCTGGTTGATTGATGATATAACCCAAGTCATCCACCAGATCAAGATTGCCATCGCGGTTGATATCACCCCATACAGAGTTATTGCTTGTGAGATCAGCCTCAGGATTGGTCAATGAGAGTTGCCCTGCACGGGAGAGGTAAAGTTTGCCGAGCGTCAGCGAGATAGTGCCAGCGTCAGTATTATAGAAAAGGTGAAAGTCAGTCGAGAGATCCAAGGCTCCATCCTGGTTTACATCGACCCAGACAAGTGAGTCTGTGCAAACATCCGCTTCAAACTCTTCGATTTGCAAAGGTTCAAGTAAGCCCTGTGTCGTATAGTTGAAGTGATAGAGCTTGTTGGGGTTAGCACCCTCCGCATCGGGGTTCTCGACACAGTAACCAGCAACTGCCAAATCGAGATCGCCATCCGCATCCGCATCACCGAAGGCAAGGCTACGGGTCGGCGATGGGTGAGATGCAATCCACCAAGGCGTGGCAAACAACGCGCCACCCTGATTGCGATAGATGGCAAGTTTGTTATCACTGGCTGCTACCAGATCAGGATCACCGTCACCATCCAGATCGCCCAAGTCGAGACTATACACCGTAGAGGTCATCGTTACCCGCCAGGTTGGATCGGGGGTTTGGGGTAGAACACCGTTCTGGTTACGAAAGAGGAGCACCTGATTGCTGGCTGCAATCACCATGTCAAGATCGCCATCATTTTCCACATCATTCCAGAGCATGGCGTGAACTGCGCCCAGGTTTTCCAGCACCCAGGGCTGGTCGAGTTCATTTTGTAGCGTACCGTTTTGATTGAGGTAGATGCGCAAGAAACCCTTATCCCCCTCAAAACCACCACGCATCGCTAGATCCAGATCACCGTCGCCGTTGACATCACCCCAGGCAAAAGCGACTTCTTTAGTTTTCGGGATAGAAGGATTATGGAAGTTCATGACATTGAACTGCGAATGCCAGGCCGCTGTATCTTCAAAGAGCTTGGGTTGCTGCACTTGGGCCAACGCAAAAGGTGAAAGACTGAAAATATACCCGAAGGCAAGAATAAGTCCCCAAATCCAGGATCGACCACGGTGTGGGATGGCTTTATGCACAGCTACTATGATGGGGGGCAAAAGAACCTCCTAAATTTGTGTAAAGTGTGGGTCGAAATGACAACTTGTGTAAGTCCAAAGAATATTACAGGCAGCGTTCATAAAATGTAAATGGTTTACATAAATCTCTTAACGATTTATGAACGCACAGCAGTTATGCTCTGCTTCAGTTATATATACTACTCGAACGTAAGGAGTCAAAACAATGACCCAAGCAACTAATCTGTTAGTATGGAGTCTAATCGCTCACTGGACAGCAGATTGGATCTTTCAGAACGATTGGATGGCAGCGCACAAGAGCGACCTGCGCCATCCTGCAGCTTGGGTACACGGCGGGATTCATGCACTCTTTGCTATGTTTGTTTTGCCCTGGAGCGTTGCGCTGCTCTTAGCACTTGTGCACATGTTCATCGATACCCGCTATCCACTGCTCTGGTGGCGTTGGTGTGTGGGCAAACAGGAAGGATCAGCCAGTGACATGCAGGTAAACATTTGGGTGGATCAGGTGTTTCACATTGTTATACTGGCAGTGGCTGCGCTAAGCGTAGCGACCTTTACGTAGCGTCACTACAAAAGAAAATTTCTAGCCTCGTTTATCAAGATTCTGCCCTGAGTATACCTATTCTGTCAGAATCTTCTATATATTTCTACGCTAATCCTTTACGTACTTCCACTATATTTTTTTGGTATGAGTGTAGGTGCATATCCTTGCCGATCTCCAAGACGATTGCAAGGGTACGCTCCTACCCCATCATCTGAAATAGAAGCCTCTTGCGAAAGTAGTGTGCGGCACAGACTCACTGCTGGCAAGGATCTACCGATTGAAAGGAGAATACATTCATGAACCTTCCATGGAATCATCAACGCCGCAGAGCAAGTCAGCAGTCAAGGACAATCACGCTATTCGCAGTCATCACCTTCGCAGTTTTTCAACTTTGGACCGTTTCGGCCTATGGCGCTGTGTCACAACCCACTGTCGTCGAAGCCACGCTGCAAACGAATGCTACCTCTCAGCTATTCTTTCCTGTTTATTACGACAAATTCGTGGATGGCAACCGCACCTGGCAATCAACTCTGAGCCTACAAAATACCAGCATCAGCGCAGCAACGGCGCAACTGGTTTTCTACAATTCCTTTGGCATTGCGTCAACCAATACACTGAATCTCGCCGCAGGCCAAGCCCAAATCTTCTCACTCAACAGTTCGCCGTCCGGCCCTGGCGCAACTTATGCAGTGGTTGTCAACAGTGATCAACCGTTGGCAGGTGTCAATTGGACACGGCTCTCGACGCTCACTACAGCACCTCTTCCACCGTTTCCAACCCTCACTACAGTTAGTCATGGGGCGGATCTAGGCTGGAGTGACGCAACGGCCAAAACACTCTATCTGCCAGCGGTTGCCAAGAATACCAATGGTTTTACTAGCAATCTCACCATCCAAAACCTATCTAATAGTGCGCTCAACGGTGTCACCCTAACTTTTTACAATCAAAATGGCAATCAAGTGTTGCAGCAATCTGCCCCGTCGATCTCACCTTATAGTAGCTGGTACCCGAATCTTGCGCAGATGGCGCTTGCCGATGGCTACAGCGGGTCGGTGATTGTAAGTTCACCCAACGGCCCAGTCGCTGTGATCGACAACAAAGTCGGTAGCGATGGGTCGCCGCTCCTCACAACGAATGGGATGGCAACAGGTAGCCAAACGCTTTACGCCCCTGGCCTCTCTACAAATTCGAATTTCTCGACAGAGTTGACGGTTTATAACACCAGCAGTCAAACAGCAGCGGTCAACGTTACCCATAGCGATAACGCCGGCAACAGCCAATTCAATCTGCCAGCGCACGGCAGCCAAACGCTGAGCTATCCTAGCGGTACACATGGTAACTTTGCTGCCACCCTCACCGCCGATCGAGCGATCCTCGCCCTGGTGACGATCCGCAATAGCACGGCTGGCACTGGCTACGCCTACAATGCATTTACACAAGCCTCAACCTCCTATTTCTTACCCTTGCAGCTAAAAGGCTATCAGAATAACAGCATCTCCTTTAGCAGCACAACCGGTCTCTTCAACCCAGGCTCTGCCCAAGCGGATGTACAGTTCTTTTATAGCAATGGCAGCACACGGCAAGCTACCATCCAGCCAGGTCAAACGCTCGGCGTGAGTGTCAACACCGACAACACACTGCCGACCGGTTTTACAGGCGCAGCGAGCGTGACCTCCTCTGAGCCACTCCTCGCACTCACCAATATAGTTGGAAGCGGGACAGGCGGCGATTTCGGCGCAAACTATCCCGGTTGGGTGTCCGCCCTGCCACCGGTCAACATCAGCAAAACAGCCAATGCGGACTATCTGAAAGCTGGCGAACCCTTGACCTACACTTTGTCTTTTGCGGCAGGTAGCAATGGTGGTTCTGCACAGATCAGCGACCTGTTGCCAAACGAATTGTTGACTCACACCTTCAGCACCAGTGCCGGGCTAGTGGTGACACAAACGGGTGCTCTAGACTATCAGTGGGATGCTGAAGTGCCCGCTGCTGGTGGCATCATCACCGTGACCGGGGTCGTGGATCCTGCGATTGTCACTGATACGCTGTTGGTCAATACGGCCGTTATCACAGCTGCCGATGGCACGGCCAGCACCAGCAAGAATGTGCTTATCGATGTCACGCCACCCGATACCACTATCCTTGCCAAACCCAATGACCCCAGCAGCATTACCACGCCGAGCTTCCAGTTTGCCGCCAACGATGGCAATGGCAGTGGATTGGCGGGCTTTGCCTGTCAGTTGGATAGCGGCGGCTGGCAAGCATGCAGCACTTTCTATGTAACAGCAGCGCTCAGCGACGGCTTACACACGTTCGAAGTACAAGCCAGCGATAAAGTTGGGCAGGTTGATCCCACGCCAGCCACATATAGCTGGACTGTTGATGCCACTGCCCCCGCTGCGCCAGCTTTGATTGATCCATCCCATAATCAAACAATCACCGATCGACAGACGATCACTCTCTCCTGGCAGGCCGTGACCGCCACCGATCTGGCTGGTTACAAACTTAAGTTCAATGGAAACGTGATCGATGCTGGCAATGTCACCGACGCCGCAGTCGGCCCCTTGGCCAACGGTACTTACACCTGGACGGTGGCAACTTATGACGCGTTGAACAATACCAGTCCCTTTACCGATGTTGTCTCCTTTACGCTCAATGTCGATGTGCCACAGGTGGTATCCTTCGCTCCACTTGCCAATAGCCATGCCGCCACGCTTACCACGGCCATCGCGCTCACCTTGAGCCATCCGATCGATGCAGCCAGCGTTCACTCCCGCACCTTTGCAGTCTATGGAATGCAGAGCGGTCAACGCCTACATGCCTACAACACAAACGGTGCGACCCTCACCTTTACGCCGAACCAGCCCTTCAAACCAGGTGAATGGGTGCAGGTGAGCGCAGCCACTGGATTACAGGATAGCAATGGCTTTGGTTTGCTCCCGCCGTTGGTCTGGCAGTTCCGCAACGAGGCGATTGGCGGCTCAGGATACTTTACCGTCGCCAATAGCTTTGGCAGCAATCATGCTGCCGATGAAGCACTGGGCGATGTCGATAGTGATGGCGATGTCGATATGGTAGTGGCCGATTACGGCGGTACCAGCAAACTCTATCTCAATGATGGCGATGGCACGTTTGATACCACCAACTACTCATTAGTCGCCCCTACTGGTGGTGGCTGGGTCGTGAGGATGGGCGATCTCAACGGCGATGGAAAATTGGATTTGGTCTTGGGTAGCGTGACAGGCTTTACCACAATCTATCTAAATGATGGCAGTGGCAATCCCTTCGATAGTGCTGGCTCGACCTATAGCCTTACCGTTGCGCCGGGAAGCTTTGCTTTGGCCTTGGGCGATGTGGATGGCGATGGCGATTTGGATTTAGCCACCGAGAGGAGTTCGGGTGGGTCGCTCTTGCTCAATGATGGCGACGGCAACCCCTTTGATACCACCTTCTACAACATTCCTCTGTCCGGCGATTATTTCAGCGACATCACCTTTGGCGATGTGAATGGCGATTACCGTCTTGACCTGCTGGTGGTTGGCTCCAATGGGAACAAGATCTACCTCAATGACGGGAAGAATAATCCCTTTGATGGCATCAGCTACAGCTTTGGCACTTTTAGCAGCAGTAGCACCAAATTCGAGATGACTGCTGGTGACTTTAACGGCGATCAGAGGCTCGATGTGGCCGTCAGCCATCGCGGTTCCCCACGCCAGAATATCGTCTACCTCAACGATGGCTCTGGCAATCCCTTCGACACCCTCACCAACACCGTGGGTCCGGCTGGTATCTGCACCACTGCCTTGACGAGCGGTGATGTAGACGATGATGGCGATCTCGATTTGGCACTGGGCAATTGGGGTAACGGCTGCGCTGGCGGCGGTCAAACGATGGTCTATCTAAACGATGGCGACGGCAGCTTTGATACCACCTCGTACAACGTGGGTGTTGCCACGTTTGCCAACATGGTACACGGCCTGGAAATGGCTGATTTGGATGGCGATGGCGATCTTGATCTCACCGCCGCCATTTGGGGCAACACACCACAACTCAGCTATCTCAATCTCAACGAAGTTCCATCACCAACACCGACACCCACCCTAACACCTAGCCTAACCCCAACTCCCATTCTCCCGACGGCGACACCGATCAACCCAACCAATACACCGGTCCCGCCGACAGTGACACCAGTCGATACACCCGCCACGCCAACCGACACGCCGATTGTGCCGACAGCGACACCAGTCATCCCAACGAACACGCCAGCCGGTACACCTGCTACACCGACCGACACACCAGTCGCACCAACGGCGACAGCGGTGATCCCAACAGACACACAAGTCAGTACACCTGCCACGGTAACAGCCACACCCATTCCGCCGACAGCCACCTTGACCCCCATCCCTGGCACACCGACGGCTACCCCAACGCTTCCTGTCAGTGATGCTACCACCGTTGCTCAACCGGATGCACCAGCAACCTTGACCTACAGCGATCCAAACGGCGGCAGTGTCGCTGTGCAAATACCAGCCGGGGCGATCGACCAGGCCACCACTTTCCTCTATGATGACCAGGGAGCCCCCTCCCAACCTGGAGCCTTCCAGTTTGCGGGACGCACCTTTACGCTGACTGCCTATCGCGACAATAGCCCGCAATCTGGCTTTACCTTCCAGCAGCCGGTCACGTTAGTGATTGAATATACCGATAGCGATGTAGCAGGGATCGATGAGAACGACTTGCGCCTCTTCTTCTTCAACACCACAACCAACAGTTGGTCGGACGAGGGGATTGTCGTGGTCTCACGCGATCCCGCCGGCAATCGTATCACGGTGCAGATTTCACATCTGACGGAGTTTGCGATGGGCAGCGCCAAGTACATTCTCTTACCTATCATCCGGCGCTAATAGACACGCTCTTTAAACATTGCACAATCTGCCGTAGCACGTGAACCGTGGAGATTGTGCAATGTTTAAGTGTCATCTCTATAAGTACCAGATTCATAGAGATTGCTTCTATCTGGCACTCTAGTGCTGCTCTACCAGGCAAGTTTAGGTTTTCTAATACGCAGTCGAAACAGGCGGAAGAAAAAGTTCATAAAATTCCCATCTGTTTCGACTGCCAAAGCTGAATGACTCGCCAGTTGACTGGCACGTTTTCCAGGTAACTGCGGCGCAGCGTTTCATCTTCGATGGCGGCACTTCGGCTTTGGATGAGCTGATAAGCGGCGGCAAGTACCTGATCGGCTTCTTCTTTGGTTGAAGGTTGTGTGGAGAGTGCCTGCCAGCAGATCAAGTAGACCATGACCGGATTTTCAAGACCCTCAATTCCGCTGATGGCCAGGCGGTTGAGCATTTCCAGCGCCTGGCCACTGGCACTGACCGTTTCGCACTGATGGTAGGCAACCAGCACCAGCCCCGCCATATCATCAATGGCGCTGAGATCCTCGTGCAGGGCAAGGCGTAGCGCCAGTGCTTGCTCGAAGTGGGTGGCAGCAGCAGTGAGTTGATTGGCAGCAAGGCGTTCAAAACCAGCATGGGTGTGGCTATAGGCTGCCCCATGCTGGTCGGAAATGGCATTTTGAATAGCCAATGCAGCTTCAAAGTAGTCATAGGCGTTGCCTTTTCCGGGAAGGTGCTGCACAATCAGCCCTAACGTATCGAGGCTGACCGCTTCGCCTTCGCGATCCTGCACTTCACGGCAGCGTTGCAGTGCCTGTTGGTGATACTCATAGGCACGCTTATAGTCCCCCACGTCATAGAAGACATTGCCCAGATGGGCGAGCATAAAGAGTTGCCCGTGCAACCAGCCTGCCGCTTGGCTCATGGCCAGCCCTGCTTCCAAATAGCGCTGTGCAGCACTAAAATTGCCACTTTTGTAAGCGATCGCACCAAACATCAGTAGACAGTTGGCTTCCCCCATCCGATTTTTGGCCACGGCGTAGGCAGTCTGTGCTAGGCGAAAATTTTGTTCTGCTGTGGTCAGATCTGCCTGGTAAAAGTCAATAATGGCCAAATCATAGAGGTTCTGTGCCTCTTCTTCCTGAAGTCCGCACTGCTTTGCCAACGCCAGTCCTACCCTAAGTTGCCGGCGAGCCTCGCTATAGTCACCCTGTTGCCAGAGCGTTCGTCCCCACAAATTGTGTGCTTGCGCCTCGATCACCAAATCGTCTGCCTGCTTGGCCAAGGCGATGGTTGATTGCGCAAAGTGGATCGCGGTTGGATAGTTATTTGTGAGACGTGCATAGCGCGCTTGCCGCAAATGAAACAGAGCGATTTGATTACAGTCCGTGAGCTTTGCCTGCAACGCTTCAAGAGCAGCAAAATCTTCCACCTGAGCCTGACGGCGTCCCAGAAGATCATTGGCCTGTTCACGCGCCAGCAATAAACGAAAACTAGCCGCACCCTCCGCTGCCGTACTCAGTGCCAGGGCCCGGCTGAGATAGCGCACAGCATCCTCATTGGCATAATTTTTCAGAGCATATTCTCCAGCGAGCTGGGCATAGACTTTTTCCTGTTCCACCTCCCCCGCCTGCTGAAAATGATAGACCAATGTACCCCAGTGCAGGGCAAGCGCGTTTGTATAACGGGATTGGATGGCCGTGGCGGCTCGGCGATGCAACATGCGCCGTCGGGTATAGAGTTGCATGGAATAAGCAGTTTCGTGCAAGAGAACATGATGGAAACGGTATTTTCCAGGCTGCGAATCGGTCAAGGGTGACCAAATCCCCAACTGGAGCAACACCATCACAGTTTCCTGCTCCACAACCACTGGCTCATCATCCAGCATTAATGACAAGAGCGAAAGATCAAATTCTTGTCCTAGCACAGAGGCCACTTGGACCAGCTCCTTCACCGCTAGCGGAAGGTGATCCAGACGAGCGGTCATCAGGGAGCGAAGGTTTGCTGGCAACTGAATTGTCTCAGTTCGTGCCGTGTAAACACCGTTGTCAATTTGTTCCAGCAGCTCATTTTCTTGCAGGTAGCGTAGCCACTGTTCAATAAAGAAGGGGTTACCTTCTGCTTTATCCGCCAATAGTGCAAAGAGGTTCGGATCGACTGGAGCAGTCAGCCAGGCACTGGCAACGGTTCTTATTTCTTCGCGACCCAACGTGGGCAAGGTCAATACCATAAGCGGATGCAATGAATGCAAGGACCGCTGCCCAGGTCGGCTACTCAGAAGCACAAGGAAGGGAAAAGTGTCCACATTGTGAATGAGTTGCTGAAGAAAGGCAAGCGAATCCTCATCCAACCACTGTGCATCGTCAATGTGCAAAATCAGCGGCTGACGCAGACTCTCGGCCTTGATCCAAACTTTGAGCGCCTTGCGCACGTTATTTGCGCGTAACGATGGTTCCACCTGCTCATAGAGGCCATCCTGCCAGTGTAAGTCGAGCAATGCTCCGAGAAAGGAGCGCCCCCATTGCAGATCGGCCGCCAGGGTTGGATCAGGGGTTACCTGAACCAGGGCATCGAGTTTCTGGTCGAAGCTCGCTCGATTGTGGGTTTTGTCCTCAGCGCCCGATTGTGCAAAGTAGCTACGCAATCCATAGCGAAAGGGTTCAAGCCCACGCTGCTGATGTTCATCGGCCCGACAGAAGAGCCACTGTGGTGCAACCACGGCAGTGGCAAGCTGTTCAGCAAACGCCTGAACCAGCCGACTCTTTCCGATCCCAGCTTCACCTTCAATGAGGAGTATACCTCCAAACTGATGCTGCCAAAGGAGGGCCACCGCTGTGTGGAGCCGTGCCAATTCGTGGCTGCGCCCTATCAAAGCGCCACTGTACAAGGATCGCATCGGGCGCGGGTGATGGCGCTGCAAAAGGAAGACGCGCTGTGGTTGTGCAAAGCCCTTCGCAACCAACGGCGTTTGCCGCTCTTGGAATTGAAAGCCCGCTTGGGACTGACGCTCGGTAGTCAGATCGCTGTAGATTTCGCCCCACCCCGCCGCAGTCATCAAGCGCGCAGCCAAGTTCACCGAGTCCCCGTAGCAAGTGTACTCTTCGGATGGCGCTACTCCGATAAAACCAGCAAAGACAGAACCGATCGTAATGCCCGCACGCAGAGGGACAGACAACGCAGAGCGTAAAGCGAGCAGAAAGTCTAGCGCACGCTGCAACGAAGCCTCCTGACCGATTGGTGCACCCCAAAAGCAGAGTAGCCGCATCCCGGAGCTTTCGGTATCCGCCTGATCAACGCGGCAGAGATAGCCACCAAATTCGTCAAGCAGCCGAAAGAGCGTAGAAAGAAGTGGAGCATCCTCTGGTTGGTGAGGAATTTGAGGGAGCTGAGCAAAGATCGTGATGACAGTTCGGAACTCGCCCCGTACGGATCGGAGAAGCAACTCCTCCGGAAAAAAGTCGCCCAAGTCAAGTTCAGAGCGGCGTACGAATTGCGAAACGACAGCGTTGTAAGGCTCTGAGTAGCTTTGTGGGAGGGTAGCCACCGAGTCACCCCTCCCTAATCCTCCCCTGATAAGCGAAGGAACCGGTGCATGGCTCGTGACGGTTCGTCCTCTTTGGGTGTCCTCTGAGCAGGAAGGGGTTGGGCGGGATTGGGCATTAGGTGGGATGTATAAGTACACATCCGTAGAGAGCATGCGTGCCGCAAAGAGGCTTGAGTGCTCCATCGGCAGCGCCTGGAGTTTGGCATAGAGTAACCCGGTCAGAATGATCTGGTCGGCCGCCATTTGTTGCTTTAAGGGATGAAGCGCATCAAAGGCAGGACCATAAAAAAGATAGGCAGCACGCTGACCGCGCGTTCGTTTGTGATCAAGCCAAATTTTCCAGTAGACATCGCCCTCGGCCATTGCCGCCGTTAGACGAAAGGAGACTTCACCGAAACGAGTCACACTGCGACGAAGTTTCGCCATTTGAGATTGGATTTGCCAGAGCAGATAAGGCACAGCTTCGTAACCGTTTTCCTGTTCGGGGCTGGAAAAAGGGAACAGTGCATAGATGGCGTCCCCCGCAAAACTGCTGACAAAGCCGCCGTGTGTGGCGATGATCTCAATCAAAGGGGGAAAAACCCGATCCAGGAGCGCAGCAATTTCCTCAACCCCTTCATCGCCATAGGGAAAGAGTGTGCGGGTGAGGTGGGTAAAACCGGACACATCGATTAAGAGCGTGATGGCACGCAATGTCCCCTGATGCTCTCGCTGAGCGTATTTTTGGAGAATAAAGGATGGAACAAGTTGGTGGAACATGATAGGCTACGCTATGGAGTAAGCCCATCCTGTTTTGCCTGCGTTTCTTGGGCTTCGTACAGACTACCGATCCTTTGATAGATCTCCAGACTGGCAGCATAGTGTTGGCGTGCGGCAACCGGATTGTCAAGCTGAACGAAAGTATCACCCAGGTTGCGCAGGGCAAAAGCTTGGCCACGTTGATCGCCCATTTCCACGCAGACAGTTTGGCTCTCTTCAAAATAGCGCAAAGCGGCTGGGTAATTGGCATTGGCCAAGGCAATTCGCCCTAGATTGGCCAGCGAAAAGATCAATCCACGTTGATCACCCACCGTTCGTTTCAGGGCAATTGCAGCTTCACAGAGGCGCTCTGCCTCAGCTAATTCCCCATTTTGAATTGCAATTTGTCCCAGAATATTGAGCGCAATGCTTTCGCCGAGCTGGTCATTAAGGTGCTGGGTTAAGGCCAGCGATTTTGTGAGGTAGTTTTTTGCAGCAGCATGTTCACCCCGATGATAACTGATTGCACCGAGGTAATTCAAAGGAAAAATCTGTTCCTTTTCTTCGTTCATCCCTTGCAAGGATTCCAGGCTGCGTAACAGCAGGGATTGTGCGTTTGGATCGCTCCTATGAAAGGCAAACCAGCCCTGACGTGCGATGAGTTTGGCATACACAAGCACAAATTGTTCCCGATCCTGCTGCATCAAGCGCGCTACTTTTGCCATACGCGCAAAAGCAGCCTCACCTTCCTGGAAATTACTGCGCGTATCCCAGAAGTGAAAGAGTGCATCCAAACTGCGCGCCACGTACGCAATCAGAGAAGGGTCCGTAGGGAGGTTTGCTTCACACCACTGCCAGGCTAGCCGGATATTTTCGATGTGCGACTGAATTTCGTATACTGCCTCGCGCTGTTTCCCTCCAAGTAGATCGGGCAGGTGGCGAGCTAAAAGCAGCGTAAAAAAATCGGCGTGACGTTGCTGTGTGGCGTAGTCTTCGCCACGTAGTGCCAACTGTTCTGCCGCAAACTGGCGCACAGTCTCCAGCAGAATATAGCGAATTTTCGGTGCGTACGGGCCACTTGCCTGGCTTTCGTCCCGTTTGATGAGCGTCCGATCCATCAAGCTCGCCAGTTGATGCAAAGAGGCACCGCTGATCTGTAGCGCAGCCTCGCGCGTAAAACTGCCACGTAGGCAGGAGAGTCGTGCCAAAATCTTTTGCTCCGTCGGCTCAAGCAGATACCAAGAATAATCGAAGATGGCGCGCAGGCTACGATGTCGTTCTGGCAGATCGATAGGGCCACCAGCCAGAAAATCAAAACTTTTTTGCAGCTCTTCGGCAATTTCCGCACACGAAAGCGTCTGCGTCCAGGCAGCGGCCAACTCGATTCCAAGCGGCAAGCCTTCGACCAAACGGCAGATTTGCTGAATCGCAACTGCATCTTCATCGCTAGGAGCAAAATTGGCATGAAACATGCGCGCCATTTGTAGGAACAGTGCAACGCCGGTGGTGGCGGCATGCTGGATTAGGTGCTGTGCATTAAACGCGCTCGTTTCTTCGAGAAAAGGCGTTACCGTCAACCCACGTAGTGCGAAAACCTGCTCGCCACGCACATTCAAGCGTTTCTGAGAGGTAACCACTAGACAAAGCTGCTCTGTTTGGTCCAGCAACGCAACAAGCCAGGAGGCAGCAGCCAAGAGATGTTCAAAGTTATCCAAAATCAACAAAGCGCGTTTGTTACGCAGGACGTTCACCAATTGCGTAAAGGTGGACTCCTCACGCGATTGCGGAATTTGCAGGGCATCCACTACCGCACCTGACAGCAGCGAGGCAAGCTCAACCGTGGGCGCTAGTCCTTCCAATGACACAAAATAGATGCCATCCGGGAAGGCCAAACCTTGTAACGGCGCAAACAACATCTGATCGAGAAGTAGTTGTCCAACATGCAACGCCAGCCGGGTTTTGCCGACACCTCCTGGTCCGGTTAGCGTGATCAAACGGGTTGATCGCTTCTGAAGCAAGTCAAGGAGAACTCTACTCTCTTCATCCCGTCCGATCACTGGCAGCCGTGCGATTGGCAAGTTATGCTTGATATGTCTCTCGCCTACTGGCAAGGAGATGGGATTACCAGGCAGATCAAACTTGCCCGCGAGGATCTGTTGACGGAGTTCAAAACTTTCATCGCTGGGCGAAACATTGAGTTCCTGTTCCAGTAACTCTTCCAGCAGATCAAATTGGGCGAGAGCAGCCTGTGGTTGACCGGTCTGGGTGAGCAGGAGCATAAGCTGCCGATGCGCAGCCTCGCAGAGTGGATCCTCACGCAGTAGCAAGCGCACATACGTAATGCCAAGCGGATAAATCTTTTGCACAATTGCATCTTCAACCAATCTACCTAATGCTTCAAGATAACAGGAACGATAGTGCAAGCGACTCTCGCGCATCCATTCTTCATAGGGTTCGCTTGGTGCAGAGAATCCAATCATAAAACCGTTGTTATATAGATCAACAACGCCGGCAAGGGTCGTAGACCAGGCTGACGATCCCTTAGTTAATTTCTGAGCCACTTGCCAGGCATCGTCGAATTGCCAACAATCGACCGTTAGCTCCGGATGGCGAGGAAACGCAATCGTTTGGTGATCAATTGCGATAAAGGGTGCAAACAATTGGCGTAGATTGTGGAGCGAGGTGCGTAGGTTACGCTTGGCATCTGCATCAGACCATTGATCCCACAGCAGCGTCGCCAGCGCAGTACGCGTATGTACCTCTGCCTTGGCAACCAGATAATAGAACAAAGCGGATGTTTTGTTAGAGATAAAGCCAGAAACAGCTTTTTCATCCCGCAGGATGGTGGGTGTCCCAAAGAGTTTTATCTGCATACGAGTGGGACGTTGTCTATTGAAGTCATCATTCTAGGATAATAGATCGACTAGCAGAGTGAACAAAAGCCCCACAGGTCAGATTTTTGCAAGACATGGGCGAGTCGATATTTTCTTTTGTTGTATGTACATCGATAGGAGTTGAAATTCTTTCGTTTCAGGAAGAGGATTGTACCACAACTTTAAGAATCGAAGCTCTATTCTACCCTTGTGTGCAATAAAGTCGATACAGATATTCGCAATGATGCGACAACTCAGGTTCAGAGTCGTCAGCATAAGCATACAGAATGTCACGACGCTTATGCTGACGACTCTGAACAAAAGCTACCGCGGGCAACCCCACGGCGTGTAGTTATCTGCTTCGGGGCGCAACAGCCAGATCGGTTCGCCAGCCTGATAGTTGCCGACCGACTGTACGACTTTGTTGTTGACCACCTGTTCGATGCGGTAGGGTTCGCCTTTTTCACCAAAGCGTCCCACGTCCACCGGTAAGCCATCGATCTTCAAGTAACCGGTGGCGTTGATCGAGCCAATCCCTTTGCCGATTTTAACCCACTGATTGTTGCCATCCAGTCGATAGATCCAGATCCAGGCGTAATTCTTGGGCTGTGGCGGCACACAGGTAATGATATTGCCAACGCGGTTGGTAACAACCGTAAACAGTTCCAACTTAGCAAAGGCGCTACCACTGCGCTCGAAGTATTCCATGCGAATCGTGTGATTGCCTTCGCTTAAATCTCGTTCAGCCGTATAGGCAGTCCGCCCCTGTTCGCGCCACTGGTCAATCACCAGGGAACCATCGATGTAGAGTCGCACACCATCGTCCGTTTCGGTGCGGAAACGATACCGTCCTTGCGGGAAACGAATTGTGCGCGTCCACCGCACCGAGAAATTATCACTGTTCAGGCCGTTACCGGGCGAGCCATTCCCCCAATCAAAATCAATCGAGCCGTCACCGCGTGTAAAGGTCACAGGAGCCGCCAAGTCGGGATTGTTAAAGTACTCTCCGTTCCACGCGGGATCGCCCTGGCTGGGGGTGAAGGGTTGGCCTGGATTACTAATCGTCCCCGGCGACCAGGCGATGGGCGTCGGTGTCGCGGTTGGCCCGGCAGATGGAATCGGCGTCCAGGTGGGTGTCGGGTTGACGTTGCCGCTGACCCGCTCCCAAGTGACGTTGATCAACGATTCGCCGCCACCCTCGTAATATTCAACCCGCAGCGGAATCGGCCCCCCTGGCAGATAGATGATCGCCTCGTAAGTCGTGGCCGGCTGGTCTTTCCACTGCTCGATGATTTTGGCATTGTTGACAAAAAGGCGCACACCGTCATCCACAGTCACGCGGAAGCGATAGTTGCCTGGGTCAAAACGCAGTGAACGAGTCCAACGCACCGAGAAGTTGTCGCGACTTACCTGACCGGGGGCTGGCGAATCATAGTACCAGTTGAAATTGAGCGTCGCATCGTCGCGCACCAAGGCAGGTGTCCCGCTCAGATCACGATTGTTGTAATATTCACCTCGCCAATTCACAGTATCAGGCGAGGGGGCGCCAGGTCCTGCCGCCTTTTGCCAGGATACTTTTGCTGCTGCTGCGCCAAGATTATCGTAATACTCCACGCGCAACAGATGATGTCCTGCACTAAGTGCCTTTCGGATGGTCCAGGTGCGCAGGCCATGATCGAACCACTTGCTGATCAGCAGTTGATCATCAATGTAAAGGCGAATCCCGTCATCGCTAGAAATACGAAATTCATATTCAGCCTGATCAAATAGAATATAGCGGGTCCAGCGAGCCGAAAAGCGATTGGCAGGCACCGCTGCGTCGGGCGACCCTACACCCCAATCAAAGTTAATCTCAGCATCCTGCCGCTGCAACACGGGATCCCCACTCAGTGTAAGATTGTTCCAATAGCTGGCCTGCCAGGCTGGATCCGATTGAGCGGCGCTCACCGGACCATTATCCTGTGCCAACAATGCTCCGGGAAGCAGACTCAACAACAAAGCCACAATCAAACCAAACTTTGTGGCACGAGGAAAATAAGAGTGGAATTTCGCAAGGGCAAAATGCGTTTTTGCTGCGCCTGAAACGCATTTTTGCACTTGGTTAGCTTGTTTGTTTGTCAATCGCAACATAGTACAGTATCCTCAATTAGACAATTTTCGCATCGACTTTCAGGGCAACATTTCTTTCCTAAAAACTATTTTATCACGTTTCATGCAAGTATCTGTACATATACTGATGCTCTTCATTCAGTAACACTTTTATACCGTAAAAAGTGTTGCTGAGTGGCAACTGCAAGGATATGACGACAGTGTAGGTTAAATTGTTCTGAATTTGGATTACGAACCAGGAGATGGTTATGGCACAGGTCGGGATCGACGAGACGATGCGCATTCTGTTAGTAGGAGAATCTGAACCGACGCGCCAGGAGTTGGAAGCGGCGCTTGTCAGCCATATTGACCACTACAAGGTTGACTGGGTCGCTCAGCCCGAACTGGCAGTGGTACGCGCTCGCGACATTGCACCTCATCTGATCCTGCTTGACAATGCACTAGGCGACAATGATAGTGCCGCCCTGATCCGCCAACTGACCAGCGAATTGGGCGACACGCCAATTCTGACGCTGATTGAGGGCGGCAACGTTGAACAGGCCCGACGCACCGTGTTGGCAGGGGCGCGTGGCTTTGTCAACAAACCGCTCGTCAGCGAAGACCTAGTCGCCACCTTTAGCCAGTTGCTCCTACATGAGCAGAACGTACAGGAGAATGTTCCACAAAAAGTGGTGGCGCGTGGCCGCATCGTTGCTTTTTGCAGTGCCAAGGGGGGCACCGGCTGCAGCAATCTGCTGGTCAACAGTGGGTTGGCCTTACGTTCGCTCACCCGCCAGGCCGTCTTCTTGGTCGATGCCAATTTCAACGCGCCAGCGCTGCCGACCTTGCTCAATCTGCTCGACCTGACGCACTTCGGCGATCTGGTTGAGCATCTTCCGCGCTTTGATGAGGCACTGCTCAACCAGGTGTTAGCGCTGCATGTTTCTGGATTACGTATCCTGCAAGCACCTGCCCCTGGCACATTGAAGACGCCAATGACCCCTGCACAAATGCAACAGATTCTGGTGCAACTCAAACGCAATGCAGATTGGGTGCTGGTCGATGTTGGCGTACCCAGCGACGCCCTCTCCTTTGCTATTCTCGACGCAGCCGACCGCATTGTCATCCCGATGCTGCCCGAAATGAGTTCGCTCAACCGCACCCAACACCTGGTCGAACAGTTGCGTGAACGGCGCTATGCGGAAAGCAAACTTTGGCTCACGCTCAACCGTGCCACCATGCGACCTGCCATTGCCCGCAGCGAGATCGAACGTCGTCTGCGCCTGCCGATTCAACATACCATCCCGGACGACCAACCACTGCTCAGCCACTCGGTCAACCGGGGCATTCCCTTTGTCAGTGCCTATCCCAAGAGTGCAGTGAGCCGCTCCATACAAAGTCTAGCTCGACGCTTGATGCAGGATATCCAACAGGCACAACAACCCTCACTCAATCGAGACGTACTGCGCGGCAACCCGCTCCAACGTTGGCTGCGTGGTAGCCAGGCAATTCAGGTGTAAACAGGCGAATTGCGAATTACGTGAGCTCACGCCTTAAATCGCAATTCCTGATTCGCAATTCGTAACTCGTAATTCGTATCTTATGACCTCTGACTCAGTACTCACCACCCAAACCATGAACCATTTGCAACGTGGCGAATGGGAGTCTGCTATCCTTGGGCTGGAAAAATTGTTGTTGCAGCAACCCGATCAGCCGATCTTGCGCAGGGCACTTGAGGATGCGCGCATCAAAGCCAAGTTGGACGGGGAAATCCGTTTGCGTCCGCGGCGTTGGATTTTGCCCTACCAGGTTTGGGTGGATCGAGCCGTGTTGGTTCTGGCGGTCTTTGTCGCAGTTTGGTTGGCTGGCGCATTGATGTACCGCCAGTCAGCATTGCGCACTGCCCAGGTGGAACAAGAACGGATTCATGCAATCTGGCTAGTGGAGGCCAATCAAGCCCTGGCCAGCGATGATTTGGCCACAGCCGAGGAACGGTTGGAGCGAATTCTGGGTCAAAGCCCGAACGATGCTAAAGCACTGTCGGCGTTAGGCCGTGTGGAGAAGGCACGCAAATTGCTCTACCGTTACCAGGAGGCGGTCAGCCTACAATCGAGCGGGGATTGCGCTGGGGCGCTCAAAGGCTTTGAGGAATTGCTGGTGGAAGTCAGCACCTACCGTGACCTCAATGCCCGCACCCTTCAGTGCCGACAGCAGATCCAGATCGCGCAAGTACTCGACAAAGCCGCCCAGTTAGAACAGAGCAACGATCTCGACGACGCCATCCAAAGCTATGAAGAAGGACGAGCGCTCGGCGTCGTTCGCCTGCAAGATGGCTCGCCGCTCACCGCTCGACTGGCAAAACTTTACATGCAAGCGGGTAGCAGAGCGCTAACGGCAGCCAACCCCGATCGCCAGCAGTTGCTCCAGGCCAATAGCGATTTTCAGCAAGCACTTCAGCTTGAACCAGACAACAACGAGGCAGCCCACGCCGCCGATCTGCTCAATCGTTACCTGACCGGTGCCCAAGCGCTAGAGCAAGAGGACTGGGCCACTGCTGTCTCCAATCTGCGCCCCGTCTATGAGCAACAGGCAGATTATCTGGCAGGCGGCATGGTTGAGAAGCTCTATCAAGCCTATCTCGGCCTTGGTGATGGCTACCGAGCCTCTGGTGACTGTGGCCTGGCCTTACAGCGCTACAGCGCTGCGGCTGCCCTGCCGGTTCGGGATAACACACTCGCTCGCTCCCGCAGTAACCTTGCCGATTGTGGCACTGCTACTGCCACCCCTTTACCGGAAACTGCGCTCTTCATCACCTCAACCGTTGAAAACACAGAACAGGCAGTTCCTACTGGTGAACCAACCAACCCGCCCTCCACCACCGCGCCACCCGCCGCCCTCGCATCCTACCATAACCAAATCGTCTTTAAGTCCAGCAATCAGGCCAGCCCTGGCTTCTGGGCCATGGATGGCAGCGGCAACAATCGCCAGTTCATCGGCGGTTTGGAGGATGCTCAACTGTTAGCGCAATTCAATGCCCTTTTGGCTGCCTATCGTGTCTCACCGGATGGCGAATTTCAGGTCTTTGTCGATGCCGAGTTGAACAAAGTGCCGCAGGTCTACATCGGTCGGCTTGACAACGCCTGGCCACCCCACCCTTTGACCAAACTGACCGGCATCGCCTACGATCCACAATGGTCGCCCGTCAATGGGGCGATCGTCTTCGTCACGCAGGAAGATGGCAGTGACGACATTTGGTTTATCGGGGCCGATGGTGAGTCGCAACACTCGCTCCTGCGCAACACCTGGGAATGGGACAAATCCCCCACCTGGTCACCCGACGGCAGCCAGATCGCCTTCTGGTCGAACCGTTCCGGGCTAAAGCAGGTCTACGTGATGAGCGCCGATGGTAAGCTGGTCAAGAATGTAAGTAATTCAGCGTGGGATGAGTACGATCCGCTGTGGGTAAGATAAACGGTAGTGGATCAATGAAATATCCTCCGTGTTCCTTCTGTCCATGTATAGTCTTTTGATGCTACGAAAAGACTATACATGGACAGAAGGAACACGGAAACCGCATTAGTGTTTCAGTAAAGGCCCTAGAAATCGTAGTCAATTCTCCAGCCGTACTCCTGCCCCGTCGCCACGCTTCGCTCCAAGAATGGCTCCCACGAAAAAGTATTCGGATTGCCCCAGATCGGGAAGAAGTCGGGCACGTAGCTGCATGTAGCTGTGATCTGCCCTAACTGCGGATGGCGTTGGATAATAACTAGCGGTGCAGTGCTGTTGTGGTCAAGCGCCTGGTAGTAGCCTTTGTCCCATGCCCAGCCCTTACGGCAGATAAAGTCATTTGCAGCAAGTTCATAGGCATCGCTAGGCGGGAAGCTAACCGCGCTGTTGAGTTTGATCAGTTCATCGTAGCCAGCACCAAGTTGTGGAAAGAAGGGATGCGGGAACCAACGCAGCGAGATCGACTGGCCTCGGTTGCGCACCACGGTATCCGAACGCACGGTACGATTGATGAGCGTAACCGTCCGTTCCACCTCTACCTTCCAATCCAGCCAATGGTGTTGGGTGACAAAACGCAGGGAGCTTTCACTTTGCGTCGCCTGCCATTGACACAACTCCTGAATCGTGTTGCTCTTGAGATCGCAGACGCCGATGCCCAGAATCAGGGCCAGTGGATCGTTTTCCATGTTGCGCAACGGGGAAAGGTTGAAGGCATCGGGAATTCCCTGGCCATCAAACCAGTTGAAAGAAGCGGGATAGGTCGGTCCCGTGAGCAGCGGTCCATGCGTTGCATCATGAACCTGAAAGATATAGCCGCCGGTGCAATAGCGCGTGCCAAAGCGCTCTTTGTCAGCGACCGGATCGAGAACTTCGACGGCGAGTTGATGGTTTTGGAGTGTGAACATGGTGTTATTAAGGGTTGATGGCAAGACAAGAAGACAGGAAGAGTGTAGGGAGAGAACGAAAACTTCTTGTCTTCTTGTCTTCCTGTCATCTTGTCAGTATTTCATCATTACGCGTATCGCGCTGCAAACGCACCCAGCGTCGGCAGCCATAGGTGTGGAACCAGGCTTCGGTCTGTACACCTTGAGGGTTATTGCGCATAAAGGCACGGTCGAGATCGCGCTCGTCCGGGTCCGTGATCGAGTCGGGGACGACAGGGATTTCGCCGTAAACGAACTCTTGGATTGGGCGAGGTCCACAATGAGGACAAGGGATTAGGATGTTCATAAAGATTTATTCTTCAATTTCTATGATGCGAACTACGTGCTGCTCATCGACGATCTCATAGGTAATCAGGTAATCACCGGGAGCAGCAATCTGCATCAAGCTCGGTTCATCAGAGTCAGTTGTCATGCCAACCGGCGTTTGGTTAACGGCCAATGACTGAATCACAGCACTTACCTCTCTAACCAAAACACGCGGTATTCTGTGAAGCGTAGTCATCGCATCAGCACTCATATGGATTGCCCAGCGCATTACAGCAACCCTTTCTCTTTCAAACTCGCTTCCACCTGATCCCAGGTAAAGTAGTTTCCACTGTCCATTTCAGATTTAATTCGGGCCAAGCGAGCACGACGTCGTTCCCGTTCTTTTTGGATTCGCTGAAATTCTTTGTAGCTGATCACAGCCACGGTTGGTTTCCCGTGTCGTTCAATGACGACTTCGGACTCGCCTGCCATTACTTCATCCAGCACATCTCGTAGGTTAGTTCTTGCCTCTTCGCTGCTCAAGGTTTTAAGTGTCATCCAAGTGCTCCTAAGATCATATTTCCTACAGTTCTTACGAATTGTAGGAAATATAACTGAGCTGGTTACTATTTGTCAACATGGCTAGCTAGTGTGTTCCCGCCGAGCCCCGATCCGCCAGCGTACGATCCTTTGCAAAGCGCTCAAGCGAGAAGGGAGCCATCAACTCGGGTGTTTCACCTGTAGCGATCAGTTGCGCCATCTGTTCGCCGCTGGCCGGAATCGCTTTGAAGCCCCAGGTGCCCCAGCCGGTCGTGATGTAGAAGCCATCCACGCCCGTCTTGCCCATGATGGGCGAATAGTCGGGACTCATGTCGCAGACGCCGGTCCACTGGCGTAGCACACGCAGGTTGTGCAGGAAGGGGAAGAGCGTCATCGCCCGATGCGAACAGCTCTGCAACAGGTGATGGCCTGACTGGTAAGAATAGCTCGGTTGGCGATCGATTTCTGCGCCGATCAACATCTCGCCACGTGCGGTTTGTGAGATGTAGAAGAGCAACGAAGTCGAGGCGACAATGGCGTCAAAGTTCATTTCGTAGTGATTGGTCACGTAGGCTTGCAGCGGATGAGTACGGATCGGCAGACGGATGCCGGCCATATTGCCCAGCGCCGTGACATGTCCCCCCACTGCCGAAACCACCACCCCAGCCGAGATCGCCCCCTGGTCAGTCATCACGCCGGTCACCCGGTCGCCATCTTTGAGTAGACCCGTCACTTCGATGCCTTGGTGAACATGTACTCCGCGTTTCATGGCCCCTTCGGCCAAGGCCCAGACCACTCGATCATGGCGTGCTGTGGCCCCTTCCAGATGGTACGATCCGCCCAACACTGGCCACACGCCCGCCCCGTTGATGTCGATTTGCGGGCAGATCTCCTTGACTTCCTTGGGGCCGACAAACTCAGTCTTGGCGCCAAAGGCGCGGTTGACCTCGGCACGCGCTCGTTCACTGCGCAGACCCGCTTCGGTATGCGCCAGCCAGAGCAGCCCTTTCTGCTTGTGCATCACCCAGCGATCGGTCTCTTGCTCCAGCGTTTGGTAGAGTTCGACACTACGCTGATAGAAACGCACCGCTTCGGGGATGCCATAATTGGAGCGAATCACCGTCGTGTTACGCCCTGAATTGCCCCCGCCGATATATTTCCGTTCTAACACCGCAACGTTGGTAATACCATGACGGGTTGCCAGGTAATAGGCCGCTGCCAACCCATGTCCGCCCCCGCCCACGATTACGACATCGTAGCTCTTCTTCGCTGGCTGCCAGCGGAAATCGATTTTTCGTTCAAGATATTCGTTCATAAGCAGCGGCTCCTACTCTGCCAATCGGGCTTCCAGATCACTACTATAGGGTGCAGGGACAAGCAGCAACAGCCGATCCTGCTCGAACCAAAGTTTCATCGGCAGGCCAGCCACCATGCCCTGAGCAAAGGTCGGTCGTTGATCGGGCAGCCGCCATTCGCAGTGGTGTGCGAGAAAGTCAAGCCCTTGCTCGTTGCTCAGCCAGGTCCCAGCAAAACCGGCATCAGCCACCACAATCGCATAGGGATCGGACACCATCTCTGGCGCAACGGTGTCGGTGACAAATATTTCATCCGGCGCAAGGCGCAAGGCCAGCGCACCCGCAGGCCAACTTGCAGCATCCAAAGCCGCAGAAGTCGCCACAATCCGTGTGCCAGGGATTCGTTGAAGATGGTTTGACATATGATTATGCCCTCGCCCGAACGCTTTCGGGATCGTAAAATGGCGGATTGGCACGACGAGCCGTCCGACCGTCGATGGTGACCTGATCGGGCAACTTGCCATCAGCCAAGCGCACCCAACCTAACAGGATCGACTTGCCAAGCAGCGGCGACCTAAAGCTGGAGGTGACGTAGCCAGCATATTGATCGCCGTTCCAGATCACGGCACCTTCAATCGGCGCAGTTCCTTCCATCTCCAGGCCAACCAGTTGTTTGTCGAGCGGCAGTTTGTTGGTGCGCAGAATTGCCTGTTTGCCCACAAAGTCGGGCTTGTCGAGTTTGATCGCCCACTCGTGATTGATGCGCCGTGGCGTTGAGTCAAAGTCGCTGTCCTGACCGACGATGATGTGCCCTTTTTCCAGGCGCAATTTGAGCAAAGTTTCGATGCCATGCGGCTTAATACCGAGATCTGCGCCCAACTCCAATAATTGTCGCCAGAGTGTTTCTGAATGCTCCGCTGAATGGTGCAATTCGTAGGAAAGCTCGCCGGTAAAGCTGAGGCGATAGACTCGACAGGGCACGCCAGCAACCGTAGCATTCATATGGCCCATATACTTGGGCGGATTGGTAAGGCCAGCGCGGGCGAGCAGTTGATTGGAAAGTGGACCGGTTACGTTGATCGCACCGAGCGACAAAGTCTGGTTGAGAATACGCACGTCTAGCTTCCACGATTCCGCCCAGTCGCGCACCCAAAGCTCCGCCGTGGTTGATCCACCTGAAGTAAAGGTGAGCAGGTAACGATTGTTGCCATCGTTGCAGATCAGTCCGTCATCGAGCACATAGCCTCGCTCGTTGAGCAGCAAGACGTAACGCGACATACCGGGCTTGATGGTCGAGACTTTGGTCGGATAGAGGCGTTCCAACAACTCCAGTGCATCAGGACCAGAGACAATCATCTTACCCAGCGTGCTGACATCACCAATCGACACCGCCTCACGCACAGCCCAGTATTCTTCGAGAAGGTTGCCATAGTTCCAGGGACGCCACCAGCCACCCACCCGATCCATATAAGCACCCAACTTGCGATGTTCGGCATCCAATGCAGTCTTGGGTGTAGGATGATGATGCGAACCAGCCGAGACTTCGCCCATTGTCAATTGACGGGCAACGGGGCGGGCCGTGAAGGGTGGCTGCAAAGTACCGCCGCGGTCGGCCAAAAAGCTGCGAATGTGCGGAATGCAGACGGCACCTTGACAAGTGCCCGTCCCAGCCAGGGTCGAACGTTTGACCAGTTCCAACTCCTGGAAGCCCCGATCCCAAACGGATTGAAGCTGATCAACGGTGACTTTGGAGCAGGTGCAGACGATGCCATCCAGTGGACAGGGAGGAATCGCCGATTCGCCTGCCGCCTCGCCCACTGAGCGAACCGTGATACCAGTCATGCCGTAGGCCATGCGCAAAAGGCCGTTGCGGGGGCTTAATCCAAGATCCACAGCAACTGTATCGCACTCAATCCGTTGCTCGCCACTCTCAGTGCGAACGACAACCGCCTCCACATGACCGTTGCCTTCAAAACGCACCACCTCGCCCTGGAGATCTTCACCGACTATCACTAGCCGGCCAAGATCGATTCCGGCAGCCAGAAGTTGTTTGGCTGCGCGTGGCGTCACAATGCCAGGCAAGTCGTTTCCAGCGGCAACAGGTTGAATTTCGGCAGCACCCGTAGCCACGACGATCTCCTCAGTAGGATGAACTTGAAGCATTCCTTCATCAGTGCGGGCGACCACCAAAGGACCGGGGAAGATACCAATAGCCTCTTGCCCAGCACCAGCGTCGAGGGTGATTACCTGTTTCCCGGCTGCTTTTGCCTCATTGGCAGCAGTTTGTCCAGATTCACCCATGCCGATCACTACCACATCACAGTGCAAATGGCGGACGCTCACTTCAGGGGCATGGCGCTCGATAACCGGTAACGGTGGATAAGCACCACCCCTATGATGACGTTCTATCACCATACCTGGACGGGCAACGGTTTGGCAGGTACGCACGTAGGAAACACCATCAACAGTGGCCACACAGTGCGGACAGTCGCCTCCTAAACAGAGGCAACCACTTTCCTTGGGGGGTAGATCGGCTCGGAGCATCGCAATCAGAACGGATTCGCCTGCGGAGAAATCAATAGGTGTTCCGTCGACGATCAAACGCGACGAATTTGATTGAGTCATAAATGATATGGGAATGGAGAAGTAAAACAATTGATCAGACTTTTGACAAAGGAAGTACGGGAACTTTCTTTGTAAGTTAGATATTAACACTTGCATGGCCTCATGCGCAAAGCGTACTGACGTGCGGGGCTCTGATATAACTCTGATGCCTATTACGCTGTCTCAGATGACAATGATGATGTATAATCAACAAACAAATAGCCCGTTTACCAGAGTGGCAAACGGGCTATTTGCGGGAATTAGAGGATCCCTTGAAGAAGTGTGAAGATGATTTATGTTGCAAGATTTAGCTCCCCAGATATTTCTTGCAGGTGTGCTTAGTATAATCCTGCTTTGTTAAATTTTGACGATGAAAGTATTAAATTTACATTACAGATCATCGAGTATTGTCAAATTTGTTATTGTCTGAATAACATTACTCATCACGTCTGCAAAATTTCGTAAAGTAGATTTCATCCAATTCGTGTTACACTCCGCTATGACTTCATCCGAACTAAGATTAAAATCGAACCAACCTGTACATTCACCCCGGCGCTCCTTTCTCTATGTGCCCGGCGACGCAAAACGCAAAATCGAAAAAGCGTCCAGTTGGCCTGTCGATGCTATCATCCTCGATCTAGAGGATGGCGTTGCTATCAATCAGAAGTTTGCCGCACGGCAAGGCGTGGTTGAGGCACTTTCTACGCTTGATTTTGGCAGCCGGGAACGTTTCGTGCGCCTCAATGCGCTCTCGACCGGCTTGCTGGAAGATGACCTCACCACCACGATTGGCACCCACCCTAATGGCTTTGTCGTCTCCAAGGTCGAATCACCCGAAGACTTGGTCGAACTTACCTATTGGCTGGACGAGGCTGAACAGATCAGTCACTGGCAACATGACAGTCTGCGTCTCTTCGCCATGATCGAATCCGCCTTGGGCATCATGAATTTGCGCGAAATCTGTACATCGACCACACGTTTGGATGGACTTATCTTTGGGGCTGAGGATTATGCGGCGAGTGTCGGGGCAATCCGCAGTCGGGAGGGCAGCGAAGTCTTCTTTGCGCGCAGTGCTGTGGTTGCGGCTGCCGCTGCCTACGGATTGCAGGCGATCGACCAGGTTTGTGTGGAATTGCAGGATAACGAACAGTTGATCGCTGAATGCAAAAGTGGTCGTCAACTCGGCTTTTGGGGCAAGACCGCCATTCACCCTAACCAAACCGCCATCATCAACCAGTTCTTTTCACCCAGCGAGTCCGAGATCGAACAGGCACAACAACTGATCGCCGCCTTCGATGAACATCAGAAATCGGGCAAAGGTGCCTTCGCCTTCAACAATAAGATGGTGGACATGCCTGTGATTCGTGCGGCACAACGGGTTCTGGAAAGAGTAACGATCAGTAATTGATGACCAGATGACAAAATGATGCCGATTGACTGTATTACAAGAGATTAAAATCTCTCTCTAGCACCGAGAAGTCGCCTCAACGACTGGGGAAACGGATCCAGTGCCTGAAGGCACTTTTCGGTGTCAGTAGGGGATTTTAATCCCGCTTCATAAGGTAGTCGTCCTGTCTTCTCCTCATAGCAACTGCTCGTACACCTCACTTGCGGCGCGGTGCAGGGTACAGTGGCGGCGTGCTAGACGGTCGTAATCCGTGTCGTAGCCACCGCCGATCACGCCGGCCACGGGCGTTCGATTGCGCACACAACATTCCAACACGTAGTGATCTCGGCGATAAAGCCCTTCGTCGGTCAAAGCCAGTTTGCCCAGTTTGTCTTGTTTGTGGGGATCCACGCCAGCATCATAAAAGACAAGATCTGGCTTCACTTGTGTCAACAAGTCTGGCAGGTAGTTCGATAGGGTTTGCAGGTAAGCGTCGTCTTCGGTGCCGATAGGCAATTCGACGTCGAGATCGCTCTGTTGTTTGCGGAAGGGGAAGTTATCCGCACAGTGGATCGAGAAGGTAAAGACTGATTCATCCCCCGCAAAGATCACGGCGCTGCCATCGCCCTGGTGCACATCCAGATCCACGATCAGCACTTTTTGCACCAATCCCTGCTGCTGAAGCAAACGTGGAGCTACTCCCAGATCGTTGAAAATACAAAAGCCTGAACCAAAGTCAGGAAAGGCGTGGTGCGTGCCACCAGCACAATTGCAGGCGATTCCATGTTCGAGCGCCAATTGCGCCGCCAGACAAGTGCCACCGAGCGCAGTACAGGTGCGATTGACCAACTCCTCACTCCAGGGGAAACCAATCCGACGCATGGCACGGGCGTCGATGGTGCCGTTGAGGTAGGAATCTACATAGGCTGGATCGTGGGCCAGGTTTAGCCAGGAGCGGGGTGCTTTGGGTGCAAGATGAAATTGATCCGGCGCAGCAATACCATCCTTGATCAAGTTCTCATAGACTTTGCCAAACTTCGACATGGGGAAACGATGACCAGGCGGCAATGATGCCACATAGTCTGGGTGAAAAACAAGAGGAAGCGGCATAGATGAATTACGAGTGGCGGGTGGCGGGTCAAGGTGACAAGCAGCCAACCTGTTTTCCTTGCCACCTGCAACTTGCAACCTGCTTATGGCTTACCTGGTACGGCGTGGCAATGACGACAGCGTGCCTCATAGCTTTCACTGCCGCCGACGAGGATCACTGGGTCATCATAACGGGCGGGATGGCCATCAATCAAGCGCTGCGTGCGGGTCGCAGGTGCCCCACAGACGACGCAGATGGCAGTTAACTTCGCCACTTCTTCAGCCATTGCCAACAGCAACGGCATCGGGCCAAAGGGTTCGCCGCGAAAATCCTGATCCAGTCCAGCTACGATTACACGCTTGCCACGGTTTGCCAGTTCGTCACAAGCTTCGGCAATTTTCCAGTCAAAGAATTGCACTTCATCGATCGCAATCACTTCTGTATCTTCGTGCACGGCGGCCATCAGTTCGCTGGCATTGGCAACCACTTGCGCATCGCCACGGCCAACTCCATTGTGCGATGCAACTCGTTCGATCCCATAGCGATTGTCAATCGAAGGTTTGAAGATCTGCATCCGCTTGCGGCCGATCTCGGCACGACGAATCCGGCGTAGAAGTTCTTCAGTTTTGCCGCTAAACATCGAGCCACAGATCAGCTCGATCCAGCCGCCACTATGTGGTTGATTCATAATTGGATTAGAGTTTTGGATGGAAGAGGCAAGTCACAGGTTGCTTGCTCAAGAAAAAGGGGCAGGACATCTTGTCCCTGCCCCTTTTGTTTAACAATCATGATTGTACCGATGGGTGGAGTTAGCGACTCACACCATACTTTGCCAGCACTTCGGCGGCAGCAGCATCGGCATTACCACCACGGGCACGAGCCTTGCGGGCGGCCTCATCTGCTTCCTTGCGTGCCTGCGCCTCGATCTCGCGGCGGGCAGTTTCGTTCTGACGTCGTTCCAAGCGCTTCATAAAGCGATCGACCTGCCCAGCAGTGTCAACGATACGCTGCTCGCCCGTATAGTAGGGATGACAGGTGCTGCATACATCGACCCGCAATTCTGGCTTGGTGCTGCCAGTGGTCCAACTGGCACCACAAGAGCAAACGACGCGCGCGTTTGAGTAATATTGTGGATGAATATTCGGCTTCATGTTTCTATTCCTTCACATTGTTCATAAACTGAACGATGAACAATGATAGTTGCTGTCACTTAGGCAGCAGCGGGTTTCTCTGGGTGAACGCTAACCTGCTTGCGATCCTTTTGTGCCCATTCAAAGGCCACATAACCATCGACGGTGGCAAACAGTGTGTTATCTCGGCCAACGCCAACATTCTCGCCAGCGAGCAGACGTGTGCCATGTTGGCGAACCAGAATGCTACCGGCGGTCACTTGTTGGCCAGCAAAGCGCTTTACACCGAGGCGTTGTGAATTTGAGTCACGACCATTGCGGCTAGAACCGCCACCTTTTTTGTGAGCCATGAGATTGCTCCTGTAGATAAAAATGGAGAGTTTTGTTCAAGTAAGGCAGTGGACAGTAGGTTAGTAAATCAGTAGGTTGACTAATTTTACTGAATCACTGTTCCCTGTCTTACTGTGCTACTCTCCAGGTTTTTGCTAAACGTTAACCGTTTCGATCTGAAGTCGAGTCAAAGATTGGCGATGGCCCTTGCGTACACGAATACGCTTCTTGGGGCGATACTTAAAGACTCGAATCTTGTTGCCGCGGTATTGACCCGTGATCTTGGCTGAGACGCTAGCGCCTGCAACCGTTGGCTGACCAACTTGGACGGAATCCTCGTTGGCGACCAAAAGTACTTCTTCAAGTGAAATAGCGTCGCCGACATTTCCACTCAGTTTTTCAACTTCAAGAATATCGCCAGCGCTTACGCGGTACTGTTTACCGCCTGTCCGGATGATTGCATACATGTGCTTTTTGTGCTCCTTTCATTGCCGCGCCTAACAAGGTAGGTCTTCAATGCGGCTTAACCTCCCAAAAGCAAGGAAGTTAATCGGTGAACCTTAGAATAACAATCGATTTTTCCCTACTACTCTTTGACTGACAAAAGCTAAGTATAACACAAAAGGAGACGGTCAGTCAAAACGAAAAAGGATTGCGCCACATTTGTTTCTATCAGAACCCACACGACACGCTATAGCACAAGAAAATATCTTGTGCTATGTGTATCTCTTCACCTGTACGTGTAAAGGCAGTACGAGTCAATCTGCAATCCGTATTCCGCAATTCCAAACTACCGCATAGCCCACTTACAGCCTGCTTCACGGCAGACCGCAAGCTCATCATCGAACTGACAAATCAGGCGCAAAAATGAATCGCAGACAAGCTTGTCACTCAACATCGCAACGTAAACTTCGTCGATGATCCGCTCACCAATGCGACTCCATTCGTAGTTGCGAGCATGGACAGCAGCCTGCCTCCCCAGTTGCTGACGTAGCTCTTCGTGCGAAAGCAGTTCAGCGATACGATCGGCTAGCGCTTCAGGCTCGTTGCGCGGCACCAGATAACCGGTTTGACCACTGCGTACCAAGTGCGTCAGCCCACCAACGTCAGATGCGATCACCGGTGTGCCCATCGCCATCGCCTCAAGCGCCACCAAACCAAAGCTCTCGTAATGCGAGGGCATCACCACGATGTCGGCTGAGGCGTAGTAAAAGGGCAAGGAGGACTGCTCTTTGGCACCGATAAAGCGCACGATTTCGCAAAGTCCAAGTTCGCAGCGCAAATCTTGCAGCCGGGCCATCTCCGGATCACGCCGTGTTGCGGTCGGATCGCCACCGATGATCGTCACTTGGACATCGTTCAATAATTCAGGCTGCTGGCGGCGAATCAGCGCTACGGCATGGAGTAGTACATCAATCCCTTTGAGTGCCTCGATGCGACCAGTAAAAAGAATCTGTCGAAGCTGACGCGGCAGTGAAAGAAAATCCCGAGCCAGATTATGGTTAATCGGCTGAAAGCGTGAGAGATCGACGCCTGGTGGGATCACTACAATCTTGGTACTATCAGCATGGTACAGTTCAATCAATTGATCTTTTTCGGCAGGTGTCGCGGCGACTAGCACATTGGCGCTCTGGACCACCTGCAATTCCCCATCCAAACGCTGTTGCGGTGACCGCTCACGTTCGTTGCGCGCAATCTGGTTCTTGAGTTGACCGAGCGTATGAAACATCTGCGCAAAGGGAACGTTCCACACTATCCGCAACTGCTCAGCTACGATACCGGAAAGCCAATAATGAGCGTGAATCAGATCATAGTGAAGCGCATGAGCTTCCCCGAAGTTGATCACATTGTCGGCAAATTCGTTCAAATATAGCGGCACGTCATTCACAGGAATTGGATGGGACGGACCGGCATCGACATGAATCACCCTGACACCCTCCACCTGGTCAAGCTGAATTTGAGGATCGTCGGAGCTTTGCCGCCGCGTAAAAATATCAACTTGGATGCCACGGCGTGCCATTTCCCGGCTCATATCCCGAATGTAGACATTCATTCCCCCCGTCTTATCACCTCCCAGGGATGCCAATGGGCTAGTGTGAACACTCAAAACTGCAATTCGATGTATGGGAGCAAAGCGGTTCGTCGTCACTGCGTTTGATTCCTCTCCAAAGGGTTTGCAAGAATTAACCTGCAATTACCGCATCTACGTAACTACTAAGCCACCCCACCCTAGCCCTCCCCAAGAAGTGGGAGGGAACTGTAAAGGGACAGATGAGGTCTTTTCTTCTATCCAGCAAACTAAATTCTTCCCGTGACAATTCCCTCCCTTAACAGGGGAGGGCTAAGGTGGAGTTGTTTCACAGCAAAATAATGGCAGGTAACAACGCACCTGTCTCCAACCTCGTTGTCACCTGCCACGCAGATTACAGAAAATTTCTCTTTCCTACTATATGTTCCATTACACTATAAATAATATAGCATAGTTCTGTCAGCAATTTATGTGATTTTGATTCAAAAAGTGTTTGAGTTGTCTATGAACAATCATTACGACTTCATTTATCTCTCCCCCCATCTTGACGACGCGGCGCTTTCCTGTGGTGGACAAATTGCCAAACAAACCACAGCAGCAAAAAGCGTCTTGATTGTCACCATTACCGCAGGCGATCCACCCAGCGGTGCCGAGTCGCACTATATTGCCGAGCTTCATTCTCGTTGGGAGTTGGAGCAGGATGCGGTCGCCGCCCGTCGTGCAGAAGATATCGCCGCCTGCCAGATTCTTGGGGCTGATTGGCTGCATTGGGATGTGCCAGATTGCATCTATCGCTTTCATCCGCAAACCAGAGCGCCGCTCTACCAATCCGATCCCGATATTTTTGGCGATGTCCATGCAGCCGAGGCAGGTCTGGTGCAGAAATTGGCGGAAAGGCTGCGCAATTTACCACCTGCACAGCAGATTTTTGCACCTCTTACCCTCGGCCATCACGTTGATCACTTATTGACACGCGCGGCCGCCGAGGCAGTGTGGGGCAAACAGTTGGCCTACTACGAGGATTATCCCTATGCGCAGAAAGAAGGGGCGCTGGAAGCAGTGATCGGCAAGGAAGCTTCAAGTTGGTTTGCCGAAGTGGTTGCGCTTTCGGAAGCTGATTTGCAGCAAAAAATCAACGCCATTGCAGCATTCAAATCGCAGTTGAGCACGTTTTGGAAGGGTCGAGAAGAGTTGGAACGCCAAGTGATCGGCTTCGCTCAGCAAAGAGGCGGGGAAAAAGTCTGGCGTTCCAGGTAGAACTTCCCCGGCACGGCGCAGAAAGTTGTATAGCATACGAAAATCGTTTGCGCCGTGCCGAAGGCTTTGTTTACATTACAGTTGAGCATACAATTTATGCAGGTGCTACAACGCCTTCTGCTGTAGAAGGCTCGCCCCAGGCTATCGATTGTTCGGGATGTTCGCGCCATGACCAGTTGCGGTGGCGCAAGAAGAGAATGGCTGCGCTCATGACTATGCTGCCCAAAGCAACCCACTGTGCGGTGGGTAAACTACCGATCACCCAAGCGTCCGGGCGGAACATTTCAACCCAGAAGCGGCCCAGCGGATAGGCAATCAGATAGAGCCACAGGCCATCTCCCTGGCGCAGCCGATAGCCTACTTGGTTGAGGATGAATCTTAATAAAAAGAAGATGGCCACGCTCCAGGCTGCCTCATAAAAAAAGGTTGGATGGAAACCATTGTTTTGATACCAGGCCACTGTGTCCGGCGTCAGTGTAACACTAGCACAGGGTTGGATCGTCGCTGGCAGATTGGGCGGCACCTGGCAAGGATAGTTGGGGTTGATGTGAAAGGCCCATGCGCTCGTTGTTGAAGGTCCATACAGTTCCTGATTGGCAAAGTTGCCCATGCGCCCCAATGCCTGGGCAATTGGAACATGCGGTGCAATATAATCCAGATAGCGAATCACACTGAGTTTATTCCACCAGCAGTAGAGCACAATCGCCAGAACGCCACCGAGCAGGCCACCGTAAATGCCAAGTCCATGAAACCCACCATTCCAGAAACGGATGATGTCGAGGGGATTTTCCTTGTAGTAGGCCCAGCCCAATCCATCTTTCGGGGTGCTGAAGACATGGTAGAGCCGTGCGCCCACAATTCCCAGAATCAAACACCACGCTAATAGATTCCACACGTGATCCGGATTCTCACCCCGCTTTTGCGAAGCGCGTGCCGAAAACCAGGCCGCAATGACAGCCCCACCGACAATAAACAGACCATACCAATGCAACGTAAAGGCTCCAATCTGGAAAATTACAGGATTCATACCCAATCCTCCTCAACTGAAATAAAGTAAGTGCGGTTTGAAAGCGATAGGTTCTACAACAACCCAGCCACCACTGCCACGGTGGCGGTGATCATGGCATAGCGTAAGGCATGGTGAAATGGATTCAGTTGTCGATTGTGTTGATCGATTAAGCGTTGGCGCAGTGCCTGACGGGCTGCGCTTGACATGTGTGCCTGTTGAGGGCGCGCATTACGCAACAGACGTGCAACCGCTACCTCGTCCGCAGCCCATTGATTCGCTTCAAGTCGATTCGCACCATCGGGTTGCAGCAATTTAGACGATTTTTTTTTGCCAAACATACAGATTCTCCCCGATCTCCACTGGTTCGGCTAGGTTCAATTCCTGGCCCAACCGTTTCAACGCTCGGTGCAAGCGCAAATAGACGTTATCGGTTGAACAACCTAAGATGGCCGCAATTTCAGCCGTTTCCAATTCATCAAAGAAGCGCAACGTTAATACCTCTTGATCCGTCGCCTTGAGCCGTTGAAGTGCCTCGTGTACTTGGCGCTGTGCTTCTGCCTCTTCAAACTGCCGTTCGAGATTGAGCTCGCTGGCATGATTGAATGACAAGAATGACCAGAAGCGTTGCCGCCGATGATGTGAGATCAATTCATTGCGAGCAATCCGCAGCAGCCAGGGACGCAAACCATTTCCTTGCCATTGAAAGCGACCCAGGTTTTTCAGCGCCTTTTCAAACGTCACAGCAGTAATTTCCTGGGCAAGCTGTTCATCGTGATTTCGACGCAGGACGAACGAATAGACCACATCTACATAATGGTCGTATAGCATCGCAAAGGCATTGCTGTCGCTCTTTGCCAGTTCAATCATCTGTTGTTCGTTCACAAAAGGCATATCAGGCCGCTCTGTTTGAAACTTGACCCTTGGGCAAACTCGTCACTTCAACTTTCAGTCCCAATCTTCAAGGCATCGCTTTTCACTTATAATAACGCACGAGGAGTAAAAATCTTTCAGTGCAAAGTAGAGTACAGAATAACCCATTGAAATCCCCTATTAAGTTGGGACAGAACATATCATTCAGAACCCCGCCCGTAAGGAGGGGGAGGCAGGCCCCTTACTTACGGGCGGGGTTCTGAAATTTGACGCTAGCCAATTCAACTGTTTCATGATATACTAAATTTTAGTAAAAATTTACAGGAAGTATCTTATTTTCCAATCATGACTAAACAGATCACGCTTGCAGATATAGCGCAGGAGAGCCAGGTTTCTCCATCCACAGTTTCATTGGCGTTGCGAAATAAGCCAGGAATTCCAGCCGAAACACGACAACGCATACTAGAGACAGCCCGTTCATTGGGGTATCGCCTTCCTGGGAAGAACGCCAGGGATGGAGAGACAATCAAACCAGTAGCAAACATTGTCCGTCGTCTGCCCCACAATCGTGCGCTCACCTTTGGGTTGATCGTAAAAACGCAGCCAGGAATTACACCACAAGCGAATCCCTTCTATTCACAGGTGCTGGCTGGCATTGCCGATGCCTGTGGGCGGTCGCAGATCAACTTGCTCTATGCGCTGGTTCCGGTTGACGATCACAATTTGCCAACTGAAATTCCTCAGCTTTTAAACGAAGATCGAGTGGATGGCCTACTCTTTGTCGGTGCCTTTATCGACAAAACGCTCGACCATCTGTTAGAGGAGCGTCTGAACCCAGTTGTCCTGGTCGATGGCTATTCGGAAAGCGGACTCTATGACGCCGTGGTTTCCGACAATGACGGGGGTGCTTACGAAGCGGTCTGCCATCTGATTGAACATGGACATCGCGAGATCGGCATTATCGGCAGCCAACCCGACGCTTATCCAAGTATTCTGGAGCGGCGCAACGGCTATTGTCAGGCATTGCAACAGTACGGGATAGCCAACCGTTATTTCGGCGACTGCAACTTTGACCACACTGAGATAGCGGCAGCCACACAACGCTTGTTGATCGAGCAGCCACAAATCAGCGCCCTTTTCTGTTGCAACGATGCAGCCGCCCTCTCGGCCATGCGCGCCGCCCAAGCACTGGGACGCAAGATCCCAACCGATCTGTCAGTCATTGGCTTTGACGACATTGACTCTGCCCAACATGTCACCCCGCCGCTGACCACGCTGCATGTCGACAAGGTCAAGATGGGGCGATTGGCAATCCAGTTGCTGATGGATCGTATCGAGTTCTCGGGTACCGCCCAAACAACGGTCGTGTTGCGTCCACAACTGATCAAACGAGCTTCAGTTTCTATGCGAACATGGGATATCCTTTAATAGAATTGCTACTGATTCAATAAAATTTTAGTAAATAGTTTATTAAAAGCCCTATTGACAACTTTCCCAATCGCCACTATAATCACTTATAGTCACAAAAAAATTAGATAGAACAAATTAGGCAGAGGGAATAGTGTCAGCGCAATTTTGACTTGATTGACACTTTTTCTGACTGGCTGCTATAATTCATTTTGCTCCCAATTTATTTGTCCATTTTTGTTTTCTAACAATTCGCTCGCTCGATTTGAGCAGCGCTGACGCTTTGGTTTTGTTGTAACTGCATTGACAAACAATCAAGACGAATGCAAGAAGCGCAAGAATCCCCTCCGCCCTCCTTCTTTTCTTCATTCGACTTTGTTGCCGATGACACAAGGCAGTTATCTTTTACCTAGAAAACTCGCGCAGATCGCTTGTTGATTCCATCTTCAGTCTTTCCCGTTTGAAAGTGGAATTGAGCAATGAGTGAGTCCTAGAATAGATGGTTTGAAGTACAAGCCTTACGTAGTACAAAACAACTAAGGAGAATCAATATGAACGATGTCGTTGCATCCAACAAGCTTTCACGCCGCTCCTTCCTGGTAGCGATGGGAACGACAGCACTTGGAGCAGCATTGGCAGCCTGTGCCCCCGCGGGTGCGCCAGCAGCACCAGCAGCCGCACCCGCAGCAGGCGGTGAAAGTCAAGCCGCTGCCCCGAGTGGCGAAAAAGTTTCCATTCATGCTCACATGGTCAAGAAGCAGGACGTCTCGGACTGGATCCAAATGGGTTTGGATCAAGATATCGACGGTTTTAAGAGCAAGAACCCCGACATCGAGGTCGTGCTGGAGACGATCCCTGGCTGGACTGCGGAGTATGTTCCGAAGATTCTCTCCCTCGCTGCCGCTGGCACATTGGGCGATCTGGTTTGGTTCCCGCCTCGCCATCGCTCGCACATTGCCTGGGGTACCAGCTATAACGTCGTGACCGACCTCAACCCGCTGGCCGAAGCTGCTGGCTACGATATGAAGGCCAACTTCTTCCAAGGTGCCATTGATGTCAACAGCGCTGAAGGCAAACAGTACTGGATGTCCTACATTTCCGAGCCAGTCGTTCCTGTAATCGCCTACAACAAAACCAAAGCCAACGAAAATGGCATGGGCATCCCCAGTGATGACTGGACCTTTGATGAACTAGCAGCCTGGGCGCAAAAGGGAACAACGGCTGATGTCTTCGGCTATCACTCCGCTGACCGCTCTTATATCGCTTTTAGTGGCGCACCCTTCCTACGCCAATGGGGTGTGGAGCAGGTTGATGCCGAGGGCAAGAAGTCGCTCGTACTCGACAGCGACAATCTGGCCAAAGCCTTGAAATATGACTTTGATCTGACCAACACACTAAAGGTTTCGCCTTCACCATCGGCGGGTGCGATCAATGATCCAGAGTTGTTTGGTGGCCAAAAAGTGTTGGCCGTGGATATTTGGCCCTTCCGCATCCAGATCTATCCCGACACCTTCAAGGATTTTGAGATTGACTTTGTGCTGACTCCAGTGGTCAACAAGGGTGACAAACGCCGCAGCATGTTGAATGAGCATGTCTTTGGCGTCACCACAACGAGCAAAGCACCAGCCGAAGCCTTCACCTTCCTCACCTGGATTGCAGGCAAGGAGATGAACGTACAAGCCTTGATCCAAGGGCAAAAAGGCCCGATCGCCCGTGCAGATGTCTGGGCCGATGATCGTGTCTATGAGAAGCAGCCGACTTACAAGAAGTTGAAACCGATCATGGAAAGCATTGAGCCAGACTTCAACGTCGCCAACTTCCGTGGCGAGGAGTACGACAACACCTTCCAGGCCGTCTATGACAAGTTGATCCTCAATCAGGTCACACCTGAACAGGCAGTCCAGGAAATCCACGACACAGTTCAGGCTGTGTTGGATAAGGAACCGGCGTAATCTTTATCAGTAAGACAGTGGGACAGTAAGTCAATACTGTCTTACTATCCCACTGTCCCACTGTCCCACCGACTTACTGGCTACTCAGGACAAGCGATATGACATCAACCGCTGCTCCAACTCGTAAACGCACGTACTCGGCCATGCGTCGCCGCGAAGCAATCGAAGGCTGGCTCTATCTATCGCCCTGGATTATCGGCTTTATCGTCTTTGTGGCGGGACCACTTTTGGCCTCCTTGGTGCTCAGTTTTACCAAATACAATGTGCTGCGACCTCCGCAATTTATCGGGTTGAAAAACTATATCTTTGCCTTTGTCAGCGACCCGCTTTTTGTTCCATCGCTAGGGCGCAGCTTTTATTATGCAGCGTTGAGTGTGCCGCTTTCTATGATTGGCTCGCTGATCGTGGCGATATTACTCAATCAAAAACTACGAGCCACGACCATGTGGCGCACCTTCTATTTTCTGCCCACCCTCACCCCGTTGATCGCAGCCTCATTGTTATGGCGCTGGATGCTTAACCCGGATGTAGGTCTGGTCAACTACTTACTGGGCTTGGTCGGCATTCCCGGTCCAGGTTGGCTGTCGAGTACCTCGTGGGCAGTTCCGTCACTGGTTCTGATCGGGCTGTGGGCCAGTGTAGGCGGATCGCGCATGATCATCTTCCTGGCAGGGTTGCAGGATGTGCCCAAGGAGTTGCTTGAATCCGCCGAGATCGACGGTGCAGGATCCTGGACGAAGTTTTGGAATATCACCTTGCCCTTGATCTCACCAACGATCTTCTTCAATCTAGTTCTTGGCATTATTTTTGCGCTGCGCACCTTTGAAATCGCCTTTATCGCCACCAATGGTGGTCCTGCCCAGGCAACCTGGTTCCTGCCGCTGCACATCTATCAGAACGCCTTTGTTTCGTTCGATATGGGCTACGCCTCGGCGCTATCCTGGCTCTTTTTGATCATTATTTCTGTCCTGACCTACATTCAATTCCGTGTTTCGGGAAGTTGGGTCTTTTATTCGGCGGAGCGACAATAATGGCGGAAGCAACCTCTCAATCCATGCGCACCACACAGACCAGCAGTCAGGTCCGACCCCGCTCCCAAGGCTTCAACTGGCAATTGATCCTGGTCTATATCCTTGTCATCCTCGGCGCGGCGGCATCGATGTTGCCCTTTGTCTGGACCTTTCTCAGTTCGGGCAAGGATATCCAGGAGCTCTACCGTTATCCACCCACCTGGTGGCCAGCACATATGCGCTTTGTCGAGAACTATCAGGAGATCTTCCGCGTCGTTCCCTTTGCGCGCTGGTTTGTCAACACGGTCTACATCACGGTCTTTTCGCTGCTCGGCACGATCATTTCAGCCACCATCGTTGCCTACGGCTTTGCCCGCTTCCGCTTCACAGGGCGAGATGCCTTCTTCTTTATCACCCTCGGCACCTTGATGCTGCCCAGTGAAGTAACGTTGATCCCGACCTATCTGCTCTTCAAACAGTTCAAGTGGATCGATACCTACTATCCGCTAATTGTGCCAGCCTGGTTTGGCGGTGGTGCCTTTAATATTTTTCTAATGCGCCAGTTCATGCTCAACATCCCCTTTGACCTGGACGAAGCCGCCAAGCTCGATGGGGCCAACAGTTGGCGTATTCTCTGGCAGATCATCGTTCCACTCTGCCGCCCTGCCATTGCCACGATGGCGACACTGGGCTTTATCGGTGCCTGGAACAACTTCTTGCCGCCTTTGATCTTTCTCAACAGCGAAGAAAAGTATCCGTTGGCCGTGGGCATGCGCTACTTCCAGAGCGCGGTAGCCGGCGGTGCAGGTGCCGTTTCCCGTCCACAGGATCATCTGCTGATGGGTGCGGCGTTGATGATGGCATTGCCTTGTCTGATCCTCTTCTTCGTTGGGCAAAAGTACTTCGTGCAGGGCATCGTCACCACTGGAATCAAAGGCTAAAACAAAGGATCATTTGTGCGTAAGGCTTTGTGGCTTCTTCTCTCTCTAGCATTACTCAGTCTCGGCTGGGTTACATTGTACGCACAAACGAATAACGCTGGAAAGACGAAGCCCACACCACAAGCGACCGCCACAGCCACGCCAAAGCCGAAAGTGAGCGGCCCCGTTTCGGTCAGTACGCTCGCACTTCAGCCGCTGACGCGGACCCTCTCGCTCTATGGCCGAGTGGAGATGCAGATTCAGAGCGATCTCAAAGTTAACAATCCCTTCGACCCCGCTCAGGCCGATCTATGGGTCAGTTTCAAGTCGCCCACGGGTAAAGTTCATCGAGTTCCTGCCTTTTGGTACCAGGAATTTAATACCAGTACGGTTCGTCCCGTAGGAAAGCCAGATTGGCGTGTGCGCTTTACGCCTGATGAAGCGGGCAAATGGCAGGCGCAGGCTGAGATTGGCAAGCTACAAAGCAAAACCGTGACTTTGACGGTTCAATCCTCGAACGCACCCGGTTTCATTCGTATCAACCCGCAAAATCCGCACTATTTTGCCTTCGACAACGGCGATCTCTACGTTCCCATCGGCCTAAATATCAGTTGGGCGACCCAACAAGGTAGCGGCGTGTTACGTGATTATGAGCGCTGGTTTGATCGGTTGAGCGCCAATGGTGGCAATGTCGCCCGCGTCTGGATGGCTGATTGGTCCTTTGGCCTGGAGTGGAATGACACTCCGCTCGGCAACTACAGCAATCGCCTGGATCGGGCTTGGCTGCTCGATCAGGTCTTCCACATGGCCGAAGAGCGACACATCACGATCATGCTCACGCTGCTCCATCACGGGCCTTTTAGCACCTCGGTTAACCCGGAGTGGGATCAGAACCCCTACAATGTCGCCCTTGGCGGCATGTTGAAGTCACCCGGAGAGTTCGTCACCAATTCTGAAGCTAAAGAGCTTTTCAAACGAAGGCTGCGTTATATTGCGGCGCGCTGGGGCTACTCAACCAGCCTTTTTGCCTGGGAATGGTGGAACGAAGTCGAGTTGACACCGATCAGTGACAAGACACTGATTCCGTGGAGTGAGGAAATGGCCAAAACGCTGGCAGAGTACGATCCGTATGATCATCTGCTGACCAGCAGTTATGCCAACGGTCGTGGTCATGCGCTTTGGGAAAGTCCCGAAATTGACTTCACCCAGCAACACGATTACACCGGCAGCGACCCGATCCAGGAGTTTGACAACGTCTTGCTCTCCATTCGCAGAATTGCACCCGACAAACCCCTTCTCCTCGCCGAACATGGCCTTTCAACAGGAGGAGCCGACTCGCAATCGCTGGAAACTGAGATCATCCACTTCCACAATGGCATTTGGACTGCGCCATTTTTGGGCTATGCGGGCAGTGCCATGTATTGGTGGTGGGATTCTTTTGTCGATCCGCAAGGGCAATGGGGGCAATACAAAAGCCTGGCGCAATTTCTAGCAGGGGAAGATCTGACCACGTTGCAGCCAGCCCGCGCCAGCGCCAAAGGGCTCAAGGCGTTAATCTTGCGCTCGGACACAAGCGCCCTGATCTGGCTACGCAGCAACAGCTACAACGCCGCCGGGGTCAGCGAGCTTCACAATGCCGAGATTCTCAAAGCGCTCAAAGAAAAACGTACCCTAACCGACTGGAAGTTCGATCCGCCCGTGATTAGCAACACAAGCCTCAAGATTACAGGACTTCAAGATGGTACCTATCTGGCACAATGGTACGACCCACAAAGTGGTATTTGGCTGTCCCAGGAGCCGCTCGAAATCAACAACGGCGAATCAAACCTCGCCATTCCCGACTTTAACAAGGACATTGCCGTAAAAATCACGCCTAGATGACAGCGTGATTCACCACGTCACCTTGTCACCTTGTCACCTCTTCAAACCTATGCGTCTCGGAGCACCGCTTTTCACACCCGTTCAAGATCCACAAAGTTGGATCGCCGCCCTACAAGCCAAAGGCTATCGTGCTGCCTATTGCCCACTCAAACCCGGTACCGATTTAGCGGCCATTGAGGTGTACCGTCGCGCCGCTCGGGCCAACGACATTGTGATTGCCGAAGTCGGAGCTTGGAGTAGTCCGTTCAGTCCCGATGCGGCTGTGCGTGCCGCGGCGCTGGAGAAGATCAAAAGCTCGCTCGACCTGGCCGATCGCATCGGGGCGCGCTGCTGCGTCAATATTGCTGGCTCACGTGGGGAACGCTGGGCCGGTCCCTCGCCGCTCGATCTACTTGACGAGACCTTCGACATGATCGTCGAGTTGACTCGTGCCATCCTTAACGAAGTGCAGCCAACCCGCACCTATTTCACACTTGAAGCGATGCCCGCCATGTTTCCTGACTCGGCGGAGAGCTACCTGCGTTTGATCCACGCCATCGACCATCCGCGCTTTGCCGTCCACTTTGACCCCGCCAACCTGGTCAATTGTCCACAGCGCTACTACAACACAGGCGCGCTGATTGCGGATTTCGTTGCCAAGTTGGGCCCTTACATCCGCAGTTGCCATATCAAAGACGTGCTGATCGGCAACGACGCACTTGTCCACATCGACGAAGTGCGCCCCGGGCTAGGCACACTCGACCACGCCACGCTGCTGCGCCAGTTGCAACCGCTCGACCCCGAGTTGCCAATCATGCTGGAACATTTGCCGAACGAGGCGGAATATGATCTGGCAGCGGCACATCTGCGGTCGGTGGCCGCACAAATTGGAGAAAAGCTGTAACTCTGCCCTGCCCGTCCAACATCATACGTTATCCCTAAATTCAGGTGTCCCGATGGGACAAGGAATGGCATAGTTCGGCTTCCCCTTACCTCCCCACCTCCCCATTTTTCCCTTCAAAATGCCACTGTTACACGATATGCAACATGATTGGTACACATCTGGCGCTTGATGTGTACGCCCTTTGCGCTAAAGTTGAGAACAAAGCAAGCTCACGTACTCAATTCACAAAGGAGAAATTATCATGCCACGCTTACTTCAACACGCAATTGCATTGATCATTCTAGTTGCAATTCTCATTCTGAACGGTTGTGCACCGATGGCCGCACCTGCACCAGCAGCCCCGGCTAGCGGCGGCGCAGCATCAGCGCCGGCTGCGGAAGAGCGCCCTGCCGCAAGCGGTGAGTCGGCTGCGGCGTCAGGTGACAGTGGTGGCGGCTACGAAGCCCCTGCCGAACGACCCGCCGAAGCCGGTGCCGCACCTGCCGCTGAATCATCCACGAGTCGAGCAGTAGACCCAGCGAGTTCACAGTCTGGCCAATACGAGCCAGTTACCGCTGGGGTGACAGATGACAATGTAGATTGGAACGATTATCTCGACTACCTAAACCGCCATAGCTATGATCTCAACGTTCACCGCCGCGATGTCAGCGAGCGCTACATCATCCGGGTTGTCGATGAGCGATCCGTACCCGTGCATGATGCTGAAGTGACGATCAAACAGGGCGAAAACGAGCTCATCAGCGGGCGCACCGACGCAGGTGGACAGATGTACTTCTTCCCCCGTGCCTTGGAAAACCGTCAGCAGTGGCAGGCAAGCGAATTTCAGGTGATTGCCAAGAAGGGTTATGTAGCCCAGAGCCAAAGTTTCTATCGCAGCAACGGTGACACCTGGACGTTGACGTTGAACAACCCACCCCGCAATGGCTACACGCAGCTTGATCTGGTCTTCCTAGTCGATGCGACTGGCTCGATGGGCGATGAGATTGACAAGCTCAAGGCGTCAATGGCTGATGTGGCCGATCAGATTGCGACCTTGCCCGAACATCCTGACACGCGTTATGGCTTGGTAGCATATCGAGATCAAGGCGATCAATTCGTGGTGCGCACGCATGACTTCACCGCCAATTTGGATCGCTTCCAACGTGATTTGGCCAATGTCTACGCCGATGGTGGCGGTGACACACCCGAAGCGCTCAACGAAGCGCTGCATCGCTCGCTCAACGACCTCAGTTGGCGCAATGATGACACAGTCCGTCTGATCGTTCTGGTTGCCGATGCACCACCCCACCTCGACTATCGCTGGGAGTCTTTCAGCTACGACCAGGACATGTTCGAGGCAGTGCGTCGTGGCATCAAGATCTTCCCGGTCGGGGCCAGCAATCTTGAGGCCGATGGCGAATATGTCTTTCGTCAACTGGCGCAGGTGACAGGTGGCAAGTTCGTCTTCCTTACCTACGAAGAGGGCAGCGATCCGAGCAGTGGTCCCGGGGCTGAGACTGATCACGAAGTCGATAAATATTCGGTAGACACATTGGATCGCCTAGTCGTGCGTCTGGTGCGTGAGGAATTGGCCAAGTTGGGTAGTGCAGTGCCAGTGTCGCAGCAATCTCAGCCACAACCAACACCAGTTCCCACCGCCACGCCCCTAGCGCAACCGTTGACCTGCACTATTGACTTTCAGGCAAACTGGACGGATTGTAACCAGGGTATCGCGGTTCAGGTGATGGATCGGGTGTACAACTCAGCCCTGCTTGGTCTGTACTTAGGCGAAAGCGGCTATACTCGTGTCCGATTTGACGTGACCTTTGGCAGTGAGCCACGGGGAAGTGCGGTCAACATCGGAGATGCGCTAACAGGCAGCTATGGCGATGCCAGCGCCGAGGCCGTGATCAGTGACGGATCGCTCTTTGTCTACGGCAATACCTACATCCCAACGCGCGAGGCACAGGATGGCAAACGACTCCTGCGCCAACTGGACGATGTCGCCCGCAATGGCGAAACTATCTCAATTGAAGTATCGAACAATCGCTTAGGAATCAATTCTGCAACTGGCATCGATGTGGTCGATTCACCTTATCTGTTTACACTCGACCAACGAACGGGGCAACCTAATCTTTATGCGGCATTCAATCGGACGATCAACGGGGCAGGCAGTGGTGCAGGGGTGAGTAAGGTGGTGGTGACACTCTATCCGGTGAGGTGATTTCGCGAGGTTCCGCATCTTCAAAAATTGACCTGTCATTCTCATATAGAATGACAGGTCAATTTTTATGTACTATCGCTTATACAGTGGCCTATTTCTTACGATGTTGAACAGGACCGCACGGGGCGTGCTCACTACACAGAGTGTTCAACCACATAAGAAATGCCACACTATCGCTTATACAGGTCCCCCGCCCGCATGGACATAAAACTCGTTATTCTCCGCCGCCTTTGCAGAAGTAGGCTTAGCGGCCAACAGATCATCAAATAGCGGCAATTTCCCAGTTTGGACTGCATGATCGGCGTAGAGGAACATAGCGGCTGACCAGCCTTGTTTGGCAAAACCCATCGCATGTCCTCGTTCGCCATGCAGCCATTCATTGAACTCCCACTCCTCGCTACTCCCCTCCCGATTGGCCTCAGCCAGTGAAAGTAGTTGCCGCTCTGCTTCACGCATCCAGCCATGTCGTACCAACGACGCAATGTGAAAACCGCCGATCATGGGCCAGATGCCGCCGTTATGATATTGATGGGGCAAGTTCAGGTTGCGGCTGCGATAATACTCACGCCAGTTCTGCTCGCCGGGAAAGATGGGCGGGTAGATGGCCTTGGTAGGATAAGGTTCGGCCATCCCCACCTGGCGCATGTAGCGCAAAATATGCTCGGTCCGATGCCCATCCGCCACGCCAGTCAAGATCGCCAAGCAGTTGCCCAAACTATCGCACCAGTCGCCGTATTCGCGAAAGGCGACCCAGGGAAGGTAAAAAGGACGGCTGGAGATTGTCCCCATGTTGTGGTAGAGCATAAACCATTCCAGCCGAATGCACTTGAGTTTTTCCAGATGGGCGGCAAAGTGCTCCGCTACCCAACAGCGGTCAATCCACATGAGTAGGTTGAGCCGCTCGTGGATGCCTGCGGCGTTGACTTCGGGGCTGTAGATGGCGTGGGGAGGTAGGGAGGTGAGAAGGTTAGGGGTAGCAATTTCCCCACCACCAACCACCTTGCCCATCTCTTCATGCGCCAGGGCGGCGGCATAGTAGAGTACGTTGTCGTAGAGGACGTTGTAACGCACAGCGAGCAAGTCCATCCAATCGCCAGCTTCGGGCACTTCGAGCAGGCCGCACTCGTTCATATCCTGCATGTCAAGCCAGATGAGTGCGTTGTCGATACTCTGCCAATGTCTGCACAAGAAGTCTACGTCGCCACTCACTTTGTAATACAAGTATTGGCTGAGGATATACCAGAGGTTGGCATCCACGGCACCAGCATTTTCGGTGCTGACATAGCCGTTGTCCGGGTTTACATTGAGTTGGATCAGGCCGCGCCGGGATTGATATTTGCTCATCGTTTCGAGCGATGCGCGGGCGGTATCGATCAACCTCTGATCGCCACTGGCGACGGCACCGAGGAAGATAATGCCGCAGTCCCGTGCCCAGACCTGTGGATAACCCGCTGCCAAGCCTGAGGCGCGAAAGCCATGTGGTGTGACACAGCGATGCATGATCTCCAAGGCATGTTGGCGGGCAGTTGTAAGGAGTTCGTGGTTCATACTAGGTATGATATCAAGACAAAAAGAACAATACAATTGCGTAAAGTTTGTGGTACAATCCTGAGAGATTTTAGGTTATATCTTGCGTTGAGCAGGTCGGGGTACCCATGTCACAAACTTTCACTATTAATTTACCGGATACAACTGTGAAATATCTAGAGATGATCGCAGCCTCGTCACAGCAATCTCTGGAACAGATTGTGCGCCAAAGTATTGAAGGTAATCTGCCGCCCAAAATACCAAGTGAGTCACCAAAGCTCAAAGCAGAGTTGCTGCAGATGCAACAACTCTCTGTTCGCTCCTTACGGACTATCGCCAATGCTGAAATTTCCTCCTCTCAACAACAGCGTCACCTTGAATTGTTAGACAAAAACTCAGAGGGAAATATCTCCGAGCTTGAGCGACAAGAACTACAGAAACTTCGCACAGAAGCCGATGAATTGATGCTGCGCAAAGCGTACGCCTGGGCACTGCTTCGTTGGCGTGGTTTTCCACTTCCTTCACCCCATTAAGATCGTTTTCTATGGCTAACTTAGCGGAACCAATTCGCAAACAGGTTTTTGAACGCGCAGATAACCGCTGTGAGTATTGCAAAACTCCAAGGCGCATGATTGGTATGCCGCTCGTCGTTGATCATATTATTGCCAAAATTCTAGGAGGTAGTGATTCACTAGATAACCTCTGTGCTGCCTGCTATCGCTGCAATGAGTTCAAGGGTGCAAAATCCACTGGACACGATCCAGTAAGCGGCGAAATCGTTGCGTTGTTCAATCCACGGAGGCAGAAATGGCATGAACATTTTCGATGGGAAAATGGTGGCACTCATATCATAGGCCACACGCCGACAGGACGTGCTACTGTTATCGAGTTACGACTCAATAATGATTATGTGGTAGACAGCCGAGTTCTGTGGATAACTTACGGCGAACATCCGCCGATGGAAGAGTGACAATAAAGTGACTAATTTTCGGTCTGTGGGATGAGCAGTTACTCATCATAATCTAGTTGGCAATAGTCAATTCATATTTCAGGATCCAGGATGCCAACGATGAACACCGCTAGCAAATACTTCAACCGCATTCATCTTTATCTCACCCTTCAATCCGTCGTTGTAATTCTCCTCTCGATCAATCGGCTGAGCAGTTTGACGACTGGCTATGTAGCAGCCAATCAATTTCTGCGCTGGGTGGATTTTCATAACATGCTGACCTTGCCGCTGATCACGTTGGTGGTACTTCAACTGCTCAAGCAGCACGTGGAAAGCAACAGCACAACCAGCAATATTTTCAGCCATCGATTGGCCAATCTGGTCTTTGTAATAGGGATCTATTTCTTTGGGGCGGGCTACGGGGATCACGAGATCACCAACTACCTACACATTCGCTACTGTCCACAAGGGGTGGGCAACGATCTCTGTCGGATCGTCATTTTTAACGATGATGAGTTTTCGCACTGGATCTGGTTTGCAGGTTTTACCTTGCTCAACGTCACGCTGCTCTGGATTCAGGCACTCTTTGTTGCACCAACCGCGATGCGCCGAGGCGACAAAGTGGGGATCGTCATCAATTCGCTCTTTATCGCACTCGGCATCTTTGCCAATCTTGGTTTTGAGCCGATTGGTTTGGACCTTTATATTGTTGCACTGCTGGCAGTTGTGTCGATTGGCTTGCTCTGGCGCAAGGGCCAGCAACCGCTTTTCATTTATTACAGTGTAGCCTACACATTAGGCTTGATAGCTACAGGAATTGTGAAGTTGGTTAGGTAGCACAAGAATATATTCTTGTGCTACCGTTAGCGCACGACCAATGGCAGGTAAACCGATGTCCCCCCTGAGATCTCGCCGACGCCTTGGATAGTAAAGCTTTCAGTGCCATCTGTAGTCACCGTTACCTGATCGATTCCATCGGCAACCAGGGTCGGATTGACGGCACGGATGCGTAGTTCGTCACCGGTCAAAGTTGCTGCGGACACGAGTTGACCGCTCGGGGTAAAGTCAAAGTTTGCCGCAAAATGTAAACTCATACCAGCCGACGAGCTTCCTGGCGGCAACCCCTGGAACGAAATCTGCGACCCAGCGCCGACGAGCTTGCCCAGGTCACCCGCCTTGAGATCAAACTCGCCAATTTTCTGTCCATTCTGCCACACTTCGATATGCAGCAACAGTGCTTCACCGAACGTTGAACGCACACTGCCATCACCCAGTAGTTGAATTGTCCCTAGCGGCTCGAATTCTCCATCACCATCCACATCAGCCTCTAGCAGAATGGTGTAGCCGACACCTGGAGACTCGTCTCCGACACCAGGCAGGTTGAGATCGAGGGCTAGACCACGCATACGATGTACACCACGCTCATCAATCGCAATGTTGCTGATCGAAACGCCGCAGGAAATGCAGCCACCCGCCTGGACATTGCCATCCGAACCTTGTTGTATCGGCGAACCATTGCGTGGCTTGATCTTCCAAACGTAGACATCCTCTTTGCATTTGCTCCCGCCTGCGTCCTTGAGCGTACAGTTGTCCTGCGCATCGGGAATAGCGTCACTGTCGCTATCCACAGCCGAGCCATCCTCGTTGATTTCATTCGCAGTTGGGATGCCGTCACCATCGTCGTCATCGTCCAGATAATCGGTCAGCCCATCTAGATCCCGGTCAGGGCAGACGGCAATGCCGTTCGGGCATTCAATCGTATCAGCGACGAGATCGTGGTCACTGTCAGCCAAAACGTTGACACAGTCTCGATTGTTGAACAGGTTACTGTCACCGACGCCACTTACCTTGGCACAGTTCACTAGGTTTTGACCGTCATGGATCTTCACGGTGACGAAGAGCTGAATCGTGGGTAGACTTGCGCCAGCAGCCAGGGGACCGGGATGGACACAGGTCACCGTTTGCCCGCCAATCGTACAACTCCAGGGCGCTGGCGCATTGGCCGAAGTCGGGGTCAAACCGGGCGGCAAGATGTCGGTCACCGTGATTGGCCCACTAGCAGCGGCACTGCCAACGTTGCTCACAGTCAATAGGAAACTTCCCGGTGTGCCGTTGATAATCTCACCTTCGGGCTTTTTGTCTAGTTCGAGATCAGGCTTGCCCTGTTCGATCACCTGACCGCCGATACAGTGCTGATTATTGTTGAGTTTGCCATCGCCGTTCACTGCGACTTTGGCACAATTTTCAAAGCCGCTGATGCCTGCTGCCACGTTCACTGTGATAAAAATTGGCGGTAAGGTAGCGCCTGGAGCCAACGCCCCAGGATGGACACAGCCAACCGTCTGGCCGCTGCTCGAACAATTCCACGGCGGTGCAGCAGTGACAGAAATTGGCGTCAATGCGGGAATTAGTGTGTCGGTGACTGTGATCGGACCGGTCGCCACGCCCGTGCCAAGATTCTTGACCGTGATCGAGAAGATACCAGTTCCACCCGCCGTCAATGAAGTTGAAATCGCTTTGCGAACCCCAAGATCCGGCTTACCTGGGTTGAGAATGGTTTCGACGCAGCCTTGGTTGTTATTGGGTTTGACGTCGCCTGTTGTGTTGACAAGGGCGCAATTGGCAAGCTGAGCAACGCCGCTAGCTACGTTGGCAGTAATCACAATCGTGGGCAACGAGTTTCCAGGTGGTACTGGGCCGGGGTGAGTGCAACTGACCATCTGCCCGCTCATGGAACAACTCCACGGTGCAGGTGCGTTGGCGGTTATCGGAGTCAGATAGGCAGGCAGGGTGTCAGTCATGAAGATCGGGCCGGTCGTTGGGCCAGAACCGATATTGATGACCGTGACAGAGAAGGTAGCACTCCCCGGAGAAGTCACGCTGCCCGAAATCTGTTTGCGAACGGTGACGTCAGGTGGCGGCTTTTGATCGGACTTGATTTCGACCGTAGCACAGTTACGATTGTTCTCTGATTTGGGGTCGCCCTTGGTGTTGGTTTCGGCGCAGTTTTCAATTTGCGTCACACCCGATCCAGGCACGACGTGAATCAGAATGGGCGGCAAGCTGTTGCCAGCAGCCATAGGTCCAGGATGAGCACAAGTCACCTGTTGCCCTACAACCGTGCAGTTCCAACCGCTTCCCGTTGCACCGAGAATCGTGAAAAGTGCAGGCACCGTGTCAGTGACAAAGATCGGACCTAATGTGCTACCTGGGCCGAGATTGCTCACATTGATTACCCAATAGGCAGGCTGGCCGATGATAAAGACTGTTGGCGAGGCCTCTTTGGTGAGGCTCAGATCAGGCAGTTTCGTCGGGAATTGTATTTGATCGGTGACGTCGCAATCCTCGTTGTTTTGCGGATTTTTGTCTGCCAGCGGTCGTACGGTGGCGCAGTTACGCAGGGGCTGCTGCGGTTGAGGGGGTGTTGTAACCACAGTAGCGGTTATCGTAATTTGCGGCAACGCACTGCTCGCCGGCAGCGGCCCCGGATGAATACAACGAATGCCACCACCAAGTACCATACAGTTCCAGGGCGCTGGCGCAGTGACGCTAATCGGCAGGGTCAGCAGCGGCGAATTGGTGATCACATCGGTGACGGTGATCGGCCCGGTCGCCAGCCCAGGACCGAGATTGTTAACGGTCAAGCTATAGGAGATCGGCTGTCCGTAATAGACAGGATTAGTGATGCGCGCCTTGTCGATCACCAGATCAGCTTTCTGCTTGTTGCCAAAGGTGATAAAGGGCGTATTGGGTCCCACTGTCACCGAATAGACGCCGCTGGGCGGGAAAGTCTGTTCCCATTCGGCTAGCTGCCCTTGACTCAACACTTCCTTCACCTGATAGATACCATCAACAAGCACAGGACCGCCAATGCAGAACTCACCTTTGTCATTGGTAACAGTACGTGTGATTACCTGTGCGCCATTCGACATTTGGCCGATGGCTTCAATTGTGATGCCAGGGAGCCCAGGCTCATCTTTATCTTGCAGTTGGTTACCGTTGATATCGTGCCACTTGATGCCTTGAATCGGGAAGCTACTAATTCCGCCCCGTGCACCCGGACAGTTAAATGTATCGCTGGCAGCTTGCACTGGGTTGCTGGTCAAGGCAATGGCCAACCAGGCGACAAAAAGCGCAATTGTAAACAGAACACTGTATCTACACGGTGAAGAGTAGCCTATCATAACGTTCCGTTGCTCCTCTATGGATGCTCGAACTATTGATCTAGAGTATTCAATGCATTGGATGAAAAATTTCCGACATCAATGTTTTGCCTTTACTTTATGTTCACAAAACCCGCCCAGTACGCAGGATGCAAGGTGTTCGCAACTTTGCGCTGCGCCTTGGCCAGGGCAGTTGCAGCGCGGAAATGGGCAACTTCACTGGTGGCAAACCAGTGTTGATAGAACTCGCTCATCAGTTCAGCGCTGGCCCGATCTTCCACCTTCCACTGTGTCGCAATCAACTCGCCCGCGCCCACAGCTAAGAGCGCCCGCGCCACCCCCAACAAGCCGCTATGTTGTCCCCGCGCAGTTTCACAGGCGCTAAGAACGGTTAACGGACGCCGTTGCAACCGCACTCGGTGGTAAAGCTCTGCCACACTCAGCCGGCCGTCGGCCAGTTGTAGCCAAGAGAAGAGCGGATTATCAGCACGGAAAGTAGCATGCGAGGCAATATGCAGAAGATCACATCCAACCATCTGACTAAGAAGCTGTTCATGTGTGGCTTGTTCATCGAGTAGGAGTTGCCATTGCCACGGTTGGGGAGCTAGCTCGGCAATGCGGTGCAATTCGCTCCTGGTTTGGTTCAGCCCTGCCATCTCTGCAATTCCAACCAATAAGGCGTGACGATCCTTGGGCTGAGTGAGATTCCGCCTATCTCGACCTGTGTGAGGAGCAAGCAACGAAAATGGCGAAAGCAATTGTGTCACACTCCAACGTTCAATCAATGCGGAGCCTCGATCAAGCAAAGCAGCAATTGGCAGATCGCTCCACTGGGGCGGCAGGATCAGGTAGAGATGGTCACAATCCGCAATCGATGCAAGCAACGGTTCGATCAATAACCGTCGTAACAGGGTCAGCGGACGCGCAGCAAGTTGCCTAGCCAATTCGGGCTGACTGTCGATCAAGGCCCAATCACGCAGGTGATGGCGCCAGGCGCGCAAGGCGCTGTCGATGCCGTTGGTTGCCCCCAATGAGTAACAGCGCAGGCTGTCAGGCCGGCCAACCAGGATGGAAAGTTGCTGCCCCATGATAAAGTAATGCAAGTAGGCGGCTTTGCCACTCTCTTTCCCTTGCTCCAGCGCATGCTGCAATTGTTGGGCGTAATCTTTTGCGCTCCACGTAAACAGCCGAGTCTGGCTTTTGGGTGAGGTTGTTATGTCGGGTGGCTGGCTGAGCGGCGTGCGAGTACCAAGTCGCCGCCATCGGTCGGCAATTTGCACTTCAAGTTGCCCCAATGCCTTTTGAGTGTTCACCAGTTCGCCGTTATTTTGCAGAGGGGCAGTGCTGGTTAATGTCTCTACTTTACTCTGTTGCCAATGCCAATCGTTGCGCAGCCGTTGCAGTTCTGCCAGATCATCGCTTGAAAGTGCGTCGGTGGTCACACCTTGATGTTGCTCAGGCGTGGTTGTAGCCAGGGCCAAAATCTGTGCCACTTCCTCGAGTTCTTCGCCTGCACGCAGCGAAAGTGCAGCCGCCTCCCAGAAAAGTGGCAACTGCTCTTCCAGAAATGCAATCTGAAACTCATCGAGCAACAGGGTGAGACGAATGTCGATGGCCGCCTGGATGGCAACCGCATAAGCAGCACGCGCTGCGGGGATGTCATCCAGGCGAGCAAGCGTTTGTGCTTTCAGTCGATAGGCTTCGAGCCGGAGGTGATTTTGCACATCCTCCGGAATCAATACAATCGCATGGTCAAGCAAATGCAGGATTGAGGTAAAATCAGGCTCAGCCGCTTGCAGTTGTAGTTCGGCATCAAGCAGGTCGGTTTGAATGGCCAGAGAGGGAATGCGAGATAGATCAGAGAAATTTCTCAGCGTCGTCAGATGTAGATGTGCACTGTCGAATTGTTTGCCGTGCAGCGCAATCTGAGCAAGGGCCAGATCGACCTGGGCCACCATCACCGCTGCACCAAGCTCAGAAAAGAGCCACCGGGCGCGCTGTAGAAGTTGTTCGGCCTCGCTGCTTGCGCCACTTTTTTCGGCGGCGCTGGCCCACACCTGCAATGCCATCGCTACTTCGCGCTGGGAACCGCTGTGGTTCAAAGCGTCTACCGCAGCCGCAGCCAATTGTAATGTCTCGGCATTGAGATTGAGCCGATGATAGACTAGCGCACGGTTGAAATCGACCCAGGCGAGGTGCGTGGTGGAAAGATAGCCTGTTCGTGCCTGTTCTAGATGTTGCAATCCCTGCCAAAATTCGGCGCGCCGCATCGCCAGCAAGCCTAAATTGAGATCAACCAACGCAACCTGTTGACGATTTTGATTACTGGCAACCAAGATCTGTCGCGCCCGTTGATAGCAATGTTCGGCCTCGCTGTAGCGATCCAATTCTTGATAGACATTTGCACGGTTGATCTCGATCCGCCCCAGCGCAGCCTGATCGCCCAGCGCCTCGGCGGCAGCAGTAGCCCGGTCGCAGGCGGCGAGTGAGGCTTCGTAGCGACCTGCTTGAATATGGACCGTGCCCACATTCATCTCTAGATTGACCAGCGAGGCAAGCCCAACCTGACCGAGGGCATGACAGAGCGGACGCACCTCGTCCGCCAGATGCAGCGCTGCCGCCGGATCGCCTAGCGCATTCAGTACGTAGACCTGGGGTGACAATACGCTGACCTGTTGCTGCAGTGCGCCGAGTTGACGGTAAATCTGCTCGGCCTGACGATAGTGTTCCAATGCAGCAGGTAGTTCAAAGAGAAAGACATGGGCAGTAGCTTTGGCACGGGCGGCAGCAGCATGTGCAGAGGGGTCAGCGATTAGGGCAGCAGCAGCCATCGCAGTCTGTGCAATCTGTAATGCCTGCGCTGGGTCCTGGTGCTTGACTTCATCAACCATTTGGCGCAGTGCCTCGATCACGTCGGACGTGATCAACGGGCGCGCCTCAGCAAAGGAGGCTAGCAATTGCTGGGCCACGGCGCGTGCATCTTGGGTTGATCTGAGAACTGATGTTTCTCCCATACTTCTGAGCGCATTGTATGCCAGAGTCACCCGCCAGACAAGCGAAGGACAGCAGAACAGTGGGACAGTGAGTCAGTGCTTTTCACTGTCTTACTGTGCTACTGTCTACTGATAACTGATTCACTATTTTCTAGACGCTGAACTCAGGTAGCCAGATACTGTGAGTTGGGAGTTTGATCAGGAGTGAATAGGTGGCGGATGGCACGGCAGCAACCGTGAAGAGACCAAAGTCATCAAGTGTTTCTGAGGCAATCGGCTCACCATCTTCATAACGGACCAGTTGTACCTCTCCGCTGGGAGTTTGCAGTGGATCGTTTTGGTCGATCAAGTTACCTTCTAAGGTCACCGAGCTGCTGGACGGAGTGCGAATTACAGAAATGGCGAGTCGATAGGCATCTGATTCAAAGATGCGCGTATCGGGAGTTTCGCCGCTGCGCAGAGTAGGCAATGAGATGGCAGCCTGTGGCAGCAAGGGGATTAACGGCAGATCGGCGAGCCATTGACGCATGCGTTGTAGAAGCTGGGTGCGCTGCCTAGTCTGGGTAACGTTAGGCTGCGACTCGAATTCGAGTTGGATGAGGTCGCGCAGGTCGGCGGTACAGTGCGGGCAAATCTCCACATGGCGACGCACCGCCTCATCGGCTGTACCCGTCAAGTTGCCGAGATGATAATCGAGTAATTCTTCTGCCGTCGGGCAGGTGTGGCGATAGAGAACCGCCTGCAAGAGCGCTTCCACGTACCATTCCTTTGTTGTTGTCCTTTGATTTTACAAGCCTACGGAATATTTAATGCAAAGCACGTTAAATTTCCGACATGGGTTTTTGAAACGTGAAATATGAGGCGTGATACGTGATACGTGAAATAGGGTGTTATTCATTTCTGCTCTTGCCGAATGTAGAATCTAGAATCAAGAGAATCCGCAAATTCACGCATCACGGGTCAGGATCACTGGTCACGAATCACATTTCCCGCCTCATAAACATCGCTGCGTATAAATATCCAACCGCCGCCGCAAGCGTTTTAGCAGGCGGTCGATTTGATCATTGACGTAATCGACGGTTGGAAAATGTTCGGGATCATGGGCTGCAATCTGGCGTGGTTTGAGATCAAGGCCGAAGCGCAACTCGATCAACAGACGTAGATGTGCTTCGGGAACATCGTTGTAGAGCAATTCCTGGATGCAACGTCGCAACTCTTCGAGTTCCATACGGTCAAGCAACGTGAGATCGCCCCGTTCATGATCAATTGCCTCCTGCTGCAAGGCGTGATTTAGCTTGAAGGCTCGCTGGTGGCTACGTTGACGATCTTGCAAGCAAGAGTAGATACACTTTTGCAGCACGCTCAACGCAGCGCCGATATGTTCAAAATTATGGCTAAAGCGACTGGCGTAGCGTTCGACAAAGCGGGCTATCCCATCGCTGCGGATATCGTCCAGTTCATCGCCATCCGGTTCGGGCAGGCCATAGCGAGCAGATGCTTGATAGGCCCAATAGTTGAGCAACGCCGCAAACTGAGCGTCAAAGGCGGTCCAGGCATCGGCAGAACGTTCCTCCAAGGCACGGCGCAGCAATTCGTGACAGGCACCGCCTTCGAGTTGAAGCCGTTGTTCGCTGGCACATTGCTGAGCAATGCTTTCGATTGGCATGGAACGTAGATCAGCTATCGACATAACGGGTCTTACTAATGTGAAAATGCAGGTTACAAAGTGGCAAAGTTGCAGAGTTGAAGGGTTACCTTGTTACTCTGCCACTCTGCCACTACCTATTACCGACTGATGATAGGTAAATACAGATAGGCTGGCCCTGCTTCAATCGCGCCCAAATCGATCCCGTTGGCATACGGTCGTGGCTCGCCGTAGATATCGAGCGCAGGCGCATTGGTCGCCGTTCCTTGATCAACGACAGGACCGCCCGGCATCGGACGGTAGTCATCGGATGGAGCGTTCATATAGCGCGGGTCGCTGTTGAGATCATGGGTGCCTTTGGCGTCCTGGGCTAGATTGCAATAATCCTTTTTGTTGTTAAATAGATCATTGTAATCGCTCGCCAGCACGATTCCATTGTATGCTTCGATGCCACATTGTGCATTATTGGTAAGCAGGTTGTTGATGATTGTGGCGGTAAAGGGTCGAGTCGGCGTGATGCTGGCGTTGACGTCAATACCATTACCTGGGCCGCCAAACGAGACGTACTGGTTTTGATGGCTCGTATTATTGATGATCTGCGCCGTGTCGAAGTCGCGCAGCGTAATTCCACTGCCCAGGTTTTTATAGACCAGATTGTTCGTGAGTACAATCGGCATAGCACTGCGCTCGATCAGCACAGCGGCCCCGGCGACCAATACTTGATTGTGATGGATAAAGTTACTCGCCACGTTCGTGCCGACGTTGCTTTCAATGGCGCTGCCGCCATCCGCAGATTGATTGCCATAGATTTGATTGCTGACGATGCCCAATAGATCACCACCCCGCACTACAATGCCACCACCACGCCCCGTCGTGCCGCTGATGGCCTGATTTTGTGCGATGGTGTTGTTGGCGATCAGAACCGTGCCATCTGCCATGTAGATTCCACCACCATCGCCGCGCTGGGCGACATTGCCCGCAATCAGATTACCACTGATGGTGACGGTGCCAGTTAAAATGTAGATGCCTCCCCCTTCAGCCGCGCTGTTCGAGAGGATCGAGTTGCTGACGATCTGCGGACTTCCTCCTGTGATCAAGAAACCAGCGCCACGCTGAGCCGATTGATTCCCAGCAATCCGATTGTGACTAAAGGTAGGAATGCCCGAGTCAATGCGCACTGCCCCTCGCTGCCCATTGTTGATTTCTTGGATGCCGTTCATCGTGAAGCCATCGACCAGAGTCGCCACACCGGTTGCAAAGATAACCCAGTCGGCACTGCCGTCGCTCGCATCAAGCGTTGTCGCAGACAGTGCAGCATCACGGCTATCGAATCCAGCATTGTAGCCGCCCAGCAGCGCAGTCAAGTTCTTAGTCAGAATGATCATCGCTGCCACGTCACCCACATCGGGGATAAACTCGTGCATGGTGCCACTGTAGTTCCCTGTCGCTACACGAATCTCGTCACTTTCGAACGCGACCTCGATCGCACGTTGAATTGTCCTACAGGGGTTACTGTTCAGATCGCAACTATTACCTTCGTCAACACCTGTGGAAGCAACAAAGCGCACGCTGCCTGCTGCCATTGTGTTGGTTTGCGCTTTGGCCACCGTCAATGATATTGTGTTGAACACCAGTGCTAACAACAACGTCGTCATCAGTCCAGTAAAGAAAAGCAGCGTCAGGCGAGATTGCAACAGCGGACGAAGAGGATAAATTTGTATCTTCATAAGTTCGTACTCCTAAAATGATTGATCACAACCATCACTGTTCAGGTACCGATCACCGACCAGCTAGACGGTTACTCCAGACAAATTTGCAATACAATTTTCTACTACAGGAGTTATGAAAGCTGCGTTGTTAAGTAATTATAAGCCTAATTAAAGAAATAAAAAATACACTTTGCTTTCGTCTTTAAGGCGATTTCAATCGTTCATGATTTGTCATTCTGAGGCAGCTTTTCGCCGAGGAATCGATTGAGGATAAAAGGCAGAATGCAGGTTGAGGAAGACATTCACTTGCATCCTGCACCCAAATTCAAAGGCAATTTCCCTATGCAGACAACGACAGTACCTGCTTATGGTCATGGATGCTTTGCCGATCTACCGGCGACGATTCAACATTGTCTCAGCGGCTCGGCTTTGCCGGCTGGCTGTGGCGCCAGTTGGGGCGACTTTTTGCAGCGCTATGATCGGGTGATCACGATCCTGGCCGACGGCTTTGGCTGGCGTTTTTTCGAGCGCCATCGACAAATGCCTGCGTCACAGCGTTTCATACAGCAAGGCAAGGCATTGCGTTGGACTTCACAATTTCCTTCCACGACGGCAGCACACATCACCTGTATCCACACTGGATTGACGCCAGGGGAAAGTGGCGTTCACGAATGGCAATACTACGACCCGGCGGTCGGGTCAATCATCACCCCCTTGCTCTTCTCCTTTGGCGGAACGACCAAACGTGACCTGCTCAAGAATCTACAAATTGCACCCCAGGCCATTTATCCGCAGGAAGAGACAATCTATCAATCCTTAGCCAAGGCAGGCGTTCAGAGTCACATCTATGGGCCTGCCGAGTTTACCCCTTCGACCTACAGCGACTGGCTCAATCGAGGCGCTGTGTCCTATGGTTATGAGTCGATTGCCGAGGCGCTGACCAGTTTGCGGATTCAGGTAGAACAGACGGTCGATCCGGCCTACTTCTACCTTTACTTTCCCAAGATTGATTCGTTGGGCCATACCAACGGGCCTAATTCCGCCCAATTTGACGCCGAGATTCAAATGTTTCTCTACTGCTTGGAGGAGATGATCCTGCGTCCATTGACGGGCAAGGCAAAGAAGACATTGCTGATTCTGACTGCTGATCACGGGCAGGATACGATCACGCCGGAGCGATGTGTTTTTGTCAACCGCGATGCACGCTTTGTAGGAGTCGAACGCTTTATCAAACGCAACGAGCATGGCCATCTGCTGGTGCCGGGCGGGTCGGCAAGGGACATGTTTGTCTACATTCATGAGCATCTATTGGACGAGGCAGTTGAATTTTTTGCTTCACGCCTGGATGGTTTTGCCACGGTCTACAAAACCCAGGAGTTGATCGACAAACATTATTTTGGACCGACTGCGCCGTCGCAACGTTTTCTGGAACGGGTGGCGAATCTGCTGATTCTGCCCCACGAGGGAGAGAGTATCTGGTGGTATGAAGAGGGGTCAAAGGGGATGCCATTCTGGGGCCATCATGGTGGCCTAACCCCACAGGAGATGGAGATTCCCGTCTGTTTGTACGGGTTTGAATGAGTGTCACAGAAGTTTAACAAACATTTAAACGCCGCTTTACCCTCAAAGCCAATTTGTGCATAATATCATAAATCCGTTAGACTACGATTATCACAGATTCACAAAAGTAGAGAGCAGTTTGTCCTCACCATACGATCGCTACCACTAAGGCGATTTCAAAATAAAAAGTATTCAATGAAATCGCTTGAGCCATTGCAAAAGCTTCGTAAACAGGACATTTATTTTTTGCAATGGCCTAAGTAACACTTCAGCTACGCATCGAGCTAACATCAAGTTTTACTTAGCGCATTGCAACCGCAATTTAGTACATGATTAACAGAGTAATTTTGCAATCTTCCGGGAAGGATCTATATATGAGCAGGTCTATAGCTACAGCCTTCCCGGAAGACGATTGACAAACTGCTTTGTTAAAGTGGCATTAGCAACGCTTTGGAAGGTGGAAGCATGGCCAATCGGATCGAAAGTGTGCAGCCTCCCATTACAAACGTCAGTGTAAGACCGCGCAAAGGCTTAAGCCTGCGCGCTCGCGAAGAGCGCATCGCCTATCTCCTGATCACTCCTTGGTTGATTGGCTTTCTCATTTTTACCTTGGGAGCACTGATCTTCTCACTGATTATCAGCTTCTACAAGACCGATCTGCTTTCAGACGCCAAATTTATTGGCCTTGACAACTACAAGGAGATGTTCTTTGAGGACGATCTCTTCTGGCAGGCGTTGAAGGTAACCACGCTTTATACAGTTGGCGTGGTGCCGTTGCAGGTAATCTTTGGGCTAGCCGTAGCCATGTTGCTCAATCAAAAGATCCGAGGCATCGGCGTCTGGCGCACAATCTTCTACTTGCCTTCTGTTGTCTCCGGTGTGGCTGTAGCACTGATTTGGACCTGGTTTTTCCACAGTGATTTTGGTCTATTTAATGCGGTTCTCAATTATTTCGGCATTAAGAGCATCAATTGGCTTTACAATGAACAATGGGCATTGCCTTCACTGATTATCATGAGTGTATGGAGTATTGGCCCCGGTATGTTGATCTTTCTGGCTGGCTTGCAGGGTATCCCCGATCAACTATACGAAGCAGCTCAATTAGACGGAGCGACAACTTGGCAACAATTCTTTCATATCACGATTCCCATGCTCAGCCCACAGATTCTCTTTAACACGATCATCGGCATTATCGGTTCGTATCAGGTTTTTACCGCCTCTTTTATTATGACAGAAGGCGGGCCTAATAATGCTACATTGTCGTTAGTGCTATACCTTTATCGTCGCGGTTTCTTGATGGCACGCTTTGGTTATGCTGCGGCGATTTCCTGGGTACTTTTTCTAATCATCATGGTCTTTACCTTGTTCACCATGCGGTCAAGCCGTTCGTCGGTTTTCTACGAGGGTTGATCGATACTCCGCACGGCATCAAAGCTTGCCGCCGTAAGCGTTGACACTTTTACCTTTGAGAAAGCTCATCCTTACAAGGACAAGACCTGTGCCTCTGTGCGGTATATGAGGACTCCACTATGAATGCGTTGGTTGAATGGGATGCACAATTGGCACTTGCGGTACGCACGCACAATTGGCTGCTCTTAGCTTGGCGTATTATCGTCTATTTGCTGCTCGTGATTGGCGGCTTTTTGTTTATGGTACCAGCGCTATGGATGATCACCACTGCCTTTAAGACACTCACCGAATCACAAAGTTTTCCACCTGTTTGGATCCCTACCGAAATTCAACTGAGTAACTTTACCCAACCCTTTATCGATCTGCCTTTTGCACGTTTTTATAGTAACACGTTGACGATCACGCTTTTCAATCTCATTGGTGTGATTCTTTCCTGTACACCGGTCGCCTATGCCTTTGCCCGTTTGGACTTTCGTGGACGTGATTTCCTCTTTATCCTCGTTCTCGCCACCATGATGTTACCCGACCAGAGTACACTGATTCCGGTTTATGTGCTTTTTGCCAAGTTGCATTGGATCAATACCTTTTTGCCCTTAATCGTCCCCCGGTTTTTCGCCACCGATGCCTTTATTATCTTTTTGATGCGTCAATTCTTTCGTACGTTGCCACGCGATCTGGACGATGCCTGCAAAATTGATGGTGGCGGTCCTATTACAACGTTGTTGCGCATCATCGTACCCTTGAGTGCGCCAGTCTTTGGTGTCGTGCTGATTTTGGTCTTTGTCGGTGAATGGAATTCGTTCTTCTGGCCACTGGTTTACCTTAGTACGATGGAGCACTATACCATCTCGCTTGGGTTACGTTTATTCCAGACACGCTATTTTGTGCAAATGAACACCTTAATGGCGATGTCGTTAATGGCTTCACTCCCTACGGTAATCCTCTTTTTTGTTGCCCAACGGCAATTTTTAAAAGGGATTGTTTTAACTGGAGTCAATCGGTAAGCAAGTTGTATTTCAAACCTGTGTAATACGACCCTACCCTAACCCTCCCCTGCTAAGGGAGGGAACTGTAAAGGGGCAAATCACGATTCGTGGACAGTCGAAAAAAGCAGATTGATTCCGTGACTGTCCCCTCCCCAAAGTTGGGGAGGGCTAGGGTGGGGTTAGCGTTACAAAACACAATTGGAGAAAACTATGCAAGCAATGTCAAGACGGCAGTTTTTACGTGGCATGGCTGGTGTGGCAGCGGGCGCAGTCCTGGTTGCCTGTGCACCAGCCGGCGCACCTGGTGCGGCTCCTGCAGCCGGTGGTAGCCAGGCAGCTCCTGCCAAAGCCAAGATTAGCCTGCGCTGGGATGTTTCGGACGCCACTGACGTACCAGCCATGATGGACATGGGCAAAAAAGGTGCTGACCTCTTCGCCCAGAAGTTCCCCAACATAGAGATCATTCCCGAACCACCTCCCGAAGACCAAGCAACAATGATCTTGACACAGATGGTGGCTGGCAATGCACCAGACATTATTGGCATGTGCTGCGCTACGCTTCCCTTCTGGGCGCAAAAGGGGCAGTTGGTTGATATGACGCCATTGGTCGATAAGGATATGACCAAAGAGCAGATTGCCGACTATGCCAAGCCGCACTGGGATGCCTTTGCCAATCCGCATGTAGGACGCTTCGCCATGCCGATGTACATGGGCACGATTGTCATGTTTTACAACAAAGATGTCTTTGATGCCAAGGGCGTTGCCTACCCCGACAACACCTGGGATTGGACAGTCGATGGCAACGGCAAATATGAAGATGCGCTGCGCAAACTTTCTGACCCAGCCAACAAGGTCTGGGGTGGGTTGATCGGCGATGGCCCCGACCGCTTACAACAGAAGATTGCAGGCAATGGCGGTCATTGGGTAGACCCCTCGGATGACACAAAAGCCGCCTTTGACCAGCCAGCCGCACTGGATGCGTTGCAATGGAATTGGGATCGCTTGTGGAAAGACAACACGCTGATTCAATTTGCAGCTCGTGAAAAACAGGGCGGCGAAGGTTTGATGGTCAATGGTCGCATCGCCATGTATGAAAGCGGCGACTGGCAGCTTAGCCCAATGGTCAAGACCGCTACTGGCAAATACAAATGGGATGTCGCCGAAATCCCGAAGGGTCCAGTACAGCAAAACACCTTAATCACCACCGATGGTTGGGCAATCTGGAAGGGCAGCCAGGGAGTTGAAGAAGCCTGGGAATTTACCAAGTGGCTGCAATCGGACGAATGGAACGACCTGATGATCAGCATCGGCCTGTTGCGTCCTTCGCGCATCTCACTCTTCCCCAAGTGGAAAGAGACCGTGATCAAGGCAGTGCCCGAATTGGCCGACAAGAATCTGGATGCCTTCAACGCTGCGGCGCAATATGGCACCACGCTCGAACTCTTCCAGTTCAACGCCGAATCCGACGAGATCGTCATCGCTGCCCGCGACAAAACAATCCGTACCGGCGATCCCGATGTCAAGGGTATCTTCACCCAAGCGGCCAAGGATGTCAACGACGCTGAGCAGAAGGCGAAGACCTCTGCCCGCTCGATCTTCCGAGGCTGTGAGTGCAAGGCGTAAGTTTGTATCAGAAGTTAGAGGGGTGAGGGATGAGGTTAGAGGACTTCACCCCTCACCCCTCCTACCTCACCCCTCTAACCCTACGGAGTACCCTGTGACCGCGACAAAAATCACCCTGGTTGGTGCAGGAAGCACCAGTTTTGGTGTCAGCATGTTGCTCGACATCATCGCCAATGCTGCTGATTTGGCTGGTAGCACCATTACCCTGGCCGATCTCAATGCCGAAAGTTTGCAGTTGATGGAGGGAGTGGCGAATCGCTTAAAGCAAGCTTCGTCTGCTCAACTCACCTTTGAAGCCTCGACCGACCTACGGGCTGCACTGAAGGGAGCCAACTTTGTCATCACCTCAGTGGCAGTGGATCGCTTAGCCACCTGGCAGAAAGATTGGGAGATCCCGCTACGTTACGGCTTCAAACAGGTGTTGGGTGAGAATGGCGGACCCGGTGGACTCAGTCACACACTGCGTAGTGTTCATTTGATGTTGCAGGTTGCCCGCACGGTCGAAGAGATTGCGCCCGACGCCTGGCTGCTCAACTTCACCAATCCGCTGACACGCGTCTGCCTAGCCCTTAACCGGGCGACCAAGCTCAAAACGGTCGGTCTCTGTCACCAAATCGGGGCCGCCTACCGCAACGTCGGCATCGTGATGGGTATAGTCAAGGATTTAGACGAAGCCAAAGCCAAGATCAACATGCTCCAGGACCGTTTCGATGTCAAGGCCGCTGGGCTCAACCACATCACCTGGATCTACGATCTGCGCGACAACGAGACCGGTGCCGACATCTATCCGGAATTCAAGCGCCGCCTAGCCGCTATGCCTACCAGCTTCGAGCCACTTTCCCGCCGCCTGCTCGATGCCTTCGGCCTCTTCCCCGCCACTGGCGATGGTCACGCCGGCGAATATTTCTCCTACGCCTGGGAGACGAGCGCCATGAAGGGCTACGACTTTGAAGGGCGCAAACGTGACGCCGGCGCACTGCGTGAGCAACTCCAAAAGGCCGCCAGCGGCGAACTACCGGTCGAACCGTACCTCAGCCGCACCTCCGGCGAACGTGCAATCCAGATCATCACCGGCATGCTGCACAACCGCAACCAATTCGAGCACGCCCTCAACCTGCCCAACCGCGGCGCCATCCCCGGCCTGCCCGACTGGGCCGTGGTCGAGACCCCTGGCGTCATCAGCGGTGATGGCATCGATAATCTCCACGTCCCCGCCCTGCCCCCCGCTATCACCTCTATGCTTGCCCAACAAGTCGCCATCCAAGACCGCGCCGTCGAAGCCGCAATCCACGGCGATCGCCAGGCGGCACTCCAGGCGCTCCTGCTCGATCCGGTGGTGGGGAGTTATGAGAATGCGGTGAGGATGCTGGATGAGTTGTTGGGGTTGCATGGGAAGTATGTGAATCAGAATTTTCAATCATGATTCCAATCCGAAAGATTGTCCTTTCCCGCACTCACTTTGCACCTCGATCATACCCTTGTGCGCACTGACAACCGACTTGATAATGGCCAGCCCTAGAACACTAGCGCCATCATTTTGCCAGCGGGGTGGACAACGAACCTCAATAGCAACGTAAAGCCAAGAATCCTACCCAAGCTGGGTGAAAATTCGCCACAAACGCATAAAAGAAGCATAATTCCATCCTAACTTTTGCACATTTGTTCGAATCTTCATCTCTGTGTGAGCTGGTGCTACACTTTTGTCGGCTTGAATTGCTTATGTTGACGATTTCTAGGAATCGTACGTAGGTCAGGATTAGGTTAGGATTATGGAGCTAACTTGCATCGGCACCGTGAAAGGGCCGGGCGAAACCCCCAACGAATTTACCTTTATTGCGCCCGATCTAGAACGGCGGGTAAAACACGGCGAGTTTGTCTACTACTATGCCGAAGTAGATGGCATGGAGCGCCAGATCTTAGGCCGCGTAACCGGGCGCGAGTCGGTCAAACTCTTTCCCGACAGCTTTCTGGCTGACCCTTCTGTGCCCCCCAGCCAAATTGCCACGCTGCTAGGCTATGACAGCGACGCCAGTGAACTTTTCGAAATAACCGTTGCTGTGCTCGGCTATCACGATTCGCGCATGGGTGACTTTATCAATCCGCGCGTGCCACCGGTCGGTGGAGCGCCGATCTACATCGCCGAAGATGAATTGTTAAGCCAGGTACTCAACAAGCGCGAACTAGGATCTCGTGGTTCGGCCAACATCGGCAGTTTGCTCAGCCGAACGCCGGATGCGGTGAAGGTTGCCCTCGATGTCAAGGGCTTTACCAGTACCCATCTTGCCATCATTGCCAGCACGGGCAGCGGGAAGAGCTATCTGGCAGGCGTGTTGCTCGAAGAGTTGATGATGCCGCACAATCGGGCGGCCGTGTTGATCATCGATCCACACGGCGAGTATGGCACGCTCCAAGAGATGATGAATCACCCTGCTTTCCGGGCGGGAAATTACAAGCCGCGTGTCCGTGTCTTCCAGCCAGATACCGTGCGTGTACGAATTGATACGTTGACAATTGGCGATCTGCGCTATCTGCTGCCTAACCTCACTGATAAGATGCAATATCAACTGAGCCGGGCTTATGCCTTTGCCCAGCGCAGTTTCAAAGGTGGCTACAATCTCGAACAGTTAATGTATGCCGTGCGCCAGACCGCCGAAGGCAAGAAGGGCGAAGACGAAGAGGAAGAAGATCCCACCACAGGGGCACTGATTTGGCGTTTGAACAGCATACTGCGCAACAGCCGTATCTTTAACGACACAGAGAACCTAGAGTTGGGCGAACTTTTTGCGCCGGGACAATGCACGGTGCTGCAACTCAACGAGGTCGATCAGCGTGAGCAGCAGGTAATTGCGGCCACCTTGCTGCGCCGCGTCTACACTGCACGCATCGACACGAGCAAGGGCAAAGTCACACGCGGCGACAAAACCTACATTCCCTTCCCGGTCTTCTGCCTGATGGAGGAAGCGCACAACTATGCACCGGCCAACGCCGATGCGGTCACCACTGAAATTCTCAAGACCGTACTGAGCGAAGGGCGCAAGTTTGGCGTATCGATTGGGCTGATTACGCAGCGCCCAGGCAAGTTGGACAGCGATGTGCTGAGTCAATGTATGACCCAATGCATCATGCGCATCACCAACCCGATCGACCAGGACAAGATTGCCTCGTCTGTAGAAAGTGTTGGGCGTGATTTACTCCAAGAATTGTCAAGTTTGAGCAAGGGACAAGTGATTGTGAGTGGGGCGAGTGTAAATACGCCGGTGATGCTGCGGGTCCGCCAACGTCTCACCAAACATGGTGGACAAGATATCGATGCGCCTGCCGAGTGGGCCGCCTGGTTCAATGAGGATCGACAGGATGGACAGCGCCGGGACAAGGCGCTCTTTGTCGAAAAGGCGGTACAACGCGAGGAGGATGGGGATATACTCTTTGCCAGATAGATAATACATACAGGGTAACCACAGGCAGTGCCCTAGTGCATGATTAACAGAGTAATTTTGCAATCTTCCGGGAAGGATCTACATATTAGCAGGTCTGTAGCTACAGCCTTCCCGGAAGACGATTGACAAACTGCTTTGTTAAAGTGGCACTAGGATGCAAGGACTTCTCCATCCCAGAGCGATGTCCGTGCGATCTTGCGTACCATTCCAGCTAATTTTTATCCCTTGTGAGATTCCAGCGAAAAGGCGTTGCCCTCGGGATCGTAGCCGTCGACGACGAGTACACCCGGTGCAGGAGAACGGACTTCGCCGAGGCTTACTCCTGCAGCCAACAGTTCGCTACGTGATGCATCGATGTCGTCAACCCCAAAGACTATTTTGGGAGCACTCTCGCCAAGTTTGCCTTGGCCGCCTCCATGCAATACCAGCTTGCAGGCACCTGTTGCGAAGACCACCCAATATTCCTGGCTGTAGTCAGACAAGCCAGCCGGATACTCGATTTGCAGGCCCAATACATCGCGATAAAAGTTGACCTGCGCTGCCATGTCACGGGCGTACAGAATTACCTCGATCAAGCCTTCGGTTTTCATTGGCAAACTTTTACTCCACGAGTGACCACAGGTAATTCATGTCGATATTCTGCGGAAGCGCCCAGCCTTCATATTGTGACATATATTGCACATAGGCCAACATGCGCGCCAATTGCTGTTTGCCTGCGGGGAACGTATTCAAAAATTGCTTCATGTCGCGAGTTCCAAAGCTATATTGGTGTAGATAATCACTGTATCCCAACACAGCGGTGGAACCAAAGTTATTACCGAGCAAGGTCAAGGCAAACCAGTCGTTGGGGTTGATGCCCAGTTGTAACGCAGCCTTACTTGAGTCTTGCAGTTTGGCGACCATTAGCTTGATGCTCACCCGCGGATCAAAGAGCATACTGGTTGGAAAGCCGTGACCCTCGCAGGGCATGATCTGGGTAATTCCCACACTTGGATTTTCAAAGATATCCTCCCAGGTCGCCTTTCCGATCGACAGTGGCCAATCAAAGGTCTGCCCTAGTAGAACTTGCATTTTCTCCAAGAGATCAATATTAAAGGGACGCGTCGGCGCATTGCCCTGATTTGCAATGGCAGCGGCCAGAATCACCCCTGGCACCTGCTCGCTGTTTAATTCGGCAATCTCTTTACGATACCAGTCAGAAATCTGGATACCGCGTAGCCCCAACTGTTGCTGGTGAAAGACAAATTGCCCAACCACCTGCTGATACCACTTGAAGTGATAGTCATTTAAGTAGTCGGCACTATACGCAGCCGTTAAAAGTTGGCGATAACGCCCCGGGACTATTTCCGACCAATAGGCATCGACTGCGGGAAAAGACTTTGGCCGATCATCAAATTTTTCCGCTGTCAAAAGTGTTGCCATCGCAAGAACTGCAAAGACCATAATCGTAGCAGTTCGTTTGGAAACAACATCCATGCGAAAAGCGGAATTCATCCTAAGCATAAAGCGACACCCTGTTCTGATGACTTGCTTATTTTGAATCTTCTAGCTTTGAACTGGACTCGTTTTATCCTAGCCCAACAAGCATCTTCTCAACCGTTAACGGGAAATGGAAGGTTCCCATTCGTCAAGAAGATACCAATACACCGATGTGGCTTCTCAAATATGTACTGCCGAATCCCTTTTTCGGAGGGGATTCAGCAAAGATTGAGAAACTCTCGAAACAATAGTGTAGAACTTTCACCCCCTAACCGAAAAATTTCGCTGCTCTTAGATTTAATTCTAAATGAAAAGCAGTGTGTTGCCTCTCGAAAGGCGACTACTCAGAGACACGCAGAGCATGTGAAGACACAGAGATCCCTGTGTAGTGCATGAGCAGTATTTCAAGAACAACATCGCCTTTATCGCAACCATCCTCTACACCAAAAACTTTCCATTTTTGTAGAACAGTTCCCCATCCACGAGCACTTCGCTATCCACTCGCATGTCGCAGATAAAGTCCCAATGCACCGCCGAGCGATTGAGACTGCCAGTTTCCGGATAGCCAGCACCTACTGCCATGTGAATCGTGCCGCCGATCTTTTCGTCAAAGAGGATATTTTTCGTAAATTGTTGAATCTGATAGTTGCTGCCAAAGGCAAATTCACCCAGAAAACGGGCACCCGGGTCGCTATCGAGTTGGCTGAGCAGGTAGTCTTCGTTCTTATGGGCGCTTGCCTTGACAACCTTGCCCGCACTAAATTCGAATTCTACCCTTTCCACCTCGCGCCCACCACGCAACGCAGGATAGTCGAAACGCACCCAGCCATTGACCGAATCCTCCACCGGGCCAGTGAAAATTTCCCCACTCGGCATATTCCGTTTACCATCGCTATTAATAAACGTGCGATCTTTGATGGATAGTGTAAGATCAACATTCGGCCCACGCACCACAACTTGTTCCTTACCTTTTAACCAATCGACCAAGCGCTGTTGCTCATCGTGTACACCTTGCCAACAGGCCACAGGATCTGGCTGATCGGTATAGGTGCAGGCATAGACAAAATCTTCATACTCGGCCAAACTCATGTCGGCTTCTTGAGCATACGCAGCACAAGGGAAAAGCGTGCCCACCCAGCGGTGTGTACCTTCAGCGCTGCGCTGCATATAGGTCTGTTGAAATTTGCGCCGAGCATTTTGAAAGACTTGCTGTCGTTGTGGAGAAATTCCGGTCAAAGCACGGGTATTGCTGGCCGCGCCGATCACGATCCGAACATCAAGTTGCTGAGCCATAATCTCTTCCAGCGGTGAAGCCCACGCCAACTGCTCCAGGCTGGCATTGCGCAACAACGATTCGTCCAATTCCTCGCTGTAGAGTTGCACAGTCGGGTTGCCACCGGCGCGTGCCACTTCACCGATCACCTGCTCGACTAGCGGCAGGGCGATAACATGGCCACGGATCAGGACCCAGTCGCCAGGGTGAACCGACGTACAGTAATGAACGAGTGTTTCGGCTAGTTTTGACGTTCGTAAATCAGGCATAGAAGTTCTCCAAGAAAATCACTATTTGATGGAAACAAAATGGAACGGATCAATCGAATCAAACGTTGACGAATTGTTAATTGTACTTACATGTTAAGTCATGTAATTCAGATTGAAATTGACAGAGGTCTCTTCGCTGTGCCACAATCTGCACAGCCTTTTAATAAGGGACTCATTATAAAGGAGCAAAGTCTTCATGTCAGTACAAACACCCGAATGGGTAAAGCGAGCTGTATTTTACCAAATTTTTCCGGATCGTTTTGCACGAAGTAATCGCGTGGAGCATCCGCTAGGCATTCAATTTAAACCTTGGGGTACCGCACCTGAAGAGCAGGGTTATCAAGGCGGCGACCTCTACGGCATTGCTGACAAACTTGATTATTTGACCGACCTGGGTGCGACTGCGCTCTATCTGAATCCAGTTTTCTCCTCAGCCTCCAATCATCGCTATCATCCTTATGATTATTTCAATGTCGACCCGCTGCTCGGTGGCAACGAGGCCTTTCGCTATTTGCTCGATCATGCTCACCGCCGCAACATACGCATCGTGCTAGACGGCGTCTTCAACCATACAGGGCGTGGCTTTTGGCCCTTCCACCACATTCTGGAAAACGGCGGCAACTCGCCCTACATCGACTGGTTCCGGGTGCAGGGTTGGCCGATGCGGCCCTACCCCGAAGATGGCCGCCCCATCAACTACGATGCCTGGTGGGGTTTGGCGGCGCTCCCCAAACTCAACGTTGCCAATCCAGGCGTGCGTCAGTTTTTAATGCAGGTTGCCAAATATTGGATCGACTTTGGCATCGATGGCTGGCGGCTGGATGTTGCGCTAGAAATCAATGACCGCAGCTTTTGGCAAGAATTTCGCCAGGTGGTCAAAGGCGCAAACTCGGAGGCCTACATCGTCGCCGAAATCTGGCACGAGGCTCCAGAATGGCTACACGGCGACTGCTTCGATGCCTTGATGAACTATGTACAAAGCCGTCTCGCCTATTGCTTCTTCGGTGCCTCGACACTGCGATTGGATGAGCGACCCGGTGGCTTTACGCTTTCTCCCTTGAGCACACAGCAGTTTGCCGATGGCGTGCATCACATGCTAGGCCTCTATGATTGGCAAATTACCACCGCACAGCTCAATGTAATGGATACGCATGATACCCCGCGAATGTTACACACCCTCCAGGGCGATGAAAGTGCAGTACGGCTCTGTACCCTCTTTCAAATGACCATGCCCGGTGCACCTTGTGTCTATTATGGCGACGAAGTCGGACTCACCGGCGGCATGGACCCCGGAAGTCGTGGTGCATTCCCCTGGCACAATGAAAGCAGTTGGAATACTGGCCTGCGCAAATTCTTCAAACAGGCCATTGCCATGCGCCGTCGCTATTCTGTGCTGGCCCTCGGCGATTTTCGCCAGTTGCACGCCGACCAGGGCATCTACGTCTTCCGCCGCAGCTTTGGGCGTCAATCGGCCATTGTGATCTTCAACGCTACTCAAGCCAATGCAGTCTTGCCCTCGTTGTGGGTTGGAGAGGACCTCGAATATCGCCATCTGGTTGCGGTGTGGAATAGCGGAGATTATACGGTAAACAATGGTGCGATTGAAAATGTCGCCATTCCCTGCCGTGACGCGCTGGTATTGGTAACGGGACAGTAGAGCAGGTAGTATAGAGAGTGTAGAGCAAGATAGCTTCTTGTTCTACACTCTCTGACTATTCTATTGGTAGAGAAGAAGCAAAGCAGAGAATATTAGAGGCCGATCAAACACGACAAATAATCTTGTTCCAACCAGGCTAATTCAAACTCAGCTCGAGATATCTTTTGAGGTGCAATCGCAAAAGCAGGGTCATTTGCGTAAACAAAACGATCATCTATACCGATTACAATAACTGCATGAGCAACCCCAATACGCCAATATGATTTGAGTTCTCTTGTATTAACTGCAACAATCGTTGGCAAACCACTTGCTAGAGCTTCCTCTATTTGATCAATTGAACTTTCCTGAATCTGCACATTCACATATAATGCACGCAAATTTTCTAACTTGCTGAATACCGAGCCATGCTGTTCTGTCTCTAATAATCTTATCAACTTTTCATAACGGACTGGGATGTGCAAATAACCTAACACCATTGCAGCACAAGCAACTAGACAGTCAGATTGCCGCTGCTGCTTCTGGTGTAAAACGGGCAATAAGCTCATTTGCCTGATCCTGAATGCTACGAATCTGCTTTGCACTGAGAGGGATAACTTCGCGGGTATGGGCATCGACCTCGATCATGCCAAGTGTTGCTATTTGATTTAGTTCGGGTAATTGCAATTCAAGTGGAATACGCCAAATAGGACGCTGATTCATGATCAACATTGGTTTACCAGCTAACAACGACATAGAAACATAGCGTGTCAGATAACCATTGGCCTTGCGTCGCGCCGAATCGGGTGAGACTGCAATCTCCATCTGTGTCAATGGGACTTGAAAATGGAGTACACCTTGTTGTGGCCATGCATCAGCATATTCATAGACAATTTGGAACATAGTACAATTCTCCTGTCTACTCAATTCATGACCCGATTTTAGCACATCGTTACCAGATCTACGAAATGCTCTCGTAATTGACTAAATCAAGAGACTTTACTAAGAGACAAAGCAAGTAAATTTGCACAAATGAAGGGATAACCTACGTGAATGTGGATGTCAAATCATTCACATGGGTTATCCCCTCTTACCAAAATTTATGCGATATATGTTTTGTAGTAAGTGATGAAACTACTTGCTTACATTAGCTACCAGCGGCAAAAAGACCTCATGACTTTCCAATGGCTTTGGCAATTCTGCACAAGTTTCTTCAATTGTGCTACTACACACCTTTAGTGGGCGTGGTGACTGAGCAGCAACAGGCTGCGGCTTGTAGAAACTATTCAGAAATTCATCCCAGTTCGTATCGTTTGCCCAGGCAAGATTGGCAGCAGTGTAAAAGTCAGTCCTCCGTATTTCATCCCAACCAAGCGGTAAATAGATGCCCAAGCCACCCTGATCATTCCAAATCCACTCATCTTGGGTGGAATACAATGGTTTGCCGTTTTGATACTCTTTGCCAATTACGAGACTTGATAGTGTATTGGTCAGTTGTTGTACTGTGTTTATGACAGCCGAGTCACCGCTTAGTGTTTTCCCCAATTGAATTGCAAAGCTGTATAGATCACTGTACGCATCTACTTCATCGATTCGTTCATTGTAGTCGCTCTCATAACGATCTGTGTTGGTGAAAGCGGTAACGATCTCAGCTTTGTGTTGGCTCAAACGTAATTGTAAAACCGTTGATAAGGCGCTCACATTCGATGCCAAGGTTGCCATCTGTTTCAAGTCTAGCAACGAATAGGTAAATGGATAGCCTGCTTGGTCACGCAATTTGCTCGCCAACCCTTGCAGCCATTTTTGACCAATCGCACGGCCATCATCACTTGGATTGTCTAGCTTTGGTAATAGTTCATCATAGGCGAAGGTTGCCCAACTGGTGTTTGGCGAGGCGAGCAAATAGTTCACGCTTTCGCGCACTTCATAGCCCACTTCTACCATACCCATTGAACAACCATCAAGATAGAGTAGATCAATCTTTTTACCAGTCGCATGCTGAACCCGCCACAGTGCTTCACCCAAACCCAGTGTAGAAAGTGACTCTGTACCGCTACCCTGACCGATTGCATGATCGTCCCACAAAAGACCGCCATTTTGATCGCGCCATTTGGGTGGTTGATCACGCACCGTAAAAGTTACAGGCAGCGAAGGTTGAATGCCGGCACTCCAACCACTACCGTGACCGACTAAGGCAACGATCAATTTTGTAGCATTGGGATGAAGTTGAACCGACTCAATGATAAATTGGGCGAGGGTTTCGGGACGAGCACTGTTGTCGCTGGCGGGTCCATAGTTGCCCTTATCAATGCTGTACCGCCCCGAACAACTCATGTTGCTGATGGTGGGACAATTTGGATTATCATCTTTTTCTGGGATGTAGATGTAAGCATCTTTCACCCCTGGCCCATCGACCATCAGCCGCACATTCGCAGCCGAGGTGACGCCTTGCTCGACATGATTGACCAGATCGTTCCATTGCCCTTGTAGATTGTTGTCAAGCACGGCGTAGATGAGGACAAGTGGCTTGGCAGTTTCGGTGGACACCGATGTGCTTGTAGGCTCAGGAGTAGCAGTAGGAGTCGGTGTGTTGGTTGGGACTTGTGTGGGTGTGCTGGTTGGGGTATTGGTGCTTGTAGGCGTATTGGTTGGAGGTGTGACTACCGGTGTTGCAGTAGTGTTGCCGATTGCCTCTTTGCTGAACCAACTGGTGCCATTCCAGGTGTCACCAGAGTTGTCATAGGCGATGACCGCAAAGTGAATGTCGGTGTTGGCTGGCAGATTGCTCAGTTGATAACTCGTCACCTTGCCTACATCCATCCCCGATGTACCCTGCGCTGCTCCTGTACCTTCATATGGGTAGCCAGCATCCACATCGTAATAGACCCGATAACCAGCAATGTCCGACTCAGGATTGGCATTCCAATTCAGGGTGAAGACGCCCTGATTGTCTACACTCACAGTCAATCCGGTCGGTGGAGAGGGAGGGGCATCAAGGTCAGGTCCAGGCAAGGGATTAGTGAAGTCAACCGACGACTTGCCAGCATCATCCACATAGTCGTAAACCTCTTTGTCGATTAGTGAGAGATCAGTAGTTCCCCACCAGTTCTGTTGGGCAATCAGTGTCCCACTACCTTCGCTATTGCCGTTGTAAAGGTCATAACCTCCATTGTTTTTGATGTTGTTGTGATGAACAGGACACCCAATAGTCCCTGCGCTAAAAGCGATCCCCCCTGTACTAGATTTATCAATTACAGTTTGCCCCTCAACTGTATTATAGGTAAATTCACCTTGGGGGCATCCAGCAATTGAAAGACCTACTCCTGCTGTCTCGGAATGATTGAGTATGAAGCTGTTGTGCGTCACGATGTTATTCGCTCCACTGCTCAGAGCCGATGCACCTCCTGCAATCTTTGTTGAGTTTTCTGCCACTTTGTTATAGGAAATGGTACTATCTACATTCGCATTAATCCCCCCATTGCCATTATATGCGATGATGTTGCGACTGGCTTCACAACCGGCGTAGAGATTGAGACCCGTGCCCGCATTTCGATAGATAGAGTTGTCCAGAACAGATACATAATATTGGCAAGCAATCCCAATATCGCCATTGTCACGAACTGTATTACCTTTTACTACAGCGTACGGTGTACCCATGCCGGATATCCAAACACCGTGAACTTTGTTCTTTTCGATAGTGTTACCGACAATCAATGATGTACCACTTACGCTGTAGATACCGTTCAGTTCATTCTCTGCAATCATACTATTGGTTATATGAGCATTGCTTTGATTCAAGCTGATGCCATAGCGAGCACTTTGGCGGACAATCACATGGTCGATATAGGGTGATGATTGGACGATAACAATATTTCCTGGATTGACATCAATGCCACCACCATACTCAACAATTGCATATTGCAGAATAGAACCATTTACATAAAGCCCACTGTTGGCATCAAAGGTGGCGTCTGTACTGGTTTCATCAAACTTGATATATCCCCAAAAACCAGATGTATGCTTATCGCTGGTGAAAGTAATAGGCTTATTAGCAGCACCTCTGGCAATCAACTGTCCACTGATAACCATCGCTTTCCCCGCTGCAAAACGAACTACAACCCCAGGTTCGATAGTCAAAGTGGCTCCGTTCTTGACTACCACATTGTCATTCACCAAATATGGACTCCCTGCCATATTCCATGTCGTATTGTTGAAAATCGCTCCTCCCACCACTGTCTCTTCTTTGCTTGCCAAGATGGTACTGACTTCTAGCAGGATAAGTATGATTACACTAAACAGGTTGCCTATCTGTCTGAGCAAGTTTCGTTGTGAAGTTGACATATTTTTGCCTCGTTTTGGGATTGAGCACATGATTGGAATCGTTGGTTAATATACGCTCAAAACAGTTCGACGGATTTTGGAGATAGCGGATTGTTCACAGAAATTTGCCTACCTCGTACCATAAAGTTAGGTGACAGGCACATTTGACTGCACCTGTCACCTGCAAAAACTATCTTTTGTTCACTGTGCTACTTATCTCGAGACGAGCGGCAGGAACACGTTCTGGCTGTTTTGAGGAATGGGGTTCGGGTCGGGCCAAGTGCCGCTGTTCTTATCCGGTGTGCTGTCCACTGGCACAACTGGCGTGCCAGGTTCTGACTTGTTAGGTACAGTAATCCCCGTCAGTGCTTGGCTTGCCGCGCTGATCAACGTAGCATCGCTGACTTTGACTTGCAGGCGATATTCAGCCTGCGAGAAGCCATAGACTTCGATTTGATAAACAACTGGAACAATCTGTGTGGATGAGATCAACAGATGTTCGCTGGCGCTCCCATTCTGATTGCTGACCAAAACCGACTGGTCAGTACGAGAAGACCAGAGATAGAGGTCAGCATCGCCAGAGAGGGATTCGAGTGTGACTTCAAGCTGTTGACCTGCCTGGACTTCCTGGCGATAGACACGAGTTTGCCCACGGGCAACGATGTCGCTGGGAGGGATATAACTAATCTGGGCACGCGCATTACCAACCGAAATGTTGCCACTGGCGTCGATGGCACGCGCTTGCAGATAATGCATGCCGGCGCTGGGTTGCAATTGCCAGGGATAGAAGGCAGGCGGCAGCACTTGGGGCAACCAACCGGACTGTTGGACAGGCACCCACTGCGCAGCGCCAACATCATAAGTGTACTCGATCAGATGGATGGACTGCACACCGCTTGCATTCGGTGCCGGATCGGTTGCCGTAATTACAGCTTGAATCTGCGGCTTTGTTGTCGTCTCTACCCCTTGGTTGAGCAGAATCCCTTGGATTACGGGCGGTACATTGTCGGGCAAGGGTACATCGATGGTCAGGGTTCGGGTAATCAAATTGTTGTTCTCGCCCAGGCTACCTTCATCGATTTGGTTATCCGGATCAATGACTGCTAACAAGGTAGCAGGCCCCGCATCGGGGAAGATGACGTTGAGCGGGATGGTACTATTGCTGCCATTAGGTGGGTCGAGGAAAGGAATTGCACTGTCACCCAATGTCACCGCCAGGCCATTGATGTAGAAGCGTACCTTGACATTTTGCGCCACGTTCTTGCCACCTTGACGGTGGACAATCAACCCGATTTGTACAGGTTCACCCGCATGGGGGCTGCTGGGGTTGCTCCATAGTTCGTAATTATGGCTAAAGACATTGGTGACAAATTAAGCGTTTAGAGCGATTGTCAACTTGAGGGAGAGAAGAGTTGACGGTTGGTCAGAACGGATAGATTTAAGAATGCCCAGGCGTTTGACATTGGCAACAAGATAATCAATCAGGTTGTCGGCATTCCCCTTGTGATGAGTCCTAGCAAAGAAAGGAAGCGAGCGATAGACCATCTCCATAGAAATGCGAGCAAAGGGTTTGTTGAGTTGCTGAGCGACTTGGTCAGTCAGGTCAACCAGAACCGCATAGAGAATCCAGGTCGCCCAGAGTTGCATTTGTACAGCATTCTGAGCCGAACAATGAAAGAAAGCTAAACCGAGCAGGCGTTTGACAATGGCATAGGCATCTTCAATTCGCCAGCGTTGCCAGTAAAGAGCCACGGCATACTCAACGGGAAGATGCGATGCATCGAGGTCGTTGGTGAGATAGCGATACCACTTGCCGTGATAGAGAAATTGAATCAGGCGCACTTGCTGGCGGTCATCACCTTGTCCAATCCAACCGATTTGGTCATGCACCACAGCAGTTTTGAGCAGCAACGATTCCCCCTGGAATGCCAGATTGCTCTTGGCACGTGTGATGAAAAAGACACCTTGTTCACCAAGGTGGCGGAAGAAAGTGAAGTTGGTGAAACCCAAATCGAAAATGAGCAGGCTGCCTGTGAGCAGATGGGAGCGCACTTTGTCGAGAAAGCTTTGGTCATGCGCTTGTGCATCTTCTTCATACCAAACCTGGGTAGGCAGGCGAGTGACGATATCCAGAATCGCTAACATGCGTCCCGCCAATGGATTCTTTTCATTCTCCTGCAGCAACCCGACCTTGCACAAGAGTGCATCCAGAGTTGAGCCATCGCAGGCGCAAACCTGAGTGTATTGCCTTTTCGCCCAGGCAAGTTCAGCGGGTAAGGGGCGGCTGCGTTCCAAACTGCGTTTTGCCAGTCCAGGCAATAGCTCAAGCAGAACTTGCAGAAACAACTCTGCTGGCAACATACGCAAGCGAGTCGAGAGTGCTTGTTGCGTTAAGCCTTGTAAGGGGGCGACCCACAAAACACATTCTTCGTGCACCAGTCGCACCATTTCGCAGATGCTGCCGGTTTGCTGCCAGAGCAGACTCAATACTAAGGCCATCATCACGGGTAACGTCAGGATGCGGGCACGCAGCCCAAGCGCTTCGTATACAGCGATTTGCGCCAGGGTCGCTGGATGCACAATCGCGTGGAGCCGTTCTACCACTTGTTCATCTGGCAATTCGCTGCTCAACCGTTTGCTCCGATCACGCTGAACCGCTCGCGTGTGTCGCACACTGCTTGCTTTTTTAGTTTTATTTTCTTTTTCTGGTTCGCTCATCCTTTCATTTTACAGGCTTGTCTGCTCTCCCCAGATTTGACAACCTCTGTAAATGCTTAATTTGTTACTGATGATCAGTCGGTTGGTCACTGCTGCCTTGATTGGGGCGCACATCAAGAATGACTGGCGTCTCCGATTGCACTATAAAGGCATTGGGGAGTACCGCACTGGTGCCATCCGGATTGCGCACAACCAAGTCATAGCTGCCAGGGTCAAGATTGGCGGGCACGTTTACCAACAGTTGAGTTGCACTCTGCATGGTCACAGGGCTAAGTTCGACACTCTGATTATCGCGTTGCAGGCGTGCAGTTGGCGTGTCAACAAAGCCATTGCCCGTAATGATGCCATTTGTCACCTGATTGGCTGAACCTTCCTGTGGCTGCATTGCGATCAACACCAACAGCGCTGGCGGCAAGGAAGTTGGCGTGACTGTAGGCGTGGTAGCTGTGGCGGTCGGTGTAAAAGTCGGTATTGTTGAGGTGGCAGTGGGTGTATCGCTAGCTTTATCCGTCAGTGTAGGTGTTGCAGTGTGAGTAGAGGTGTCTGTTGGCACGGTTGGGGTGGATGTAGGCGTATTGCTGGGTGTCACCGAAATCGTACTTGTTGGCGTGTTAGTTGGAACTGTTGGTGTAGGTGTGTTTGTTGGAGTAAGGGTAGGACAAGATGGACAGATATTACCAGTGATATCCTTACTGAACCAACTGGTGCCATTCCAGGTGTCACCAGAGTTGTCATAGGCGATGACCGCAAAGTGAATGTCGGTGTTGGCTGGCAGATTGCTCAGTTGATAACTCGTCACCTTGCCTACATCCATCCCCGATGTACCCTGCGCTGCTCCTGTACCTTCATATGGGTAGCCAGCATCCACATCGTAATAGACCCGATAACCAGCAATGTCCGACTCAGGATTGGCATTCCAATTCAGGGTGAAGACGCCCTGATTGTCTACACTCACAGTCAATCCGGTCGGTGGAGAGGGAGGGGCATCAAGGTCAGGTCCAGGCAAGGGATTAGTGAAGTCAACCGACGACTTGCCAGCATCATCCACATAGTCGTAAACCTCTTTGTCGATTAGTGAGAGATCATGGTTCCCCACCAGTTCTGTTGGGCAATCAGTGTCCCACTACCTTCGCTATTGCCGTTGTAAAGGTCATAACCTCCATTGTTTTTGATGTTGTTGTGATGAACAGGACACCCAATAGTCCCTGCGCTAAAAGCGATCCCCCTGTAATTTATCAATTACAGTTTGCCCAACTGTATTATAGGTAAATTCACCTTGGGGGCATCCAGCAATTGAAAGACCTACTCCTGCTGTCTCGGAATGATTGAGTATGAAGCTGTTGTGCGTCACGATGTTATTCGCTCCACTGCTCAGAGCCGATGCACCTCCTGCAATCTTTGTTGAGTTTTCTGCCACTTTGTTATAGGAAATGGTACTATCTACATTCGCATTAATCCCCCCATTGCCATTATATGCGATGATGTTGCGACTGGCTTCACAACCGGCGTAGAGATTGAGACCCGTGCCCGCATTTCGATAGATAGAGTTGTCCAGAACAGATACATAATATTGGCAAGCAATCCCAATATCGCCATTGTCACGAACTGTATTACCTTTTACTACAGCGTACGGTGTACCCATGCCGGATATCCAAACACCGTGAACTTTGTTCTTTTCGATAGTGTTACCGACAATCAATGATGTACCACTTACGCTGTAGATAAGGTTCAGTTCATTCTCTGCAATCATACTATTGGTTATATGAGCATTGCTTTGATTCAAGCTGATGCCATAGCGAGCACTTTGGCGGACAATCACATGGTCGATATAGGGTGATGATTGGACGATAACAATATTTCCTGGATTGACATCAATGCCACCACCATACTCAACAATTGCATATTGCAGAATAGAACCATTTACATAAAGCCCACTGTTGGCATCAAAGGTGGCGTCTGTACTGGTTTCATCAAACTTGATATATCCCCAAAAACCAGATGTATGCTTATCGCTGGTGAAAGTAATAGGCTTATTAGCAGCACCTCTGGCAATCAACTGTCCACTGATAACCATCGCTTTCCCCGCTGCAAAACGAACTACAACCCCAGGTTCGATAGTCAAAGTGGCTCCGTTCTTGACTACCACATTGTCATTCACCAAATATGGACTCCCTGCCATATTCCATGTCGTATTGTTGAAAATCGCTCCTCCCACCACTGTCTCTTCTTTGCTTGCCAAGGCTTGACCGATACTACTTACCACCAATGCCAGTGTAATCAAGAGATGGCTAAAATGCATACCTGTCTTTCGCAGGTTTAACACAAACTTCCGTTTTTCTGCTTTTTGAGCAGTGTCTAGACTTTCCATAGGTTTTCTCCTTGTGGGTTTGTAGTGTGGTTGGTTGAAGTCCAATACGTTGTAACAAGAACATCGCCAACATGATTGGTGTTTTACTTGAGAAATATTTCGGACGTCGTCCACCAATCATGCTGGAATAGTTTTACATAATTTACAGATAGTTTATAAATATACATATTGCGCCGATCTGGATTACCATAAAAAGGTAGAAACTCACATCATATCCCACCTCTTGATTTTATAAAGTTTAAAATTGACTTTTGGATTACGATTCTCAATCACCAACATTGTATTAATTGGGTGTCTCACAAGCGTCTCAATTTCACAAGAGCTGCTGTTCTAAAACGCTGTTGACAACTTCACACCCCCTGCTGATACAATAGCATCGCTTCGTGTTTTTGCTGTTCGCTTTTTCTGGGCTTTTGTTCGCTTTTTTCGCAGGCTTCGTTCCAACGGCACTTTAGGGCAACAATTACCAGAAGTCCTAGATCGTAAAAACGCTCACAAGTAATCCGTTCCTTTCTAAATCTGTTGTAGTTTTTACCCGCTCATTCATCAACTATGTCAGATCAAGCACAATCTGCTTTTACAACTGCCCTTGAAGAAACTCTCAATCATTTTCGTGAACCACTTTGGCTGGGTGAACACTCCCCCTTTGCTTCACCGTATTTTTTAGGTCAGGCGTTGCCAGCTCAGGCAACGTCATCCAGCGAACGGGGTGAAATCCTACGTCAGGTCTTACTTGAACTCCTCAATAAACTTGATGGAAAAAATGCAGAATATTATCGGCGGCTTTTATGGCTCTATTTTGTAGATGGAATTCCCCCAGGCAAACTGTTGGAGATCTTAGCCATTGGGCGCACTAAGTTAAGTGAAGATCGCCGCCGAGCACTGACTTTGCTGGCAGAACAGTTAATTCAATTCGCTCATCCTGCGTTACGACTAGAAACTGTCCCCAAAATCAGTTCTTGGGTAGCCAGAGACGAAGCTATGGAAAGCTGTGTAAGTTTATTATTACAACAGAAAAGTGTGGCACTGGTCGGCGGGGCTGGGGTTGGGAAAACAACTTTGGCAGCCAAAATTGCCGATGAATTGAGGTATATACGCAAAACTCCCTGTTTTTGGTACACGATTCGCCCAAATCTTAACGATCAAGTGGAAAGTTTTGCCTTTGCATTCGGATTATTTGCAAAACAACTAGGGGTTCCATCGCTGTGGCTGGAATTGACCGCTACACACGGCAAGGCGGCTAGTGAACTGAAGCGCGAAAAGGTATTGGAATTGGTTCGTTATGTATTGGATAAGCTCCACCCAGCCCCATTGCTTTGTATCGATGAGATTGATCTGCTGGATACGTGTGTGGAAGCGAAGGCATTGGTTGGCTTTATTGAAAGTCTGCGCGCATGGACACCCATGCTTTTGATTGGGCAAAGCGTACCGATGTTTTATGACCATGTTGAGACATTAGAAGGATTAGATGAAGATTCATTTGTTGATTTGTTAGAAGATCAACCGCTCACGCTTTCAGCCAGCCAGCAACAGCAGCTTTTTCGGATCACACAGGGCAATCCACGTTTAGCATTACTCTTTTGTAACACGATCAAGGCCGGTGAAATTATCGATGATCTGCTGGCAGCATTTCGCAAGGCACCACTATTAGAAACGCTTTTTGATCGGATCTTGCAACGTTTGACACAGGCAGAACTCAATCTATTGTTAGAAATCGCCATTTTCCGCTTACCTGCACCCATTCAACATTGGCAACAAGCCGAAACGAACCACTTATTAGCTACCCTGCTCTCCAAGCAGCTACTACGAAGTGATGAGCAGGACGGCGTCGAAGTGCCAGCGGTTTACCGCTCGATTCTGTTGCAACGTCTCAACACCGCGCAAAAGCAGATCTTTCATCAACAAGCAGCCATCATCTGTAGTAGTTATGCTCTTTATACAGAGACAGCCTATCACCTATTTCAAACAGAACGACTCAATGAAGGATTTTTGCTCTGGAATGAGTACAAACAACTCGAGATCGACCAAGGTCAAGCGGTCGTAGCACTGCGCCTGTTCCGCTCACTCGATTCAGGGCAATTGAAGCCCGATGTGCGCCAGGAGTTTCAATTGGCCTGCGGCAATCTGGAATTTCTTACAGGTCGTACACCACAGGCACTAGCGGATGTTGAACCTTTATTGCAAAAAACGTCATTGGTGGCTATACGCGCCAATGAACTGGCTGGACGCATTCATAACGATCAGGATGAGTTTGAACTGCCTGTAACGATCCTAATGAAATTTGACTAACAAAATCGGTAATGATTAAGTTAGGTCATCAAAGCTAAAATGGAGGCAAGATGACCCAACGAAGGAAGCTAGAATTAAGTGCGAAAATGCACCAAGAACTGGTTGAATTGCGCGAGCAGACGAAACAAGAGTATGTAAGAGAACGGTGTGCGGCCATCCTGAAAATCGCCGAAGGAGCCAGTGCGCACCAAGTGGCCAAGGAAGGATTGTTGCGACCACGCGACCCAGATACGGTGTATGGCTGGATGGATATACTGGAAAAAGAAGGAGTAACAGGGCTGCAACAGCATAAACAGGGTGGGAAGCGAAGGAGGCATCTTTGACCGGCGAGACGAATTGGTGAATCTGTTGCGACAAGGGCCAGAAAGCACGAAGCAAAGTACCAAGGCAGAAGAACCGGTCACACCCAGTCCAGCAGGAGTTGTGCAAAGCCGTTGGCAGTTGACGAGTATTCGGCAAGCCGTGCCTTGGCTGCAGAACTATTCGCTGAGCGGGGTCTGGTACCTTCTGCGACGTTATGGTCTGAAGTTGCGCACCGCCAGTGTGCAACAATACAGTCCCGACCCGGAATATAGGAGCAAAGTGGAACAAATGCTCACCTGTTTGCGCCAAACTGCCCAAGCCCCTGCGCGGACCGTCTTCTTGTTTATGGATCAGATGGGCTATTACCGCTGGCCAGAACCAGGTGAAGTGTGGAGTGAAGGCGCACCCGCCCAAGCACCGCAAACTGACCGCCAAAACAGCAAACAGGAGCAATGGCGTCTGATCGGCGTGCTGAATGCACTCACGGGGCAAGTCAACTACTTGGATGGCTATATCGTTGGACGTGCCAAAGTCATTGCGATGTATGAGCAAATTGCCACCACCTATGCCTGGGCAGACCGTATTTTTGTGGCACAAGATAACTGGAGTATTCATAAACATGAAGATGTCACAACTGCTCTGGCCAAACTACCAACCATTCAACCCGTTTGGTTGCCCACCTACTCGCCTTGGCTTAACCCGATTGAGAAACTGTGGCGTTGGCTCCGTCACGACATTCTGACCGCTCATCGTTTGGCCAGCGATTGGCCGCTCTTACGCAAACATGTCAATGGCTTCTTGACCAGTTTGCCACAGGTTCCCAATCACTTTTGCGCTACACTGGTTTACTTGGCTCCGGTAAGCTCGCATCCGCCATTCGTACACCTTGATTACCGTTTTTGAATTTCATTTTTCATCAGAGTCTTAAACTTTCAAATCAATTCATAGAGATCGAGATGATCAACGCCCGCAAAGGGTTAGCTTGGGGTTATTTACGACAACGGCAAGAGTTTGTGGATAAGGCAGAGATTGAACTAGATCGTGCAGCATATGAAATTGAAAACATGCGCGGCAATCTGGCAGATGATCGAGAGGAATTTGAGACGGCAGAAATTCATTATCGTTCTGCCTTGCAACAGGCTGAATCACTTAATTTTGCAGAAGGAATTGCTAAGACCTGCAACAATCTTGCCAATGTATTGCGTTCACAAGGCAAGTTCGGAGAATGCAAGGTGCTACTACAGCGCGCTTACAAACTATATGATCAAATCGGAAAAGTAGTAGCAATGGCTGGCAGTCAGATGACCCTCGCTGTAGTCAACAATCTAGAACATCAATTTGGCAATGCACTAGAGGAGATTAATAAAGCGGAGAAGTTACTTGTGACAGCAGATCGTATGACAAGTTGGCGGCAAAGTTTCTGCCATGACGTTTACGCAGAGGCATATCTTGGACTAAAGGAGTACGAGCTTGCCAAAGAGTACGCACAAAAAGTGATCGACTCAGAAGAAATTGACCTACAATCTGATGGATATCGCATATTCGGCGAAGCAATTGCGCATCTTGGTGACACAACTACTGGAATTTATTCGGTAAAAAACTCAATTGCCCTAGCTGAAGCGGATACTAACCGCTATCTTATTGCTTTTGGTAAACAATGGTGCGATTGAAAATGTCGCCATTCCCTGCCGTGACGCGCTGGTATTGGTGACGGGGCAGTAACAGATTACCAGAGCCCTGCGCGTCAGCAAGGGGCAAAACTGGACAGTAATAGTGGCGAGTTACCAGAACCCTGCGCGTTAGCAAGGGGAAAGTAACCCGCCACTTGCCATTCTCTTCCGCACATCTACACCAAATTCCCTTGCTCCGCCTGCCCCAACCCTGCTTGCCACTGCTGCATGATTTCCTCTAGACTCCACGGGCCAAAGGATTCTGCTTCGCTCATGCTTTTGCCGTAGCCGATCACACTGCCCCGTAACTGTTCACCCTCCCAAACTAGGTCAAGAAAAAGCGCTCGATTGCGCACCGTATAGCGCCAAACATTCATGCTGCGGCAGTCAATGACCAGGGCACTGAAAAGGGTATGCAGCAAGAGCAGGTTACCGCTTTGGCTAAAGCTAGCCACACCGTTGGTGGTGTCAAAGGTCGAGACACCTGCGACAGGACGGCTGAGCCGAAGATGTACCGTCTCGGCCCCTGGCTGGCGCTCGCCATAATTTACAACCGTCACAGTGAGGTCGACCGGCTGCGAATGAAGTTGGTAGGCGTAATCCGGTGTCTTGGTCTCCGGCCAGGGTAGGGCAGCAACGTCTAGCGGAATTATCGTAATCACGGTTCGTGGCGATTCCACGGGTTTGGTCTCCAATTTCTCAGTGGACTGGCGAGGCAAAGCAGAGATAGTTTGCGACTGCAATTGGGTAGAGTAAATGGCATGAAGCTGCGCCAGCAAGCGGATAAGGCGAACATTCTCGTAGGTCTCTGCATACTCAAACGGATAGTTCTGCGCTCCAGGCTGAACAATCAACTTTCTCCCATTGGCAAACTGCAATTCAAGTGTATAGAGCGTCTTGGTGATACCACGACTGGTGACGGAGCGCTGTTGCAACTCGGCTTTACGCAACAAGGAAACATCGTATGACTCCGTATGAATGCTATGCTTGACCTCAATGTGCTCTTTGCCAAAGCGGTAGTGCCAGACAAAGGGAACGAGTAGCCAGTAAAGCGCCGCTCCAGCAAGCCCGATCATGAGCCAGCCAAAACCAATTGCAAAGCCACGATCCTTCATTTCCACGTCGTCAAACGCCACCTTCAATAGACTGATGCCAAGGGCCCCAATCAACAAGCCGAATAGATTCACCAGTACGATCTGCTGTCGGTTGGAGCGAATAAGAAGCGGCACGGTAGGCGTGTCGTTTACAGAGAGATGTAGCTCAGACAGTCGTCGCTCCAACGCTGTTGTCAGTTGTGCCAGCGTGTTGGCATCCCCACGCAAGTGGATCGATTCGGCTTCTGTTACAATTTGCAGCGATCCATACGCCAAATGGATTGCCTGGATCTGGTCATAGGCAATCTTGCTAGTGGGGGCAAACGGCATCAAGATTTCCAGGTGATCACCGTGAAGTCGCATCCGCTGCGCCCAGACCCGCCATTGCCAAAGCCAATAGAGTTCCATCCCCATCCACAGTGGCAAAGTCCAGAGCCCTAGCACAGCCCCTTCTACCCACCAGGCCATCCAAGCGATAAAGAGCAAGACTGGAACAAAGAAAATGCCAAACAGTGCCGTAGCGCGCAGAGCAGGAGGCGTGCGCAACTCTACGAAGGGTGTCGGTAAGGAATACTGGCTCATGCGCCAGGAGTATAGCGTAGAGTGCGACAAAGCAAAAGGGGTGACACTCAGTTGTCACCCCTTTTGCCATCATGCTACCCCAGTTGGTTATTTACCACTTGTCAGCAGTGGCAAGAATAGGTTCGCCTTTGCCTCCTCTTGGTCAGGGGTTAGTCCTTGGGCCGCATCTTGTGTGGAACCATCTAGCGGCTGGCTCTCAACTTCTGACCCGCTTTCTGGCGCTGCACTTTGCGGGCTAGCCGCCACTGTCCAATCCGCAGCAACAATCAGCATGTTGTTTGCAGCACTACGGCTGATCAACGGCAGGAAGAGCTTCTTGCTGCCATCTGGATTGAAACCGCTGTCCACTTTCCAGACGTAGAGGGCAGGTGTCGGGTCGATGTTGCCCTTGCCGTCGCTGGCCAGGACACGGAAGCTGTGTTCACCGTTGCTTAGTCCTGTATAGCTCTTCGGGCTGGTACAGGGAGCAAAGTCACTACCATCAAGTTGGCACTGGAAGGTCGTGACAGCGTCGGCACTGGCACTGCTCACACCCTGCGATCCGCCAAAGATAAAGGTTGCACTGGTCGTACTCGTAACCTGCCCGGGGCCAGTGATGATGTTGGTTTGGATCAAGGATAATGCTTCGACGTTAATCGTCACATCCTTTACCACTTCGGCCAATCGTCCTGATAGGTCGAAGGCTCGTACCTTGAACTTGAACTGCTGACCGGCCGGTTCATCGCCCAGGTAGATCGCTGTATTCCAGTTGCCTTGATTGTCGAAGGTGACATCTTCGTAGTTGCCACCGTTGACACTGATCTGCACTGCCGACAAGCCGACTGTATCGCTGGCGTTGCCGTGGATGCGCATCATGCTGTTGCCGAGCGAGAAGCCATCGGCGTTGGTCAAGGTGTCGTTGTCGATTACGGCCACAGGGTCGTTCTTGTCCACAGTGATCTTGATCGTGGTTGCCGGCTGCTGCGCGGCACCAGAGAATTCACTTGCTTTGACCGCCAGCGTATGTTTGCCTTCGCCGACATTGGACAGATTGAGGGCCACCGTGCGCTGCGCCTTCTTGACCGCATCAGCCTGGTTGAACGAGATCGTCTGCACGACGGCATTGTCCACGAGAATCTGTACATCTTTCAGGATTTGGGCAGCTTCAGCGACAACGGTCACACTCAACACATTGTTACGCACGGCAACCACACTGTTATTGGTCGGTGCCACGATCACTGAACTTGGCAAAGCATTCACGGCTTCGACTGAACTGCTATCCACTGAATTACTATCCACTGCCCCACTGACCACTTCCGGTGCGGCCGAAGCGCAATTCTCGTAGCGGTCACAGGCACGCACGGTACCGACTGGATTGGCACTTGTCTCCCAGACAGTGCAGCTTGCACTGAGACGGTTGCGCAGGGTGAGGTCGGGGAAGAGACCACCCATTTCGGCGTCATCGGCGAAGTCGCGCACGGTGGCGCTGCGTCCGTCGCAGGGGCCGCTGAAACCGGTGTCGCTCAGGAAACGATCTTCGGCTACGTAGCTGTAGATTACCTCGAAGCGATTGCTGCCATTGGCTTCGCTGTAGCTCTTGCCAGTCACGGTGGCCGAATAGGCGATCCGTGGCGAAAGGGTATCGATTAACCCGCGCCAGGCATAGGCGCTGAGTGCTCGTTGGGCGAGACTATCGACGCCATCCAGATCGAGCTGATACTGTCCTTCGAGACCGAGCGGCATGGCGACCTGCCAGTTGGTCTGGGTCAGTCCAGGCTGTGCCAAGGTGGCAGGGGTGTGGATCAGCGCTCCCGGCATCTCGAACAAGCCTTGCACCAGGAAGGGTGTCAATGGCACATTGAAGATTGCTACTTCGTCGAGCAGCCCCGTGTAGCCAGGTCCGCCGATCTGTAACTTGCCAGCATTACTCAGATTGCCAGTGAAGTTGACGCTAGGCTGGGCCACACCATCGACAAAGAGGCTAGCCTTGCCACTGCTACGATCAACCACGGCCGCCACATGGTGCCACTGGTTGTCATTGACTGCGGCATTGCTGGTCAGCACGACCGCACCGTTGAGTTTGAAAGCGACTTTGCCACCGCTCAAACGTAAGGCATAACCGCTGTTGCCATTCTCTTTGCCCAACAGTCCTGCATCAGACTGGGAGGTGCGCAGCCAGGTCTGGATCGAGAAGCTGCTGTTGGCGTCAAAGTCAAGTTGGCTGGCATCGAGCAGGTTGAGCACAGCCACGTTGTTGAAGCGCACTGCCTTACCGACGCGTCCTGGCTGGCCAGCAGTGACACAGCCGGAGGTGGCACAGGTCACGTCGTGGTTGAAGGTCGTGCGATCGTTGAACCAAAGTGTGTCCGAGCTTTCCTCCAAGGGCAGCAGCATGACTGTATCCGAATAGGCCAGTACTTGGCGGATCGGTGTAAAAATGGCATCGAGATTGGCGACGCCGCTGGCATCGCTGACCACGCCGCTCAGCTTGACTACGTCGGTGTCGATCAGCTGACGTACGGCATCGTTCTGGTTGAGAATGGCGTTGGGGCCACGGCTATCCAAGATGATGGCCGCATCGACTAGACCGATGTTGCCCACCTCGTCGGTTGCCCGGACGGTCACAGTATAGGGGCCACTGGGGTCAGTCGTGCCGTCGGCGAAGTGGTAGAGCAGATTCCAACTGCCAGCGTTGAGCGTGGCAATCTGCCAGTCGTTGCCCACTGCGACTGGGTCGGCGCTTTGCAGCAACACTTCAAGCTTGGTGACGCCACTGCCTGCGCTGTTGCCTGAATTCGGGTCGCTGACATTGCCGCTGAGGAAGACATTCCAACGGTTATCCGCCTGCCGCGTAGGTTGCAACACCGGCACACTCGCTGCCCCAGTCTCGACAGACCGCCCGTCCCGTGACCGTCCCCTCCCTGTGTTGGGAAGGGTTAGGGTGGGGCTTGGCTTGGTCCCATCAACAATGATGGTAGTAGCCTGAGGTGAAGTTTCCACGTTGCCAGCAATGTCGGTGGCTCGGCTGCGAATCGAGATAGCTCCTTCGGTCAACGGCAGGGAGAAGGTCCAGGTGGCGGCACCATTGGCTAACTGGAAGGGACCATTGTTGACGCTGACTTCGACAAAGGCGATGCCATGTTTGTCAAAGGCGCTACCGCCAATGATCAAAGTCTGGTTGGTCACGCCCTGGACGTGCTCACCAGCGACCAACGAGGTGAGGGTCGATGTGGGTGGGTCGGCGTCGATGGTCAGGCTGAGGCCGTTGGAGGCTTTGATCACGCCGCCGCGGATATCCTGTTCTTGCAGGTTGAGGCGCATCGTCTGCACACGAGCTGGTTTGTTGACATCGTTGAACATGGTGTTGGTTGCCAGGCAGTATGAATTCAGCGTGCGATTCATCAAGGCCGTAGCAGTCGCTTTGTCAAGCGCCGTATCAAAGAGCATCACATGATCCAGTGCACCGTTGAAGAAATTAACGGGGCCAGCACTACCAATCGTCAAATCGAACGGCTGCACCAACGACCCTGTGTTGGAATCGCCCGCGCCACCACGCTCCACGCCGTCGATAAAGATCGCCAGTTTGGTATTGTTCTGCGCCACCACGACATGATGCCAGTTGCCATCGGCAATGCTGACATTCGATTCGGCACTCACAATGCCGCTCTGAAAGCGGATCTTGCCATTTTGCACGCCGACAAGCCAAGGGTTGGCGCTGAGAATGCCAGTCAAGTTGCTGTTTACACTGCTGGTGTTGATCCAGAACGCCGCACTAAAGGTTTTCCCAGTGACCCCAGTCACGCCTGCAACCTGAAGTTGCTGATTAACGCCATTGAAGAGCAGACCATAATCGGAGAGCGGCGCATTCGGTGCACCCTCAATGCCCGCCAGGGGACAGCCATTACCGCTACACGTTGCCGGGTGATTGTTGCCCGATGTGTCAGCAAAAATCGTCGCAGCAGGCAATTCTTCAAAGGGCAACAACAGGGCTGGCTGCGAAGTGACTGCCGGACAGGCCAACGCATTGGGATTGTAGAGACCCGCACCACTCTCACTCCAATCCACGCTTTGAGCGGCCAAGTTGCTCATCGGCGAGCCATCGGGGTTGAGTAACAGATACTGCAACGTCTGCGGGTAAACATTTAACCCAATCAGCCAGCCACGCGCCGCCGGGTGATAGGCCACCAACGGTTCGATGAATTGTGTTTCTGAGAGGTTGAAAGCTGTGCCCGTATCGCTGCGATTCTGCATGACAATGGCCCGTGGCTTGAATTGAGTATTTTGATAGACTACGATGTGTTTGCCCGTGTTGGGATCCCAGGCAATTTTGCCGCTAAAGGCGTTGCCAGCTTGCGAATCGGCGGCCAGCACCCGTTGGCTATTGGCGATCAGCGCACCGTTTACATCAAAGTCGGCCACCTCCAGATTGCCTGTGAAGTAGTGCCGCCAGATCACCCGCCAGGCATCACCAATCCAGGCAACGTCAAGTGAGGTGTAGTTTTGGGGTGCAAAGTCGCCAGGGCCAGCAACCTGACGGGTATTCAACATCACTTCGTTGCCCAACGCCGCACCAGACGAATCGAAGCGCCGGGTGACAATCTGCGAGAACATGTTGAATTGACCCAGATTAGAAATTCCTGTGATCCGTTCCCAGGCCACAAAGAATTCTTTGCCATTGGTCGCCACGACTGGCGCATAGTCATTGTGCTGAACGGTTGCAGGGTCTTGGGTAAGCGTAAACTGTCCTTTGTTTACAGCGGTCGGCAGTTGCCCAGTGACCGAACCGACGATCACATTCTTCTGCTCGGCAAAGTCATCAATCGTCAGCGTTACACGCACAGTGCTGTTTTGCGCTTTGCCCTCGTAGGTCCAGAAATTATCGTTAAAGATTGTACGCGGCAACTTGTACATGGTTGCTGCGCCGGGAGGATTGATGCTGGGAACGTTGCTCGTGTCATACTCCCACACTTGGAAAGTACCATTGAAGCCACACAACTGGTTGGATTTGTTGATGACAACGCTCTGCCCAGTGGTGAGGTTGGCGGCATTGTACAGCAACTCCACGGCATTTTCGCCAGGGCGCAAAAAGCTGGCATTGCGCTGAATATAGATGGCAATATCCGAATTCGGCTCTTCCGGTTCCGATTGGTTGACCACAAACGACGGGATGTTCACTGTACGGCAGTTGTCATAATGATCCCAGACATAGAAGCACTTGCCATCTTCGGTGCAAGCTACATCCGAACTGGTGCGCGTACGCATGGCCGAAGTATCACTGTTATCGACGTCGAGGGCATTGAACTCTCCGCCTGCTTCATTCCAGCCAGCCACATCGCCCCGGAAGACAATGTGTGGTGAGAGTGAGCTTTCCGGGAAGTCATCGTTGTTGCGCACTAGCGCGGTCACGGCAAAGCTATCCTGACGGCTATAGTTGCTGGCTGCGACCTCAGAGCCCATCACGGCACGGTTAAAGCTGCCCAACGAGCCAGGGGTTGGTGTCAGCCATTTCCATGGTACCGGGTTGAGATTGACCAAGCGAGCCCGAGCAAAGCTGTTGATATTGATATTCTGCGAAGTCACATTGGCCGCCACGCTGAGATTGGTCTGCTTGGTGACGACATTGGTCTGGTCGAGTTCGAGTTTGTAGGTGCTGAAGGGTGTACCCAACGTGGCTGGCGCACGTACTTCCAAACCACCAGCCGCAAACGGCGCACCGAGATTGGTGACCGTGGTGGTATAGATCAATGCCTGGCTGGGCTTGATGATGCGATCTTTGTCATCCACTGCGGTCAACACGATCAATGGATTCTTGTTTGCGATCATCGGATGGTAGGGGCGGCCATCGGGATCGAGGCGCTTGGCTGGGTCAGGGTTGGTTGCCAATTCCTTCTCGGCCTGGTCGCTGATGCCATCAAAGTCAGTATCGGGCGTGTTCGGATCGGAGGAAACCGTAACGCTCAAGCTCTGCGTGCCGGTAATGGCAACCGTCCAGCCGCCAGTCCATTGCGTTGTACCAATGGCTTTGCCGCTGTTGCCGTCGAAGGTAAAGACCTGATGATAGACCTCTTCTCCGTCGGAGAGACCGTCATTGTCGGTGTCCTTGATGGCTGGGCTGGTGCCGAGTGCCAACTCCTGGCCATCACTCAAGCCATCACCGTCGGTGTCCCAGGAGACGGGTGATATCGGTTCGCCGGTGTTGCGCCACTGCACTTCGTAGAGGTCGCTCAACCCGTCGCCATCACTGTCGGGGTTGTTGTCGTTGGGGTCGAGGCCGTTGCGACCGACACTGATCAAGCCATCACCGTCGGCATCGGCTAGCGTCTGGAAGGCTGAATCCCAATTCAGACGGAAGCCACCATCGCCTGCGTCGGCCTTGGCGACCAGACCATCAAAGGTCGATGGTAGAATGTCGAGCTTGAGTTGGTTGATCAAGGTCGAGTTGTTGCTCTCAATGTCACGCACGTAACAAATCGGAATGACCGACGGGAAGAAGGGTGGGATCGGATTGGGAATCGTCCAACACTCGTAGGCCGGAAGGGCAAAGCCGGTGTTAAGATAAAGATCGGGCGCTTGATTGAGCCCAGGCTGCAAGTTGATGCCGGTCACCTTGGGGTCAAAGCGGGCAACGCCCTTGTACATCGCCTTGGCGGCAAAGGTGTGGTCCTGGCTGACTGTCCACTGGTTGTTCATTTCGTTGCGTTCAACCGTCACATCGTTTTCGGCGGTGGAAAGCTCGTAGCGGAAGGTTGTCGTCTTGATATTATCTTCCGAGAAAAGCCAGATGTAGGGCAGGATGTGCATCCAATTTTCCGGCTTGGGGTCTTTGTGAACTACGGTGGTTGTCACCGGCAAGGTCACCGAGATCGGGTTGTTGGCGACAAAGCCACGCTGCGGGTCGGCGAGTTGTACACTCGGCCCTTCAGTGGTGACCATCTCGTCACGATCGGTGTCGATCATCGAGTCGTAGGAGTAAAGCAACTTGGTCAGCACCACGGTGGCGGCAGTGTTGAGGGTAAAACAGGCGCCATCAAAGCCGGGGACCTGACGCAGTTCATCCACGCCTAATTCGCAGATCGCGGTGAGAATACCATCGATCAGGGCGATGATGGTGACGATGATCAAGCCGATCACGGTCGCCGAAAGCACGGCCAGAGTAATAATCAAAATGGTGGCGGCAATCACCTGGGCGAGCGCTTGGTTAAATTCGGGGCTAAAGACCGAAACTTTGCTGTCCACCATCTGGTAGATGAACATGCCCCAGACGACTGCAATTTGAATCACTGCCCCGACGACGCTGGAGGCACGCGAGGTTCCGCTCAACACCGAGCTGCCGGTGAAGATCTTGGTGGTGGCACCGGTGACGCCGACAGAAAACTCTAGTCCACGATAGAGCTGCGCAATCTGCACAGCCTGCATCGTGAGCGAAATCACAGGGATTAGTGCCAACACGAGTGGCACAGCGATGGGCACAATTTTATTGAGCACCGTGTTTTGCGCCGATTCATTGGTGATGAGGTAGGCAGCGAGCAGTCCTGCCGCCAACAATAACACCACCACCACGCCGATGGCCGTGCCGACAATGCCGATCTTGGCTTTGGTGGAGGAGGCCCATAGTTTGCTCAGTTTGGTGAGGACAATACCATCGACGCCTAGGCCTTTGGCAAACTCTTTGCTGCCTAGTCCGGCAATCTGTTTGACCACGGAGGTGCTGACTGCTTCCGAGCCAAAGGTAGCAATATTGGTAATGAAGGCGACCAGGGCAGCCACGCCTTTACCCGCCGCGCGCACCTTGAGCAGGATCTCATCGTCCAAGAGTTGAAAGCCACTGGGAGGGAGGATAATCGTGGCATCCTGCTTGATGATGTTGGTGACGCCCTGGGCAAGGACGATGAAGAACATGCGGATGAGGCCCATGCGCATCTGGCCAACCAGCGCCGTGTCGCCAGCAAGTTGGCTGTGGGCAGCATAACGGGTAAAGAGTTCATCCCACATTGTGGTTAGATCACAGCCTTGCCAGTCAGGATTGGCCCCTGCCACGGAGCAGAACATGGAAATTTTCATGCCCACGCTGGTTTCAACTGGTGTAGGCGTGCCACCCGGCTTGAAATCGATGGTCAGTTGACCATTGTTGGCGGTGACGCCATTGCCGCCCAGCAGATCGAGGCTCTGCGTCCGATATTGGCTCTCCTGGGCAAAGAGGATCACCGGCTTGAGTGTGTTGTCTTGCTTCCAGGAATTGGTGAAGCGACCATCCAGGATGCTTTTGGTGCTGGTCATGGCAGTGGTCATCAGCGCGGCGTCAAAGGTGGGGAAGGTTTTGGACTCCACCCGCAGGGTATTGGAGAGTTCGTAGCGCTGGTCAAGCGGCACCGAGCCGTTGGTGAGACGGTCAAAGCGGCGGGCAATTTCGGAGAGCGGCATATCGACTTGCTGGTTATTATCCTGATCGCGTCCCGCTAAGAAGGTGTTGTCGAGAACATAGGCCAGGCTGACCAGGTTGCCATCGTCTTTGAGGTCGTTGTCGACGGACGGATCTTCGTAGATCAGCGCAGTGCTGCTGCCATGATCCTCGCGCACGGCAAAGCCAGTGATCGACCATTCATCGTAGTAGCTCTGAATCACTTCCGGCTGATTCTGGCTGGTATATTCGACACAGATGCCATCGACCTGCGATTTGCAGAGGTCGAGCAAGCCCTGTACCACCCAGACCAGACGCGCTTCGTGGAGATCGTTCCAACTGCCGATCGCTTTGTAGGGCATACGGGCTTGAAAGGCGACACGGCTGCCACTCTTGGTGTCGTTGATCAGGCGGATCGGCACGTAGGCAACTTTGGTAGCGCCGCCCGTGGTCAGATCATTGACCGAGGTGTTGTAGGCAAGCAGGTCGTCTTCGCTGGGCAGGTTGGCAGAGGCAGCTTTCATGCGCACTTCGAGCATCGGGATCAGACGCATGTCGCCAAAGGCATCAGCGGGATTTGGTTCCGTACCAGGATTGGCACCGTTGACATCGGCAAAACTCTTGTCGTCACCGTCCTGGATCTGGCCTTCGACATCGTGGGGCCAGTCGAGCACACTCAGCGCATACCAGAGATGGCGGTCATCCTTGGGGCGTAGTTGAAAATCGACAAAGATCGGCTTGCCTGCATTCAGATTATCAATCTTGTAGCTAAAGGGTGAGCTTTCCTTGAAGAAGCTGTTGTTGGCAGAGCCAGGATGCAACTGCGTATAGGGGGAGATATCGAGCGAATCGGCCACGCCATCGCCGTCGTTGTCTTCGTCGAAGAGATCCGGCACGCCATCGTTGTCGGTGTCGTCGGGGAGCCCGTCATTGTTCTTGTCGATGCGCCATTCGGTGGTGTCGGGCAGGCCGTCGCTGTTGCTGTCACGAGCCAAGGGATCGCTATGCCAAAGTTTGCCCGCCAGCGTAAAACCTAACACTTCCTGGCCGTCGCTAATCAGGTCGCCATCGGTATCGGAGATGGTGGTGCTGGTGCCGATGCGCTCTTCAAGAAAGTCAGTAAGGCCATCGTGGTCCGTGTCTTGCCCGTTGTTGGGAGCCGTGAGCGGTTCGGGAATGCTTGGTTCGGGCAATTCGGTGTTGGCTGCTGCAGCGGCGGCAAGTTGCGCGTCGGCGGCTTGCGCAGGATCAGCCAGCGGATCAAATTGATGGGCTTCCACGTTTTGCTTGATTGTCTCCTGAATTTCAGTTTGCACCCGTTGATCATCCAACGAGGCAGCTTTTGCACTTTGCGTGTCTAGAAATCCAGTGATACGGAACGTTTGCAGAAGTGGCAAACTCAGTTGCGAGCAGATAATCGCAATCACCAAGGCGCTGCAAAGCCTGCGTGAGCTCCGTCTAAGAATCACAGTGATGCAAAAACCGATGCCGAGGAACAACATAAAAAAGGGCGTGGCGAAATTGCGGAATGCGGATTGCGAATTGCGGATTGCAAGGTCGATTCCACTCGCCACTCGCCACCCGCCACTCGCTACTTCTGAAAATCCTGTAAAATCGGTCACAATCTTTCCGCTTACCACTTCGTCCTTTTGTGGAGGGAAGGTAAGGTTGAGGATTTGGCGCAGGGGCAGACCAGCGTCGGTGATCCAGATTTCGCCGTTGCCGTTCATCTGGGCATATTGGGCGGGTGATTGCAGTTGAATGCCAGGTGGCAGTTCGCCGTTAGCACTCATCGTTTGCTGCATTTGGTCGCGTACAAAGTTGGCCACGGCTGGGCCGTCGATGCGGAAGCTGTAGCGGGTGAAGTGAATGCCACCGCGACTTTCGCTGCCCATCTTCTGCACATCGGTTAGACCGGAGAGGAAGGTCATAAAGTCGCCGTTGGGGGCGATGGAGCCAGCGAGATCACCCTTGTCTTGCCAATCGCCGCCCGCTTGACGCACGCGGGTCTTGCCATTTTCGACCTTCACCTCTAGCCCGCTATTGGCATCGTAGGCGCTACCGCCACGTGCCCAAAGATGGAGCAACATGCTTTTTGCTTGGAGATTGGTCTGGCCTTCCAAGTGCAATTCGTCGGTTCGGCTGCTGCGTCCGACGTTTTTGAGGGTTGCCAACGGTGTCGTGGTTTGGGTCACATCGCTGCTAAACTGGTAACTTCCCCGTTGCTTTGCCATCTCCCAAGCATCCATCACTGGGTTGGCAGAGGAAGCGCGTGTAATCGCACTGTTCCAGAGATACCCTCCACCGGCCAAAAATAAAACTAATAAAATGAGCAACCAACGTGATAATTTCATCAAAACCTCCGTTTATAATAGTTGTGCGTGGAGATAGGGCGACAAATACAGATGAATATCAATCTCCAAGCTCCGTCACTGCCAAGTAAACGTAGCTTATTTTTGTGCCGTTAGCAGGACGTTAGCATTGCCAGGGAAGTGTGATAACGTTTGCGCACTCACTGTGATATACTCATGACTATTGTGTTAACGCTGGAAAAGGACCCCGATTTGGTTTACTCTTTGGTTTCCGTATGGCACATCTTACCCTTTCATTGTTAGGTCCCTTCCACGCCTTGTTAGATGACAAGCCAATTACCACCTTTCGTTCTGTAAAGAATCAGGCACTTTTGGCCTGGTTGGCGCTAGAAAGTAAACGACCGGTGAGCCGCGCCAGTGTGGCGGGTCTCTGCTGGCCCGAAGAATCGGAGGAGACTGCGCGTCTCAACCTACGCCAGGCGCTCTTCCAGTTGCGTTCCGTACTCCATGCAACGGATGAAGAGCAAGAACTCAACCACCTGTTAATTACTGCGCAGACCTTGCAGTTCAACTTTGCATCTTCCTATACCATCGACGTTGTTGCCTTTAACGAACTCTTCGAAGCCTGTGCTCGTCACACCCATCCCAGCCTGGATCACTGTGCCGAATGCAGCAGCCGTCTGATGCAGGCAACGACCTTGTACCGAGGCGAATTTCTGCAAGGTATGTTTGTCAATGACAGTGAAAGCTTAGAAGAGTGGATGCTGTGGCGTCGTCAACAATTTCAACAACACCAGTTGCTCGCCTTGCATGCTCTGGCCAGTTGGTTTGAACAGCAGGCAGATTACAAACAAGCGCAGAGCTACGCCCAACGTCAACTGGATATTGATTCGCTGCGGGAAGATGCCTACCAACAGATGATGCGGAGTTTGGCATTGGATGGGAAGCGCCAGGAGGCCTTGGTCTACTTTGAGCGCTGCCGCCAGGTGTTGCAGGATGAATTGGGTGTGCCGCCAAGTACAGCAACCCAGAAACTCTACGAGCAGATCAAAGGACAAACGTTTCCGCAACCGTCAGTAGCGTCCAATGTCACGCTCCCTGAGCTACCGGCTGCAAATCGTCACAACCTACCGACGGCACCCAATCGGCTGGTGGGTCGCCAAACGGAGTTGCAATTCGTTCAGCAACGTCTGATGGAGTCTGATTGTCGCTTGGTCACCATTCTGGGGCCTGGTGGGGTGGGGAAGACTAGGTTTGCATTGGCATTGGCAACACAAATTTTAGATTGGGGATTGCGGATTGCGGATTCTGGAGATCTGGATGGAAGTTCTAGATTTCCCGACGGCGTCTGGTTCACACCGCTTGCTGGCGTCAGCAACACGCTGCAACTTCCCCAAGCGATTGCAGCGAGTTTGGGGGTGCGCCTAGAAGGGCAGAGTACGCCACGACAGGGGCTGCTTGACTATTTACATAGCAAACAACTGTTGTTAGTGTTGGATAACTACGAACATTTGATGAGCGACGCCCTTCTGGTTGATGAAATTTTGCAGAACGCCAATGGGGTCAAGATTGTTGTTACCTCGCGCGAGCGGCTCAATTTTCAAAAGGAGTGGGTGTACGAACTATCCGGGTTGCCCTTTCCAGCGCCGCAGCGTAGTCGCCAACCGCTTACAAACGGAGCTGCAGCAAACGAAGGCGATCCACCTGGTGCAGTTCAACTCTTTTTGGACCGCGCCCACCGCTTCAGCCATTTTCATGCAACGTCCACCAACTTAGCTGCCATCCAGCGCATTTGCCAACTGGTCGAAGGCTATCCCCTAGGGATCGAACTGGCCGCCGCGCTGATCGGGATGATGCCGCTGCCCGACATCGTGCAAGAAATCGAAAGCGGGATCGACATCCTCGCCACCACCATGCGCGATCTACCGGATCGCCATCGCAGCTTGCGCGCCGTTTTCGATTCCTCTTGGGAATCGTTACGCCCCCAAGAGCGCGCCGTGATGGCACGGCTGTCCGTCTTCCGAGGCGGTTTTGACTGGCGCGCAGCCCAGAGCGTGGCCAAAAGTAGCAGGCTTGATTTGGCGGGTTTGCTCAACAAGTCGATGCTCAGCCTGACACCTGCAGGGCGTTACGAAGTTCATGAACTGTTACGCCAATATGCCTGGGCACGGCTCGAAGACCGGAATGAGGTCCAGCAAGCTCATGCTCGCTATTTCGCCAACTTTGTTGAAACTCGTAAAGCGCAACTTCGGGGTGAGGCACAAAAGCAGACGAGTAGCGAATTCGATAATGAAATCGAAAATCTGCGGCTGGCGTGGGCATGGGCCATCCAACAGGCCGACGATGCCTTGTTAGGTCAATTTTACCGTGGCCTTGCCCTCTACTTTGAGACGCGCGGATTGTATGAAGAGGCTGAGTCTGGCTTTGCCAATGCAACTGCTGCGCTTCGGCAGGGTTCAGCGGATTCTTTGGTTCTGGTCCAACTTCTTGTTCAGCAAGGAAGCTTTTGCCGCCTTCGCAGTCAGTATGACGAAGCAAAGAAAGCCTTACTGTGCGCGCTGTCCTTACTCGATCAACAGTCGCAGGAGAGTTGCACAGAGATACGAGCACAACAGGCCGAGGCACTCAGCAACTTAGGCTTAATTACTCATTTCCTGGGTGACAATCGTTCGGCATCACAGCAATTAGAGCGAGCCGTTGCCATCAGTCGTGAGCTAGATCGTCCTGATCTGTTGGCGGAATGTCTAGCCTTTTCCGCATTATTTACCCAGTTTAATGGTAAACAGTCGGAAGCGCGGCAACTCTTCCAGGAAAGCCTTGCAATTCGTCGCTCACTGCACGATCTGCGCGGGATGGCGCTGACGATGAACCAGTTGGGTTTTCTTTTCGTCAATTCAGCCGATTACACCCGAGCAGAAATGATGTTTCAGGAGTGTTTGACCATCCAGCGCGATCTGGGCGATCAATTAGGGGTCGCCAATACGCTCAATTCGTTGGGTGCTGGCGCTATTACCTGGGGCGATTATCCGGCTGCCAAACGTTATCATAGCGAAAGTCTCGCCATCTACCGCCAATATAATGAGCGAGGCGGGATTCTACGTAACTTGGGCAATCTTGGCTATGTCTATAACCGACTGGGCGAGTATGAAGCTGCACTCGAAATATTGCTGCAGGCGCTGGCAATGGACCGCGAGATAGGTTCACCGCGTAGTATAGTCATCACCCTACGTCATCTAGGCGAAAGTTATCTGCATCTTGGCGATCTGACACAATCACGACGTCATTATCACCAAGCATTGGTGATGGCGCAAGATATCGAAGAGATCCCGCTCGTCTTGCTTGTGTTGAATGCAATGGCTCCGCTCTGGCTGCGTGAGGGTCAGCTACTGGAGACCGTGGCGCGGCTCAGCTTTATCCTCAATCATCCCGCCACCGAAGGGAAAGTGTTAAAACAGGCCGAGCGACGTCTCGAAGAATTGAAGAACACGGTGGATGAGAAACAGATAGGGATTGCAATCGCAAACGGCAAACAAATGCAGCTTGAGCAGGTTGTCGAAGATGTTTTGCGTGGAACTTGACGCTAACCAACCACCTGCATTATGATCCATCAATCAACGTTGTTTAACCACGTATGCGCTTTGTTTGAGCATACATTCAAGAAAGGAGGTGCACAAATGGCAAAGCACAACAATCTATCCTCAACAGGCAGCATCGCTGAACTTTGTCGCAGTGTATCTCCTGGCATGATCGCTGAAGATTAGTAATCGAACCATGGGTAATTATGTAATTACCCAATTACGAACATCAGCACAAATCTGCCGAGTTATACATTTGCCATCCAAAGGTCATAGGTGCATTTTGCCTTGTGACCTTTTTGTTTTGCGCGGCTAGGGTAAGCGCAACCACATTCAGAGTCACGGGATAGGTTTTGCTTGCCCGTGACCTTTTGCACCTTGTTGATCAATCAACAGCCACGGGCGAGTCGCCCGTGGCTGTTTTGTTTTGTAATACGCCCCACCCTACCCCGCCCCAAACGAGACAGGGATTTATTACGGGAAGATTTTGTATGGTGGACAGAAGGAAGAACACAATTCGTACCGTCACTGTTCCCTCCCTTAGCAGAGGAGGGTTAGGGAGGGGTTATACAAGGAGCAAACGTTGAACGTTCCAATTACACAATATATCGCCCTGCTGCGTACCTACTTGAAGGCGCAGATCGGGCGTGTGCTCTTGCTGGCGTTGTTGCTGTTCAGTGGCATCGCCTTGCAACTGCTCAATCCACAGGTAGTTCGTCGTTTTATCGACAGTGTACAACACGGCGCTGAGCAGGGAGCACTGATTCAGATCGCACTATGGTTTCTACTGGTCGTGCTGGCACAGCGCGGCATGGCAATTGCTACAACCTATGTCAGCCAACAGATTGCCTGGAGTGCGACCAATGGCCTGCGTCGGGACCTGACTCGCCACGTGCTGACCCTTGACATGGGCTTTCACAATGGCCATACACCGGGTGAACTGGTCGAGCGCATCGACAATGATGTTGATCGACTCGCCAATTTCTTCTCAGAGTTTCTGCTGCAAATCCTCAGCGGCATCTTGCTGACGGTAGGTGTGCTGGCGTTGCTTTGGCGTGAAGATTGGCGGATCGCTGGGTTGTTAGCACTCTTCGTGGTTGCCTACATGGTTGTTCATGCCCGTGGCCAGCAATTAGCGACGCCTTACTGGGAGAAAGAACGACAATACAGCGCCGAGCTGATGGGTTTTGTCGAAGAGCGGCTGGCTGGCGTGCGCGACATCCAGACCAGCGCTGCCATCCCCTACACCTTACGCCGCTTCTACGAACTGATCCGCCGCCGCACCTGGCAGGCCTTGAAGGCAGATGTCGTCACCGATGTGGGGTGGACGATCTCGAAGATCTTCTACGACTTAGGCACGGTGACAGGCATGGGGCTTGGTGCTTATCTCTTTCTCAGTGGGCAGATCACACTGGGAACGGTTTATCTCATCCTCAATTATCTGGAGAGTTTGAATGGTCCGCTGACGCGCATCGCCGGTCAGTTGGAAGAGTTACAACAGGCGCGTGTGGCGATCAGCCGTGTACAAAATCTGTTGCAGACCGCGTCCCAGGTACGGGATCAAGGGTCGCTCATCCTGCCGGACAATCAGCCCTTCAGTGTCCGCTTCAAAGAGGTCTCTTTCAGCTATTACGAAGGGGTAGATGTGCTACGCAATCTGAGCTTCAACCTGCAACCGGGGCAGAAACTCGGTTTGCTTGGGCGCACGGGCAGTGGCAAAAGCACCATTTCCCGCCTGCTCTTCCGGCTCTATGATGTCGAGCAGGGCGAGATCTTGCTGAATGGAGACAACTTGCGGCAGGTGCGGCTGGCCGATCTGCGTCAACGCATCGGCTTGGTGACGCAAGAAGTCCAGATCTTTCCGGCATCCCTGCGCGACAACCTAACCCTCTTCAATCCCCAGTTCAGTGATGCGCAGATTTGGGAAAATCTACGTCGGTTGGGGCTGGAAGAGTGGATGCAGACGATGCCCGCCGGGTTAGAGACACGCTTGGCAGCCGACGGCAAGAGCCTTTCGGCCGGGGAAGCACAACTGCTGGCGCTGGCTCGTGTCTTCTTAAAAGATCCGGGCTTGGTGATTCTCGATGAAGCCTCCTCGCGCCTCGACCCAGCCACCGAACGCTTACTCGAACGATCACTCGATCACTTGCTGGCAGGACGGACAGCCATCATCATTGCCCATCGGCTCACCACGGTGCGGCGGGCGGATGCAATTCTGATCTTGGAGGCGGGCGAGGTACAGGAGTTTGGGGGGTATCAAGCATTGGCGAACGATCCGAATTCACGCTTTACCCAACTGCTGCGAATCGCCGATCTGGATTTGGAGAATGGAGCAAGTGGCAAGTGGCAAACGGTAGAAAAGGCCACTGCGCAGTTTGAGGAGGTGGTAGCATGACGACGAACAGAGGGACGCTACAGGGCTTGAAGCCAAAGCAAGTCAACAAACATCATACCTTCTGGCGTTTGATGGGTGCAACGCCAGGGATTTCGCTAGCGGTTGTTCTGCTCAATACGCTCCACAACACATTGCCCTTGCTCTTCGGCTTGATCCTCCGCGCCTTCTTTGATGCACTCTCCGGGCAGAAGAGCGTCGGCTGGAGTGTGTGGACGCTGGTTGCCTTCTTTCTGGCCACACGCGTTGCCGTGCAGTTGGCCGAGATGGGGGCAGCGGGCAGTTCCGCCTATCAATACTTTCTGGTGGAAACCCTCTTGCGGCGCAATCTCTTCCGGGGCATTCTGCAAGCGGCAGGCTTTCAGCCGCCACTTAGTTCAGGCGAGATCGTCAACCGCTACGAAGAGGACACAGCCGCAGTCAGTGAACCAGTCTTTATCGCCACCTATGGGATCAGTCTCTTTGTGGCAGCGGGTCTGGCACTCTGGGTCATGTTACGCATCAACCTGATGCTGACCCTGATTGCCTTTGCCCCAGCGGTGATTGCGCTCGTCTTGATGCAGTTGCTGGGCAAACGGATCGAAGTTGCTCATGAGGCAGCGAGAAATTCAAACGAACAGGTGTCGGGCTTGTTGACGCAGTTGTTACATGGTGTCCAAGCGCTACAAGTAGCGGGGGCAGAGGAGGCTGCCGTCCAGCGCTTTGCCCAATTGAGTGATCAGCGCCAGAAAGCTGGTGTACACAACGAGGTGCTCAATACGGTCATTCGCTCCATGAATGCAACTTCGATTGGCATAGCAACCGGTCTACTGTTGCTCTTTGCGGCTGGCCTGATGCGCCAGGGCAGCTTCACCGTGGGCGATCTGGCGCTCTTTATCAGCTACAGCGGTGGCGGCACACTCGACGAGCTGGTCTATTGGGTCGGTCGCCTGCTGCGTGCCTATCAGCGCAGCCAAGTCTCCTGGGATCGGCTCTTTGCCTTGCTGCCAAGTTCGAGTTGGCAGCAGTTGACTGATCGGCAGCCGCCTCATCTACACGGTTCGTTGCCAACCGTGCAACCACTACCCAAGTCCGAATCCGATTCACTACACGAATTGGCGATCCGAAGCCTGACCTATCACCACCCTGACTCGGGACGTGGCATTGAGCAGATTGATCTAACCCTACGCAAGGGAGACTTCGTGGTGATTACAGGACGCATCGGTTCGGGCAAGAGTCTGCTTGTGCAGACCTTGTTGGGATTGCTGCCTCGCACTGCGGGCACGATCTTGTGGAATGGCCAGCCAGTAAAGGAACCGGCCCGCTTCTTCACCCCACCGCGCTGTGCCTACACCCCACAGATTCCACGGCTCTTCAGCGATAGCGTGCGCGAGAACATTCTGATGGGGCTGCCCGAAGCCAGTGTTGATCTGAGCACTGCGCTCGACTTGGCAGTGCTCAGCGACGACATTGCGCAACTGGAAGCGGGGCTAGAGACCGTCGTGGGTCCGCGTGGCATCAAGCTTTCAGGCGGGCAGATTCAGCGAACTGCGGCTGCGCGCATGTTTGTACGCAGTGGCAAAGCAGGAGCAGAGTTGCTGATCTTCGACGATCTCTCCAGTGCGTTGGATGTCGAAACGGAGAGGCAACTCTGGCAACGGCTCTTCGCCCAACCGGATCGACCTGCCTGTCTAGTAATCTCGCATCGGCGGGCGGCACTGCAACAGGCCGATCGCATCGTCGTGCTCAAGCAAGGCCGAGTGGAAGATCAAGGAACGCTGGAAGAATTACTCGGGCGATGCGGGGAGATGCAGCACTTGTGGGAAGGAGAGGTAGAGTAAAAGCACGAATGAAAAGTGGCAGAGTTACCTTGTTGCCCTGCCACTTTTCCCCTTTTCCACTCTTCAACCTTTGCGACGTTGGGACATTCTTCCCGACTTTTGTCCCGCCATTGTCCCCGCCGACCGGGACCGGGCGCTGCTATGATGATTCATGTCAAAGCCATGCAATTGACACGATAAAAAATAGCTACGGCGAACTTCTTCCGGGAAGGCTATAGCAGAAATAAAGCTATAGTAAAAGTTCCTTCCCGGAAGATAGTTACAACGAGACTGAATCAATATCAATAAAGGACAAAAAATGAACACGCAACGACTCTTTGGTTTACTGGGCATGATTTGCAGTCCGCTCTTCCTGATCTACTCTCTGACCACAGGCTTACAGGAAACGACCTTGTTGGGTAGTACACTGGGTTTGCTTTTTCAGTTTGGTTGTCTGTGTTGTGCCATCGGTCTCTTGGCCGAACGGGCAACCGGTGATGGTATGGTCGGGCGGTCGATTTTGTTCGTGCAGATGACGCTGCACACCCTGGCAATGATCTTCCAGGTGCTGGAATACAAGCAAATTGCGGTCGATAGTCTGTTGTTCACGATTACGGACATTGCCTGGCCCCTCGGCTTTCTCTTTATGCTGGTGACCGGGACAGCCGTGATTCGAGCCCAGCGCTGGCTCGGTTGGCGCCGCTACGTGCCCGTACTCTGCGCCTTGCCCCTGCCCGTGACGATGCTGGCCGGTGGTCTCGTTGGAATGGAGATCGGTGGCTATCTCTTTGGGCTTGGCCTGATGGTAACCTATCTGCTACTGGGCTATGCGGTTTTCAGCTACAATCAAGACGAAACCGAGATGATGGTGGCTCAGCCGACGTTCTGAAGTTAGGACCGGACGATGGATCGGATCAAGTGATAGGCAGTGAAACGTGATGCGTGAACTTTCGACAACGCATCACGTTTCTTGCGATCTTCCGGGAAGGGACTGCGTTTAAGAAGGTCTGTTGCGAGGGCCTTCCCGGAAGCGCAATGATTGACCAACTACATTGCTGGAGCAGCACTGGTAGTACGCCTACTTAATTTTTAGAAATAGATTGTGACTATTCTCGAAGAAGCAGGCTGATTCTATTTCTAAAAATTAAACGGACATTCCACTAGGTAGGGCGATTGGTTTCATAGAGATCATGACTAAACTTTTTTCTTTTGGCCCGCATACAGGAAACTTTGCCTACAGCAGAGGTGACCGTGGCCTTGTGCTACTTGCACGTTTAGGAGCAGTGTTGGGCACCCTCATGGTGCTGGCGACGGCCTTGCTCTGGCTGCGCAACGGGGCGCTGGTCGACCTGGGGGATACACTGGGCACCCTGGGCGATCTGCTGATGGCGCTGATATGCTGTGTAGTGGCGGGGTTGATCCTGGGGCAACGACCTCGTCAACACATCGGCTGGCTCTTGCTCGCCATTGGCTTGCTGTGGGCGACGGAGTGGTTTGGCGAAGCGTATGGCCGTTATGCCTATGTCATTCTGGGCCATGAGTTACCGGGGGTAGCCTTTCTACTCTGGCTCAGCAGTCTGACCTGGGTTCCCGGCTTCGGATTGGTGATCTGGCTGATTCTTCTCTTTCCGGATGGTCGGCCCTTATCGCCGCATTGGCGTTGGATCGGCATGACAGCCACTGTGTTGACGCTCACTTCCTCGCTCTATGTCGGCTTTTTCGAATGGTCGTTCCCGGGGCCACAGCTTTATGCCTTTCTCTATGGCGAACAACCACGGCTGACCGAGGGCCAGCAACGACTAGCGACGACATGGAATGAGCTGATTGGCATTGCTGTCCCGCTGACCTTTTTACTGCTGCTACCCGCTGCGTTTGCGCTCTTTCTCCGTTTGCGACGTGCCCAAGGCTTGGAAAAACAACAGATCAAATGGTTCGCCTACGGGGTTTTGCTATTGACGGTGACCATGCTGTTGTTAGCCGTGATCGAAAGCCTGGCCCAATCGAATTCCATCCAAGCTTCTGCGCTACCGGCGCTCTGGGAGATTTTGTACGTCTTCGCTCCAGCCTTGTTGCCAATCACGATCGGAATTGCGATTTTGCGCTACCGGCTCTGGGACATTGATCTCCTGATCCGGCGCACGCTGGTGTATGCGCTCTTGACCACGCTGATCGTGGCCGTCTATGTTTCGATCATTGCGGGCGTTGGCACTTTGTTGACGACCCTGCCCGCAGAAGCTGCCCAAACACAACCGGGGGCAACCTGGCCCACCTTGCCGCTACAATTGGTGGCAGCCGGCGCAGTCGCCGTGCTTTTTCAACCGGCACGACATTGGCTGCAACAACGAGTCAATCGCCTCTTCTACGGTGAGATCGACGAGCCCTATGCCGTAGTCGCCCGGCTCGGTCAACAGTTGGAAGCCACCCTGGCACCACAGACCGTTTTGGCAACCATCGTGGAGACAGTACGCAAAGCGCTCAAATTGCCTTACGCCGTGGTGCGCGTTGCCAACAGTGAGTTGTATGCCCAAAGTGGCAACAGCCGAGGCGTGAATGGCGAGTTACCCAGGGTTGAAACCACTGATGGAGCTGATCACACTGCCCTTTCCTCGCCGCAACCAGAGCAGCAGCGCCGACTCGTCACGCTGCCGCTGGTTCATCAGGGCGAGTATGTCGGTGAATTGTTGCTGGCACCCCGTTTGGGGGAAGAGAGCTTTTCGGCAGCCGACCGCCATCTGTTGGAAGGGTTGGCACGGCAGGCAGGGGCTGCGATCCAAGCGGTGCGCCTCACGGCTGATTTGCAATTGGCACGCCAACGGTTGGTAGCCGCACGCGAAGAAGAACGTCGCCGACTACGCCGCGATCTGCATGATGCCTTGGGCGCATCCCTCGCTTCGATAGCCATGCAGGCCGATGCGGCGCGCACCCTGGTCGACGAAGCGCCCGAAGAATGCAAAACGCTGCTGCATGAGTTGACTGACCAAGCGCAGACCACATTGGCCGACATCCGCCGCCTCATCTATAATTTGCGTCCCCCCGCCTTGGATGACTTGGGGTTAGTCGCTGCCTTGAGCCAACTGGCAAGCACCAATGCCCAAAGTGGATTACAGATTGAGGTGCAAGCGCCCGACCCATTGCCAAACTTGCCCGCTGCCGTTGAGGTCGCTGCCTATCGCATTGTACAGGAGGCGATGACAAATGTGGTGCGCCACGCTCAGGCACAACGTTGCGTCGTGCATATTGCCTATTGTGGAGAAGAAACAGCTTCGTCGTTGCCGTCCAAGCCAGCCGCTACGCTGAAGGTAGAAATTTGTGATGATGGTATCGGGCTGAGTGCTCAACGTCGTGCCGGTGTAGGAACAAGTTCCATGCGCGAGCGAGCCGAGGAATTGGGTGGCACATTGCTCATAGCGCCCCAGCCCACAGGTGGGACACGGGTCGCTGCCAGTTTGCCGATCGAATAGGTATCGGTTTGTAACGATCCAGCAAAACGATACCTCAAACTGATCAAATATTGATTCCGTGTTCTCTAATTTCCGTGTTTACAAAGCCTTTTTTATAAACACGGAAATCAGGGAACACGGAAAGTTATGAGAATTTGCTCTGTCTGCATGAAGTTTAAACAACAACGAATAGTGAAAGGAACGAAGCGGTTGTCGGGTGTTTTTCGTTACTTTCTTCATTCGTTGTTGTTCCATAGCGGAATCGTTGTATTTGTTTCTCAGAGGAAGAAATGGAAACCGAACGCATTCAAGTACTGATTGCCGACGACCAAGCACCCTTTCGGCGCGGTCTACGGGCGCTGCTCCAGTCGGTTGGGGATGTGGCGATTGTCGGTGAAGCCAGCAACGGCGAAGAGACGGTCAAACTGGCTGAACAATTGCAGCCCGACGTGATTTTGATGGATCTGCACATGCCACCGTTGAGCGGATTGGAGGCGACGCGACGCATTCTGCACAGCAGTCCACACATTCGCATCGTCATTCTCACCATGTCCGACCAGGATGAGAATGTCTTTGCGGCGCTGAAAGCCGGGGCACGCGGCTATCTGCTCAAGGGCGCGCTCAAAGATGAGATTCTACGTGCCATCCGGGGTGCCTATCATGGTGAGGCGATCTTCAGCCCCGCCGTGGCTCAATGGCTGATGAACTACTTCTCCGGCGTCCGCCCCACTGCGCCCGCCTACGCCTTCCCTGAACTGACCGAACGTGAGCGCGAAATCCTCAGCCTGATCGGGCAACACCGCACCAACCGTGAGATCGCCGATCTGCTCGTCCTCAGCGAAAAGACGATTCGCAACCACGTCTCCAATATCTTCACCAAGTTGCAAGTGGCCGATCGCACCCAGGCCATTTTGCTGGCGCGCGATGCAGGTCTGTAACGTTTGCCTTCTCCGTTTAACCGTTCACCAGCAATTGGTATATCCATCTAGTTCTTGCCCAAACCCTTCGGAACTCTCTTCCCGAAGGAGAACATTTCCAATCTAGCAGTACCTCATACAGTGACTCCGCCATACTCATCTACAGGCCTATCGTGCCACTCGACCTGCGTCTTGAGTCGGCCAAGTGCAGGTCACCTACTCCGTGATCAATCGTTTTGCTGGCTTCCGATGTACAACTATTTACGAACAAGCTGAGCCTTCAAACGATGTCTGCCAGGCTGACACAAACAACAAAAATCCAAACAGAAAAATATAAGAGTATTCCAGAAAAGTTCGTCGCGATCTCGTCGCGATCCCGTCCTGGCAGCCTGCTATCCTAGCGCCAGACATCGATGTTTACCCAGGTATACTTTTCACGTATCTCGTTATTGCTTGGACTGCCAGCAGCTTCGTGCCAACCATGACCAGCAAACCGCCCTATTACCGCATCTACCTCCTGACCGTGTGGCAAGAGCAAAGTCGTGGCCCGCCAGAGCGCGTCACTTGGCGTTTTCGCCTGGAAGATCCACGCACAGGCTGGCAACATGCCTGTGCTGACACCACAACATTGATGACTGTCCTAGAGAAGCTCATAGGTTCAGGACACGGAGAGGAAGAGAAAAATGTCTCCATATCTGAGGATGCAAATTAATTCTTATCAACCAAGGAGCAAACAGATGAAGTTGATCTCACGGGGTTTACTGTTGTTTTGTGTCTCGCTACTCTCTGCCTGTATGCCGATTCAGCCGGTATCCAACACCGTGGGAAGCGGAGAAGCGTCAACGACTTCGGTGCCGGTTGCCGATCTGACAGGTGAATTTGAGTTGGTACAACTGATTGTGGACTTTCCTCCTGGCACCTGGACGCCAGCGCACACCCATGGTGGTATGTTGCTGGTCACCGTGCTGAAGGGTGAGCAGACCGTACGGGATGAGCAAGGCAACGAGAAAATCTACAAAGCGGGTGAGAGTTTTACCGAAACGCCAGGCGAATATTTGGAAATCGGCAATGCTGGACAGGAATTAGTCACCGTTTCTGCCGCGGCCCTGCTGCCCAAAGGGGCGGCACTTTCCACGACTAAAGAGGGGATCAATACCGACAACGCTCCTCCAGGTCCCACGACCGTTTATAAGACGCAGATGCCCGTGACCCAACCATTAGGTGAATTTGAACTGGTGCAATTGCTGGTTGACTTCCCGGCCGGTACGTGGGCGCCTTTTCACACACATGGTGGAGAATTGCTTGTGACGGTGTTAAACGGCGAGCAGACCGTGCGCGACGAACAGGGTGCGGAGAAGGTCTACAAAGCGGGTGAGGCATTCATTGAGATACCGGGCGAGTATTTGGAGATCGGCAATGCCGGGCAGGATTTGGTCACCGTCTCGGCGTTGGCGCTGTTGCCCAAAGGGGCGAAACTCTCGACGACCAAAGAAGGGATTAGCACCGACAATGCGCCGCCTGGACCCAAAACCTTCTATCAGATGCGCTTGGCAGCGAACAGCAAGTAGGTGCGCATCGTGGGTTACGAAGCCGCCCCTGCACGCTCGATTCACGCCTGTGGGCAAACATTTACTTTTCCTTCGCGATGTCTGCCGTTCGGGAGATGGACAAGTTGAGGGCGGCGAAGATGATCGCCTGGAATCAGCAGCATGGGGCAATGGAATAGTAAAGAAATAGTCAAGATTCTAGCGAGCATTCATCACGAGCAGTTTTGAGATTGAGCGATTGGGAGATTGAGGAATTGTCCAGCCCGATAATCTCCTAATCTCCTAATCGCCTAACCGCTACAGAGCTAATACTTGCTTCTACATGTCAGTATGATTATGCCGGAATATGACCGAGACTTTTGTCGTGGCAATCATTTGTAACAGAGCAAGGGGATTAACATGTCTACAGTGAGTGCCGACGAAATCATTCAGTCTGTCACTGTTGAAGATGTAACGGATGACAACGAGAAGTTAGAGATAGCTTTTATGATTGCAGCATCGAACTATATCAAGTTTTCCACGCGGTCGTTAACTATCCAAGAGGTCTATGCTGAGTTGTGTGATGATGTTTATCACCAAAAAGGGCTTGCGCGCACGCTCTTAATAACCGGGATGAGTCCACTTACGGGTGAAGTGGCACCACTTGGAAGTTTTCGAGTTGTGGTGAGTCCTCATCAGAATACAAACATTGATATGCCACCGCTAGAGGCAATGAGCTTGGTAACGCCACTAGAAGGGTGGGAATTCTTCCAGTGCGGAAAATTTGACCCGTTCAAATCTGCGGAAATCAGTAGATTCGCCCTTACGCCCGAATGTAGAAGTGAATATTCAAGAAAAATAAACTTGCCTGCCGTTATCGCAAGCAGAGGTTTCGAAATGGCTAAATATATCTCTGAAAATGTATATGGCAAGACCCAGCTCTGGGGAATTATGTTACACCCAGTCGTTAATCTAGTTGTATCTGCTGGATTAACGCTCTTAACCACGACTGAGGTTACGTTGAATCATCAGCGGCATGACGAACTCTTCAAGAAGTATGATAGATATTGGCTCAATGGCAATCCAAAGTTGTATGAATTCGCTCTAAACTAGCTTGAGGACGATATGGGACATGATCTGTCGAATGGAGAGGAAGAATTTGCCGACGAACTTATCAAAATCGTTGGCGAGCAATATGTGATTTGCGACCGAGCGAGGATCGGTCAATATGAACAAGCCACCTTCGAAACGGATCAGCGGATTTGTCTTGTCGTCTTGCCAGCCAGCGTCGAAGAGGTACAAGCGATCGTACGCACGGCGAACAGATGCAAAATGCCGCTCTATCCAATCAGCCGCGGTCGAAATTGGGGGCTTGGATCGCGGGTTCCCGCGCAAAGTGGAAACTGTGTCTTGGATCTGCAGCGGATGAATCGGATTCTTGAATTCTCTGAAGAGCAAGCTTACATCACTGTTGAACCCGGAGTCACCTTTCAGCAGGTGGCAGAATTTTTGCGAGAGAAGGGATCGGCTTTGGGCTTTGCAGCAATCGGTGGGCCACCGGATTCGAGCATGTTGGCGAATGCACTTGAACGCGGAGACGGGGTTGGCCCACTCGGTGATCGGGCTCGTTCTTGCTGTGCGCTAGAAGCGATCTTGCCTAATGGAGAACGGCTCCAGACCGGACTCGCTGCGTTCTCTGGATCTTTGACCGGCCACTTGAGTCCCTTTGGGTTGGGACCAGCGGTGGAAGGTCTCTTTTTTCAATCCAACTTGGCGGTGGTGACGCGAATGACCTTTTGGTTAGCGCGGCGGCCTCCCTACTTCCAGTGCGTTGTCTTTGCTGCGAACAGCGAGGAAGAATTAATTACCGCCAATGCAGAAATCAGAAAGCTTCACCAATTGGCGATCCTGGGCGATACAGCCTATTCGCTTTGGAATGTCTTTCGTTTCCTGTCGGCACAGATCACCTTCCCCTGGCAAGAGAATCCGCCGCCATCACCCCAGCAACTGCTTGAACGTCTGCCGGCAACTTGGCAAGGTGTACGGTGGGTTGGGTTTCTTGGGATTTATGCACCTAGCTTTTGGATGGCACAGTCACAAAAGAGAATCATCAAGCGCGCACTAAAAGGAAAAGTCAACAAACTGCTGATTATCGATTCAGTCACAGCCCGTTTGATCAACCACTTCAAAAAACCACTTTCAAAGCTCACTGGCATCGACGTGGAAAAGATGATCGACGCCATCTACTTCAAATCGATCTTCTTGGGTCAGCCGACGAAACTTGAGGTCTCAAGCATTTACTGGCGCAAGCGTGGAGCACCGCCAAAGGTGGCTGACCCCGATCGGGATCGCTGTGGACTTCACTGGATCTGCCCGTCACTACCGTTCGACGGAAAACATATTGCGCGCGTCACTAGAATTGTTGAAAATGCTGCACTCGCCAATGGACTCGAGCCGATGTGTATGTTCTTCAATATGAATCAGTGGTATCTCAAATCGTTCATCGTGATCATGTTCGATCAGGCTGTGCCGGAAGAGGAAATCGCCGCCAAGAAATGTCACGATGAAATTCTTCTTCAACTCAACCGCGAGGGCTATAGTCCTGTCCGGCTCGGCATCCAGTCGATGCACATGGCACCAGACGACCCGGTCTATGTTGGAGTCGTGCAGAGACTGAAGCAGATGCTCGATCCCAATGATATCCTCGCACCCGGTCACTACGATTTTCGGACTCATTGGCAGACGGACGATGCAGTCATTCCAACGCAGGATTTACAGACAACCTCGTCGCAGCAGAGGGTTGGACTATGATCATTCGACTCGCAACAATGACAGATGCCCCCGGCATGGCACAAGTGATGGTTGACACCTGGCTGACAGCACACCGCGGGCAAGTGCCAGAAGGGCAATGGCAACGACGGCGCCAGGAGTGGAGCTATGCCGACTCCGAGCGCAGTTGGCGCAGATTGTTTGCGGAAATTGAAGATGGCAGCAACATCGAAGATTGCCCCTATGTCGCTTATTGGCGACGCGGCTATGCAACGGAGGCGATTAAACTGGTGGCGCGTTTCTATTTTCGTGAGTTGGGCTACCAAAAACTAACCTCACTAGTTTACAACTTTAATGAACGTTCGCTGCAGATGCACGAAAAATTTGGCTTTGTTTTTGAGGGGCGGCTGCGGCGTACCGCCTATACCAATGGTCGTCATTATGATACGATTGTCTTTGGCATGACCAGCGAAGAGTTTGATCGGCTTGATCCAGTAGCGGAATTATGGGAAGACAAGCGGTATCAGATGAATCTGGTAGAAGGGCATAAACATGATGAACAATGACTTCAGCACCAACCCCGTGATTCGAGTATGTGCCATGTTGAGAGTGTTACCAACATCTTGAGGGTGGCAACTTGTGCTGGCACTAAGCTGGTTGCATCGGTGACGTTCATACGTTCGGACAGTCAGACAGTGCGTAAGCCACGGCTTGCTCTAACGACATTGCTGCACCCTCTGACCAAGCAGCAGCGAAGGTCGCATCATCCAAATGGGCATGAAGAAGCAACAACGTGCGCTCGTTTTCAATGCGATCCATTGGCCAATAGCGCGCAATCGGGTTGATGGTTGTCATTTCTTCTTTGGCTGCCAGGAGCCGAACCGCGCGTTGATGAGCTCCGCTGGCAGCGGCAGTTCTCGCCAGCCCAACAAACGCAAAACTGATGCCTGGTTGGTCTTGACATTCCACGGCAACCAGCAGCCCTTTTTTGAATAGCCTGATCGCTTCGACCAGCTTATCCTGAGCACAGACCACATGACCGAGTCGCACCAGCCTGCGCCCACTGCTGCGTAGATTGCCCACTGCATCACACAGGCGCAGGCTTTCTTCATAAGTGCTTTGGGACTGGGCAAATAAGCCTTGATGATAGAGCGCTTCGCCCGCATAGAATAAGGCAAGTGATACTTGCCACTGGGAGCCAATCGGTCGCGCCACGTCCAAACTCTGCTGACATAAATGCAATGTTTGCGCATAATCACCACGAAAGAGCGGGACTAGGCTCTGCCGGTTAAGCACATTGGCCAACCCATCAGCAACCTGCCGATCATCGGTCTTCAGCTGCTGAAAAAATGCCAAACTTTTTGCAAACAGTTCATCTGCTTCATTAATTTTGTTCATGCAAACAGCAAGAAAGCCAGCAGCACTATGGCTATTTGCGCGTACAAGGATTGAAATTGACGTTGGATACGCCAGCGCCGCCGTAAACCAATTACATCCTTCCTGTAAATGACCACTTGATTGAAAAAACCAAAATAAGTTGAGCATCATGTACAGTGCGTCTTCCGGTTTGTATCTAGTAAACCACTGCAAGACGGCGCGTATGTTATCGATCTCTTGCTCTATCCGCGTCATCCACTCAACCTGTTGTATCCCCAAAAGACCAGATTTTGCGGTAGCAGAAAATTGCAGAAAATATTGGGTGTAGTGCTTTTGTACTTTGTCAAACTCGCCAGATCCTAGCAGTTGCTCACTGGCATACTGACGCACCAATTCATGAATTTCATAGCGTCCAGTTGCATTCCGCCGTAGCCATGATTTATCAACCAGAGCCACCAAGATCCCAGATGTTGCGTTTACTACTTCCTGAGCAGCTTCAGCCCCTAAACCACCATGAAAGACTGAAAGCGCAGCGAGCACTTCCTGCTCAGTCGCAGAGAGCAAATGCCAGGAATGATCGAAGACTGCTCCCATCGCATGATGGCGTTCCGGCAGATCACGCAGGCGAGCTGATAAGCGGGCTTGACCTTCTTCCAGCGCAGCGGCTAGCGCAACGATCGGCTGCTCGCGCACCACAGCCGCGGCCAATTCCAGCGCCAGCGGCATCCCTTCGCTGATGCGGCAGATGCGTACAATCGCCATCATCTCTTCGTTGTTCGGCATAAAGCGCGGTTGTGTTTGGCGCACCCGCTGCAGAAAGAGTTGGAGCGCTGCATACCTAGTCGGATCCGAGGCTGATTTTGTCCCTAGTTGGGTTGATGGCAGATGCGGATAGTCCAGCCCGGTCATCTCAAATAAATGTTCTGCTTGCAGTGCTAGACGTTCACGCGAAGTCACCAACAACATAATCTGCGGCGCGTAGTGCAGCATGTCGAGCAACAGATCGATGTCCGGCAGCAAGTGCTCATAGTTGTCCAATACCAGCAAACGTTCCTGGTTGTACAAAACAGCGCGCACCTGTTGTTGGGGAGAAAGATCACCTTGTAACGGAACATTGAGCGCCGCAAGAATCGCCTGCGGCAGAAATTGGGCCGACGAAACGCCAGCCAACGGGACAAAGACCGCGCCATGCTGAAATTTATTACTTTGCGCTGCCGCCGCAGCCAAGGCCAAGCGGGTCTTACCGATGCCGCCAGGACCAGTGATGGTAATCAGTTTGCACTGCGGGTTGCTGAGCAACTCTTCTAGTTCGGCCAGTTCGCGTTCGCGCCCGATCAGTGGGGTAGGCGGCATTGGCAGGTTATTCCTGACAGGGTAAGGGGGTGGCAAGGTGACAAGATGATCCTGCTTGCTATTCACCTTGTCACCTTGCCACCCCCTCCCCTTATCAAACTCACCAGCTCGAATCGCCTCCACCAGCGCCACCGTCTCCGCATCCGGCGCGACTGCCAACTCCTCGTCCAAAATCCGGCGACAGGTCTCAGACTGTGCCAGCGCCGCCGCCCGTTGCCCGCTGCGCGCCAATCGCATCATCAACTGGCGGTGTGCCTCTTCGCGCCACGGCTCCAAGGTCAACAGGCGGCGAGTATGGCTGATGGCTTGAGGCAAGTCGCCTTGTTGATCATGCCAATTGGCCACGGTGTGCAGCCCTTGCACCACGGCTTCGCGGTAATGGGCGCGTTGAACCAGCACCCACTGTTCAAACTCAGGGGCATCACGGACATAGAAGCCTTCCAAAAAGTCGCCGCGGTAGAGGGCTAGGGCGGCTTGCCAGGTAGGGATGGTCTCCGGTGTGGGGGACTGACCAATGCCCGCCAGAAAGTGTTCAATGTCCAGGTAATAGGGCAGATTGCGGTTAAAGACAACCGTCTGCCGGTCAATCAAGACGGTGTCGCCGACCAGATCGCGCAGGTTGGAGAGACATTTGCTTAGGCTGGTACGTGCGGCTTCTTCCGGTTGGTCACCCCAGAAGAGACCAGCGAGCGTCGGGCGTGTGTGTGAACGCCCAGTGACAGCGAGGTAATAGAGCAACGCTTGCGCTTTGCTTGACCGAAAGCCGGTCACGGGTTGGTCGTGATATCGCACTGCCGGGCTGCCAAATAAGGTTAATTGAAGCAAGTTGGTCACAGGAGAATTTGGGAATACTTTGTTGCCATCCCGTCGCGCTGCCGTCGCGATACCGTCGCGATACGCTGCTATGCTAGCACCTATGTTGTAAGGATTAGGCAATTATAGTGCATTCGCTTCTGTTTGTGAAGTGACACAATCAACATGATGATCAGCCAACTATACGCTTATCACATCTCTCTCAACCATCACCACGGAAAAAAAAGGAGCTTTTTATGTCCACTCAACAAAGGATCAGAATAGAAGTCACAGGAACACCCGCCGAGATCTATGAGCAACATACGGTCCCAGCCATCTTTGCCCACTGGGCACCAGAATTGGTGGATCGGTTAGCGCTACAACCAGGAGAACGTGTGCTAGATCTGGCCTGCGGGACAGGAATCGTCACTCGTCACCTTGCGGATCGTATCGGATCAACTGGAAGAGTGGTAGGGCTTGATATTAACGCCGATATGCTGGCCGTGGCGCGCCGAGTAGTCCCGCACCCGGCCATCGAATGGTTCGAGGGGAGCGCTTTGTCGATGCCGCTGCCCGATGCCGCGTTTGATGTCGTGGTCTGCGAACAGGGGTTGCAGTTCTTTGCCGATAAACTGGCCGCTTTCCATGAAATCCGGCGGGTTATGGCACCCGGCGGGCGCTTAACGATGACAGTCTGGCGCACGATTGAACATGCCCCAGGTTTTCGCCTCTTGGAAGAAGCCCTTGCTCGTCGGGTCGGTGCGGACAAAGCGGCTTTGCCACCCTTTAGCCTCGGCGACGCCCAGGCGATTTGTACATTAGCAGTACAGGCTGGGTTTCGGGAGGTGCAGAGCTGCGCCGCCGTCAAACTCAGTCGCTGGCAATCCGCCGAGCACTTTGTGCGCAGCATGGTCGGCGGTGCGCCGACCATGCTCGGTGCGCTTGCGGCGCAAGGACCGAGCGTTCTTGATGAGATTGTGGCTGAGGTTGCGGCGGTCTCGCGTGGTTACCTAGACGGTGATGGGTGGTCCACCCCCCAAACCACCAATATCATTACCGCAGTGGTCTGAGCAACGTTGTGGACTTACTCCAAAAAATCGTTTACAAAGTAATCAACAATGCCGGTATGTTGCAGGCGATTGGCCGAATCCTCCTATGGAAGCGGATGCCTGGTGGCGTGAGGTGGAGGTCAATATGCATTGGTCCTTTCCTCTGTTTGGCCAGCGGTGATGTTCATAGGGTTGGCGATTCGGATAGGGCGTAAGCCACGACTTGCTCTACCGACATTGCCGACCCTTTTGCCCAAGCAGTGGCGAAGGTGGCATCATCCAAATGGGCGTGGAGAAGTGCCAATGTACGTTCGTTTTCGGCGCGCTCCATCGGCCAATAGCGCATAATTGGGTTAACGGTGAACATCTCTTCCTTAGCAGCGGTTAAGACTGCAGCTCGCTCATACTTGCCACAAAGCGCGGCGATTCTTGCCAGCCCGATCAGCACCATACTGGTTCCAGCCAGATCATGACATTCATCGACCCACCTCAACCCCTGTGCGAACAACGTGCTGGCTCGCCCCAAATCTCCCAGGGCACAGACTAGATGCCCTAGACGGGCATAACTGTAGGCGCGTGACCGTGGAGTGCCCCTGGCCTCGTTGATGCGGCAGCACTCCTCAAAGCTACGCCTGGCTTCCTCGAATGATCCTTGCAGGTAATACGCTTCGCCGGCAAACAAAAAGGCCGACGACGTTTTCGGTAGGCTGCCACACTGTTGCGCGATGGCCAATCCTTGATGACAAAGTTGCAGCGCATTTTGATAGTCGCCACGATAGAGGGCCACCACGCCCAAATGGTTCAACACACTTGCCAATTCTTCACCGGCCTGCGGATCGCTCGGATCAAGTGATTGATGAAGGGCAAGACTTTGGCTCAATAATAGTTCCGCCTTATCAATCTCGTTTGCCATGATGGCAAGCAGGCCCGCATTATCATACGCACTGACACGTACAATCGAGGCAACTAATGCATCCTGCGCCAGCATGAGTGCGAACCAATCGCAGCCTTCTCGCAGATAACCTCTCGATTGCCAAAGCCAATGTAGATTGCAGGTCATTAACAGACCCTCTTCTAGGGAATGTAGGGCAAGCCATTTTAGAGTCGCACGCAGGTTATCAATATCTTGCTCGATGCGTATCATCCACTCGGTCGGTTGTCGCCCTGACATACCAGTTTGCACTTCTTCGGACCACTTGAAGAAATAAGTCGTGTAACGATGCTGCACCACGCCAAACTCGCCAGACTCCACCAATTGCTGGCTGGCATATTGGCGCATCAGCTCATGAATGTGATAGCGTCCGTTTGGGTTACGCCGTAACCAGGATTTGTCGAGCAAGGCGACCAGAATTGCTGGTGTGGCGTTCGCTACCGTTTGCGCTGCCTCGATCTCAAAACCGCCACGGAAGACCGAGAGTGCAGCTAATACTTGTTGTTCAGCGGCAGAAAGCAAACACCACGAATGCTCAAAGACCGCTTCCATCGTGCGATGACGTTCAGGCAGGTCACGCAAGCGAGTTGCCAAGCGAGCTTGCCCCTGTTCTAGCATGGCAGCGAGCGTCACGCAGGATTGCTCGCGCACTGCTGCAGCGGCAAGTTCAAGCCCCAGCGGCATCCCTTCGCTAATACGGCAAATGCGTACAATCGCCTGCAGTTCGTCCGCATTGGGAACAAAGCGCGGCTGGATTTGGCGCACTCGTTGCAAAAAGAGTTGAACGGCTGCAAAGCTGCCGGGATCAGGTGGGGATTTGGGGCTTATCGTTGGTGATGAAGAACGCAGATAGTCCAGTCCGCCCAACTCGTATAAATGTTCAGCCTGCAACGCCAGCCGTTCACGCGAGGTTACCAGCAAGGTGATTTTCGACGCATACGACAACAGGTCGATCAACAACTCGACATCGGGCAACAACTGTTCATAGTTGTCCAAGACCAACAACCGTTCCTCACTGGACAAGAGCGCACGCACTTGTTGCTGCGGCGACAAATCGCCGCGCAAGGGTACGTTGAGCGCATTGAGAATCGCCTGCGGCAGAAATTGCGCCGAGAAAACACCAGCCAACGCAACAAAAGCCGCACCGTGCTGAAATTTTTCCCCTTGCTCTGCCGCCGCCGCCAACGCCAGCCGTGTCTTGCCCATGCCGCCCGCCCCGATAATTGTGACCAAGCGGCACTGCGGATCGCGGATGAGCTCGCCCAATTCCGTCAATTCACGCTCGCGCCCAATCAGCGCTGTGGGTGGAATGGGCAGGTGATTCGTGACAAGGTGATCCTGCATGGCATTCACCTTGTCACCCTGCCACCTTGTCACCTTGTCCTGTCTTATCACCTCTACCAAGGTGAGTGTCTCAGCGTCTGGCTCGACGGCCAACTCCTCGTCCAAAATCTTGCGACAAGTCTCAAATTGTGCCAGCGCTGCCGCCCGTTGCCCGCTGCGCGCCAGCCGTGTCATCAACTGACGATGCGCCTCTTCGCGCCACGGCTCCAGCGTCAATAGACGGCGGGTGTAGGTGATGGCGCTGGAAAGATCACCCTGTTGATCAAAGTAATTCGCCAAGGTATATAGTCCTTGTACCACGGCTTCCCGATAATGAGCGCGCTGAACCAACACCCATTGTTCAAACTCAGGCGCGTCTCGCACATAGAAGCCTTCCAAAAAGTCGCCACGGTAGAGGGCCAGGGCCGCTTGCCAGGATGCAATGGTCTCCGGCGTGGGTGACTGCGCAATACCGGCCAGAAAGTGTTCGGTATCTAGCTGATAGGGCCGATTGTGGTTAAAGGCGATTGTTTGCCGGTCCACCAACACGGCCTCACCGACCAGGTCACGCAGGTTAGAGAGACATTTGCTTAGGCTGGTGCGTGCGGACTCTTCCGGTTGATCGCCCCAGAAGAGACCAGCCAATGTGGGGCGCATGTGGGATCGCCCCGTGACCGCGAGGTAGTAGAGCAAGGCTTGCGCCTTGCTGGAGCGAAAACCGGTTACAGGTTGGCCGTGGTAACGCACAACTGGACTACCAAACAGGGTTAATTCAAGTAGACGAGTCATAGGCCGCAATCCTTCTGTCAAGTAAGTCAGCTCGATCAGTGGAAGGCAAACTCTATGGAGACCGCAGGGATCAATGCCGCATGAAGGTGAGGCGCAGTCTACATAAAGAAGTAAGGTTGGTTCTGTTGAGCAACAGCATGATTGGCCTCCTTTCGCTAAGTGGGTTGATAAGAAGAGCCGCAACTATAACATGGCCCAACAGGAGCGTCAAATCATTTGGCAATTGAGGGCCCGCTCTTCTCGGTTTCGTCGCGCTCTCGTCGCGACCGGCTGCTAAGATGCGCCAGTACACCCGTCTAGGATGTACTGATGGCAGATTCGCTTGCATCAGTATAAGGATATAGGTTGCCAATCAGCGTTTATATGATCGGGAAGCGGAGAACGTGAATGCAATTTTCAAGACAGTCAAGCTATTGGTTAACGCTTGTTTTTTTTACGATTGTCCTCTTGAGTAGTGACAATCGCTGGCTAAACTCGGAAGGCCAAGTGGGGGGCAGACACTTTCCACTCGCTCATCGCTGGGGCAACCAAGTGGCGCAACCGCTTACGATGCCCGAGGCAGAAGTTGCTGCCAGCTATCAAATCACGCTAACACAGGCAGGGATTCAACCACAGAGCATGGTTGTGCCTGTCAACGCGCAAGTAGTTTGGCACAACGCTACTGGGCAACAGCAAACACTGCGCAGCGGCATTGTAAATCGCATCTTTCTACCCTTGATCCAGCGCAATGGTGGTAATGAAATAAAAACTGCCGAGGTCGATCCTTTCATTGTTGCCCCAGAACTTGCCAACATTAACTTTATCAGTGCGACAATTGCCAGCAGTGCCAGTTTTACTTATAGCTTTGCACAACCCGGTGTGTACGACTATTATCTAGTCGATCACCCCCATTTACAAGGTCAAATCATTGTCGAACAGGAATCGGCTGCAACTGCAACACCAACGGCAACCCCAACTGAAACAGCTACACCTACTGCGACAGCTACCACGATCCCAACAAAAATAACCCCGACCGCAACGCCGACCGAAGCCGATGCTCCGCCGCCACCTGATCCAGCCAGCGTTGCGCCACCACTCGACCAAACGGGGAGTACCAGCCTGTTGGATGCTAATTCGTTTCTCTACAGTGGCAACAATCCGATCCAGACTGGCGTACTTTCCGACACGATTGAGGCACGGCGGGCATCTGTGTTGCGTGGTCGTGTATTACGTGTGGATGGATCGGGGTTGCCCGGCGTTACCATCAGCATTCTTGACCACCCAGAGTTTGGACAAACGCGCAGCCGCGCCGATGGCATGTTTGATCTCGTCGTCAACGGGGGTGGCTGGCTGACCCTCAACTACAGCAAAACAGGCTTGTTATCTTCACAACGCAAAGTGAATGCTCCCTGGCAAGAGTACGCTTGGCTGCCAGATGTGGTACTGCTTCAGCCCGACCCGAATGTTACGCTGATCGACTTGACCGCCAACATCCCCATGCAAGTTGCGCGTGGCAGTGTGGTCAGCGACAGTGCTGGCATTCGCCAGGCAACTGTATTGATTCCGCAAGGGACACAAGCCTATATTTTTAGCAGCAAGACGACAACCAAAACCGTCACCTCCCTGCACTTTCGTTTTACCGAATACACCGTGGGCGACCAGGGACCCCAAGCCATGCCCGGTGAGTTACCGCCGACCAGCGGCTACACCTATGCGATTGACTTAGGAACCGATGAAGCAATGGCCAAAGTAGCAGGACGCGATGTTGTCTTCAATCAGCCAGTCATCTTCTACCTAGAGAACTATCTGCAACTGCAAGATGGGGTGCCCACCCCGATGGGCTACTATGATCCCGACCGCAGTATGTGGATTGCGTATGAAAGCGGACGGATTATTCGCATCATCGAGATCAGCAATGGTCTGGCGACGCTGGATGTTGACGGCGATGGCGCAGTTGACAGCGGGAATCTTCTCAGCGATCTCGGTATCAGCGACGCCGAACGTTCGACATTGGCACAGCTTTATGCTGCCGGGCAAAGTCTTTGGCGCGGGCGGATTGATCATCTTTCGAAGTGGGATGTCAACCAGGGGACACGTTGTGCGAAGAATCAATGTGAGCCTCCCGATCTGGATGAATCTCCCCGCCCAATACAGCAGCCGGACACGACCCCCAAAGTCTGTCGCTCGATAGTTGGTTGCCGAGACCAGACACTAGGCGAGGTTGTGGACTTGGTCGGCACACCCTTCCAACTTCACTATCAAAGCGATCGTACAGCCGGGCGCACCACCGACTATCAATTGGAGATTCCACTGAGTGGTGAATCGCTGCCCAGTAATATTCTGAGCATCCTACGTGAAGTGTCGATTGCCGGTCGTCAGGATCGTCGTCGCTTTGCCGCCTTGCCCAATCAAACTGAAGTTTATCGGTGGGATGGTCTCGATGCACATGGACGACGCGTAGTTGGTGCACAAAATCTGCACATTCGCGTAGGCTATGTCTACGAATTAGAGTACGTGCGCACCGAGCGTTTTGGCTACAATGGCGGTGGCAAAATCTCGGTGAATGCGGCGTTACAAGAATTTATTTTGTGGCAGACCTGGGATATTCCGCTGGTGATCCCCGAAAACTCTAGCACACAATTGGGCGGCTGGAGTCTAGATGTTCATCACTTCTACGATCCCTACGCCAAAATTCTATACTTGGGTGATGGTTCGCGGCGCAGCGCCGAGTCGTTGAATTCTCTGATGATCGATACACCTGCAACGCTGCTCGGCGGTAACGGGCCGCAGGGTGTTGTGGCTGCCGCAGATGGTTCGATCTATGTTGCCACCGACAAACGTGTGCAGCGGATCGATCCCAATGGTGTCGTTTCCACCTTTGCCGGGACCGGAAGCGGTGCACCCTGCTTTGGTGGAGCTGGCAGTTGCGGCGATGGTGGACCTGCAACCCAAGCGAGCCTGAATCAAGCGATTGGATTGGCACTTGGCAGCGATGGCAGCCTCTACATCGTTGAAATTGGGGCGAATCGGGTGCGCCGCGTTACGCCCGATGGGATCATCACCACCGTGGCTGGCACTGGGGAAGGGTGTCCATTTCCCTATAACACCTGCTTTGCGGGAGATGGAGGTCCCGCTACCCAAGCGCGTCTGGCTGGACCCAGTGATGTTGCACTTGGACCCGATGGCAGCCTCTATATTGCGGATGGTCTCAACAATCGTATCCGACGGGTCGATGGCAGTGGCATTATCCACACGGTTGCGGGTGGCGGCCCCAATGTGCCATGGGTGGAGGGGAACCCTGCCACTACTGCCAGTTTGGATCGTCCCAGCGGGATCGAGGTGTCTGCGGATGGCACCTTATTAATTGTGACCAATAACTGGATCACCACGGTTCGCGCTGATGGCAGCCTGTGGACGGTTGGAGGCACACGATCGCGCGGCAATGGTGCCGATGGGAGTGTGGCGCGTGAGGTGGGAATCAATGCGACGGGGAATGCTATTTTATTGCGCGATGGTAGTATTCTCTTTTCCCATCTCTATGGCTGTCGGATTCGTCGTATCAGCCCCCAGGGAATCCTCTCCACCGTCGCTGGCAACGACAATTGCGGCTATGGGGGGGATGGTGGAGCGGCCCAGCAAGCCAGCCTCCGGCTAAACTCTGGGGGTGGCGGGTTGGGCAGTGCATTGACAATCTCACCCGATGGTAATGTTTATGTCGCTGATTACTTCAATAATCGCGTTCGACGTCTGCAAGGAGCACTTCCTGGTTTTTCCGCCAATCAGCTCGTAATTGCTGCGGAAAGTGGGAGCGAAGTCTACATTTTTAATGCAGATGGTCATCACTTGCGCACCCTTCATGCGCTGACTGGTGCCGTACTCTATGAATTCAGCTATGACAGCGCAGGCAGGCTCGAACATATCCGCGATGGCAATCACAATACAACCACCATTCAGCGTGCTGCCACTGGCGCACCCATTGCCATAATCGGGATCGATGGGCAGAAAACTCAATTGGGACTTGATGTCAATGGCTATCTGGCTTCTGTCACCAACCCAGCCAGTGAGACAACGCGTATGAGTTATAGCGAAAGTGGGTTGCTGACGACCTTTACCACACCGCTTGGTCAAAGCTCAACCTTTACCTATACGCATGCTGGATACCTGACCCGCGACCAGGATGCAATCGATGGCTCGCTCGAACTCAACCGCCAGCGCATCGGTCAGGGATATGTTGTCTCAGTTACCACTGCGTTGAGCCACACCACAACCTATCAAGTTGTAACTGACAACCTGGGAACCCAACTCTTCACCGACACCCTCCCCAGTGGGGAAAGATCGGTTGAGATCAAGCGCACCAATGCTACCCAAAGCTCGCTGGCGACGGATGGTACGCTTACTACGGTCACGTTGGGGGCTGATCCGCGTTGGAAAATGTTTTCACCGCTGGTTAAGAGCGCAACCGTTGTCATACCGAGTGGCTTAACGGCATCGGTGTCTATGCAGCGTTCGGCGACTCTTACTCAGACTGCCAATCCGTTTACGCTAACTGCGCTCAATGAAAAGCTCACAATCAATGGACGCATCTATAACAGCGATTACAACGCTGCAAGCCGCACCTTCACCGACACTTCGCCCAGTGGTCGCCAGCAGATCGCCAGGATCGACACGCAGGGGCAGTTGATTTATCAACAGACGGCTGGGCTTGAACCAGCCACTTATGGTTACGATGAGCGTGGACGCATCGTCCTGGCGACGCAGGGTAGTGGAGCCAATCAACGCAGCACAACCTTTGCCTATAACGGCGAAGGCTATCTCGCCAGCATCAGCGATCCACTGAGTCGTACGATTACTTTTGGCTATGACCAAGCAGGGCGTGTGATCAGCCAAACGCTGCCCGACGGACGTATGATCGGCTATGGCTATGACGCCAATGGCAATTTCACGTCGCTCACACCACCCGGTCGCCCTGCCCACACCTTTACCTACTCGCCGATCGACCTGGTTGCTTCCTATACCCCACCCGATGTTTTGCCCGGTTCGGAGTCGACGATTTACAGCTACAACCTGGATCGGCAGGCGACGCAAATGGCACGCCCCGATGGCAAAGTGATCAAGCTTGGCTATGATCCAGCCGGGCGACCGAACAGCCTGACGATGGCGCGCGGCGTGCTCAACTTTGCCTATCAGCCAACCACGGGCAATCTGGCGGGCATCCTCGCGCCTGGTGGCATTAGCCTGAGTTTGGGCTACGATGGCGGTCTGTTGATGGGACAAAGCTGGACGGGACCTATTGCTGGCAACATCGCCTACAGCTACGACAACAACTTCCGGCGCACGGCGAGCACAGTCAACGGCAGCAATCCAATCAGCCAGAGCTATGACACAGATAGCCTACTCACGGGGGTTGGCGCGCTGGCGTTGCATCGCAATGTGCAGAACGGTCTACTTAGCGGCAGCACATTGGGCAACATCAGCGACACTGTCCGCTACAACGGTTTTGGTGAGACGATTAGTTATACAGCTGGCTTTGGTGGCGCGGCACTGCTTGGCTTTCAGTATGAATATGACAAACTGGGACGCATCCTCACCCGCACTGAGACGATCAGCGGGGTGGTGGTTGTCTTTGGCTATGGTTATGACTTGGCAGGGCGTCTAGCAACAGTGCGCAAAAATGGGGCGACGATCAGCACCTATACGTACGATCCCAATGGCAATCGGCTAACCTTTACCGGTTCTGGCGCACCCATCAGCGCAACCTATGATGCCCAGGATCGGCTGTTGCACTATGGCAACGCCAGCTACACCTACAGTGCCAACGGCGAACTTGAGAGCAAGACCGTCAGCGGTCAAACCACGACCTACAGCTATGATGAGTTAGGAAATCTGATCAAAGTTGTTTTGCCCGATGGCACGTTGATCGACTATCTAGTCGACGGTTTCAACCGGCGCATCGGCAAAAAGGTCAACGGCGTGTTGACGCAGGGTTTTCTCTATGACGGCCAACTGCGCATCGTGGCGGAGTTGGATGGGACAGGCAATGTGGTCAGTCGTTTTGTCTACGCCACGCACATCAACGTGCCAGATTATATGATCAAGGGCGGAGTGACCTACCGCCTCCTGACCGATCATCTGGGCAGCTCGCGCCTGGTGGTGAACGCAGCGACGGGGACTGTAGTGCAGATGATAGAATTCGACGAGTTCGGGCAACTGTTGAGTGATACGAATCCTGGCTTTCAGCCCTTTGGTTTTGCCGGTGGGTTGTATGATCGGCAGACGAAACTGGTGCGCTTTGGGGCACGCGATTATGACGCTGAGGTGGGAAGGTGGACGGCGAAGGATCCAATCGGGTTTGCGGGAGGAGGGTCTAACCTATATGCTTATGTGAAGAATACCCCTGTCTCGCTTATCGATCCCTCTGGATTGGCAGAATGCAAATATGAGATTGCTCATTCAAAACTAAGTTGCACTTCAACAGATCAAACCATTACCATAAATATCGAAGATCCCGATGTCTTTTCTGGAAGTGGACCGTGCAGAAATGATCCGAGTTGCGTAGATACAGGCGGTACAGGTCCAGTTCAACCAGGAGAGTACGAATTAGATCACCATGTAAAAAACGGAAAAAACTGGTTTTATCTGGATCCCGGAACATGGGGAAAGCTGAAGAGAATATTTGGTGGTCGTGGAGGCTTTAATCTCCATTATGGCACTCGCTCTGCTGGTTGCATTACAGTAACAAACGAATCTAAATGGAAGGAACTCGAGAAGTTGTTGCTCGATGATACAAGGTCTGGCAAAAAGAACACAATCAAAGTTAAACCATAGTCTATGCAAATCGAGATTTGGAATCTTCTATATATGCTGATATCTGGATTTTGACTCATGATTGGGACCATTTTCTTGATTTGTCTGAAGTTCAGTTTAGGTGTAGATGTGATTAATGGTAACGAATTTGTCCAAACATTCTATGGCATTCCGCTAATTCGGTAGAGTAAGGGTTGGGCTTTGGCCAGCAAACTATGCAAATGAAATAACAGCAGGTTAGTCCGCAGCGGCTTCCACCATCTTTTCCTGCACTCATAGGTTCAGGGGTGTTTCCCCTGAAATACCTTGCTGTTGGGCAAGTGTTTGCAGCCTGCGCGCTAGAGTGGGTGCCACGGCATAATAGGTAATTTCCGATTGGATATCCACTTCAAATTCGGCAGCTTCGGTCTGTTGCCAAAATTCACCTAAATCATGAGTATCCCAAAACGCACCTATTTCCTAGTAGGATTGAGCTTCCGAAATAGTCGTTTTATCTTCGGGCATATTGTTTCTGTTCCACCATAATGTCAAAACTAGAGTAAGAAACGCCAATAGTTGCTGCGGTTGATGCGCTCTAATTGACTACCAGGGTAGGTTTGCAAAAATCAGTTGGCTCTTTCATTTTGGCTGTGGGACTCCACTTAACCTCATAGCCATGCAGCAGACCATCGCGTAAAAGCCAACTCAGCGCGGTAAACATTCGCAAGCAAAATAGTTCATTCCATAAAATCAAAAGGAAATTGCCCGAAATGAGCATACGAATTGCAAACCTAGAAGATGCCACTGCCCTGGCGCAAGTCCTTGTCGATACCATACGCTCGGCGCACCGCGGTCAGGTTCCAGATGAGGCACTGCTCAAGCAACCGCTGGCAGAAGCCTATGCCGAATCCGAAGCGAACTGGCGTCGTTCGCTGCAAGAGATTGCCGATGGCGACAACCCGCAAGCGCAAATCTTTGTTGCGGAAGACGAGACGGGCGAGGTCGTCGGGCTGACCATGGTAGGACCACCCAAACAGGAGCTTTTGCCCAACAGTGGCGAGGTCTACACCCTTTATGTGCGACAAAGTCATCAGGGGCGTGGCTATGGACGTAGGCTTGTGCAAGCGGCAGCCGAATTTTTGGCACAAGTGGGACTCTCATCCCTGTTGATCGGCTCGCTGGCGACGAATACGCCAGCCTGCCGCTTCTATGCCAGCCTTGGCGGACGGGTGGTGGCAGAACGAGAATCGGATGCCTTTGAGATGTTGATGCCGGAGCTTGTCTATGGCTGGGAGGATTTGCAGGTGTTGATGTGAAATTAGCCCGTTTCAGGTTTCAGGTTCCAAGTTGTTCACCTGAAACCTGAAACTAATTTTCCTCTTTACTGGTGACTCAGGCAGGTCGCCTGATGACAAAAGAGGAGGACAAGTGACAAACCACTACTTCTGGCGCGGTGAGCGCGTGCTCTTACGCACGCTTGAACAAAAAGACCTGGACGCCGATGCGCAGTCGGCGACGGCAGTCGACAGTGAAGTCGACCGTTATCAGAGCGAAATTTACTTTCCCTTCAGCAGTGAGCCAGATCGCAGCGAATTGGAGAAACGGCGCAAGCGTGAACCAGGGGATGACGCTTTCTTCTGGATCATCGAAAACCTGGAGGGCGAAAACGTTGGTTACATCAACACCTTCGATTGTGAACGACGGGTCGGCGTCTTTAAGTATGCCATAGTGATCCGTCGCCCTTATTGGCGCCGTGGCTATGCCAGCGAAGCAATCCAGAATGTGGCGCGCTACTACTTCCGCGAGCTGGGCTACCAAAAGTTAAATTCTCTTGTTTACAGCTTTAACGAACGTTCGCTACGAATGCATGAAAAACTGGGCTTTGTCTTCGAGGGTCGCCTGCGCCGTACCGTCTACACCCAGGGTCGCCACTATGACACCCTCTGCTTTGGCATGACCAAGGAGGAGTTTGATCTGCTGGATGCACCGCAGGAGTTGTGGGAAGATGAACGGTATGCGGTAAACTCACATGTAAGCACCTAAAGTATAAAAAGGAACGACGATGATCTCACTCAAACTGCTCCAAGAAAACGCCTTTAGCGATTTCCTTGCCTTTAGTATTGAAGAATACGCCAAGGAAATGGCTTCTAACTTTGATCTTCCACTGGAAAAAGCGAGAGAAGTCGCAACCATGCAAGCCACAGGTCGCCTTGCCGAAGGTGTCAACACTCCAGGCAACTTCTTTTACCATATTGAACGCCAAGAGAGTAACGGGCGTGAGTTGATCGGCTATCTTTGGTATTCGATTAACCCCAATGAGGGCTATGCTTACCTGGAATCGATTGATCTCTTTACACCCTTCCAAAATCAAGGAGTTGGGGGTGAGGTATTGCGCTTGATGGAGGAGCAGCTAGCGACCCAGGATATACGCAGTATGAGTCTGCACGTCGCTGGGACAAATCAGCGGGCGCTGCGCTTTTATCAACGGCACGGTTACAAGATTACAGGCTACAATATGAAGAAGAATTGGTAGGGCCAGAGACAATGGAATCTATATCCCAAGGAGAAACAATGGCTTTCATCCGCGTGATGACCCTCAATAATTTCAATACTATCCCCGAAGCTGACATTGAGTATTTCTCTGATATTTGGGCCAATCGGGCGGTCTTCAATGTCAAGACCATCAGGCGCTACAATCCTGATGTGATCGGCCTACAAGAGTTCGAGCCGATCCATTGGGTACCTATCAACAAGAGCTAGGTGACTACACCGGGGTCATCGCCAATCCCAGCGGAGAAAGCACCGCCATCCTCTGGAAAGCAGAGCGGTTTGATCTGTTGGCACATGGCTTCCTGGCCCTGCCTGCCACGGATCTGCCCCATCTGACCGATCTGGAAGATGACAATTTGATGAGCACAACCTGGGTCAAACTTCGCTGCCGTGAAAGTGCTGCTGAGTTCGTTTATCTGAGTACACATCTGAACGAGGTCAGTGAGGAAGCACGACAGGTCGGCACGGAGCGCAATTTGCAACAACTGTTAGCGATCGATGCAGACCAGATTTTGCCCGTAATCATTGGTGGTGATTTCAACTGTAATCCCTGGTCGCCAGTCTATCGCACATTGCTGAATGCTGGGTTTGTCGATACCTACCGCGCCGCTGGTCATGCTGATTCGGTGGAGTCGAGTACCTTTCACGGCTTTCATGGCAGCAACTACTTTGCGCTGGAATGGGGCGGCAGCGTCTTCTGGCGTGTGGATTGGGTGATGGCCCACCCAGGACGACAGCCGCTACAGACCCTCTCCTGCACCATTGTGCGCGATGCCGAGCCGCCCGTCTTTGTCAGCGATCATTATCCGGTGGTGACAGAGTTGTTGATTGGAGAATGAAGCGAATAGCGCATTGCAGACCTGCGAAGTTGATGCACACAAGCGGCCCTGTGGTTTTGTCGGAATGTAAAGCACGCTGGACAACCACGGGAATGGCATTGTAGCACTGCAGAGAACGCACCGGCACAAAGCCAAGGGTTGTGCACTACTACAGCGGACCGAACGGTCAACTAGCTGGTTGTTGCGTACCTTTACACTGTGCGCTAGGCCAACGTACATTTCGTTGCGCAGGAGTACATGATCAGATCGGCCACGGACTGATCATGTGCGTCGTGCAGCAAAGGGCTTTTTGTGAAATTCAAATTGATTTTGCATTGCTACAGAGCGAAATTGCGAAGGGAGAAGGGCGTCTTGTTGTCTTGCAGAGGGTTTTTCTGGATGGAGTAAAGTCTTGCTGCAGGCATGCACAATCGATTGGCGGCGAAAAAAATGATCTCGTCAGACAGCAGAAGCGATCTTCTGTGATGGGCTGGACGTTTTGCAGCAATGCAGGATCGACTGGCAGCGACAAAAATTCATTTTGTCGCACAGCAGAAGGCTTTTCGGCGATGGCAGATTGACTGTGCAGCCGTGCTGAACCGCTTTGCGGTGACAAAAAGGGCTCTTGTCGTACTGCAGAAGCTCTTCCTGTGTCGGACCTGAGAATTTTGCAGCAGTGCACTGTGAATTGAAATTCTCAAAAAGGCTTCTTGTCGTACTGCAGATATTTTTTGAATTGAAATCAGCTATGATGTCGCCAATTCGGTGATGGCGCATCTCTGTACCCAGGCTGGTTTTCAGCCGACCGGGCGGATCGACAACGCTGAGACTGATCTTCCCCTTACTAACTGGGTACCCCTTGGGTAGGGTTCTGAGGCTCCGCCCCATCCTGATACGCGCCCCTCTGACCTCGCACCCTTTCCTGGTTGGGATGTATTCGGCTATAATGTCGCTATAACAAATCCCACACCCCTCATCTAAAAATCAACATTCAATCGAGGATCTATGTCAGGCACGAACGCAGCCATTACTTATTACGAACAAACCCTTGCATTGGTGCAGCGCATCCATGATACGCAATTAGCGAATGTGGAACAGGCAGCCGCACTGTGCGCCGAACGGATTGCCAAAGGGGGTCTCATCTTTCTCTTTGGTGCCGGTCACTCGCGCATGATGTGTGAAGAGATCACCCCGCGCCAGGGCTGTTTTGTCGGCTTCTATCCCTTAGTAGAGCAGGCGCTCTCCAACCACGCCGCCACCGTGGGCATGAATGGTCTGCGCGGACCGCTCTTTTTGGAAAAGGTGGAAGGCTACGCCGAAGAGATCTTACAAAGCTTCCACTTTGGTCCCCACGATGCCTTTATTATCATCTCCACCAGCGGCATCCGCCCGATCATTGTCGAGATGGCACAGGGCGTCAAACAACGGGGGATGCCTGTCATTGCCATGCTCTCACGCAAACATTGCGAAAATGCCAAACCGGGTCACTCTTCAGGCAAAAAGTTGATCGACTATGCCGATGTTGTGCTCGATAACCAATGCCCACCCGGCGACTGTGTCGTGGGGCTGGATGGATTGGAGTGGAAGACGGGGCCTACTTCTACCGTCACCGGGGCTATGCTCATGAATATGCTGCGCTGTTCGATTGCCGAAAAGCTGTTGGCGCTCGGTCACAAACCAGTGATGTTACCCAGCCATCACTTTGTGGGCAACACCAGTGTGGAAGAACAACTGGAAGAATATTACGAAGCCTATCGACGCAGTCTGGCGCATCTGTATAGCTAAACAGCCGATTTTTAACGCAAAGGGTGAATCATGACCCAAGTCTACTGTTCGGGCAATCTGGTGGCAGATGTCCAAGCCAAGACGTTGGAACAGTTGCCTCCGGAAGATGTGGTGGCAATTGTCGATGAGATTGAGCTGATTTTGGGCGGCAATGCAGCCAACGCCGCCGCCTGTTTGGCGCGCATGGGCGTAGAGAGTGCCGTGATTGGGCGGATTGGGGCGGATGCGTTTGGGCAATTTGTGCGCAACGAACTGACCAACGCTGGGGTCAACACAGAAATGATGCTGACCACCGCGGGTGCTAAAACCGCAGCCACGGTGGCAGCGATCACCCCGTCGGGCAATCGCAAATGCGCCCATGTGCCGGGGGTTACAGAGCGCTTTACTGCACAGGATTTTGACTGGGCGCGGATCGAGGCGGAGATGGCAACGTCGCCAACCGCTCGCCCGCGCTTTTTGCACTTTAGTAGTTTCTTTCTGCTACCCGGCTTTGATGGCAACTCGACCGCCCAGGTGCTGCAAAAGGCGCGCCAATTGGGACTGCGTACCAGTTTGGATGTCTGCTGGGATCCGAATGGACGCTGGGCGCAGGAGTTAGCCCCCTGTCTGCCCTATTGCGACCTAATCTTCCCCAACCAGAGCGAAGCCCAACAGATCACGGGACGCAACGATCCCGATGAGATGGCGCAGTGGCTGCTTGATCGGGGGGTGAGGACGGCGGTCATCAAACTGGGTGCGCAAGGCTGTCTGGTCAAAAGTGCCAGTGAACGAGTCCACGTGCCAGGCTATCGTGTGGCGGTAGTGGACACCACCGGTGCGGGCGATGCCTTTGCTGGCGGCTTTCTTGCTGCTCAAACTTGGGGCTGGGATTGGGAACAAACTGCCCATTTTGCCTGCGCTCTGGCCGCCATCTCCGTGACTGACTTTGGTGTTACACGTGCGTTACAATCAAAAGAGCAGGTGGTAAGGTTGATGAGGGGATAGTGCCAACTTACCGATAAAAGGAACGTGAAAATGAGCCACGCAATTGATAATTTACAGGTAGCCCTACAGCGTGCGCTGGCCAGTCGCCCCCTGGTAGGAGGCTTTCCCTACTTGGCCGAAACCCTGCGCCGCGCTGGTGTCACTCACAATATCTGGACCTTGCCAGCTGGGCAGAGCCTCTACCTGACCGCAGATGGACCGGTTGTGGTACAGGGAACGTCGTTACTGACCGGCTTTGCCGACGTGCCGCCGTTCGACCAGGATGCGCTGATCACCGCCTTGCGCACCGATCAGGCTGGTGAGAGCAGCTTTCCAGAGTTTCTGGCCGCAGCTTGGCAGGCTGGCGTCATTCGCTATGATGTCGATCTGGTAAAACGTACCGTTGCTTACTATGGCGTCAATCAAGAAGAATATATCGAAGCCTATCCCCAGGTTGAGCTAGCGACACTTTAACCTCAATCGCTCATCTACAATAAGTCAGTGAATACAATGTGAAGTCAGTGAATCTAACCGATGACTGACGAAAACAAAAGCGATACCTCTTGAGGGGTATCGCTTTTGTTTTATATAAGTCAAATTACGTATTTATTATATAGCTTGTTATGTTAATATAATAGCTTACTACGCCGATACTGCAATCTCAGTTTTGCAAACAGCAAATTTAATTTCTTTTATTCAACAGGAGGTTTTCGGTGGCTACTGCATTTAAGGTAGGCGACAAAGTTGAGTTTAAAGACTTTGGACGCTGGCTGGGTGGCGAGATCAAAGCGATTTCGACCACAGCCGATGGTAAAATTACCAAGTTAACAGTACACGACGTTGAAGGCTTCGATACAACGCTGGAAAATCCAAATGGGTACGAAGTATCCGAACTATTACGTTTGCCTGGCGCAAGCAACGGCAATGGGGCAGCTGCACCTGCAGCAAACGGAACAAACGGTGCCCAGCCCGCCAACGCACCACCACCGACACCTGCCCAGCCAGTTGCCCCTAAAGAAACAGCCCCTGTAGATAACACATCAAATTCCGGCGCAAGCAAGAGCGGCGAAACAGTTTACTTTCTGGATCCCAACACGGGCAAGTGGTTGGCAGGCAAGGTCGATCAAACCTTTGACGATGCCTATGTCATCGATGGCGGCAGATTGATTCGAAAATCATCTGCGATCAGCGAGGCAGAGGCGAAGCGACGGGGTGTTCACGCAACATCGACCGCAGCGGACCGAGCAGCCTATATTGATTCCTTGCACGCAGGGCTACAACAAGAAAAATCTGGCAATGCGATCATCGATGCGATTGTAGCAGAACATAATCGAATTCGGCGCAACCCTAAGGGCTATGCAGCGGAGTTGCGATCCCGTCGCCAGGAGTTGATCAAATCTCGTACCGAAGGAGTCGGCAATCCTGATCCGGTGGACGAAGCCAGCCGAGCAATTGATACAGCCATCCAAGATCTGGAAGCATTGGAACCATTGCCACCCTTGAAATTTTCCTCAGCAGTTTCAGCGACAACGCGTCAGAATGCAGAACGCGGTGGCGGCCACACCAGCATTCAAGAGATGTTACAGACCTGGCAAAATGCTGGCTTTTCACGCGGTGCGCCTGCAGAAAGCATCTCGGGGTTGCGGGATGGTGGCAGCGATGAGGAAAAGGGCAAAGAAGTCGTCCAGGGGCTCTTTATCGATTGGGGGTCGAACAATGCTGGACAGTATGGCCACCGCAGCAACATTATCGATAAACGCTTGGTAAGCGCGCCCAAAGAACAAGTGACCAACTACACCCATATTGCCGTAGGCATTGCGCAAAGAGGCTCGGTCTATGTTCAATACTACTGCGACCTGACAGTAGCTGGAAGTCGATAGACGACCTGATAATCACCGAACCCAGCCAGATGGTTTCTGGTGAAGGAACGGTGAATGATTTGCAAAATGAAACGTGATGCGTGATCCGTGAATGTTAGGTTAACATTCACGGATCACGCATCACGTTTCTTTCTTGCGTTCAACTGTGTCTATGGGTGATACTCTGGCTTATGAATTTTCAACCCTGGCTCGGCGGACTACTGCTGCTCTTGACCTTTCTCACTTGCGGCTGTGCCCCAATCACAACGGTGGGAAGCATGAACAAACAACTGATTGTTGCAGCAGAAACGGGTGACACAGCTCGCGTTCGGCAACTGTTACAGGCTGGCGCACAGATCAATGCGCGCGATGAACGCGGTCGCACGGCGGTAATGGCTGCAACACACGGCAACCAGGTGGCGACGGTCGCCCTGTTAATTGAGGCCGGTGCCGACATTGACCAGCAGGATAATCTGCTCGACAATCCCTTTTTGTACGCTGGGGCGGAAGGGCTACTGGAGATTCTACAGTTGACCATCACCGCGGGCGCAGATACCAAACTGACTAATCGCTATGGAGGTACGGCGTTGATCCCAGCAGCCGAGCGGGGCCATGTGGCCGTTGTCGAAGCGTTGCTGACGCAAACCGATGTAGATGTCAATCACGTCAACCGGTTAGGCTGGACAGCGCTGCTTGAGGCAATCATTTTGAGCGATGGGGCGCTGACCACCAACAGATTGTACGGCTTTTGATTGCGTATGGAGCGGATGTCAACTTGCCTGATCAAGCGGGCGTAACCCCACTGCAACATGCTCGCCAACGAGGTTTTGCGGCCATTGAGGAGATCTTGCTGGCAGCGGGCGCACGATAAATGGAGCAAGGTCCGTTTGCCAGCCAGTATCTATTCAGCTCCTTTGTAACAATCTTCCGGGAAGGGTAAATTGTTATAGTTTCTCTTGCGCAAGAGCCTTCCCGGAAGAGGATCGTCTGAATAGTTACGCCAGCCATATACAGAGGGGGTACTGGCATGGTAGCCTGGCAAGGAGAAGTACGATTCACATTATCGAAGCTTATCGTCAAGGGTAACCCCACAGGATGATACAACATGCATCTAACCTATCAAAACCCAGTTTGGCCCGGTGAGTTTGCCGATCCTTTTGTGCTAAAGTGGCAAGGGGCATATTACGCCTATGGAACGAGTTCACTCACCCATGCCACGACGCCCAACCACCGTTTTCCAGTGTTACACTCCACGGATTTTGTGCACTGGCAGCACATCGGCAACGCACTCGAAGCGTTGCCCGATCTGAGCGATGGCAATTATTGGGCACCCGAAGTTGCTGAGCGGGAGGGGAAATTCTACATGTATTTCTCGGCAGGGCAACGTACTGCCGATGAGACGCAACGGCTGCATGTGGCTGTGGCCGACCATCCTGCTGGACCCTTTCGGATTGTCAACCGTTTTCTGCCCGATGAGGGCTTTACGATTGATGCCCATCCCTTTTGTGATCCAGTGGATGGCCGCTGGTATCTCTTTTTTGCCAAGGACTTTTTTGATGAGCGGGTGGGGACGGGCCTTGCCGTGGTGCCGCTGGCCGACAACATGGTGGAGACCGCAGGTCCGGTAACAACAATCCTGCGCGCTTCGGCTGACTGGCAGATCTACGAACGCAATCGCACGATTTATCAAAGAGAGTGGGCGGCTTGGCACACAGTCGAAGGGCCCTTTGTCGTTTGCCACGAGGGGCGCTACTATTGCTTTTACAGCGGCGGAGCCTGGCACTCGTCTGACTATGGGGTGGGCTACGGCGTCGCCGACCACGTCCTCGGCCCCTATCGTGACGAATGGAGCGCGCAGGGCCCCGCCGTTCTCCGCACGATTCCCGATCAGGTGCTTGGCCCAGGTCACAATTCCGTCACCACTGGGCCGGATGGGCAAACCCAGTTTCTTGTCTATCACGCCTGGGATCAGCAGCGCACGGCACGCCGCATGTGTATCGATCCGCTACGCTGGACTGCTGAAGGTCCACGCGGTGCAGGTCCGACAATGGAGAGGCAAGTGATCGAGTTGACCTCAATGTAGAGGCGGTTCGCAACCGCCGGTCTTGGCTCAACCCTGTACCGGCGGTTGCGAACCGCCTCTACATAAGCTTCAGGCTCATGCCTTTTGCCTCTGACTTCGCGCTTCCGCCCAACGCATCCCAACCCAAAAGACGAGCAACGCCACAATCGACATCACACTGGCCAGTCGAAAGACCAGAAAGACCCCAATCCGATCCAACAGAATTCCTCCCACCAGCGAGCCGGTGATTGAGCCCAGAGCATTGGCCGAAGCGAGCAGGCTTTGCGCGGTTGCCGCCAATTCCCGGCCACCCAGTTGATGCGCCATCCGAACCGAGGCCAACATATAGAAGGTAAAGGAAAAAGTATGAGTCAGTTGGATCGGAATGACCCAAGCGGCACTGGGTGCGATGCTGAGCAAAGCAAAACGCAAAGCATAGGCGAACGCACCGATCATTAACATCCGCTTGATACCTAACTTTGCCACCAATTGATTGCTGTAAAACAAAACGGGCAACTCGCTGGCAGCTAACGCCATGTTGGCAGCGCCGATTAAACTCGCACCATTCAGCTCAGCCAGATAGATACTAAAAAAGGTATTGAAGGTAGCAAAGCCAATCGCCACCAGCCAGCTTGTAGCGATCAAGACGGCCATCGCTGGTTGTCGCAACAAACCCAGCGCATCCACCCAATCCGGCCGAGCCGTGTTGATTTCCAGGGCGGGTAGTCCAAAGGTTACCAAGAAAGTGACAAACATACCACCTGCATAGGCGTAAAGGAAGCTGGGCGTCAGTTGACCTCCCATCCATTGCCCGATGGCAAAGACGCCCATGATAAAACCCACTGTGCCCCAAAAACGCAACTGACCAAAGGAGAGTTTGTAGCGTTCGCTGATGGCAACCCCATAACCATCCATAAATGGCATCGCCGGTGCCAGGAGGATGGAATGGACCAGGATCAGGATCAGAATGGCAGTATAACTAGTGACTTGGGCAAGTAAGACGATCACAATCACCACAGGTGCCAACGCCAGCCGTAAGACCAAACGATGGGCATTGTAGAGATCGGCAATCATGCCCCAAACGGGAGCCAACAACGCTGTAGCGAAGGGGCCGAGCGCGCTGATCAGACCAATCTGCTGCCCCGAGAGCCCTAAATTGTGATAATGGAGACTGATATAAGGAAAAAAGAACCCAACCGCACCAAAATAGCACCAATACCCCAAGCTCATCCAGGCACCAGGGCTTAACCAACGACGAGACTGGACAGCAATCTTTGATTGTTCAAACGACATTTATTGACTCAACTTTGCACTTGCCAAACGATTCAAGCTCACCCCTGACTCGGCGGCTTCTAGGGCTAATCGACGGTGGACAGACGGCGGCACACGAACTACGAATCGACCGCTAAATTGCTTCGTCGAAATCGGTTCAGGGATCGGCTCCTGGTTCTTTTGCATGTCAACAACCACATCGGCTACGACGGAACGAATTCCTGACAGTGCATCTTCTGGCGTATTTGAAAGCCAACTAAGGCTAGGGAATTCCGCACAAAGCCCGACATATTCATTGTCCTCGTCAGACCAAGTGACTCGATAGGTATATCGATCATTCATTAGCATTGTCACTTTCTCCCAATCGATCCAGCGCCTTCAATACTTGGCGTACTTGGTACGCTTTTGCCATTCCCTCGTCGTTTTGGATATTCACTCTTGGATCGCCTTGCCAAGGTGTTTTGTAAATCCGATGACTGCTTCCTGATTGACGTGCAACTCCAAAATAGAAATCGCATACTTGACACAATTCATGAAATCGTATTCCTTTGGGTTCTGTCGCATTTTAGCAACAATCTCTGTTACTTGTGCCATTGTCCAATGATATCATTATTGATACTAAAATTCAAATGATTGTATCAAGTTCCCGCTTCCAAAGTGCAGCACTCGCATCACTGGGCATGCGCCAATCGCCACGGGGGGATAGTGCGACCGAGCCGACTTTGGGGCCATCGGGCATGGCAGAGCGTTTGAATTGGTTGGCAAAAAAGCGACTGTAGAAAACCTTCAACCACTTGAGGATCGTGGCCTGATCATACTCGTCAGCGAAAGCCTGCTGGGCCAGGAAGAAGACCTTGAGCGGTGAGAAGCCATAACGCACGACGTAGAAGAGGAAGAAGTCATGCAGCAGATAGGGACCGACTGTATCCTCGGTCTTTTGTTGCAGTTGGCCCGCTTTGTCTAACGGCAGCAACTCGGGCGTGATCGGCGTGGCACAGATATCGTGTAGTACATCGGCTTCGGGTCCGCTGAATTCGGCTTCGGCACACCATTCGATCAGGTAGCGGACCAAGGTCTTTGGCACGCCAGCATTGACATGATACATGCTCATATGGTCGCCGTTGAAGGTACACCACCCCAGCGCCAACTCGGAAAGGTCGCCTGTCCCCACCGTGAAGCCACCGATTTGGTTGGCGACATCCATCAGAATCTGCGTACGTTCGCGTGCCTGCGAGTTCTCATAGGTGACATCGTGGCGATTGATGTCGTGATTGATATCCTTGAAGTGTTGGATTACCGCATCGCGAATCGGAATCTCACGCAGGGTGACGCCCAGCATCCTCATCAGTTCCAACGCATTTTCATAGGTGCGGTCAGTAGTGCCAAAGCCCGGCATCGTAATCGCCGTGATCCCCTTGCGATCCAACTTCAATCGATCAAAGGCTTTGACTGTGACCAGCAAGGCCAACGTCGAATCCAACCCGCCAGAGATACCGATGGAGACCGTTTTGCTGCCAGTATGGCGCAATCGCTTCATTAAACCAGTCGCTTGAATGGCGAAGATCTCCTGCGCATGTTTGGCGCGCTGAGCGAGATCACTGGGCACGAAGGGTGCGCGTGGAACAAAGCGGTAAAGATTGCGGATTTCAGTGCTAACAGCCACTGTTCCACTGTTCGACTGTTCCACTGTCTTCTTGTCTTCTTGTCTCCCTGTCTCCTTTTCTGTGAATTCAAATGCGATCCGCCGAAACTCCGATGGTCGTCCTGCGGCGCGGAAGCTCGTATTGGTCCATCGTTCGTGGGCGAGACGTTGAAGGTCGATGTCGGCGATGGCAAGTTGCGTCTCAAAGCGGAAGCGCTCGGTCTCGGCGAGCAGCGAACCATTTTCAGCAATCATTGAGTGACCGCCAAAGACAACATCAGTGGTTGATTCACCGGGTCCGGCGCCAGCGTAGAGGTAAGCAGCCAAGCAGCGCGCCGATTGGCTACGCACCAGTTCGCGCCGATAGTCCGCCTTGGTCAACAGATCATCACTGGCCGATGGATTGAGCAGCAGCGTAGCGCCAGCCAGTGCTTGTTTGCCGCTGGGCGGTTCGACAGCCCAGAGATCCTCACAAATCTCCACACCAATCAGACAGCCGGGCAGATCAGTCGCATCAAAGAGCAGATCGATCCCAAAGGGCACCTCCTGACCCTCAATCGAGACACCTCGACTCGTGGCAAGAGCGGCGGGCGCAAACCAGCGCTGCTCGTAATACTCCATCGAAGAGGGCAAATAGCACTTGGGCAGCAATCCCAGGATGCGTCCGTTGTGTAGGAAGGCAGCGCAGTTGAAGATGCGGCCATCCAGCGCAAAGGGCAAACCGACCACCGTCGCAATTTGTGTACTTTGCGTTGCAGCCGCCAAAGTCTGAAGTGCCTGCTGTGCATGGCGCAACAGACTTTCTTGATAAAAAAGATCGGCACAGGTATAGCCAGTGATCGACAATTCGGGAAAAACGGCAAGTTGTACCTGTTGTGCGCTCAACTCATGAAGCGCTTGTACCATCGTCTGCACATTAAACTCGACATCGGCGACGCGCAATTCGGGCGAAACTACAGCCACGCGCAGCAAGCCTAGCTGTCGGCGGTCAAACGGTTTAATCGAACCATTCATAGGCATCCTGTATTACTCTGTATTCGTCCTGAGAAACCACGGACCCATCCTCATTTCCAAATCACATCACTGAGTGTAAATATTACACGAAGCTCATCGCTTCGCCAATTTATGATTTGAATAGAGCAAAAGGCAAGAATCGGGATGCTAGTTGCATGAGGCAAGGTTTAAGTGGAACTTGCATCCCGCTTCTTCCCTCTTCTCCAGCATTCTTCTGAGTCTTATGTTAAACCATATTTACGACTTTTATACGAAACAACCTTCTGCCAATTGCTAGATGAAACACTTGTGCTTTGAGGGTATAGTAGTGATGCAAATCCAACAATGATTGATTACAGAATTCAGGCTTAAAAGTTTTCCTATGCATGCTCACTCACTCTACAAACTATTATTTGTTGTACTTGTCTTATCGCTTTCGGCGTTTGGCGCAATCGCGTTGGCTTGGTTTCTCAATGCGTCGAACGGAAGCTTATAAATCATCCACAATTTGGGACGCAACTCGCTCCTTGAGTGCGCCTCCTCCCATTTCCTCTTGCTCCATTGGCTGGGAGCAGGTACAATGAGGCTCACCGCCCGTTATACTTGTTACATTGTTCATTGCTGCTGCTTTTTTTGAGATTACCGAAACACTTGCACTTATACCCTGCAGCATTCAAACGACAAGACCAGTCAATGGAGAAATCCTCATGCAAACTCTTCCTTCGGAAAGCCGCTACGAATCGATGCAATACCGGCGCAGTGGACGCAGCGGTCTACTCTTACCTGCGATCTCACTGGGGCTATGGCACAATTTCGGCGGGGTTGACACCTTTGAAAATGGGCGCAAGATGGTTTTGCGCAGTTTCGACCTCGGCATCACCCACTTTGACCTGGCCAACAACTACGGCCCGCCTCCTGGTTCTGCCGAGGAAACCTTTGGCAAGATTCTCAAGCAGGATCTTACCCCCTACCGTGACGAATTGATCATTTCGAGCAAGGCAGGCTATCGCATGTGGTCGGGGCCATACGGAGAGTGGGGTTCACGCAAGTACCTGATCGCCAGCCTCGACCAATCGCTCAAGCGCATGGGACTGGCATATGTGGATATTTTCTACAGCCATCGCCCCGATCCCAACACCCCGCTCGAAGAGACGATGATGGCGCTGGACTATGCGGTACGTTCGGGGCGGGCGCTTTATGTCGGAATTTCCAACTACAATGCCGATATGACCCGCCAAGCGACCAAGATTTTGCGCGAGCTTGGTACACCCTGTCTGATCCATCAACCGGTCTACAGTATGTTCAACCGCTGGGTCGAAGATGGTCTGCTCGATGCGCTGGATGAGAATGGAGTCGGCTGTATTGCCTTCTCGCCGCTCGCACAGGGCTTGCTGACCAACAAGTATTTAAAGGGCATCCCAACCGATTCACGTGTCGCCAAACCTTGGGGCTTTCTCAAAGAGGCCCAGGTCAACGAAGCCGCGCTGACCAAGGTCCGTGCCCTCAACGAATTGGCGCAAGCCCGTGGCCAAACCTTGGCCCAAATGGCGCTTGCCTGGGTTCTACGCCACAAAGGGATGACCTCGGCCCTGATTGGTGCCAGCAAGGTCGAGCAGATCGAAGACTGCGTCGGCGCAATCAAGAACCTGGCCTTCAGCGAGGAAGAGTTAGGAAAGATCAAGACGATTGTGACGGGATGACAAGATGACAAGATGACAAGATGACAAGATGACAAGATGAATTGGTCATCTTGTCTTCTTGTCTGACTTCTCGTCACTCCACCCGTTCTGGCACGAAAAAGCTCAAGGGAATCGCCGCCAGCGGAATCCAGAGCACCAGTTGCATAGTGGCGGGCAGACCTACAACGTCGGCCATGCGCCCCAGTGCAGCAACTGCCAATCCGCTCACCCCATAGGCCAGGCCTAGTGTCAACCCCGAAGCCAGCCCGACATTATTGGGCATCGCCTCCTGCACCATCACCACGCAGATCGGCCAGGGCATGGAAAGAAAGGTTCCGACCAGGGCCAGCGTCAGCAGTTGAAGCCAGCCGTCCGTTCGCCAGAAGACAAACAATGCCCCCATCACCAACACCGAAGCAACCAGGATCACAGTTCGTCGTCCAATCCGCTCCGCCAGAAAACCACCCGCCAATGTACCCAGCGCCCCCGTCAACGAGATGACCGTGACCATCAAAGCAATGCGGTCAAGTCCCAGATCACTAAATTTTTCATAATAGAGCGGGATAAAGGTTTTGAGGCCAGTCAGTACGGTGGTGTGAACTGCGATCAAGGCCAGCAGCAGCAGCACAAGATTGGTATGAGTTGTGCGCCCCTGACCAAGTTTTTCCTGGATGCCCGAAATGGTTGCCGCATAAGCAGGTTTGTTGATTGCCTGAGACTGATACAAAAGCGCCGTTAACCCCAGAATCGTCGGCACGATCATCCATAACGCAGCGCCGATCCCCCACTGATGGGTGATCCAGGCGATGAGCAAAGGTCCCAACGCAAAACCCAGATTGCCACCAAAGAAGAAAAACGAGGAAGCTGCCGCCGTCTTTTTACCGCTGATCGCCCGTACCACGGAGAGCGCTTCGGGATGAAACATGGCGGAACCGATGCCGCTGGCGACCACCGCCACCAACACCAGCCAGTACGAGGGCAAATAGAGCACAGAAATCATCGCCACGCCACAGAGCAGACAGCCCACATAGACCAGCCAACGCATCTGGCGCTGATCGCCCAAGACGCCAAAGAGCGGTTGTGTCACAGCAATCACGATGCTGTTGAGGCTCATGATCGCCGCGGCACTGGTGTAATCAAGCGAAAAGGTTGCCAGCAACATCGGCAACAAAACAGTCAATGAGCCAGTTTGCATATCAACACTGAGATGTCCCAGGACAACGCCAACAAGTGCGATCCAATTGGTGTCAGAGCGCGCTTCACTTCTAACGGTTTGTGTAAGGGTGGTAGTAGCCATTCGTATATCGATTCTTGATAAGGTTACTCTATTGATCCAGCAGTTTATTTCGGTTCCGAAATTGGGAACGAACGAATGGTACACGTTTGGATATTGAAGTGCAACAAAGCATCTCTGTAATTGGGGATAACTGGAACCCATAGGGTTTTGACTACTATTGGAGAGGGAGGAGGAATAGGCAACGACTCAGGTAGCACAAGAAAAGTTCTTGTGCTACCTGCGCAATCGTGGATCGAGAATATCGCGTAGCCCATCACCCACCAGGTTGAACGAGGCCACAAAGAGCAAAATGGCGATAGCCGGCACCGCTGTAAGCCACCATTGCGTAGTGATGTAGTTACGCCCTTCGGAGATCATCACGCCCCATTCGGGTGTCGGCGGCTGGGCACCGAAACCGATAAAGGACAGGCCGGCCACGGTGAGGATCGTCGTGCCCATGTCAAAACTGGCCTGGACGAGCAGGGGGGATAATACGTTGGGCAACAGATGGCGCAACAGAATGGTGCGATTGGGTGTGCCGATGGCGTTGGCCGCTTGAACAAACTCTCGTTCGCGCAGGACAAGCACCTGACCGCGCACCAAACGAGCATAGACGGGCCACTGGACGACCGCTACCGCGATCAAGGCGTTGGTCAAACTTGGCCCCAGGGCACCAGCAATTGCCATGGCCAAAATCAGAGAGGGAAAGGCAAAGAAGATATCGGTCACGCGCATCAAGACTTCATCGGCCCAACCGCCACGGAAACCTGCGTACAGCCCGACCAGCGTGCCAAAGGTGCCAGCCAGCGCCACCACCGCCAATCCCACAAAGACCGAAATGCGCCCGCCATAGAGCAAGCGGCTAAAAATATCTCGACCGAGTTTATCTGTACCAAACCAATAATCGGATGAGGGCGGCTTGAGGCTGGCACCACTGATATTTTGGAAAAGTGGATCGTAGCGTGAGAGAAACGGCGCAAAGATGGCAATGGCGAAGAAACCAAGCAATAAAATCAGCCCGATGACTGTGGTCGGTTCTTTCAGTAAGCGCCGAAAAGCTTTCGAAAAAAGCATATTAGTCTACTCGTACCCGGGGATCGACGAATCCATATCCGATATCGACCACGGTGTTAACAATTGGATAAATAAATGCGGCCAACAAGGTCACGCCCATCACCGCAGGCAGATCGAGTGTATTGACCGAGGTCGTTGCGTAGCGGCCAAGCCCTGGCCAACCGAAGATCGTTTCAGTCAGCACCGCCCCGCTCAACAAGCTTCCAAAGGTCAGACCAATCGTAGTAAGTACGGAGGGTAACGCATTTTTGAAGATATGGCGCAACACCACCAACTGCTCCTGCAAACCTTTGGCCCTCGCCGTTCGCACATAATCCTGCGCCAGCGATTCCAACATGGCAGAGCGTGTGATGCGCAGCAGGACGGCTGTAGAAAAATAGCCTAAGGTCAACGCTGGCAGAATCAAATGCCAGAGTGCATTCTGCAACACCGCCCAGTTGCCACTGAGCAACGCATCCACCACGAAAAGTCCTGTAAAATCAGTGGGCGGATTCAGGGTTGAATCCAACCGTCCTTGTCCGGGCAACCAGCGCAATTGTCGGTAAAAGAGCCCCAGGACCAACAAGCCGACGTAAAAGATCGGCATCGAACCGCCGATCAAGGCGACCAAGCGCGCCAAGGCATCAGCCCACTGATTGCGACGCAAGGCAGCCACAATGCCGAGTGGAATGCCAAACAGCAGTGATACGACCAAGGCCGCCAAGGATAATTCCAGGGTTGCTGGGAAGAAATCACGTAAATCGCTGGCCACAGGGCGACGCGTGCGAATCGATTTGCCAAAATCGCCCTGGAGTAGACGCCCTAGATAGCGAAAATATTGCTCCACAACCGGGCGATCCAAGCCCAATTCTTCCCGATAAGCTTTGATCTGCTCATCGCGTGCATTTTGACCCAGGGCCACTGCCGCCGGATCTACAGGCACAACCTGTGCTAAGAAGAAGGTAAAGATCGATACGCCTAGCAGAACAAAGAGTAGACCAAAAATGCGACGCAGAATAAAACTGAACATGAGAAGGATAAATTCGAAATTGTACGCAAAGAAGCACAGATATCTATTTAGTTGGCAGCGCAACAAGTCGATTGTTGCGCTGCCAACCATTAACCGTTACCCATTAACCATTCATCACTTCTTGCCGATGGCGGCAAAGGTGATGCTTGGCGTGTCTTGCGCATCGTAGATGAAGCCATCGATATTGCTGCGTACACCAAAGATGCGACCCGGTTGATAGAGCATCGCATAAGGTCCCTGGTGAAGCACCAACTCGGTCAACTGCTTGTAGAGTTCAACACGCTTGGCTGAATCAGGCTCGACTGCAGCCTGTTTGCTCAGTGCAATGGCGTCGGCGTTGTTCCAATCATTGCGCCAGGCCAGTGAATGGGCATCCCAGTTGGAGAAGGGAGTGGCATTGCCATCCGGATCTGGGAAGTCGGGACCCCAGCTAATCAACACGATCTGGGCACCTTGGGCACGATAGATGTTGAGTAACTCTGAGGTTTCAAGCTGCTTGATGTTGAGTTTTAGCCCGATTTTGGAGACATCGTCCTGGATCTTGGCGGATAGTGCCGATTGTTCAATACCGCCAGGTCCGGTGCCGGTTGGTACCAGGAATTCGATCTCGGTACCTTCGGCCACACCTGCTTTGGCTAACAACTCTTTGGCCTTGTCAATGTCCTGGCTAAAGGGATTCGCATTCTGGAAGCCGAGAAACCCTTCGGGAATGATCTCCTGATGAATCGAGCCGTTGCCACCCAACAGCGTAAGAATGTCATCATAGTTGATGGCATAGCGAATCGCTTCACGTACATCTGGGTTATCCAACGGGGGTTTGGTAGCATTCATACCCAAATAGGCGATTTGTGAGCCCTGTGCGTGTACCAAGCCGATATCGGCATTGCCTTCTAATTGCTTCGCTTGCTCGGCACTCAGATCTTGCACAATGTCCGCATCGCCGGTTTCAATGGCCGCTTGCAGGTTCGCCAATTCGGGAATGTTCTGCATGATGACCCGTTTCAGCTTGGGTGCTGTTCCCCAGTAGTTGGGATTGGCATCCAATGTAACGCTCACACTGCGATCCCATTTGCTCAAAACATAGGGGCCAGAACCAGCGGAGTTGTCATTCAGCCAGGTTGATCCCATATCGTCGCCAGCATTGGCTTCGAGTACAGCCTTTTCCACCACGGCGGCAATCGTAAAGCTGATGACCGAGAGGAAGACCTGCGGGCTGACCGTATTGGGCAGTCGGACTTCGAACGTGGAGGCATCAACCGCCTTCATATTCTCTTTGGTCAGTTGAGCAACGTCGGTGAAGAGGAAGGCTGGTGATTTGTTGATGTCAATCGCCCGGCTCCAGGAATAGAGCACATCATCGGCGGTGACAGGATTACCACTGGCGAACTTGGCAGATGGGTTGAGTTTGAAGGTGATGACATTCATGTCACCGTCTGCCTTGATCTCCCAGGATTCGGCCAAGAGTGGCTTCAGTTCAGGATTGCCCGGATCAAAGCTGACCAAGGTTTCATAAGTACTACCTTCGGCCTGAATACCACTAAATTCATAGGCGACAGCCGGATCGAGCGAGATCAGGTCTGTCAGGTCGGCGGCAAAGATCAAAGTATCTTCACGGCTGACTTCACCTCCAGCAGCCGGAGCTTCGGCGGCGGGAGCTTCCGTGGCGGCAGCAGCCCCACTCTCTGCTGCGGGCGCACCACCACTGGGAGTGGCTGCCACACAGGCAGATAATACTAAGCTGAGCACAACCAATAGGTTGAGCAGGAATGCCGTTCGTCTCATGCAAAAAACCTCCTGAATTGAGATTGAGAAATGGAAAAGTTTGCAATGTAGCGTTGAAGTATTAACCTTGTCTAAACTACGGTAGCAATGAAAAGCATGTCTTTTCCAAAATCCAGAAAACCCTACTTTTCATTCAGAGCGTAGTTTGAGGTCAAGATCACATCGCCGCCTATTATAGCGGATCTGTCGATCTTTGGAAACTCGCGAATGAGGATTGGAAGATTAGGGATAGATACCCGTGCACATGATGCACAAAAAAGGTTGAAAATGAGCGTACGCAAATGACACGGACGGGGCAGATCAAAGGTGAATTTTGTGGATTTTTTCTGCCTTTGATCCGCGAAGTCAGCGTTATTCGCGCACCAATCTGCTGAAAAAAGGAGAGACTGTATGGCAAACGAAATCGAGAACTATATCAACCAACTTTTTGCCCAAGAAGACGACGCATTACAGCACATTCGTGCAGAATCCAAACGCAATGGGCTGCCGGAGATCAGCGTAACGCCGCATGAAGGGGCACTGCTCCAGATGCTGTTGCGCGCAGTGGGAGCTAAAAAAGCGGTGGAAATTGGTGCATTGGGTGGCTATAGCGGGACCTGGTTGGCACGTGGCTTGCCCGCCGACGGAGTTCTCTATACCTTGGAATTAAGCGGCAAACATGCCGAAGTGGCGCGCAATAACTTTCAACGTGCTGGGATCAGCGACCGGGTCAAGCTAATCGAAGGCGATGCGCAGAAGTCGTTGCAGAAGCTCTCTGCCGAAGGGCCGTTTGATTTTGTCTTTATCGATGCCGATAAAGGCGGCTATCCAGCCTACTTTGCCTGGGCGGCTAAGAATCTACGCTCCGGCGGCATGGTGACCGCCCACAATGCCCTGCGTGAAGGACGTGTGATCAACCCTCAAAGCGATGACGAAAAAGCGATCGCTGACTTCAACCGCACACTGGCGGAACATCCTGATTTTTATGGGTTGGTGCTCAACATTGGGGATGGGACAGCGGTAGGAATCCGGAAATGACAAGATGACAAGATGATAAGATAAGGCTGAGTTCGTCATCCCTTCCTCCTGTCATCTTGTCATCCCTTCATTACGCTGCGCCGTTATTAGCGACGCGGTTAACATCACGGTACTTCTTGCCTTCCTCGATCAACATGACGGGAATGCCGCTGCGAATTGGGTATTTGTAGCCATTGCGCGGGTTGAGCAAAAATTTACCACCTTCGACCAATTCCAAAGGCCCCTTGTCTTCGGGGCAAACCAAAATCTTCAACAATTCGGGGCTGACCTCGCCACCCAAAGGTGCTTCATCCAGCGACTTGATGGGCTGGGTCGGGAGCACACCACTACCACTGCCACCTACTGGTTGATTGCTCGAAGCTAGGAACTGCTTAATTGCATAGCCGACCCCAGCCAACACTGCCATCCAAAAGACAAATCTAAAGAACTTTTTCATTTTCTCTCCCGGTCTACTTCAGGATTGATACGCATCGGCAAGAAAATAGCGACTTTCGAGCAAAGGAGCACCGACACTGCATCAGTCCACTCAAATATCTTTTTACCTGTATAGGATATATCTTAGCACAGATTTTACCAGGTGGGAATCAGCGAGAAGTACGTGGGAAATTTCGTGTTTGAATTTGATTTAGAGCCTTCAGCGTCAGCGTACGGTCCCCCCTTACTAACGTGCGGGGTTCTGATGTATCGTTCAGAGCCGTTAGCGTCAGCGTACGGTCCCCCTTACTAACGTGCGGGGTTCTGATGTATCGTTCAGAGCTGTTAGCGCATGATCAACATCGTACGCTGACGCTAACGGCTCTGAAAGCCCATCCAATTAGTTCAACGAGGGTGCAAATTGTGCCTCTTCAGTTGAGCCATGTAGGGCAGTGGTGGAAGCAATGCCGCCAGAGACAGCCATTTGGACCTCGTCAAAGTAGCCTGCGCCGACGAAACTTTGGTGCTTGATGGCGGAATAGCCAAACTCGCGCTCAAGGGCAAATTCGCGTTCCTGCAAGCGAGTGTAAGCGGCCATGCCTTCATCACGATAGCCGTTCGCCAATTCAAACATGCTGGTGTTGAGCGCATGGAAGCCGGCCAAGGTGACAAATTGGAAGCGATAGCCCATAGCGCCTAGTTCTTCCTGGAAGCTGGCAATCGTCTTTTCACTGAGATTCTTGCGCCAGTTGAAGGAAGGCGAGCAGTTATAGGCCAACAACTTGCCCGGGAACTTCTCGTGAATACGATGAGCAAATTCACGCGCTTCATCCAAATTGGGCGTCGACGTCTCGCACCAGATCAGGTCAGCGTAGGGCGCATAAGCAAGCCCACGTGCAATTGCACACTCCAGCCCACCCTTCAAATGGAAAAAGCCCTCAAAGGTTCGGTCACGGCTGGCAATAAATGGCTCATCGACGGGATCGATGTCGTTCGTAATCAACTGTGCTGAGTCTGCATCGGTGCGCGCGATCACCAGCGCCGGGACATCCATCGTATCGGCAGCCAAACGTGCCGCAGTGAGCTTCTGGATAAACTCGCGCGTGGGACAGAGCACTTTGCCGCCCATATGACCACATTTCTTGGCCGAAGAAAGTTGGTCCTCAAAGTGGACGCCCGCCACCCCGGCTTCGATCATGGACTTCATCAATTCAAAGGCATTGAGGTTGCCACCAAAGCCAGCCTCAGCATCGGCAACAATCGGGGCCATCCAATGTACAGAATCGTTGCCATTCATATGCCAGATTTGGTCAGCGCGCAATAAGGCATTATTGATCCGGCGTGCCACATTCGGTGCACTATCCGCCGGATAGAGACTCTGGTCGGGATAGGTTTGCCCAGCCGTGTTGTTATCGCCTGCTACCTGCCAGCCGCTCAAATAGATGGCATGCAAGCCAGCCTGCACCATTTGGACCGCCTGATTGCCAGTGATTGCTCCCAATGCACGCACAAAGGGCTTTTCTTGCAGCAGTGTCCACAGTCGCTCAGCACCCATCCGTGCTAGTGAATACTCAATGTGCACGCTGCCACGCAAACGTACCACTTGTTCGGCACTGTAGGCGCGTGTGATGCCTGCCCAACGCGGCTGCTGCCATTCTTTCTTCAACTGGGCCGCGGCTTTGCCTGCATCTTTGCTTGAAGTTCCATTAGTGTGGCTACCATTTAGGTGAGTCATAGTTTGGCTCCTTGCAGATGTTCTAGAAGTTTGCGCCAAGAGAAAGCGCTCTTTTAGAGAAATAAATCTATAAGCGAATTTTCGCTACTGGATGATTTTACTCTAGCATGCTAAAATTCGCTTGTCAAGTGGAAAGTTGATAAAATATGTAAATATAAGAAACAACGTCAGAGTGTTCAGGTAGAAAGCGAGTGATGGCACGTATGGAGGGCAAAATGGATTCACAACTGATTAATACAATTTTTGGCATGAAAATTCGCCAAGCTCGTACTGAGGCACGCATGACCCTGACTGAATTGGCTGCCGAGTGTGATCTATCTCCCTCCTATCTTACGGAGGTGGAAAAGGGGCGCAAGTATCCGCGTGCCGACAAAATCATCCGCATGGCAAGCGCTCTTAAAAAGAACTATGACGAGCTGGTCTCCATCACCCTTGCCCCCTCCCTGGCCGATTTGGAGACAGCTCTGGCCTCGCCGCTGCTCCATCAGATTCCCTTCGAAGAGTTTGGGTTTACCTTCAGCGATCTGATTGATTTACTCACGCGCGTGCCCGATCGAGCCAGTGCGCTTTTACATGCCATCCTGGATGTGGCCCGTCAGTTTAACTTGAAAGAAGAAAACTTCCTGCTTGCGATCCTGCGTTCTTACCAGGAGATCAACGACAACCACTTTCCGGAAATAGAGGAGATGGCGGCACGTTTTGCCAAAGATTTTAAGTTGGAATCCGAGATGCCTATTACCTTGGCGAGATTAGAAGAGATCCTTCATCGCGACTTTTCAATCCGCCTTGACACCGAATCGCTGATGCCTCAAGGGCTGCTTGGCATCTATCGTTCGATCTTTGTGAAAGGGGGAAAGTCCAAGCTGTTACTCAATCCCGACCTCTCGTCCACTGAACGGCGCTTCTGCATTGCACGTGAGATCGGTTATTTGGTGCTCGGTCTAAACGAGCGAGCCTACACCTCCAGTCGCAACGAAGTACGCTCCTTTTCGCAGGTACTCAACGACTTTAAAGCCTCCTACTTTGCGGCAGCGCTACTGCTTCCCAAAGCGGCACTGCTGGCCGATCTGAATGAATTCTTTGCCTTGCCAACCTGGCAACCGGAATATCTACTTGCGCTGCTCGACAAATATGATGTTACACCGGAGGTGTTGCTATACCGTTTTAGCGAACTGATTCCCCAATATTTTGGGCTGAAGATGCATTTCTTGCGTGTACGTGAGGCAGAATCGAGTAATTCCAAGCTGCGTTACCGGTTGGTTAAACAACTCAACATGAACCGCCTACTTTTACCCAGTGGGTTGGCGCTTGATGAACATTTCTGCCGGCGCTGGCTGGTTGTGGAACTGTTGCGAGAGTTACGGAATCTGGAAGAGAAAAACGCTGAGGGGATCAAGCCCGTTGGGAAAGAACCAAAGCCGATTGTGGGTATCCAATTGTCTGAGTTTTTTCACTCACATGATCGATTTCTCTGTTTTGGCTTTGCCCGTAGCTCGCTGTTGCCCAAGGAAAGCAATAGCAGCATGATTGTCGGTTTTCGTGTGGATACAGAGTTTTATCAGACCGTTCGGTTTGCCAGTGATCCAACCATCCCTTTTGTAATTATCAACGAAACCTGTGAACGTTGTCCTCTGAGCAACGAACAGTGCCCCCAACGTGCGGCTCCACCCACTGTTTTGCAGAATCAGACGATTCATGCCCAACGTCAGCAGGCGTTAGCACAGTTACTCGCACAGTTGCAAGGGTGAGTATCAGAACTTACGCAGAACCGATATAACACAAGATATTTTCTTTGCGCTTGTGTCATCAGAAAACGAACAAGAAAGTATTTGGTCCTACCATGCACTGCTTCCTGCGTAAATCTTAAAGTTCATCATCCAACTTGAGGTTGTAAGATGCCTACCCGCTTGACGCAGGGATGCGCGAAGACGCTAGCGGTATGGGGTGCATCGGCTAGTTCTGCTGTTAGATCCTGCCCGGGCCAGTGCAAATTTTCGTGCATGCCACGCCGCCATTTTGGGCAGTTAGTCACATCATAGACCACACCTGCGTAGGCAACATACATGCGATAGCCCCGTTCGCCAATATACTGACGAAGTTCCTGGATTGTAAAAACTTTTTCAGCAGGCTGGCTCATAGGTTCAAGGGTAATGTGACTATCTCTGAAAGCGTAATTTTCTATCGACGGCTGGCGCTTGCCACTTTATTCACTTTGCGAAAGGTGAATCAAGCGCTCTTTCACAGATCGACTTCATGGACAGATAGGCTAGGATTGCTGCAAAATGAAAACTCACCTTATAGAACGCCTAGAGAACCTTGTGTGGCAACAAATCCGAACATCTAAAAAAGTCTGGCCAAAAATTCGCCGACATCAACGGTGAGTACAGAAGAACGTCCCCAGAAATCGATGTCATCATTATAGCGCTGTACACCTGCTTGTTCCCAATAAGAGCGATAACTCTCACGTTTTGGCCGCGTTGGGGCATCGACAATGCGCTTTAATTCGCAATGGTCCAGCCAAATCACACCGCAGTCGATACAGCTATCAACATAGACATTACCTCCATCGCCGTAGAGATAGGTATCCATATTGCGTCTGCACACTGGACAATGGATCTTGCGCTGCGCATCCAGCGGGTTGATCGGTGGTGGAATCACCTCAGTGCGGGCCGGGCGTTGGGCGCGTAAGACCTGGATAACCGGAAACAGTTCGGAAATCTGTAGTAGCATTCCCCGGCATTGCTGACAGTGCAGCACCGTTTTGTTGGCCACCTCGGCAAAAACCAAGTGCGGCAAGCGACAAACTGGACATTGGCCATGGCTCGTTTCGCCTAAGACGCGCACACCCTCGCTGTTTGCCTCGGGGAAATAAGTTGAAGTGCAATGATTGCACACATATTGGCGCTTCTCCAGGATCAGCCGCATTGGTGCACCACAATTCTGACAATTCATCGCTTTCTCCTTTCATGCTATACTCCATCGTATAAGTTGATGGAGACCGTCAGCCCATTTGCGACTGACAGTGGTGCCGAGGATTCGTTGCTCAGCCAACCCTGCATCTAGCAAACCCAATACAAAAACAGGCATTTATGCAGTCTATCGACAAATCTCGAACCATTACTGTTCGTTTGTAAATCACAAAGCCGAGTCAACCAATAATGGCGAGACATAAGTTTACATTATTCTTAAGTATTTTCGGCGATTTCTGTAATTTTGTTGTTACACCAACCTTACGATTCATCAAGTATAGGATATTTGCTTGAAAGCGTTTCTGGCGAACCTGCGCAACCTTCCTCGTTACAAGAGTGATCTGGCCGCATCTCTGCTTCTTTTACTGCTAACACTTGCCTTTTTCTGGCGTACTCTCAGCGGCGATGTCTATCAGCCTGCGGATGGCGGCGATCTCGTGAGTTTACTCTTTCCCACCTACCGTTTCGCAGCAGATTCGTTGAGTCAAGGAGTAATTCCGCTCTGGAATCCGCATATTCGTGGTGGGGCACCCTTTATTGCTGATATTCAAGCTGGCTTTCTTTATTTGCCAAACCTGTTGCTTTTTTTGCTGAATCCCCGCTTCGACTACAAATGGCTGCAATGGCTGGCAATTGGCCACCTCTACTGGGCCGGTCTCGGCATGTACTTCTTGCTGCGCTCACTCAGAAATGGTGGGGAGGAGCATTCTGCCCACCGCATTCCGCAATCCCACTCTTCCCTCTCTGCACTCTTTGGCGCCTTGGCCTTTCAATTTTCCGATGCCTTCTTTATTCACTTGGGCAATCTGAACTTAATCGCCGTGCTCAGTTGGCTGCCTTGGGTACTAATCGCTTTTACTCGTGCGCTACACGAACGCAGCCTGCGCTGGGCAGCCATTGCAGGGTTGCTCTTTGCCTTGGGCAATTACGCAGGTCACGCCCAAAGCAGCCTGTATCTAGGAATGGCGCTTGGGCTGTATTGGCTCTTTGCGGATGGGAATTGGCGTTGGTCGTCAGCGCGCCCTGGCATTGAGCAGCCACAAGCCCGCATCTCGTATATACGCTCACTGGTTTCTACCCTGCCTTACCTTGTCGCAACCTTTCTAGTCACCGTTTTGCTCAATGCGCCGATTTTGCTGCCTGCGTTTGAGTTAACCCGCTACACGGTGCGCGCCGATTTAACCTACCAAGAGTCGGTCAACTATTCACTGGACCCTGTACAGGCGTTGGCCGGCATCTTCTCGCCTGGGTTCTTTGGTCGTGGTCCGGCGCTGCATTGGAGCTATTGGGCTCGCGTTGAATTGCCCTATGTCGGCGTTGCAACCTTCCTATTAGCAATGACCTTTTTACTAACCACCTCCAAGGAACTACGTCGGCGTTGTCTGCCTTGGATTGCACAGGCCCTGGTCGGACTCTTGATTTCCCTCGGAACCTACGGCATCCTGCATGGTCTGCTCTACTGGATCTTGCCCGGCTTCAGCCAGTTCCGTGCCCCCGCCCGAGCCATCATCCTCTGGGCACTTGCCTTGCCGGTACTAGCCTCTTACGGTGTCGAATGGTTCATACAAACAGGAAGCGCTAAAAGCGACACGCATTCCGCAATTCCTTCTTTCGTCAAATGGGGCGGCCTCTTCTTTGCGCTGCTCCTGACGCCGCTCATCTACGCTACCTTGTTAGTGACACAGAGCGATCCTACTGCCTTTTTTCATGCTTCGCTGGCAGCCCTGGCGATTCTCATCGCAACGGCGCTTTGGCTAGCGACCTGGGCATTGCTAGCTGCCTTGCGCGCCGGTTGGATGAGCGGCACTGTGACGGCAGCCTTGTTAGTCGCGCTCCTCTTTATCGACTTCACCTCAACCGGCGCGTATACTGACATCAGTTCCAGCGATCCAACCCGTGGCTTTCAACATCCAGAGATCATCCAATTTCTCCAGTCCGACCCTGAACTGTTCCGCATCGACACGCGCACCAGCCCCGATTCGGGAACAGACTGCATCTGGCAGCCTAACACCGCCGCCCTGGTCAGTTTGCAGGATGTCTGCGGCGACCCCAATCCGCTGACACTGAGCGTCTGGAAAGAGTTGTGGGATTCCACCGGCAGTCGGGCCAGCCAACGCTACGATATGCTCAACGTCAAATATGTCATCGTGCGCGATGGTACGCCTCTACCCGGTGAGGGAAAGTTTGAACTAGCCTTTGATGCACCAGACGAATTGTCGGTCTACCGCAATCGCAACTTTCTTCCGCGTGCCTGGTTAACCCACGATGCCCAAACTGGGACACCCGATCCTTCACTTCCGCCCGTCACCATGACTCACTATGGGACTAATGATTTGAGTCTACAGTTTGCTACACCCCAACCAGCGACCCTCGTGCTCAGCGAACTCTGGTATCCGGGCTGGCAGGCTACGATCAATGGCATCCCCGCCGAGGTTAAGCGCAATGAGATCGGGCTTCGCACCCTCGATCTGCCAGTCGGCGAGGCCACAGTCCAGCTTTGGTTTGCCCCCCAAAGCTGGACACTTGGCCTGATCGGGGCAGCCATTGGGATCCTACTCTTTGCAGCCATGATGACAACCCGTATCCGCGGTTCCACACTTCCTACTGTGATGTAATAATCGGCAAGTAAAGTCGCATCCCATTCACGTTTGTATCCATTTCCAGGTAATCTGGCACGCCGTCGTGGTCACTATCCTGTGGCACAAAGACGTCGCTGCCCACCTCTTGCTGATCGGGAATCCCGTTGTTATTGGAATCTGGATCGAGTCGATTGGGCAACTGATCCTGATCAGCATCACCCTCTCCTTCAATCGTATCGGGGATCGTGTCGGCGTCGCTGTCGAGCCAGGTGTGGGCGCTGGCTTGGGCAGTGACCACGATGGCGGTCGGCTGTTGGGGCGAAGGATCGCTGCCGGCACTGGCGCGCAGCGTGAGGGTCAATGTCATATCACCACTTACTGTGATCGGCCCCAATTCGCTGAATTGGGTATGGGTGAAGACCTGTGTGGCACCTGGCGCAATGTCAACCAGCGCTGCAGCCGATAGATCGTTCGTACTTTGCTCCAGTTGCAGATCAGTGATCGGCAGATCGCCCACATTTTTCACGGTGGCACAGTAGTAGATCGATGAGCCAGGTACAGCCACAAAGTTCGTGCCCGTAGCACATTGCTCGCCGTTCCCTCCTACAGTCAGTGCAACTTCCAGACCCACCTTTGGCGTACTGGTAGCAGTCGGCACCTCGGTACTGGTAGGAATTGGTGTCTCCGTCTGAGAAGGTGTCACCGTAGCGCTGCTTGTAACCGTCACAGTCGGCGAACTCACCAAAGTCGGGGTAGCAGTTGGCGCTTCTGCGGTATTGGTGAAAGTTGGCGTTGCTGTCTGCGAAGGCGTCATCGTTGCACTAGGCGTTGTGCTGGGTGTCGCCGTTTGGGTCGGGGTAGAGGTCATGCTATTGGTTGGCGTAGGTGTGACTGTCGCCGTAGCGCTAGCAGTCGCAGTTGGCGTTGCCGATGGTGTGGCTGTCGGTGACAGGTAACTAAATCGTAGCTGCTCAGTAGCTGCTTGTTCGGCTACAACTAGTTCAACCGCCAAGTCGCTGCCACTGCCCGCCGGAACCTGACATTGAATTTCAGTGTGAGTCTGTGACAGGACTGGGCACTCCACACCGCCAATGCGCACGTTGGCGTCAGCGGTGCCAAAGTTGTTGCCGTGCAGTGTCATGGTATAGCCGCCACTTGCCTCGCCTTGCAACGGGTTCATTGACTCCACGCTCGGTGGGGCAAATTGGACCCAGCCTGGGTTACTGCTCTGCGGGCCGACAACGACATAGACCGGTTGGAAACCCTGGCCTGGCAGGTTGACCCAACAGGTGAGTTGCTTGTGTTCAACAACGACGGTTGGTGTACACGGGTTGCCCCACAAGGAGACACTCATTCCATTGGCTCCAAAGTTCTCACCCGTAATCGTGATCAGACGTCCATCACTCAGGCTGGGATCGGTCGGTAGTCCGCTGGCGATGCCATTTGTGTCCTGTGGCCCGGCACTGACAGAGAAGATACGTGGCGGCAGATAGTCAAAGCGCAAGGCGTTACTCGTCTGTCCATCGGCGACGACGCGCACGCGATGGTTCGGGGCACTACCTTCGGGCATGATAAAGCTGAGCGACGTATCGGTCTGGCTGATGGCAGTGACAGGTTGGCTGTCAACTTCCACCAGAGCGCCAACCACACCAAAATTGTAGCCAGTGAGGGTCACAGTGACACCACCCGCAGTTGGCACAAAGGGCGAATCGATCTTGACCAGCACCGGTGCATCGTAGCCGAAGGGCCATTGATTGCTGGTCTGATCGCTAGCAACCAACTCGATCAACGCGATGCCGCCCGTACCTGGCGGTAACGTACAGATCACCTGCGTGTTGCTGGCTGAAGTCACGGGACAGGGTTGGCCAGACACTGTTACCTGCGGGTCGGCACCGAAGTTGACGCCGTTTAAGGTCAGGTCGATGCCGCCTTCACTCGGTCCCGTTGGTGGGTTGACACTTTCGATAAAGGGGCCGTTGTAGCTAAAGCGCTGCACTGCCGTCGCCAAACGGCCATCGCTGGTAGTGACCACCACAGCTAGATTGATTCCTTCGCCGGCGGGCAGCACACAGACCAACTGCGTATGACTTTGTGCATCAACCGGACAGTCAAGTTCGCCGACCGTTACGGTAGCATTGTCGGCACCGAAGTTGCTGCCCTGGATCGTCAGCAGTTCACCGTCGCCCCAACTCGTTTCTGGGGAAATAGTCTCGATGGTTGGTGCGCTGTAGCTAAAAAGCACACCGTTGCTGGCCACGCCATTGCTGGTCACTTGTACTATATAATCGATCCCTACACCCGGTGCAAACAGACAACGAATTACCGTACTGCTCTGCTCCTGCACCACACATTCCTGATCGCCGACGCTTACGCTGGCGTCCGGGCCAAAGTTAGCACCGCTGATCTCTAGGATGCCACCAGCCGTTGAGCCTTCAGTTGGACTGAGGGCAACGAGCACAGGTGGCAACGGTGTAAAGGTCGGCGTAGCGGTTGCTGTCGGTGTCGGGGTCACTGCATCAGTGGGCGTCGCCGTAGCTGTGGCACTCGGCGTGGGAGTTGGCGTTGCAGTATCGGTTGGGGTCGCTGTCGGCGTTGGCGTGTTGATCCAGGTAGTAACCTGAGCGACATTGTTGACGGTGACCAATTCAACGCCGTGACCGCCATCATCACCGATCTGCACCGTGTTGGTGATACGATAATCTCCGTCAGCGAAGGGATCTTCGACGGACACCACAAACTGCACACTATCGCTTTGTCCACTCGCCAATGTCCCAACCGACCAGAGACAGCTTTGTCCCACACATTGCCAGCCAAGCGGACCGACAAAGGTGGCATGTGTAGAAACTGTTTCGCTGATGACCACGCCACTAACTGTGCGGTAGCCACTGTTGGTATAAACCAGTGTATAGGTGAGCCATGCGCCTGGATTTACGGCACCTAAGTCGTATTTGACGATGGCGAGATCGAAGGGGATCTCTACCGCCGTGGTCAAAACGCTGCTATTGTTCGCCGGATGAACGTCGGTACTGCCACTGACCTGCGCTTGATTCGTCAAGAGCATCGGCGTGATCGGGGTAGTAGCGTAAAGTGTGAGCGTCTGACTGCTGTCAGCAGCAATCAAGGGGAAGTTGGCGTTGACTGTGCTTCCATTAACACTACACGAACCACTGGTTACAGCACAGGTGAGTCCGCTGAGCGCACTTGGGACGGTATCGAGTAGCGTAACATTCTGTGCCTCTTGCAAGCCGAGATTGTGTACAGTCACTGTATAGCTCATCACCTCACCCGCCATGAGCGGGTCAGACGAAGCTTGTTGCGAAAGAGCGAGATCAGCGCAGCCTTGATTGCGATAGATCTGAGTAATCCATTGACCGGGAGCATTACCTGTCAGTAGCAGATCCAGATCCTGGTCGCCGTCGTAATCTGCCCAACTCGCCTTGCCTCCCCATACATGCGGCAGACCCGTAGACACATCAACGAAGCTAGTGCTGCTGCCTAAACTCTCATTGCGATAGAGGTGCGTCTCCCCAAAGAAGCCAGTCGAGCCATCGAGCAGCAAATCCGGGTCACCATCGTTGTCGTAATCCGCCCAAGTGGCGGAGCCGGTGTTAATGGCTGCAAAGCTCGCAACCGCTTTAAAGCCATTTGCTCCCTCGTTACGATAGAGTTGTGTGCTGCGCAAAGTATCGACACTGCCATTGAGCAACAGATCTAGGTCACCATCCCGGTCATAGTCAACCCAAGCCGCATTGACAGTGCGGAACGCAGGCAACCCGCTGTTGACTACGGCAAAGATGCCATTGCCGTAGTTGCGATAGATGCGACTGGTTGCTGTAGCAGAGCCAATGCTATCGGTTTGACCGGCCAAGAACAGGTCGAGGTTGCCATCCTGATCGTAGTCTGCCCAAAGCCCCGCGCCGTTCAAGATGCCGATCAGTCCAGCCCCCAAGGCAGTGAAGTGATCTCCGTCATCGTTGCGGTAAATCTCGCTCAATGGCTGACCACTGCCATCACGCGAGCCAGTAAGTAAGAGGTCGAGGTCACCGTCGTTGTCGTAGTCACCCCAATCGACCGAACTCCATTCCACGCCTGGCAGCCCAGCATTGATATCGCTGAAATTGCCACCGTCGTTGCGGTAGATCAGCGTACGTCGTTGGCCGCCACTGTCTTTGCCAGCCAACACCAAGTCGAGATCGCCATCGACATCGTAATCGCCCCAGGCCAAAGCCCCCGTCATCGCAGGCAGGCCAGCTTGAAGATCCGTGAAGGTGTCCGCCCCATCATTGCGATAGATGCGTGTGATCGGCTGGCCGTTATTGCCGTTGATCAACAGATCCAGGTCGCCGTCGTTGTCATAGTCGCCCCAATCAGAGACGGAATTGAACAACAAGGGCAGGTTTATATTCGTTGAGCTAAAGCTAGCCGGACAGCCACCGCTGCGAGCGCCGATTTTAAATTGCCACTGGGTCGGTGCCAGACTTTCACCAATTGCATCCTGTACGCCATTGGTTGCCACCACATTAACCTGCTCGCCCCAATGCAAGCTCTTAGTGGGAATGAAGTCCAGCCGTTGTTGGCTTCCGTCCAGAGTGAATGTGCCCGTGATTGCGCCACTCATGTCGCCAACCAGTTGCACACTCCGTGCGTCGATCGAGTTGAGATCGAGTGGCAAGGAGACAGTCATTGCCACTCGGTTGGTTGGGGCAATGCTGCTTGCGCCAGGTGCTGGATCCACTGCCACTACCGAAAGCGGGTTGTAGACCGTGGTTGTTATCAACGCTTGATTGGTTGCTGTCACACTTTCGTTGCGTGCGCTGACCTGAAGCGCGTTGACCAGCAGACCATTGACGGTCGGTGCCGTCAACGTCAGGCTGATCCACTCACTCTGATAAGAAGGGAGATCGGCAAGCGTTGCGGTTACTGTACGACCACTAACTACACAACTGGTTGTGGCCGAGCCCTGACAGGTGAGATCGCCCACGCCCACAGGCAAGGTGCTGGTGAAGAGTGGACTAAGTGCCAAATGCGAACCTTGGTTTGTAATGCCAATCGTATAGGTCAACGTGGTGCTTGGTCGCAGCGGGTCCGGCGCAGCATTTCCTTGCAGCACAAGATCGGCGCAGCCACTGCTACGATAGATACGGCTGATTGTACCGCTGTCAGAATTGCCACTGATCAGAAGATCCAGATCACCATCGCCATCCACATCGCCCCAAGTGCCATCGCCGAAGGCAATACCTGGTAGCCCAAGTCCAACTGTTGTAAAGCGGTTGCTCCCGTCTGTCGAAGCGCCATTGTTACGGAAGAGGCGCGTGTTGTAACTACCTGTAGTCAGCAGGTCGAGATCGCCATCGTTGTCGGCGTCGCCCCAAGCCAGCGAAGCATTGCTATCATTGCTAAGGGTCGCAAGCAGCGTGAAGATTGGATTGCCACTGGCGAGCGCAGCACTGCCATCGTTGGTGTAAATCGAAGTGGAGAGTGGAGAATTGCCACTCAGCGCCAAGTCGAGATCGCCATCGTTGTCGTAATCGCCCCAAGCGATATGGCTGGTCAAATCGGCAGGCAATCCCGTATTCAGTTGGACAAAGCTGAAGTCGCCCAAGTTACGATAGAGTCGGGTGGCATAGACTCCGCTGGCACTGCCGTTGGCCAGAATATCCAAGCGTCCATCCCCGTCAACGTCGGCCCAAGTTACAACGCTGTTTTCATGACCTACCAGACCGGCCCCGGCATCCCTAAAGTCGCCATCGCCGCTTAAAGTGTAACCATTGTTTTGATAGACACGAGTAATGCGGGTATTGACGAAGTTGAGATACGTATAGCCCGAAAGCAGGACATCCAGATCGCCGTCGTTGTCGGCATCGCCCCAAACGGCCATCCCCTTTCCCACACCCTGAAGACCGGCATGGATGTTGGTAAAGATCTGGCTGTTGCCAACTCCTGCGCCATCGTTGCGGTAGACGTTGCTGATGAGGTTGGCTACCCCTACCGAGCCTGTCAGCAAGAGGTCGAGATCGCCGTCGCCATCAAAATCGCCCCAGTCGATCCAGCCATCGGCAAACGCTGGCAACCCCGTGCTGATGGCAGTATAGGTCGTTCCGTCGTTGCGATAGAGCAAAGGTGTGCTGAGGGTAAAGTCGCGCCTAAAGAGCAGCACATCGAGATCGCCGTCGTTGTCATAATCGCCCCACAGAATGTTGCTTTCAGTTTGTCCCGGCAAGCTGACGTTGCTATCGGTGTAGATCGGCAGACAGCCACCATCGCTGCGGCCCACGCTGAATTGCCATTGGCGAGGTGCTAACGCTCCGTCACTCAGGCTGCGCACATCCTTGCTTACCACGACGCGCAACACATCGCCAAGGGAAAGCGGCTGTGTCGGCGTAAAGGTCAGCCGTTTTGCCAATGGATCGTAGCCAAGGGTACCGCTGAGTTGACCGCGTTGCTCACTGCGAATGCTCAGACTGTGCGAGGTAACACTGCTCAGGTCAAGATCCTTGGTAAAGGTGATGGCGATGGCCGCCTGCGGAGCCACCAAAAGGGCGTTGGTAAGTGGATAGCTATCGGCAATCTTCATCAAGTTGATCACGCTGAGTGCAACGCTGACGCTGTTGCCAATGTTGTTCAGATCGTTGCTGGCAGTAAGTATGGTTGTCGCCGTAACTACGCCAGAGAGCGAAGGAGCCAATAGAGTGATCGTAACCTGGCTGCTTGTGTTGCTTGCCAGTGCGGGGTACGAGGTCGTAACTGTCGCGCCACTCACCACGCAGCTTGCTACTGGCACCGACTGACAACTCAATGCCGAGCCGCCACTTGGCACCGTGGTCTTGATCAGCAGGTTGAGTACGCTTTGCGGGCCACCATTATTGATGGTCAATGTATACGTCACTGGGAAGCCAGCCACCACTGGATCGGGTTGGGCCGTCAGACTCACACTTAGGTCTGCACAGCCGCTGTTGCGCCAGAGTTGGGTAAGTGGCCCACTGTATCCGCTAAAGCCGCTGATCAGTAGGTCGAGGCTTGCATCACCATCCACATCACCCCACAAAACATTGCCTTGCATGATCCCAGGCAGATTCGGCACGACGGGAGTAAAGGTCGGTGCACTGTTAGGTCCACCGTCGTAGCGATAGATTTTCGTGCCGTATTGGTCATAGGCGGTAGTCAAGAGATCCAGATCGCCATCATTGTCGTAGTCGCCCCAATGCAGGGTATCGCTGCCCAAGGGCGTGAAGCTGGCACTCTGCGTCAGGCTGATGGCACCACTGCCAGCAATCGATTCATTGTGATAGAGGCGCACCCAATTCGCCGAGCCATCCCAGCCAGAGAGCGCCAGGTCACTGCGACCGTCGGCGTCATAATCACCCCAGGCAGCGCTGCCGTAGATCGTGCTGGGCAGGCTCACGTTGCTCTCCACCAAGTTGACCGTGCCATCCTGCGCCCGTTCGTTCCGGTAGAGTTTGCTGGTCGCTTCAACCCCGGCTGTGATATGCTTCTTGTTCCCTGTCACCATCAGATCAAGCGCGCCATCATTGTCGGCGTCAACCCAAGAGAGCGTGCCGTTCACCACACCAACCAACGACACAGGTACCAGAGCAAAACGGCTGCCGGTTGCCTGCGCTCCCAGGTTGCGATAGAGACGGGTCGCCACTTGCCCGCTAAAGTTTGGATTGTAGCCTGCCACCACCAGATCGAGATTGCCATCGTTGTCGTAATCACCCCAGGCGGCTGTGCTGCTGGTAGCACCGCTGATGCCGGAATCGATCTGAACGAATTGGTCGTTGCCATCGTTGCGGTAGACTGCGCCGAACGGAAGATAGGTCGCCTGGTCACCCACCAGCACCAAGTCAAGGTCGCCGTCATTGTCGTAGTCACCCCAGACACCTGCACCCTGTTTCACATTCACCAACGGGGCATGAATGTCGCTAAAATTGATGCTGGTTGCCACGCCGTTGTTCATACCGACGCCATCGTTGCGGTAGATACGGCTGGCCGTCTGTCCATTCAACGTGCCCAGCATGAAGAGGTCAAGGTCACCATCGCCATCGTAGTCGCCCCAGGCACTCATGCCATCATTCAACGACGGCAATCCCGTGGTGAGTGGGCTGAAGGAGACTTGGCAGCCGCCGACCGTCCCGCCGGTCGTGAATGCCCATTGGCGTGGGCGGACCAGGTCGTTGGTTGTGCTGCGCAGTGCGCTGTTGAGAGTGACGCGCACCTCATCCCCCCACTGGAAAGGACGATTGGGCGTGAAGGTCAGCCGATTGTTGGTTGCGTCAAAGCCGGTTGTGCCAGAATAGACGCCACCTTGCCCGCCCTGCACCACCAGGCTGGTTGTATTGACACTTGAGAGATCTAGCGCCGTGGGAAAGGTCAGTATGATCGAGGCGGTGGGCGCAACGGCAAGCGCTTGTGGCAGCGGACTGACACCAGTCAATGAGATATAGCGCAGCACTGTGATCGGCAGATCAACCTGGTTGTTGCCCAGATAGAGATCGCTGCTGCTGATGGCAGTCAGTCGATTGTTGAGTTGTAGCGAGCCATTGGGCGTGAGCATGGTCAGCGTGATGCGGTCGCTAGCGCCTACAGTCAGTTCCGGATAGGTCAGAGTCACCCTGCCTTGGCTGACTTGACAGTTCCCCTGGAGTTGACTTATGCAATTGATCTGGCTCACGCCGTTCGGCAGCGTGTCAGTTAGGAAGACATTGGTGGCGATCTGCGGCCCCTGGTTGGTGATGACAAGAGTGATTGTCACCGGACTGGCGGCCAGCAGGCCGGCTGGTGCGCCTGCTGTAGCGGGCCGCACCGGTACAACCGCAGCCGTAACCACCACGTCGGAACTCGCCAGGACAATCGTGGCTGCGCTGACTTTGTTGTTGAGCGGTGACGTGTCGTTGCTGGCCGACAAGCTGGCCGAATTGATGATGATGCCAGGCGTGATCGGGGCGCTCTGGGTGATCGTCACGCGCTGGTTTGCATTGGGTGCAAGGTCACTCAAGCTAATCAACAATTGATTGCCTACTTGTATACAACTACCGCCCACCACCTGACAGAGAACGCTGCTCACTCCGCTAGGCAGGGTGTCGGTGATCCGGACTGCCCGTGCGATATGCGGTCCCTGATTGCTAACAACCAGCGTATAAGAGAGTGGCTGCAACGAAGCAACCAGGGTTGGAACATTCTCAATGGCCAGCGCCACATTTGCCTGGCTGCTGATAATCAACGCCGCGCTGCTACTATTATTGGCGCTGCTAATATCCGGTTCACCACTGACCGTGGCGTTGCTGACGTAGCTGCCGGGTGTATCTGGCACAAGCAGCGTGAGCGTAACCACCTCACTGCCGCCACCCGCCAAACTAGCAAAGGTTGTCGTCAGCAGATTGCCTGCCAGTGTACACGCTCCTCCACCAGAAGCCTGACAGTTACTTCCGGCCAAGGGGGAGGCGAGTGTATGAGTCAGCACGAGGTTGTGTGTATCAAAGGTGCCGAGGTTGCGCACAGTCAAGGTCATCGTTGTCCACTCACCGGCCAACACAGGATTGGACACAAACGCCTGGCTAATCGAAGGGTCAGCCGCCAGCAGTAGCACGGCGGCGCCGCTTTGATTATTCGCCGACTGGCTTTCGTTGTTGGCGTTGCCTGTGGCAGTCAAGGTCAACCAGCCCGACTGATTGGGTGCCGTGATCACCAGCGTCATGGTCACAGTCGAGTTGACAGTCAGACTTGCTACGCTGGCGCTGCGCAGGCTGCCGCTGCTGCTGCACCCACTCAGGCCGACAGTGCTACAGAGCGCGCTACTCACGCCACTGGGCAGGGTTGCATTCAGGTTGACATTCGTCGCACTCTGTGGACCCAGATTGGTGGCCACAATTGTGTAGGTAATCGGTTCACCTGCCAATGTCTGGGTAGGCACATCACTGGCGCTCAGCATGAGATCGGCACAGCCGCTGCTGTGATAAAGTCGCGCCGCATCTCCACCGGTTTCATTGCCATTCACAACCAGGTCAAGCACATGATCGCCGTCATAGTCGCCCCAAGCGGCGGCTCCCCAGCGTACAGCACTGATGCCGTGATTGGTCAGGCGAGTAAAGTTGCCGCCCTGGTTGCGATAGAGATAGCTACTATAGTTCAAATCCTCCAGGCCAGTGACAAAGAGATCGCTGTCTCCATCATTGTCAAAGTCACCAGTGGTGACAGAAGCGTCCCTGACGCCGACAAAAGCAGGCACGGAGACGCTGGCAAAGGAGGTGTTACCACTCGTATCTTCACCAAGATTGCGGTAGAGATAAAGACCACCAGTTGCAGGGCTGTTGCGTCCGCCGATCACAACATCCAGATCCTGGTCGTTATCTACATCGACCCAGCGCACGTCCCCTTCGGTGATGCCAGTCAGGGTCGCATCGATCTGAACAAAGTTGGGCGTGCTGCTGGCAATGGTGTCGTTGCGGTAGACGCGCGCAATGCGGTTCATTCCCCCTGCATCGATGTTACCCGAGAGCAGTAGATCTGGGTCACCATCGTTATCGTAGTCGCCCCAGT
>JAXLWB010000010.1:0-237055 GCA_046328715.1 Caldilineaceae bacterium | reverse complement strand
CATGTTGTTTGACCGTACGGTGGGTTTTATCGGCTTTGGTGGGCTGGCACGCAATTTGCGACCGCTGCTTGCACCATTCCGCTGCAAAGTTCAGGTCTACGATCCCTGGTTGCCCAAGCGCTACCTGGAACGACAGGGCGTCAAGTCAGTGGGACTGGAAGAATTGCTCTATAACTCGCATGTTATCTACGTGCTGGCTGTTCCCTCGGCTTCAAATCGGGCATTGCTGGATCGCCGCATGTTGGAATTGATCCGACCAGATAGTGTCCTGGTCTTGATCAGTCGCTCGCACCTGGTGGACTTCGATGCCTTGACTGAACTACTTCATGCTCGTCGTTTTCGAGCGGCGATTGATGTCTTTCCACAGGAACCGCTGGCAGCCGATCATCCGATCCGCACTGCGCCTGGGGTACTGCTTTCGGCCCATCTGGCGGGTGGGCTGGAAGAGGCCGAGTTGGACATCGGTCGCATGGCGGTTGATGATATGGAATCGATGATCGCAGGTCTGCCGCCAACGGAAATGCAGGTGGCACAGCCTGAGATTGTGCGTCTGCGTGGGCAGCCGTAGCAGGTAGAATTCGAATACTACAACGAATGAAGAAAGAAACGAAACATGTACACTACGTTTCGTTTCTTTCTTTATTCGTTGTTATGCAACAATTGAACAGTTATCAATTAAACAATTGTCTCCATTTTCTACAAATTACTCCTATGTCTCCCAAACTCCCGAACGTAAGAAACCGTATCCACTGGCTGATCCTGCCACTCTGTTTCACCTGGTTTGTCTGTTTTGTTCAGCAATCACAAGCACAAAGTCCTAGCCCTGCTGCACAGGAAGCGGATTCAAACGCGCTCTATCTTCCTTTGATTTCTGGCCTGCCCGCTACCCAACCAATCATCATTACGGCGGCACACATCGACAGCGCAACCACTGGCGAACCGGACGAAGCGATTATGCTCTGGAATCTTGGCGCAGAAAGCCAAGCGCTGGCAGGTTGGCAGATCAAGAGCGGCACGCGCACAGCCACCTTTGCTATCACGAGCACACTACACCTTGATGCAGGACAGCGACTTTGGTGCACCGCACAAGCGACGGCCTTTCGCACGACCTTCCCCGATGAACCAAGTTGCGAATGGGCGGCAGACAGCGATCCAACGGTTGAAAATTTGGAGGGCAAGCTCGGCTTAACCAACAGCGGCGGCTTTATCAAACTTTTCGACAATCGAGGGGCACTCAAGGATGTACTGCTCTATGGCGACGAGAGCTTACCAACCACGGGTTGGCAAGGAGCCGCCGCCCAGATCTATCATCGTGGCGATCTTACGGCAACGGGTCAGGTGTGGCAGCGCAAGTTGGATCCGCAGAGTTGGCGCCCTATCGACAACGACCAAGCCAGCGATTGGGCAGGCGATTTGAGCGATCTAGTCTGGGGGCGACGCGTGCGTATGCCTGGCTGGTCCGGTTGGAACGCCAGTGATCGGGGACTGCCGATCAGCGCCACGGCTACAGCCAGCGTCACAGTGTTGGTTGGTCCCGAAGGATTATTCGTTCCGCTGCGCGATCTGCTGGCGAGTGCGCAAAGCAGTATCCATCTGAGCATCTACACGCTGGAACATCCAGAAGCAACGCAAGCCTTGGTCGATGCGGCGAAACGGGGCGTAGAGGTACAAGTCTTGCTCGAAGGCTCCCCGCCAGGTGGAATTAGCGATTTGCAAAAGTGGTGTGTCTCACAACTGGCGGCGGCAGGTGGAGATGTGCGCTATCTTGCCGCCCGCGACGATGCACCGAAAGGCTATCCGGTGCGCTATCGTTTCACTCACGCCAAGTATGGTATTATTGACGGTCGGTTCGTGATGGTTGGAACCGACAACTTCAACTACGATTCCATGCCAACGGAGCAGGTCAACGTCGTAGGTGGGCGACGTGGCTTCTATTTACTCACAGATGCGGCACCAGTGGTGAGCGCGCTACAAAGTATCTTCGCTGCCGATTGGCGACCAGAACGGTTTCTGGATCTGCATCCCTTTGATCCAGCCCACGCCAAGTATGGTGGGCCACCCGCAGACTTCGTCTTGCCAGCGCAGCCGATCTATTTTGTCAAAGAGTCACCCTTTCGCCAGCCGGTCAGCTTCCAGGGGAACGCGAATTTTGCGGTCATCAGCTCGCCAGAGAATTCGTTACGCCCAGATGCTGGCATTCTAGCTTTGATTGCTCGCGCTGGCGCAGGCGACGAAATTCACTTGATGCAACTCTACGAGCACAAAAACTGGGGTGACTCAACCAGCAGCCCGATTGCCGATCCCAATCCACGTCTGCAAGCGTTGATTGAAGCCGCCCGCCGGGGTGCTAGCGTCAGATTGATGCTGGACAAGTTTTTTGACAATGCCAGTGAATTGCGCAGTAACGCCAAAACAGTTGAATATATCAACGCCCTTGCCGCTGCTGAAGGGCTCGATCTGCAAGCCAAAGTTGCCAATCCCAGCAAAGGCGGCATTCATGCTAAAATTGTACTGATCCGCTTGGGCGAGGAACATTGGTCGGCGGTGGGCAGCCTCAACGGCGGCGAAGTGAGCTACAAGCTCAACCGTGAAGTGGTCTTGCTAACCGATTTGGCCGGGGTGTATGATCGATTGACGGAAGTATTCACACGAGATTGGGGGCTAACGGAGTAACCATGAACAAAATCAACTTTGGTATGATCGGTGGCGGCTGGCGGGCAGACTTCTTTTTAAAGGTAGCCGAAGAACTGCCGGAGCGCTTTCAAGTTTCCGCTATGATGGTGCGTGATGCGGCCAAGGGTGCAGCAATTGAGCGGCGTTGGGGGGTGAAAACCTATCGCACCCTAGATGAAACATTAGCCGCTTCTAAGGATGCCCAATTTATGGCCGTAAGTGTTCCCTGGCAACCCGCCCCCGACTATCTGAAGAGACTGAGCGAACGTGGCATTCCCGCCCTCTGCGAAACACCGCCCGCACCCGATCTGCCTGGACTGATTCAGTTGGAGGAGTTGGTCAAACAAGGTGCGAAAATCCAGGTCGCCGAGCAATATGCCTTTCAGCCTTTACACGCTGCGCGTCTGGCGATTGTAGAATCAGGGCGCTTAGGCACCATCTCACAGGCGCAGGTGTCGATTGCCCACGGCTATCATGGTATCAACCTGATGCGCCGCTTTTTGGGCGTAGGCTTCGAGCCAGTGACGATTCGTGCCAGCAAAGTCGTCTCGCCGCTGATCCAAGGACCCAATCGTTCCGGTCCGCCGAGTGAAGAAAAGTTGATTGAAGAATCGCAGACTATTGCCCATTTTGAGTTTGCAAATGGCAAGTTGGGCATCTTTGACTTTATGGGGGCCCAATATTTCTCGTGGATTCGGGGCAACCGGCTGCTGGTGCGCGGCGAACGGGGCGAGATCGAAGGTGAAACCGTGCGCTGGCTGCATGACTTCCGCACACCGATCGCCCTGCGTTTACAACGGCACGATACTGGCTTCTCGGGCAACTTGGAAGGGATGTATCATCGCGGCTACACTGCCGGTGCTGAATGGGTCTATCAGAATCCCTTCATACCCGGCCGCCTCACCGATGATGAGATTGCCGTGGCCGATTGTCTACAACGAATGGCTGAGTATGTGGCAGGTGGGCCAGAATTTTACGGTCTTGCTGACGCAGCACAGGATCATTATCTCAACTTGCTAATTGGGCAGGCGATCGAAACAGGGCAAGCGGTGAAAAGTGAAATGCAGTGGTGGTGTACGTAGCACAGTTTGATTGAGCGCAATAAGTATTTGTAACTGGATAATTGAGTAATTACAAATTACATCCAATTACCAATTACCATCGCTTTAGTGCAACTAGGCTACAATAGAGCGTAGGAGGCACGACTTGATGGTTACACCAACATGAGGACAGCGGGAGTGGAAGAATTCTGGCTCGTCGATAGTGTTGGAAGGGATAGAGCTAAAGGTTAACGTCCTGTTTTGAACGAGTGATGGCGAGTTGCGAATGGCGAATGGCGAATGGTCTTCAGAATCTGCTGAGCATCCGGTTCTGCTGGGTGTGGACGGCGGCGGCACCTATACGCGAGTCGTATGTACAGACCTGGTGGGTCACATTCTGGCGCAGGCGCAACGAGGTGGTGCCAATCCATCCAAGAACGCCGACGCTGAGCAAAATGTGCAAGGAGCACTGGTTGAAGCGCTGGAAAAAGCCAATTGTGCCCCGGCGCAAATTGCAGGATTGGTGGCTGGCATCGCCGGATTGGATGAAGCTGCGGACATGGAATGGGCGGAGCGTTTTACGACGCTGGCCGGAATGTCCGGCAAGCCCGTTTGTGTGAACGATGCGGTGATTGCCTGGGCGGGAGCATTGGGATTACAGCCTGGGATCATCGTGATTGCTGGCACTGGCTGCATCCTCTTCGGCGTTACGGAGAATGGACGTCAGATTCGCAACTATGATTTTCACCATTACGCCAACGCCACGGCCCGAGACTTAACCTTTAAGGCGGTCTTCCGGTTCCTCGCTGGTGAAGATCAAGAGGCAGATCAGCCACTTGTTGCGCAGCTTCTCAAACATTTTGGCGTGGAGAATCGTCGAGCGCTCGCTTTGCACGCTGCACAAAATGACCTTCGAGACCGTCGTGAATTGATGCGCCTTTATGGTGACGCTGCACCGCTGATCACCCAGGCGGCCGAACAAGGTTTCCCCTTGGCCACGACAGTCTGTGACCAAGCAGCACGTGAGTTAACTCAAGGTGTACGCCTGTTGGGCAGCCTGTTCGAGCGTGACTCCGTCCCTTGCGCCTTAATCGGCAGCGTGGCGCAATCCACTCCAATTCGTGAACGGCTAACCACTACGCTAACCACCTCCCACAACCATCGATATCAGGTTCGGACAGCACTTCTCCCACCCGAAGCAGGTGCCATTCTGTTAGCACGTCAACAGCTTGGAAAACCTGTCACCCCTGAACTCATCGCTAATCTACAGATACTCAGCTAGAACTCAACATCTCCCCTATCCCCTCATCACCCCATCTTCCTATTCCGAGGCTCAGACACCAATCAACCTCTTCACCTCCACCAGCCGCCCAATACAAGCTAGCGCCTTCTCCTGATCGGCCACCAAGTTGCGGATGATGACATCGCCATAGCCCATTTCGCCTAATTCCTGAAAGGCAGCAGCTACCTGTTCCACATCGCCGACAATCGTTGCATCTGGGTCGAAGCCACGGTAGCCAGCCTTCACGATCTTGCCTCCGGTAGATTTGGCTTCAGTGACATTTTCGCCAATGTAGATATCGCGTCGAATCGCAGTCAAACCGGGTTGGCGATTCTGTTTGGCACAACACTCCCGATAATAGTCCAGACTCTCGCGCGCTTCGGTGCGCGTAACTCCGGGCGCTGCGAGCCAACCGTCGCCTAGCCTGGCGGCACGTTCGATGGCAGGCTTGGCACTGGCGGCGATCCAAACTTCGATAGGTATGGGTGGTGTCGGCAGGATACGCGCATCCTTGATCTCCCAACGTCCGCAATGCGAGACCGTTTCGCCTGCCCATAGCCGGCGCATAACCTCTAGACATTCCTCAAAACGGGATGGTCGATGTTTCGGATTGATGCCAAAGGCAGCAAACTCTCGATCGCCGTAGCCCAGCGCACATTGCATGATAAAACGATTGGGCGCGATCGTGGCCAGTGTGGCAATCTCTTCGGCTAGTAACACAGGATGGCGGAATGGAAGCAGATAGAGCGCACCTGCCGGAGCATCGTGCCATTCGGCCAGGGCCCGCGCCAAAATCGGCGTGTTCTGATAATAAGGTTGAGGCGTAATGTGGTGATCCCCGACAAAGAGGCTGTCGAGCCCTGCAGCGGCTGCGGCTCTTGCTCGTTCGATCATCCAACGGGCACCAACTCGATAATCGGTTACGTTGTAACTGGAGGAGATGGAGATACCAATGCGCATAAACTGCTCCTGAGAAGAGACCAGAGATTAGAGATTGGAGATTTGGGCGCTACCTCTTGTGCTACGAGTCAGCCTTATGGTTTGTTGCTTCGTCGGCTTGCTCTTCTCGCACCGATGATCGATAACTATCCTGACGTGAGCCAAAAACAAGAGCGAACAACAACAATACTGCACAGAGCACGCACAGGATGAGAAAAATTATCAATACTATATTCATCGTAGTTTCTCCTCAATGTGCTTTGACTCGTAGTGCTTAGGGTTTTGTGATAACGTAACAGGTCGGCTCCAATTTCCCTAGCATCTGATAGACGCCCCAATAGCAGTTTGCCAACTCAATCTCATAATTCGCCTCACCCATTTTACTGATCAAGTTTGCTCGATCCCGTCGCATACGGGCAATTTGTAAGAGCTGTTTGGAGGTCGTGTTGACGCCGTTTTCTTCCCACCATTCACGCCACTCGCTACCGATCACATCTTTTTCACTGATCAACAACCCTTGCTGTTCCACCACTTGTCCGATCGCGTCAAAAGACATATTCTGTGGCATCACCAACAGTCTTGGATATAGCCATGCTGCTTCGTCGGTCGAAAGCATTTCTGTGGCAAATGTTTGATAGACCAACATCTTGCCACCAGCGTTGAGCACACGGGCGCACTCGTGGAAGGCAACTTGCAGATCTGCGATATGGACTAAGACATCGCGACACCAGATAAAATCGATCGAGGTATCCTCGATGGGTAACTGTTCCACCACACCCTGCTGGACGGAGACCCGATCCCCGAGCTCAAATTTAGCAATTGTCTCGGCGCAAAGTCGAATATGACGCTCTACCGGATCGATACCAACTGCCCGACAAGCATAGCGTTTGACCAGTTCGCAGGTGTGCCGCGCATCCCGACAGCCGATGTCGAGTAACAGATGCTCGTTTCCTAAGCCCAGCGCACCCATCTTATCATAGAGCATGGTTGCGGGCCGTGGGTTTAGACTGCGTTGTAATAGCGCATCCAGGGCAGCATCATCGATATCGGTGTCACCATACATGTCTTCCAAGGTGAATTGCATGATTGAGTCCTCTGCTTATTCCTCGACTGGCAGCCCTGCGTTGCGCATCACTTTCAGCGCATTCGTGGTTGGGCAGGGGCCAGGATGGAGCTTGTAGTCGAACACCATCGCACCATCGACAATTTCATCTCGAAAATGATAGTTGATGATTGATGGCAGTTCATCCGCCAGTTTCACCAATTCTAGATCATGGGTGGAGATGACGCCAATCCCATGTTTGCCCACCAATTGTCGAATGTAAGAGCGGCTGCCGATCAAACGTTCCCGGTTATTGGTGCCGCGAAAGATCTCATCAATGCAGAAAAAAAGCGGCAAACTCTTCGTCTGTTCCAGTTCATCGAGCAGCCGTTTCAGGCGTTTGACCTCTGCGTAGAAGAAAGATACCCCCTGTGTAACTGAATCGCTGATTTTAATGCTGGTAAAAATACGCAAGGGCGAGGTGGTCAGCTCTGCCCCATCGACCACGCTGCCAGCATAGGCAAGCAGTAGATTCAGCCCCAGCGTACGCAGAAAAGTACTCTTGCCCGCCATGTTCGAGCCGGTGATCAGTGCCAGATCACCAAGGTGACGAATAGCGAAATCATTGCGCACTTGCGATGTCCCAGGAATCAAGGGGTGCCCCAGCCCGACGGCATGGAAAGCAAACGGGGCATCATTGGCGACAACAGACGGAAAGCGATGTTGGGGATGAAGCCAAGCATAAGTTGCTAGCGAATTGAGCGCTTCCAATCCATACCAAGTATCCAGCCACTCTGGTAGGCGTTGAACAAGGTCGCTGCGCAAGGCTTGCAAACGATAGGAAAAGAAGACGTTCCACGGGAAAAATGCGTTACAAAGAAAGGCCACAACTGGATTACTTTGCACGCCAGTCGCCGCCACAATCTGCCGTACCCGACGCAGCAAGCGAGACGGGCGCTGTTGCTCATCGAGGATCGGTGCGCAGAAGTGGCGCAAATAAGGGGAATGGCGATAATGAAAACCCTCGACATGGCGCATTGTTGCCAATAAACGTTCCAAGCCATCCTGAATGGTGGACGCCAGCGTAAAGGATTCACTGGTTGTGCGGCCCAAGTAAATTTGTAGTGCAAAATAGGCCAGATAACTGAATTGCCAACCTGTACTCAGCCAGCCGAACCAGACAAGTAATCCAAGCAGACCTGACAACAGCAGCAGTGCAATCGAAAGAATCAAACCCAAACGAAGTGAACCTTCTCCCTCCTTTTGTAGCCAGACCAATAGTTCATTGGCCACAAAGCGCTCGCCATCGGGTGAAACGATACGAGAATCCAATAGTAAACGCTCACGCCAGTGGCGCAGAGGAATCATTTCAGCAATGATCTGCTGTCGTTGCTTGATTTCCGCAACATCAGGCAATCCTGTCACTAACCAATCGTAGAGTCGTCGGCTACCCCCTTCCGAGGTTGCGCAATCAAGCAGTCGATGGAGTGAAAATTCGCCAGCCACGTCCAGATCGGCAGCGAAGGGATGATCGGCTTCTGCTGTAATGCCTAAGGCTGAAGGAATTTTGCTCCACTCCAACCGAGATCGAGCGACCCACTCCTGTTTGATCTGCTTCATGGTCTCGAAGCGCAGGATAGTTTGGTCAAGCTGATTGTGGCGGTAAACAACAAAGAGCAACGCACCCACTGCGAGGAGAAAGGTTAGCGCAAAGAGCCAGAGGTTTGTCAGCCAGAGCACAGCCGCGCAGGCAGCCACACCAGCCAAGAAAATCATTACGCGCAGCCAGGAGAGTTGATTACTGCGTTGGCGCAGAGGGACAAGCCGTGAATCGATGTACTCTATTTGTCGCCTTATCAGATCGATACGCTGGGCTTGATCGTTCATCTGGATATGAAACTGAAAATCCACAAAAACGGGCGTCGTGTCGTACACGACGCCCGTCTATTCTATCAATCGTAGCACAAGATACCTTCTTGTGCCCCTCCTATCCTCCAAGCCCGGAATTGAAAATTCCACTCCATAAGCTGGGGAAGATACCGATGATCACCGTCGCCGCTGCGGTTAAAGCCATGCCGATGCGCAACGAACTCCAGTTGCGATAGCTGGGTACGGTTTCGCCTTCGCTGCTGTCGAAGTACATCGAGACGACGACGCGCAGGTAGTAGTAAGCACCAATGGCACTATTCAACATGCCAATCGCCGCCAACCAGGCCCAACCGCCTTCTACAGCAGCCTTGAAGACGTAGAACTTGCCAAAGAAGCCAGCCAGTGGCGGAATTCCACTCAGGCTGAACATAAAGATGGCCATCACAAAAGCCAACGCTGGCCAACGCTGCCCTAATCCTTTGGCTCGTTGTTGCAAGGCATCGTCTTCGCCTGCATTCTCCAGGGCGATAACCACCGCAAAGGCACCGATGTTCATAAAGGCATAGGTGAAGAGGTAGGCCAAGGCACCATCGGCGCTGGCTGTTGTGCCAGGCACCAATCCGCAGAGAATATATCCCGCATGGGCAATGCTCGAGTAGGCCAACATGCGTTTGAGGCTGGCCTGACGTAAGGCGGCCAAGTTGCCCAGCGTCATCGTCAAAATGGCCAGGATCGCCATCGCCCATCCCCACACTGGCTCCTGACTAGGCAGCGCCTCGACAAAGACCCGAGCAAAGGCAGCAAACGCAGCAGCCTTGGTACCAACGCTCATAAATGCAGTGACCGGAGTCGGAGCGCCTTGATAGACATCGGGCGTCCACATGTGGAAAGGCACCAAACTCACCTTGAAGCCAAAGCCGATCAGCAATAGGGCAATGCCAGGCAGCAGCAGCGTGACATCGCCTTTACCGGCGGCCAAGGTGGCTGCAATCTCTGAATAATTGGTACTGCCTGCGCCCCCATAGACCAAAGCTGCCCCATAGACAAAAAAGGCACTGGCAAATGCCCCAAGCAGAAAGTACTTCATCGCCGCTTCGGTACTGCGAGCACTTTGGCGGTGTAGTCCTGTGAGGATATACAACCCCAACGAGAAGATTTCCAAAGCCAGGAAGACCACCATCAGATCCACCGCAGCACCCATCATCATCATGCCTGCGGCGCAGAGCAGCAGCAGCGAATAGTATTCACCGGTCTGTTGGTTGATGCGAGGAATGTAGGTATGGCTGACCAGGATGCTCAGCGCTGTGGTGACCAAGACGATCAAGCGCAGACCAATCGTAAAATGATCGGTCACAGCAGCACTTTGAAAGAAGATCGGCGTTGCACCCCATTGTCCCAGGGCCACAAAGGTCACGACGATGACGCCCAACAAAGAAAGCCAGGGAATCAGTCCTTTGACGCCGCCTTCCTTTTCTCCCCCAAAGGCGTCGACCAACATGACAACCATTGCCAAACAGACCAAAAGGATCTCTGGCAGAACTGCGCTAAGGTTAAGTCCTAATGCTTGCATACTTGCTACCTATTTCTCTGCCTTTGCCACCAGCGCCGGCTGTCCTGCTAGCATGGCTGAGACCGATGGGTTGACTTTCTCAAGGAACAAATTCGGGAAAAGCCCGATCAGGAAAAACAAAATGACCAGCGGCAGGATCATGGCGATCTCACCCAGGTTCAAATCGCTGAGATGGGACGAATCATTCTTGGGGTTGGTGAGTGGTCCCTGAGCGATCTTGCGGAAGGCTGTCAGCAGATACCAGGCAGCCAGAATCACCCCCAAAGAACCGATTACGGCGAACCAGTTGCCCCAGACTAAACCGTGGCTGCCGAAGGCCCCTAACAGAATCGTGAACTCGCCGATAAAACCGTTGAGTCCTGGCAAACCTGCACTGCTCATCGCCACAACCAGGAAGAAACCACAGTAGATGGGCACGCTCTTCCACAGCCCGCCAAATTCGTCCAATTGTCGGGTGTGTCGTCGCTCGTACAGGAGGCCGACCATGAGGAACAACGCCCCCGTGCTCAATCCATGATTGACCATCTGCAAAATCGAACCACTGATGCCCTGCTCGTTAAAGGCCACGACACCTAGCATCACAAAGCCGAGGTGCGCCACCGAACTGTAGGCGACCAGCGACTTGATATCCTTCTGCATCAAAGCTACCAGCGCCCCGTAGATGATGCCGATCACGGCCAGTGCGGCGATCCAGGGGCCAAACTTGATAGCAGCTTCTGGGAAGAGCGGCACGGCGAAGCGCACGTAGCCGTAGGTTCCCATCTTCAACAGCACGCCGGCCAGAATGATCGACCCGGCAGTCGGCGCTTGCACGTGCGCATCGGGCAACCAGGTGTGAAAGGGGAAGAGCGGCACCTTGATCGCAAAACCGATCGCAAAGGCCAGAAACGCCCAGGTCTGCAAGGTCGGGCTAAAGCTGCTACTTTGCTTAACCAATTCTGTAATATCAAAGCTGTGTGGATTGGCGGCGAAGTAGACAGCCAGAATGCCGATCAACATCAACGCCGAGCCTGCAAAGGTGTAGAGGAAGAACTTGAGCGCAGCATAAATGCGGTTGCCGCTGCCCCATTGGCCGATCAAGAAATACATCGGAATCAGACTGAATTCAAAGAAGGCGAAGAAGAGCACCAGATCCAGCGCCACAAAGGTGCCGATCATAGCGGTCTCTAGAACCAGCATCAGCGCCAAATAGGGACCAATTCGCTCATGCACATACATGTTGCTAAAGTAGATCACAATTGGCATGAGGAAGGTGGTTAGCAAGACCAACAGCACGCTAATACCATCCACGCCCAAGTGATACTTCAGCCCCAATTCGGGTAACCAGGCAGCATTTTCGACGAACTGCATTCCTGCCTCGCCACTTTGCCAGCCCGTCCAGAGCAGTAGGCTGATCAAGAAGGTTAGCAGGGTTGTTCCCAAAGCTACTGCCTTCTTTTGCGAGTCTCCTGCAATTGCCATGACCGCAACGACTCCGAGCAGCGGCAGGAATGTAATGATTGACAAATACGGCATAAGAACTGACTCCGTGAAGCGTGAGATGTGAAACGTGAGGCGTGATGCGTGATGAGCGTCCTATCTCCACTCATTTCTTAGCGATAATGAATGGAGACAGTGCTTTATTCACGGATCACGGATCACGTTTCATACCTCATGTTTATTATGCTCGAAAGATAAAGAACCCGACCACCAAAATGACACCAACCAGGAAAGTCAACACATATTGGGGCACAACACCCGTCTGCAGCTTACGTACCGGGTCCGAAAGCGACATACAGACCGATGCCACCCCATTGACCAGTCCATCAATTAGGCGCTTGTCAAAGACCGCCGCAAACCAGTCAGAAATCCATAAGATCGGTCGGACAAGGATGAGATTGTAGATCTCATCCACATACCATTTATGCTCGGCCAGAGGCTGGAAGACCTTGAAAGGTGCAATCATCGTATCTACCCAGCGTTCGGGTCGCTCGTATTTGCCACGGGCCATCAAGATACCAAACACTGCGATCAGTGCGCTGGCGGTCAGCGCAAAGATCTCGATCGTCAAATTGCCCTTTTCGATTTCACCCACGGCTGGTGTCAACCAATGTTCAAACGAGCGTAAAAAGGGTAGATTGAGCAGCGCAGCGAGCAAGGCCAATCCCGCCAAGATTTGCAGCGGGCGAGTCATCAACTCAGGGCTTTCATGGGCATGTTCGATCAGATGTTCATCGCGTGGCTTGCCAAAGAAGGGAACAAAGACCGAACGGGCACTGTAGAAGGCAGTTAACAGTGCCGTCACCAAGCCGATAATATACAGCGCGGCATTGTGTTCCAGGGCAGCACCCAAGATGCCATCTTTTGAAAAATAACCGGAAGTCAAGGGGAAGCCAGCCAGACAAAGCGAAGCAATCGCAAAGGTGAGGAATGTGGTCGGCATTTTGTGGCGTAACCCACCCATTTTACGAATATCAAGTTCCCCATGCAGCCCATGCATCACACTGCCAGCACCGAGGAAGAGACAGGCTTTGAAAAAGGCATGAGTGACCAGATGAAAAGTGGCTGCACCATACGCCCCAACGCCCACCCCCAACATCATGTAGCCAAGCTGTGAGACAGTCGAGTAGGCCAAGATCTTCTTGAGATCAGTCTGTACCAGCGCAATGCTTGCCGCCAGGAAAGCAGTCAGCACGCCAATCCAGGCAGCCGCCTCAGAGGCTACTGCGGCGTTATGCCAAAGCGCACCGGTGCGGGCGATCATGTAAATGCCCGCCGTCACCATTGTAGCGGCGTGGATCAAGGCCGAGACAGGAGTGGGGCCGGCCATAGCATCAGGCAGCCAGACGTAGAGCGGAATTTGAGCACTCTTACCAGTTGCGCCGAGCAATAACGCCAGGCAGATCAGGTTGAAGGTCAATCCACCAACTTGCGCCACGGTCTCGGGCAAATGCACTTTCTCGAAAACCTCAGCAAAGGTCAATGAACCGAAGGACCAGAAGATCAGCATCATCGCCACGATCATGCCAAAGTCGCCGACACGGTTGACCAGAAAGGCTTTCTTGCCGCAGTCGGCATAGTAGCCGTACATCTCGTCCTTCTGCTCAAACCAGAAGCCAATCAGCAGGAACGAGGCCAGACCTACACCTTCCCAACCGACAAACATGCCCAGAAAGCTGTCGCTGAGCACCAGAATCAACATCGCAAAGATGAAGAAGTTGAGGTAGATAAAGAAGCGTTGAAAGCGCTCCTCGTGCTCCATGTAGCTAATCGAGTAGACATGGATCAGAAAGCCCACACCGGTGACCACCAGCGACATGGTAATGCTCAGCGGGTCGAGAAGGAGGGCAGAGGCGACCTTTAGCTCGCCAATCGTCAGCCAATCCCACAGATGGACTGTTACCACCCGTTGTTCTGCCTCCAATCCCAGCATGTTGATCCATAAACCGACTGTCACTAGAAAGGAAGCACCTACCGCACCAGCACCGATGTAGCCGATCTGCTTGTTAGTCAATCGATGACCAGCCAACAGGTTAATCAGCGCACCCGCCGCAGGAAAGGCAAATAAAAGCCAAGCCAAATTGAACATATGCGAAAAATCCTTAGACAGAGTGTGAACAGGAAGCAACCCGTGACCCGTGACCCATGATTCGTGAAACGTGAATCAAGAAAACATCTTTTCACTTATCGTGGGAAATGATAGATAAAGACAATCTGTCATTCACGCATCACATTTCACGAATCACGTTTCATACTCACCATTTCAACAGATTCACTTCGTCCACATTTGTGGTATGGGCATTGCGGTTGTGGGCGATGACGATGGCTAAGCCTACCGCAACCTCAGCAGCAGCTACCGCCATGATCAAAAAGACGAACACCTGCCCATTGAGATTGCCCCATTGGCGGCTCAGTGCGATCAGGGTGAGGTTGACGCTGTTGAGCATCATTTCCACACACATAAAGACGATCAACGCATTGCGCCGGATCAGCACACCTGCGGCACCAATCGCAAAAATGGTGGCGCTCAACATGAGATAATAGCTGGTTGGAATCATAGTAGTTACGAGATACGAAATATGAGATACGAGTCACGAGATACATTACTCGTATCTCATATTTCGTATCTCAAAAACAATTAGGATTCAGCGCGTTTGCTGCGAGCGAGAAGCATGGCACCTAAAAGCGCCACCAATAACAACACAGCCACTAGTTCGACTGGTAAAATATATTTGGTAAAGATCTCTGTACCGACCGCAGTGGGAATTCCGCCTTGCACACCGTTTACATCGGGAACAATGCCATGAAAGCTCTGCTGCAAATTATAGGCAATCGACCCGAGCAGAATCAGCCCCAACGTGGCACCGATATAGGGAATGAAGGACTGTTTGTCAGGCGGAGCGCTCTTGACTCGTTCGCTGCCGATCAGCATGATCACAAACAGGATCAAGATCACAATGCCACCGGCATAGACAATCACTTGAGCCGCAGCCAAGAACTGTGCCTGCAAGGTGATGTAGAGAATGGCCAAGGTCACAAAATGCGCCAGCAAAAAGAGCGCGCTATGTACCGGGATTCGGCTGCTCACCACTCCAACTGCCGCTGCCACACTGATGGCTGCAATGACGATAAAGAAAAGGACAGGAAGTTCCATTGCTAATCTCTTGAATTACGAATTACGAATTACGAATTACACGACAAGGGCGGAAAGACTTTGTAATTCGCAATTCAAAATTTCTACTTATTCCGGTCGGATCACCACATTCGGTTCGCCAGGATTGAGCAGGATATCTTTGGTCAGGATAAAATCACGCCGCTCGAAATTCGCCATAGCGAAATCGTGCCCTAAGACAATCGCCTCGGTTGGGCAAGCCTCTTCGCAGTCGCCACAAAAGACACAGCGCAGCAAGTTGACTTCATAGACCTTGGCATAACGCTCGCCAGGAGAAGTCGGATGGTTGGGATCGTTTTCAGCCGCTTCAACGTAGATGGCTTGTGTTGGACAAGCGGCCTCACAAAGCATACAGCCGATACAGCGTTCCATGCCGTTCTCGTAGCGCCGCAACTCATGTTTGCCACGGAAGCGAGGATAAAGCGGCACTGCATCGCGCGGATACTCGGTTGTAATCGGCTTTTTGGTCAAGTGCTTGAGCGTGACGCTCATTGCCTTGCCGATATCGACTGCACCTTTGATAAAGTCATTTAGAGCCATGTCGTAAAATCCCGTAGAGTCAACAATCTATAATCTCTTTCTTGGGTGAAGAGATCTTATTTAAACAGAACCGTCAGCACTGCAGTCGTCATCAAATAGACCAGCGAGAAGGGTAACAAAAATCGCCAATTAAAGCGCATCAGTTGATCGTAGCGTGGGCGACCGATGCTAGCACGCACCCAAATAAAGATAAAGAGTAGAATGATGACCTTGACTAGCAACACAAGCGGTCCTAGAAAGGGCATCCAATCAGTGATAAACCAAGCGCGCCAGCCCCCAAAGAAGACTGTAGCCATCACTGCGCTGGTCGTGATCATGTTAGTGTATTCGCCGATCATGAAAAGTGAGAATTTCATGCCACCATACTCAGTCTGGTAACCAGCAACTAACTCGTTCTCAGTTTCGGGTAGGTCAAAAGGACTGCGGTTGGTTTCGGCTAGGATACAGATAAAGAAGAAGGGGAAAATCGCCCAGACCCACAACCATTCCCACCAGGGACGGCCATTTTCGACCAATGACACCAGGCTAAAATTGCCAGCCAACATCAAAATGCTGACCAGAAACATCCCCATTGGTAATTCATACGAGATCATCTGCGCCGAAGAGCGTAACGCACCTAGCAGTGAGTAGTTATTGTTGCTGCTCCAGCCAGCCAAGATTACGCCATAGCTCTCGATGCCAGCCACCATCAGGATCCAGAGAAAGCCAATATTGATGTCTGCAATCGCAGGTGTTCCTTTGCTAACCGGCACGACCGCCCAGATGATGATCGCAGGAACCAGTGAAAGTGCAGGTGCCACGATGTAAAGCCACTTATCGACATGATTGGGAACTATCTCTTCTTTGAAGAAAGCTTTGATCGCATCTGCCGCTGGCTGTAAGAGGCCGTATGGTCCAGCACGATTAGGGCCGTAGCGCACCTGAAAGCGCCCTAATAGCTTTCGCTCGAACCAAGTTAGATAGGCGGCTGCGGTCAATAGGGCAAAAATGACAACAATTGCCCGAATCACTGGAATAACAAGGTCGTATAGCCAATCCATAATAATTCCTAATGGTGAATGGTTAATGGTGAATGGTTAATGAGTCGTCTTGCGCACTTGACCCTTAACCATTAACCATTCATTTTTTAATCAACTCCACCGTCTCCACATCACTACCATTGAGTAAGGCACCGACCGGAGCTTGGGGTAAACTTTCAGGAATCCAGACTGTCCCCGGCTTGACGTACGGGTCCAATCGAACGGAGAGTGTAAGTGAGCCGTGGCTGTTGCGTACCTGCAACGACGAACCGGCTTCAAGCCCCATCTTGTCGGCATCCTCCGGATGAATACTCACCACAGCGCCACGTACAAGATTCGCCATTTGTTTGGTTTGGCTAAAGAGATCGCCACCATCATAGAGCACCGAACCACCTACCAAGCTGATTCCGTCGGCCAGTGCCATCTGTTTGGCAGCGCCTACCTTCGCCTCTGTGCGGGCAGCGGCGGCATCCCACTGCAACCCTTGGTCGCTCAGATTCTCCCACGTCATATCGGCGTAGAAGGGCACAGCACTGGCAATCTCGGCGGTTACATCCTGCACGACCGCATGTTGCCATTTGTGTCCCATCAACGTAGCCAGATGTTCCAGAATCATCCAATCAGGTGCGGCTTTGCTGTCGGGGTTCTTGACCGCTTTTGTTGCCCGCTGAACGCGGCGCTCTAGATTGGTAAAGGTTCCATCGGTCTCAGCCCAACTGACTGCGGGCAATACTACATCTGCTTTCTTCGCTGTTTCGGTTAAGAACAGTTCCTGTACCACTAAGAATTCGGTGTTATCCAGGTTGGCATCCCACTCAGGACGTTCACTAGCAGGATTGGCCCCCATAATCAGCAGTGCCTTGATACTTTTGCCGGCTTGGTCGAGCATCTGCTTGTAACTCTTGCCTGCCTTGGTTGGCAACTGCTCATCCCAGGCAGATTCGAGTTGGGAACGGCCTTTCTCGTTCTCCAGCGCAATGTAACCGGGTAGGCTGTTGGGCAAAACACCCAAATCTCGGCAGCCCTGGCTATTAGCCTCAAGGCCAACGTATGCCAGCCGTTCGCTATTCCCCGTCACGCTAGCAAGATTGGTCAGACCTTGCAGCACTTGTTGACCATTTTCGCCACGAGCCGCCATCGGTCCGTAAATGATCAGCGCGTTCTGAGCCTTGGCTAGTGCTTCAGCCGCTGCCTTGACCTGTGCTGCATCGACACCGCTCAGTGCAGACACGCTGCTATCGCTTGCGTCCTCCAGCCCGGGAACGGTTGGTTTGTCACCCTCTTTCAACTCCAGCGCGTAGCGAGTTAGGGCATTGAGCAATGTAACCTCGCTGCCCGGCTTGTATTGCAAGGTTGGCCCTTGATAGCGGGTGAGTTCAATCTTACGCGGATGGGCAATTACCAATTTGGCTTTGCCCTTGCGCACCGCCCGCTTGAGGTGCAGGTCCAGGATCGGCAACTCTTCCGATGGGTCGACGCCAAAGAGGAAGATCACATCATGTTTGGGGTTGGGGCCATATTGTGGCTTCATCAGATTGGCCAGCGCCGGGATACCGGTGTTTACGGCTGACACATCACCGCCATCACGATGGTCAATGTTATTGGTGCCAATCACAGTGCGCATGAACTTTTGCAACAGGTAGTTGCTCTCGTTCGAGAGTTTGGCGCTACCAATACCACCAATAGCGTCGGCTCCGTGCTTGCGCTTGACTTCACCCAATTTCTCAGCCACGACCTTGAGTGCCTCACCCCACGAGGTACTCATCAATTCACCGTTGCGGCGCACCATCGGCATGGTTAAGCGCTGCTCGTGGTTGATCCAAGCGTGGGCAAAGCGTCCCTTGTCACAGATCCATTGATCGTTGACTGCCATGTTTTCACGGCCCACAATACGGCGCACCTTGTGTGTGCGGCTATCCATGCGGATATTGCAGCCAAGGGAACAATGCGTGCAGATGCTTGGGGTGCGGTCAATTTCCCAGGGACGATAGGCAAAACGAGCCACACGGTTGGTCAATGCGCCCACAGGACACATATCAATAATGTTGCCGCTGGTCTTGGCATCAACCGGCTGACCGTTCTGAATATCGATCAAAGTCTCGCCACCGCGCTCAAAAAGACCGAGTTGCGGCTTGTCTTCCCACTCTTCCAGGTAGCGAATACAGCGCCAACAGATCACACAGCGCTCTTGATCCAACACAATCGTGTCCGAGATGCTGTATTGTTTGTTTTTGTGGCGCTTGGGCTCAACCAATTGCGAAACGCCTGGGCCATAACGCATCGTCTGATCCTGCAAGGGGCATTCGCCACCTTTATCGCAGATCGGGCAGTCTAGCGGGTGGTTGAGCAGGATAAAGCCGAGCATCGCTTCCTGCGTATCTTGCACCACCTGGCTAGCAGTCTTTACCTGCATTCCTTCTGCTACATAGTTCGAGCAGGCAGGTTGCAACGACATACCGCGCGGGCCACTAATCTCGACCAAGCACATGCGGCAACAGGCCACCGGATCGAGCTTAGGATGGCTACAAAAAACGGGAATTTCAATGCCCAACTTGGCCGCTGCATCAACGACCAGCGTACCCTTGGGCACAGAAACAGGTTTATCATCAATGGTCAGGTTGACTAAATCAGTCATAAGTCATCACTTCCAACTTCAGGGAACATAGTAGCGACGTCCATTTCACAAGTCGGAAACGCCAAAGGTGTCACCATTTGTCCTGGTAGATAGATTGTACGAGAGTGGTAAAAACCATTCCCGTTTGGTTTAACATCTGGTTCGCGGTAGACTTCGAGTTGATCATCGATCAAATTGACGATCCAATACTCTTGAATTCCTGTTCGCGCATAAAGATCTCGTTTTCGATTGCGATCTTTTGACAGCGAACTATCAGCGACTTCAACTACGAGCAATACATCACTATTTTCAGGGTGGCGGCGGCCATAGTTCTTTTGGCGTGCCAACACTGCAACATCTGGCAATGGTTGTGATTCTGCACTCGCCAGTCGAATCGGGGATTGGATACGAATTCTTCCACCCAAAGGAATTACTGCCAAGAGCAATTCATTGAGCGAATCGATTGCATCCGCATGTCTGGCATTCAAAGATTCCAACTCCACTACAATTCCATCTAACAGCTCGATACGTTCATCTTCATCAAAGAATCCCATTTCCACCAGTCGCTCGTATTCGTCCAAACTCATCTTGCGCAGCGTCAAATCTTCAAGTTGATCGCTTGAAAATTCATCGTCATATCGACCTGCAAGTGTTTGCTTCAGAATGACTGACATGGTTTCTATTTTATTGTGGCTCTCAGTCCGCGGCCACCATCGTATCCCGGTTGAGCGGCGACTCACCTACCGGTTGCAATGCATTCGTACGTAGCTTGCTGCCTTTCCCTTCATCCGGACGATAGATCGGGCGAATTGGGATGACAGGGCCAATCTGGTTGGGATTGGTCTCCTCGATATGGGTGATAAACTCGTTGCGGAATTTGGCAAGATTGCTCTGCAAACCCCACACTGCCGCTTCGCCAAAGGGACAGAAGCTCTTACCAGCAATAAACTTCGTGATGTATTCGAGTTGCTCGACATCTTTCTTGCGACCGCCACCATCTTCGATGCGTTCCAGGATCTTTTCCAACCAGCCTGTGCCTTCGCGACAGGGGGTACATTTGCCGCAGCTTTCTTCTCGGTAGAAGCCCAAGGTGCGACGGGCCACTTCCACCATTGAAGTGCGTTCGTCGATCACGATGATACCGGCTGAACCCAACAACGAACCGGCGGCCTGCACCGCTTCGTAATCCATTGTCACATCCATCTGGTCGGGGGTGAGCAACTTCATCGAAAGTCCACCAGGTACAATCGCTTTGATGGCAGCGTTGTCATCTTGGGGACCACCGCCATAGGTGTAGATGATCTCGCGCAGCGGTGTTGCATGGGGCAATTCGTAGAGTCCCGGGCGCTTGACATTGCCACTGAGGCAGAAGATGCGCATGCCAGGGCTCTTTTCCGTGCCCATACCCTTGTACCAATCCACACCATATTTCATGATGTGCGGCACATTCGAAATCGATTCGACGTTATTGACAATCGTCGGTTTGGCGTAGAGCCCTTCTACCGCTGGGAAAGGTGGCTTCATGCGCGGATGGCCACGGAAGCCTTCAAGGCTGCTGAGAAGCGCAGTCTCCTCGCCGCATTCGTAAGCACCCGCACCGCGATGGACGACAATTTCCAAATTGCGCTCGGTGCCAAAGATATTCTTACCGAGAAAGCCCTTGGCTTTGGCTTCGTTCACGGCTTCCCAAAGTCGCTCGGCACCAAAGTAGTATTCGCCACGGATGTAAACAAATGCCTGCTCACACTCAATGGCAAAGGCACTAATAATAATGCCTTCGATCAATTGATGCGGATCGTATTCCATAATCAGGCGATCTTTGAAGGTGCCTGGCTCTGATTCGTCGGCATTGACCACGAGATACCGTGGTTTGGCCGGGGCCAGGAAGCCCCACTTCATGCCTGTGGGGAAGCCTGCGCCACCGCGGCCGCGCAACCCACTGGCCTTGACAGCATCGATCACCTGCGCCGGTTGCATTTCACCTAGAATCTTACGTGCAGTTTCATAACCGCCATCAGCAATGTAGGTGTCGATCTTGTGGCTGTTGGATTTATCGACACGGGCGGTAAGAATCGGCTTTTCCATCCCAGCATGGGTCCACGGACCAGAGGCTTTGCCTTCGCCGTTTGGATCGCCAGCGGGAGTCCAGCGTTCGGTGGTATTGAAGCCCTTGCCGCTCTTGATTACATTGAGGAACTGATCGACATCGGCCTCGCTGCTCATCTCCTCGAAGTAGCGAATCTTGCCGCTGCTCTGCTCGGTAACCATCGCCATTGGCGCATTGCCACAAGCACCCAAACATTCCATGTGATCGAGTGCAAATTTGCCATCTTCAGTCTTTTCGCCATGGTGAATGCCCAACTTCTCTTCGAGATGGTGCATACACTGGTTAGCACCCCGCAACATACAGGGCACATTGGTGCAGACTTCGACGTGATAGTCGGCCTTGGGCGCTTCGTGGAACATGTGATAGTAACCTACTACCGCCCCAACTTCGGCAGGTTCCAGATCGAGCATTACCGCCAATTCGTTCTGGGCATCCACATTACAATAGCCAAACTCGCGCTGAATAACATAGAGCGCAGGCAAAATCGCCGAACGCTGCCGACCCGCAGGATAGAGGTCCATCCACTTTTTAATCTCTGCACGAATTGATTCTGATAGCACCATAATGATTACCTGTCGACCTCTCCTAATACGATGTCAATTGATCCGATGTTGGTCACCACGTCGGAGAGCATGGCACCTTTACTCATACGGCTGACGGCGTAGAGGTTATTGAAGCTCGGGCCGTGGATATGCAGGCGATAGGGTTGGGCGGATCCGTCACTGTAGATAAAGTAGCCTAACTCGCCTTTGCTGGATTCAATGCCGTGATAGACCATGCCTGGTGGAACCCGGAAGCCTTCGGTGTTGAGCTTGAAGTGATGGATCAACGACTCCATGCTCGTATCGAGTTCAGCACGCGGCGGCAGCGAAACCTTGCGGTCGTCGGTCTTGTAGAGACCATCGGGCAGGTTCTTCAAGGCTTGGTCGATAATACGCAAACTTTGGCGCATCTCTTCCATACGTACTAAATAACGAGCGTAGCAGTCCCCTTCGGATTGAACGGGAACCTTGAAGTCGTAATTTTCGTAGCCACCGTAGGGCATGTCACGGCGCAGGTCCCAATCGATACCACTGCCACGCAACATGGCACCGGTCAAGCCCATATTGATCACCTGCTCACCGGTCAGCTTACCAATGCCGATCAAACGTTCTTGCCAGAGCGGGCTTTCGGTCAACATTGACTCATAGTCATCGATGTAGCCGGGCATCATTTTGAGGAAATCTTTGAGGTTATCGATAAAGGCAGGCGGCAAATCTTTCCAGACACCGCCGACACGGATGTAGCTGACAGTTAAGCGAGCGCCACAAGCCATCTCAAAAAGATCGAGAATACGTTCGCGTTCGCGGGTGGCATAGAGCAACACGCTCATTGCCGTGCCAGAGACATCCATGGCATGGGTGCCGAGCCAGAAGAGATGCGAGGCAATACGTTGCAACTCGCTCATGATCACTCGAATTGCCTTGGCGCGGGCAGGAATCTCAAGTCCAAGTGCTTTTTCTACCGCCAGCACATAACCAAAGTTGTTGTTCATGCCGGACAGATAGTCCATGCGGTCGGTGTAGTAGACAAAGTCCTTATAGCGCTTATTCTCACCTGTCTTTTCGAAGCCACTGTGCAGATAGCCGAGGTCGGGGTCGAGATTGACCACGTTTTCACCATCCAACTCAGCCACGATGCGCAACACACCATGCGTGCTAGGATGATGCGGCCCCATATTGATGATCATGTTTTCACGACTCATACCGGGAGGCAAGGCGGGTGGCTGGCTTTCGGCAGGAAGGATCTGTTTGCCCAGCGTATCGAACTCAGGATCGCCCCAAGTGAGACTGAATGGAACTTCTTCGCCACCTACCGGGACATCTTTGCGCAAGGGGTGATTGGGCCAATGCTCTGGCATCAGAATGCGCCGTGGGTCAGGGTGTCCTTCAAACTTGATGCCCATGAGGTCAGCTACTTCGCGTTCGGGCCAGTTGGCACCTTCGTGAATCGAAGTCAAGCTTGGCACCTCGGGATTCTTGTCATCCTCGACAGGGCAAACCACCATCAAATGTTGTCGGCGCTTGTAGGAGCGGAACTGATAAACCGTGTGGAAACGCTTGTCGTCGGCAGCAATGGGCAGTTTAAGACGATCCACGGAGGAGACGTCGATCAGCGCTTCATAGGCAAGCGTAGGCTCACTCTTAATAAAGGTAGCCAAATCGCGCAGCCGTTCTGGTTCGACATAGACCACTTGCTGGCCGTTATGTAACCCAGCAGCGATGATATCTTCGCCAAAACGCTCGGCAATGGCTGTCGTATCTGCGCTTTCGCCACTTGGTAAGGGGGCAAGCGCCGGAATCGTAATATCGTTGATTCCTGGCAATGTCTCATATTCTCGTCGAATGGGAGAGACTTTTAGCATCGAGTGCTCCTCAAATCATAAAACGTGAGGTATGAAATGTGAAACGTGATGCGTGAAATAAATTCTCTCGGTTCAGCAAAAATCGTTAGTAGAATCGAGATGACAAACAATTCACGCATCACGTTTCACGAATCACATTTCACGCCAATTCTTTTTCTCGCAAGAATTCTAGTGAGTCGATATCTTCTGGCTTCATAAACAGCTCGGCCATCTCACGCTGTTTATACTTGGCAAAGCTTTCCTTGCCTTGCTTTTCACGTAACTTGTCCAGCGCATAGAGCAACGCTTCTGGACGGGGCGGACAGCCAGGGACATAAACATCCACAGGGATGATCTTATCGACCCCCTGAATAATCGCATAGTTGTTAAAGGGGCCGCCAGCGCTGGCACAGATGCCCATGGCGATCACCCACTTGGGTTCGCACATTTGATCGTAGATGCGCTTGATGACCGGGGCCATCTTGTTGCTGACACGTCCAGAGACGATCATCAAATCGGCTTGGCGTGGGCTAGCACGGAAGAGCTCGGAGCCGTAGCGTGAAATGTCATGACGGGCGGTACCAACCGCGATCATTTCAATGGCGCAGCAGGCCAAACCAAACAGCAGGGGCCAGGTACTATTTTGCCGTCCCCAGTTCACCAGACTTTCCAAAGATGTCGTCAGAACCCCTTCTGGTAGTTTTTCTTCTAAACCCATAGATGCCTCTTTAATGGTTAACTGTTAATGGTGTACTGGTTAATTGTTAAGTAATACGGCTTGTGCCTACTTAAATAATTAACCATTGACCATTCACCATTGCTCTACTCCCAATCCAGCGCGCCTTTTTTCCATTCGTAGATCAAACCGACGATCAACACGAGCAGGAAGAAACCCATCGGCAAGAGAGCCAGCCAAGCGGAGTAGTTGTCACGCAGATGGCGCAGCACCGAGGCCCAAGGGTACATAAAGACGACTTCAATATCAAACAGAATAAAGAGCATAGCGACAAGGTAATATTTGATGGGGAATTTGCGTCGCGCATCGGCAAAGGGGATGATGCCCGATTCGTAGGGCTCTAACTTCTGTTTGTTTTTGCGACTTGGTCCAAGAATGGAAGGAAGGAAGACTGCTATCAAGCCGATGGCTCCAGCAATCACAACAAAGATGAGTAGATGGAGGTAACTGTTCGTCATTCCTGTAAACCCTCAATCGCTTCTTTCACACCGCTAAGACAGCAAGTCCGCCAGCTAAAGTTGCTTCGAAACACTTGCATGTTCGTATAGTTCAAGATACTCTCATCTTAAACAGCGCTTTGTGAAAATTTTTACAATTTCTGAAAAGTCTAGAATTTGTGACAAACGAAACGGTGGTACCGGCTTTCAGATATTCCGTATACCACCGTTCCTGCATTCTAACACGAGCGTAAAAAGGGTGTCAATTTTTGATGATTTGTGAAAATTGCCACATAATAGAGCTATCTCTGAATGAGAACTGCATTGGCGCAATTCAACATTGAAAGTCAACATTGAAAGCGGCCATCTGGTTCTTAATTCAAGCGCCGTATAGAACAGTACAAATTTTCCTAATGCTACTTTAATGTGCTAGCATAGCAGTCGTTTGTACTTTTCTACACAATCAAAATCGGACTTACCCACCTGCAATTTGGGAGTGCCCCATTTTAGAGCGTGATCTGCGCTATGCCAAGTGGCAAAGTGCTGGATCGACTGGGTATAACACTTGTACGTAGGTAAGCGTGCCAGAGAACGTGTAAGTCATTCGAGCGTTTGTGCACTGGGCTACGATCCAGCGAGTGCAAACTCTGACAGATGAAAGTCCCCAATGGGAGAGTCAACTATGTTAAGCAACTACGCTTTTGTATTGATTTTGAGCGCAATTGCCTTCGTCTTACCCTTTGCTGCTGTTTTGATTGGTCAACTACTTGGCCCCAAGCGCCCAGATCCAATTAAGAACGACACCTACGAGTCTGGTGTGGAGACGATTGGTGACACCTGGGTGCAGTTTAAGGCTCAGTACTACCTGATCGGGCTCATCTTCCTTATCTTCGACGTGGAAGTGATCTTCTTATTCCCGATTGCGTTGGCCTATGGCAAACTTTCGATGTTTGCCGTGTTGTCGACAGTGCTCTTTGTCATCATCTTGTTAGTGGGTCTGCTGCTCGAATGGCGCAAGGGTGCCTTGGAGTGGGAATAGATAATAGAATGGATAATGGTTAATTTTTAATGGCTAACCATTGACCAGTTTAGGGATTGAATCCACGAATTGAAGACTTTAGGAGTCGATTATGTGGTGGAGTGAAAAATTAACAGAATTACAGGTAGGTCTGGGTGCGCCTGAAGTAGCAGCTCGTGGGGTTGCCTATTTTATTGGTGCCTTTATTGTTGCCAATATTGCGATGGTGCTTGCACTGCTCCTGATTTGGATCACGCGTAAAGTGGTGAGCCGCATCCAAGACCGGATTGGTCCGAATCGCAACGGTCCCTATGGGCTTTTCCAGAGTGCAGCCGACGCGGTCAAGCTTCTTTCCAAGGAAGATATTATCCCGAACAGTGCAGATCGGGTTGCCTATTACCTGGCTCCGATTCTCTCTGTTTTCGGCGTGTTGTTGAGCTTGGCTGTCTTCGCTTTTGCCCCAGGCGTTGTGGGTGCCGACTTGAACGTGGGTGTCCTTTATTTGGTGGCGCTTGGTTCCATTGGCATCATGGCGGCTTTGATGGCTGGCTGGGCGAGCAACAACAAATATGCGCTGTTGGCTGGTTTCCGTGTTGTGGCCCAGTTATTGAGCTATGAAATCCCAATGGTGTTGGCGATGTTTGCCCCAGTGCTCCTGGTTGGCAGCATGAGCCTGAACACAATCACTGAAGCGCAATCGCTCAACCTGGGTCCCATCAACTTGGGCTTAGGTTGGCACGTATTTGTGCTACCTGGTGCCTTTCTCATCTACTTCATCGCTGCCTTAGCGGAAGGCGAACAGACACCCTTTGACTTACTCGAAGCCGAGTCGGAATTGATTGCTGGCTTCCACATAGAATACTCTGGCATGAAGTTTGCCATGTTCTTCCTGGCGCAGTTCCTCAATGCCTTCTTCCTGGGAGCGATTGCGGTCATGCTCTTCCTCGGCGGATGGCAAGGGCCTTTCGTCAATCTGCCTTATATTGGTGTCTTGCTCGGGTTAGTTTACTTCCTCGCCAAGTGTTTCATCATGTATGTCGTAATCCAATGGATTCGAGGAACCTTCCCACGTGTCCGCATCGATCAGATGATGTCCTTTGCCTGGAAGGTGCTAGTTCCCCTGGTGCTTGGTTTAATTTTGTGGCAGATGATCGCCCAAAAGTTGCCGGTGTCTGCGCCGATTCAGTATGGATTGGTGCTGTTAGGTAATTTGGTGGTGATTGGGGTTGTGTTGAATGTGCTCAATAACTTCTTCAAACGTGAGCAAATCCGGTCGAAACGAGCCTTTGAACCCCATTCGTTGATCGGCACGATGGCACCGGCGGCACAGGCAGGAGATTAGTGAAAAAGTGCAGAGTTGCAGAGTGGCAAAGTAAAACTCTGCAACTTTGCTACTCTGCAACTTTTTTGGGACAAAACTATGTACGAGACACTAAGAGCACTTGTTAACGATTTGGTTTCCCAGACGGCCCCCACGCAGCCGTCAATCATGCAGGCGATCTTTATGGCGGTAGCTGTTTTTACTGCCGTGATGGCGTTGATGGTTGGCATCACACGCAATTTATTTCACAGCTCGCTCTGTCTGGTGGGTACGCTGTTTGGCGTTGCAGGCATCTACTTTATGCTAGAAGCTGAATTTGTAGGCATCAGCCAGGTTCTGGTCTATATCGGTGCCATCTCAACGCTGATCACCTTTGCCATCATGCTCACACGTGGCATGATGTTTGGCACGACGTCTGCAGTCAACCGCCAAATGCTTACGGCTGCGATCATCGCTGGCCTCTTGTTCGTCACCCTGCTTGGTGTGCTCACGCATACGCCCTGGCCGCAAGCCAATGAAGTTGTGCCAAGTGATGCGACCTTGATCGCAGGGTTGGGGCAGTCGTTTGTGACCACCTATTTGATCCCATTTGAATTGATGGCCATGCTGCTGTTGGTGGCACTGGCTGGAGCTATTTTGTTAGCACGAGACCGGAAGTAAAGCAGTGAGTCAGTAGAACAGTGAGTCAGTGGACAGTAAAACTCAATCTCTGTTCTACTGAACCACTGCCATACTGTCTCACTAAATAAACTGGGGGATGAAAACGCAATGGTTGGGTTGAATTCATATCTGGTATTAGCAGCGTTTGTCTTTTGTAGTGGGTTATACACTGCCTTGGCACGGCGCAATGCAATTGCGGTACTGATGGGGATCGAGTTGATGCTGAACGCGGTCAACATCAATCTGGTAGCATTTTGGCGACATGGTCCGAATATTTTGGACTTGGAAGGGCAGATCTTCGCTATCTTTGTAATTGCTGTCGCAGCAGCCGAAGCAGCTGTAGGCTTGGCGCTGATCATTTCGGTCTACCGCAATCGCCGAACGGTAAATTTGGATGAATTGGATCTGTTGAAGGGCTGATCTGGAAGTAAAAGTGGCAAGGTTGCAAAGTTGCAGAATGGTAATAGCGACTTTGCAACCCTGCCACTCTGCAACTTTGCCTATTTGAAATGCCCAAACAAACTTTAGTCGGTACGTTGGATGAGCAATGCGCTTTTCTGTATGAGATGGCCCAAGAGAAGATAGCAGAGGGCAATTATACAGGTGCTGTCCACGCACTCCAGGAAATTTTAAAATATCAACCGAACTTCCGCGATGCAGCAACGCTTTTAGCTGAAACAAAGAAACGGAAGTCGCAGCAGAGCCGTTTGGTGCTGACAGGGTTTCTCGGTGCGATACTCTTTGTCGGGGTTGGTACGACGCTACGGGTATCGAACGATCTACTCTTTTTAGCCTTAGCACTGATCGGTGCCGTAGTAGGATATGCGGCTGGGTTGATTTTGTTCAGTCAAAAAGTAGTGCAAAAAGAAACCCCACCCTAGCCCTCCCCTGGTAGGGGAGGGGATCGTGACGGGACGGATTATGAATTCTCTTTTGTACACCAAACATAATCTGATTCGTGACAGTTCCTTCCCTCGTTTGGGGAGGGCTAGGGTGGGGTAAATGAAAGTCAATATTTGAAGTACGGGGTCCACCAATGGAACGATTTTTCGATGTGGCCTGGTTAACGCCAATTCCGCCTTTTTTGGCCTTTTTGGCAATTGTTCTCTTTTTGAACAAAAATAAAACCGTAAGTGCACTCACAGCAATTGGCGGCGTTGTGGTCTCTTTGCTGCTTAGTTGGCCAATTGCCTTCACTGCTTTCTTTACGCAGCATCTGGGCGAAAATCCGACAGAAGGCAAACTTTTCACCATCCCCACGGGAGCAACGAACATCATGGTTGGCTATCAGGTCGATCCAGCCAACGCCATGATGCTCTTTATGGTCTCCTTCTTGTTGGTGATGATCTTTGTCTACGCCAGTGGCTACATGACCTTTCCTGGCCATCTCAATCCAGAGATGTATCCTGTCTCTTACAAGCAGGGCAAAGATCCACGCTATAGCCGCTTTATGGCCTACATTAGCCTCTTTGCGGTTGGTATGTTGGGCTTGGTTGTCTCCAATTCGCTGATCACCTTCTTTATCTTCTGGGAGATCATGGGCTTGTGCAGCTATTTGCTCATCGGCTTCTGGTACGAGAAGAAATCGGCGATGGCGGCCAATATCAAAGCCTTCATGACCACTCGTATCGGCGATGCGGTGATGCTGATCGGGATGATGTTGCTCTATAGCTGGGGTGAAAGCCGCAGTTTGATGTTCCACGACATCTTCCAGACCGCAAATCTGGAATCGATTGCCAAGATGTCAGTCAACATCTTCGATGTGCCTTTCAATGCACTGGGGTTGATCGCAGTCTTGATCTTCTTCGGCACGGTTGGCAAGAGTGCCCAGTTCCCGCTGCACGTCTGGTTGCCCGACGCCATGGAAGGCCCGACACCGGTTAGCGCCATGATCCATGCAGCAACAATGGTTTCGGCAGGTGTCTTCTTGCTGGTGCGCATGTTCCCGCTCTACAGCCATGCGATGGAAGTTGCCCCTGCATCCATGCAGTTCGTGGCTTTCATCGGTGCCTTTACCGCCCTCTTTGCTTCGACGATTGCGGTGGCGCAGTGGGATATCAAGCGTGTACTGGCATACTCTACTATCAGCCAACTAGGCTATATGGTGGCGGCAATCGGGATTGGTGCCTACGGTGCAGCGCTCTTCCACTTGATCACGCACGCCTTCTTCAAGGCGTTGCTCTTCCTCGGTTCCGGTAGTGTGATTCACGGTGTCGAACATGGACATCACCACATTCACGAACATGGTCACGGAGATGCAGGTGGACACGAAGCCCATGGCCACGATGAGCATGGCGGCGACGATCATGGTCATGCCCCCGCTCCAGCGCCCAAGTTGATCGCACGAGCCGACGGCGCACTCAATCCCGAAGATCCGCAGGACATGCGCAACATGGGTGGTCTCTTCAACCGAATGCCACGCACAGCAGTCACTTTTATCATCGGTGGTGCAGCGCTCAGTGGCTTCCCGCTGATCACCGCAGGCTTCTGGTCGAAAGATGAGATCCTAGCTTCGGCGTGGAATGGTCATGCCCTGGTCTTCTGGACGCTTTTCCTGTCGGCAACCCTGACCGCCTTTTACACTACCCGTCAGATCTGTCTCACCTTCTTGGGCAAGCCACGCACTGAAATGGCAAACCATGCCCCAGAAAGTGACCCACGCATGACCTGGCCGCTGATTCTGATTTCGCCCTTTGCCTTGATCTTGGGCTTTATTGGAATTCCTGGGATGAACTGGCTGGAAGGCTTCCTGACACCCTACCTGGAATTCCAAAATGTCCATGTTCATGAACACGCATTCAACATTCTGCCGATGATCCTCTCGATTGTGGCGGCGTTGGGTGGCATCTATGTGGGCTATCTGGTTTATGGGCGAAAACCGCTCGAAGCGGGCGAAATTGACCCAGTGCGCACTGCACTTGGGCCGATTTGGTGGCTGTGGCATCGCAAGTATTTTGTCGATGAATTCTATCAAGGCACAGTCGTTGCCTTGGCGCTCTGGCTGAGTAAGGTACTCTACTGGATCGATGACTTCTGGGTTATTGACCCAATTGTCAATGGGATTGGCAAGATTGGTGTTTGGCTCTCGACTGCAAGTGCTGAGTTTGACCGCTTGGTAGTCGATGGCGTTGTCAATTTGGTTGGATGGGTGACCAGTCGCACTGGCGCAGTACTACGCAATACGCAGGATGGTCAGGTGCAAGTCTATCTGTTAGTCGCAGCGATCACGGTGACCGTTTGGCTCCTGCTCAAGGCAATGCCGATTATCTTTACGCTGGTGTAGTTTCGGAAACCTAGTCAATTCGCTTGCCTTTAGAATGACAACTGGTGATAGGTAATATTCAATTACCAGTACCATCTACAGGAATTTTTATAAAGTTTTACTCTTTTGTGCCTGTTTTGATACAGACACCATAGATTTAACAAATTCTGCGGAGGAAAGTTCATGGAATCCTTGAACGGAATTGTATTGCCGATTATCCTCTTTTCGCCATTGGTGGCAGCACTTTTGGCATTGATTTTCGGTACAAATGAACGATTGATCAAATGGGGATCGATCCTGGCTAGTTTGCTTCCCTTGGGCATGAGCATCTATTTGATGGCTGCCTACGACTGGACGGTGGGCGGCATGCAGTTTAGTGTCAACAAAACGTGGATCGAATCGCTCCATGCCAGCTTCCATCTGGGAGTCGATGGTTTGAGTGTGCCAATGATTTTCTTGACCACGCTGCTTTCCACGCTGAGCTTTTACTACAGTGCCGGGACGATTCGCACCCGTGTCAAAGAGTATTTCATTCTCTTCCATTTGCTGGAGTTGAGCATGTTGGGCGTTTTTATGGCGCTCGATTATGTGCTCTTCTACCTCTTCTGGGAAATCAGCCTGGTGCCGATGTATTTGCTTATCGGAATCTGGGGTGGCAAAGGACGCAACTACGCTTCGATCAAGTTCTTTATCTACACGTTGGTCGGCTCGGTTGCGATGTTGCTGGCAATTCTGGCCACTTACTTTGCTACTAACACCTTTGACATCATCGAAGCAGCCAAGCTGAAACCCTTCATGGATGTTGCCAACGCTGGCGACCGCCACTTTATTACCAGCTTGATCTTCTGGGGTTTATTCCTAGGCTTTGCCTTCAAGGTGCCAAGCTTTCCCTTCCACACCTGGTTACCCGATGCCCATACCGAAGCACCGACTGCTGGTAGCGTGATTCTAGCTGGTGTGTTGCTAAAGCTCGGTGCCTATGGCTTCCTACGCATTATCCTGCCTACCTATCCCGAAGCCAGCGCCTACTGGTCACTGTGGGTTGTAGCCTTTGGGGTGATCGCCATTGTCTACGGCGCCTTCGTCTGTGTGGCACAAAGCGACTTAAAGCGCTTGATCGCTTATAGTTCGGTCAGCCACATGGGATATGTGATGTTGGGTATCGGTGCCGCAGCCTACGCTATGGGCAAGACCGCAGAGGGTGGACTTCGCCTTGCCGAACCGGGTATGCTTGACAGCGCAACCATGGCAATCAATGGGGCCACGTTGCAGATGTTCAACCACGGCATCATCACCGGGGCGCTCTTCCTTTTGGTGGGTGTCGTGTACGAACGAGCCCACACCCGTGAATTAGGTATGTTTGGTGGTCTGAGCACGCGTACCCCTTACTACTACGCCTTTATGCTCACGGCTGGCTTTGCGAGCTTGGGCTTACCGGGTCTGGCTGGCTTCTGGGCAGAGTTCTTTACCTTCCGAGGTGCCTTCCACATCGTTCCAGTTTGGGCAGCCTTTGGCACAATTGGCATTGTGATGACTGCCGTCTACATTCTGTGGCGTATCATTCAGAATGTCTTCTTGGGCGAATATGACCCGCACAAACTGCACCACTGGACCACGGTCGATGGCCGCGATGCAGATGGTCCAACCGATATGGTCGCCTTTGAAAAGATCACGCTGTGGCCCTTGATCATCGGCATGTTTGTGCTTGGTGTCTACCCAACCTTTATCCTGAACTACTTCAATGGCAACGCATTGACATTGCTGGAGCAGATCAAGGTTGCACTCGGTGGCTAGTAAATGGTCAGTGGTTAACAGTTATGGGTTGATGTAGTCATTAACTTTTAGCAGTTAACCATTCACCATTAACCATTAAGGAGGTTTCGTTTGGAAACTGTGAATCCAATTTCAGTAGGTTCACTTGGCTCGATCTTACCAGAGATTCTTCTCATGGTGGGAGGGCTATTGATCCTACTGTTCGACACCTTTATAGGTGATGAAGAAGATTCGGGCGCCAGCTACATGGCAATCTCGATTTTGTTCCTGTTAGCGGCTCTGATCGGTGTCATCTTCCAGATTGGCATTCAAGAGCGTGTTGCGCTGGTCTTGGTTTCGATTGACCCTTTTGCCACCTTTGCAAAGTTAACGATCTTGGTTGGAATGACGTTGGTAGCTGTGGCAGGTGGCTCGTATATGAATCGACGCATTGCTGGGCGCGGCGAATTTTGGACACTCTACCTGTTTGTCACCCTGGCCATGAGCCTGGCTGTGAGTGCCAACAACCTAATCTTGATCTTCCTGGCCATTGAGTTTCTTTCGATCACCAGCTATCTGTTGGTGGGCTTTGTTCGTGATGATTTGCGCAGTTCCGAAGCGGGTATCAAATATTTCCTCTTTGGTTCGATTGCCTCTTCGATCATGCTCTACGGTATGAGTCTGATCTACGGCGCAGCCAGTTCACTGAGTTTGAGCGAAATTGGGCAGGCTTTTGCCAGCAATGCCGCTCTTCATCCCATTGTGATGCCAGCTACTGTATTAACCTTGGTAGGTTTGGGCTTCAAGACAAGTTTGGCCCCTTTCCATCAATGGGCACCGGACACCTACGATGGCGCACCGACACCGATCACGGCCTATCTCTCCACAGTCTCTAAGGCAACTGGCTTTGCGGTGATGGCTCGTGTCTTGCTGGTGGGCCTGGGCACCTACCGCGTGGACTGGATTCCTGTCTTGGCAGGCTTGAGCATTGTCACCATGAGCATTGGTAATCTGGTTGCCTTGCGCCAGACCAGTGTCAAGCGTATGTTGGCCTATAGTTCGATTGCCCAAGCCGGCTACATCCTAATGGGCCTGGTTGCTATCGTCTCCAGCCAACAGGTCGCCGACCTCAAGAGCTTGAGCATGAACGGACTCAACGGCGTGCTGATCTATCTCTTTGCTTATCTCTTCACCAATGTCGGAGCCTTCCTCGTGGTGATGGCAATTGAGGAAGCAGAAGGGAATTCTGAAGTTAGCTCCTTCAACAATCTGGCGCAACGATCACCGGCGCTGGCTTGGTCGATGTTTATCTTCATGCTCAGCCTCACTGGCATTCCGCTGACCGGTGGCTTTATGGGCAAGTTCTTCGTCTTCGGTGCCGCCATCCAGCATCAATTCTACTGGTTGGCCTTTCTGGCCTTGGTCAACGCAGGCGTGGCAGCCTATTACTACCTCAACGTAGTACGTTCCATGTTCTTTGGTGAGCAAGCTGAAGCCAAAACCATCGCCATTCCTCTGCCCATCCAGATTGTGGTGGTCATCTGCCTGGTAGCAACGCTCTGGATTGGCCTCTACCCGCCCAAGGTGATCGAGTGGGCAAATGATGCCTCGCAACAGTTGCTGACGTTGGTTCAGTAATAGAGAGTAAAGCTGATCATCCAAAACCGGTTCCCTTGAGGAACCGGTTTTTTTGTCTTGTTATCATGTTGCATTTTTCTGAAATTGCCGAATCACTACTATACTTGTGGCAGTGAGGGAGATTGCCATTCGCGTGTCTGTTCGTTCTTACGGCATACTACTGCTTTCCATCTTGAGTCTGTTACTTTTCCCATCGCTGGTTTCAGGTCAGGGAGTGGTTCCTACGCGCAATGCGGCGATCAGCGTGGCCGTGGCACCAGGAGCACCAGACAAAATCCTGGCAGGCACGCTCAACGCGCCAGATCGCCCTACCGTCTTTCGTAGCGCCGACGGTGGTGTCTCTTGGACGGCGGCAGAAAGCGGGCTGGCTGAGAATATTAGCTTGGCAGGGTTGGCCTATGACCCGCAAAATCCCCAGATAGCCTTGGCAGGTGATGGCGGCGTTGGATTGCTCTTCCGCACCAGCGACGGCGGTATCACTTGGACAGAAGTGCCTGAATTTCGCCTTCTTCTCAGCGAAACCAGCGCTGTTGGTGAACTATATGCAACTGTGGAAGGACGCAAGACCGTCTTCTGGGCCTGTACCCGCTTTGACGGTGTGTTGCGCAGCACGGACGGCGGTACAACCTGGGAAAAGCTGGATGCAGGACTGGTGGGCGAAGGGCGGCGCGTCCGCGAACTGGTCAGGTTTGGCGATGATCTTTACGCGGGAACCCATGCTGGTATGTATCGTCTGCCCTTTGGCACCAATGTCTGGCAGCAGCTTTCCTTTCCCCCTGGCATCATTGTCTTTAGCCTGACCACGACGCAAGATACAATCATCGCTGGTACAGGCAATGGCTTGTACAGCTCGACCGATGGCAACAATTGGACTCGCCTGGAGAATTTCCCCAATACGGTCGTCTACGATGTCGTATGGACGGGTCGCTTATTGGTCGCAGCGACCGATATTGGTCTGTGGGTGGGGGCTGGCGAGAGTTGGCAACAATCTACCCTGAATGGTGCGCCCTATGGCAATGTCAGCTTTGCCCTGGCCAATACTGCCAAAGCGCCCCGCACGGTTTATGCAGGAACACAAAACGATTGGGTGTTGCGTAGCGACGATGAAGGAGTTACTTTTTATCCAGTTGCGAATATGCCCGCATTGGATGTCAAAGCAGCCTTGGCCACTGCCACACCGACACCAACACTGACACCCACGCCAACCGATACGCCGACGCCAACGGATACAGCCACCCCAACCAATACACCGACCGAAACGCCAACGCAGACCTTTACGCCTACCTTTACTGACACACCATCGCCGACAGAAACGCCGTCACCAACGAATACGCAAACGCCAACTAGTACAGAGACGCCTGTGCCATCGGCCACAGCCACCAACACGTCCACCGAGTCACCGACACCCTTGGCGATTACCTTGCCCGAAGCAGTGACCAATACCGTGCCGCTGACCGAAACTACAAGTTTGAGCGTAACCGAATCGTTGAGCACAACAGCGGGTCTGACAACAACCAATTCACTCACTGCAACCGAGCCGCTTAGCGGCAGCGCAGCGATTAGCAACGAGTTGGCCTTACCCTCGCCAACTCCGCTGCCACCAACCGATACACCAAGCGCTACACCGCCGCCACCGACTCCAACCGAAAGCCCAACGGTCACGGCCAGTCCAACCTCCACTGCCACCACAACACCCACAGCCAGTGCCACTCCAACTGTGACGCCAACACCGACGCCGAGTCCTACACCGATTGATGTGGTACAAGTGGTACGCCAGAATTTGCCGCCGCTCTTTCTAGGCATGAGTTTGCTGCTCGCATTAGTCGTCATCAGTGCCGGTTGGGCAATTGTCCGAGGGCCATTGGATATATGAAGGAAGCGTGGCAAAGTAGCAGAGTATTTCTGCCACTTTGCCACGCTGACCCTTTTCAACTTTGTTTATGCTACTTACTACCCTTCTCTCTTATCTACCAGAAGCAGAAGTGCAACATACGTTGAATCCACAGCTTGAATTTGACTCGACCGAAGCCGATAGCCGTTTGGTTAGGGCAGGTTCACTCTTTTTTGCGGTGGCAGGAGTGGCCGCCGACGGGCATCGCTATATTCCCGCAGCAGCCGAGCAGAAAGCAGTGGCAATTATCGGAACCCGTCCGTATGCACAACTGGTTGATCAAACGCTTGCGCCACCCTCTCACATTCCCTACATCCAGGTAGAAAACAGTCGTCACGCGCTAGCAGTTGCAGCAGCCGCATTGGAAGGGTTTCCTGGCCGCCAGCTCACAGTTATCGGCGTAACTGGCGCAGCAGCAAAGCCTCCACCTCCAGCCTAATCGAAGCCATCCTGATTGCCGCCAGTCAGGCGAACGACATCCTAATGGCAGAGTGGGTGTTGTGACCACGGTAGGGGCTCGAATTGGTGGTGCCGAAACTGACACAGGCTTTCATGTCACTACACCCGACGCACCGGTGATTCGGCGCTTTCTCAGCCAGATGAACCCGGGAAGGCTGTCGTTACGCCGTGGTCGAAAGCACCAGCCACGGGCTCGACCAGTGCCGGGTCGATGCGATTGATTTTGACGTTGCCGCCGTAACCAATATTACCCACGAACATTTAGACTATCATGGCACACTGAAGCCTATGTGGCGGCCAAGGCACTGCTCTTCCGCAAGCTCTACGATCCAGCCGACCGGCCAGGGTACTATCACAAAACCGACTTTTGGCAAACACGCTGTGCCGTCCTCAACGCCGACGATGAAGGCAGCTACGGCGCACTGCGCGCAGTGTTAGACGAAGAAACCGCCGCTCACGGCTATCGGGTTCCCGAGCGAACCTATGCCATCCATGCTCAGGCAGATGTAATCGCCACCGAGATCTCGTTTACATGCTGTGGGACAAACCAGTTTTGTGGTACACTGGTGGGGAGGAGGATTCGCAGTCACCAGCCCCTTGATTGGCGAATTCAACGTCTATAATATCCTTTGTGCCATCACAACTTGCCTGGCCTTGAGCATTGCGCCAACTGTCATCGCTGAGGCGGTAGCAACTTTGGCGGCGTCATCGGACGGATGGAGCGGATCGATGTTGGGCAGCCGTTTCTCGCCATTGTTGATTTGCTCACACGCCCGTAAGCCTGGAGCGAGCGTTGATGACCTTGCGTCCACTGATAGGTACTCATGCCGATGGCACACCCGGTCGATTGATTGCCGTCTTTGGCTGTGCTGGCTTGCGCGACCGAGGCCAGCGCCGCCTGATGGGACGAGTGAGCGGTCAGTTGTGGCTAATTTTGCCACGGTGATCCACAGCGGAAGATCCACGCACTGAGGATCTCAATGAAATCAATCGTGAAGAGTACCGCGGGCGTCATGAGTTCGCCACAGAGAAAAAGTACCGCATCGTTCCCGATCGTTCGATGGCCATTCAACAAGCGGTCAACATGGCTGAAGCAGGCGATATTGTGGCGGCCTTTGGCAAAGGCCACGAACGAAGCATGTGCTTCGGCACCATCGAATATCCATGGAGCGACCAACAAACCTAGCGAAGGCGTTGATTCACCGTTACACAGTCTTGTGAATATGCGGTAGTCATTCAGAACCCCGCACGTTAGTAAGGGAGCAGACCAGTCGCAATTCTTTCCTTGTAACTACTTCGTAACCACTATATTATTTAGTATATGTTAAAATTTGCTGACATTTGTTCATATCCCTAGCCCATGAAACCCAAACGAGATATCGCTTCATTTGTTCTGCGCTTTACGCAGGATATCTGGCAAGATGAACAGGGCGAGCCGCGTGAAATGGCGCGGTCGCGTCGCCACGTTCAGGATGGTCAAGAACTCCACTTCAAAGATGTTGCTCAGGCTGTGCAATTCTTCCAAGAAGTATTGCTACAGCGGACAAACGATTGCCTAAGAGCCGACAGAAATCGATCGCGAGAAGGTAGTCGCAGAGAGCAATAAATTGTGGGAGGCGCTTTGCTGCTAACTATACCGGCATGTTTGCCGATGCCGTCGATAACGCCCTTCGCCCTGTGCGCTGGGTCACCGGATTAGTGACTGGGGCCGCGATAGCAGCGAAAGTTCAGATGAACTGAGCGAGAACGAACGTTTGCTCGAATCGATCCGCTCGCTGGAGCAGCAGTTGCAGGTGCTCAACGCCAAACTCAACGCCACCCCGAAAGCCCCAACCGACAGCCCAGTTCCACTCACAGGGCCAACTCAGGTCGAAAGTCTTGGCAGCTTGTAAAGACATGAAGGGTGACAAGTTGACAAGGTGAGGGTTACTTATCTTGTCAACTTGTTGCTGCTTTTCTCTTTTGCAACCACTTCACTCTCCGTTATAATTTAACGTGCCATCATCTTTTACCTGCTCATTTTCATTTCTTCAAGCACCGGTCTACTAGTGGCAAAGAACGGAGCAAAGGTTACGAGGATTTTCGCAACGTCTATCCACAGCCCAACGGCGAACAGAGCGCCTGGCTGCGTTGGGCGTTGACGGCTACGAAAGCCAGGGCATGGCTGGCTGGAGTTGCTGTAAGGAACAGCCAAAGTTACCACGAAACACACGAAAGAAAAGTATATTTATTTTCGTGCCTTTCGTGGTAAAAATCTATAGCCAGTGTCAGCCAGAAATTTTACTTCTTTTTCGCCCGATACTCGTTCATAAACTTCAAAATCCCCACCAAACACTCATCCCGTTCGCGCTCCAGATCTTGAATGCTGCGGCCAGCGGCTTCCTGTTCACAGCCGTCGACCATGCGGTCGCGGAACTTTTTGCTGATCGGTGGCGATTGCAGACGGGTCCAGGTGGTGAAGAGTTCAGGGTTGAAGTGGTCGAGCATATGGCCCATACCACCTTCGCCGCCTGCCAGGTGAAAGGTGAGCAGCGGACCAAAGATCGGCCAGCGCAGACCGGGGCCATAGGTAACGGCTGCGTCGATCTCCTCGACGGTGGCTTCCTGGTTGGCGATCATGTGCAGTGCCTCACGCCACATTGCTTCCTGCACCCGGTTGGCGACAAAGCCGGGCAGCTCGTGGCTACAGCGCAGCCCATATTTGCCGATGGCGTTGTAAAAGTCAATCGCCCAATCCACGGCAGCCGGGTCGGTGCGTTTGCCACCTACCACTTCAACCAGCGGAATCAGGTAAGGCGGGTTGAAGGGATGGGCCACCACCATGCGCTCGGGATGGTGGCAGTTGACCTGCATCTCGCTCATGCCATAGCCCGAGGTGCTAGAGCCAATCAGGATGTCGGCAGGTGCGGCGTGGTCGATCTGGGCCAGCACGTCGATTTTCACCTCAAGTCGCTCTGGTGCGTTCTCCTGCACAAATTCGACCTCGTTGACTGCATCAGCCAGGCTTTGCGCAAAACGCAAGCGCCCCGGATCTGCGCCTGGTTGCAAGCCAAGTGATTCTAACGCCACCCAAGCCCGTTCGACAAAGGCACGCAATTTCGTTTCTGCGCTGGGTGCCGGGTCATAGGCGATCACATCCATCCCGCGGCTCAAAAAATAAGCAGCCCAGCCACCGCCGATCACCCCCGCGCCGATTACGCCGACGCGGGAAACTTGGTTGGGGAAAGGTCGAGACATGGTTGTCCTTAGGAGTGGAGATGGGGAGATGAGGGAAAGGGAGATTTCGTAACGATCAATCGCCTCATCTCCCTATCCCCCATCTCCTCATCTCAGTTCTTTTTGCTAGCCAATAGCTCCTGCAACGGAGCGACCAGCCCGAGTTGCTGGAAGAGGCCGAGGAAATCGGCGAGGACCCAATCTTCGACGATTTTGCCGTCGGCGATGCGCTGGGTGATCATAGTTTCGATGGAAATAGCTTTGCCCGTGGCGGGAATGCCAAGCCAGGTGCCCTGATGAGTGCCATTGGCAACACACTGGATCATTACCTTGTCGTTGTCGGTGAGCATTTGGCGCACCGTATAACGGAAATCGGGGAAGGCAGCGCTCCAGTCGCTGACTTGCTTTTTCACCGCAGCGGGTGTACGCGGTGCCGTGACTGGTTCGCTGCCGGAGCGTAACTGGTTGGTGATGCAACTTTCGGCAAATAGCTCGTCGGCCACGTCCAAGTTGCGCTGATTCCAGAGTTCATCAATAAAGCGCTGGGCAATGGCTTTGAGATCATAAATGGGTGACGGCATGGGTGGTTCCTGATTCGTGACGCTTGATTCGTGATACGTGACGGTCTCGGCTTCCGGCTCGGCATGAGCAGATGGCAAAAACGATGGGGCAGCCGCGGCAAGCAGCGGAGGCACTTGGTTGATCTGTTCTTTGCGGGAGATCGTTTGCTCCAGATCGATGTCGTAGAGATTGGCCAAGGTAAACAGGCTGTAAAGCACATCAGCCAACTCTTCATCAATCGTGCTTGTGATCGTAGGATCGCCGCTTTGGTCGCGCGTACGCAACGCCTCTGCCAACTGGCCAACCTCTTCCATCAACTTGAAAAAAGATTGCTCGCGCGTTTCGGGCTGAAGCGCACGTTGTTTGATCGTATTCTGTAAATCACGAATGTTCATGAAGAGAATTATAACGGGGACGAGGTAGGAATTACGAATTACGAGTTACGAGTTACATACAAACCTTTCTCTATCTCTCCCCAGTTTGGGGAGAGAACCGTCACGGGAAGGGTTGAGTTGTTTCTTTTGTCCACCAAATCCGCCTTGTGACAGTTCCCTCCTTCTTTTGGGGAGGGTTAGGGAGGGGTTGGTATTTGCACGACGAAGCTATCCCTCTCTATCTCTCCCCAGGTTGGGGAGAGGCCGTCACAGGAAGGACCAGCTTTGGTGGACAAAAGAAACAACTCAATCCTTCCTACAACAGTTCCCTCCCTTAGCAGAGGAGGGTTAGGGAGGGGTTTGCAACGACTCGTGACGTAGAAAGTCGAAATCCACACCGAGGTGGGCTTGTTGGACGTGTTGGTAGTAAAGTGCTTCGTAGCCGCGGCTCGCATTCGGTTTGACGAGTGGATGTTCCTGGCGACGGCGTTCCAGTTCCTCGGCATCGACCAGCAGGTTGAGTTCACGGCGGTCCACGCTGAGTTCGACCCAGTCGCCACTGCGCACTAAGCCCAAGGGGCCGCCGATTGCGGCTTCGGGCGAGACATGCAGGACAACTGTGCCAAAGGCCGTGCCACTCATGCGGGCGTCGGAGATGCGCACCATGTCTTTGACGCCGGTCAGTTTCTTGGGAATGGGTAAATAGCCTGCTTCTGGCATACCCGGCCCGCCAATTGGTCCCGCATTTTGCAACACGAGAAAATCATCTGGCTTGACATCGAGATTGGGGTCATCGATGCGCTGGGCCAGGTCTTGCAGTGAGCTGAAAACGACGGCACGGCCACGGCTGTTGAGCATCGCCGCCGTCGCCGCCGAACGTTTGAGAATGGCACCATCAGGGGCCAGATTACCCTTGAGTACAACCAGCGCCCCTTCGTTTTGCAGTGGGTTGCTGGCAGGACGGATCACCGTTTGCCAGGCAGGCCACTGGTAGGGCCGATCAAGCAATTCACCCAGCGTCTTGCCTGTTACGGTCAGTGCGTCGAGATGGAGCAACGACTTTAACTCTTGCAGCACGACAGGCAAACCGCCTGCACGGTGAAAATCCTCCATGTAATGATCGCCCGTCGGTTTAAGATCGACCAGCACTGGCGTGGTGGCGCTCAACTCATCCAGCCGCTGCAACTCGATCTGAATGCCCAGTCGCCCGGCAATCGCCAGCAAGTGTACGATGCCATTGGTCGAGCCACCGATGGCGAGGAGGACGCGGATGGCATTTTCAAAGGCAGCGGGGGTGAGGATGGTTTGCGGATTGAGGATTGAGGGGTGAGGGGTGAGGGGTGAGAGCAATTTTACGGCTTGTTTGCCGGCGGCTTCGGCATGGCGGTTGCGGTCGGCGTAGACGGCGGGAATGGCTGCGCCGCCAGGGAGCATCATGCCGAGTGCTTCGGTGAGACAGGCCATCGTGCTGGCTGTGCCCATAACACCGCAGGAACCGACGGTCGGAGCCAGTTGACCCTCGACATGGTCGATCATCTCACGGTCAATTTCGCCACGACGATATTTGGCCCAATAACGACGACAATCAGTGCAGGCACCCAGCCGTTCGCCATCGACGTTGCTTGTCAACATCGGTCCGCCGACAACGGCAATCGCAGGTAGATTGGCGCTAGCGGCTCCCATCAACAGCGCCGGTATTGTCTTATCACAGCCACCCAACAGCACCACAGAGTCGAGCGGCTGCGCTTTGATCATCGCTTCCACATCCATCGACATCAGGTTGCGATACATCATACTGGTGGGCGAGAGGAAGACCTCACCCAGCGAAATCGTCGGAAATTCAAGCGGCAAGCCTCCTGCCTGCCAGACGCCTCGTTTGATTGCTTCGACCAGTTGCGGAAAGTGATGGTGACAATTATTGAGGTCGCTAAATGTGTTGACAATACCGATGATCGGCTTGCTCAGTGCTTCGTCGCTGTAACCCATCGCCTTGGCAAAGGAGCGACGGAGGTAGAGGGCAAATTCGCGGTCGCCATATTCTGTTAGTTGATTGGAGAGGCCGTGTGTGGTCATATTATTTCTTCAGGCGCCGCATCCGCGGGTCCAGTGCATCGCGCAGCCAATCCCCCAGTAAATTCATTCCTAACGAAGCGATCATGATTGCTAAACCCGGAAAAGTAGCGATCCACCAGTAAAGCTGCAAATATTGACGTCCTGCTTCGAGCATGTTACCCCAACTCGGCACGTCGGGCGGGACAGAGAGGCCCAAGAAGCCTAAGCCAGCCTCGTAAATGATCATGGCGGACATTTCAAAGGTAGCCACAGTGAGAAAGGGGCCGATCAAGTTGGGCAAAATATGTTGGAAGAGGATGCGGCTTTGGCTCACGCCCACACTACTCGCCGCTTCGACATAGACCGATTTGCGCAGCCGCAATACCTCGCCACGCACCACGCGCACAAAGATCGGCGCATCGGTGATGCCAAAGATCATGATCACATTGAAGAGGCTGCGCCCGAGAATCCCTGCGATCACAACGACAAAGAGCAAATAAGGCAGTGCCAGGACAATATTGACAATGGTCATGATCACGGCATCAGTGCGTCCACCGACAAAGCCAGCGAAGAGACCAATGACCAAGCCAATTCCGCCTGCAATTAGCACACCGAAGAAACCGACTGTTAAAGAAACCCGGCTGCCATAGATGATGCGGCTAAATAGGTCACGGCCCAGCGGATCAGTACCGAGCGGGTAGGCAATCTGCCCCTTTTCCATCCAAGCTGGGGGAAGCTTGGAGACTTTGAGTTCCTGATCGGTTGGATTGTGTGGTGCAATCCACGGGGCGCTGATTGCGCTCAGGACAACAAGCAAAAAAAGCACCATGCCGATCAATCCCGCACGATCGCGCAACAAAGAGCGGACGAACTCACTCCATTGGCTACGTTGCTTGGCGTCAGTTCGAATCAATAAAGCAGGAGCAGTTGACGTGGTCATGAATTGTTTTTTCAATCAATCAAAGCGAATCCGCGGATCGATTAACGGATAGGCCAGATCCACCAACAAATTAAGTGCAATGACAACCAGTGAGCCAAAGACTGCGATTGCCTGTACCAGCGGAAAGTCGCGAATCGAGATCGATTCGAAAGCGAGTTTGCCCAATCCTGGCCAAGAGAAGACATTTTCGATCAGCACCGAGCCACCGAGCATGTAGCCAAACTGGATACCGATGACGCTGACCAGTACGATGGCAGCGTTACGCAGGACATGGCGATAGAAAACCGTCCGGTTGCCTAGCCCTTTGCCGCGTGCCGTGCGTACAAAATCCTCGCTCATGATCTCCATAACTGCTGAACGGGTCAATCGTACCAACCGCCCCATCGTTGGCAGTGCTAAGGTAAATGCAGGCATAAGCACAGATGTCCAGCCTGCTCGGCCCGAAGTCGGTAGCCAGCGTAATTGAACCGAGAAGATGATGATCATCACCAATGCCAGCCAATAGGCCGGGATCGTCTGCCCGAACAATCCAATCGCACGCCCCGCCAAGTCGATCCATGAGCCTGGGCGCGCCCCCCCAGCCAAACCAAGAGGAATGGCAATGACAAGTGCCATCAAAAGTGCAGAGAAGGCTAGTTGCAAGGTCGCAGGCAACCGTTCAAGTACCAACGGAAGAGCAGGAAGCCGATAGTGCAATGAGTTACCAAAATCGCCAGCCAGCGCCTTGCCGACAAAATCCACAAACTGAACCGGCAGCGGACGATCAAAGCCCATCGACTGACGAAAAGCCTCACGTTGTGCCTCGCTGGCTTCACGCGCCAACATCACAGCTGTCGGGTCGCCCGTGAGCCGCACCATGAAGAAGACCAGGATGAAGACGCCGATCAGGACAAGTAGTGCTTGGGTGATGCTGGAGAGAAGGTATCGGGACATAGGTGACAGGATGACAAGGTGACAAAGTGACAGGATGACAAGGCAATGATTCACCCTATCACCTTGTCACTTTGTCACCCTGTCAGTATTTATTCGCTGACTGAAACATCCCACAGATAATAATTCTCAGCGCCACGTGGGGCGTAGCCCTGGACGCGCTTGTTGACGCCTTCGAAAGCCTGCGGGAAATAGAGATAGACAAAGGGCGGATTTTCGCGCATATAAGTTTGCATATCACCATAGAGTTTGGCGCGCGCATCGACATCGACTGTGGTCAGGATCTGGTTGAGCAAGTCGAAGATCTTTTCATCAGCCCAGTTGGCATAAGTCTGATCTTTGCCCAGTGCGCCTTCGAGACGGCCATAGGCTTCGTTGATCGTCACCGACCAGCTATCGACAAAGAGTGGCGGCAATTCTTTCTTGGATTCCGCATCCCAATAGGCATTGGCTTCTTGTAGGTTGAGATCAGCGTTGATGCCCACATCTTTCAGATAGCCCTGGATGGCCTGACAAACTTCGTTGATGCGAGGATAGCCAGCATCGGGGCAGGCCATGCCGATATCGAAACCATTTTCGTAGCCCGCTTCCTTGAGTAAGGATTTGGCCTGATCCACATCATATTTCAGTGGCTCGGCTTCCTGATAGCCAAGGTTGCCTTGCGAGAGGAAACCCACAGCACGGGTGGCATAGCCGCTGAAGATGGATTGGATAATCGTATCCATATCGATGGCGTGGCCGATCGCTTGACGCACCTTTACATCCATAATCGGTGTGTCCTTGCCCGTGGTGACGTTGTTGAAGGCCAGATAGTAGACACGATCCACCGGATAGTTAATGACGTTGAGTGTGTCCACACTGCGCAACGTATCGGCGTCTTCTGAAGTGAGGCGGGGAGCAATATCAATTTCACCAGTTTGTACAGCAGCCACACGGGTAGAGGCTTCAGGCATAAAGCGGAAATCGATCTCGGCAACTTTCGGATAGCCCTTGCGCCAGTAATTAGGATTGGCAACCACAGTCAGATGATCGCCCTTCACCCATTCTTTGAACATGAAGGGGCCAGTGCCAATGGGTGACTGCGCAAATTTCTCCTTGCCCATCTCAGCGTGAGCTTTGGGCGGAATCATGCCCCAGCCAGAGACGCGGGCAAGCAGGAGTGCGTTGGGTGTCTCTGTAGTAATTTTCACGGTGTAGTCGTCGATCTTCTCAACGGACTTGGCAAAGGACCATTCATTGGCGTAGGTCACCTCGGGCTGTGAATAAGTTTGCCACGAGTAGACGACCGAGTCGGCGTTGAAGGGTTCGCCATTGTGAAATTTGACATCCTGGCGCAATTTGAAGGTGAAAGAGGTGCCGTCTTCGCTGGCTTCCCAACTTTCAGCCAAGGCTGGGGAGTAGGTACCATCGGCCTCGGGGAAAACCAGCGGATCGTAGAGGGTCCATGAGGCATTAGCGGCCTGACGCTCCGGGGAATATGGAACCTCGATGGCCGCAATGTCGGTGGTGAGCCCGATTTTGAGGACACCACTTGGTCCTTCCGCCGCGGCAGGAGCGGCTGCTTGATCGCCGCTTGCAGCCGGGGCGCCACCTGTCGGTGCTGCAGCCACACAGCCTGCCAACAAAATGGTGAGTGTTAGCAACAGGCTGAGAATCCTCCAGTGTGTTCGTAACTTCATATTACTCTCCTCATAAGTGTGAAATGGGTGAAATACTGGCTCGTGACCTTCACGAACGAAAATCTGAACCGTTTTTACGGAAAGTGGGAAGCGTTTCGCCAGGATTATAACCTAGGTTTGCAAAGTTGGCGAGTTATAGAAAATTCGCGCCGGTTTAGTTCACTATTTCCCTAAAGCCGCATCCAGCAATCCCTGATTCCACTCGTTGCGCTCACGATCATAAAGGCCAAATTCCGAGGCAAATTCCCAATAAGCCAGGCTGAAATCCCGTTTGCTGGCGCTTTCGGTCACAGCCCGTGTCCAGCGGATGCGTGATTCGTCGTCGGCTTTGCGGATGGCACCAAACTCGCCCAGGTAGATCGGTCGATTGTTTGCCCTGGCCCAGGTTGCTACCTGATCAAAATCACGCTCAATCGACCTTCGCTGCATGACTGTACCTGTCCAAGTCGTGCCCAGCCAGGAATCCGCCCCTTCTAGCCAGTCTGCCCCTTGCGTTGTGAAGGAAAATGGCTCGTAATAATGGAAGGTGACAATCAGATTTGGATCATCGGGCAACTTGAGAAGCGGTAGAGTATGTAGCTTATTATAATCAATTGAGCCAATGATGATTGCGCGGGTGGGATTATTTTTTCGAATCACAGCGATCAGTTCCGCAGCAAGATCATTCCACTTGTTCATCGTCAACTCGCCGCTAGCCTCATTGAGCAGTTCGAAGATCACACTATCCGGTTGATCGCGGTAACGAGTGGCAATCTGCTGCCACATCGAGACAAACTTATCGTGCTGTCCCACCGGATCGCTCATCACTTGGTCGTAGTGATGATGGTTGATGACGACGGCCAATCCGTTGGCCTTGGCGTTTTCTAAAACCCAGTCAATGCGTTCAAAGAAGGTCTCATCAATTGTGTAAGGAGGGGTGTCGGCGGCATGGGCAGTCCAGCGAATGGGCACACGGATGTGATCGAAGCCTGCGTCTGCAATCAGCTTGAAGTATTCCTCCTCCAAGGCAAGCCCCCACTCGCCTTCGGAGGGTGCATCGAGAGCGTCGCCGAGGTTCAGTCCATGGCCCAATTTGCGATTGAGCACAAAAATAGGAGCAGTCGAAGGGCTCGGTGTTGGATGGCTAGGCCAATAGGTATTACAAGCAGCGAGGAGAATCAGCAACAGAAACAGCGTAAAAAGTCGATGACAACGCACAATTGCACCTATCTGGTTATTGGAGTAACGCCTGTAACAACTCTTCGTTCCAGCGATTGGCGGTGCGGTCATAGACTCCAAAACCAGCACCAAATTCCCAGTAACTAAAGGAGATATTGCGTTCCTGTGCCGATTTAGCCAGAAATGCAGTCCACCGGGCACGTGAAGCCATATCGGCCTTGCTATAGGCACCAAATTCACCCATGTAGAGTGGGCGCTTATTTTTTGCCGCCCATTTTGCGGCAGTGTCAAAGGCAGAGATGATAGCCGCTTGTTCTGCCTCACTGCCGCTCCAGGTGATTCCCATCCAGGCATTGGCACCGTTGACCCACTCGGCACCCTGGTGGGTGAATTGGAAAGGCTCGTAGTAATGAAAGGTAACGATCAAATTCGGATCTTTGGGTAGTTGCAACGTGTACAGATAACCAATGCTGTTCCACTGAACAGGACCGACGATGATGGCGCGGGTTGGATTACTTTCACGGACTGCAGCAATGGCCTGTGGAAGGATTTTATTCCATTCATTTGCGTTCAACGTCCCATTCGGTTCATTGAGCAATTCAAAGATTACACTAGCCGGCTCATCTTTATAGCGTTCAGCAATCTGCCGCCACAGGGCTAAAAAGCGTTCGGTATGGCCTATCGGGTCACTCATCATCTCTTCGTAATGATGCATGTTAATGACAACAAACAACCGATTGGCCTTGGCTTGGGCAATTACCCAGTCTATCCGCTCGAAAAAGGTCTTGTCGATCTGGAAAGGAGCGTCGGCTTCGGCATGGGTAGACCAGCGAATTGGCACACGGACATGGTCAAAGCCAGCATCGGCAATCAATGTGAAATAGGACTCGATGAGTCGCAATCCCCATTCGCCTTCGTAGTTGGGAGATTCCAGCGCATTGCCCAAGTTGACGCCACGGCCCAATTGCTGATTGACAGCAAAGATATCAGCCGTAGGTATTGGGGCTTGTTTAGCAGGCTGTGATTGAATGGGCACACAGGCGGTAAAAAGAGGCACGATCACGGATAGAATGAGAAGTAAGTTGCGCATAGGTTCAGTATTATAGGGGAATAGCAGGCAAGTGAGTTCAATTATACATGATTCTCAGGAATATCCTGCGCTCATCAATGATTGAAACAGAAATATAGCCCATAAACAAAGAGGAGCACCTCGTTGGTGCTCCTCCTTTCCGACTATCTTACTGTATTCCCTTTACCTGCTGATCAAGGGCAGGAAGAGCGATTTGGTCCCCGCACAACTGCTGCTGAGATCCAGCGTCTGGCTGCCGATTGCCACTGTGCCATAGTTATCGGTGAGTTCAGCCCGAACTGTATGGACATTATTAAAGCTGCATTGATATGTATGGTTGACTTGGTTGCCCGCAGTCGTCGTATAGGCAGTGCCATCGCCGAAATCCCAACGGACCTGGGCGACAGTTGGGTTGAAGGTTGCTTCGCTTCGTGTCTGTTGCAGGCCATAGACGGGTTGAGCTGAGAAGGTGTAGCTCAAGCCACTGTCCGCCGTGTCGGTCACGTTGACACTGGTCGGCGGCTGTGCCCACACCCAATCCAAGAAGTTTCCTAACAACTCGCTTCGTGAGGTTGGGGTGATGGAGGCACTGCTGTTGAATGACTCGCTGACGCCTTCCAGGCCAAAGGTGGCGTAGACGCTTCGACCAGAGTAGCTGATGCCAGGGTTTTCCAACGAAGGCTGCTGGCGGTAGCCCATTGCGACAGTACCACTGTAGATATTCGATGGACCTGGGTAGAAGAGCAATGGCGTACCTTGAAAACCTTCAATACCATTCGGATCTTCAGATCCATCGTGGTAATGATTGTCAATTTCATCCACATAGGCTTCGTTGAGCAAAACGTTTGGCTGGATTTGATCACGAATTTCACCACCTGGGTTGGCAGTGGTATGAACATTGATGTAGAACTCCCCATTCAACAGTTGCGCCGCTTCGGCATCACTCAAGGGCGGTGTTACGATCCCTTGAAGGACAAGACTATCCGATACGAAGACAGGTTGCGTAAAGCCAGCGGTGGCAAAGAGATCTCTTACAACAGGGCCAGCACTGTTAGCATCGCCTACATGAATGTGAGCCCCAGTCACTGTGATCGGCACAGTATCGGTTGGAATAATCACAACGAAAAACTCTGTGCGGTGCAGATCCTGATTGTGGTGGATGGAAAAGCCACCCGTTGTGCCAGTCGTTACGGAAATTGGACGTTCATTGCTGCCTTGTAGATCACCGGAAGCAAAGTATTTGCTCGACTTGGTCAAGTCAACTCGAACATCTTGTAGCTGCTGAGACGCTGAGTTGATAGGTTGAATGATCTGCAACGGTGTCTCATCATTCGAAACACTATCTGTGATCCAGTTGGCGCTAAGATTATAGCTATACAGGAAGGGTGCATCCCCTGAGTCCGTAGCGTCAGCATTCAAGGTTGCAGCCAAATCCTGTCCCATTGAGATCAGCGAACCGCCACCACTCAAGTATTCCACCAGTTTGTCTTGATCAGCAGCGATTAGCCCAGCACGAACATCAAAATTGTCTCCGGTGTAGTAGAGAATCGCACGATAGCCGGCGAGGGTTGCAGCATCGGGCAAACCTTCAAAGTCGTAGTTGAGCACCGTGTAGGTGTAGCCCAAATCTGTGAGCGTCTTAGTGTAGTAATCGATGTAATCATCCAGTCGCAAGTTGAGTAAATAGTCGTAGTCACTAAAGTCATTGTCAATGATCAAGACATCTGCCAACGGCGTGCTAGGTACGACACGTGCCCAAGCAGCCATGTGCGCCTTGTGCTGTGTGCCATCTAGAAGAACATAGCCCTGATTGTCTCCAATTCCACGGCTGTTTGCAGAGTTGAATGTGACTTGGAAACTCTTTACCTGCCCAGGATTGAGGGTCAGTGAGGGTGGGTTGATGCTGAATCCGGGAAGTGCAGTTGTATTGGTAAAGCCGCCGCCCGTGTAAAGCGTGCTGAGATTATAGGTCTCGGTAGCACTCGCCACGCTGGTGACAGTAACATTGATGGTTTGTTGTGTCCCCGTATAGACGAATCCAAAACTCAGGCTTGGTGGCTCCAAGATGACGCCTGGATCGCCTGCCTTGGCGAGATTAAGACGGCCAGAGCCCATGTCCAGAGGTTGCGCCGGGGCGACCCCGTTACTGAGATAGATGTCTCGATACTTCGCAGTAGACATTAACGCCGACTTAATCCAAGCAGGGGACCAATCAGGATGGAGTTGTTGGAGCAGAGCGGCTGAACCTGCCACATGGGGTGATGCCATGGATGTACCTGACGACTGACCATAGCCCAAGTGGCGCGCTTCGCCAGTGGTATTGGGAGTATAGCCCTGCGCCAAGATGTTTACACCTGGCGCTGCGATATCTGGCTTGAGTGTGCCACCCACGCCAGGACCACGGCTGCTAAAATCGGCAATCCGGTCAGGCTTGTTTCCCGCTTGATAGCCAGTCGTATCCATCCGAGCAATGGCCTTCGCCGCACCATCACTATTATAATAATTCACCATCGCCTCGCCGTTCGTATTGCCAATGAAGACCGCGGAAATCGTGACCTGACTGGCAAATTCACCTGCGCTCATCGAGATGAGTGCGTCTCCACCCTCGCTATGGTTATAGATAATTACCATTGCAGCGCCAGCAGATTGTGCATGAAATGTCTTTCGGCTGAAGTCACAATTACCACGACGAATCAGCGCTATCTTGCCACTAAATGTATTGGCTGGCCAGGGATTACAACCTTCAACATTGTTCACATCCACGACACCCGCTGGCAGGTAAGCGAGATCGATTGTCTGAGCAGGAGGAATCACAGCACCGAACGCAGCCTCGGAATAGGCAATCGATTGTAAATTGGGGTTTGCATTGGGCACGCTCAAACGACCTGCAGCAATGGTGCCACCCGTTGTACTAGCGGCCACATTGATATAGTCAGACGAAGGGTGATCCGAGGTGCCTTTATTAGGCCCGGCATTGCCATTGGACATGGAGACAAAGACGCCTGCCTTCACTGCATTCTGCAAAGCGGCATCAATCGGGTCAAAGGGGCCACCGCTGCTGGTAGGTCCGCCACCCCAAGAGTTGTTGACCACATCAGCACCGTCTCTTACCATGTCTTCGATAGCAGCCAGCCCTTCCGTAGCATAAAAACTGCCAATGCCATTCACGCTGTAATAGAAGACGCGGTAGCTCATGACATACGCCTTCGGGGCAACACCGCTCATCTGCCCAACATTAAAGCCATTGGTAGTGGCAGTGACAATGCCACCTGCTGCGGTAGAAGAGGTGTGCATACCGTGAGAGGTGCCGTTTGTGCCTGGCCATGGGTTTCCATCTCCCGTCGCAGGAGGATCCCAAGGACGGAAATAGGCACGCGAAACGATGATCTTACCGTTGTTGTTGGAAGTGAGTCCTAAACCATTCGGACCATAACCTGCTGGATAGCTGTATCCAGTGCCATCCATCATCGGGGCCTGGTGGTGAACGCCGCCGTCGATCGAAGCGATTTTGATTCCTGCACCGCTGTTGGTGCGCCCGCCAACTGTGTTCCAAAGGGTCGGCGCATTGATCAAAGAGGTGCTAGTATAGAGATTGGTTTGATACATCTGATCGACGTAGACATGCTTGACACCAGGCAGCATGGAAAGTTTGCGCATGGCCAGCGCCTGGTTAGTGCTGCCGGGATTGATCGAAAGGCCATTGAAGGCTACTTGATACGCAGCTTGTTCAGCCGCTCCGGTTTCGTTGAGAAAGTCAGCCACGGTTGCATCGGCCATGACTGCCTGCATGTTGCTCACGAATACTGCCTGCTCAGCTTGCAATTGGTTGATGTATTGCTGGGCGGCAGTCGAATTGACATCCAACTTTCCATTCACACTGGCTGCACTCAGTTCACTTGAGAAAACCGCAGCCAGCGGCGGTGAATCCAGCTCGACAATCAGCCGTGGCGAACTCGTCACTTGGGATGGGGAATTCTGAGCGGTTGCACCTGACGCGTTGAGCGCCTGCGCAGAAGCCAAGGGAGAGATGAATAAGGTTAAAAGTAATGTAAAAGTCAGAATTGTGTTCAGCTTCGAACGTGACATCTTGTGTCTCCTTATCAAGACTAAATTCAGACATTAGAGTAACTAAGCCATGTACCTTAATAATTCCATTAGTTCTAAGTATAAGTCATATTTACAAAAATGTAAATATGACTTATATTAACTTGTTTCCAACGCTACATGAACAAATCCCGTCAATCATCTGTAGAACGTACGGTAGGTAATTGACGGCAATCCGTTATATGAGTGTTGAGTGAGAGCCTAATGATTCTTATACTGTTGCCAATTGGGCGATTTTGCAGTTCGAATCTCTTATTCGGATTCACCACCGCATTCAAAACCTATTGATAATCACCATATAGCAAGAGGTGTTCACTTTGAAACTATACAAGAAAATCTCGTTTACAGCGATTCTACTTATCTTTGTAGGCCTTAGCCTGATCGCATCAGCCGCTTTTGCGGCTTCACAAATGCAGTCCACCGTTGACAACACAGATGAGCCTGCGATTGTTGGCGGAACTGAAGCAGCTCCCGGTGCCTGGCCGTGGATGGTTGCGCTCGTCCATACCGGCAGTTCTGCTTTCGACGGGCAATTTTGTGGTGGTTCATTGATTCATGCCCAATATGTCCTCACCGCGGCCCATTGTACCTACACGCAAGACTCGCCAAACTCAAGTGAACGAGAGATGCTGCCCAGTGAAGTGTTCGTGATTGTGGGTGATTACAGGCTAACCGATGTAGAAGGTCAACGGATTAATGTCAAACGGATTATCCGTCACCCTGGCTACGTCAGCGCTACGCAGGACAATGATCTCGCCCTGTTTGAGCTAGTGACGCCCGCCAATCCAGCCAACACCATTGATCTGATTGCGGCTGACCGCAACGATCTTCTGAGCGAAGGTCGCATGAGCACTGTGATTGGTTGGGGGCTGACAATCCCCAACAACAACAGCGCCTTCCCAGATGTGTTGCGCCAGGTGTCCGTTCCTATTGTACCGCTCGAAGCCTGTTGGGATTCATACGGATTGATCAATGGTGAAGTTACGGTGAATATGCTCTGTGCAGGTCTGATCGAAGGGGGCAAGGATTCTTGTCAAGGAGACAGCGGTGGTCCGTTGATGACTTTTGACGGCTCTACACAACTTTGGAAGCAGATTGGGATTGTCAGTTGGGGTACAGGCTGCGCCGAGCCCAAGTACTATGGAATCTATACGAACCTTTCAAAATATGCAGCCTGGATCAGCGAGCAGATTCCGACATTAAATACCCCTGTGCCAACCTTTACCGCAACCGAGAGCTCTACACCCACAGCAAGCGATACCCCAACGCCAACCAACACGCCTTCAGCCACCGATACGCCTACTGCCTCCACTACACCGTTGCCCACGGATGTATCTCCCAATCGCAAGTCGGTCTATCTGCCGATCATCAGGCGGCAGAATATAGTGGATACACCAACGCCGACGGCAACTGTAGAGATCTTGAATTTAACCAATGGGGACTTTGAGCAGGGGCAGAGTGGCTGGAGAGAGTCTTCGGTCCACAACCAAACGTTAATTCGCTCCGATAATATCGGCGTTACACCGCACAGCGGAACACAAGCAGTACATCTACTCGGGGTAGACAACGAGGTCGCCTATGTGGCACAACGGGTCACGATTCCGAGCGGCGTAACCATCCTGACCTATTGGTACCAGTCTCACTCTGGCGATGATTGTGGCTATGATTTCGGCGGGGTGGTCGTTAATCGAAACACGGTGCTCGACAGCATTGAGCTATGCACCAGCAAGCAGCAACAGACTTGGCAACAGCGTACCGTTGATCTCTCCAGCTACGCCGGCCAAACCATCGAAATCGCGCTGCGAGGCGAAACTGACACCTCGCTGAGTAGTGAGTTATGGATCGACGACGTTGCTTTTCTTTCCGGTACAGGTCGATAGTAATTCAGTGTGACAGTAGGACAGTGAGTCAGTGGAAAAGTAACGTCTTACCGATTCACTGTCCTACTATCTCACCGCTCCGTTCGACTGGGCAGCGCTGACCGCTGGCCGCTGCTTGCAACAATGTCTCGACGACAATCAGGTCGCGCAACGCTTCAATCGGGCTATTCTTGTGGGCAATTCCTTCTGTGAGGGTTTGGCCGAAGGCCGCTAGTTCCATTTCAACCCCGTTCATGCCAGCACAAGGAATGGAACGGCTTTGTCCACCGCTGGTTACTTCCACAAAGCCTCGCTGTACGCGTAGGCTACCCTTGTCGCCAACGATGTGCAACAGTGGCTGCCAGGCGGCAGCTGCGGCAAAGCTTAGCAGATAGCTGCCCACCACACCATTGGCCATGCGGAAGGTGGCAGCCAGCGTATCCACCGGTGGCAACTCCGGCGAGAACTGTTTGACATCGGCGCTGACGCTTTCCACTTCTCCAAAGATCAGGCGTAGCGCAGAGGCATGATGCACGCTGACATCGAGCAAATAGCCGCCAGCTAGGTCACCAGCGCGGCGCCAAGGGGTGTGAAAGTATTTGTTGGCGGCGGTCATCGCCACATGTTGTGCCCAGTGGAAAGTCAGCGGGTGACCGATTTCACCACTATCGACGATCTCTTTGGCCAGGGGAAAAGCAGCTTCGTAGCGCCAGTTCTCGCCCACCATCCATTGTTGTCCGGGAAAGCGCCGAGTGGTTTGGGTAAATTGGTCTACGAGTTGGCGGGCTGTCGCTACCTTGGCCGCAATCGGTTTTTCACTAATCAAATGTTTGCCGCTCTCCAGCCCTTGCTCGATCACCGTCGGCATGAGGTCAATCGGCAGCACAATATCGATGGCGTCGATGTCGGTACGTTTGAACAATTCAGCCCAATCGGTGTAGATGGCAACCTCGTTGGGTACACTTTTGGCCAACGCCTGTGCCGATTCGCCCCCCTTACTGCAAATGGCGACAACTTGATAAAGATCGCCCAGCCGCAGCAGCGAAGGCAGATGGGCATCGCGCACAAAGATCCCTGCGCCGATGATGCCTAAACGAATGGGTTTTGTGTGTAGATGGTTCATAAAGAAGGGGTAGACAACGCTTTCAGTACCAAACCTGCCGTTGCTTCGTTCGTTGCCAGAGGCACATTATAGACGTTGCAAATGCGCAACAGTCCTTGAATATCTGGCTCGTGAGGATGAGCATAGAGCGGGTCTATCAGGAAGATGACAGCCACAACTTTACCCTCCGCAACACGAGAGCCGATTTGTGCGTCGCCCCCGTATGGGCCGCTAAGCATGCGCTCGATCGGGAGTCCAGTAGCGGCAGCAATGCGCTGTCCGGTGGTGCCAGTGGCTATCAAATGGAATGTGGCCAAAATTTCATGATGGGTTTGAGCAAAGCGTACCATATCTTCTTTTTTACCATCATGGGCAATCAGTGCAATTGTCTGTGTCATAGTTGTTCGCTGGTCTGTCTTATCGAATCCGTAGTATACTGAAGGCTATGCATGCGCCTAACCTGTTGATCCTGTTTGCAACTCTGCTTCCACCGACTGCGTTGGAGCTTTTCGGCTCCGTCGTTGACGAGCGCTGGGTGGACACACCGTACGGTTATATTGGCCCGCTGGCCTTACGTTCAAATGGAGATGTAGCGGTTTGGGTTCAGCCATACATGGGTTTACCCACCCATACGGATCCGCGTGGCACAATCATCGCAGCCAAGCATCTTGGTGTCAAAAAAATCTTGACCTGGGATATGGGGATTGCTATCAATCCTGTGTTGCGTCGGGGCCAGCCTGCGATTGCAACTGATTATATTGAATGGATGAGCCAACAGCGCAACAGCTTTTTGGGTGACATTGAATTAGAAATCGACCCTGAATGGCTCTCTGAGTCGCCGGCTTTCTGCCCCCAGATGAATGCAGCACTGACCCGCTTGATGCCATTTGCACCAAGCGTCATTTATCTGGGCGTTGATGGGCCACGTCGGGAAACGCCTGCCGAAGCACGTATGTTTCGCGCCTGGGGCGTCGATGTGACAGGACAGAATCTGGTTCCCGAAGTCTCGCTAGCGCGTGAATTGGGCATCTGCTTTGCTGGTTTGGTGACAGTCAGCGGCTACGCAGCCGATCAAGGGTTGCAAGCAGTTGAAGGCGAAATGCGCTACAGTTTAGAGCAAACTGTTGAAATTCTCCCGACTTTTGTGCAAATAATGAGCGAACTCGATCATTGTACCTGTAATGAATAGATGTGAAGAGTGAGACGTGATGCATGAGTTTACTGTCAACATATTTCAGAACTTGACGAACCGAAATTAGTAATTCACGAATCACGGATCAGAGAGCATCTATCACTTAATAGGACCTTTTCCATGTCAAAACTTCTCATTCGCAACATCCAAATGCTGGTTACGATGGATAGCAATCGCCGCGAGTTGAGCGACGGTGCAATCATTACACGCGACAATCAAATCGTTTGGGTGGGCAAGAGTGACGAAATCCCTCCCATGCTCTTTCGCGAGGTTGAAGAGACGATCGACGGACATGGCAAAATTGTCCTGCCTGGCATGGTCAACACCCACCATCATTTCTATCAAACGCTGACTCGGGTCATCCCTGGCGCTCAGGATGCGGTCCTCTTCGATTGGCTTAAAACGCTTTACCCAATCTGGGCCGAATTAACGCCCAACGACGTGCTCGTTAGCACGCAACTGGCGTTGACCGAATTGTTGCTTTCTGGCTGCACCACGAGCAGCGATCACCACTATCTTTGGCCCAACGGTTCGCGCCTGGACGATCAATTTGAAGCTGCGGAGATGGTGGGCGTCCGCTTTCACGGCGCACGCGGCAGCATGAGTTTGGGCGAAAGCAAAGGAGGTCTCCCCCCGGATCGCTGTACCGAGGACGAAGCGGCGATCTTGCGTGATTCTCAGCGGGTGGTTGAAAGCTATCACGATGCGCATCGTTTTGGCATGCGACGCGTGGTTCTGGCTCCTTGCAGTCCCTTCTCAGTAACGCCGGATCTGATGCGCGAATCAGCAGCCCTTGCGCGAAGCTTTGGCGCTGAAATGAACGTCCATCTGCACACACATTTGGCCGAAACCAAAGATGAAGAGGAATTTTGTCTAGAACGCTTTGGCTATCGGCCTGGCGACTACGCCGAGCAACTGCATTGGACGGGAGACGACGTCTGGCATGCACATTGTGTTCATCTCAACGAGCCAGAGATCAAACTTTTTGGCAGCACACACACAGGTATTGCACATTGCCCCACCAGCAACATGCGCCTGGCCAGCGGCATTGCGCCAGTCCGTTTCATGTGCGATCATGGGGTGCCGGTCGGTTTGGGGGTAGACGGCAGCGCCAGCAACGATGGCAGCCACCTGCTCGCCGAAGCGCGCCAATGTATGTTGCTGCAACGCGTGATGGGTAACCCGCTGGCTATGAATGCCCGCCAGGCATTGGAGTTAGCTACCCTGGGTGGTGCCGCCGTCTTAGGGCGCAATGACATCGGGGCCTTGGCACCAGGTATGGCCGCCGACATCATCGCCTATGATCTCAACGCCATTGGCTACGCAGGCGGCGCAATCCACGATCCGGTAGCAGCATTGGTTTTCTGTCAACCCACCAATGTCGACTTTGCGATTGTCAATGGGCGACTGCTGGTGAAAGATGGACAGCCGCTCCATATGGACGTGCCTGCCCTGGTCGAACAGCACAACAAAGCAGCACAGGCACTACTCGTCCGTGCAGGAAAGGCATGATTGAGATCCATGTCTGTTTTGGCTCATTCAAAGAGCGTTATCCTCACCCACGAACACACTGACTTTGACGCCCTGGCATCAATGTTAGGTGCTGCGCTGCTCTTTCCGGGTGCGCTTGCCATTTTGCCTCGTCAACTCAATCGCAACGTACGTGACTTCGTTACCCTTTACAAGAATCAATTTCCCTTTCTAGCGCCCGAAGATGTGCCACGCACTACCATTCGCCAGGTCATTTTGGTCGATACGCGGACGGCTAGCTTTCCTAAGGGTGTACGTAAAGATGCGTCTTATCTGATCATCGATCATCACCCACTCTCACCAATGACGGAAGAGGAGCGGTCACAGGTTGTCCCCTTTCCTGGCCCGCTTTCGTCACACGAGAATCGCACACCAGCCGATGCAAAAGAGTGGGTTGACCCAGTTGGGGCCGCCACCACGTTGCTGGTTGAACGCTTGATCGACCAGCAACTGCGGCCCACATCGCTGCAAGCCACATTGCTCGCCTTAGGAATCCATGAGGATACGGGCAGTCTCACCTTTGCCTCGACCACACCACGTGATGTACGTGCGCTTGCCTGGCTGTTGGAGTGCGGAGCCAATCTCAGCGAGATCAATCATTTTCTCCATCACCCACTCAGCGACGAGCAACATCATTTGATGGAACAATTGCTCGCCCAGAGCGAGGCTTTAACCATTGCAGGGCACACTGTAGTGATTGCACAGGCGACTGCCAAAGGCTTTCAAGAGGAGATTAGCGCACTTGCTGGGCGTCTACGCGACTTCTTCGAAAGCGACGCCTTGTTTCTGATCATTTTGTTGGGTGACATTATCCAAGTGGTGGCGCGCAGCACGACCGACGCAATCGACGTTGGCGAGATCACGCGCCGCTTGGGTGGCGGTGGGCACGCACGTGCTGCCGCCGCAACGCTGCACATCGTATCCTTGAGCACGGTACGCCAGCGTCTCTTGCGAGCTCTAGAACAGCAGAGCCGGAGTGGGATCACTGTGGGTCAGATCATGAGCGTAGGTCGCCCACAGGTATTGGCACCCGATTTGCGTATTGACGAGGCGCTGGTGCTCATGCGGCGCTATGGCCACGAAGGCTTTCCTGTCGTGGAAACTACAGAAGGTGGCGAAGAGAAGCTGTTAGGCGTGCTGACACGGCGCGAAGCAGACCGCGCCTGGAGTCACGGCTTACACAAAGAGCCAATCAGCCGCTTTATGCGTACTGGAGCCATCACCATTACACCCGATGCACCCGTTTCACAACTGCGGCGTTTGATGGTCGAGCACGATTGGGGCCAGATTCCAGTGGTAGATGACGCCGGGCAGATCATCGGCATCGTCACACGAACAGATCTGATCAAACTGTGGGGCGAAAGCCCAACACCCGAATACTCGGCCAGTGAAATCGCAGAACGAATGAAGGCTGCGCTCAGCCCAATTCATCATCACATCCTGCAATTGATCGGCAAAGAGGCGGCGGACAACAATCAAAGAGTCTATGTGGTTGGCGGCTTTGTCCGAGATCTCCTGCTCAAAATTCCGGCATTGAAGCCAGAATTACACACTGATGAGACAGAAGAAAATTCTGTATTTGATCTGGACGTCGTTATCGAAGGAGATGCCATTCTCTTTGCCCATCATATGCAGCGCAAGTTCGGTGGTAAGGTTGTCATACATCGTCAATTTGGTACAGCCAAGTGGCTACTCAACCACCCAGAGCAGCAGATCGATCGAGACGCTCTGCTTAGTGCGTTGGAACAAAGGGATCCGGACATTCAATTGCCAGAGAGTTTGGATTTTGTCACTGCCCGCACAGAATTTTACACGGCCCCAACCGTGCTGCCTACGGTGGAGAGCAGCAGTATCAAACTGGACCTCCATCGCAGAGATTTCACTATCAACACGTTGGCGCTCTGCCTTAGCCCCAATCGTTGGGGGGTACTGCTCGACTTCTACGGCGGTGTGAACGACCTGAATAAGCGTCTGATTCGCGTGTTACATTCGATTAGCTTTATCGACGACCCAACCCGCATCCTACGGGCGGTGCGCTACGAGCAACGTTTCAACTTTCAGATCGAAGAGAGAACGCTAGAGTTGCTCCATGACGCCCGAGAGCTGCTCAAGCGAGTCACGGCTGCGAGAATCAGACATGAGTTGCAGCGTATATTCCTAGAAACCGTGCCAGAGCGCACCCTGTTGCGCCTTGGAGAACTGGGCGTCTTGGCTGAAATTCATCCGCAGCTTCCCAGTGACGGAGCGCTCTCAGAAATTTTCCCGCGCCTTCGTGGAGTTATTTCAAAATCGATTCCTGCCCCTAATTGGGTTACAGCTTACTTACCGCAAAAAGCCATTGGTAGAGCATATTTTTCATTGATGACCCTGCATATGCCACGCCAGGCATTGATTGAATTGAATGAGCGTCTGCAGTGGGACAAGGGAACCGAACGACTTGTTTGGGGTCTGCACGAGTTGGAATCGGCAGCAGACCAATTATCCCAGCCCAATGTGCCTCCAAGTCGGGTTGTCATGAACTTGGAGAAAGCAGACCTGCATGCGCTTGCACTCTTTTGGGTAGTCCACCAGTATGAGGAGCGGCTGCGCGCTGTGATCGAAAGATATCACAACGAGTGGCGGTTTGTACGTGCCCAAACCACAGCAAAAGAGTTGGAGGCGCTCCATATTGCACCTGGTCCCATCTATAGCATCATTCTCGAAGGTCTACGCACAGCGCGCCTAGATGGAGAGGTAGTGACAAAAGAGAATGAAAGAGACTGGATTTACAATAAAACAGGAAAAGATCAATTACAAAATTAAGCTAAATTTCGCCTATCCATTCTCATATATTTGACGTATAATTATTCAAATGATTATTTGACCTTTACGTCCAAGCCTTAGTATCATATACTGGCTGCGAAGCTGCACGTATTCCCAACCTTTCACAATAGGCCGTTGCAAATACTTCCAGTTTCTGCCGCACCGCCCCTGTCTTATCAGTGTGTAAGCTTGGTACGCTCACGTAATGTCGCTCAAGTAAAGTTGCCTGCTGTGCCATTCTTTATCGAGCGTACTTTTATTAAAGAAATCTCAAGATTGCGGTTGCCTATAGACCTTAACACTCACTTCGCCAAGTTGAACCGCAAATAAATCTGGCGTTCCCTACAGAAAGAATTGATTTCATGCTGTCTCTGCGTTACACTAGTTGGTTCACAAGTAACGCAATTGGGAGAGCTCCTCGTGAGAGGAGCCATTTCGCTTGCTAACAAATTTGAAGAAAATTGCCAATTAGGGTTTACTTACAATATCTTAAATCAAATTATACGTTTTGCCTTTGCATGAACGCATTCCTATCGATAGTTGAATTGAAAGCCTATGACAGAAAATTTTGCGGCGACGTTGCCGCTTTTCATACAGCATCTGAAGAAGCACCTTGACGTCGATCCCGAGCTGCGCATGGCAGTTCGGGGGCTCGCCCAATCCCTATTAGAGTTGACTGCAGATCCCCCTGCGTCTGAAAACAATATAGCAATTCCCTCGACCAATAATGAAATAAGCTTAGAATCCGATGATGAACCTACATCGACTCTTACAGACGCAAGCAGCGCAAAGTCACGATCAAAGAATGGAATTCGTGGCCCTGTTATCAGTGGAAGACCGGCTACGATACGTACCGAGCCCAAACTGATTACAATTCCTGAACAACCGATCGTCGTTGACGATCTACTCACTTTGGCGGAACGTCTGCGCATCAAGGCCGAAGGGGCACGCTGGGCTGCGGAGCGCGAACGGCTGATGATTGAAAATGTTGACTATAGTGCCATCATTGAACCTAAAGACCGGGAGATTATTTTCCGCGCCCGCCAACTGCCTGATTGTTTCTTGTGGATGTGCCATCGAGATGGTCCTACTGCAAAGAATCGAGACGACTACGATACCCTTGCCGGTTGTTTTGATGCCGCAGCCGATATCGTCTTGCTGATTGATCGGCTAGAGCGTGAGCCAGAGGGACTGCAATACCTGCCCAAGGCGTTGGCAATCGCTGCCGAAGCTCAGTCGGCGCTACGCATTATCGTTAATTCTTTAGACCCACGTTTTACAAGTTATACCGATCCCGACCAGTTCAAACTCTTCAATTGGTTGCGTAATACTTGTCGTGATCAGCAAATCTTGATTCATCGCTTTATGCGATTAGATGATCCTGCTGATCCACAAAATTGGCAAGACATACGGAACCGAGTCGTAGAGCTGGCGAATCAGTTTGATAATTTGAAAAAGCGAGATAAAGAAATACAGCAGCTATTCAAAAAAATCGAGTATCGTGTCAAACGGCTAAAACCAGATTCCAAGGACGACCCAGCAGTTCACTGGAAAGCAATTGTTGAACATACAGAACAGTTAATAGAAAACGGATTACAACCGAGCAATCCCGAACTGCGTGAGATGTTATTGCCCCATCTTGAATCCATTCCCGACATAGATATCCTCGAGTCTGCACGAAATTTCCAAACCGTACTTCGTGAAATAGACCGCTATATCGCCTCCGTTCCTGAAGAAACAGCCATTGAGGGTGAAAGTCTAGTTGGCTTACCCAACGTTTCTGAAGGCGTCCGCCAGGCGGCAGAGCTGCTACGTGGACGGACGGTAGTGTTGATCGGCGGCGACCGGCGTAATACCGCTGCGGAAGCGCTCAAAAAAGCATTTGGCTTAAAAGAGCTGATTTGGGTCGAAGGACGTGACCAAACCTATGTGGAATTTGAACCCCAAGTCGCGCGCGACGATGTCAGCTTGGTGATCCTTGCCATCCGTTGGTCACGCCACGGCTTTGGTGAAGTCAAGAACTTCTGCGAGCACTATAACAAGCCATTGGTGCGTCTGCCGGGTGGCTACAATCCTAATCAGGTTGCATTTCACGTTCTCAATCAAGTGGGTGACCGCCTGGCTGTCACGGCCTAAAGCAGCGTTAACAAAGTACTTTGGCCTGAAGGTGACCGCCACTTTCTGGCCGACCCATTACCAGACCCGTCACAATGGAGGAAGAAGGCTGAAATCGATTTCATGGCTTCTTCCTCCGTTATTATTCCCAGACAAAACGTCAATCCACACAAGTAAACTTTCCCTGCGACACCTTCCTCTCCTCCGCTCCAGCTCAGTGAGCAATCGGTCCACATTTCCCTTTGCACCTTTCTTTCCTTGCGCTTCTGCGCTAATGAGCAATACAGCAAGGTTGGAAGTTGACCTAATTCCAGAAGATCAATTTCTTGCCATATGATGTATAATATTAGAATTTATATTCAATCGTAGACCTTGTAATCTGCGTCGTGCAGCTTGCGTACTCTCTTTTGAAACTTTGATCTTATGCAACCACAGCAACGTCCTGTCCCCGAACGAGTCCAGCAGCGACTCGACAATTTACCCGACTCACCTGGTTGCTACCTGATGAAGGATAGCAAAGGGAAGGTGATCTATGTCGGTAAGGCGATTGTGCTACGCAACCGTGTCCGCAGCTACTTCCATGCTGCGGCTCAGGAGCATCCTAAAACCGCGGCCCTTGTCGCCGAGATTCGTGATATCTCGTGGTGGGTGACAAGCAACGAGTTGGAAGCGCTCATCCTCGAAAATGAGCTAATCAAACAATATCGCCCGCATTACAATATTCGGCTCAAAGACGACAAGACCTTTCCCTACATCAAGGTCAACTGGAAAGATGACTATCCCAAGGTTAGTGTCGTGCGCAAGATCGTGCGAGATGGAGCGAGATATTTCGGCCCGTACACGAGTGGTCGGGCATCCTATACCACACTGGATGCCTTGCGGCGCATCTTTCCTTACCTGGACTGCGAACGAGAGATTACAGGCAAGGATGAACGTCCCTGTTTGTACTATCACATCAAGCTCTGTGGCGGCCCTTGTATCGGGGCTCAAAACCGTGAAGAATACCGCAACACGATCCAGCAGTTGATGGATTTCTTGAATGGCAAAGCGGATCGAGTGTTGACCCAATTGAAAAAACAGATGGACCGTGCCGCAGAGAACCTTCAGTTCGAGCTGGCCGCCGCCTATCGAGACCGGCTAAAGGCCGCCCAACAGATTGCGGAACAGCAGAAGATTGTAAGTACCGTCGCCGAAGATCTAGACTACATCGCCCTCGCCCTCGATGAGCGTACAGGCGACACTGCCGTTCAGGTTTTTCTGGTACGCAACGGGCGGCTGATTGGGCGTGAGAATTTCCTCTTGGAAGGGGTGAAAAGTCAGAAGTCAGAGGTCAAAGCTTCAGAGGTAGAGACGACCGATCAAAACGAAGCGACCTCGACCGATGTGTTGACAGTGCAAAGCACAGAAGATGAAACAACCGATTCCGGCTTGCAGACCAATGTGGGGGCATTGATAGGTGAGTTTATGCAACAGTTTTACGCTGAAGCCACCTTTGTGCCCAAGCAGATTATGGTCCAGGCAATGCCGCCGGATATTGAAGTATTGAGCGAGTGGCTGAGCAAAGCGGCTGAAGGTAAAGTCGAGGTGCGTGTACCACAGCGTGGCTCCAAGTTGACGCTGATGCAACTGGCGATGGAAAACGCCGCTGAATATCTACGTCTGCAACAGGCGGAATGGGCAAGTGATACCAATCGCCAAACCAATGCCGTCTCCGAATTGCAGGAAGCGCTGGGTTTGGCCAATCCGCCGTCACGGATCGAATGTTACGACATCAGCACATTGCAAGGTACTAATACAGTTGGCTCGATGGTGGTGTTTGCCAAAGGTGCCCCACTCAAAAGTGCCTACCGCCGTTTCAAGATTCGGGGCAAGGGCAGCGACGGTGCACCAGACGACTTTGCCAGCATGCGTGAGATGCTTCGCCGCCGCTTCAAGCGCGTGGTCGATCCGGAAGCCGAAAGTGAAATCGAAAACGGCAACAATGGTGAGTCAGGAGCCGACAACTCGAACACAAATGAAAAGCAGAACGGTGCCGAAAGCAATGAAAGCTGGAAGATCCTGCCCGATCTGATTATCATCGACGGCGGCAAAGGCCAACTCGGTGTGGCAGTCGAGGTGTTGCAGGAGTACGGCTTGCTCGATCGCTTGCCGATTGTGGGTCTGGCCAAACGGGAAGAAGAGATCTTTTTCCCTGGCAACTCGAATCCGTTGTGGTTGAAACGTGGCAGTCAAGCTTTACACCTCGTCCAGCGTGTACGCGATGAGGCACATCGTTTCGGAGTCACCTTCCACCGTAAATTGCGCAGCAAAGGGCAGACCAAATCCAAGTTGGATGATGTGCCGGGTGTTGGCCCCACACGGCGCAAAGCCTTGATGACCTACTTTGGCGGCGATCTAGACCGGATTCGGCGTGCATCGGTAGAAGAGTTGCAGGCAGTGCCTGGAATCAACCGTAAAGCCGCCGAGTCGATTAAAGCAACTCTATAATCATGCCATTAGATTCCAAGGCCCTCGATTTTTTTATTTCTCAATATCCGGACTTTGCCCCTACGCGCAATGATGGGCAACTGATTATCATTTTTGATACGGCCCAGCGAATCGATCTCTTTCCCGGAATGCGCATCTACGAAGATGGCAAGCCGGTCGATAAGGTTTATCTTCTGGAAAGTGGCAGTGTCAATGAGCAACAACATGTAAAAGATATCCGCACAGGGCCACGCACGGTCACTCGGCTGCGCACGGCGGGGAAATTTCTGGGATTATACGATCTTATCTACCGCCGACCGCACAGCACAAGTGCAGTGGTCGTAGAAGAAGGGGCAGCCTATGCCTTGCCTTCTGAAGAGTTTTTCCGCCTGCTCTATCACTTTCCAAACTTACGCCAAGCCCTCATACCGTTTGACTTACTCAATCGACTACGCACCGTTCCTTTTCTGGCCGAAATGAGCCCAACCATCCTGGGCTTTCTGGCGGAGACGGCTCAGTACCTTGAAGTCCCCGAAAAACAGCCACTCTATGCCAGGGATTTGGCTGCTGAATATGTGTACGTGATCGATATCGGTCAGATACGCCTGATCTACGAGGACGGGACAGAGCGATGGATAGGGAACAGTCAACCCTTCGGTCTGCTCGACACACGTGCCAATATCTTTGGCGGCTACGATTTAGACCATACCGCAATTGCAAATTGCTTTACCAAGGTATTTTCCTGGGAAAGGCAGCAGTTCTTGACGATTACGGGTGTTACGCCAGAGCGGATCGCGCATGAACTCTATGAAGAGACTATTTCGACCTTAAAGAATCTTTCACTATTCTCAGGGTATGATGAGAAAGAACAAGAGCGATTATTGGGCTACATGAGCCATTATCATTACCCACAGCCCGACTTACTGCTGCAACAGGGCGAATTTGCCGACAGCCTCTGGATCTTGATGCCGCAGCGCAAGGCCATGATGTACGCACTGGTGGGTGGGGTCATGCAGCAGAGTGGCGTAACCGGCACGGCCTATTTTAACGAGGCAGTCTTGCGCGCTCAAGTCCCCTGTACTTCGACGCTGCAAGCCGAAACGGGTAGCCAATGGTTGCGGCTGCATGTCGAGGATTTTCGGCAGTTTATCAATAATGAAGCGCAAAATAGCGAAGCCAAACGCAGAGAAATGTGGGCCAAGCTAAAGATTCCCGATAATTTTAGTATCGAGCTTGCCAAGGCGCCGCCCAATTTCGACTTTCCACTGTTGCCCGGTGAGGTAGTCGAATCTCTGGATCGGCGTCACTGGGTCATTTTTATCCGGAAGATTCTGGTGCCGCTACTGCTCTTTGGCATCACCGTAACGTTTTGGAGCAGCGTCACGATCTTTGGTGCTGCAACTCTCTGGATCGATATGCCGGTGCTTGCGCTGCTTGCCGTTGCCGGACTATGGATGTTGTGGGGCTATGTCGATTACTACAACGATTACTTCCTTGTCACCAATATGCGCGTGGCACAGGTAGAGAAGGTTGTCTTTTTCAGCGAAAGCCGTGTGACTGCGTTGCTGGATCAGGTCCGTACCGTCACGATTCAACAGAACACCTTTTGGCAGACATTTTGGAAGTATGGCACGATCTTCGTACAAACCGCCGGCAGAAGTGCAATTGTCTTTGATTTTTTGCGTAGCCCTGACCTGGTAGCCAAGAAAATCAACCAATTGAGCGCACGACGCAACGAGCACTATCAGGCAAGTGGCAAGCGCGAGATCTTTAATGCTCTAGAAAAACAACTTGGCCTGGTGCTCGATACACCGGAGCGAACCTGGCATACTGCACCTGCTAAGAAAGCAAATGCGCCTCGCTCCTGGTGGCAATTTTTCTTCAATCGTCAAGCGCGGGCGCAATTTCTTACCGAGCAGCGCGCCGACCGAGTAGTTTGGCGCAAACATTGGATTACCCTAATCGGTATGGCAAGTATGCCAGTCTTCTTTGCATTGCTTTCCGGCGCAGCCACCACGGCCTTGCTGATTTACTATATCGCAGGCGCGACCTTGCGTTATGCGATTGGATCGATTCCGATTGGCTTGTTTAGTATGTTCTGCTGGACTTGGCTCTGGTGGAAGGTCCAAGATTGGTACAACGATACTTACGAGGTAACCGATCTGGAGATTATCGATACAGAAATGCGCCCGATTCTCTTTCCGTTTTACTTTGACAAGAAGGTGCGGCGTGCCGAGCTAAAGGATATCAACGACATTTCCTATGTCGTCCCCGGCCCGCTCAACTATCTGCTCAACATGGGGAATGTTTATGCCGAGACGGCGGCACAAGGCGGGCGCTTTACCTTTGAATATGTGGAGAATCCGCAAAGTGTAGCTGATGAGATTCGGCGACGCGTCGAGCAATATCATGAACGGATGCGCACGATGGAAAACCGGCGGCGCATTCAGGAGTTTCCAGTTTGGTTCGAAATGTATGAACGCCTGGGCAAGGATCGGGAAAAAGAGATGTTTTAAAAGAAGCGAGTGGCAAGTGGCGGATTCGGAGGTCTCAGCGTCGAAATAGAGGTAATAAGTACAGAAACCCACTACCCGTAATTCGCCATTCGCAACGCTTTACCAGCCAAAGCTGAGCCGGTCGATCAATCGTTGCGGAAGGCGAGCAATCTTCATTTGGCTCTGTGTCAGGTCGATTGGGTAGTGAACCCGTTCATTGCGCCAGGTCATCTTTTCCAAGTCGAGAATGGCATAGGCGGCTCGTGTGTCGTGATCGCGTGGTTGCCCCACACTGCCGGGGTTGATGATCAGGCGACGAAGCGGCAGCGTTTCCAGTTGAATGGTTGTGCCCGGGATAACCTGTAATGCATTGACACGGGCAAAGCCGTGAAAGTTTGCGGGTTTGTAACCTGCTGTGTTGGCGGCAGTCAAACTTTCTTGAAGTGTCAGTTCGTAGATCACCGGTTTGTGCGTATGTCCAACCAGGCAGATCGCTTGCTGGAAGCGTGCAAAATTCTCTAATGCCACCGACGGGGTTAGAATGTATTCCCAAACTGGCTCACGAGGGCTGGCATGAGTCAGCAAAAGTTGGACATGGCCCACAGGTGAGACAGGTTTATCGGTCAGTCCGTTTAGGTATCTGCGTGCTCGTTCGGAGAGTTGCTCTTGAGTCCAGAGGATGGCATGTTTGGCAGCGGGGTTAAAATCATCGACATCGACACCGCTGCGATCCAGGGCCGCCCAGTCGTGGTTGCCGATCACACAGATCGAAGCTTCGGTGCTGAGCAGGTCGACACATTCATTCGGGCGCGGGCCATAACCCACGATATCGCCCAAACACCAGACAACATCATACTTGCCTTCAGCAGAGGCCATGACTGTTTCTAAGGCAACCAGATTCGCATGGATATCGGATAAGATCAAAACACGCATGGCTTACCATCATAGCACAATCAGAAATCTAGATAAAAATGAAAGTTACATCGGCTTCATCTTTTGTTGCTCAACCCACTTCCTTGACTCACGCAGTCGATCACAGACCGTTTCAAGGGGTGTGTATTCTTCATCATCCCAAAAAGCCTGAATCACGCGTCTTGGGTGAAGTGATCGGTAAATATCTACAGGATGCTGGTATCACTCGTGTCTATCATGCCTCGGCGTGGGACTCTGTGCTTCCGGTAGCGGAACTCGATCTCTTGATCACCCTGGGTGGGGATGGCACGCTGTTGCGCGGTGCCCGTTTAGGAGCTACGCACCAGTTGCCGATGTTGGGCGTCAAAATGGGACGCCTTGGCTTTTTGGCCGAGGTGATGCCCGATGATTGGGAGCGTCCTCTGCACCAATTGCTTCAGGGCAATTACTGGGTGGAAGAACGTTTGATGGTTCGGGCACGCGTCGAGCGTCCGGCAGAGGGAGGCACGATCTGTACGATTTGTGAATACGATGCACTCAACGATGTCGTCTTTTCGCGCGGAGATTTGGCACGCGTCGTACGTATTAGTGCCCATCTTGACGGCGGCTATTTGACACAGTACACTTGTGATGGACTGATTGTTTCTACTGCCACGGGCAGTACCGGGTACGCGCTGGCCGTCGGTGGACCGATCTTGCCGCCTGAACTGCGCAATATGCTGCTGATTCCGATTGCGCCACACCTCAGCATGGATCGTGCCGTTGTGCTTTCCGAAGGTACCCAAGTTCGTATGCGTGCCTATAGCGACCACCGACCGATTCTCACTGTAGACGGGCAGGTTGTGGTTGAGATTGAAGAAAACGACGAAGTCATTGTGGTAGCCAGTCCACATCTGGCGCGTTTCGTTCGGCTGCGAGATCGCAGTTATTTTTACCAGACTTTAATGGAGAAAATGAAGTGGAGTGGGTAGGGCGGACTTGATGATAGAATGAAGGGATGACAAGATAACAGACGAATTTCTTGTCTTCCCGTCTCCCTGTCTTCCTGTCTTCCCCTCACGCCACAGAAGAGGAAATATGAGTGAAGAAGTAACGATGTATTGTACGTTTCATCCAAATACGCCGACATTATTGCGCTGCAATAAGTGCGACAGACCCATCTGTCCCAAATGTGCAGTGCAGACACCAGTTGGCTTTCGTTGTAAGGAGTGCGTGCGTTCGCAGCAGGCGGTCTATTTTAACATTGAAAACAAGGACTACCCGATCGCCTTTGGTGTGAGTTTTCTGGTAGCGATGATTGCAACGCCGATCATCGGCGTTATTACCGGCTTTGTGCCGCTCTTCTTAGGGCTATTCGTTGCCATTATGGGTGGTTCGGCAGCAGGTGGCGTGCTATCGCAGATTATACGGCGTGCGGTGAACAAACGGCGTGGACGCTATCTAGCCTGGTTTATGTTAGGCGGAGTAATTTTAGGCATCCTCGCTGGCGGATTTCTTGGCTTACAACTGCTTGGGGTCTTTTCGCTCTTTAATTTGGTCTTTCTGCTTTTTACTGGGGCAACGGTGGTTTCTGCCTACCAGTTTTTACGCTAAAGCGAATCAATCAGAACCCCAAGCGTGAGCGAGTGAGGGTTCACTCGCTCACGCTTGGGGTTCTGATTAGATTGTTCTCTGTTTCTATTGTTGGTTGAGATCAATTGTGCTAAAATAGGGTTGAATTTGCAACGACTTTTGCAAGGAACAAGAACTGTGCAACGCAATCATCTTAAAATATTCGCCCTTGTGTTCATCATTCTGGTGCTAGGCGCTTGTACGCGTGAGCGAACAGAGGCGACTCCAGGTCCCACTGATACACCATTGCCCACGGGGATGGTCAACTTGGTGACCCCAGAACCCAAGACTTCTAACACAATTGGCGAACCGAAAGTAACCATCGAAGCCAAAGAAACTGCGCTCGAAACCCCGCAAGAGGGCATCACCGCTACGGTGACGGCAGAGAAGCCTACGCAGCAGCAATGGACCGTCTTGCCGGGCGATTCGCTCGATTCAATCGCCATCAAGTTTGGAACCGATTCGGCCACCCTGCGCCGATTGAATTATCTACAAAACGACGACATTCGGGTAGGTCAAGTTTTGGTCGTTCCCTACATTGAACCGACACCAACACCAACTGCGGCCCCCTTCTATCACGAAGTGCAGGCTGGTGATAGTCTTAGCAGCATTGCGGCTCAATATAATGCCGATCCTGCGGAAATTCTCAAAGCCAACCAACTTTCCGATGCCAATGTGATTCAACTAGGGCAGAAGCTGCTGATTCCTGGCTACGATCCAGGGCGTGAGGAGAGTGCCCCAAGCGAGGATACTGCGGGTTCCACAACTGCTGACGCCAACGCCACCGACGTACCGGATGATGTCGTGATCCACGTGGTACAACCCGGTGAGGGACTGTACGATATTGCGGCCAAGTATAAAGTAGACGCCCAAAAGATCGCCACGGCCAATAACATTGCCAATCCCAACCTCATTCGTGCAGGTCAAAAGCTGCTCATCCCTGGCTTGACCCCAGAGGAAGTGCGACGCTTACGTTACACGATCCATGTTGTGCAATCAGGCGACACCTTGCTGTCGATCGCACAGCAGTACAATGTCAGTGCCGAAGAGATTGCCACCGCCAACAACATCACCGATCCAAACGCACTGCGCGTCGGCCAAGAATTGATTATTCCCCAATAATGGGTAAACAGTGAATGGCGAATGAATAATGATGGTCCTCAAAGCATCGTTATTCATTCGCCGTTAACCATTCACCATTACTCCGGTGTCGTGTAGGCGGCAGTGATGCCGCCATCGACCATAAATTCCGTTCCCGTCACAAATGAAGATTCATCGCTGGCCAGATAGAGCACAGCGTAGGCGATCTCTTTTGCTTCACCAAAGCGCCCCATGGGGATATGCACCAGGCGGCGCTGCTTCTTTTCGGGCGTGTTGAGATATTTCATCAACAGCTCGGTGTGAAGTGGGCCAGGGCAAAGGGCATTGACCCGGATGTTTTCACGGGCGTGGATGGCGGCTAGTTCGCGGCTCATGGAGAGTACAGCACCTTTGCTGGCAGTGTAGGCTAGTTGCGGCGTGGCAGCACCCAATATAGCCACAAACGAGGCAGTGTTAATGATCGATCCTCCACCCGCTCGCCGTAAAGCTGGAATGCCATACTTGCAGCCCAACCAAACGCCCTTGACGTTGATGTTGAAGGTCAAATCCCACACTGCCTCGCTGGTGCTGATGGCGTCATCGTCGTCGGCATGGCTGATCCCGGCATTGTTGAAGAGCACGTTAAGTTTGCCATAAGTTGCTTCGGCAAAGGCAACCATCGCCTCACAATCGGCTGCCTTGGAGACATCCGCTCGCACATAGGCAGCATCCCCACCCTGATCCTTCACCATCTGCACGGCCTTCGCACCAGCAGCATCATTAATATCCACCACCACGACCTTTGCGCCTTCTTGGGCAAAGAGCAGTGCCGTCTGCAATCCAATGCCAGAGCCAGCACCTGTAATAAGTGCCACTTTATTTTGTAAACGCATGAAAAATCTCCTTGAGTAAAGGTTTGTAATACCAATTTGTTTATAAATATTGTCTGTTTACTCGTTCACTGCTAGCTGCACCCAGAATGATTTTGCTTGATACTCATGTACTCGTTTGGGATGCCTTGAGTCCATCGTCTTTATCCGATCTGGCAAAAGCTGCCATTACATAAGCAAACGAGAAGGATGGCATCCTCATCGCTGACATTTCGTTGTGGGAAATAGCCATGCTATTGCAAAAGGGGAGGCTACAAGTTGCAACCTCCCCTCTCGACTTTCTCAATCTACTGATTCAAGCCAATAAAATCACGGTTCAACCTATCACGCCCCAAATTGCTACTATTTCCGCAACTCTGCCTTCACCCCTGAATAAGGATCCAGCCGACCGTATTATTGTTGCCACGGCAATTGCAGAGGACATGACATTGGTCACCGCAGACCAAAATTTACAGAGTTCACAGTTGATCAAGACAATATGGTAGAACTCACGGTCGAACTTTACGTGCCGCCTCCACCAACGCATTAAACAGACGCTGTTGGACAGGATCGATCATAGCGCTGGCTTCAGGATGCCATTGCACTAACAATAGAAAAGGATGATCACCCTTCTCAGCCGCTTCGATGGTGCCGTCTTCGGCGCGGGCAACCACTTTCAGCACAGGGGCTGGACGGCGAATCGATTGGTGATGCCAGGAGTAGGTGTTGGGCGACGTTGTCTGCAAGATATCGGCCAACTTCGTTCCTTCCTCAATGTTTACTGTATGTTGCGCCCACATGCTGCGCACATCCCTATGGACTACCTCCTCGCCTACCACGTCGGGTAAATGCTCCACCAGTGAGCCACCCAATGCGACATTCATTACCTGCGCCCCGCGACAGATGCAGAGAGTGGGCTGGCTATGCTCGGCAACGATCTGCGCCAGTGCGATTTCGGTTTCATCGCGGTCGGGGTCAATGCCGTAGATCATTTTATGCTGCATGCCATCGTAGAGTTCCGGATCTACGTCTGGCCCGCCAGATAGGATCAAACCATCGAGCCGTGTCATCAACTCAGCGGTTTGCGCTTCTCCCGGTGGAATCAGAACAGGAATACCACCAGCACGGCGTACCGCATCCACATATTCAGCGGGCAGGGTATAGGCGTTGTAATCGTTGCGCCCGTAGGTAGTAATGCCAATCAAAGGTGCCATATCAAATCCGTTCGTAATAGCGCTTGCGTTCCCAATCGGTTACAGCGTTGTCAAAGCTCTCGATTTCTTTGTTGAAAAAGTAAGCATAATGTTCAACCACCTCAGCACCAAAAACCTGCTTGGCAAAGGCACTATCGCCGAAGAGCGCATTGGCATCACGCAGGCTATGTGGCACTCGCGGCAACTGTTGCGCCTGATAGATGTCGCCCTCAAAGATATTTGGTGGTTCGATCTGATTGGCAATGCCATCCAGCCCAGATGCAAGGGCCGCAGCATAGGCCATGTAGGGGTTGACATCGGCACCAGGAACGCGGCATTCAATACGTAGGCTGCTGCCACTGCCAACCACTCGAAAGCCAGCCGTGCGGTTATCATAGCTCCAGGCCAACCGAGTCGGTGCCCAAGAGCCAGATTGATAGCGTTTGTAGGAATTGATCGTAGGTGCATAACAGACCATCAACTCAGGCACATGCGCCATCCAGCCGCCCAGGAACCAACGAAAAATATCCGAACCGCGCACAGGCCCAAATTGTTTGTCGCCAGCAAAGGCATTGCCTTCTTGATTCCACAGGCTGAGATGAATATGGCTGCTTGAACCCGCTGCAGTTGGAGCAATCTTGGCCATGAATGTGATGCTGATACCCTGCTGATCGGCTACTTCTTTGAGAATCTGTTTGAAGAGTGCGTGACGATCAGCCATGGTCAGCACGTCGGCGTAGCGCACATTGAGCTCATGCTGTCCCAATCCCCATTCGCCTTTGGAATTCTCAACAGGAATCCCCGATGCCTTGAGGTGACGTCGAGCCGCTCCATTAAATGCTTCCTCGCGAGCCCCTTGCATCATGTGGTAATCTTCAATGTACCAGCCAGCCGGATCGAGATTCGCGTAGCCTTTTTGGGCGGCGGCCTTGTAAGATTCATTGAAGATGTAATATTCCAACTCGGAAGCAGCCTTGGCACTATAACCCAGCGCTTCGGCGGCAGCAATCTGCTTGCGCAAAATCGAGCGAGGGGCCACAGTCACCGGGCTATGACTCTTTTCATCGTCGACATCACACAATACGACGGCTGAACGATCCAACCAACTTGCCACACGAAGGGTCGAGAGATCAGGCACGAGGTGGAAGTCACCATAGCCAAGTTCCCAATTGGCAAAACGATAGCCTGGCACCGGCTCCATCTCCATATCGACAGTCAACAAGTAGTTGCAGCCGTGGGTTCCATGCCCTGCAACCGATTCTAGAAAATGGTCCGCATCATAGCGCTTTCCCATAAAGCGCCCATAATGGTCGGTAAATTGAACCAATACCGTATCAATTGCTCCTTGACTTACCTTTTGAGCAAGCTCGTCGAGCGTTAACATCCCAGCTAATTGCGACATTGTTTACTCCCCAAAGTTTACATCCCAAATTCAATGGGCGAGCAGGAGTGATGGGCCAACCTTTTTCCATCACATCCTGCTCACCGTTCTTAACGCTTCTTCCCAGTTGCTGCCCCAGCCAATTCTCGTTGACGACGTGCTAATCGCTCGCCAGTCGGTGGTCCTTCAAACCGGTTACGTTCTAGGGCGAACCAGACTATAACAGTCAGAGCCAGGAAGGCAATTGTAATCCAAAGTGCTTTATCATTTGGAGGTTGAATGCCCACGTAGAAGATAAAAAGCACCGCTAAACCACAGAGTAAGGCCACGACTCGATATAGCGCTCCAATGTTGAAAGGTCCCATTTGCTTCCAAGTCTTGCCATAGGCCAGTGCCCCAAGAACAACAGGTGTGCCATAGGATAAGAAAAGGAAGATGACACAAACGGTAACTACAGTTGTATAGACGGGAGTATACATGGTAAAGAGGATACTAATTACAGCCGAGGCCCAAATCGCATTGCCTGGTGTCAGGTAGGTTTTGTGAATCTCGCGAAACCAGTTGGATGCAGGCAATCCACCGTCACGTGCAAAGGCAAACATCATGCGCGAGCAAGAGGTGACAGTGGCTAGGCCACAGAGAAATTGTGAGACGAAAATACCAAAGTATAGTAGCTGTTTCAAGGCATTGGGAACCACTGCATCCATCGTGTAGAAAAAAACTCCCCAGCCACTGGCAGCGGCTTCGTCCATATTGGGCGTGGCAATCACAAAGGCAATTAACATCAGCCAGCCAAAGAGCGACGACCAGAGCACCGACGTGATAATTCCACGCGGCACCACTGATGAAGCTTTTACAGTCTCTTCCGATGTATGGGCTGATGCATCAAAGCCAGTGATGGTGTAGATCGGTAAAAGTAGACAAAGCAGAAATACATAGAGCATGCTTTGCGAGGCTGGCCAAACTGCACCATCTGCGATACCGCTATAGTTGGTAAAGGTGAAGAGACGGCCAAAGTCATAGCTGGGTGCAAAGATAAAGAGTACCGCAGTCAGCAAGATCGACACAGCAAAGATGAGATAGCCACTAAAATCGGTGAGTTTGCTGGTGAGTTCTATCCCGCGATAGTTAATGAGTGCCTGCAACGACGTGATTACAATCATAAAGACGATCTTTGTAATGTAATTATCGGTGAGTCCAAGTGTGCCGCCAAAAGCTCCCATAAAGAAACCATATGTGCCGACATTGATCGCCGCCAACACAGTCACCAAGCCAATCAAATTCAACCAAGCCGTAGCCCAACCCCAGCCCCTGCCGCCTAAAATCGATCCCCAGTGATATAGTCCGCCAGCCGTCGGGTAAGCAGAAGCGATCTGTGCCATCCCTAATGCAAAGAGAAACGAAATAAGACAACCGAGCGGCCAACCAATCCCGATGGCCGCCCCTCCAACACCAGCCATTCCCTGGGCCAGCGAGTTAATACCACCAGAAAGGATACAAATGATGGAGAACGAGATTGCAAAATTCGAGAAGCCCTTCATACGCCGCGATAGTTCTTGCGCATACCCCATGCTATGCAACAAATGAACATCCTCGGCGATGTCGTGGTGAACAGCCGCTACAGTATCGTGAACACCAGCAATTTCGGCACTAACACGCTGCGCCGAACGTTTCGCCTTGTTTGCCATGTTCGCTCCTTTTTAGTCGGGTGGACTAATCATATTGTTAGAAATGAGAGATCTAAGAGAAGAAATTTAGTACGCCGCTTATAGTAACGAAGCTCCCGAAAATTCGCAAGTCGATTTTGAATCTATAACAGAAATTTCCAGTCATGGCGTCTTTTGATACAATATAGGGTAGAGATGCAGATGTCATCAAAGCATTGGGTCGAGTACAACCAATATGAAGGACAAGTGCATTCGCTCTACCAGAAACAGAGTTATAACCACAAGGTGTCCTAACAATTTAGCCGAACCGACGACTATCATCTACACTACAAGGATCGCCCTCCCCTTGGCCCCTATGCGCGATGTAGTTTGGAAGGCTAGCGAAATAATTCAAATTATCAAACTGGCTCGATAACGATCTAGGGCAGCGCCATAACTGCACATGATCGTGTTGCGATTGTAACTACCAAGTTTGAGACCGCAGGAGATGCCGCTATGATTGATGATGTACTAGCTGATGTAAAAGACCGAATGGACAAAACCATCGAGTCGTTCCGCCATGATCTACTTTCGATCCGAACCGGGCGTGCCAACCCTGCGCTGCTCGACAAGATCTCAGTCGACTACTATGGCACACCCACGTCCCTGAAGCAGATCGCCAACATTACTGTGCCCGAGGCGCAGCAACTGCTGATTAAGCCTTACAGTGCGAGCGATCTGAAGGCGATTGAAACCGCCATTTCGAAATCGGATTTGGGATTAACGCCCAACAACGATGGCGCACAAATTCGTCTCAACCTGCCCCCTTTGACCGAGGAGCGTCGTCGGGATCTTACGAAAATGGTGAACAAACGTGCCGAAGAAGCCAAGGTGTCGATTCGCAATGTTCGGCGCGACGGGATCAAGGACTTAAAGGATTTTGAGGAAGAGAAACTGATCTCCGAAGATGATCTAAAACATGGAGAGAAGTTAATCCAAGACAAAACCGATGTCTATATCAAGCATATCGAAGATATTGCTAAAGAAAAAGACGCAGAAATTATGAAGGTCTAAAGCAGTGCAGATCCTGGCGACATGGGGGTGAGTGGCTGCTCACCCCTTTTCTTTTACCCTACTCTTTTCAATTCACTGGCAATCGTGGTATTCTGCACTTAAGTGTTCCCTAACTGCTCTTTTTTTCTGTTACACTACTAATACTTACGTGTTCGTCGGTTTTGATTGGATGTGGATACAGTCAATCAAAATCAGGCTCCCACGGTAACAGAACGAGGCAATTCTAAATAGAGTAGAGTATGGAGATTGAATGTGAATCTTGAGTCTTTAAACTCGAAACCAGTGGTCAAATCGGCAGAGCTCACCAATGTCCCTCACCATATTGGGATTATCATGGACGGCAATGGGCGTTGGGCCAAGAGCAGAGGGCTTCCAAGACTTGCAGGCCATCAGGCAGGTGTCGATAATATTAAGCATATCCTCGAGGAATGCACAGAGTATGGGGTAAAAATTCTGTCGCTCTACGCATTTTCCACTGAAAATTGGAACCGGCCACCAGATGAAGTAAATGGCTTGATGCGTTTGTTGGGGCTGACCATCGAGCGACAATTGCGTGATCTGCATCGGAACGGGGTGCGCATCTTGCACAGCGGTCGGCTGGATGGCATCAACCCTCACCTGCAAAAGCAAATTCGTCACGCCTTGGAAGTGACCAAGGACAACTCTCGTATCACGGTCAATTTGGCCTTTAACTATGGGGGCCGCGCCGAGATCGTTGACGCAGTGCGCCGCGTGATTGCCGACCGGATTCCGCCCGAGCAAGTGACGGAGGAAGTCATCAGCCAATATCTCTACACCAGCGAATTGCCCGACCCCGACTTGATCATTCGCACCGCCGGTGAGTGGCGTCTGAGTAACTTTCTGATTTGGCAGGCGGCCTATGCAGAGTATTATGCGACGACCACCTACTGGCCAGACTTTGACGGAACAGAATTGTACAAGGCATTGCTCGATTATAGTAAGCGTCAACGTAAATTTGGACGTGTTCTCCAAACATAACGATCCTTAAAACACTTTCAATGAGAACCTCAACGTAGCAACATCTATCGTGCGTACACGTATTCTTGTAGGTCTTGTTGCCCTTCCCTTTGTCTTGCTCCCACTTTGGTTGGGGGGTCTCTGGAGCGCGCTGCTGATTCTGGTCCTTGCCATTGCTGTTAGCAACGAATATTTTAGCTTGATGGAACAGGGAGGCTACTACCCCGTTCATTGGCTCGGCAGAATTTGGCTGACATTGATGATTGGCTCCGGTTGGCGACCTGACCTTCTGCCCGTCACCCTGGTGATCACAGCAGGCATGATCGCAACGCTAATCTATGCCTTGTTTCAGGTCGAGCACCCGGTCAATACATGGCTATCTACCACTGCTGGGGCGATCTATTTTGGGCTGATGCTAAGTCAGGGTGCAGCCTTGCGTGAGTTGCCGAATGGGCTTGCATGGCTGATGCTGGGTGTGTTGATTACCTGGGCGAATGACACTGCGGCTTACTTCGTTGGCTATTATTTGGGAAAACACAAAATTTGGCCGCGCATCAGCCCTAAAAAGACCTGGGAAGGGACCATCGGTGGTTTTATTGGCGGTGCCATCACGGGTGGGCTGATGGCCGCCTTGACGCCGATACCGCTTGGCATTCCACTCGGGATCGTGATCGGCTTTATTGGGGGAGTATTGGCGTTTTTTGGTGACCTGGTTGAAAGTATGATCAAGCGTCACGCCGGTGCAAAGGATAGCGGGCGTTTTCTGCCGGGGCATGGCGGCGTGTGGGATCGTATGGATAGTATCCTCTTTGTCATCCCCTTCGTCTATCAGATCGCTCTGTGGCTGCAAAAGTAACCAGCGGTGATTGGTACAGCTTTCTAGATCAATATATCAGTTTTCGTATGAAACGTGATGTGCTAATAGACACGCTATTTAAACATTGCACAATCTTCCGAGAGCAAAACAGATGGAGATTGTACAATGTTTAAGTGTCATCTCTATAAAAAACGATTACTGATGTCTAGATTGAACGTTACTATTGTCATTTCGCACCCATGCAGTACCCGAAGGAGCATCTTTGGACTCCAGGGTAAGATTTCTTCTCGAAACAGCCTGGGAGCCCTTTGGGCATCAAAATGAGATATTTACCTACACATCAGAACGTGCGGTTTGAAACCGCACGTTCTCGGTTGGGCCTACCTTGTGCAGCTAAAAGCATGCACCTACGAAACCTTCTAGTCTAATGGCAGTGAGAACGCAGCACAACTACACGAAAGAAGCATCTACTCCCATTGCGAGTTTTAATCGCCGTTTGTATTCGGCTCGACTGATTTCGTAGGTGCCAAAACGGCAAAGATGGTTGGTCGTAAATTGAGTATCAAGCAGTACAAACCCTCTCGTCCGCAAGCGTTCCACAAGATAAACCAAGGCGATCTTGCTAGCGTCCGATTGCCGACTAAACATACTCTCCCCAGCAAAGAGTCCACCGAGCGCAACACCATAGAGCCCGCCCACTAACTCACCATCGATCCACGTTTCCACACTGTGGGCAAAACCCATTTGATTCAAAAGCGAATAGACATCGACGAATTCATCGGTGATCCAGGTTGTCTCGCGGCCAGGTGCCGGTTCAGCGCACGCTCGCATCGTTTGCCGAAAGTCGCGATCCACGTGAATCTCGAACCCACCCTGCCGAATTCGACGCGCTAACGAACGTGGCACGTGAAACCGTTCATCTAAGGGGATCAGAGCGCGTGGATTGGGGTCATACCAGGAGATGCTGCCGTCGTGCTCACCCATCGGGAAGACGCCTTGGCTATAGGCAGCGAGGAGAAGTTCGGGTGAAAGACGCATAGTGGTTGATATGACAAGATGAAGGGATGATAGGATAACAAATCGAGTATCCTCTTATCATCCTATCATCCCTTCATCTTGTCGTCTTTTCAAAGTTCTGCTTCAGCGATGCTCTTGCGCAGGGCGGCAATATTCTCGGCCACGCTGGCCTGGCTATTGAAAACGGCGCTACCTACGACGATGACGTTAGCCCCACAACTGATAATATCGGCAATATTGTTCTGGTGAATACCGCCATCTACTTCAATATCACACATCGGATTAAATTCATGCACCATGTGGCGCATTCGGCGCATCTTGCTGGTCATCGTTTCAATAAACTTTTGTGAGCCAAAGCCAGGATTGACCGTCATCACCAACACTTGGTCGATATAAGGGATTACCTCGCGCACAGCCTCGATTGGGGTAGCTGGGTTCAAGGCAATGCCTACTTTGCACCCCTGTTCGATCACATTCTGGATCGTGCGGTGTAAGTGTAGGCAAGCTTCGACATGAACCGTGATAATATCTGCTCCTGCCGCTCGATAATCGGCCAGGTAACGGTCAGGCTCATGCACCATGAGATGCACATCTAAGGGTAGCTTCGTCACTTTGCGTACTGCGCTAATCAGCGGCGGGCCGAAAGTGATGTTGGGCACAAAATTGCCGTCCATCACATCCAGGTGAATATAGTCAGCACCACCTGCTTCGGCTTGTTGAATCTGTTCTGCCAAGTGACCAAAATCAGCCGTCAAAATCGAGGGCGAAATCTTTATAGGTTGCGTCATGGCTACTTCCTAACTAAAAACTCGCGCATAATTTCACCTACAATCCAGGGCTTGCGAAAGATGAGGGCGTGAGTTTGCTGTGGAATAATATGGAGTTCACTAGTGGCGATGGCTTGATGCATCTGTTGTGCTATTGTGGTTGGGAAAAATTCATCCAATTCGCCGTGGATGATGCAAGTAGGCAATTGAAAGCGCTTCAATTCATCCAATGAGAGATTGATCGCAAACTCAAGGCGGGCGGTACGGAAGCCTGGTAGCAACTCTCGGTAAAAGTAGCCTTCACCTTGATAAGGATCGTGCAACTTGGCAGTGGCATCCAGCCAATTGTCCGAAGCAACGAAATTTTCGGGGGCCAAGGGAGTTCCACTTTTCAGCTCCGCAGGATCGGTCGTGTAGGTGGTACTGACGAGCGTCAAGCTTGCAGGATCAACCAACGCATCATTGACCATCAACTGGGCGATCATTCCACCAGCGCTACAGCCTGCTAAATGGCTTCGCTCAAAGCCAACCCTACGCATAAGCTCAGTGATCTGTTTACCCATTGCGGAGTAGTCGTAATGGTCTGGGTGACCCACGGATCGACCATGACCTGGCAGATCGGCCAGCAAAATCTGGAACCCTTCCAACTTCGGTAAGATGCCATTCCAGGCCATCCGCCCCGTACTCATAAAATTATGCAGAAGCGTGATCTTAGGTGCAGAAGCCGAGGCTTCGCCTAGAAGTTCATAGTAGATGCTACCAGTTGTCGACCGAAACTCCGCCAACGCTTGTTCTCCTCATATAAGATATAAGGTGCACATTTCTAGCTTGCACCTTGCATCCTGCTCCCTTAGGCAGCATGCTCGACTGCACCGTCACTCATCATCATATTGCGGTCAAAGCTGGCACCCATCACTTGAAAAAGTTCAGTAACATCGTCCACGGTAATCAGGCCCCTGAATTGATTTCCGTCGCGAATGGCGACCACTCTACTACCGGTAGAGGCGATCTTCTCCCAGACTTGCGACAGATCACCGTCAATCGGCATGGAAGGCAGTTGGGCGGCGGGTATCATCGCATCGACCACACGCCCATCGGCCCCTTGTTCGCGCAACGCTGTGACCAAACGAGCACGAGTTAAGGCTCCGACAAAATTCCCTCCCAAATCGACTACAGGATAATCTGTTTGATAACTGGTCATCAGCAGATCAACCGCTTTGCTCAGCCGTTCGCTGGTATAGAGGTTGGTCGCGCTAGGTGTCAACGCATTAGCAATTGGAATGTCCTTGAGTACAGCTCGGCTCTCGACCGATTCACGTTCCGAGCCGCCACCAACATAGACGAAGAAGGCGACCAACAGAGCCGTGATATTGCCGGTGGTTACGCCCCATAGCGCAATCAACACAGCCAAGAAGCGTCCAACCATGACAGAGATGCGCGTCGCTTGCACATAGGGCATTGCCGTTGCCAAAATCGAACGCAGAATCCGACCGCCGTCCATCGGAAAGGCAGGTAGCAGATTAAAGAGTGCCAAAGAAACATTGATCAGGATCAGATAAGCGAGCAGATTACTCACACCCGCATTTCTCGCATCGTCGATCAAACGCTGAATCAACGAAACAAAGCCCCAAACCAGCGGTGCCGCCGTGCCGGAACGAGCTTCAACCGTCACCACAACCAACCAAACCGGGAGAAGGACAAGCGAGATAGCCAAGTTCACTAAAGGTCCGGCAATGGAAATGAGAAACTCCTGAAAGGGTTTATCTGGCATCTTTTCCAGTCGCGCCACACCGCCGATCGGCAACAAGGTGATATCTGGCACATTGACTTTGAAGTATTTCGCCACCAAAGCATGACCAAACTCGTGCAGCGTAACACAGACAAAAAGGAGTAGAATGACTAATACACCGTAGGCTGCACCGACTGCCGGGCTGGTGGCAACATCTTGGTAAAGAAATGCCCCATAGAGCAAAATCAGTACGAACGTCCAGTGTACCCGAACGTCGATTCCCCATAGCCGAAACAATGTAATGGATGATCCCATATTATCTCCTTTCGCACTTGTGCCAGATTTAGGCGCTACCCATTGCGATGAGAATGCGAGTGAGAAAAGGTGAGTTTCACAATTTTCCACTCGCAATTCACAATTTTTCACTTACCTTGCGCCTTCTTCCAAGCCTCGTACTCCTCCTGGGCATCGGTACGCAGCGGATAGTATTTGCGCAAATCGCCACCCTGAGAGAGCTTCATTTTTGAGAATTCTTCCCATTCATGGTGGGCACCCGCCTTCTTCACCAGTTCAGGAGCAAGCTTGACCGGCACGACAACTACACCATCGTCATCAGCAACGATAATATCGCCTGGCATGACTAAGGTACCACCACAGGCAATCGGCACGTTGACTGCAAAGGGGAAGATGTTGGTCTGTGTGTGGAAATTGGGCGTGGTTCCTTTGAGGAACAAACCAATACCCAAATCCTTGGCATGCGGATAATCGCGGATACAGCCATCAATGACAACGCCCAAGCCGCCCCGTCCGGTGAAATAAGTGAGCATCATCTCACCAAAGACACCACTGCTCATATCGCCCCGTGCGTCGACCACAACGATGTCGCCCGACTGCGCATGGTAAAGGACATGACGGTGCAACTGCTTTTCCGGGTCGGCATATTCATCCTGGCCATATTGATCTTCGCGCTTGGGCATAAATTGCAGCGTCAAGGCTGGCCCCACAATCGATTTGCCAGGGGTCCACGAACGAATGCCGTGGAGCATGGGGTCACGAATGCCAAGACGATACAGTTCGCCGGTTGCGGTCGCACTTCCAATCTCTTTGAGCCCTTCGATAATATCTTTGGACGGTCGCTCAATATCAGCAGTGTGAGTCATCTTTCTTTCCTTTGTGTTTGGACATACTCTTGCCTGTCAAATTGTGATAACAGTCTTCATTTTGTCAGACCCAGGTAGTAGTCCCAATGAATTGATAACTACTCAGACAACAATCACCTGCCAACTCCATTATGTCACAGCGGACAAGTTTGGTAAGTGACTGTCATACCGTTTAGAAGCGAGGGATGGGAGAATCTCAGCTATACTCTCTTTCTGTTACGCGGCCAGAAACAGAGGAGGAGAACCATTCGGATTACAATCTGAACATGGACAGCTAGCACGTAGACTCGAAAAGGTGTAGATCCCGGCGTCATGCCCATCCTTCCAGCGCAAACGCAGCGCATAGTTGCCAACCAATTCTGCTGACTCGACTTCCGTGCTCGGCATCGGACGTAGTGAGAGTGGATCGTCACTTGCCGCACGCACATCTTCGCGACATGTGGCACAGGGACAGTTGGAGCGCAACCAGCGCAGCGCAAAGGTACTGATATGACCATCCGCCCAAATTATTTTAAGTGAGCCCGTCGCACGTTCAATTGCAATATCCAGCGGGCGTGTTTGTAGATTACTCATTCGATCAAGTTTGCTAGAACAAAGTGCAGGATACAGGGTACAAGTTGCTACACATGGCAACTTATACCAAGGGTCCTCTGAAAAGCCATGAATTTCAGCCATAGTTACGGGGAAAATTGGTGGCTTTTGCAACCGCAATCGGTATTATATCCTGCCCTTATTTTACTGTTTCTGTAGACATTTCACCTATGTTTAAATTGTATCACAAATAAAAACGGGACACTTCATTAGAGTGTCCCGTTTTCTATATCTACCCTTGGTAGATATACGACTTAATTCGTGGCGCTAGCTGTTGTTTGCCGTAGATCGCGTGGCAAATTGCCTGTGAGACTGGCCGGGCGCTTGATGTCTTCCGCAGCGAGTTGCTCTTGCAGCCAGGTATCATAGGCCTGAGCGCGCTCTTGATCGATCTTCTGTTGGTCCTTGGGATGTTTCTCATCCTTTTCAGTAACTTTCAGGATGTGAACACCAAAGGTCGATGTAAAGGGCTCACTCACCTGACCCACAGGCAGCGAGAAGGCTTGCTTGTCAAACTCTGCCACCATGGCACCATGGGCAAACCAGCCCAAATCGCCGCCATTTGCACCAGAGCCAGCATCATCGCTATATTGTTTGGCTAGTGCAGCAAAATCCTCACCAGCGTCGATACGTGCCTTGAGATCCCTTGCCTGGGACATGGCCTCGTCTAAGGTGCGTGGCGCAGGGGTTGCAGTAGGGGTGGGTGCGCCTTCGGGCAAAGCCGTTGCTGTGGCGGTTGGCGTAATATTGGCCGTATCTGTGATGGCAACAGTCGGTGTCGGCAGAATTTCACGCAACAGAATGTGACTCGCCTTCACCTCTTCCTCGGTTGTTGGCACATCGGCACCGATTGCTTCACGCAGTTTATCACGCAGCAGGCGGACACGAATGATTTGACGATAGGTGGTTAGATCGAGATTTGCCACCTGCTTCAAATTAGCTTCCAAGGTAGCCTGGCCCTCCGCGTAGAGTGCGTCCGTGATAATGGCACGGGTCGGGATTGGCTCAGGCGTGGCTGTAGGCGAGATGGTTTCACCGTTCGAAACCTGAACGGCTTCCGTGAGCGAGGTCGTGGCGCTGATGCCTGTAGTTCCACTCAGACCTTCGGTGCCGCTCAAGCCTTCGGTTGAAGTTACAACCGGCGATGCACTTGCGTCAGTAGCTGTGATAGCAGTCGTTTCTGTAAGCGCAGTTGTAGGCGCTGTGGTAGTTGTGGAAACTGCACCTGTGTCAGTAATTGGGCTTGTGCTACTGATGGTATCGGTTCCGCTGACTGGGGTTGTACCACTAATTTCAGTCGAAGCAACGGGTGTTGCTTGGGCCGTGGCAGTGGCTGCCGTGATTGCCTCTGAAGTAGCTGTTGCATCGGCAACTGCTGTTTCCGTCGCCTGTGGCTCCGTGATCAACCCTTGCTGATTAGCGATCTCAGCACGGAGCGCCTTCTCTACCTCATCATCTGTTACGGTGATGCCACGTTTTTCAGCTTCACGCAAGACAATCTTCTCTTCCATCATCGTGTTGAGCGTATCCGATGCAAGTGCAAAGCTACTGCTCAACTTCGCTTGTACCTGATTGATCTGGCTGGTGAAGTAGCCCTGACCACCGAACTGTTGCTCTAACGACTGGAGTTGATTGAGCTGACCTGTGAGCGACTGCTTCTCGTAACGCATGCGATTCCAGAATTCCTGGGTGGAGATCGATTGATCGCCTACACTCGCAAAGGTGCTACGTGGAATCCATAGAAAGGTATAGATTGCACCACTTAGAAGGAGCAGGATAGCCACAGCTATGGCTGCCCCGACATAGGTATAGAGTTTGCGATCTTGCTCGCGATGTTTTGCACGAAGTCGCAATTCCTTCGGTGATGCTTCTTTATTCGTTTCGGGTTGTTTTCTTTTATTGCGCTCGGCCATAGCTTACCGTCGCTTTCGCACGATCCGTGTTTGATCTGCCGTATAGGGGAGGAGGGCAAGATGGCGAGCACGCTTGACAGCAATGGCGATCTTGCGTTGCGTTTTGGCGTTGACTCGAGTTTTGCGGCGTGACAGGATGCGCCCTCGGCGATCCAGGAAGCGCGACAATTGAGTCACGTTTTTGTAATCGATATCATCGGCACGCAGATTGCCACCACCACGACCAGTACGTCCACCCTCACTGGCAGCATATTCGGCTGGGCCGCCTGCATCCTCATCTTCTTCGACTACTTCATCCGTTTCGATAGCGGGAGGAATGACATCTTCAATTTCTTCGATGGCCACCACGGGCTCCTCACTGCTTTCGACTTCATTGTCAACTACATTCGGTTGATTACTCATGCTGAAATTTCTCCAATCGGAACAGAACTGTTTGGCTTAAGCTGTGGTTGCAATGAAAAGCGGAATCTTTTAGCCAATTTTCTAGAAGCAAAAATCGCTTTTCATTCAGAGCTTAATTTAGATGCAACCTTGTTGATCTTACTCGTCCGTACGAATGACGAGATAGCGCAGGACATCTTCGTTGTAGCGCATCAAACGATCGACTTCAGTCGAGCCGTTGGGTTGCATCGCATAGCGCTGAAGGACATAATATCCTTCTGAATGCTTGCCGATGCGATAGGCCAAATTGCGCTTGCCCCACATCTCGGTTCCCTGAATGGTGCCGCCAAAGCTACCGATCGTTTGTGCCAAACGGTTGTTCAGCGAATTAATTCCCTCATCCCCCAAGTCGGGGCGTACGACATAGACAAGCTCGTACGAGTGTGCATTGACTTGAGTCATGCTACGTTTCTCCTATTTATGTACTTTCTATGGAGTAGCCCGCAAGACCGTCCTGCGAGCAGAAAGAACACGGGACCGAACAAGCAGCCCCGTGTTGCAGACCAAGCGAATATGTTAGCAAATCAACCGAAATCTTTCAAATTTTCGGGCAGTCAGATTGTGATTGGATTGCGGAATAACATGCCACTCGCTATTCGCTGACTTTCACCCCGCCTAGAATTCGGATTTCGCGCGCCATTGGGCCACGCTCATTGGCACCTAGAGTAAATTCCACAAGGTCCCCTTCTTTTAAATGAACTCGTCCCTTTACTTCGGCTGCGGGGGCGAAGATCTCCTCTGCATTGCGGCGCACAATGAAACCAAAATGTTTGCGTGGGTTGAACCACTTGACCATCCCTCGCTCACGTTGGGTGCCTGGCAGCAGCAGCCGGCAGGCCGGGCAGTAGCTGGGAGCTTGCGCCTTTGCTTCGGTGCCACTCGCACTGCTTTTCTGCTCCTCGATCGACCACAGAAAAGAGATCCCACAATTTTCACAGTAAAGCAGTTCATCCTTGAACTTGGCACCATTATTCTTTGCCCCACCAGGTTGTTCGCTGGTAGTTTTGACATCCGTCATTTGACAATCTCCCGTCCACCTGCTAGGATTCCACTACACATAGATACGAACCCATTCGAGTATGTTGATGGCGACGTAGCCAAGCGGTAAGGCAGAGGTCTGCAAAACCTCCATTCGCGAGTTCAAATCTCGCCGTCGCCTCCATATTGTAGAACAAGAACGATTCTTGTTCTACTTAGTGAAAGGCCGATCACAGGTCAACGTGATCGGCCTTTACTTTTTCGGTTCGTGACTGTCACGGCGGTGGTAAAACTTGAACGCACTTTCTCGTACAAGTGTGTGGGAAAGTACCAGTCAAGTTAGCGTAGCTTATAGACACACTATTTAAACATTGCACAATCTGCCTCAGACCTTATACCTTGGAGATTGTGCAATGTTTAAGTGTCATCTCTATTAGTGGTCACCCCGTTCAGAAATTGCTCTTGGCTTTGTCAGCTTCGGAACAGAATTTGGACTCGCTACGTTATAAGATTAGGCTTACTTTAGCAAACATATATTCTCTTGTGATAGGAGGGAAAGATGCCCCGCTTCCCGATACCATGGCTGCACCGATGGGCACAGCGTTCAGGTTGGCGAACTGCTGTTGTGATAGCTGGATTAGCAATTTTCTTGACTGCCTGTTTTCCAGGCAGTCAATTTTTGCCACCTGCTGGTGCCATCCCCTTGCGTTATGAGCTTTACAAAGACCGCTATCGGCGCGAGTACTCCATCCAGAGTCGACCTACTGGTTCTGCAAAAGAAGTGGCAGAAGCCTTTATGCGCCAATACCAACCCGGCCCGCTGCCTCGCATCTTTGAGCATTCAATTCTTACCGACCGCCATGGGGAATTCTTGGCCGAGCTTGTCAGTGAGGGGCGACGCACCTGGGTGAGCATCGATCTCATCCCGCAAACGCTGATCGACGCGGTCGTCGCCACAGAGGACGCTTCCTTTTTTGATAACGATGGGATCGACGAAAAGCGTCTGGTAGGTGCGTTGATTCAAAATTTCCAGAATGGTGCCATTAGTGCTGGTGGCAGTACGATCACTATGCAGATGGCGCGCAACCTCTTCTTCCCGCCAGAAAAGCGTTTTGACCAATCCCTTAACCGCAAAATCACCGAGATATTCCTTGCTCAAGATCTCACCCGTCTGCTTACCAAACAGGAAATCCTGGAGATCTACCTCAACCTTGTTTACTTTGGCAACGGAGCCTATGGCGTCGAAGCAGCCTCCCAAACCTATTTTGGCAAGTCAGTCAAGGAGTTGGATTGGGCACAGGCGACGCTGCTAGCTGGCTTGCCGCAATCACCTGTGGGATGGGACCCCTATAGCAACTTTGATGGCACAAAACTGCGCCAACGCACGGTGCTCAACCTGCTAGTGAAGCGCAATTATCTGACCACAGCACAGGCAGATGATATCTTCGGCAAACAGATCAATCTTAAGCCACTCGCCAAATCGGAAACATTAGCACCCCATTTCGTGCGCTATGTAGAGCAGCAACTCGCTTCGGATCTAAACATCGTTCCTGGGCGTGCTGGCCTACGTGTAACCACCACCCTCGACCTGCAAATGCAACAGATTGCACAAAATATCGTTTCCGAGCAGGTCAATGCGCTACGTGGACCTTTTAATCTGACCAATGGGGCACTGGTGGCGCTTAAGCCTCGCCATGCCGAGATTTTGGTGATGGTCGGCAGCGCCGATTTCAACAACCGCACCATTTCTGGCCAGGTGAACATTGCGCTCAGTCCACGCCAACCAGGCAGCACCATGAAGGCGGTACTCTATTCCACTGCCTTCAACGACAATCTGATCAGTCCTTCGACGATTGTATGGGATCTACCGGTTCGTTATACGGTTGCCAAGGTGCAGACCTACATCCCTTCCAACTACGACTTCAAATTTCACGGTCCCGTCACCGTCCGCACCGCCTTTGCCAATAGCTATAATGTGCCAGCAATCAAGGTCATCGACGCTGTCGGCCCCGACCGCGTGGCTCAGATTGGCCGGGCAATGGGGCTAACAACCCTGAGCGATCAGCCAGGAACCTATAATCTACCCTTGACCCTGGGTGCAAACGAAGTCACCTTGCTCGACCTGACCAATGTCTTCCACACTATCGACAACGGCGGAATCTACGCACCGTATCGCTACATTTTGGGCATCAAAGATTCCGCCGGTCAGGATCTAAATCTCTACCCGGAAGCACCTTGGTGGCAGGCGATTTCGCCCCAAGCAGCCTTCCTGGCGACGAGCATCATGTCGGACTACAAAGCGCGTCAACCCGCATTTGGGGCCAACACGCCGCTCAATCTGGCGGTCTACCCTGCCGCAGCCAAAACCGGCACCTCAAGTAGCTTTCGCGACAACTGGACGGTTGGATTCACCCGTCATCTGGTGGTGGGTGTTTGGGCTGGCAACAGCAGTGGTCGACCGATGCTCGGTGCAAGCGGCGTTACTGGTGCTGCGCCGATCTGGAACAAATTCCTAACACGTGTACTGACCGATACAAAGTTGGTAGAAGGGACTTTGGGAGTTTCTACTGACCCCGCCTATTGGCAATTTGAACCGCCTGCTGGCGTTGTCGAGCGGGAACTGGAATGCCCCAAAGAGATCTATTGTTCGCGCAAGAGTGAGTTTTACACGACGGATTGGTTGGAAAAATCAGGGCGCAACGGCCCCACAGGCGATAGCATTGCCATGCGCGACCGCGTGGCCAGGGTCAATGTGACCAATGGTGGCAACACTTATTTTGCTGGGGTCTGTTCGACACCGCGCGGCGCCGAACGAACTTTGTTGACGCTGCCTTCCGGTTTCGGTCAACTGGCACCTATCCAACCGGCGATCGGCAACCGGCTCGACAGTTTGCAACTAGCTCCCAGCCTGCCGCTTCCTGGTTTAAGCCAGTGGCAATTTGTCCCGATCCCCGATCAGGTCAACGACAAAATCGCCAAAGAGCGACTTGACGCCATTCTCTGGAGTGGGCAGGTTGGCACGTCGATTCACTTTGGCCCATGCAGCACAGTCGCTAGCATTGTGCATAGCTTGTTTGGCAAGAACGCAGTCGCAACCGTGGTCTATCCGGATCTGACACAAGAGATCCTGGCGAGTGAGGCGGCACAAAGCCCCACCATCACCCAGACAGCCACTGTCACAGTTACGGCCCAGCCGATCACGGTCACCCTTACGCCAAGCGCAACACGCACGCCACGAATCACGCCAACACCGTCAGCAACCCCAACGCCCCCAGACGCTGTAACACCCACCCCTGTGATTGCTCAAGAAATTTCATCACGTAATATCGGCTATCTAGCAGCCAACTTTTACGAGGACAACAATTGTCCCGGCCATTACATTCTGGGAACAGTGCTGAACGCCGATGGTGGACCTGTAGCAGGCATTCATGTGCGCGCAGTGGACCAGTGGGGAAACATCATCGACGGCATGAGCAAGTCGGGCGCAGCTGACTTTGGGCAGTGGGACATTCCAATCGATTTCCGTGTTCGTAGCTTTAGTGTCGTCGTACTGGGCGACGATGGTTCGCCAATCAGTCCCGTAGTGAATATCAACCATCAAGGTGATGTCGGCGCAAAATGCCACCACATCGTATGGCAGCGAGTAAAGTAGCAGAGTGGATACTACAATCCTATTTTCCAAGAAATTTCTACCATCGAACCGATGAACGCACCAAACATTCTGATTATCCAAGCCGATCAGGCTGCTGCACAGTGGCTACCGATCTATCAGCATCCTGTGGTTAAAATGCCACATTTGGCTGCCTTGGCCGATCAAGGAGTCGTCTTCGACAATGCCTACTGCAACAGTCCGCTTTGTGCCCCATCTCGTTTCTCGATGATGAGTGGACTGTTGCCTTCGCAAATCGGGGCGTATGACAATGCGGCTGAATTCCCTTCGGCGATCCCCTGCTTCACTCATGCGCTGCGTGTGCTGGGTTATCGCACGATTCTTTCGGGTAAGATGCACTTTGTAGGCCCCGACCAGTTACACGGCTTCGAAGAGCGCCTGACCACCGATGTCTACCCGGCAGATTACACCTGGACACCCGATTGGCAACATGCTGAGCGGATGTTGGAGTGGTATCACACCATGCACAGTGTCATCACTGCTGGCCCTTGTGTGGCATCAATGGACATCGACTACGACGACGATGTCGCCTTCCAGGCCGAGCGCAAGCTGCGTTCGCTGGTGCGTGATGGTGACGAACGTCCCTTCTGCCTGGTTGTCTCCTTCACCCATCCCCACGATCCCTACATTATGACGCCAGAATATTGGGATCGCTACCGGGATGATGAGATCGATCTGCCCTCAATCCCCGCCTTGCCCGTTGAACAGTTGGACGCCCACAGCCAACGGCTCTGGCAGATGTGTGCCAGCGATGAATACGAGATCGGCGAGCAGCAGATTCGGGATGCACGCCACGGCTATTATGCTAGCCTCAGCTACATCGATGACAAGATCGGCCAACTGATCGCTACCCTCAAAGCGACAGGTCAATACGAAAATACGATCATCATCTTCACCGCCGATCATGGTGACATGTTGGGTGAACGTGGTTTGTGGTACAAGATGTCGATGTTTGATGGATCGGCGCGCATCCCGTTCCTCGTCCATGCACCAGGACGGTTTGTTGCTCGGCGCGTGAGTAGCGTCGTCTCGTTGGTCGATCTGTTGCCAACGTTGGTTGCTCTCGCCGATCCCGAGGGCACGCTACCAAGCTTTAGTAGAGGAAGTAGCTTGTTACCCTTGCTGCAGGGCGATGACTCACAGGCTAAGGATGTCGCCTACGTTGAATATCTCGCTGAAGGTATCGCTGCTCCGCACTTGATGATCCGGCAGGGACGCTACAAATACATCTTTACCCCTGACGATCCCGAACTGCTCTATGATTTAGCGCAGGATCCGCAAGAAGTGCAAAATCTTGCGCCTGATCCACGCTACGGCACGGTTCTCGAAGATTTTCGCCGGCAACTGCATGCCCATTGGGACATTGCTGACTTGCAGCGACGGATCATTGCCAGCCAGCAACGACGCCACCTGATTTCCAGAGCATTGGCCCTGGGCAAAAACAAAGCCTGGGATCATCAACCCTTTGAAGATGCGACACAGCAATATGTACGCAATCACAAGGAGTTTTGGGAACTGCTGAGGTTATCGCGCTATCCGGCAGTCGAGGCACCCAAGCCAGTGAAAGAGGTCACACGCTATCGGTCGATGGCCTATGTGGGAAATCAATAGTCTCTTCCGGGAAGAGTCTAGCCGAAAAGAAACTCTAGCAATATGTCCTTCCCGGAAGACGCTCTCAAACGGTGAACCGTCAAAATGAAGATGAAAGCTACACTTCCCTCAGCTCCTACCGCACAGCAAATTATTGACTTTCTGAAGTTAGAAGCACTCCCAGTCGAAGGTGGACTCTTTCGTCAAAACTGGCGGTCGAGCGAGATCATTCCAGCCTCGGCCCTGCCAGTGCGCTACATCGGCGAGAAACCTTTCGGAACAGCGATCTACGCGCTGCTCACCAATGAGGCAGACTCATTTTCAGCCATGCACAAGTTGCCAACCGATGAAGTCTATCACTTCTATCTGGGCGACCCGATTGAGATGTTACAACTCTATCCTGATGGCAGCAGCCAGCGAGTAATCTTGGGACAGGATTTGCTAAATGGGCAACAGATTCAATACGTGGCACGGCGTGATATCTGGCAAGGCTTCCACCTTGTGCCTGGCGGCTCCTGGGCGCTGATTGGCACGACCATGGCTCCCGGTTTTACAGTCACTGACTTTATCCTCGCAGAGCGACAAGTACTCCTCGAACGTTATCCAGCAGAGCAAGAACTTATCCGTGCGCTAACCCGTCCCGAACATCCAGGTGGACGCATCCGTGAAGCATAAAACGTAGGACAAGAAAGTATTCTTGTCCTACAATGCCTGTTCAAGAATACTCGTCAGCTCGGCGTCGGTCAGTGGGATCGGGTTGGCCTTCATGCTGCTGGCGGCTTGCGCTTTGGGAATGAGCGTAGCGAAGTCTGATCGAGAGAAGCCATAAGAAGAAAGCAGCGAGATCTTCAGATTTTTGGTCAGCGCGGCAATACGTTCGATGCCATCTTCGACCTCCACCAGCGAACTGTCACAAACCACTTCGGCAATCGTCGCAAAGCGGGCTAGTGCGGGATGTTGCGGTGCCCGTTCGCGCAATGCATTCACATTGGCCTGCATCACCGGTGCAAGCAGTGCAGCACAGATGGCTCCATGTGGGGCGTGAAACATGCCACCAAAGGGACCGGCAAAGCCATGTACCGCCCCTAATCCTGAATTGGCGAGCGCCAGACCGCCACACAAACTGGCAAAGGCCATCTCCTCACGTGCGGCTGCATCGCTTCCATTTTCAACCGCCCGTTGCAGTGACCGTGCGGCACGGCGTAATCCTTCCCAGGCAATACCATCCGTGAGCGGATTGGCACGGCTAGAGACCAACGGCTCAAGGCATTGTGTCAGCGCATCCATGCCAGTAAAGGCAGTCACATTCGGCGGCACGGAAAGGGTAAGAAGTGGATCGACGATGGCAACTTTCGGCAACATGGTCGGGCTGCGCATCGAGACTTTGACCTGCTTCTCGGGCACAGCCAACACCGAGTTGCGCGTCACTTCACTGCCGGTTCCCGACGTGGTCGGGATGGCAATCATCGGTGCGCTGGCTTGGCTTGGCGGTTTGCCCTTGCCTACCACTTCCAGATAGTCGAGCGGGTCGCCAGGATTGGTCAACAACGCGGCGATGGCCTTGCCCATGTCGAGGACGCTGCCACCACCGAAGGCGATGACGATTGCGGATTGCGGATTAGTGATTGCGGATTTGATAGCCAGTGTGTCGGCGACGGTTGGTTCGTCGGTAACAGTGAAGGTGGTATGGTCGATGCCGTTGGCGCTGAGTTCGTCAAAAAGCGGCTGGGCACGTTCGGGTTTGGAGCCGGTGATGACGATTGCTTGTTTGCCCAAGCTAGCGGCGATGGGGCCGACCTGTTTGAGCGTACCTGGTCCAAAGATGATGCGGTTGGCGGTTGCGAATTCGAAGTTCATGATTTAGGAAGGGTGCAAGGGGCAGGTTGCAAATTGTAGGTTATATGCTGCTTACCATTGCAACCTGCAACCTGCATGATTTATCTTTCTCGTACAGCCCGATATTTCTCGTCCAGCTTTTCCATCTTTTCTACTTTGGGGGCAGAGCGACCACCTTTGTACTCGCTGCCCAGCCAAACATCGATCAGCTTTTCGGCGACGACGGAGCCTGTAATCTGAGCGCCAAAGGTGATGATTTGAGCGTTGTTGCTGGCCACTGCACGTTCGGCAGTATAGGGATCGTTGACACAGACAGCGCGTACACCCGGCACCTTGTTGGCGACAATCGCCATGCCCGCACCCGTGCCACAGACCAAGATACCCCGTTCAAACTTGCCCTCACCTACTTCCTCGGCTACCATCGCCCCTACGTCAGGATAGTCTACCGGCGTATCGTTGTTGACGCCCCGATCTACCACTTCGTAGCCTAACTTCACCAAATAGTCCCGAATCGCATTTTTCAACGGCAGACCAAAGTGATCTGCACCCATAATAATTGGTTTCGATTTGTCGTACATGGTTGCTCCTTAAATCTCTCAATCGCTTAGTCCCACAATCTCCAGAATGAGATTAGGCAGTGGTAGTTGTGTTACTTTGAGTAGCCAGCAAAGAAACTCTCCCACGGAATCTTAACCGGTTCGTCGTTGCAGACGATTTGAATCATGGTGCGCAGTAGCGGGATGCGGGACGGGTCAAGTTCACCACGTGCAACCATCATTTCAACGGTAGGGCCAATGGCAAGCGCCAGTTCGGCCCCTTCGACGGTGTCGCTAGGCATGTACTTCTTTTTGGCTTCGGAGTAAGGTACACCCATCGCTAGATAGCGTCCCATCTTCTGGTTGCGACCACCCATGCTGGTGACGTAGAGATCGCCCGCGCCGGGCAACGAATAGACGCTTTCCTGCCGCCCCCCCATCACTTCGACCATATAGGAGATCTCCCATACGCCTTGGGCAAAGAGACCTGCCGCCACATTGTACATGATCGCACCATTATCATGTTTGCCTTCCTGCTCCAACATGCCATTGACCAAGCCAACTGCCAGGGCATAGACATTCTTCATTGCCACGCAGGTCTCAACGCCGACGATGTCGCTGTTGGTCCAGACATGATAGTAGGGGGTGCGCAACATACCCGCCAACTTCTCGACCAAGGCGGGATCCGTGCCAGTCACGACCACGCAGGTGTGACGATTGGCGGCCAGTTCGCCCGCAATCGAAGGTCCGCCGATAGCACAGAGTTTGACTTTAGATTGCAGGTCAGCAGGAAGTTGGTCGAGGAAGCGCTGGGGCAGGATTTGCAACTTCTTACCATCGCCATACAAGCCTTTGGTGAGGAAGAGCATCGGCACATCGGCGGGCAATTTATCGCTGAGGATATCAGCAGCCCAGTCAATGCCGAGCGAGTTGACACCAGCGACGACCAATTCTGCCCCTTGCAAGGCTTCGCCCAATCGGTCATAGGTGAAGGGAGTGACACCCGCATTGAGTTTGGTTTTGAGTCGGGGATGGACACGAGTTTCGTGGATTTCTTCAATCTCATTGTCATCCAGATGGGTGCCAACCAGATTGACTTGATGGCCGTTGTCGGTGAGCGGCATCGAAAATGCACTGCCCATGACGCCGGCCCCGAGAATTACAATTTTTGACATAAGTTTCTTCGTTTCGTAATTTTGACGAACATCCGAGTAAACAGGAAGATCGGTACGCAGATGACACAGATTTGGCGGATAAAAACGGACTTACTACTTTTTTACTCTTTGCTGTCTATTCTCCCGTAATCACGACCTTCGACGCTGCCCCATCATGGACCAATTGAAAGCCTCGTGGGGCCTCGCTCAATGGCAGAACATGACTGATCAGCGTTTCTAACGCATAGTCCTTCCGCTTCAACAGTGCCATTGCCCGTGTTAACAGGTCGGGTGTGGACGAATAGCTGCTGATCAGATTGATCTCACGCCGCCAAATGTCCCACCAATTGATGGGAAAACTCTGAGCGGGCTTGGTGCCGAATAGGAGTATTGTACCACCATCACGCACGGATTCCATGGCGACTTCCAACGTTGCACGCGTAACCACGGTGAGAATCACAACATCGGCCCCACGGCGGTCCGTCTCGGCTTTGGCCAGTTCGGCAATGTTACCTTCGCTGACAAGCGAGTCGCCGCTGGCACCCCAGACTTTTGCTAATTCCAATCGCTCCTTGCGCACATCGCTGACCAGAATGTTGATCGTGCGATCACGCAGTAGCGGCACAAAGAGCATTCCCACTGCACCCACGCCGACAATCACAACGGTATCGCCCTCCAGCAGCAAGATGCGATCCAGTGCGCGCAAACAGCAGGCAAGCGGCTCCATAAAGACCGCCCGCAGATCGGGCATTCCGTCGGGGACCGGCAGGACGGTGTGTTGCACGAGCAGTTCGGGAATCCGAATCAACTCGGCAAACCCGCCGGGGTCGATGTTGCTGCGCTTAAATTGTAGATCCATCGGCGCACTGCCCCGGCGGGTATAGTGCGAGGCATAGTCCGGGGCATGATGAGCAATCGCTACTCTTTGACCGGTGCGGAAGTTTTCATTCTTACTTTCGACTACGGTTGCAACCAGTTCATGTCCAAGCTGGACTGGCTTGCGAAAGTAGTCATCGTAAACCTTCGTCACATCCGTCCCACAGATGCCGCAGGCATTCATGCGGACGAGGAGTTCACCAGATGATAGGCCGGGTATAACTTGTGATTCAATATTAATTATACCTGTTTCAGAACATGTGATGGTTTGCATACGACTGGGCAATTGTTGTAACTCGGATGGAAAGGAACTCGGATTGGTAGTCATGATTGATGAAGCTTATTGGTCGAAACGCCTATGATTTGCAGTTGTTTGCGGCCAAAATTGACTACAAGCCCAACTTGAAGCCCCAAAGACGAGAGATATGTTGCGGTTCGAGCAAAATCATAGCTCGTGGGATTTTCAAGGAGAGAACGTACATAGACGAGAACCTTATCAGAAATCAAAAGATGTGGAGTCGTTGTTTTTGCTATCTCTGTACCCTCCCAACGCGCCATTACTTCCGTTTCTTCAAGGCAATTTAGAGCATGATATCTCGATTCAATGGCAATCAGCTTGCGATAAATCGTTTCTGAATAACCCAACCCATACTGATGTGCAATGCCAAGAATAATTTCACGCAGCTTGTTTATCAAGCTCTCAACTGAACGAAATGTTGAGGGTGCAATATTGAAAAATCTTGTGAGATTTCCAAAGGCGGTTCTGCCCAAATTACCCGCTTAATTTGGAGCTCTGGTGTAGCAAAATTCACCAGGAATCCAAGCCGTTTCTGGAAGAACTTCAAGTAATGGATTAATTGAGCGTAATGTTCATAGAGGAAGTCCTGAGTGTAAGGTAACGCTTTCAATTCTAATATTATCTTGTCCCAAGCAATTATGTCGGGTTCAAATGCATGTACTTGGACTCCACGATGTGTCAGGATTGTTTTAGGTTTTGAAAGAATCGGCACACGATTCTGCTCCGCCAAGTGAACCATTGCTTGATGATAAACTTCTTCAGACCAGCCGAGCTTTAGTTGATTACGCACCGAATACATCATTCCCCTGAGCCTGTAACTTTCTCTTGAATACAACAATTTTTCATCCACAACAACTCTCCAGTTTGATCCGAGTTCCTTTCCATCCGAGTTACAAATTTTCTTTATATGTAAGTTCCGTCAGTCGATCCGCCAGCGGTTGGAGGGTGGGGAAGAGTGGTTTGTAGATTTCTTGATAGAGTCGGTCATAGATCGCCTGGGTCTCGGGGTGGGGTGTAAAGCGCTCGGCGATGCTGGTCATGGCGTTGGCGGCGGAGCGTACATCGGGGTACCAGCCGACGGCAGTGGCAGCCAGGATCCCGGCACCGAGACAGGTCGCTTCGGTCGTGGTCGAACGCACGACGGGAATGCCAGTCACGTCGGCCACAATTTGGCACCAGAGGTCACTCTTGCTGCCGCCGCCCATCGTCACGTACTCGCTGAAGGGGCCAGTCACCGCCATCATCGCATCGCCGACCAGCCGCTGTTCAAAGGCGATCCCTTCGAGAATGGCGCGGTAAAAGTGTTCACGTCCGTGTGCACCGGTCCAGCCAATGGTAATACCCGAGGCTTTGGGGTCCCAGTAGGGATTCATCACGTTGTTCCAGTAGGGTACGAGCATCAGCCCTTGCGAACCGGGCGGCACTTTGGCGGCGGCCTGTTCGAGAATCTGCTCAGGGCCATGGCTTAACAGCGGATTGCGCAGGTCGCTGGCAAATTTGTCAATAAACCAACCGACCGTGAAGACGCCGCCACGCAGCACATGCTCAGCAAAGTAATTGCCAGGGACAGGTGCAAAGAGGGTGCGGAAGGCCAGATCGCAAGGATACCCTTCGCTCATCACACCAGCCACGACTGCTGTGCCTAAGTTGAGATAAGCACGCCCACCGCCTGTTGCATTGGCACCCAACCCGGCACATTGACCATCGCCTGCCCCGGCCACCACGGGTAAACCCGTTGGCAAACCTGTTGCCGCCGCGGCTTCCTGGGTCACGTTTCCGATAATTGTACCAGGCTGCACCAGTTCGCTAAATTGATCGAGCCGCAGACCTAGTTCGTGGATGACCTCTTCGGCCCAGCGCCGATTCACCAGATCGACCAGCCCCATCGGGTCGGCGTTGGCCAGACTGGTGCGGAAGTGTCCGGTCAGGCGATGCACCAAAAAGGCGTGGACATCGAGGAACTTTGCCGTTTTGACGACGACCTCTGGCTCGTTTTGAATCAGCCATACTACTTTGGCAATCGATGCTGTCATCGAAGGGGGCTTGCCCGTGACACGGTGTAGATAGTCACGGCCAAAGTGCTTTTCGAGCCAGCCAACTTGCTCACGGCTGCGCTCATCTAGCCAGAGGATGCCATTGCGTAGCGGTCGTCCGGCCGCGTCTACCGGCACAAAACTCTCACGCTGATGGGTGATAGCAAGTGCTTCGACCTTTGACACATCAATTTGGCTGACGCAGTCACGGATGGCACTGGCAGCCCCGCTCCACCAGTCATCAGCATTCTGCTCGCCCCAACCAGGATGAGGCGTCAATAACGGATAGGAGGCTCGCCCTTCGGCCACCGCGCGCCCAGTACAATCCCAGGCGATGGCTTTACAGGCGGTGGTAGAACTGTCAATAGAGATGACTAATTGCGAATTGCTGATCATAACCAATCTCATTTTAGTCTATTCAAACAAAATATCCTGTGCGCCCTGCCAAAGGACGAGTTTCCCCACAGCCGCTAACTTCTCATGCCCTTCGATGATGGTGAGAAAGTGATTCCCAGCCAGTTGTCCCATTTTGCTAGCGAAGCAGGTGGCGCCGTAGGGAAAGAGGATCTCGGTTTCGCTGTAGCCGCCAGGATAGAAAAGAATTTGTCCAGGTGCGGGATGGCTAGTGTGATTCTCGAAGCTGACATTGAGTTTGAAATCACCCAGCGGAATCCAACAAGCTTCGCCGCTCCAGCGAGCATGAATCAACTTTTGACAATAGGGTAGGAGCTTGCGGAACTCGGCGCAGGTGACTGGCGCAGCGGATTCTTCAAAGCGGGCCACGAAACGATAAGATGCGACGACAATGTGCAATGTATTTGGCTGATTCATATTGGATAGATTGAATACTAAAGTTGTGTATATGCTGCGCACTGACACGGTGCGTCAAACAGATCCCGCAACTCATCATCCAGCCAGCAGAGGGTGAGCGAGCAGCCGGCCATGTCGAGCGAGGTGACAAGTTCACCGACGTTGGGTTTGTAGATTTCGATGCCTGCCGCGCCAAGTTGTTTGCGGATATCGTTGTAGAGCACGAACAGCTCTTCGTATTTGGTGGCACCCAAGCCGTTGAGGAGTACGGCAGCCTTGTTGCCAACCCCAGGGGGCGCATCCTTCAGAATGGTTTCGACCAACATCTTCGCCACCTCCGCTGCCGGACGCATCTCACTGGATGCCACCCCCTTTTCACCGTGAACCCCCAGCCCGAGTTCCATCTTGCCCGGTGCGACGGTGAAGAGTGGTTCGGATCGCCCTGGTAATGTGCAGCCGCCAAAGGCCACGCCAAAGGATCGTGTCTGCTCGTTGGCACGCCGGGCGATGGCTTCGACTTGATCGAGTGTATCCCCGCGCGCAGCGGCGGCTCCAGCCATCTTGAAGACAAAGAAGTCACCGGCCACCCCGCGCCGTTTATGCTCTTCGCCTTTGGGAGCGGAGGCAACATCATCCCAGACCTGCACCGAACGCACGTTGATCCCTTCCATCGCACACATTTCAGCCGCCATGTCGAAGTTGAGCACATCGCCGGTGTAGTTGCCATAGCAGTAGAGCACGCCTGCCTCACTGGCGACCGCCTTGGTCACGAGGTATACCTGTTCGACCGAGGGGCTGGCAAAGATCTCACCCATCGCCGCCGCCGCCGCAATGCCAGGGCCCACATAGCCGCAGAAGGCCGGATAATGACCGCTGCCGCCACCCACCAACAGCGAGACGCGGTCGTTGCGCGGGGCATCGACCGCCATCACGCCCGAAGCGCCAGGGACACGCCGCACATAACGGCTATAGGCCGCGACAAAGCCATCGAGCATCTCTTCGCGGAAATGGTCGGGATGATTCCAGAGTTTGGTCATAAGGTTACTCCACAGGATCTGTGTTGCCTCTGAAAAGACTAAACACGGACAGAAGGAACACGAAATTTCATTTTTGAGTCATTGGTTGGTGAAGACTATTGTAGAGGATGTAGTTGAACAGGCCAATTTGATGGAGTTCTGAATCAAAGACGGTGGCGAGACATGAAGCTTAGGGCATGTTGTAAAAATCATCGATTGATAAAGGAATCTCAACAGAGACAATTTTTCGTGTTTCAGGATCTCCCTGACCAATTTTCGTTAATTGAAGATTATGAAACACCAATTGGAGACGATAACAGTTTGTTTCAATTGCAATTTCATGCATTGTTCGACCAAGACGGTTTGTCCTTTCGATAGCAAGTTCTGAATTCTCTACATAACTTAATCCTGGATATGCTTCAGCAGAAAGAACGCCCCATACATAACCTGGTGGAGATCCCTTTTCTTCCCAAGTTTTGAAATCAATAAATTTATCACTCCAGGATTCAATCCAGACGTGGTCGGAGAGAGAGGTTGAAATCTGTGCGAAAACACAATGCGTAAAACGATAACGGTAACGCCCCTCAACGTAAGATGTGTAGTTTTGATTTGGAGACGCAGCATACACATCAACAATAACATCGTAGTCTCGCAAATAGGGTGCATAGCCATGCTGAACGATTGAATTGTCAAATAACAGTGCTTGGCCTAATTGTTCGATATCGTGTCGTTCCATGAGATCTTAAGCCTCAATGCGGGTTTAGTTGTTTGATGGCTCTCTGTAAATTTATGCGGGCTTGTGCTTCATAACGAATGCGGAAGTAGTCAGTTTGATAGATCGAAGGTCGATCCAGAAATTTCTGTAGCACCTTAGCACGCCCTACTCGATAGGCATCTTCGGCAACCCACTGATACTCCTGACGAATCGCAGCGTCGTAGCGGTCAAATTCTTCCGCCGGTTTGCCCAGGATGGAGAGATCGATATCCACCAGCATCGTCGCATCACCGATGACAGAGCGATCATGTTTGGTGGCGAGAATCAACTGCTTGACCTGTTCGAGCTGTGCTTCGTCCATGCCTAGTGAACGCAACTGTTCGGCAGCGAAGTCGGCACTGCGTTCTTCGTTGTCATGCGACCGCGGGTCGTAGATAACGTCGTGGAACCAGATGGCAGCTTGCAGGGCGACGGGATCGCTGGCGAGTGATTTCACCGCTTCGAATTCGGTCAAGCAGGCTTCGATATGGGCGAGGTTGTGGTAGGCGCGGTCGGGAGTGGAGTATAAGGGAACGAGTTGCTCGAACATTTTCTGTAGCACAGAGGTTTCCATTACTTACGCTGATCGACTATCTGAGGGTCTTCGTAAAATTGATATTGGAGAAATTCTCGTGCAGTCTCAATTTTTGAGAAGACTCCTCGTACATTCAGGTTATGCCCGAAACCATACATATAGGGTTTCGGTTTCTGTTTTACGGTTATCTCAGAACCATCAGAAACAGCCTTTACTATTATTTGGGTCAACATGTAATATTCACCGCTACGCCCACTCAATTCAAGTGTGTCAAACGTGACATGGGAGCTATCTATAATTTTTCGATGAATCAACTTTCCTCTTACGATCATAAGCTGTACAGCATCGATCATATCGTTCGGAGCAACTGAATATTTTCTTGTTCCTGTGAAAGATGGATTCAATTTCTGATCTGGTTCATATAACTCGTCTAGGATTACTTCTAAAAAGAGTTTGTTATCCAACCCTAACCATTGTTGAAGCTTTTCACTAATATAGGCTGCTTCGAGTTCCGAATTTGTGTGGCCTAGAATTGTTTTGACACTTCCATCTCTCGTCATCGCGCGAAGGGAATAAATACGAGGCGGCTCTAACCTCCACCTTGCATTGCGTTCAGTGTTGTATACTTTCACAATATCTGTAATTTCATGAGGGCGGTCTCGGAACCAGGGTATTGGTCGACTGTTGATAGTAAGTTTTTGATTGTGAACAGACACTTTTGTTACGTTAAACACTCCTGTCAATACCACATATAAACTTACTATTCCCAAAATTAGTGCTACCGTTACAGCAATAATCTGAAACAAAAACTGTGCTGGGTGCAACCCTTCAGTATTATAATGATAAATATGAAAGCACCGTGCCGTCTATAAAATGCATCAAATGGGTTGAATGAGACCAGCGGTAAGTAATAGATTTTTCGGTTTCGCTTTCCTCTACTACGATCCGATTAAATTGGGGTGGGGGACGCTTGAATCATAAAATTCCTCGCAACTGTCTGCCCGCTCTTCTAGTCAAACAAACTCAACTGATACGTTCCACCTGGCGCATCCTTGTCGATCTTTCTCGGAACAAGTTTGCCTTCGTTGAGTACACCACCCAGATGATTGATCGTATCAACAATGTTGGATACACAGTATTCTGCCATTTGTTCTTGAATTTGGCGCGTAGTAAAGCGTAATACTTGCCAGCCGCTGCTACCCAAGTCGTTGTTACGGACATTATCGACAGCCGATTTTTCAGGATTGGCGTGGTATTCATCACCATCAGTCTCAATATCTAGCTTGCCTTTTCCGCAGTAGACAGCGAAGTCTAAAAAGTAGCTGCGCTTGTTGACCTCTACCAATTCTTGGCGCTCGGCCTGAATTTGGAGCCGTTTAAGCTCGGCCCACAGTCGATCTTCAAGTGAACTTTCGTTGTACAGGTCATTGATCTCGACAGCGTTTGTAAATTTTTCCCAGATGGTTGGTATAAACACAATCCGTCGGCGTCTACGGCTCAAAATGGGATAGGATAAACGTTCAAGCGGAGCAAGCATTAGTTGTTGATATTGCCGATTGGCTTTGAAGTCCGCGGCTCATCTGGGAAGAGTTGCCAGCGATAGACTTTGCGAATGCTTTGTACTTGGGCGAAGTAACGAATCGAAAATGCCTCGTCGCCGAAAATCTTGGTCTGGTAAAGCGCCAACCATTGCGGCGGCCAGCGCTCCTTCAACCATTTTTGTTGCTGTCAACAGGCACACGATACCAGTGATCTTCCCTGGCCAAGAGAAAATCGGTGTGGCTATTTACGATTACGACTAATACTTCGCCACGCTGGTGCATCCATCATACCCTTGAACGATTGGCAAAGTCATCCCGCATCCGCAACGCCATTTCAAGCTCATCAGTCGAAAACGAGTCGATCCCTTTGTGCAATCCCTGCTCAATGTCTACTTTCGTGCTCAAATTGGAGGCATACACGGTTAGTCCACGACGGCGCAGTTCATCGACGAAATCATCGGTAAGCGGCGATAAGTGAAGATGGGCGACTTGAATCTCAAAGAGCGTTGCCCAGTCGAGCACATGGCGTTGCGCCAAACGGAGCGGCATCCATTCAGGTGGCTGGAGGAAGAAGGTGCCAGTGCGCAATCGTGGATCAATCTTCTTGGCATGACTCAACAGGGCATAATGGGCAGTCGTCAGTTCGACGTCGTCCTCAACGCCGAAGCGTTTGACTTCTGCAAGTACAGCCTGTAAAATGGCAAACTCGATCCCTTCATGTCGATCTCAAAGCGCACTTTTCCTTTACCCAGATCCAGTACTTCAATAAGGTCGATATGCGCACATCCAGAAAAGGCAGGCGAAAAACGGCTTCCCACATCTACGCGCTTGATTTCAGCCAGCGGTTTTTCGAAAATCAGGTTATATTCACTCGCTGTACCCTCATAGCCAAAGAAATGATGGACGACCAGATGCTCGTCTTTGCTCCAATGTACATCCAACTCGATCCCATCTGTCCCTTGCTGGATTGCACTTGCGAAGGCGGGTAAGGTATTTTCTGGTGCGTTTTTTGTGTCGCCGCGATGGGCGATGATCAACGGTTTTGGCATTTTTACTTTTCAAGAAACTCCGCCACCTCTGGCTTACTACAGATCTCCTTCACCTCCGCTGCCGTTGGCAAGATCGGACGATCCCGCTCAACATTGACTAGGCAGAGAAAACCCAACGGCTCGTCCGTGGTGGCGCGGAATTGATGCCAAATCATTGGAGGCACGGTGATGAGATCGTGAGTATCAATGTCGTAGACCTGATCGCCGACCAGACAGCGCCCTCGACCGCGCAGAACCATCACAGCGTGGACATGTTCGTGCCGTTCGAGGGTCGAGTAACCGCCTGCTGCCACTTCAAAATAGCGCCATTGACAAGCCAACTTGGGATGCTCGAACAGTACCTGTCGTGTCACATCCTTAAAGGGGGAACTGCCATCATTTTTATATTCCAGCAGATCCACATCCTGCCAGCGAAAATCGGGCGAGGAGGGACGCCAGATGGTTTCAGACATACTTAACTCCAAATTCTGACAAGGTGATAAGATGCAGGGATGACAAGATGACAGTTCAAGTGGGATTCTCATCTTGTCATCCTGTCATCCCTTCACCCACTCAGCCCTTTACGTTTTTCACAAACTCCCGACTGCGCTCCAACAACGCATCACCCGCGCTTAATAGGCCGCCGCCGATCAGCAGCATGGTGTCGTTGCCGTAGAAGTCGATCATCTCCTGGACGCGATTGACGGTCATGCCGCCGGCTGGGACAGGGAAGACGGGTTTAATATGTTCCCATGGGGCACGAGCAGTTGCAGCTAGATCTGCACACTGTTGTTTGCTATAGCTGAAGCGTCCACCATAGTTTGGATAAATCACAGCGTCGCAGCCAAAGAGGCGGAAGAGCTTGCCAAAGAGGAAGATCGGCGAGATGCGTGCGGCTCCGGCAAATGCGGGATGGCCGAGCACTGGCACGTTGAGATGTTCATGATAAATCTCGGCAAAGGTCGCCATACCGACGAGCATCGGGGCGATCATCACACACTGTACGCCCTCCTCACGCACAATTTTGGCGTATTCGATTAATTGTTTGGGCGATCCGCAGAGGTTGGGTACGTAGTAAGTACGCTGACCCGTCTCACGATTGGCGCGCTCAACGGCACCGTGACAAGCTTTGATACGCTCGGCAACCGTCGAATAGGATTGATTGGCGATGCCGTGGTCATCCTTGATAAAGTCGAGGCCTGCCAGCGCAAAGGTGTAGGCGAGTTTGCCCAAGTCGTCCGCTGAGATCCCTTGTGGTTTGAGCGCCGTACAGGTGAGCGGTCGGTTGTAGCCATTGACCAGTTTGCGCAGGCCAGCCATGCCGAACTTTGGACCAGGAAAGTGGCTGAGCAGTGTATCAGGAAATTCGACATCGAGCAGTTGCACGGTCTCTTGTAGCGAGGAGTTGCCAAAGAGGACGTTGATCAACTGCGCTGGTTCATAGCCGGTCGTGATTTCGGAGAGGCAGATGTGGGCGTGATAGAGATTCTCGCCCACTTGCTCTACACCATCGACTTTGCCCAGAATCTCATCGAGTACCTGTTGATGGCGAATGGCAGGTACGGGCATCTCGACGCTCTGTTCAACCGAAATGGCTTCGGCGCGAGCGGCGATATCAGCGGGGGAAGAGGTAATTTGATAGGTTACTTTTAGCCAGGACATAGAGATGTAGGGATTGGAGATTTAGAGATTGGGAGATTTCAGGACGTGAGCTTCATTCCTAAGACCAGACCCCACTGCTCTTCTTTCAAGCGTTGAAAGCCAACATGCTCATAAAAGCCGATGGCGCGGGTATTGCGGATGCCGACGCCGAGAAAGACGCCGGGAATTTTGAAAGTACGCATTTGATTCAGCAACGTCTCGATCATCTGCCTGCCCCAACCCTGGCCTTGGCCAACTGGCAGCAGGTCGATGTGAAGATGAGCGGGATAGCCAGGAAATTCGTTTTCCAGATCGTGACCACGATGGATGTTGCGGATCATACGCGCATCGCGCGAAGTGTCGCTTTCGGACGGCAGCGGATAGCGAGCACGCAACGGCGGAAACCATTCCGTTTCGCAGCGTCGACCAAAAGTGGCCGTATCCTGTACACCCAACACATAGCCACAAGGAGTGCCATTGTGCGTCAAGACAAAGCTCAGGTCAGGCTCCAGTACGGCGTAGGGGGCGGTATAATAGTGACCAACCAGATCCGGATCGGTATAGAGATAGGCCCCATCTTGGCCTGAATCGGCAGTACCCAGGCAGATGCGATAGAGTGCGGTTAAATCAGTTGGGTGATAAGGGCGGATGGCAAACATGCTTTGTATTTTACTACTGATCAACCACTTGCGCACACATCGTCCATCGCTTATGATTGAGATGAGGAAGTAGCGATAAGGAGATGGGGAGATAGGGAGATGAGGAGAGTGAAACCTTACTCCTCATCTCCCTGTCTCCCTATACGAATGGATATTGTCCCTCTAAACATAACAAACCAGAAAGCAAATCCTATGCAATTAGCAGAAAAGGTCGCCATAGTCACCGGTGCAGGGTCGGGAATTGGCCGGGCGGCAGCATTGCGGCTGGCGAGCGAAGGTGCCAAAGTGGCGGTGATTGAGTTATTGCCGGATCGTGCGCAGGCGACTGCCGATGAGATAAAACAAGGTGGCGGTGATGCGATGGCGATACCCGGCAACGTTAGCGATGCAGAATCGATGCAACGGGCGATGGCGCAGATTGCCGAACATTGGGGGCGCATCGACATCGTCTTTGCCAACGCTGGCATCAACGGCGTCTGGGCACCCATCGAAGAGTTGACCCCAGACGAATGGAATCGCACGATTCAGGTCAATCTCACCGGTTGTTTTCTGACCGTCAAATATGCCGTTCCCTTTCTCAAACGCCAGGGCGGCTCGATCATCGTCACCTCCTCGATCAATGGCACACGCGCCTTTAGCAACAGCGGGGCGGTAGCCTACTCGTGTGCCAAGGCTGGTCAGTCGGTAATGGCCAAGATGCTGGCACCGGAACTAGCACCGCATGGCGTGCGCATTAACGCCATCTGCCCTGGCTCGGTGCGCACCAACATCATCGAAAACACGGAACAGCGCAACCGCCAGTCGATTCGCTGGCCGGTCGAATTTCCCAAAGGTCACATTCCATTGACCGGCAAGACTCCCGCCGATCCCGATCAAATCGCTCAACTGGTGCTCTTTCTTGCCTCCGAACAGTCGTCCTTTATTACCGGTTCAGAGATTCACATCGATGGTGCACAATCGCTTGTTATCGGTTAATCGTTTAATCCATACAACCCTACCCTACACCTCCTTGCTAAGGGAGGGAACCGTCAAGCAATAAACAACTGTTCCTCCCCCTGTTAAGGGGAGGTTAGGAAGGGGTTTCACAACTCGTAATTCGTAATTTTTAGGAGCCACGTATGTCCTCTTTCCCACTGATTTTCGACGGTCACAACGACACGTTATTGGATCTCTTCGACCCCAACCGCAAGCACGAACGTTCTTTTTTCGAACGGAGCGACAAGGGGCATATCGATTTGCCGCGCGCCAAAGCCGGTGGGCTGGGCGGTGGCTTTTTTGCCATCTTTATTCCTAACCCACCGAAGAAGCGCAAAGCTCAGGCCCCACTCAAAGTGGGCGAATCGAGCGACTACTTGTTGCCCCTACCGCCCATGCTCGAACATGAATATGCGGTCACTTATGCCACGCGTATGGTTGGCTGTCTGCGTGAATTGGAGCGCCAGTCAAATGGACAACTCAAGGTGGTGAGCAATGCCGATGACATCCAAAACTGCTTGAACAATGGCGTGATGGCTGCTATCTTGCACTTTGAAGGGGCCGAGGCCATCGACGCCGACTTGCATAATCTCCATGCCTATTACGCTGCGGGATTGCGTTCGATTGGTCCAGTTTGGAGCCGACCGACGATCTTTGCCAACGGCGTCCCCTTTGGCTTTCCACATTCGCCCGACACTGGCGATGGCTTAACCGATGCCGGCAAACGGCTGGTCAAGGAATGCAATCAACTCGGCATCATGATTGATCTCTCACATATGAATGAGAAGGGTTTTTGGGATGTGGCTGCCATTTCGACCAAACCGTTGGTTGCCACTCACTCCAACGCTCATGCGCTGGCCCCTTCGACCCGCAATCTGACCGACAAACAACTCGACGCCGTCAAAGAGTCGGGTGGCATGGTTGGATTGAACTATCACATTGGCTTCTTACGTTCCGATGGACGATCAGACCAACAGACGACGGTCGATGAACTAGTGCGTCACGCTGGCTACATCGCCGACCGCATCGGCATCGAGCATCTCGGCCTAGGCTCCGACTTCGACGGAGCCACTATGCCGCAGGACATGAAAGATGCCGCAGGATTGCCCTTATTGATGGCGGCACTGCAAGCTGGCGGTTTTGACCAAAGTGATCTGCGCAAAATCGCTCATGAGAATTGGTTACGTGTGTTACGCAAGACGTGGAGTTGATGCGTGAAACGTGATGCGTGAATTATGGATGCTCCTGTCACGCATCACACTTCACGATTGTCAAGCACCTCACTTTACACATCGAGAGAGTTTGGCCTTTCCGGCGGTACAACTCAGTTGTTAACTGAATGTACAAAAAGTAGGACACGGCTCAAACGTACGGCATGGTTATGGGAGCTTCGTACTTGGGCAGCAAAGAATCGATAGAGGCGCAGCAATTTGACACGATTATCCAAAATTTGCTATTATCACCCTACTGTAATTTACAGGCCGTAAATTAGTGTCACAAACCAATATTCAAGCTCATCCAGAGAGGTGGAGGGACCGGCCCTACGAAACCTCGGCAACCCAGCGACAGCATTGCAATGACGCATCTGTAGCGTTGAGGGTGCCAATTCCGACAGACAAAGTTCTGGAAGATGAGAGGAGACCCCAGCACCATTGCATCCAAGCACCCTCTCGTCAATCCAGGCGAGAGGGTGTTTTTATTTTGAATTACGAGTTACGAAATCGATTTGCAATTCGTAACTCGTAATTCGCAACTCGTAATTCAAAAGGAGAATTTGCACCAATGGCATCCAATGACCGCAAGTGGGGCTTTGCCACACAACAATTGCACGCCGGCTACAATCCCGACCCGACCACAGGCTCACGGGCTGTGCCGATCTATCAAACAACCAGCTATCAATTTAAAAATGCCGAACATGCGGCCAATCTATTTGCGCTCAAGGAATTTGGCAACATCTATACGCGCATTATGAACCCGACGACCGACGTGCTCGAACAACGCCTGGCTGCCCTAGAAGGTGGTGCGGCGGGGTTGGCGGCTTCGAGCGGTCATGCGGCACAAGCAATGGCGATCTTCACGATCTGTGAAGCGGGCGACCACATCGTCAGCAGCAGCCGTCTCTACGGTGGAACGTACAATCAGTTCAATCACACCTTGCGCAAACTTGGTATCGAAGTGACGTTTGTCGATCCCAGCGACCCCAAGAACTTTGAAAAGGCGATTCGCCCCAACACCAAGATTCTCTATGGTGAAACGTTAGGCAACCCCGACATCTTTGTCTTCCCCTTCGAGGAAGTCAGCGCCATTGCCAAAGCGGCGGGCATCCCGATCATGATCGACAATACCTTTGCCACGCCCTATCTCTGCCGCCCATTCGAATGGGGTGCGAATGTGATTACCCATAGCACCACCAAGTTCCTCACCGGCAATGGCAGCACCATCGGTGGCGCCATCGTCGATGCGTTCAACTTTGATTGGTCACAAAGCCGCTTTGCCAACTTCAACACGCCCGATCCGAGCTATCATGGCCTGGTCTACTCGGCACTGACCGGGATGGGATTGCCGCCCTTTGCAATCAAGGCCCGTGTGGCCGTGTTGCGCGACATCGGCGCATCGCAGGCACCGATCAATTCATGGAACGTACTCGCCGGAATGGAGACCTTGAACCTGCGTATGGATCGCCATGTGAGCAACGCCCAAAAGGTCGCCGAACATCTGGAAGGCCATGCCGACGTCGTTTGGGTTGCATACCCCGGTCTAAAGAGCCATCCCCATCACGAGCGAGCCAAGAAATACCTGCCCAAGGGTGCAGGTGCGATCCTGGGCTTTGGCATCAAGGGCGGTCGCGAGGCAGGACGCAAATTCATCGACAACCTCAAGCTCTTTAGCCACGTCGCCAATGTGGGCGATTCACGCAGCCTGGCAATCCATCCTGCCACCACCACCCACAGCCAACTCAGCGAAGAAGAGATGACCACTGCTGGTGTCACCCCCGACTTTGTGCGTCTGAGCGTCGGTCTGGAAGAGATCGACGACATTCTGTGGGATCTGGATCAAGCGTTGAATGCAGCAACGAAGTAATGGTGAATGGGCAATGGTGAATGGTTAAGTGTTAATGAATCTGCTTGGCGTCGATGTAACTTAACCATTCACCATTAACCGTTAACCATTTACCATTTACCCGAGGAAGCATGACCGAAAACTCCGTTGGTATTGTCACCACCCAATCCTTCACCTTTGCCGAAGACGAACCCTTCTGTCTGGAGAGCGGCGCGACGTTGAGCCCCGTGACCGTAGCCTATGAAACCTACGGCACGCTCAACCGCGACCGCTCGAATGCGATTTTGATCTGCCATGCACTGAGTGGCAGTGCCCATGCCGCTGGCTATCATTGCCAAGAGGGCAACAATCCTGGCTGGTGGGATGACTGTATCGGTCCGGGCAAGGCGTTCGACACGGATCGCTACTTTGTCATTTGTAGCAACGTGCTAGGAAGTTGTTATGGCTCGACTGGACCTACTTCGATCAGCCCGGCCACGGGCAAACCCTATGGTCTCCACCTGCCGGTAGTAACGATTGGCGACATTGTCCGGGCGCAAGTGAAGCTGATCGACCACTTGGGCATCGATAAACTCCTGAGTGTTGCCGGCGGTTCGATGGGTGGCATGCAGGTGCTTGAATGGGCCGGGCATCATCCAGAGCGGCTGCACTCGGCGATTCCGATTGCGACCACGGCTCACCACAGCCCCATGTTGATCGCCTTTAGCGAGGTGGGACGTCAGGCGATCTACGCTGACCCTTATTGGAATGATGGCGACTATTACGACAAAGAGAAGAAGCCGGATGCCGGTTTAGCGGTAGCACGCATGGTCGGTCATATCACCTACCTGAGTGAAGAGTCGATGCACGACAAGTTTGGGCGCAAGCTGCGTGGCATGGAGAAGTACGGCTACGAATTCCAAACTGAATTTGAAATCGAGAGCTATCTGAAGTACAACGGACTCAAATTTACCAAACGTTTCGACGCCAATAGCTACCTCTATGTCACCAAGGCAATGGATTATTTCGACCTTAAAAATGGGCACAAGTTGCTGGCCGATGCTTTTGCCGAATCGACTGCACTCAGATTTCTGGTGATTAGTTTTACCAGCGATTGGCTCTATCCCAGCTACCACAGCAAACACCTCGTCAGTGCCCTAACTGCGGCGGGCATTGATGTCACCTATCTCGATGTGCAGAGCAAATGGGGCCACGATGCCTTCCTGCTCGAAGTGGACACGATGACACTGCTGCTCGACGCCTTTCTGTCACGCTTGGCGAGAGAGTTAGGATTGGTCGAGACACGGGGACAAGGGGACAAGGAGACAAGAAGGGTGGTACATTCGAGTAAGTCTGGACAGAAGGAGTTGGGTGTCCACGCATGACCGCGCACAATCTCCCAATCTCCCAATCTCCAATCTCTCCTTCCTCCGATCTCCGCCCTGACCTGCAAGCCATCGCTGATTTGATTCCCTTTGGCAAACGGGTACTCGATCTTGGTTGTGGTGATGGTGAATTACTGAATTACCTCGTTACCAATCGCCAAACCAAAGGCCGCGGTATCGAACTTTCCGAAGGCGGGGTGCTGGCCTGTGTCAGCAAAGGGCTCAGTGTGCGGCAAGGTAACCTGAACGAAGGATTGGCAGATTATCCCAACGGCAGCTTCGACTATGTGATTTTGAGCCAAACCTTGCCCTTTTTGAACGATCCAGCCAAGATTTTGATGGAGATGTTGCGCGTGGGGCAGAATGCAATTGTCAGCTTCCCCAACCTGGGGCATTGGCGCTCGCGCTTAGAATTGCTCTTTACCGGAATCACGCCCAGTCCCATCGACCTGCCACGCCAGTGGTACGATGTGCCACGTATGCAGGTTTTGACCGTCACTGACTTTGCCCGTTTCTGCCGCAAAATTGACATTCGCATTGATCAGGAGATCTACCTCAATCGTGGGAGAAGAATTCCTGAGATCAAGTTTAAAAATTTGCTTTCTACAACTGCGGTGTTTGGGTTGAGAAAATCATAAATTTATTGACATAAATAAAATCCGCTATGTTATATCACAGAGTTGCACTTCTCTCCGATGTTCACGGCAACTCCTGGGCGTTAGAAGCCATATTGGCCGATATTCAGCGCCGCCACATTACCACCATTCTCAATCTCGGCGATAGTGTCTATGGTTCGCTCGACCCGGCTGGTGCCGCAGCGTTGCTGATGCGCCACTGCACCCATAGCATCTCCGGCAATCAGGATCGGATTGTCCATGCCCCGGATGAAGCGACTCGCCAGTCGGCGGATTTTCACTTCGTCACGCAACGTCTATCGGCGGAACAGGTGGATTGGCTGCGCTCTTTGCCAGCGACGCAACAAGTCGGACGAATCTTCTGTTGTCACGGCACGCCCACCTCGGATGAAACCTACCTGCTAGAAGAGGTCACCAAGCATGGAGTCTTCCTTGGATCTTCTGCCTCCATAACGGCAAAGATCGGGCAGATCGAGGCAGAAGTGATCGTCTGTGGTCATAGCCATGTGCCACGCACGGTTTGGTTACCGAATGGTCAGCTTGTCGTCAACCCTGGTAGCGTTGGCATTCCTGCCTATGATCACGACCAACCTTTTCTGCATGTGATGGAGAGCGGCAGCCCACATGCACGTTATGCTGTTCTTACACAGGATGAAGCGGGCTGGCAAGTAGAATTAATCGCAGTGCCCTACGATTGGCGACATGCCGCAACCGTAGCCCGTAACAACGGTCGGCCCGATCGGGCAAGTTGGATCGAAAGCGGACGCGCAATTATCTGAGCCGTTAGCGTAAGCGCACGGAATGCTCGGTACGCATCCGTTCGCTGGCAATCTCGTGTCTGTCTAGGATGTAAGTAAGTATCTGTGAGGCAAGTACCGTCACGATGGGCAAGAGAAAGCGGTGAATTGGATGATTGGGCAATATTGCCGAGGTTTTCGCCGCCTCTTCATGTCCCTACTACACTACAGCACATGAGTAGTAAGATCATCTAGGGGAAGCGAGCAGCAACGTATGTCGAGCGAACATCACCTCCAACGTCTCCGTCACATTTGCCTCGCTCTTCCTGAGACGAGCGAGAAACTCTCCCACGGCGAACCTACCTTCTTTGTAGGCAAGAAGGTCTTTGCCATGTTTGCCAACAACCATCATAATGATGGACATGTTGCCGTGTGGCTACCGGTTCCGCCAGGCATCCAGACGATGTTGATCGAAGGCGACGCGCAGAAGTTCTTCAAGCCACCTTATGTTGGCGTGCGAGGCTGGGTTGGAATCGAGTTGGCCCACATCGATGACGAAGAATTGCGCCATCACCTGATCGAAGCATGGCGGCAGATTGCACCGGTGAAGCTGCGCAATGCATTTCAGCAATTGTTGTAAGCTTATCGCTTTTCTGAACATGTTAAACCCGTTTTTACAACTCAGTATCAATCAAGTCAGTATGGTGCTGCTGGCAGGCAGCCTATCGATTGGCATCATTGGCAGATGGCTGCGCAACCGATTTTCCATCAGTCGCACCGCAGTGGTGGCTTCGGCAGTGGTGTTGCTGGCCATTGTCCTCGGCTTTTGGTTGCTCCCTTCGTATGTAGGGACGATTGGATTGACCCTCTGGGTCCTGTTGATCTTACCTTCTTCCCTGGTGGTCTACCAGTTAAATCGCCAGATCATCGCCCGCAACGAGTCGAAAGCCGCACCGCTCCTCAAGCTTCTGCATTGGTTACAGCCATTCGACGATCTCACCCATCTCGATGATTTTCTGCAATCGCAGGTGGCTGGACGGCAGCAAGACCTGACGACGATTGAAGCGCAGATCGCCAGACTCAACCATCCGCAAACGCCGATGCAACGCTATCTCAAGGTCCATCTACTGGTGCTGACGAACCGCTGGAACGAGATCGTCGAGTTGGTCCATGAAGCGATGCAGGAGCGAGCCTTTAGCAGTAGTGTCCATCATCTTGTGATTACAGGGACATATATTCGAGCCTTGGGCGAAGTGGGTAAACGAACTGAGATGGTGGAGGCATATCAGCGCTTTCAGCCGCTGCTGGCCAAATCTCAATCGGTGATCGATCTTGCCAACATTTCACTGTTTGCCTTTTGCGGCTGCGAGCAGCAAGTTGAATCGGTGCTCGGGCAGCGCTCAATGCAGACCTATCCACCCAAGATGGCGACCTATTGGCGAGCAGTCACAAAATGGGCCAAACAGGATCGCGCCGAAGCAAAAGCCGAGATGCAGCAGTTAGTAGAAGTCAGTGACGGGCGTGTCTCGAATTTGGCCAAGAGCCGATTGGCGGCTTGGGAAACAAAGTCAACCAGCGCTGAAGAAGACGAGTTACCCGCAGCGTCACAAATTCAGCTCGCTCAGATTGTCAAAGAATACCAACAGGCGCAGGAAGTGAGCATCGGCGGGCGTAATACGGGACAACGTCCGTATGCGACCTATGCCTTGATTGCAATTAATGTCGTAATCTATCTTGCGGAAGAGTTTACAGGGGGAAGTCAAGACCTGGAGCATTTGTATCGTTTAGGTGCACTGGTGCCGCAGGCAATTACTTACGACGGCGAGTGGTGGCGAATTTTCACAGCGAATTTTCTGCACTTGGGACCGATGCATTTGATGATGAATATGTTGGGATTGGCAGTGTTGGGGCCATTTGTTGAGTTTCGCCTGCGTTCGCTGCGCTTCCTGCTCATCTACCTCGCTTCGGGACTTGGCTCCATGCTGCTTTATTATTGGTATCAATCGTGGAACAACCCGGACCAAGTTATCGTATTAGTCGGTGCGTCGGGCTGTATCATGGGGATCATTGGGGCCAATCTCGCCATTCTTCTGCGCACTTGGCGTGCGGATAAATCACAATATGCCAAACGTGGGTTGCTGCGGATTTTGTTAATTATCGGTTTACAAGCCGCTATTGATCTGATGGTTCCCGTTTTTGGCTTTTTGGTTCATCTCAGCGGTACATTGATTGGATTCTTGACGACGTTGCTCTTGTTCTGGCGGAATGTTGGTCAAACAGACGTTCACTCAACCTCTTCCGGGAAGGGTACGGCTTAAGAATAAGTTTGAGCGGTTGAGCCTTCCTGGAAGACTTTGCGCTCTTGTACTACACATCAAAGGAGAATACTATGCCCGTGACTGTTCTGTCCCTGCTTGTTGAAGAGTTGCGTAATGGCCGTGTCAAAGTGGTCGATCTGACTGCACCGTTGGCTGCGGATACGCCCGTGATCGATCTACCGCCGATCTTTGCCGCCTCCCCTGGCTTTAGCATGGAGACGATCTCGAAGTATGATGACAAAGGACCGGCCTGGTACTGGAATACGATGACCCTCGGCGAACATACCGGCACCCATTTTGATGCGCCGGTCCACTGGATCACCGGCAAAGAATTGCCCAACAACACACTCGACAAGATTCCAGCCAAGCAGTTGATCGGCCCCGCTTGTGTGATCGATTGCAGCAAAGAAGCCACAGCCCATGCCGATTTTCTGCTCACACGCGAGCATGTACAAGCCTGGGAAGGCGAACATGGCCGCATTCAGCCCGGCTCTTGGCTGATCTATCGCACCGACTGGTCGAAGCGCAAAGGTCGTGAAGCCTTCCTCAATGCCGATGCAAGTGGGGCGCACAATCCGGGCTTTACCCCCGACTGTGTCCGTTTTCTGGCCTACGAACGAGATGTATTGGGCGTGGGCGTGGAGACCGTGGGCACCGATGCGGGCCAGGCGGGCGGTTTTGAGCCACCCTTCCCCTGTCACAACATCATGCATGGTGCGGGTAAATTTGGCATGGCCTCTCTCTGCAACCTCGATCAATTGCCGGCAACTGGTGCCGTCGTGATTGCCTCGCCGATGAAGATTGTCAACGGGTCAGGCAGTCCGGTACGAGTGTTGGCGTTGGTGCCAGCGTGATCAGATGGGGAGGTAAGGGACGAGGGGCACATTTGTACCGTTCACCTTATCTCCCCATCCCCCTACTTCCCTACCTCACACTCATCTCACTGGCTGGCCCGGCCAGCCAGTAGGGACCTGGGCAAGCGTTGAGTGCCTCACCGCCGCTGGCGAGTAACGTGGACAAGTAGTCGCGTTGGTCGCTGGCAAAATCACCGCCGCTGGTGTGTATGGTTTGCCCGCTGCGACCGACCACCTCACCATTCTGATTCAACACGATAGCCAAGCCTGCTCCTGCGTCGTATTGTACGCTCACATCACTGGGCCAGAGCACCAGAAAGCCATCAGTCCCATCTCCAGTATTGATGCGCAAACAACCGTTGACAATTAGCAACGGCCCGGTCAACAACGCTTGGGGGTACTCACCTAATGGACCCAACTGAGGCACAAGCAAACTTTGTGGCGGCGTATTGTTGTCCGTTCCCGAGACCGTAGGCTCTGTGGTCGGTGTCTCGACGGGTACGAGAGGCGTATCGGTTGGAATTGCCGGTTCCAGCGTCGCAGTGTCGGTGGGCAACGGGGTCGCAGTATCTACTGCAATCGGTGTGTCAGTTGCAAGCACTGGCGTATCCGTGGGCGGAGCGATAATCACCGTTGGTACGTCAGTCGGCGACTCGGCTGGCAGTGGAGTCGCAGTCGGTGCCACTGTCGGTGCTTCCGTTGGCTGTGTCACAAAGAGATGAATGCGTGCTTCGTATTGTGCCCCGCTGCGGTCACGCACGAGCAGACGCAATGTATGGGGACCATCACCTAGACCGCGCGTATCCCATGTGCCCAAGGCGCCATCGAGCACAGGTTGGTCAAAGGGTCCAGCAAAGGGCGCACTAAAGGCTCCTGGATCGTGGCTGATACCATACTGCAGTTCCCAACTGGCGAGATCCGGTACATTGGCGCTGCCCATAATGCTAACCACACCGCCAACCGTTTCATTCTCCAGCGGCGAACGAATCGCTACCTCAGCCGGGATATTCACGACATCACCAGGATTGCTTGGCGGCTGGGCGATGCCATGATCTTCCGCCCATTTGCGGTACTTTTCAGGATAAACCTTAAAAGGTCGCTCTTCGATCGCATCGGGCGGGGTAAATTCATTCGCCAACTTACCGCTACCCTTGTCGATCTTGAGCAATTGATAGAGATCCTTTTCGGCTGGCAGTGGAGGTCGATCCTCAGCATACCAGCGCACCCGCTTTTCGGGACAGGCGGGACTGGGCAACGTCCCCGTGTCGGCGCAAACCTCAAACTGTTTGACACCAGGCGGAGGGGTGAAATCCTCCACCGGTTGATCGGCCAGTGCCGCGTTCATAAACAAATTCCAGATTGGCGCAGCCCCAGTCACACCCGAAACATTGACCATTGGCGAGTTGTCAGCATTACCAACCCAGACGCCAGTCACCAGTTGCGGGGTAAAGCCGATGGCGAGGATGTCGCGGATGTCATTGGTAGTGCCGGTTTTGGCAGCCGCCGGGCGATTAAGCTTCAGTGAAGAGTTAGGCCCAAAGATCGGCGTACGAGCCTCGTTGTCGCTTAAAATATCGGTCAGTAAAAAGGCATCGACAGGATTGATGACTTGTTGACCAGCGGCAGGTTTCTCCTGGCAATCCGCATCCGTGCCATAGACACATTTACCACTATTATCAGTAATCTTGACAATCGTCACAGGCGGCACGCGCACACCACGGTTGGCGATCACAGCAAAGGCACCGGTCATCTGGATCAGCGGCACTTCGCCTGCGCCCAGCGAGAGCGCTAACCCGTAGTCGGGACGTTTCAGCGTGTCGATGCCAAGGCGATTAGCCAGTGAGAGGAAGTTAGGTACACCAACGGTTTGCATAGCATGTACGGCTGGAATATTCAAACTGTTAGCCAGGGCAGTGCGCACCGTGACCAGACCACGTTCTTTATGGTCGTAATCCGTCGGCACATAGGCGGGATTGGCACCGTCGGGGAACTCTTCAAGGATGTCGGCCACGAGCGTGCCAGGTGTCCAACGTTGGTCAACCGGTGCTGAAGGGTTTTCAAAGCTCGCCAGATAGACGAGAGGCTTCATCGTCGAGCCCGGCTGACGGGGCGTCACGGCCATGTTGACCTGGCCGTCGATTTCGACATTGTCAAAGTCGGCGCTACCCACCAAAGCTAGCACTTCGCCGTTGCGTGGGTTCATGGCGACCAGCGCTCCATTCGAGACGTTATTGGCATTGAGAGCACCAACCTGTTCCTTGACGATCTGTTCGGCTTGCTCTTGCAACTTGAGATCGAGCGAGGTATAGACATTGTAGCCCAGTTGATAGATGGCACCACTGCCATACTTTTCTTCCAATTGTTGGCGCACCACCAACGTAAAGTGAGGGGCCTTGAAGTCGAACTTGAGCGGTACAAAGGTGATCTTTTCCAGGTAGGCGGCATCTGCCTCTTCGGCAGTGATATAGCCATTTTCGACCATGAGGCTCAAGACAACGGCCTGACGCTTCTTGGCGTTATCGGGATTGCGGTAGGGATCGTAGTAGGCCGGAGCTTGGGGCAGGCCAGCCAACATCGACGCTTCACCGAGGGTCAAATCGGCAACCGGCTTGTTAAAGTAAGTTTCGGCAGCCGCTTCGACGCCATAGGCAAAGTTCCCGTAGTAAAGCTGGTTGAGGTACAACTCGAGAATTTTGTCCTTGGGATAACGGCGACTGATTTCAGCGGCAAGGATCGCTTCACGGATCTTGCGCGTCATCGTCCGTTCGGGTGAGAGCAGGACGAGTTTTACCAATTGCTGTGGAATGGTGGAACCACCCGAAACTAGGTTGCGTTCACGTACTGCGTAGTAGAGCGCACGCGTCAACGCATAAAAATCGATACCTTGATGTTTGTAGAAGTTTGCATCTTCAGTCGAGATGGTGGCCTTTTGCAGAAAGTCGGGGATCTTTCCCAGCGGTACTTCGGTGCGGCGGCCTTGATCCGGGTTGAAGAGTTCATTGAGCACTTGCCCGTTACGGTCAAGGATGCGCGTGCTCTGGTAAATCGAAACATTGCCTTCTTTTTCCAAAAAATCCTTGTTGGTAAGGTTTTCGGGTTCGGGCAGGCTGCCTGCAATGGAGGCGTAGGCCATTAAGGAAAACCCGAAGGTCAGTGCAGCCAGCAGCACAAAGGCCAAAGCACCGCTGAGTAAACCGCTCCAGAAAGTACGAGGAGTACGTTGTCCACTCGATTGTCGTGGGTCGGGGCGACGCCGGTCACGGACCGGGCGTAATTCGAAATCTTGCATGAGTTCTTAACCACCTGTCTCACAAGTTTGAGCACGTTGCAAACCGTTAATTGCAGTTGCGTCTGTTTCATCTTTCTTCAATGCTTCCTGGAACCAGTAGGCAGCACGGGCACAGTCCGGCGTCTCCTGAATCAGGAGTGATTGGGCGAGCACGTCAAGATTTTCGAGGCGCGCTTTATCCACTCCTTCCAGTTCCAGCCCCTTCTCCAGGGCAATGACGGCGTCCTCAAAATTAAGTCGGGCCGCCAACGCCATGCCCAAATTAACCTGAGCGGGACCATAGTTTGGGTCAATTTCTACCGCATCACGCAAAGTCCGCACCGCCTGAGGGTGATCGCCAGCAAGGTATAGGCCATAGCCATAGGCGTTAAGCGTCACGGGGGCTTTGTAGATTTCAACGGCCTTTTTGAGTTCATCGTTTGCCAGTCCGAATTCGCCGAGACCAGTGCTCAGTTGGCGCGCCTTTTCGATGTAGAGATCAAAGCGATAGGGTGCGACGGCTATAGCCTTGTCATAGGCTGCAATCGAAGCATCATAATCGCCTGCTCGTTCATACAGAAAGGCTTGATTGCGCAGCGCCATCACGTTCTGCGGATCGATGGCCAATGCCTTATCAATGTAATCCTGACCGATCTCGCGGTTGCCGACGTCGATGTAGATTTCGCCAAGCACCGCCAGTGTATCGGCATTGTCGGGTGCAATGTCCAGGCTATCCAATCCGGTATCAGCAGCGTCCTGCAATTGACCGACCCAATCGAGCGCACGGGCCAGGGTAGTCAACACTGCGGGATTTTTTGGCTCCAGTTTCTGCGCCTTTAGGGCATAGTCGTAGGCGGTTTGCGGATTGCGCAGGCCATCAATCAGCAACGAAAGTTTTGACAGTTCGATGAGCGGTTTGGCATTGGTTGGCTCAAGGAAAGCGGCCTCTTTGTAGGCAGTAATGGCTTCATCGAACTTGCCCTGCTTGACCAAGTTGTCTCCATCTGTTAGGAAAATGATGGCGGCAGGGGTCGGCGTCGGCGTTGGAATAATTGGCGTTGTAAAGGCCCATTGTGGGCGCGTTTCGTAGAAGAAGATGCCGAGGGCCAGCAACAAAAAGAGCCACCAGAATCGTTCAAAGAATCCTTTTCGTTTGCGACGAGGGACGTAGTCCCGGTTGATATACATAGTTTAGTGCACATCTGAGGATGCGCATTCAAGACAGAATATTAAGTTTCGGTGAAAAAGTGAGTCTGATCACATTTTCTAACGTTTAATCGATCAACGATGCTATCTACCATGAACAAACTAAAATCCACAAGCACTTTGCTCTTGCTTACACTCATTTTCTCGCTGCTCATACCAGCCAACGGTGTACACGCACAGTCGGCGAGTTGCAGGGATGTGATTGTACAACCAGGCGATTCGCTTTCTGGCATTGCAGCCCGCTTGCTCGGCAGCGTTTCGGCATACAATCAGATCGTAAGTGCCACGAACCAAGCCGCAGCCAAGGATAGTAGCTACACCCGCATTGATAATGCAAATGTTATCAGTGCCGGATGGAAGCTCTGTGTACCCACCACGGGCGCGATCCCTTCTGCAAACAACGTTACACAGCCCGCAGTTGTTCCCACGCCAACGCAACAAGCAACGGAAGAACCACAGACACTGGAAAGTGAATATGGCGCTCGCTGGAACGGAACAGGCCCCTTCCCGTTGACGATTGAATATCTGCGCCAGCAACAGTATCCGGGCAGCGACATTACATTTGAACAAACATTGGCCCCTGGTGTCAACTATGCCCGCTACCTGGTTTCCTATCGCTCCGAAGGGCTGAAGATCTATGCCTTGATGACAGTACCGAATGGCACGAAACCTGCGACTGGCTGGCCGGCTATCATCTTTAATCATGGCTACATCCCGCCGGAGATTTATCGCACCACTGAACGTTATGTGGCCTATGTTGATGGCTTTGCGCGCAATGGCTATATTGTTTTCCGGCCTGACTATCGTGGCCACGGCTTTTCCGAAGGAGAAGCGGAAGGGGCCTACGGCAGCCCTGATTACACGATTGATGTGCTGAATGCGCTGGCTTCGGTCAAAAACTATGCCGATACCGATCCTGCTCGGATTGGCATGTGGGGACACTCGATGGGTGGCTATATTACGCTGCGGGCGATGGTTGTAAGCAAGGATATTAAGGCTGGGGTGATTTGGGCTGGGGTGGTTGCCAATTATTCGGACATGATGAGCCGCTGGAATCGGCCAACACCGCCTACAGTGCCGCAACGAGCACGGCGTTGGCGACAGTTGCTGATCGATAACTTTGGCACACCTGAGGCAAACCCCGACTTTTGGGATTCACTGGCCGCCAATAGCTACCTCACTGATCTTTCCGGACCATTGCAACTACATCACGGCACCAGCGACGAGGAAGTTCCGCCGCTCTTCTCAGAGCTGTTGGACGAAGAGGTCAAAGCCGTGGGTGGTTCGGTGGAGTATTTCACCTACCCCGGGGACAATCACAACCTGAGTAGCAATCTCTATACGGCGTTGCAACGATCTGTCGCCTTTTTTGACCAGAATGTGAAAAATAAGTAGCAAGGTTGCAAAGTGGCAGAGTAAATACAAACTCTGCCACTTTGCAACCTTGCCACTCTCTTTCTCACCTCACGAACGTTCCAATATCGGAACCGCTGGCGACTTTCTTCTTTTTACCAAAATCCTTCTCGCTGGCCTCGGCATGGACGACCACGTTGCGTCCAATCACGATCCCTTCTGGCAAGATTACGCCTTTACCCACCAAAGACAAACCAGTGTTGAGAACTTCGGGCATCGTCTTATTCGGTGCGTTATCTTCGCCATCGCCGACCCGTGCATTGGCACTGATGCGCACATTCTTGTCGATGATACAGCGGTCAACCACCGCCCCTGCCTCGATGACCGTATCATTGAGAATCACACTATCACGCACGATTGCCCCTTCGGCTACATAGACACCCGGAGAGAGCACGCTGCGTTCGACCATACCATCGACACGACAGCCATTAGATAGGATGTTGCCGCCGACCTGGGCGTTTACTCCTACCTTGACGGGTGCTCGCTCTTCGCTGCGGGTATGGACTACCCATTCCGCATCGTAGAGATCGAGTGCAGGATTTTCGGCTAGCAGGCTCATATTGGCTTCCCAGTAGGCTTGAATATTGCCGACATCGGCCCAGTAGCCAGGAAAGGTATAGATGTAGCCGCTATGTCCGTTACCAAACATGCTTGGCAAAATATGGCGACCAAAATCAATCGAATCGCTCTTCTCCAACACGTCGATTAAGACCTGACGACGGAAGATATAGATGCCCATTGAGGCCAACGTCTCACGCGAGCGCTTGGGCTTTTCACGGAATTCAACAATCCGATCATCGGCACTGGCGGTGACAATGCCGAAGCGATGTGTCTCATGCGCATTGACTCGGCGCACAGCAACGGTGAGATCAGCGTTGGTGCGCAGATGCTGGTTGAGCATGGGTCGGTAATCCATCATATAAATATGGTCGCCCGCCAGAATCAGTACATGTTCTTCGCTCTGCGACTTGACAAAGTCGAGGTTGCGGCGTACGGCATCGGCTGTGCCCAACTGCCAATCACCATAAGTACCACCCCGGTATGGTTGCAGCAGCCGCACGCCGCCGCTGGCACGGTCCAAGTCCCACGGTTTGCCGATGCCAATGTGATCGTTCAAGCTACGCGGCCGATATTGAGTCAAGACGGCAACATTGTAGATTTCGCTGTTGATACAATTGCTGAGCGGGAAATCAATCAAGCGAAATTTGCCGCCAAAGGGAACGGCTGGTTCAGCACGCACTTCGGTCAAGACACTCAAACTCTCGCTTGAACCGCCAGCCATAATCATTGCAAATGCGGTGGTCATTGCTTTTATCCTTGTTTATTGTTGGACAAGAGGGAGGGATGAAGGGATGACAGGATATTTCTTCATCTTGTCATCCTGACTTCTTGTCAAATCGTCTTCCCGTCTGCCACAATCTTGTCCGCAGGGAAATCCTTCTCTTCACGTCGGCTGTTGATGAGTACGTTACGCCCGATTTGGGCACCATCGGGAATATAAGCACCTTTGCCAATCACAGAGACGCCCATGAAGAGCCGGTCTGGCATCTGTTCATTCTTGACATTGTCATCGCCTGTGCCGACGATGGCGCTCGCCCCAACCACCACCTGTTTGTCGACAACGACCTTATCTAATCGTGCGCCAGGACCAATCCAGGTATCGTTCATCACGACGCTGTCCTTGACGACCGCACCGGGGCTGACATAGACACCAGGGCTAAGTACGCTGTTGACCACCATGCCGCGCACCACGCAGCCATTCGAGATCATGCTGCCTACAACTTTGGCTTGTGGACCAATTTTGGCCGCTGGACGCTCTTCCGATTTGGTGTGCATCGGCCAGGCAGGATTGTAAAGATCGAGTGCGGGATTTGGCTTGACCAGATCCAGGCTGGTGGACCAATAGGAGTCAACTGTTCCAACATCCACCCAGTAGCCTTCAAAACGATAGGCGTAGCAGCGATCGCCCGCATTGAGCATGGCGGGAATAATATCCTTGCCAAAGTCGTTGCGCGGCTTCTCGGGTCGCCCTTCTTCCATGCGCTTTTCCAGCATATGCGTGCTGAAGACGTAAATACCCATCGACGCCAGGTTGCCCTTGTCCCGGTCCTTCGGTTTCTCGTAGAACTGAACGATCCGCTCATCCTCGCCTACCTGCATAATGCCGAAGCGATTTGTTTCCTCGATCGGTACAGGCATGACACCGATTGTGAGGTCGGCCCCCTTCGCCACATGGTAGTCGATCATCGGGCGGTAATCCATCTTGTAGATATGATCGCCGGAGAGGATGACCACCAGATCGGCACGGTTTTCATGGATGAAGTTCATATTCTGGTAGATTGCATCAGCAGTGCCAGCGTACCAAGTCTGATTTTTGCGCCCTTGATAGGGTTGCAGGAGCCGAACGCCACCACGACTGCGGTCGAGATCCCACGGCTTGCCGATGCCGATGTGATCGTTCAGGCTGTGCGGGCGGTACTGGGTTAGAACACCGACGGTATAAATATCGCTGTTTACACAATTGCTTAACGTAAAATCAATAATGCGAAACTTGCCAGCAAAGGGAACCGCCGGTTTGGCGCGCTCTTCGGAAAGAACGGTCAAGCGCGTCCCTTCACCACCCGCCAAGATCATGGCAATCGTTTTCATTTCCCCTCCATCGTTGGTTGTGGCTGAAGGTCAGGTTGACGAAGTCGCAGGCAGCGCATATACAGTGCAGATTCCACCTGTAACCGGCAAGTGACACCGAACTGATTTTACAACCTGAATTTCAGTAGGAGTTTTTGAATCGTGATGTACACTATAGTAGCGTAAATGACGAAAAATTACAATCTGAAGGAGTGCGAACAGGAGGGGTAGATCTATCATTTTTATTCTTGTTTCCTTCCTCCCCTGATTTTATTTGGCATTGTAGTGCCAAGTCGTTATAATGTTAGTTTGCGATTGTGAATATAACCACAAATTGGTTTTTATTTTTTGAAACATAGGAGGAAAGCGTGCTGCAACGACCAACTCAAACAGCAGCTTTCTGGCGCGATCAGTTCGAAGTCACTTCAGAAGATCTGGATTTTCTTCATAGCCTGCTGCTCGATGCCCAGGGACCCCGTAGCCTTACCGACTTGGCCACACAACTTGTCAGCGAGTACCTGCGCCGCGAGAATGCCAAAATCGAGAATGAGCTTAGCAAGGGAGCAGTGTACTCCCCGAAGGAACGCTACAAAGTTGGGCAGATGATAGTTTTCCCAACCCAAGATTTTAAAGTCGGTGAAGTTGTCTCAATTCGCCCTGGGAAAAATCCTGAGCATGGCGATTTTGAAGTGGTTGCCGTCAAATTCGACGGCAATCGACAGACTGAATATGCATCTGGCCTTTCTACTCCCCATCGCCTCAGCCAAATGACCGGCAACGGTGCGATCAAAAGTGGCGATCTCCTATCGGCAGAAGAGATTTACAAGCTATATCACAACGAAATCGATCAGAGCATCCTCTACTCCTTGGAAGAGGGTGAGCGCAGCAAAGAGTTTGTCCAGGTGGAAAACAATTGGTTGCTGGCGGATATGTTGGCCACTGTCCACGTAGGACATCTCAATATTGCAGAGGCGATGATCGAGGTTCAAGGGCAGCCTGTTGCAACGAAACAATTGCTAACCGAAGTCGATCTAGACAAGAATGTACCGCCTGCGATGCGTTCGATGAGCCTTGACCATGCTATGGCCCGTGATAGCCGCTTTGAACGCGTCAACCGCAATGGGCAGGCCTCCTGGTATTTGCGCCGCATGTTGCCGCCAGAGGTGGTGACACCTCCCATGCTGTTGCGCTATCTGCCACAACGCTATAACCGTGCTCTGCTGAGTGTAGAGCTACTGCAATATGAATGGGAGTTGGATGACGAATGGGGCGAAAGCGGGTTAACCACAGAAGTACCCAGCGTTGTCCCAAGCACCTCACTCACGCTGATTTACCCCCACCGCCGTTATGGAACGTTGCCTTTGAATGGACGTTCCCGTAGCTTCTTCCCCATCGGTGTGGCTGGCTATTCACAGGTGACCTTGGTGGATGGGCAATGGGGCAATCGCTTCACTGGCTGGGTTTCGCATCAGGGCCGCTATGTTGCCGGGCTTGCCAAGTGGATGGAAGATCATCAGTTGCCGGTGGGTGCCATCATCACGTTGGAACGTACGCGCAACGCCAACGAAATCGTGGTTGACTTCCGTCAACGCCGCCCGCGCCGCGAATGGGCACGTTTTGCCAATGCTGACATCGAAAACAATCGGCTGGTCTTTGAAATGAACAAGATTCAGGTTGGCTGCGAATACGATGAGCAAATGATCGTCTCGGAAGTGACACGTGAGCCATTGGATGCGCTGCGCAAGCAACTTCTGGAGAGCAATATTCCGCTAGCCACGATTGTAGAACAGGTGATGTTGGAATTAGCCCGCCTCAGTTCGAATGGGGCAGTACATGCAAAGAGCGTTTACAGCGCTGTCAACATGGTACGCCGTGCCACGCCTGGCCTTGTTTTCTACACCATGATCAGCAATCGCCGCATCCGTGAAGTCAGCAACGGAGAGTTTGCGATTAGTTAGCAGGATGCAGGGATGCAAGTTGCAACCTGCTCCCTGCCCGAAAGGACGATAGACAGTATGGGTCTTGCAGCACAGCGATTATCACGCTTTCGCCCGACGGTAGATACAAAGTTTCACATCGATTATGATTGGTGGGATAAGAGCGGTCGCAACTTTCGGCTCTATCTACGCGATCAGTTATGCGAAGAATGTCGCGAGCGTTTTGCCGATCACCACAATACAGAGGATGTTGATTGGGTAGATCCGGACAGCGGAGAAGTACGCCGCACCGATGCGCTGCGCGAGTGTCTGCGCACCCGTTGCGCCAATGACCCGGAGTATATCAATGAGCGTCTTTCATTGCCGGCAGCCTGTTTTCGTGTCTTTCTGGCCAATAACAACACGCCGCTCAGCCCGAACGAATTGCACCAGCTCCTTCCCTGGAAATCAGCCGATGGCATCCTGCGCACCTTGGCAGGAGACCAGATCTATCTGGGGATTCGGCCCGCTTAGTAAACTAGCGAGTGAGTAAGACAGTAAATCAGTATAAACTGTCCACTGTCTTACTCACTCACTCTCCCACTGACTTATTGTTGCGCTACGCACGATTGGGCAATCATGGCGCAGGTTTGGTCGGGAACGGGAGGTTGGCCGATACCGACTGAACCGACCGCAAACTCATTGCCAATTACGGTTCCCGCTTCATCCACAAATTCAGCCCGTTGACCACTCATTGGTTCGTACAATCCAATCACGACTGTCAAGGTCTGGCCGATTTGCGTGTCGACAGGCACAGTGAGTTGCCGCCAATCGTTGACCAGCCCGTACTCGGTCAGTGCAGCACTTGCATCCACAGGCAAGAACCAGCGAGGCGTGCCATCCGCCTGGGTGACATTACCACTTCCATTACGCAGATGAATAAATACAGTCCATTTGGCGGGCCACGCCGTTCCACGCCATTGCAGCCATAGGTCAAGTGTCTCTCCTGGCCAACTTTGGCGATCTCGAAGCCAGCTCTGCACTTGGAGTGAGCTTGTTCCGGCTCGCAAAGCTGCCTGATTGGAGCGCAGCGACCAACCCGTAGTTGCAGTCAATTCCTCGGCCAATTGCGCATGTGTAAACAGATCCGTGGGAAGCTCCACCAACATTTTGCCATCGCTGCGCACATAGCTGGCGACCAAACCACTCTGATCGACAACACCCCATGTACGTGGCAGATAGAGCGCCAACGTAGTCAAACGAATCATTGAATCAGCAGGCCAACGCCTAGCCGGGAACCAAAGTTGCGCCGGTGTAGGCAAAGCGGCATTGTTATACACTTCGTCCGCTGCCGGTGTAAGAATACGAAACCCCTGAGCCGCCAACGAGGCAGGAGCCTGATAGACCACGTTGGTTTCGCGCCACCGTGCCCAATCAGCGACCTGAACCACGGCTTGCCCCGGTTCCGACGATGCAGCCGCTTCGCCTCCGAGTACGAAGCTATAAAAGGCATCGGGTATCTTTTTCTCACTTGCACCTGCGCGCAGCAGCAAAAACCCATTCGCCCCATCGACCACGCCCCATCCACCAGCTAACATGGTATCCACTTGTGCTTTGAGATCCCCTGGTGCCAGGTCGGTCTTCGAAGTAACGTCGAGCAGCGCCCATGTTGCAGGCACAGGCGAGTCCAGCCCCAGCGGGAATTGATAGATATAACGCCGATGGCTGAGATGAGGCTGAACAGCCGACGTAGCGGTCACTGCGGCATCGACAGGGATCTGCGCAACAAAATGCTCCAGCAAACGATGATGGTCGGTCACCACAATCGGGTCATATCTTCCCCCTCCAGGACCGCGACCATAAGCAAGATATTCGTGAGTGCTCCAGCCGAGCAGCCAGAGAGTGAGGAGGAGAGTGATTGCGGATTGCGAATGCTTTTGCTCTAGATTGGATATAGAGCGATTCGTAATTCGCAAAAGTCTTTGTGCGCCAAAAATTGCGCTGACGGCAACAAAGGGGATGATCGGCGCGCTGTAGTGGAATTCGTTGTAGTACTGGCCGGGGTAAGTGCTAAAGAGATTGGCGACGATTAATGGCAGCGCCACGATCAATAATTCGGGTGCCAACAAGCTGAGAAAGCCAAAGGGAGCCAACAATCCACGTAAATAGGCAAGCCGCGCTGGCTGGCTGAGCACACTCCACACCAATCCGGGATTGCTGAACAGGGTTTTGACAATCGAAACCGGTGTATCACCCAGCACCCCAAAGCGCTGAAAATAGACACTTTGCGACTGTTGATAAACCAGCGGTGCATTGGCAGGCACGATGATGAAGGTGGCGATGATGAACCAAGCAAGAGAAGCGAAAGTGACAAGGAGACAGGGCGACAAGGTGACAAGGTGACGGAGAAGTGTCGACTTTGCCGTATTAAACTTCGTAACTCGTAATTCGTATCTCGTAATTCGATACACTGCCCAAACACCGAGCCCAGCGGCGGTGATTGCCATCTCTTCTTTGACAGCGGCGACAAGCAGTGTCGCAATCACAAATTGCCTAATTCGTCGCCGCTCTACGGCCCACAACGCCCATAGAATCAACGGAACCGCCAACGGTGCGGCGTGGAACTCAGTCATAACAGCATGTTGAAGCTGCGGTGCAAAGAGGTAGGCGAGAGCAAAGGCTAAAGGGATTGCGGATCGTGGATCGCGGATCGCGGATTGACCGTCGTTCTGCTCTTGCTGCAAACCCGAAATCCGAAATCGGAAATCCGCAATTGACAATATAAGCCATGCGCCTACTGCTACAAAAACAACCTGCAAGACTAACAGCGCTCGCACATCATTCCACAACCAGAAGATGGGACTGATCAGTACCAAGATCGGCTCGACATGGTCGGTGAGTCGGGTGGCGACAAAACCTGCGTCAGTGTTCTCTAACCAACGCCCCTGGCTGCTGTTCCAAATCGCCTGGTCGATCTGCCCCAAGTCCGAGCGATTGGTGCGCATGGCCGCATGAAAGTTGAAGGCAAGCGCGATAAAAAGCAAGCTCCAGCCTACCATCAACAGTAGCAGAACTGACTTATAAATGCTCAAACGCCTAAAATTTGCAATCATTCGGAAACAAGGTACGAAGTGACAAGATAAACCAGTGATTCCAAGTGTACTTTGCTGGTTCAGGGATGCAAAATCAAAGTTTGGTCTATTAACTGTTGATGATTCGTTAGTAGAACGGTATACTAATCCTATCTTGCAATAATCCATCTCTCTATTCATAGGCTCTATGTCCTCAGAAAACTGGCGACGAGGAATTCGTCGTTTTTTCCGTAATATTCTTTCAACGGTTGGCTTGATTGCCTTACTTGCGCTCTTTGTTATAGCTCTGATTGCACCGGCGATTGTGCCTTTCCCCGAAGATGCGGAAGGCAATATCCGTGCCTCAGCGCGACTTCATGCACCAGACGATACCTACTACTTTGGCACCGATAACGTCGGGCGCGATATCTACTCACGTGTATTGCTCGGGACAGGATTGGCCTTACGTGTCGGCTTTGTGATTATCTTCCTTGCCTCGCTGATCGGCGTAACCGTCGGCGCGCTGGCTGGGTACTTTGGCGGCTGGGTCGATGATTTGCTCATGCGCATCACCGACATTTTTCTCACGGTACCCGCGTTGGTGTTGGCGATTGCGGTGACTGCGGCCTTGGGCAAGGGCATTATCAACGTCATGATCGGCATCTCGCTGGTTTGGTGGCCAGGATTTGCGCGCCTTACCCGCAGTTTGGTGCTGGGGTTGCGTGAAGAAGTTTTTGCCGAAGCTGCACGTAGCATCGGCGCAGGCCATTTCCGCATTCTCTTTCGCCACATTCTGCCCAACACCCTTTCGCCGATCATTGTCAAGATGAGCACTGACTTTGGCTTTGCCGTTCTCACCGCAGCTGCACTCGGCTTTATCGGCCTTGGCGCACAACCACCTGCACCTGAATGGGGGGCGATGATCAACGAAGGTCGTGACTACTTTCCCAGCGATTGGTGGGTTTCAACCTTTCCCGGCATGGCGATCTTTGTTATGGTCTTCAGTTGGAATCTGCTCGGCGACGGGGTACGCGATCTGTTAGATCCAAGGGGAAAAGCGTGATCCATCACAACCAGAAGTGTAGTTTCGCATGAGATTCAACCAGTCTCCGCTCAGCCGCTTCCGCGTAGATGCCCAACTCTTGATCATTGGATCCGGGTTAATTGCGGTGAGCTTTTTCGGCGTGCAACAACTGCTGAAGAATCTCTACCTGCTTCGTTTAGGCTACGATCTCTCCTATATCGGCCTTTTTAGCGCCACCGGCTCACTGACCTATATGGTGATGAGTTTGCTGAGCGGTGTGATTGCCACGCGCTTTAACAATCGTTCTGTCACGCTTTTCGGGATTATTGTGACAATTGGGGGTATGGCTCTGCTACCTGTGACCGACTTGATGCCGTCGCTGTGGCGTTATTGGTTTCCCTTATTCGCTCAATTTGTGGTTACCCTGGGTTGGGCCTTTTACAATATTAGCTTTGTCCCAGCATTGATGGCGGCCGCCACGGCCGAGAATCGTAATGCTGCCTTTGCACTCACCAGCACCTTCCGAGGATTGGGTACTTTTGTCGGCACGTTGGTAGGTGGCTTTCTACCCAGCCTCTTTGCACTTTTGCTCAAGCAACCCGTTGAGCAGCCTGGCCCCTATCGTGCTTCGCTCTTTGTGGGTGCCGCCTTGGGTATCATGGCACTAGTACCGATTCTGCGTATCAAAAACACAGACACCACCGTTCGCGCATCGGGCGAGGTTGAAGAAATTGAAGCCGCATTTCCCATCCTTGGCATGGTGTTGTTGATTCTGCATGTTTATTTTGGAAACAGTGGCTCTGCCCTTTGCCAGACTTTTTGTAGTGCCTACATGGATACACAGTTGCATCTCTCAACGGCATTTATCGGGTTGTTGACGGGGATTGGGCAGTTTGTGGCGATCGTTTCTCCGCTCATCGCGCCAAGATTAGCGCAACGACGAGGAAATGCTTGGATTCTAATGATGACAACTGGCGGGGCGGCACTCAGTTTGCTGCCCTTAATCTATATACCTAATTGGCTGGGCGCTGGCATCGGTTCCCTTGGCACAATCACCCTTGCTGCGATGTGGATGCCCGCGCTTCAAGTCTACCAAATGGAGATGGTGACCAAACGCTGGCGCACGATTGCTTATGGCATCCTCTCCATGGGTATGAGTTTGACCTTTACCTCAGTCAGCCTCGCTGGTGGCTACATTGCGACCCATTGGGGCTATCAAGCACTCTTCCAGTTGGGGGTGGCAGCCAGTTTGATTGGCTCGCTACTCATGGCAGGCAAAAAGCATGTTGTCGTGAAGATGCCAGGAACATAAAGGAGTGTCTATGACTTTTGAACATAAATGTGCGTTGATCACAGGCGGAGCGTCGGGCATGGGGGCGGCCTGTGCTCGTCTGTTGGCTGCCGAGGGAGCAAACGTTCTGATTGTGGATCGCAATCCGACCTTAGCGCAGGAAGTGTCTACCGCCATCGGCGGCATCCCCTTGATCGGCGATGTCAGCGACTCGGCCTTTTGTGAGCGGACTGTTGCTACAGCTATTGAACGGCATGGACGGTTGGATGTGCTCGTCAACGCGGCAGGAACCATCGTACGGGGCGACGCACTAGCAACTGACGATGCCGACTGGTTCAACATCATCAATGTTAACCTGAGCGGGATGTTCTTCATGTCGCGTGCAGCGGTGCGTCAGATGAAAACGCAACGTAGCGGCGCAATCGTCAATTTCGGCTCGATTTGGGGTAGTGTCGGAGGCAAGGGACACGTTGCCTACTGTGCCAGCAAAGGCGGAGTTCATCAGTTGACCCAGGCAATGGCACTCGACCATGCTCGCGATGGCATCCGCATCAACGCCGTCTGCCCCGGCGAAGTGGATACGCCGATGTTGCGCATGGGTGGTCGTACCACGCGCATGAGCGACGAAGAAGCGCAGCAGTTGGGCGATACGGTCGTGCCAATGGGACGACTGGCACAACCGGAAGAGATCGCAAGAGTCGTGCTCTTTCTTGCGTCGGATGCGGCGAGTTATATGACAGGGGCGTTGGTTCCAGTGGATGCGGGATATACGGCGGTTTAAAAAGCGAACGGTGGTCACAGCAAGTGGGACCTATTAAATGGAAGAGACAGGATAATTACCGATCCATTTCACCCAACTCAATTCATGCTGAACAGCGTTGTAAAGCTTTTCATCGGCAGTCCAAAAGTCACAGCCTTGCAACTGAGCTAAAGCTAAGTAAGCTGTATCATAAGTTCGTGGACGATTGAAACGCTGCGCCAGATTCCAGGCAAGAGGAAAAATCGCTGAACGGCTCGACAACCGAATATTCAGTCGCAGAAATTCTTGAAAAGCAGCTTCGCCATCCTTTGTAGACAATGTGTTTAAATAAACCATCCGACGCAACACTGAGGTTACTTCACACGAAAGTAGAGAAGGTGCAATTAATTGTATACGTTGCTCTTGGCAGTGGCTCAACAGTGTTAGTGCATGATTAGTAAACGGTCCTGGTATTAGGATTCGCACAACCAGGTTTGCATCAATACAGACGAATGAGTTCATCTTCGCGTTCATCTCGTACTGCTTCAAGAACTTTATCAATTTCTACAAGTTGTCCCTTGCGAGAAGCTAAAATGTTGTGGTGCAACTGTCTCAATCGTTCAAGCTGGTTATTGCGCTGAAATGGATTGACGAAAATTTCGATTTGTTCACGTTCGAGCAGATCGTCATCCACAAGTTGCTGATAAATTGCCTGCATACAATATTCTGTAACAGGCATATCATACTTAGCAGCTGCCAGTTCGATACGTCGTTTGATTTCATCATCAGCATAAACTTGAATTCGCTTTTGCATGTCGTTCACCTCCTAAGGGATCATAACATTTTGACACCAAAGTGTCAACCATTTTTATGAACTACCGTATTCTTGGCTACTCCGGTCTTAAAATTTCCCCTCTCTGCCTTGGCACCGACAACTTCGCCAACCCAACACCCGAAGACGAAGCCGCTCGCATCATTGATTTGGCGTTGGACGGAGGTATCAACATTATCGATACCAGCAATAGCTACGCCAAAGGCGAATGCGAACGGATCATCGGGCGCGCGCTCAAAGCCAATGGTCGTCGCGACGAGGTCATTCTGGCCACCAAGTTTCACTATCCGACTGGAACAGGGCCAAACGATCGTGGCAACACCCGCCACCACCTGATCCGAGCCTGCGAAGAGTCGCTGCGTCGTTTGCAAACGGACTACATCGACCTCTACCAAACCCACCGTCCTGACTTTGAAGTGCCGCTTGACGAGACCCTGCGCGGGTTGGATGATCTGGTGCGAGCAGGTAAGGTGCGCTACATTGGCAGTTCGACCGCACCAGCCTGGCATGTGCTGGAGGGGCTGCTGGTAAGTGAAATGAAGAGTTATGTGCGTTTCACCTCCGAGCAGTCGCCCTACAATTTGCTTGACCGACGGCTTGAGAACGAGATGGTTCCGATGTGTCAACGTCATGGGGTGGGGTTGCTTACCTGGTCGCCACTGGCAATGGGGATGTTGGCGGGTCGTTACGCTAGCGACGAAGCGCCGCCTGCTGACTCACGTATTGCCCTGCGCGGTGGCATCTACGCCGAACGAGTAACCAAACGTGGCGTCGAAGTAGGCAATCAATTTGCAGCGCTGGCCCGAGCACATAGCTTCGATCCGGCACAACTGGCAGTGCTTTGGGTCAAGGAGCAACCAGGGATCAGCGCGGCGATTGTTGGCCCGCGCACAGCCGAGCAACTGCGCAATCTGCTGCCGGTGCTGGAGATGAGTTTGAGCGATGAAATACGAACGGCTTGCGATGAACTAGTCAGTCCGGGAAGTGTGGTGGCGAGCTTCTTTAACTCTGCCCCGTGGATGAAGTGGAAGATACTATAGATGAAAAAACTGATCCGAGTCGCAAAAGCAATCCTGCTAGACCGCGAAGGCAAGGTCCTCATTTACCTACGTGATGACAAGCCGACGATCCCCTACCCCAACTATTGGGACCTAATCGGTGGTACGCTAGAAGAAGGCGAAACAGCCCTGGAAGGGCTTTTGCGTGAGACAATCGAAGAGATTGATGTACACTTAGGCCAGGTGAATCCATTCGTCGAATACTACACCGATGAGAACGAACATTTCACGATTTTCTGGGCACAGATCGACGCCATCGCTGGCGAACTTCACCTCACGGAAGGCCAATGTCTTACCAGTATCGAACTGGCTGAACGAACCCATTACCACTTTGCAGGTAAACTAGGATGGGTGCTGGAGCAATTTGCAATAATGACAGCGGGGCAGTAAGACCGTATAGTATTGAGACAGTTTCACTGTCCTACCGACTAACTTCATACTCAAGGAATACTTCATGAACTACACTGAATTTGGCAACACTGGAGTCCAACTCTCTGAGATGTGTCTGGGTACGATGATGTTTGGCGACCGCTGTGATCTCGTTGAATCGGATCGGATTTTGGCGCAGGCGATAGAGGGTGGCGTCAACTTTATCGATACGGCGGCCATGTATGTCAAGGGCGAAACCGAGAAGATTCTTGGCCAGATCCTCAAGGGGCGGCGTGAGAAGCTCTTTATTGCCACCAAGGTCAATCATCACGATCCAGCAGTGATTCGCAGCAGCATCGACGAAAGTCTGCAACGACTGCAATTAGAGTACGTCGATCTCTATCTGCTGCATTGGCCCAAACAAGGCATGAATCCCCCCCAGATGATGGCAGCGCTCAATGAGGTAGTAAAGGCGGGCAAAGCCAAGTTTGTCGGCTGTTGTAACTTTCCTGCCTGGTTGTTGGCTCACTTCAACGGCATTGCCGCCGAGAATGGTTGGCCAAAGTTGGTCTGCAATCAAATCCCCTACAACCCCATCGAACGTGGCGTTGAAGTCGAAGTGCTGCCCCAAGCCAAAGCGGAAAAGATTGCCATCACCGTCTATCGCCCGATTGCCTTTGGTCTATTCGCCGGTAAATATCACCCCGACCAGCCGATCCCCGAAGATTCACGCGCCACCACCGACCCACGCATTCCGCGCTGGCTGGAGAAATATGGTAGCGGCCTGCGCAGCTTTAATCAATTTGCCGCCGAACGCAATCTACATCCGGCGCAGTTGGCCGTCGCTTGGTTGCGCCACAACCCGGCGGTGACCAATCCAATCATCGGTGTCAGTTCGGCACGGCAGCTTGAGGCCAATCTCAAAGCCTTTGATGTGGCGTTGAGCGATGCCGAATATGCTGAAGTGACCGCCATGTTCGACACTGCAGTCAAAGAGGAATTCGCCGGTTCGTATCCTCCACTGCGCCGTGATCTAGGGTTGATTGCCGAGTAAGTTTCGAGAGAAACACGACACAGAGCACACGGAGGAGACACGGGGATCTCTAAGATAGAGGCCTATACTCCAAGTTCTCTCTGCGTCCTCCGTGTCTGCTTTGTGCTCTCCGTGTCCCTGAATTCTAGAGGTTAGACGGAGAACATGGTAAGATCCATCGCCAATCTCAAATTTCAAATCCTAAGTTACAACGATGCTCACTCAAGTAACACTCGACGATATCTATCCTCTTTCGATTGGTGCTGGCATTCTAGGTACGGGCGGCGGTGGTAGCCCTTATATTGGGGCACTGCACCTGCGCAATACCATTCGCCAACTCGGTCCCGCACGCGTGCTCGACCCGATGCAATTGGCCGATGACGCACGGGTGGTTGTGGTTGGGTACATAGGTGCGCCAACCGCAGCCATCGAAAAGATGCCGCAGGGTGAGGAATTATCACGCGCCGTCCGTCTGCTAGAGGAACATCTACACCATTCCTTTGATGCGATTGCCATCGCCGAAATTGGTGGCAGCAATTCGTTGGGACCGCTAGTCTGTGGTCTACAAACGGGTCTGCCTGTGGTGGACGCCGATGGTATGGGACGTGCCTTCCCGGAAACGCAGATGATCACCTATCTCTTTCCCGGCGACGTACAAGTTTCACCCTTCACGATGGTCGATGCGGGGGGGAATTCGGTCATCTTTCCGCATACGGCTGGTGCGCTGTGGACTGAACGGTTGGCACGCAATTTGGCCGTCTGCATGGGCGCGACTGCGGGCCTGGCTGGCTTTGTGATGAGCGGTAAACAGATGCGTGAGTATTGTGTCCCCTATACCCTCTCCCTGGCTCATCGACTTGGTCAGCGGGTGCTGGCTGCGCAGAAAGATGGCGAGAATGTGCCTCAAGTAATCGCCGACACTCTCTCCGGGCGCATCCTGTTCCGTGGCAAAATTGTCGATCTCTTTCGGCGGACGACCAAAGGCTTTGCGCGCGGCACCTTGAAGTTGGAGAGCTTTGATGGCAAAGAGCACCTGCGCATCGAATTTCAAAACGAGTTTTTGATCGCTTATCTCAATGAGAAAGTGGAAATTACCGTCCCCGACCTCATCTGCATCGTGCTGGAAGAGACAGGGGAACCGGTAGCTACCGAGTTGCTACGTTACGGCATGCGTGTTGCAGTCCTGGGCGTGCCTGCCGCTACTGGACTCAAAACGCCAACCGCGCTCACCTTTGTCGGTCCGAAAGCCTTTGGCTACGATGTCGAATTCCAACCGCTCCCCGGCAAGTCGATTGGCGTTGTGTCATCCTCAGTTTACTAACCTATTTTTCATGCATTTTTGAACTTTCCCTCATTTATCTTGTGTAGATTCAGAGATACTGATAGACAAAACAGATAAAGATTGCACAAATGGTCATGCAATGTTTAGGTGTCATCTCTATGAGTTACTGAATCAAGCACAAGATGTATGACTCCACGTATTGAAGTATTAGTTTCGCTGACAGTTAGCAGTTGCCACTAATGGTGTTTCTACATTGTAGAAATATTACTGATGTAGAACCCTATCCTTGATAAGACAAATCCTTTCTAGTGGCACATCTGCTAAAACTCCTGTTGAGCGACTCTCCCCTCCGATCTTTGTCACCCGTTCAATGATTTCAAAGATTCTGTTGCTAATGTGTGACAGTTAAACAAGCAACGACAGGAGATTTGTTTAGAAATCGGAAAGCAAACAAGTTGTTAAGAAGGTTTGTCAGGAAACACATCAAAAATAGCGAGGAAGCTAGCCCGCGTTTGTGATTTAGAGAGCTAGCTGAGTTCAATCAGAATTTTTCTGACTATGTAGATGAAACGCTTGTTCTAATTGGTAATGCAGTCGGGCCGGAATTGTAGCAAAGTTAACAGGAGAATTAGTAATTACGTTATAGTATAGACGTTGGAACCACGATAAGATCAAAAACGTTTAGTATAACATCTACTATCGACTATGAACAATTCCCAAGCTTCATAGTTGAACGAGATGAAAAACCTCACTAAAACTAGTATCGAGATTTGCCAGATAGACACCGACGGTTCGCACCGCAATGGGCGAAGTTTCCAAATCTACGATACAGGTTGGCCCAGTTCAACAACGGCGCTAACAACAAGCGAAGAGCGAAGCAAATACTGCGGTTGAACTGAGAACTGAAGTTAACCTAGTGAAACCGGTTAGGCTCTGCAAACGCCATTCACTCCCTCACATTCAAAAGATCCACAGCCTTTGCACCAGCCATTGATCGGTTAACAAGGTAATTTCGATTCTTATTCAAAGCTTAGTATAGAAAACGGGGCTAGCCAACAAGGGTTAGCCCCGTTTTGTCTTCAAAATTGGTGCTGTACGAGGTTTTTAGCAGGGTCAAGTTCCGTTCGAGAACGAACAGTTTCGGCTTGGGAAGGGCTGCGAAACTCTAGTGCTCACTGCAACATCGGTGGATACAGGTGATCGCAATTTTTCACGAGGTGACATCTTATGAACATGAGTAGCACGAATGGAAACAGTTTGCTTACGGTAGTGCAACAGATGTTCGATGTACAGGCATTTCGCCAACATCATTGGGAGGGATCGCTTGCCGAATATCTCGATATTGTCAAACAAGATCCCCGAGTGGCGCGCACCGCTTACCAAAGAATCTATGACATGATCATGTCCTATGGTTCTAACACTTATACCCACTTTCGCGAAGAGTTAACCCACTATAACTTCTTCGATGATCCGATAGATAACGGTGCCGATGCGGTATTTGGTTTGGATCGTCAATTAATGGACCTGGTGCAAGTCTTTCAGTCAGCGGCACGCGGCTACGGTACAGAACGACGTGTCTTGCTTTTGCATGGTCCCGTGGGTAGCTCTAAGAGTACGATTGTGCGTTTGCTTAAAAAAGGTATTCAAGCTTATTCAGCGACCGAAGAAGGTGCGCTCTATTCTTTAGTCTGGGATACGCCTGATGGGCGCATGGAATGCCCGATGCACGAAGAACCGATGCATGTGATTCCTGTCGAGTTACGCCCACGTGTCCTAGCTGAGTTAAACGCTAACAATCACTCAAGCTATGGGATCGTTCTCAACGGCGATCTTTGCCCAGCCTGTCGCCACGTCTATCGTTCACTGATGGAGGACCACCAGGGCAACTGGAGCAAGGTAATCGAACATGTGCGGGTCAAACGTTTGATCCTTTCCGAGCAGGATCGGCTGGGTATCGGCACCTTCCAGCCCAAGGATGAGAAGAACCAGGATTCGACCGAGCTCACCGGCGATATCAACTATCGCAAGATCGCCGAATATGGATCTGACTCAGACCCTCGTGCCTTCAACTTTGACGGCGAGCTCAACATTGCCAACCGTGGCATCGTCGAGTTTGTCGAGTTGCTCAAGCTCGATGTGGCCTTTCTCTACGACCTGCTCACTGCATCGCAGGAGCACAAGATCAAGCCGAAGAAATTCGCCCAGACTGACATCGACGAGGTGATTGTCGGGCACACCAACGAACCGGAATATCGCAAGTTGCTGGCGAATGAGTACATGGAAGCGCTTCGGGATCGCACGGTGAAGATCGACATCCCCTATGTCACCCGCTTCCGCGACGAACTGAAGATCTACGAGCGCGATTTCAACAATCGCACGGTGCTGGGCAAACATATTGCGCCCCACACGCTAGAACTGGCTGCCATGTGGGCGATCCTCACTCGTTTGGAAGAGCCGAAGAACGCTGGTCATACGTTGATGCAAAAGATGAAGCTCTATGATGGCCGTTCGCTGCCCGGCTTTACCGAAGACGCCGTACGCGAGGTGCGCGACCAAGCCACCAATGAAGGAATGCGCGGCATCTCTCCACGCTATATCCAGGACAAACTTTCCAATGCCTTGGTTTCTCACGGTGCTGTGGGCTGTTTGAACCCGTTCGTCGTCTTGCGCGAACTGGAGAACGGACTCAAACACCACTCGTTGCTCACCAACGAGAAGGAAAAGGAGCGCTACGCCCTCTTGCTCAACGATGTGCGTCAAGAGTACGACGAGATCGTGAAGAACGAGGTGCAGCGAGCCATCTCGGCAGATGAATCGGCCATCAGTCGTTTAGCAGCCAACTACATCGACAACGTTAAAGCCTATACTTTGCGCCAAAAGGTGAAGAATCCCTTCACCGGACGCGACGAAGAGCCGGACGAACGGCTGATGCGCTCGATCGAAAAGAAGATTGAGATCGCCGACAGCCGTAAGGATGATTTCCGCCGTGAGATCATGAACTACATCGGTGCCTTGGCGATTGAAGGCAAGAAGTTCGACTGGACCTCCAACGAACGCCTGCGTAAAGCCTTAGAACTCAAGCTGTTTGAGGATCAGAAGGATAGCATCAAGTTAACCAGCTTGGTCAGCAGCGTGATCGATCCCGAAACACAGGAAAAGATTGACGTGGTCAAGGCGCGCTTGGTGAAGAACTACGGCTACTGCGATATCTGCGCCACCGATGTGTTGAACTACGTGGCCAGCATCTTCGCCCGTGGCGATACGATGGCGCACTAAGGGTTTGAGATAGGGAGGTGGGGAGGTAGGGAGATGAGGAGGATTTTCCCTATCTCCCCACCTCCCTATCTCCCCATCTTTCTCCCAACTGGGAAAAGGAAACTTCATCTTCCCATGTCCAATATCGAACAAGATGCCACTCGCTATCGTCAGATTGTGCGTGGCAAGATCAAACAGAATCTGCGTCGCTACATGACCGACGATCAGCTTATCGGTCGCCAAGGCAAGGAACTTGTCCGCATTCCGGTGCCTCAGGTCGATCTGCCGCGTTTTACCTTTGGTAAAGCGGGTAGCGGCGGCGTAGGGCAAGGTCCAGGTGAACCAGGCGATGTCCTCGGCCAGGCGCAACCGGGCGACGGCGAAGGCGATGCCGGCGACACGCCTGGGCAACATATCCTGGAGGCGGAGATCTCGATCGACGAGTTGGTGCAGATGCTGGCGGAAGAACTGGAGTTACCGCGTATCCAACCCAAAGGTCGCCAGACTGTCACCAGCGAGGTTGCACGCTATACCGACATCCGCCGCGTAGGGCCCGAATCGTTGCGCCATTTTAAGCGCAGCTATCGCGAGGCTTTGAAGCGCCAACTGATGACCGGCGAGTACGACCCCAATAACCCTCGTGTCATCCCGGTTCGCGAAGACCGCCGCTACCGCGCTTATGAGACAAAGCCCGTTCCTCAGTCCAATGCAGTGATCGTCTACATGATGGATGTCTCTGGCTCGATGGGTGAACGCGAAAAACGACTCGTACGTATGACCGCCTTTTGGATCGACGCCTGGCTCAAGACGAACTATCGACAAGTCCATCGCCGCTACATTGTCCACGATGCCGCAGCCTCCGAAGTGGATGAGAAAACCTTCTATCATCTCTATCAGAGTGGCGGCACCAAGATCTCATCGGCTCTGGAAGTCTGCCAACGTCTGCTTCAGCAGCACTACTCGCCGATTGACTGGAATATTTATCTTTTCCAATTTTCCGATGGTGAGAACTTCTCCGATGACAACGAGCGAGCGCTGGATCTGCTTGAGGAGTACTTAGTTCCAGTTGCTAATCTCTACTGTTATGGCCAGGTCAATCAGCGGCAATATGAAGGCAGCTTTCTAACCACCTTGCAAGAGCTGAATGAGAAAGAGAATCTCGTGATGACGCGTATCCCAAATGATGATGGGATTTATGATGCAATCAAGCTATTTTTGGGAAAAGGGAAGTAGTTGAGTTGCGAAGTACGAAATACGAGTTGTATTCTTCGTATTTCGTATTTCGTATTTCGTAAGAGACACCTATGTCATTTTCAACCGCATTGCCACCCGAATTACAAGCAATCGAAGCGGAAGTTATTGGCTATGCACGCGATGTCGGCCTTGACTTTCCTGAATTGCGCTTTGTGATGCTCAACTTTAGCCAGATGAATCAGGTAGCAGCCTATGATGGTTTTCCCAGCCGCTACCCGCATTGGCGCTTTGGTATGGAATACGAACGGCTGCGCAAAAGCTATGACTATGGCCTGCATCGCATTTACGAGCTGGTCATCAATACAGATCCGTGTTATGCCTATCTGCTGGAGAGCAATCTTACGGTTGACCAGAAGCTGGTGATGGCTCACGTCTATGCACATGCTGATTTCTTCAAGAACAATCTCTGGTTCGCCCACACCAACCGGCGTATGCTCGATGATACGGCGAACCATGCCACACGTATTCGTCGCCATATCGACCGGGTCGGCATCAACGATGTTGAAACCTTTGTGGATCGCTGTCTCTCTCTGGATAATCTGATCGATCTGCATGGTCCCGGCATTCAACGCCAACCCGCACGGGTAGAAAGTAGCAACGACGAAGACGAAGCGCCCAGCCGCATGCCGAGCAAAGAGTATATGGATCGTTATATCAACCCGCCCGAGTTCTTGAAGCAGGAGCAAGCGAAGCGCAAAAAGGAACAGGACAAAGAGTTTAAGTTTCCAGCCAATCCACAGCGTGATCTGCTGCTCTTCTTGCTCGAATTTGCGCCGTTGACTCCCTGGCAACAGGATGTGCTCAGCATCATTCGCGATGAAGCCTATTATTTTGCACCGCAACGCCAGACCAAGATCATGAACGAAGGGTGGGCAACCTTTTGGCACTCACGCATCATGACACGTTATGCCCTCAAAGCGAGCGAGTTGATCGACTACGCCGACCATCACTCTGGCGTCGTCGCCACTTCCCCTGGCCGCCTGAATCCCTACAAGCTTGGTGTCGAACTACTGAAAGATATCGAAGAGCGTTGGGACCGCGGTGCCTTTGGGCCAGAATACGACGATTGTATCGATGCCAGAGAGCGCGCCAACTGGGATCGGCAGTTAGGTCAAGGGGTGAAGAAGATCTTCGAGGTACGCCGGATCTACAACGATGTTGGCTTTATCGACGAATTTCTGACCCCAGAGTTTGCCGAAAGGCAAGGGCTTTTCAGCTACCGTTACGAAAAAAACGGCGACCACTACGAGATCGAAAGTCGCGAGTTCCAAGACATCAAACGTCGCTTGCTCTTCCAACTGACCAACTTTGGCGATCCAATTATCGACGTGGTAGACGCTAACTATGAAAACCGGGGTGAACTCTATCTCTTCCACCGTTGGGAGGAGGTTGATCTGCGCGTCGATTATGCAGAAGCCACCCTTGAAAACCTACAAGCGATCTGGAGCCGCCCTGTCCACATTGAAACCTATGTCACCGACAAAGGCAAGATGCTCTTCTCCTTCGACGGTAAACAACATCAAAGCCGCCTGCTGCAAAAAGCGTAAAATCAGTAGGACAGTGGGACAGTGAATCAGTAAAAACCATCCTACTGTCCTACTGTTCTACTGACTCACTGACCCACTCCCTCCCTCCACTCCTCTAGTAGTTTGCTAAGCATTGGCGTAACAGCTACAATCTTCCTATCTCTCAACTTTTCAATTTGCCCGTATTCGCAAGGAGGAGTCATGCGAATTGGAATTGACGTTGGCGGCACCAACACGGATGCTGTGCTCATGGATGGCACACAGGTGCTCGCCTCTACCAAAACCCCGACCACACCCAACGTAGGCGATGGCATCGCCACCGCCCTGCGTGAGATTGTCCGCCAATCAGGGTTGGATGTAGCCAAACTCGACGGTGTCATGATCGGCACCACCCATTTCACGAACGCCGTCGTTGAACGCAAACGGCTGCAACCCACTGCCTGTATCCGGCTTGGTTTGCCCGCCACTGTCTGTCTGCCGCCGATGGTCGATTGGCCGGATGATCTGGCCGAGGTCGTCGGGCGCAACTACTGGCTGGCACATGGCGGTCATGAGTTTGATGGGCGCGAGATTTCAGCCTTCGACCCAGCGGAGATCGAAGGTATTGCTCAGGAAATTAAGGCCAAAGGGCTAAAGGCCATCGCCATCTCCTCGGTCTTCTCACCCGTCAACACCATCTTCGAAGAGCAGACCGCTGAAATCGTCCAGCGTATCATCCCCGATGCCAACATCACCCTTTCCAGCAAGATCGGACGCATCGGGTTGCTAGAGCGCGAGAACGCGGCGATCATGAATGCCTGTCTGCGTGATCTGGCGGTGCGCACGGTCAATGGCTTCAAGTCCGCCCTCAAAGAGATGAAGATCTCCTGCCCCTTCTACATCAGCCAGAACGACGGCACCTTGATGAACGCCGATTTTGCTGAAAGTTATCCGGTCCTCACCTTTGCTTCGGGTCCGACCAACTCAATGCGCGGTGCGGCCTTTCTCTCCGGGCTGAAGGACGCGATTGTGATCGACGTTGGTGGTACAACTACCGATGTCGGCGTGCTGCAGCATGGTTTTCCGCGTGTCGCTGCGCTAGCGGTGGATATTGGCGGCGTGCGCACCAACTTCCGTATGCCCGACACCCTATCGATTGGTCTCGGTGGCGGCTCGCATGTTCGCACGGGGGATGACGGCGCAGTCAAGGTCGGTCCGCAAAGTGTCGGCTACGAATTGACGAGCAAGGCCAAGATCTTTGGCGGCGATGTCCTAACGACCAGTGACATTGCCGTTGCGGCTGGACATGCCGATTTTGGAGACAAGAGCCGTGTCGCAGAGATGGACAAGGCATTAATTGCCGCAACCGAGGATCGCATCGAAGAGATGGTCAACAATGCTGTGGATCGCATGAAGACAAGCGCCAACGCCGTGCCCGTGATCATCGTCGGCGGCGGCAGCATCTTGATCCAGCGTCCGGTGAGCGGGGCTTCCGAGATTGTCAAGCCGCCCCACTTTGCCTGTGCCAACGCCATCGGTGCCGCCATCGCTCAAATCGGCGGCGAAACCGACCGCATTTTCTCCCTAGCCGCCATGAGCCGTGACCAGGCCCTGGCTCAAGCCAAACAGGAAGCCATAGACAAGGCAGTTGCCGCCGGTGCCAAACGCAGTTCCGTGGAAATTGTAGAAGTAGAAGAGGTGCCGCTAGCCTATCTGCCCGGCAATGCGACCCGCATCGCGGTCAAGGCGGTTGGCGATCTAGCAGAGTAATCGTTCTCGTTCCCACGCTCCGGCGTGGGAACGCAGTCCAGACGCTCACGCGTCACGTTGTGTGAGGGAACCCCGAGTATGGCCCGCAGTAGGTATAAGTTTGTCAAAGGCATAGCACCCCATTTCTTAACCGGAACCACCGTCAATTGGACCCCTGTTTTTTCAAGTAAGGCGATTGCAGAAATTCTGCTCGGCTCCATGCGCTTCTTGCAAAATGAGGAGCGTTGGATCATTTACGCTTACGTCATTCTGGAGAATCACATCCATTGGATTGCCAGTTCACCGGACTTGTCGCAGAGTGTTGCTAGCTTCAAATCATTTACTGCGAAGCGCATTATCGAGTTTCTAGAAGAACGAAACGCCGTGCATGTGCTACATCAGTTGCAATTCTTTAAGCTCTTGCACAAAACGGATCGTACCTACCAGCTCTGGCAAGAGGGTTCGCACCCTGAGATGATTCAGGGTGATGCCATGATGCGCCAGAAGATTGAGTACATTCACAATAACCCGGTGATGCGAGGCTATGTGGATTTGCCAGTACATTGGCGACATTCAAGTGCGAGAAACTACGCAGGGATGGAAGGCGTGCTTGAGGTCACAACAACCTGGTAAGGGAACGCGTGAGCGTTTAGACTGCATTCCCACGCTGAGCGTGGGAATGAGATGAGGAAACACAATAGCGAGTGAGGAGATCGCCCCTCACTCGCTTTTTATTTACCGACTAATCACTGGCAACCAGAGTTGTTTGCCAGTCACTTGCACGTCACCACCGCCAGTGGCGTTGGCTGTGATCTCCCGACCTGTCCCGTCGACTGCGTTGGTTTCGCTGACGCTGATTGGAGTGGAACCGACGCCGCTGCCGCTGAAGACAAGCGTGGCAAGATGGCTTCCAGCAGGCAGGTTAGCCGGCAGACCATATAGACCGACAACCAAAGACGCACCTTGTTGCTGTGGCACCAGGGGGATCACCTTACCAAAGGCCGGATCTACCTCAATGCGCTTGAAGCTAAGGCGGGCTGGATCGACATTCAAGTGAAGCGCAAAGCCACCCAAGGCGGATGCATCGGCATTAGCAGCACTTAGGGCAGAGAGCGAAACGTTCAACCGCATCTCATTGCCGACCAGGATTGCACCGCCATCGCTGGCAATCGCAAAGCTGGCGCTACCGCTTCCTGCACCTGGCAGCGAGGGTTGTGAGCCACAATTTGCCCCTTGCCAACTACCCACCGCCGCCACATCGCGCAGATCGACCACACCGTCGTGGTTGACATCGTGTTGCGCACTGGCCGAAGCAAAGTTGGCTGCGGTTAACTGGGTGTCGAAGGCCGTAATCTGGCAGCTATGATCGAAGTCACCTGCGAGCACGGGCAATGCCGCCAATTTCTCAGGCGCAACCAACACCCGTTGGCTGGCACTGCGTCCCCAGACCTCTTCCTTGTACATTGGCGATGCCGTGCCAGGTAAGACGCTGAAGTCACCTGGAGCCGTGGCCCTCATTAGATAAGTGAAGGTATGTTCGCCCTTCCACAGGTAGGTGACAAAGTACTCAACCCGATCATCGTGTGCTTCTTTCTGGTTGTAGCCCCAGACATTCCAATAGAACTCGTCGTAATAGCCGCCCCAACTGGGTCGATTCATGCGCTCTTCGACCACCTCAAAGCCAGCCGGGATCGGATCGCTGACCAGCACATAGGATAAGTCCTGGTTGCTTTGCAGTTTGAGCGTCACCTCAACCAGATCGCCCAAATTGTATGCACCATCCTGGCGTGGCGTTCCTTCCTGTAATTTGTAGCTGCGAGTCAAGGATAACCCTTCATCTTGCGAACTCACTGGCGTAAAGCCATCGTAGTAGAGTTGCTTGTTGAGGACAGCGCTATAATAGAGTGCACCCGGTCCAGCACTGCGTTCAATCCGCAAACGATTGTCGCCCGCCAGCAACTGCTCACCTGTTACCTGGATCGGCAGGATAGGTTGCGTGGCACTTTGTGGCGTCACCTGACCGCTGGCAAGGGTCTGGTCGTTGAGTTTGACCACATAGCTATAGTTCGATTGTAGTTCGCCCGTGTTCTTAATCACATCGACCAGGCCGAGGATCGCGAAGGCAGTGGCTTGCGTATTGCTCCACCCTGCACCGTGACGATTCTCAAGCAGCCAACGTACGGCCTTAGGCAGTTTGACATCGTTCGGTCGCAATTGGGCCAGAGCACGCACTGCCAACGCGCTGTTCTTCTCGTCAGATGCCATCGTCTGCCAATAGAGCCACTGCCAAGGGTCACCAGTCAGTGGCCAGTAAACCGTGGTTGCAGTCTCTTTAGCGCGACCCAGCAAGGTGTCGAGTACACTGTTGGCCTGGTTATTGTCGCCGTTGAGATGCAGCGCCAGCGCCAACGACGCAATCTGCGAGGCGTCCATCACCGAAACTTGGCTGACCAAGGCTTGAGTTGCGGCCAGATCGCCCCGCCCCGCCAATGCTTTGACATATTGCGCAAAGGCCCGCAGACCTGGCTCAATATTCGTGGAAAGCACACTGTCGAGATAGCCAAATCCTCGATCAACTACGTTTGTATCGACCGTAAAGCCAGCATCTTTGACCGATTGCAGGCCGAAGAGCACGTAGGCGGTCAGGAAAGTACCACCGCTGTCATCATAGAACCAGCCCCAACTGCCGTCGCTGTGCTGGAAACCATAGACCTTCTGCAAACCCTGCTCGACAATCTTAGGCAATTCATCGGCCTTGGGATTGGGCAGCCCAAGATCAGCGTAGGCTTTGGAAGCGACCGCACTGGGCAGCAGGCGGCTCATCGTCTGTTCAACACAGCCATAGGGGTAATCGATCAATTCGTCCAAACCATCGAGCACGCCGAGCGCCAAGGAGGGTGAGAGACGCACTTCGAGTTGGGTCTGCTCAGTGACGGCATTTAGTGGCACCGCAAAGGTTTCGGTGACAGCCAGGTTGGCTTGCCCGGATGCCAGCCAGCGATCCGGTACAGCGAAAGGCTTGACAGGTAGCGGCAACTCGACAATATCACCGCCGCCGTTGGTTTGCAGCGTGGAGGTCACCAGACCCGTACCGCTGCGTGCTGCCACAGCAGTCCAGTTAACGGCTGCGCTGCCCGCATTCGGCAAGGTCACGTTTTTGGCAACGCCATCGAGCAGTTGAAGATGGTCAGCAGACATTTCTGCCGAGCCGGATGCCTCACTGCCCGAGAAATTCTGCGTCACCACGCCCGCCTGGAAGCGATCGCCGACGACGGCAAAGCGAGGTAGTGCCGGACGGGCAATGATCTCCTGGGTGACGAGTAAACTACTCTGTCCGCTACCGACACGCGTATCCACGGCAATCGCCTTGGCTAGCACACGCCAGGTGGTCAGATTGTCGGGCAAGGTGACGTTGACCACCGCTTGACCGTTGGCGTCCGTGGTGATGGTGGCGTTCCAGTAGGCAGTATCTTCAAAGCGGCGACGCACATTGGCGGCGCTGTTGGTTGCGCCTGGATTCGCAGCGTCGTTGGTTGGCGTTGTGGTCGGAGCGGGAGTGCCAGTAGCACCTTCCTGTGGCGTAAGGTTGTAACCCCACGGTTGGCGAGCCAAACTGTCGTAGGTTTGGACCCGATTGCCACGGCGGCCCCAGAAGGTGTCAAAGAGATTAGCCGATAGGTCACCCTGTAGCGCATAGATCGCTTCATCGACCAGGGCCAGGCTGACCCGAGCACGCACCGGATTGCCTGAGCCATCGGTCACTTTCAAGGTTAATTGAGCGTTGTCGGCTGGGCGATATTTGGCGGCATTGGCGCTAATCTCGACCTTGAGCTCCTTGTCGGTGGCGGGAACAACCAATTCCTTTACGGCGCTGACCAGATGACCTTCACGCCGCCGTTGCCACTCATTGCTACTCGTGTTATCTGTGGCAAAGATGTGCAAATGGGCATAGACGTTCGGTGCCAGTTGCTCATCAATCGGCACACTGACCGAAGTGACCGGCCCGTTGATCTCCACAATCTGTTCCCGATAGACGCCATCTCGTTCCAGGGTCAACAGGGCCAAACCTTGAATCTTAGATTGGATCAGGAGTTCGGCCGTATCGCCTGGTGCATAGCTATCCTTGTCAGCCAGGATCGAAAGCTCACTGTCGCTAGAGTAGTACCAATCATTGCCGCTGGGGTCGTAAACCCAAAGATAATTGACCGCTAAGACCTTGCGGCCACGTCCATCCGTGCTGGTCGCCTCAATACGGAACCAACCTTGGGGCACATTGCTAAAGTTGAGGTGCAACTGTCCTTGTCCATCGGTCACGCCACTTTGCGGAGCCACGGCATCGCTTTCCGGAGTTTGATCCCAGTAGTCACGGATGATGCGCACGGTGACGTTCTTGCTGGCGGCTGGCGAGCCATTGTGGTTCTGCGTCGTCACATCCATTTGTACGGCCTCGCCCCGCTCATAGCCCCACTTGGACGGCGTCACAGCCATTTGGAAACCGTTCCAATAGACTGGCAGTTGTTTCGAGCCGACGACCGGCAAGTTGCGATCATCAGTTACTTCGGCGCTAAAGGTATAATAGGCGTCATATTGATCAGTCGCTTCGGGTGCATAGGAAGTGCTCCACTTGCCATTGGGACCGGTGGTGCCAGTCAATTCTGCGATGGGGGCGGTGTTATAGGGCTGCGGAGCATAGTCATACCACCAATACCAACCGTAGCGGGGAATGGTGTAGCGGTAGATTTGTAGTTTGACCTGTGCATTGGCTACTGGCTGACCGAAATAATAGTCGGCAGCAACCGTAATTTGGGCATTGTCACCGGCGATAACGGACTCCTTGTCGCTGCTCACGGTGACTTGATATTCAGGCTTGCGATATTCTTCCACACGCAGCCTCTGGGTTTGCGTCTGTCCATTCACAGTGAGTTCCAGCGACCACCAACCAAGCGCAGGCGAGTCACCAATCGTAAATTGGCCATTGAGCGCCCCAAATTCATCGACCGTGGCTGGTTGCGTGGCGATCTGGTTATTGCGTGCATCGCGCAGAGTCACTGAGATTGACGTGTTCGCCGCCAGTTGGCTATAGCCACTGAGACCATTTTGGCGCAGAAATGCCTGGTAGTAAATGGTTTGATTGGGCCGATAGATCGGACGGTCGGTGTAGAGATAGATGGTGTACTGATTGCCTGACTGAGAGCCAGTGTCCCACCACCAATAATAGCCATCCGACGCCCATTGCCAATCGAAGCCTGCGACGGTGGTTTCACCGTTGCCTTGGGCCACGGCTATGTAGGGTGTACCATTGTTGACTGTAAATTTGGCGACACCGCTGGCGTCGGTGTTGGCCTGACCGAGCGAGTCGCCATCCTTGTCGTATAAGGTCACGGTCATGCCGCTCGTAGCGCTTTGGCCGTGAAGATTGGTGGCCCAGACAAGAACCTGTCTACCTGCCGCCTTTTTGAGCACGAGGGTATTGCGGCTCACCACCATATACTCGCTATCCTTGCCCGCTGCACCACCATCACCTTGGATGACATAGATGCCACTGGGAACATTGCCAGGCAAGGTCGCCGATTCGGCAGCGTACCAATCGTTGACGTTGTAACTTTGTTGCCAGGTATGGCTGGCATTCAGTCCGCTCAGGTCGATTGAGCTGTTGTTATAGGGATCATAGGTTGTCATACGTTTGGCAAAGTCAGCGGGTGTCAACGGATAAAGGGTGAAATCAACGATGACATTGCCCTGTCCTGGCCAAATGGGCATACGATTCGAACCGCTCGGATCGACGATCTGGACGGCCCGCCCTGCGCCAAAGTTGACTCCATTGTTCCACTGGGCGGAAAGGGAAAGTCGTAGCCCGAAGCCAGCTGCTATGACAAAGGCTAAGGCAATGAGCCAGCGAAAAATTGATTTGGATGACATAGGTTTACCTCGTACTGAAATAGGTTACTTCTCCACCAATGGCAGATAGATCACCATCGGAACGGTTATCGACAATGTCATGCTGATGGTGTTATCACCTTCATTGGCTTCGATAAAACGGTTATCAAGATCAATGGTCGCCTCGACGCTGTAGGTACCAGTGCGTTGTGGCTGCCAGGCGGTCAAACTTTGCACGGTTCTAGTAATTGGCCCTTCGAAATAGCCGCTGCCGATCACACTTTCAAAACGCTGCGTGGGTGTCAGCAGATCCGCCGAATAAACACGAAAGCGCAAGAGTGGATTGGTTGCATTCTCCGAAGAAGAAACAGTGACCGAAAAGAGCAGCGTCGAATTGAGGTTATTCGAGATCAATGAAAGCGAGGACAGGGAAAGCTCTCCTGAACCTCGGCCATTGACAAAGCCAGGAATACAACCTGTCGTCGACGTGATCGGCTCGCGCCAGAAACGGCTGAGTAGATCCGCCCAAGTCATCTCTCCCGGTTGTTGTGGCCGAATAAAGGCATAAGGATAGGGATTGGTTGTGCTCACGGTGTGGGTGTACCAGGGCGCTTGCCAGCTATAGCGCAATTTCCCGGCAACCGAAGGCGGATCGAAGTCAGTGTAGAGCGCAATCCCGGCACCAGGAAAGTGCCACTGCGGCAGCGGCGTCGTATCAGCAAACCAGGGTGATCCCTCGTGTACATAGCGGGCAAGGATGGCATTGGAAATGGTCTGGGTGGCGCTGAGCGCCCAACTGCCAATCGCTGACTCGCTTCCAAATTGATCGGCCAACTGCGTGGCAAAGTCGGCCATATCCGATAGCGCATCGGGCGGCGCAAGTTGCCAATCCTGAGGCGAGCAGATCGTGGTGTCATACTTGGCGCTGGCTTGATAAGCAGCCAGCAGCCGGGTACGTGTCGCAGGTTCGGCAGTGGCGAATGCGGCGAGCAGTTGTGTCGAAGCGTGGTCCCACTCTTGCTTGATCGGTGCAATCTTGGCCGCATCGAGCGCGATAAAGAGGCGCGGATGTTCTTCTATCGGTAACTGCTGGTCATAGCTCGCCACAATCGCCTGCGCCAGTTCGGCGGCACTTTGCGCTGTGTCAAGTTCAGCCAAGGTTGCGCCGAGCATGGTGGGTTTGGCATAGGCATAATTGGGGGCGGCAATGATAGTCTGGGCGTAGGGATGGACCTCGTAGAGCTCTTCGATGGTGGCCGAAAAACAGTGCAACAAATCGACCACAGTCAGCGGATTGCTGCCGTGGTCGGTGCCGAGATCAAGTGCCTGGGCCAAGGATCGAACCGAGAGCAAACTTGCCGAATGGTAATCGGTCAGATCGGTGTGCGCGCCCCAACGAGGGGGTAGAGGATTGGTTGGCTCATTGGTCGGCGTCGGGGTGCCAGGCGGGGTCGGCGTGGGCGAAACGTCAGGGGAACCTTCATTGAGCGCTGCCAACTGCGGTGTCAAGGGTGCGCCGTGCCCCACATAGGAGAAGATCGTTGTCGGCGCTGGGTAAAGTTGGCGCGCCCAGTGGATAAAATTGCCGATCAGCCAGCCATCGGCCATATCGTATTCGTTCAGATCCGAATGGAGCGTAACTGGACTGGCTAGGTTTTCAGCGCGCGGGAGACCATCGACCGGCACCGCCACTCCATTTTGGGCAATGATGATGCGGGTGTCGCCATAACCATCCAAATCCACCAGAATGACCGCCACACGATCCGCTGCGTTGGCTGTGGCGCTGACAATGCTCTGCAAGGTGGGCGTATAATAGGCGGCGAGGCTGGTTGGGCTACCCGGCAGGTTGTCAAAGGCGAGGGCGTAGATGGCCAGAAGCGCCGGTGCATTCGTATGCCGTTCGGGGTTCGCAACATTTTGCGCACGCAGGGCTTGCGGAACTGAATGCTGCAATAGCCACCCAAGCACCACCAGGACAAGCAGTGCGTTGCCCATCAATGCTAAAATAGAGTAAAAGTGAAAACGTTGTTGATTCATTTATGATCTAAAGATGATACCGATTTGTTTTGTAACCAGGACCAGAAGACAAGAAGAGGGGAAGACAAGAAGTTGGAAAATAATAATGAGCTATATTCGCTTCACCAATCTTCCTGTCTTCTTGTCTTCTCTTCTTATTAGAGCTTATCACAAAAATAACCTTTGTAACTCAGATTTCCTCTGCAAATTTGTAAGAATTACGTAAAACAATCGGGTCTCGACTGCCCAGAGATGACACGATTCGCAAAGTTGCCTATGATGAATGACATGATTTTGCTCGCCCAGCCAACAGCGCTCTTTGAAGAGCAGGTCGTCGTGGCTTTGAAGTCGCTACGTGAGGGCGATCTATTAGCCTTAGCTGCCTCGCCCTTGGCCCAATCTTCGCTGGTGGAGAGTTATTTTCTCAGCGGCGAGCCAATTACCGCCGATACACGCGGTCGGATTGTGCGTTCACTGTTGCGTTGGGCAATCGAACGCTTGCGTCCCGAAGGCGAGCAGAGTTGGATCAAACCAGCTTGGCGCAACTATTGTATTCTGCACTATTTTTACTTGGAAGGAATGCGTGCCTCCGCGCTGGCCGAGGCGATGGCGATTGCGGAGCAGACGCTTTATCAGGTGCGGCCACTTGCCATTAATGCGCTATCCAACCTGCTGCGTAGTGAACTACAGCAGCCAAGTGACGAGATGGGGCGGCGCGCGATGGTCTACCGCGACCGCTATGCCCGCCAGAGTTCCGAACAGCAGCAATTGCTGCGTATTGCTGCCGTCTTTCCAGGGGCTGTTCCCTCACGTTTGCTGCATGGGCTGGCCAATCGACTGGGCATCCTCGATCCGTTGCCTGCCCTACAACAACTGGCGCTCAACCATCTGATGAGCCGCGACGAGGTAGGCGGCGAGCAGGTGGTGCATCCGCAGTTGCGCAACTTTTTGCTTACTTTGCTGTCGCCCGAGGAGCGCCATCTGGCCCATCGAGCGGCGGCAGAGCATTACACAGCACAGCACAACTTTCTCGAAGCGGCGCAGCAGTGGCGTGCGGGTGATCAAGCCGAGCGGGCGGCGCAACTGCTGATCGAGCATCAGCGCGACATCATCGACAACTTGCAATTGGAAGAGTTGGCCGAACTGCTCAGTCGCTTTCGCCCCAGCGATTTGAGCGCGGCGACCTGGGCACGTCTCAAGATCCTGGCGGGAGAAATTGCCGAGTTTACCGAGAACTTTTCGGTGGCGCTGGCCGAGTATCAACAGGCGTTGGGTTCGCCCGACCTGCACACCAAGGCACTCGCCTACTACCGCCGCGCCAAAGCCTTTGAGCATACCAACATCGACGAGTCACTTGCCCACTATGCCCGCTGTATCCAGTTGTTGGAGAAGGCGGCCCCTAGTGCGCTGGCTGAACTGGATCGGGTGACGCTGCTGGGCAATGTCTACATCGACCGCGCCTGGCTGCAGATGCAGGTACGTCCCGATTTGCAGCGCGCCGAAAATGATCTGCTCTGTGCCCGTGCCTTACTTGAGGCCACGCCGCAACTGCACGACCGCCCGATCTGGGGCAACCTGCACAATGCATTGGGTGAGTTCTACCATCGTACAGGCAAGCCGGAACTGGCGGTCGATCACACCTGGCAGGCCTGGCTAGCGGCCAACGAGGCGCGCGACCTCGAACGGATGAGCAAGACCGCCCACAATCTCGGCCTGGTCTACATGGACGATTTGCAGCAGTATGATCGGGCCTTGGAGTATCTGCGCAAAAGCGAGGAATTGGCACAACAGACGGGCAATCGCCCGATGGAGGGGCTGAGCGCCATGAGCATCGGGGCCTGCCACTACTGGCGGCGTGACCTGGCTGCCGCCATTGAACAATATGAATTGGCAGCCACCATCTTTCGCGAAAGTGGCAATCGCACCTTACTGGCACGCACACTCTACGGCTTGGCCGAGGCCCACGCCGAGCTAGGCAACCGCAACGCCGCCCGCCAATATCACCAGGAAGGCACGGCGCTGGCCCTCACTTTGGGCGATCAGGGAGCCCTGCGCGATTACGAAAGTCTGGCTCAGTTGCACCAGAGCCTCTTCGCCGAAACGGTGGAACTTTCCGATCGGCAACAGAAAGCGCTGGCCCATGTGCAGGAATATGGGCAGATCACCAACCGGGAATATCAGGAGTTGACCGGAGTAGCGCAAAAGCAGACCGTGCGTGATCTCAACGAACTAGTGGAGGCGAAATTATTACAACGGAAAGGAAGTGGGCGGGCGACGAGGTATGTGTTGGTGTCAGCAAGTTAATGGGTATCTCACCAACTCCGTGTTCCCTCTGTCCGTGTTTAGTCTTTTGAATGACTAAACACGGACAGAGGGAACACAGAGGTTCGCTGATTATTACTGCGGCACACCAAGCAGTTCCACGGCGTCGATCTCGTTCCAGCCCGACACATTGGCGCTGTCGAGGGTGAGGCGGATGCGGTTGGTGGCGAAGTCGATCTGTTCCAGTTCGGGGCTGAAGATGCGCAAGGGTGCATCGGTTGGATCGCTGCCTTCCCAGAGTACGGCCCACTCTTCGCTTTCGGCGTCGAAAGCTTCCACCTTAATCACGGCCCCAGGAGCGTTCGTCTCGTAGATACGAATGCCTAAGGGCGAAACTGGCATTTCGTAACTCAGTTCAAGCGTTTCGTCACCACCGTCCGCTTCTTTGCTGGCCCAGGCGGTTGGATAGTCGCCTGCGATTGGAGTGTTAGGTTCACCGGTGGCCTGCATGGCAGTGTAGCCATCACTTTGATACTCACTGCTGGCGGTTGCTTCCACTGCCCATTGACCGGCAAAGTCAAGCGGATTTTCCAGGCGGCTGGTCAGGACAAATTTGCCATCTTCCTCGTTATATTGATTATTGACACGCACTTCGTAGAGACCAGCTTGGGCGTTCGATTGGCTCAACAGCTCGGACATGGCGTCTGTACCATAGAGCGACAGGTTGTGAACAATGTTTCCCTCTTCATCGACCAAGGAAGCTTCCAGATCAATATCTTCGCTGCTGCCCAGTAGGATGAGCGAGAGAAACTGTCCAGCTTCCTCCAACTTCATTTGATAGATGACATCTTCACCAACCTTTACTGTGCCCCATAGTTTGCCGTTGAGCGGTAATTCTGGGGCGACGTCGCCTTCTTCGGCCACCACTGTAAAGTCGTCGGCGGCATCAGTGTTGCTCAGTTGCAAAATATATTGACCGGCATAAGGTGCCAGGAAACGCATGGTAGCGGGCTGCCCATAGATAAAGAGGCTTTCGAGATCGGTTTCCGGTTTCAAAGCGGCGGTCAATTGGTAGCTGCTGCTTTCCGAAGCGGGCGTCACCTGTACGGTCACAATGGCACCGGCATTTTCGACATCGATGGCAAAGATGTGATTAGGCTGGTCGTCACCCACAGTGACCTGAATCGGTGTACCCTTTTCCAACAGCGGGGCTGGGCCACTCAAAAGCACCATCAAAGACAAACTCTCACCACCCGAGGACGGCGAAAGCTCAACATCAAATTCACCGCCACGGGTCCAGAATTTGAGGCCAGCCTCTTCTTCGTCGCTGCTCGAACCAAATTCGTAGACCGTATCGTTGCTCACCTGGATGTCGTAGCTATCCCCCTCTGCCCCCACTAACCAAATGTGCGCCTGCTGGTAGTAATCGGTTTCTGGCAAAGTGAGTTTGGCATATTGAGTGGCGTCGATCTTTTCCAGTTGTAGATAGCTGCCGTTGAAAAGTGCACCGGGTTGCTCCGAGTCATCACTGAGTTGACCAAAGTCGCCCACAACCACAGCCGATAAGGTTGCGCTGGCTGTAGCGGTAAAGGTAACGGTATATTCATCTGGGTCAAGAGCAAGTTCGGTCTTGGCAAATTCGTCGCCGCTGGCGATGTCTTCACCTTTAGAATTGGTAACTGCAAAGCTGAAATTAGCAGCCTGTTCTTCATCCTGGCTAAAGAGCAGATAGTTCCCGCCACCCTCTAGTGGAAGCTTGTAAGAGTTTGTAGCCCCTTCCTCGACTTCTGCTTGCACAAATTGTCCCAGAATCATCGATGGAGTTTCATTGTCTTGGTGGGAAACTGTTGCAAAAGCCGGAATGGGAAAAAGAAGGAAAGCGATAGTCACAAGCAGGATCGTAAAACTTACGGAAATCCGAGAGTTGCTAGCAGCCTTTCGATACATATTCCATCCCTTGTTTGCAAATGAGAACAAATTGATTAATTTACTTAATACTCTTTTACCATAACTTAGGGATTTATTCCAGTGTCGATTGGCTGACGTTTTCTAGGCATTGTATACACTCGCAAATCTATGCGAAGTATAAGCCATGTTTCCAGTAAGACGCACATAATTTTCATTCTATCCACAACTTTCTGTGCCTTGCCGGGGACGTTTTCGGACGATCACAGCTTTGACAGTGACGGCAATTCTAGAGACAATGGCAGAGACAGAGAACATAGCGGGACACAGAGAACACAAAGGTTGCACGAAGTACACAGAGCGAACTCAGAGCCTGTTGTTCTCATTCGCTCTGTCTTCTCTGTGTCTCCTCAGTGATCTCTGCGTAGTGCTTGAGCAATTACCAAGAGGAGAATCCGTTTTTGTACGAATACACCATTGCAGGTGGGCTGCCTGCAGGGAGCCGGGGCGTGTGGAGCAATCGCCCCCTGCAACCGTTGGCGCAAGGCATCCTCACACCGCTTAGCTATAGTACCCTGGCCGACGTGATGGGGCGGGCCTGGTACAAGTATTTTGATGCGCTGGATTTTGACCCGATGCCAAAAGCGCGCATCATGCGCCAGGTCAACGGTTTGCCCTATCTCAGCCTGACCCTGTCGGCCCAGCGAGATGCCGAGCAGGCGGCGATCGAACCAATCACATTGCAAATTAACGGGCAGGCTTTTCCAGTGAGCAAATGGGAGAAGCCTGGTTTTCTGGCTGCCCTCAAGTTCGGCATGAAGGAACGTAAAGTGCAACCTTTGCTCGATAAGCTGGAACGTGAGATCGGCAACAGTGCGACTCGGCTGGCGGAGTGGTACGAGCGAGTGAGAGAATATCGCTGGACGCAGGCCGACATTTTGCTGGTGATGGAAGAGATCGAGCCACTAGGCAGTGAGCCGATGATGGCTTATTTCGCCGCCCGCCACAATCTGGATCTAACCTTAAATCGCATTTTGCGAGTGATAAATGCAAAAAACAATCCCAATACCCCAGCCTTGATCGAGGCAGCGCTTGGTTCCACCCAACATCCACTGCTGCTGACCAGCGAAAAGCATCGGTGTCCCAACGAAGGCGAATTGCGCAATCCACGCTGGGATGAGAATCCAGGAACAAACCCTGCTGTACCAACAGAGCATCTGGGAGCGGGTGACGAGCAAGCGCTGCTCAACTGCATTAATGGCAGCCAACGCAAGGCGGCTCAGGAGTGGTTACAACAGGCAAGAAAGTTGCTTGCGCTACAAAACAAGGCGCTGGCGGCCTTTTCCTACATCCTGGCAGGCACGCGTCGCTGGGCACTTGCCGCCGAGCGCGAGTCAATGGCCGATAAACGCGTTGCCGCCGTAGGTGACATCTTCTTTTACGAGCTGGAAGAGGTCAAACAGATGATGACCGGCGAGTGGAACATCAGCGACGCCAAGGAAATTCAAGCGACAGCCCAAAAGCGCAAGGCGGAGTACACAAGGTGGCAGGAGATTGCGCCAGTGGAGTTGTTGATCGGTGATTCGCCAGCACAGGCGGTAACAAGACAAGGTGACAAGGTGACGGGGTGACAAGGTGAGTCAAACGAAAGCAAAACCATCGCTTTGGCAGCGCATCAAGGCCATTGGTCACACAATTGGCGATTTCCAGGCACGGTTGATCTTGACCTTGCTCTATGCGATCTTTATTGTGCCGGTCGGCGCGGCGATGCGATTTAGCGAAGATGTGCTACAGCAACGCAGCCGCCCCATCAACGGCAGCTATTGGCAACAGAAACGTGCCATCGATCAAGATTTACACAATGCAAGAAGACAGAGTTGAGCAGGTGAGCAAGGGGCACATTGCAGGTTGCAAATATCCTGTTGCGCTGTTAGCTTTTTCTGAAGAGACGAAAGATTCCAGATGGCGCAGTGAACTTAACCGTTAACCATTGCCCATTAACCATTCCTTATGTACATACTCGGTATCTCCTGTTTTTACCACGATTCAGCGGCGGCGCTGCTCCAGGATGGGCAGTTGGTAGCGGCCTGTGAAGAAGAACGTTTTACACGCATCAAGTTCGATCCCAGCTACCCCGAACAAGCGATCAACTTCTGTCTGAACAAGGCAGGGATCACGGCCAAAGACCTCGATTATGTGGTCTTTTACGAGAAGCCACTGCCCAAATTTGAACGGATTCTCCTCTCTTCGTTGGCCACTGTACCGCACAGCAGTGCGCTCTTTCGCGATGCAATGGCAACCTGGTTTAGCGACAAGCTGTGGCTCAAAAGCACCTTGATGCGCAAACTCAACTTGCCTGCCAATCGCATCCTCTTTGTCGATCATCATGCCGCCCACGCCGCCAGCGCCTTTTTCTGTGCGCCCTACGCTGACGCCGCCATCATCACCGTCGACGGCGTCGGTGAATGGACGACTACGACGATGGGGTATGCTACAGCGGATTGGGGAGATAGGGAGATAGGAAGACAGGAAGACGGGAAGGCAAGAAGGCAAGAAGACGCCACCCGCAATCAAATTACCCTCGATCGTGAAATCCGATTTCCCCACTCACTCGGGCTGCTCTACTCGGCCTTTACCGCTTGGCTGGGCTTTGAGGTTAACAACGGCGAGTATAAGGTGATGGGCATGGCTCCCTATGGCCGCCCGATCTATGAAGACAAGGTACGCAAGCTGATCACGGTGGCGCAGGATGGCTCGTTTGGATTGGACATGCGTTACTTCAGCTTCCACCACTCCACGCAGGAGACCTACAACAAACGGTTTGTCGAGATGTTTGGGCCACCACGCGACCGCAAGAGCGAGTTTGTCACCAACATGACCGACCCGCATGGTAAAGTCAAAGCCGATGCCGCAGCGCGTGACAAAAACCAATACTATGCTGACATCGCCGCCTCGATCCAGCGGGTAACTGAAGAGACGCTCATGCTCTTGATCCAGGAAGCCAAGCGCCTGACCGGCAGCGACAATCTCTGTATGGCGGGCGGCGTCATGCTCAACAGCGTCGCCAATGGGCGTATTGTGCGGGAAGGCCCCTTCAAAAATGTCTTCATCCAACCGGCGGCGGGAGACAGCGGTGGTTCGTTGGGTGCTGCGCTGTACGCCTATCATGTGCTGCTGGGCAAGCCCCGTTGCTTTACAATGGAGCATGCCTACTGGGGCTATGAATTCACGACTGCCGAGGCCGCCGATTTTCTCAAACAAAAGGGGCTGCCTTATCACGAACTGCCCGATGACAAGCTGATCGACATGATTGTGAATGACATCACCCAAGCACGCGTCATCGGCTGGTCGCAAGGAGGCTGCGAATGGGGACCGCGCGCTCTGGGTAACCGCAGCATCATCGCCGATCCGCGACGCGAGGAGATGAAAGAGGTCGTCAACAGCAAGATCAAGTTCCGCGAGCCATTTCGGCCCTTTGCCCCCGTCGTGTTACAGGAATATGCGCCCGAGTATTTCACCTCTAAGGGGCTCGACCAATATTTGCCCCGCTTTATGCTGATGGTCAGCGGCGTAGCTGAAGACAAACACAGCGTTGTACCCGCCACTACCCACATGGGTACGGGCCGCCTACAAACCGTACGCCGCGAGTGGAATCCCCGCTACTACGATCTGATCAACGGCTTTCGCCAGGCCACAGGCGTGCCGGTCCTGCTCAATACCTCCTTCAACCTACGCGGCGAACCGATTGTCACCACGCCGCAGAATGCCTTCAACACCTTTGTCGGCAGCGACATCGACGTGCTCGTACTCGGCAACTTCGTCGTGCGCAAGGAAGAGATGGGCGGCAAGTGGGATCCAACGTGGAAGGGCGCAGTGGGAGAATAGTGAGACAGTGAGTCAGTGGGCAGTAGGTCAGTAAATCAGTCTCACCGTTCCACTGTCTCACTGTCCTACTAACATACTGTCCACTGATTACTGACTACTCAGAAATTGGCACGCCCGCCTCTGCCGCAATTCGTCGTGCGTTGCCTGCTGCGAGTGGGTAAAGCTCGTTGGGGAGATGTTCAAGTAGCATGTAGGCGCTGGGATCTTGGGCGTGCCAGCGGCGAAAGGCAGTGGCTAAATCAAGTTCACCTTCACCGGGTACCTCCTCATCCATATATAAGAGGGCTGAATTCCGCACAACAAGATCCTTGCAGTGTGCCACAGCGCAGAGCGCGCCCATCGTGTCAAAGATGTGGTTGAGACGTGCCGTGCTATCATAGACCTGGCTTAGCGTCTGAAAATGGTTGACATAGTCCATTACGATCCGGATACGTTCTGAGCCAACCTGCTTCACCACGTCAGCAATGATTTCCGGCGAGTTGAGAATGGTGAGCATGTGCGTTTCAATCACAACTGTTTGACCGACCGCCTCGGCTTTGGCCGCAATCGTGCGCAATGTCTCTACCAACTGCGCTAGCGCTTCTGGGGTATGGTTCTTGCGCGATGGGTTGTAAGATCCGCTAGGATTCAAACTACCGGTGCGGATCAATGCCACCTGCGCACCGAATTCACACGCCACTTCCAGTCCTCGCCCAATCAGATTGACCACTCGTTGGCGCACCGTAGCGTCTGGGTCAAAGAGACACTCCCGATAGCCAATCCCCATCTGAATGATCTTCATGCCCTGATCGGCGTAGAGACTTTTCACCTTTTGGTAGTCAGCCGCTTTTAGCTCAAAGAGCAGATCCGGCCCAACGTGAAAACAGGCCGCGCTGAGTTGTAAGGCACGAATCGACTTCAGATGTTTGCTTTGTAGAGTGCGGATGTCAGCAGGCAACATGCCAACGACGCCGAGTTTCATAGGGTTGTCCTTTTGGGTATGGTGGATGAACTACATTTACTTGGGTAGTTGGATTATACTAAACCTTATTGCGAAGTAAACATAATCCAAGGAGCAAGTCATGCAATCTCTACCTACTCGCCCACACCCACTCTCGCCCGAAGCATTCAGCAAACTACGTGCTGTTTCCACGGCCACGCTGACCGTCCAATTGCAAAAGCGCGGCTTTCGCAATACCTTCCTGCAAGGACTCACCCCATTGCGCCCCGATCTGCGCATGGTCGGTTATGCCTTCACTTTGCGCTATGTGCCAATGCGCGAGGATCTGCTCGACCGCAACCACGACAACACCAAAAATATACAGCGAATTGCCATCGAAACCATCGGCCAGGATGAAGTACTGGTGATTGATGCCCGGGGCGATGTGCGGGCTGGCACGTTGGGCAATATCCTGGCCACACGCATCATGAAACGTGGTGCCGCAGGCATTGTCACCGACGGGGCTGTGCGCGATTCACCCGCCTTCCGCAACATGGATCTACCCACCTACATCCAAGCTCCCCACGCCGCTGTCTCCTACTCGATCCACCACCCGCTGGAAATGAACGTCCCGATCGGCTGTGCGGGTGTGTTGATCATGCCAGGCGATGTGATCGTGGGTGATGCCGAAGGGGTGGTCGCCATCCCGGCACAAGTCGCCGAGTCAGTTGCTGTTGATGCGTATGAACAGGAGCGGTTGGAGGAGTTTCTAGAGAGTAAGATCGCGGCAGGCGCGAGTATCTTGGGAGTTTATCCGCCGAATGAAGAGACGTTGGCGGAATATTGGGAATGGAGGGAAACAAAGTGAGAGCCCCAATGCGACGATTAAGCCACTGCAAATTCCGTATAAGGGCGCATCATGGGCGGCTGGAAGGCAAGAACGATGTCGCTGTTAGGCACACCTTTTTCTAAGAAGTAAGTTGCGATTCCATCTTCCGTCCAATCTTCCTCAATCCAAATCTTGCCATCATGCAGCGAGACGTGGATCATAATCTGTGAAATGCGCTGGCTTCCCTTCCAGCCTAGTTTACGCACCAAATAATGATGAGAGATATCATCAAATACTCGTACCACTTGATAAGTTGGGACAGGTTGCTGATTTGATAACTCAACGTAAGCATCCAGAGCTTGTTTAACTAGCAAGGAATAATCTTTTATCGAATCCATTCGACAATCTCCTCATGATCGGTATCCACTACCACGAGTTTAAGCTTATGCCGTTGGATGATTTGTCGAGCGGCAGTGCGTTGCAAAAAAGTTTCATGCACAAATTTGCTGACCGCAAGAAACAGTTCATAGTCGAGCTGAGCAAACTCAATCATGTCAACGTACAGTTCATACTGCCCAATCGCTTGTTGTAGTTCGCGCACAAACGAACGTCCAGCAAAACTTTTGATCTCGATAATCAACTTATTACTATCTTTGACTGCAATGATCGGTGAACGATCAACAATCAAATCCGCAAAGATTTCGATCTCCTCGTATTCTATTTTAAAATGCTCTCGTATAATGCGCCAACCGTCTTTGACAAGTGCGTTACGAACTGCATCATGAATGATGTCCTTTGCCATATCTAAATTATATAAGCTTTCAGACTTTTTCTATAAATCTTACATTTGTTCTGATCAAGGACGTTAATAATCTGTAGAGGCGGTTTGCAACCACCGAACTTCGGTAGAGTAGGCAGTCGCGAGTCGCCTCTACAAACCTCTTGTAATAAGTTGATTACACCCTTGCCTCAACTCCCACCAACCCAGGCAACCCATTCTCTGCCCGATCCAAGTAAAAATAAGCACAGCTTGACCAATCATCCTCGCGCTCAAAGGGGCCAATGGTTTCATGTTGGTGCAGATCGATGGGCATCATGCTGGTGTCATAGATCGTTTCGCCCAGTTCTCGCATCCCATCCACCCACTCCTTGACCCAGGCTGCGCCGATCTGCTGTACGGTGACGCGGATGTCGCTGTGGAAGTAGATCGGGTCCGGGATGTGAAAGCGATAGAAGGCGAAGATGCCATGCTCGATATCGTTGAGCGGGAAGCCTTGATAGGCATGGGCGTAGGTGACATTGGTGTTGCCCGCCCAGCCGTTGCCGACATAATCTTCTACGCCGGTACCTGCCAGGGTTGGAAAGTCGCCATCGCCATCCAGATAGATCTTTACCTCACCCTCGCCCCACCAGGAATCAGCGTAACGCCCCATGTCGGCGATCACGCCAACACTCATGCCGAGGAATCTTCCCCGCCCTTTTACCCGTGGCAGCACTTCGTAGTCGATCTGGTGGCGAGTGGGATTTTGCCGTTGCCAGCAGGCATGAAAGTAGAGCATCTCGTCGCCGTGTTCGTCGCCAATTGTATAATCGACATCGTAGAAAAAGTTGGTCAGATCGGTGGCAGATTCGTTGGTGACGACCATTTTCATGCTGCTGCGGAAGGGCATCGGTATGCAGCAGTTGAAGCTCCGTCCTTCGGGGCTGCTCAAGAGTGCTGACTCGAACGCTACACAGCGTCCAGCGGCATGACCGAAGAAGTCGCCAAGCGGAACGGAGACGGCGGGCGTGCTCGCTCCATCCCAGTAGATGTCCAGCCGGATGCTGCGCAACATCTGCGGGCTGCGATCGCGAATGGTGGCCCAGATGCGACGTATCATGCCACTGCTGCCGCTGACTTCGGCCAAGGTGCGCTGTTCGCCCGCTTTCAAGGCAAACCAGGCCGAACCTTTGCGTCCGCCGTTGGACTGCGCGGCGACACCTTTTTCGCCTTCCCAATTTTCCGGGCTTGCCCAACGGGTTTGAATGCCCTTGGGCATGGTAAAGAACGATTGCGATGAGAACATGGTTGTTTGCTTTCCCCACTTATACTCTGCTCTGAATGAAAAGCGGAGTTTTGTTTCTCAAAAGTAGCTTAGAATAACTCCGCTTTTCATTGCAACCGCAGTTTAGAGTGTAAAATAACGCTTCCGCAACTTGCATAACCATTGCATTCTACTCGAACAGGAACAAATCCGATGCAACCACTACTCAGCGAAACGGCCCAGCGTGCGATACGTTACCTGGCTGCCTTGCCGGAACGCAACGTCGCACCGAGTGCTGCCGCCGTGCAGCAACTTGAGAAGTTTGACGAATCCCTGCCCGACCAGCCCAGCAATCCACAAGATGTGTTGGAAATGCTCGATCACTATGGTTCCCCTGCCACGACCGCCACTGCCGGTCCACGCTACTTTGGCTTTGTCACTGGCGGCTCGTTGCCTGCAGCCTTGGCAGCCAACTGGTTGGCCAGTGCCTGGGACAACAACAGCGGGCTGAGCATCATGTCGCCGATTACTGCCAGGCTGGAAGAGATTGCGCTGCGCTGGCTGGTCGAGTTGCTTGGCCTGCCGGAGGGCACAGGCGGTGGTTTTGTCACCGGGGCGACGATGGCAAACTTTACTGCGATCTGCGCCGCTCGCCATGCGCTGCTCAAGCGCCAGGGGTGGGATGTCGAAGCGCAGGGCTTGTTTGGCGCACCGCCGCTGACCGTGGTTGTCGGTGACGAGGTGCATGTGAGCGTCCTAAAGGCGCTGGCATTGGCAGGATTGGGACGGGAGCGAGTCGTCCGTGTGCCGGTCGATGGCCAAGGGCGGATGCGGGCCGATGCGTTGCCGACACTGGATGAGCGTGCCCTGTTGATCACCCAGGTAGGCAACGTCAACACTGGTGCCTGCGACCCGATCGGCAAGATCTGTGCCCGTGCCAAAGGTAGCGGTGCCTGGGTACATGTCGATGGTGCCTTCGGTCTATGGGCGGCAGTGTCGCCAAACCGTGCTCATTTAGCCAACGGCGTCGCTGAGGCTGATTCCTGGGCGACTGACGGGCACAAATGGCTCAACCTACCTTATGACAGCGGCATTGTCTTCTGCCGTGACCCTGAACATCTGCGTGGGGCGATGAGTTCAAGCGCGGCGTACTTGATCCAGACCGACAATCGTGAGCCTTACCACTTTACGCCGGAGATGTCGCGACGAGCGCGTGGTGTTGAGGTATGGGCCGCCCTCCGCTCTCTGGGACGATCTGGCGTGGCCGAGATGATCGAGCGAAACTGCCAATCGGCCATGCTCTTTGCCAACGGCTTGCGCAGTGCAGGCTACGAAATCCTCAACGACGTTGTGCTCAACCAGGTGATAGTTTCCTTTGGCGACGATGAATGCACACGCAAAGTCATCACAGCGGTGCAGCAGGAAGGCACCTGTTGGGCGGGCAGCACCGTTTGGCATGGTCGTGCCGCTATGCGCATCAGCGTTTCCTCCTGGGCTACCACCTTCGACGACGTCGAGCGCAGTCTGGAGGCGATCATCCGGGTGGCGACAGACATAAAAGCGTGAATCAGGTACTGTTTAACTATCCTACTATTTTATAGGAGCGATCACATGATTATTGATGTTCACAGTCACATTTTCCCCAATCAGTCCGTGTTTTTTGGCAAATTTATCGAAGAAGCGTCACGAATGCGTTCCACGCCAGTCGACCTGGTGACACCTCCGCCCGATTTTCGCACCAGATTGGATGGCTGCGATCTGGCCATCTGTTTTGGCGGTAAGGCGCGCCTGGCCGGGCTATGGGTCGATGATCAAGATGTCGCCGCCTATGTGGCGCAAGACCCACACCATCTGCTCGGCTTTCTCTCACTCGACCCGACCCAACCTGGCTGGGAAGAGGAGTTGCGCTATGGACATCAGGAATTGAGACTCAAAGGGATCAAGCTGATGCCGATGTACGCAGGCTTCTTCCCGCAGGATTCGACGCTCGACCCGCTCTGGAGCTATGCGCAGACACATGCGTTGCCGGTTTTGCTCCATACTGGCACCACCTTTATTTCGCAAGGCCCGCTCGAAACCACCTTACCCCGCCATCTCGACGCAGTTGCTCGTCGCTATCCCGATGTCAAGATTATCATGGCTCATCTTGGACACCCCTACGAAGGAGAGTGTGTGGCGGTCATTCGCAAACATCCGAATGTCTATGCCGATGTCAGCGCGCTGCACTATCGCCCCTGGCAGTTGTTTCACAGTCTGATGCTTGTCCACGAATATGGCGTCTGGAACAAACTGCTCTTTGGCACCGATTTCCCAATCACCAACACGCAGGAGTCACTGACCGGATTGCGCAATCTGGCGTCGGTGCAAATTGATCGCTTTCGCCTTCCCGCAGAGAAGATTGAAGAGATGATTCAGCGAGACGCCTTAAAGCTGCTAGGATTGACAACGGCTTGATGGTATACTTTATACCAGTAATTTATTCATCCCGCGAACAAGTAAAACCGTGAAAATCACCCAAATTCAAACCTATCCTGTTCAGGTTCCCATCCACCCGGATCGTGCTATCAAAGGTGGGCGTGGTGCGCATACCACGTCGCCCTTTCTTATGCTCAAGTTGTTAACCGACGAAGGTCTGGTCGGCTTGGGCGAAGTCTCCTGCACCCCGGTTTGGAGCGGTGAAGACAACGTCACCGCTGCCCATTTTATCGACAAGATCCTGGCGCCTCAATTGATCGGCGAAGATCCCACCCAGATTGAACGATTGACTATCAAGTTGAACAAGGCGCTGGCTGGCAATCCCTTCACCAAAGCGGGCATCGAAATGGCGTTGTGGGACATTCTGGGCAAGGTCGCTGACTTACCGCTCTATCGTTTGCTGGGCGGTGCCGTGCGCAACTTTGTGCCTACCAAGTTTTCCATCTCTGGGCAAGCGCCTGCCAAAGCCGCCGAGATCGCCACTTGGGCCGTCGAACAAGGCTTTCGTACCATGAAAGTCAAAGTCGGCATCGAGCCGGAGGAAGATGTAGCACGCGTGGCTGCCGTGCGCAAGGCAATCGGTGATGAGATTCGTCTCGGCGTGGATGCCAACGGCGGCTGGTCACCACGCATTGCCATCCAGACGATCCGGCGGCTGGCCGAGTTCAACATCTACTTTGCCGAGCAGCCGGTGCAGCCCTACGATGTCGCCTGGTTGGCCGATGTGCGCAGCAATGTACAGGTGCCTGTGATGGCCGATGAGAGCCTCTTTATCGTCCAGGATGCGTTGGCCCTAATCCGTGCCGGTGCAGCCGATATCTTTTCGATCTATGTGGGTAAAGGGGGCGGCATTGGGGCGGCACGCAAGACTGCCGCAGTCGCCGAAGCCGCTGGCCTGAGTTGCACCGTTGGCAGCAATCTCGAATTGGGCGTTGCCAGCGCCGCCATGATTCATCTGGCCATGGCGACTGCGGGCATTGCCGCCGAAGAGTTTCCCTGCGACATCCTCGGACCATTCTTCTATGAAGATGATCTGCTGGTTGAATCGTTGCCCATCACAGGCGGCTCGGCACGTCCCTTTGAGCGACCCGGTTTGGGCGTGGAGTTAGATGATCGGAAATTGGCGAAGTATCGAGTCTAGTATGGCTTAAATCTCAGCTACCACTTTTCGCCAGTTGTCTGGGCGAGGACAGTACGGATACGACCCACTGTTCAGGCATCCAACACTTCCTGGAGAAGCTCTTCTGCACTGATCTGGAAGGGTGAAACGTTAAATCGGACGAGTGCTGCTAAAAACTCAGATCGTGAAATCCCTGCAATCTCAGCCGCCCTTGACTGTGAAACTTGTTTGGTTTCATACCACTTTACGGCAGCAGCCAAACGCATTTCACGCACGAACTGGTCTGGGTCCTGGCGAAGTGCAGAAAAGATATTGCGTGGTAGATCAAAAGTCATTCGTACTGTATCAATCATAAACCAATCATACCATAGATTGACTTCTCTGAAAACCAAACCGTTGGTGCGCAAGTAACCCTTCATCTGCGCGCCTCAACAATTAGCTGTAATTATGGAGAAACAACCACATGCCAACAATTGCACACACCTCGCTGCTCGACCTTGGGGAACGTATCTTTCAGGCGGCGGGTGTCCCGGTCGACCAGTCGAAGATCGCCATCAACCACCTGGTCGAAGCCAACTTGATGGGCCACGACTCGCACGGCATCATGCGCATGGTAGGCTATGCACGTGCTCTGCGCAAGGGCGACATCCAACCGGTCGGCAACCACAAAGTGGTACGCCAGACGCCCGCCTCGATGACGATCGACGCTGACCGCAGCTTTGGCATTGTCATGGCCTATCAGGCGATGCAATGGGCGGTGGATCGTGCCAAACAACACACGCTCGGTGCGGTGGCAGTCCATCGTTGCAGTCACATTGGGCGGCTGGGCGCTTTCCCTCCTGTAGCAGCGGCACAGGACTGCATTGGCATCTTGATGCTCAACGGCGGTGGACGATTCACTGCACCCTTTGGTGGGACCGCTCGCCGACTTCCACCTAACCCAATTGCAATCAGCGTGCCTACCCAGAATGGCCCAGCGATGATGCTCGATGTCACAACCAGCATGGCAGCAGGTGGCAAGGTGGAAGTGGCCCGCAATCGCAACAAACAGGTGCCCGGCGATTGGCTCGTTGACATCGAAGGTAACACCGTCACCGATCCGAATCTCTTTATCACGGGAGAGGCGGCGATGCTCCCCCTCGGCGGATCGATGGGCTACAAAGGTTATGGGCTGGCAATGATGATCGACGCCATTGCTGGTGGACTCTCCTGGGCAGGCTGTAGCAGTGAACAGCCGACCCGCGGCGGCAGCGGCTATCTGGCACTCGCCATCAAGATCGAGAGCTTCATCGACATTGCTGACTACAAGGCGGAAATTCAGCGGCTGATCGACTGGGTCAAATCCTCGCCCACCATGCCCGGCGTCGATAAGATCCGACTGCCTGGTGAGATTGAAGAGGAAACAAAAGCCAAACGTCTGGCAGAAGGCATTCAAATCGAAGAAACCGTCTGGGATGACATCGTCAACGTGGCGGGTGAACTTAACGTGGCATTGCCGTAAACCGGAGTTTAACGCAAGGGCGCAATGATTTTCTTTGCGCCCTTGCGTTAAATAAATCTAAAATCCAAAATTCGAGGGACCCAATATGTCTTACAAAATCGAAACTCTCTTCCGCGCACCCTATGCGCTGCCCAATGGCGTCCAGGTGACAGACGAAGGGCTGTGGATAGCTGATCAGATCTCCGACCGCGTGGCACTGGTGGAACTCGGGCCAAAGGTGGGCGCCGGGACAGTGGTCGAGAATCATGGTGTTACCAAGCTGATTCGTGAGATCCAATCTGAATCGTCCAATACCAGTGGTCTGGGGTGGGATGGCAGTGCGCTCTGGCTAGCGGCTAACGGCGCTGGCAGCCTATGGCGTCCAGCGCGCTCGACCGATGCTCCGGCCCATCATAGTGATATTCTCAAAGTCGATCCTCTTACAGGGACAACGTTGGCGCGCTACAAGTTGCCCGGTGGCGGTGGTACGCATGGTCTAGATCTCGACCGCTATGAGCCAGACATTATCTGGCTAACGACTTTAAAAAACCAGACCTTGAGCAAAGTGCGAATCTCCGACTGGAGTGTACAACACGTTCTCCCCTTGCCCTACGAACGCGGACATGGTGTAGTGCGTGTTGAAGATGGCATTTGGGTCGTCTTCACCTCCGCCCGTGTGATCGCCAAGATGGATCTAACGGATGGTCACGAACTGGATCGCATCGAATTGCCCGCGCCACACCCCGAACCACACTGCCTCTCTGCCTGGGGCAAGAATTTCCTCTACTGCGATGCTAGTTCGGGCTGGGTAGCGAAGATCACGTTGGATGGTTGATAGTTGCAAATCAAGAATCAATGAAAATGCGGGTGGCGAGTGGCGGGTGGCGCTCTAATTCGCAATTCGCTATTTTCAAATGAACATCAGATTTGCACATCACATCCAGTTGTGGTATACAAATCCGGAGCAAAAATGGATTGCTCCTATTCTTGAGACAGAACATGGCAAACAACAATGGCGGTTAAGCGACGCGTGGTATTCACTCCTATAAGCGAGATTTCTATCGACCAAGGGAGGAGTGTGTCCAGCGTCAGGTAACAGCAATGTCTGTTTATGACCAAGCCGTGGGCAACTTCTCTGCCCACGGCTTTTTTGTTTCCTGCTGCACTTTGATCTGTAGCTGCGAAAGACCCGATCTTCTCGGGAAGCCGTGGGCGGTTAGTTTGTCCACGGCTTCTTTTTTTGCTGGTGCCACGCATGACACCAGCACTACGGCAAAGGAGAGGATCGATGTCGATCGTAACTGCCTACAATCTGGCCCAATCGTTTGGCCATAATGAGATTTTCAGTGGTATTTCATTCAAGATCGAAGCGGACAGCCGCATCGGCCTGGTCGGGCCGAATGGCGTCGGCAAGAGCAGCCTGTTGCATATTCTAGCTGGTTTAGAAAAGCCCGCAGCGGGTGGCTATTTTATGACCCAGCAGAAGCGCCTGGGCTATCTGCATCAAGAGGCGATCGACGCCTTCGCCGATCAGGGACGTACCCTTCAGGCTGAGATGTTGACCGTCTTTGCCCCGTTGCAACAGATGGAGAGCGAACTGCGCCAGCTAGAGCAGCAGATGGCCCAGGGCGAGCTATCCGATGCGCTCTTTGCCGACTACAGCACACTCTTGGAAACTTACGAGCAGCAGGGCGGCTACACGTACGAAACACGCATCGCCCAGGTGCTGACCGGTCTGGGCTTTGGCGAAACCGATTGGGTGAGGCCGCTGGCTCAGTTCAGTGGCGGACAAAAGACTCGCGCTCTGCTCGCACGACTGCTGTTGGAAAGCCCCGATCTGCTGATGTTGGACGAACCGACCAATCACCTGGATGTCGAGTCAATTGCCTGGTTGGAAACGATTCTCGCCCAGTGGCAAGGGGCGCTGTTGATCGTCAGCCACGACCGCTACTTTCTCAACCGGGTGGTCAACACCGTCTGGGAGATGAGTGCCAGCGAGATCGAAGTCTACCGCGGTAACTACAGCGCCTATCTGAAACAGCGCCAGGAGCGTTGGGCTACGCGCGAGCAGGAATTCACGGCCAAGCAGGAGCGGCTGGCCAAGGAGATGTCCTTCATCTACAAACATATGGGCTCGGGGCGCGGTCACAACATGGCGGTGGGCAAGCTACGCCGGGTGAGCGATGAGCTTGGCACGGAAGGGCGCGCCATCTCGGTGGCGCGCGCTAAGGAGAAGTTCAACGCCCTGCGCCGACCGGATGGCGAGTGGAATCGCATGGAGATGGCAATCAACGCCAGCCAGTTGAGCGGCAAGATCATCCTGCGCACCCAGCGTCTGCAGGTTGGCTACCGCAAGCCGCTCTTCGTGGCTGACGACATCCGCCTGCTGCGTGGCGAATGCGCGGCCTTGATTGGCCCTAACGGCTCGGGCAAGACGACCTTGGTCAACACGATTTTGGGCAAGCTACCGCCGCTGGCTGGAGGCTTTCAGTTGGGTGCCAGCCTCAAGATCGGCTACTTTGCCCAGGCACACGACAACCTACACCCGGAACAGAGCGTGATCGACGCCTTTCTCCATCACCAGGCCGTTGATCAACAGCCGAGGTTGGATGCCGATCGAGCTCGTCACTCATTGGCCCGTTATCTCTTCCAGGGCGATGATGTCTTCAAGCAGATCGGTGCACTGAGCGGCGGCGAACGAGGCAGGCTGGCGCTGGCGATCCTGGCCCAGCAAGGAGCCAACTTCCTGGTCCTCGACGAGCCGACCAACCATCTCGATATCCCCGCTCAGGAGTCACTGCAAGCGGCGTTGGAACAATACGAAGGCACGATCCTGCTCATCTCGCACGACCGCTACCTGATCGACCAACTCGCCACTCAAATATGGACGATCCAGGAGGGGCGATTACAGGTTTATGCAGGCCGCTACGCTGACTTTATTCGTAGGTAAGAGGTTGGAGGGGTGAAGGGTGAGGAAAACGTAACTCACCCCTCACCCTTCACCCCTCCAACCGCCTCCCCCGTTTGAACCTCAAGTCACCCTCATGGCAAAATACGTGCACAAATTTGCAATCCGCATTCCGCAATCTCAAATAAGGACCTACCATGTCATCTCTCACCGTCGGCATCCTCGGGCTGGGACAGGGACAATCGCATCTGCAAGCCTTTCAGTCGCTCGAAGGCAGCCGCGTGCTGGCCGTCTGTGACCAGGACGCAGCGTTGGCACAGCGGATGGCACAACGGTTTAATGTGCCGCAGATCTACACCCGCTTCGAACAACTGCTGGAAGACAAGACGCTCGACATCCTCGTCATCGCCACGCCAGACCACACCCACGGCCAATTTGCGATTCAGGCGCTGGAAGCGGGCAAACATGTGCTCTCCGAGATCCCGATGGCGACCACGCTAGACGAAGTGAGGCGCATCATCGAACTGAGCGAACGCAGCGGGCTGAAGTATCACATGGGCAACCAGGTGCGCTATGCCTTCTGTCTGCAAGATGTGCAGCGCTTGATTGCGGCGGGCGACTTTGGCGAACTGTTCTACGGCGAAGGCGAATATTTGCACGACATGGAGGACATCGCCGGTCCCCGTGGCCCCGACCATTGGCGCATCCAGCGATCCCTGCCGCAGACGACGATGTTGGGCGGCGGTCCCCACGCCATCGACACATTACGCTGGCTGATGAATGCCCGCTTTGTCGAAGTACAAGCCTTCCACGCCAGCCAGCAGACCCGTTGGGGCACCGGTCACACCACGGTGGCGCTCTTCAAGACCGACAACGGCGGCGTCACCAAGATCACCGTCTCCTACGGGATGCAGAGACCCTATTGCCTCTACTACTCGGTCTATGGCACGGCGGGCAGCTTTGAACGCACGCGTGACCAGGGCGGCCCAATGCAAGAGACGACCAACTATCTCTATCACAGCCGACTTTCCGGCACGCAGCGCATGATCCCGGTGACACTGTCCAACTGGAACAACCCCAAGGTGGCACGCCGTTTCGCTCTGGGCCACGGCACGATGGAGATCGAACAGGCGCAGGATTTCCTCACCGCCATCCGCAGCGACCGGGAACCCGCCATCGGCCCGCGTGAAGCCGCCCGCTCAATCGCCGCTGCCATCTGCGCCCTGCAATCGGCGGATGCGGGCGGGGGTGTAGTTAAGATACCGGAGTTTTGAAATCAGAGGTTGGAGGGGTGAGGCAAAACTGATTCCAACCTCACCCCTCACCTCTCCAACCTCCCTAGAAAGGACACTATGAACTCTTTACAAAACCAAGTTGCCATTATCACCGGCGGTGGTGCCGGGATTGGTGGGGCGACGGCGCGTCGGCTAGCCGAAGAGGGCGCACGCGTGTTGATCGCAGATTTTCGGCTCGACGTGGCCGAGGAGAATGTGGCGCGTATCCGTAGCGCAGGCGGCGTGGCCGAGGCGATCCAGGCCGATATGTCACAGCGAGCGGACATCGAAGCGATGATCACCAAGGCCGTTGAGCAGTGGGGACGGCTCGACATCCTGGTCAACAACGCCTGGAATCTGAACGAGAGGGATGGCAGCGCCCTCACCCTCAGCGAAAGCGCCTGGGACTACGCCATGAACGTGATGGTCAAGGCGATCTTCCTGGGCGTGAAGCTGGCCGTGCCGCACATGCAACGGCAAGGCGGCGGCAGCATCATCAACATCTCGTCGGTGCATGGCCTGCTGATGGCGCAAGGGATGCTCGCCTACGAAGCCGCCAAGTCCGCCGTAATCGGCATCACTCGCCAGATGGCCTGCGACTTTGGGCCGCTTGGCATTCGGGTCAACGCCATATGCCCCGGCCACATCGTCACCGAACGGATGCAGGAGATGTGGGATAAAAACCCATCCATGCTCACTATGCTCGAACAGCAATACCCTGTGCGTCGTGTCGGCAAACCGCTCGACATTGCCAACGCCATCCGCTTTCTCTGCTCCGACGAAGCCTCCTTTATCACCGGCCAAGCCCTCGTCGTCGATGGCGGCATGACTATCCAACTGCAAGAGAATCTCGGCATCGCCCAGGCGCGCTTCTTCCGCGATCATCCGGGGATTGAGTTGGGATGAAGAGGTGACCGGGTGACAAGGTGATACTGCTGGCGAAATCCAAGCCCGATTAAAATCGGCTGCTGACACCGAGAAGTCGCCTCAGCGACTAAGAAATACCCAGTGCCTGAGGGCACTTCTCGTTGTCAGCAGGGAATTGATTCCCTTTTTTGAATTCGCCAGCAGTATCACAAGGTGACAGGGTGAAATACCGCCTTGTCACCTTGTCACCCGGTCACCCTATCAGTCTTTCACTAGGAACCATCTATGCTCCTACTCCATTGCCTGTCCGACGCGCACAGCCGTTACAGCCACTATCTGGCTGCGATATTGCGGCTGGAGGGATTTGCTGACTTTGCCGAAGCTGACCTGGCAACCGTCGATCCGACCCTACTCGCCCGCCACGATCTGCTGCTCCTGCCCCGTTTCTCGCCGACTGCCGAGCAAGCCGATTGGCTCGAAGCGTACGTGGTCAATGGTGGCAAGCTGATCGCCCTCATGCCCGATGCGCACCTGGCTCGCCGTTTCGGGGTAGATCCGACATGGCGTACTATCGACAATGGTTGGTTACAGCCAAACGCCGAAGATGCCACGCTGGCTGGGCTGTGTTGCGAACCGATTCAGATTGTCACACCGGCGCTGGGATGGATCGTGGGAGAAGCGGCGACAATCTTGGGGTGGGCAACTCCTGGTGCTCAGCCTGAAGGCAAAGTTCCGGCGCTTGTGCGTTGTCCGCTGGGCAAGGGTGAGGCGATCTTGGTAAGTTACGATCTGGCGCAGGCAGTGGCGCGGCTGCGCCAGGGCAATCCCGAGCACGCCGACCTGGCCTATGCCGGGCTGGATGGCATCTTCCGCCCCAGTGAACTTTTCGTGGGGCAGATGGGGGAAGGGCAGATGTTGTTGCCCCAGGCCGATCTGCACACGGCGCTGCTGGCTCGGCTGGTCGAGACGTTGGCACCGCGTCCCCGGCTCTGGTATTATCCACAGGCCAGCCAACAGAGCGTGATCATCATGACCAGCGACGACGATTGGTCCTCGCTCGACCAGTTTGAGATTTTGCTGGCTGGGCTGCGCAAACGGCAGGCGACCTGTACCTTTTATGTCGTGCCCGAGACCCACCTGACCAGATCGCTGATGGACCGCTGGGAAGGTGAGGGGCATAGCTTTTCTGTACACCCGGCATTGGCGGACGATATCCGCACCTTGCAGGTCAAGGCCGAGCCGCAGGTGACGCAGGTACCGGGGATGTTGCGCCAAAACGTAGAACGCCATCAAGCCCAGTTTGGACGGGGTGTGCAGACGATCCGTCAACACGCAGTACGCTGGTTGGGCTATGTCGAAGCGGCGCGGCTATTGGCCGATTTGGGGGTGCAGATGGAGACCAACTACATCAGCGTCCACCCCTTCCCGCTCGGCTATATGGCCGGTTCGGGGCGACCGTTGCCCTTTGTCGATACCACGGGGGAGATCATCCCGGTCTACCAGCAGCCGACCCATTGGACTGAGGAGGTATTGATCCATCCTGGCTTTGTCTTTAGCTTCAAATGGAGCGTGGCCAAGGCGCTCGACGTGGTGGGCAAGATTTTACAACGGGCGGCGCATGAGTTCTACACGCCGATCTGTTTCAACTCGCACCCAGTCAGCTTTGCCACCTACTCCAGCCCGCTGATCGAAGGCAGTTGGGATCGGGCCTTGGCACAGGGCATGACCATCCTCTCCGCCGATGCCTGGCTAGCCTGGACCCAAGCGCGCAACGGTGTGCAGATTGAAGCCCAGGATGAGGGGTGGCTAGTCCGATCTAATGCAACAATTTCATCCCTCACGCTACTCTTCCCCGCATCCGCCAAAATAAGTGCGGCACAGGCGACGACGCAGGAGAAAGTGTTATGGGGGCAGCGTTACACCGTGCTTGAGCTGAAGGATTTAAGCGCACAGGAGCGGCGTTGGATCAAGCGAGAACGAACTTCGTGATGACATCGGATAAATCCGACTGCTAACACCGAGAAGTGCCCTCAGGCACTAGATTTGTAGTCGTTGAGGCAACTTCTCAGTGTCACCAGCGGGTTTTAACCCTGCATTTTTCAGGTTTGTGATTGCATGATGTAGAAATCTGATAAGCTCTTGTCTTACTCTCCCGCTGCCAGGACAAAATCAAAGGCGGCGTCACGGTCGCAGCGTAGGTGGCCGTCCTCCAGGGTGAGTTGCGCTACCTGCAAGGAGGTGCGCCGGTAGGAGTAAGGCATTACGTTGGGGATGATCTCTTTGTTCTCAAGATTTTCGCCGGGATGGGTGAAGTAGAAGATGTAGGCTTTATCGCCCTGCACCAATACGTCGGCATGGCGACCAATGGCACCATCGTCGGCCCGTTGACCGGGACGGTCCAGAATGTTCTCCTGTCGCACCCAACGTTCACAATCTTCCGAACAGTAGACAGCCTGCCCCTTCCAAGGATCGGTCACCATCCAATAGAACCCTTGCCAGTAGAAGACGTTCGGCCCCTCGTGCGCACAATCGCTGATAATCGGGCCGACCACTTGCCAATCGTAGAGCGTATCACTGTCGGCAGCGTAGGTGTGCGAATGGTTGGCTTCGTCTTTGTACCACATGCGCCAGGTGCCGTTGGGCAGTCGGTGAACACAGGCATCGATCACGCAGCGCGAGGAGAGTTCAACCTGTTCGGCAAAGCGCCAATCCCAGAGGTTATCGCTGGTATAGTGCAACATCAGCCGCTCGCCGATCCACGCTTCGGGCACGCCAGGCACATAGCTGACAAACATATGGTAGCGGTCCTCGTGCCAAAAGAGTTCGGGTGCCCAATAGCTGTTGCGTCCTCGTTCAAAGTGCAACCCTTCCGCAATGCCCCGGTAACGCCAGGTACGTCCACCATCTCCAGAGCTGACAATGCCGATATCCGTGCCATGCGCCCAAGCCACCCCAGGCGCATCCACGTTGGCACGACGATTGGTGTAAAAGATCCACCACGACTTTTCCTGACGATTCCAGATGATAGTCGGATCAGCCGCACCATCATGGATTGGGTCGCGGAAGAGCGGGGCAGGTGGGATTTGTAGCGATTTTTCCATAAGGTGAAATTACATAACGATTCAAGCGTAGCACAACAACGAATTAAGAAAGGAACGAAAAATGCCTACTAACCCCTTCGTTTCTTTCTTATAGACAAAGCAAATCAAAGATGCACTTTTGTAGGGGCATCCGCTTGCCGGTGCCCGGTTTGCATCATCGAGAGGGCAACCGCAAGGGTGTGCCCCTACGCATCGTGATCATGCAACGTCTATCTGCTTTGTCTATTAATTCGTTGTTGTTTTCTCAAAGGCTGAGTCATTACGAGGTTACTTTGCCTCCTGCGCAAAGGCCCGATCATACGAGGCCAGGGCGACACCGCCCAACCGTTCGGCCATTTGTCGATAGGCGCCGCGACGGTAGTCCCACAGTTGGACACGCAACAGATCTTCGTATTCGGCCTTGGAGAGGACAAACGCATCATGCGTGATTCGATGCACGATTGGGTAGGGACCTTCCATCTTCTCAATCTGTGCATCGAGCGAGGCCCGATCCATAAAACAGTTGGCAAAGGCGATCTTCTCGGCATAGTTACCGATCAGCGCCCGCAGTTCGGCTTGACGTTCGAGGGGCAGGGTAAAGCTTTGAAAGCCTTGCGTTCCGTAGATCGAATGAAAGAGTGCCGCCCGACAGAGTTTCGGGCTGCCGCCCCAGGCTTTCATGTCGTTGTATACCCCGATGGCATGGGCCAGATAGGTCTTGTCGGTGTGTGAAATGTCGGCGGCACCGAGGGCGATGATGTAGTTGGTCAGATCTTTAAAGCTGGGTTCGGCTGGGGCCGTGGTTGGGTTCATGGATTGGGTCTCCGATTACGACGAACCGGTAATTAGGTAATTGAGTAATTACCCAATTACCTAATTACTCAATTACCAGTTACTAATGCCTCACGCAAACTTCAAACAAACCGGCGAGGGACAGGGGGCGCTATGTCCGGTCGGGGTCAGCGCGCCGCTGTTTGGATCGACGCGGAAGGTGACGATGGTATCGGTGTTCTGATTGGCGGCTAGCAGGAAGTTTCCGCTGGGATCAAGGGTGAAGTTGCGCGGGATTTGGCCCTGGGTCGATTCGTGACCGGCGGCAGTCAACCTGCCACTTTGCGGGTCGATCTGGAAGATGGCAATTGAGTCGTGGCCGCGGTTGGAGCCGTAGAGGAACTTTCCCGATGGATGTACTTGGATGTGAGCACAGCTCGTGTTTTTGGTGAACCCAGCCGGTAGCGTGGAGATGGTCTGCATCGCTTCCAGACTGCCCTTAGCTTCGTCGTAGCGGAAGGCGGTGACCGTCGAGCCAAGTTCGTTGATCACATAGGCAAACTTGCGGTTGGGATGGATGTCAAAATGACGTGGCCCCTGACCCGCTTCAACCGAGACGAACGCTGGATCGTTTGGTTGCAGTGCGCCCTTTGGCGCATCCAGTTGATAGATCTTCACCTGGTCCATCCCCAAATCGGGCACAAAGACGAAGCGATTGCTGGGGTCAATCAGCGACATGTGGGCGTGGGCCGATTCCTGACGTTGCGGATTGACACTGGAACCAACATGTTGGAAGAAGGAGCCATGTTCGCCCAGGCTGCCATCAGAATTGAGCGGGAAGCTGATCACGCTGCCGCTGGTGTAGTTGGCAACGACAACTGCCCGTCCCGTGCCATCCACTTGCAGGTAGCAAGGATGGGTGCCCAAGCTCAAGCGCTGGTTGAGCAGGTGCGCCAGACCGGTTGTCGCATCCAGAGCATAGGCCGAAACGCCGCCCGAGCGATTGGGGCCATCGTCAGTCTCATTGGCGGCATAGAGAAAACGGTGAGTCGGGTCGAGTGCCAGAAAGGTGGGATTGGGGGTCTCGGCCGCGACTTTGCCAGCGCTCAAGGCACCGGTCGCCGGGTCGAATTGAAAAACATAGATGCCTTTGGCCTTACCCTCGACATGGGGCAAGGTGGTGGTATAGGTTCCCACGTATACAAAGGGTTGGTTGGACATGGATCCTCCGATGGATTGGTAAGTGTGTTCGGTTTGAAGGTTTGTTGTGGGAGATTGAGCGATTAGGAGATTACATCCGAAATCTCTGAATCTCCTAATCTCCCAATCCCAACATTCAATTGATACATCAGCAACAGCTTCTACTCCACCAACAGCCGCCCAATCTCCCTTGTCTCAGCGTCGCAATACCAAAGTACGCCGTCGCGGATGGTCATGCCGTGGACTTCGGTAGGCGCTTCGAGGCGGAGTACCTGGTAGACCCGTCCACTGTCGGTGTCGAGCAGGCTGATGGTGCCAGCCGAGGTGTCGGCGACCCACAGGCGTCCCTGCTCGCCCCAGGCCAGGCCGTGGACACGCAGTCCTGGTGCACGGAAGCGCCAAAGTTCCTGCCAGTTGCTGGGATCGATGACATGGATCATCTGCGAGGGGGGTGAGGCGACATAGAGTTTGTCGTCGCGCCATTCGAGGCCATGCGCCCCGGTCGATTGGGCGTCCGCTGCGCCTTCGCGCCAAGCGACCACACCGGCACCGGGCGATTCATAGCGGGCGATGGTTTTGCCGGTGGCTGGGTCAAGCTGGCAAATCTTGGATTCGTAGGTCGAGGCGATCCACAAATAGCCGCCGCCCAGGGTAATGCCACTGGAAGCGACGGTGTCGGTCTGTACCTCAAAGAGCACCTCGCCTGTGTCGTAATCAAGACGATAGAGTTTGTTGTTGGCCTGGTCGATGCACCACAGGCCATCGTCGGCGGCCTGCAATCCATTCGGGTGCGGCCCCGGACAGAGAAAACGCTTTTCCGGTCGAGCAAGTTTGTAGGACATGGGTTTCTCCGTAGAACGTTAAAAGGATGGAACTAACTTTTCTCTGCGATCTTTGCGCCTCTGCGAGAAATATTTTCGGGGCAGAGACTGGCGTAGAATCTCCAATCTCATCACAATGCGACTGTTATTCAATAAATTCACACCCTTGCGCATACAATAGAGGCATCCAAAAGTATGACTGAAATCCAGTAAAGACGCAAGCAAACTTATGCAAAACAACTCAATCGACGCGACTGCGGATCGGGAGACACACAGCCCGATTGACTACAGTCGCAAATGGTATGTCATGTTCGCAGTCGGCATTGCCCTTTCGTTGGAGACCATCGACACGGGGATTGTCAACCTGGCCTTGCCCACCTTTGTCCGTACCTTTCAGAGCGATTTTGCCACCGTGCAGTGGGTGGTGCTGGCCTTTGTGCTCACCCAAACGGCCCTGATGTTAGTGATGGGACGGCTCGGCGACATGTTTGGCAAAAAGCCGATTTTTATTGCCGGTTTTGCGCTCACCGGTGTGGGGGTGCTGCTCTGTGCCTTAGCTCCTAATATTACTTGGTTGCTCGTGTTTCGAGTAGTGCAGGCGATTGGGGTCGCCATGGCGCTGGCACTGAGCATGGGCGTGGTGGCCGAAGCGTTTCCGCCCAGCGAACGTGGCATGGCGCTCGGCATGGTAAGCAGTGTCGTCTCGATTGGCATTATCCTTGGCCCGGTGTTGGGCGGGTTAATTCTGGATACGCTCTCCTGGCGTTGGATCTTTCTGGTTTCGCTGCCACTCTGCGTGATTGGACTGCCGGTCGCTATTCGTTATCTGCCGGATGTGCGCCCTGTCAAGAGCGAGGGTCGCTTTGACTATGCGGGTGGAATCACATTTTTTATTCTGCTCTTCTGTTTTCTGCTTGCGACTACCTATGGTCGCAGCCTGGGCTATGGTGATTGGCGCATTCTGGCGCTGCTGGCGGTGGTGGTGATCTTTTTCCTGGCCTTTCTCTTCATCGAACTGCGCACAAAGCAGCCAGTGATCGACCTGCGCCTCTTTCAGCATCGCCTCTTTAGCCTCAACCTGACCTTGCGCTTTGTCAGTTTTATCGTCTATGTCGGCATCCTCTTCCTGCTGCCCTTTTACAACGAAAACGTGTTGGGGCTGACGCCGCGCATCTCAGGTCTGATGCTGACCGTGCCGTCGATTGCCTTTGGTATCGTCGGCATCGCTGCGGGCATTCTTTCGGATCGTTTTGGCAGCCGCTTTGTGGCAATGGCTGGCATTGTCCTGTTGCTGATTGGGGCCTTGCTGCTGAGCACGCTGAGCGCAACCACGACGATCCTCGGCTACACTCTCCGCCTGATTCCATTGGGTGCGGGACTGGGCATGTTTCAATCACCCAACAACAGTGTCATCTTCAGCGTTGCCCCAAAAGACCGCATCGGTATGGTCTCCAGCCTCAACTCGGTGATCCGCACCTTAGCCCGCAGCGCCAGCATCGCCCTGATCGGCACAGTCTGGGCCAGCCGGGTCGTGGTACACAGCAGCGGACTCAACGGCGACAGTGCTACCAACGCCCCGCCCGCCGCCCAACTGCTCGCCATGCAAGAGACTTTCTACCTCGCTGCCTTCCTGGTCTTTGTCATGCTCCTGCTCAGCATTTGGGACAGTAGGACAGTGAGACGGTAGGTCAGACGTACTGTCTCACTGTCTCACTGATTACCTCGTGTGAATGCGCAGCTTCAAATAGTCTGCATCGTCGGAGGCGAGGAAAGCAATCAGACGTGCGACGCCGATTGGTTCACCGAGATGCGATTGGGCGAGCAGGGTATCGAAATCTTTGCCTTCCTTGCGGGCTTGGGCTTCGATCACGCCGAGCTTCATTTCGGTGTTGAGCGAGCCAGGACAGACGACATTGACCCGAATACCTCGTGGAGCCAGATGATTTTCTAGCGTCATGCCCATGCCGTTAACGGCGCCTTTGCTGGTGCCGTAGGCAATCGACGAACTGCCGCCAATTACGCCCGCACCGGAGCCGACCAGGATCATCACGCCTTTGCTGGCGGCGAGCAGCGGCGTGGCATATTTGGTGCAGAGAAACATGCCCTTGACGTTGATGTCCATCACCCGCTCGAAGACTTCCAATTCCAACTCTTCGGGCTGGAGGAATTGTCCCTGTAGAATGCCTGCGGCACAGATCAGCACGTCGAGCTGCCCGTGTGAAGCTTGCACGTTGGCAAAGGCTGCACGTACTTCAGCCTCCGAGCGCACATCCAACTTCTGAAAGACAGCATCGCCCCCCTTCTGCCTGATGGCGGCTGCCGTCTCTTCGCCTTTGTCCTTGAGGTCGGCGATGATCACGCGAGCCCCACGTTCGGCACAGAGTTCTGCCGTCGCCCCACCAATGCCTTGCGCCCCGCCTGTGATGAAAATTACTTTGCCTGATAGATTGTCGTTTGCCATAATTGCTTTCTTTCGTAGAACAAGAATTCTTTCTTGTTCTACATTGCTTGTCATCTTTCCAGCATCGCCTTCACTGCCTTCATCCATCCCAGCGCATAGGCCATCCCCGCATGCCAGGGTGCGCCACATTCGAGCAGTGGGGTGTGGTCGGGAATGAGCACGCCGTCGTAGCCATTTTTGTGCAGGATGCGCATGACCTCGATCATGTCGGTCTCGCCGTCGTCCACGAACATTTCATGATAGTTGGGCACTTTGCCCTTGACGTTGCGGAAGTGCACATAGGCGAGCCGCCCCGTCTTACTGTAGCGATCGACTGTTTGATAGACATCCGCGCCCTGCATCTCCGAGATGGTGCCCACACAAAACTCCAGGGTGTTGACCGGGCTGGGGTTGAGGTCGAGCACACGTTGAAAGTGATCGGGCTGATAGACCAGGCGCGAGGCCCCGCGCAGTGCAGGCAACGGTGGATCGTCGGGGTGAACCGCCAGTTTGACCCCAGCTTCCTCGGCCACTGGAATCATCTCATTGAGAAAGGCGGAGTAGCGTTGCCAGATCTGCTCAGGGCTAACGCTCCCGACGGTTGCTTGAGGGTTGTCGGGCTGAAAGCGTTCCTCGTCATAGACCATGTTCCAGACCATGCCTTCGGGAATCGGCGTCTGCTCCGGGTTGTTGAAGCCGACCGACTTGGCACCGCCGCGCGCCCAGGTTCCTTCGTTGCGCCCCCAGACCCCGGCAACCGTAAAACAGTAGCCCATCGTGGGAATCCCAAGTTTGCCCAGGTTGCGGATGATACTCTTGAGGTGCGCCATCTGTTCGTCGCGCTTGGGTCCGTCGAGCAGCACATCGTACCAGTGAGCGGGGGCGAAGTTCTCCAACGCCTCCAATTCCAATCCTTCGGCGTTGATCATCGCCTTGAGGTCAGCCAGCCCCTCGTAGCTCCAAATCGGATCATCGCCATCCGAGACGCCGAAGCCAGCCTGGGCATTGTCCGAGGTGATAATCTTCGTCTTTTGGCGCGCAAACTGGCCGGGGATATGCGCCACAATGTGGGTCGCCCCCGCCTGTTTGGCAAAACGTACATTTTCGGGCGTGAGCAGTGCCCGATAGAGTCCGAGACCGAGTTTCATAATTCCATTTCCTTTGTGTTGCATTAAACGATTGCTCAGATAGAGACAGATCGACACGCAATCCATGTTGATTAAGCAGACAAACCTGTTTATGAAGTGGCAATTTACGAATCAGACTTTACAGCGGTCGTGAGCAGTTGCTGCCGCAATCCAGCAAGGTCAAAGCTGTAGGATGACTCTGTAATTTTGCCATCCTGTAATCGATCCACTGTCATGCCGGACAACTTTACCCTCACCTTAGTCGGAGCAATCCCCAGCCACTCATGGGAAAGCGTGCCCTTAAAGGTCCAGCGCGTCGTTACCTGATCGTCCTCTGTACTGATCTCATGTACAACTGCTTCTGCATCACGAAAAATGTCGAAGATTGAATCTACCAACTGGCGAACTTCCTGGTTGCGACCTGTGGTTGTGGGCGAGCGACAGACCCAATCGGATGAATAGAATTCGTTTAATGCTTCGAAGTTGCCCTGGTTCAATGCCTGCAACAATCGGTGGATGACGGCTCGATTTTTTTCGTGCTTTGGAGTAATCTCGTCGAGGAATTGCTTGACGTGTGGAGCAACCTGCGAACTGTAGCGTAGCATCTGTCCATGTGTGAAACCAGGAAAAGAATGGAATCTTGCATTGGGCAACTGTTCGGCACATTTTTTCGCATCATCATAAAAATCACCACCCTCGCCAACGCAAATCAAACAGGGCATCGTCATCGTGGAAAGGACGGCTTCGTTCGAGGGAAAATCATTATAAATTACCGCATAAAGAGCAGCAGGATCATTACCCAACATTTGTGTACGAAAGTGGGGCATCATCAACAAACCGGATGAATAATCTCCCTCTAGCCCCTCTTCCATTGGGACCATGTATTCACTGCGAGCGGCCTCACCGACGCCAGGCGCGCTGTAGGGATGACTACCTACAACGACAAACGAGTAGAATCGATCCAACGCAAGTTTGGCCAGTGCAAAACCAACAAAACCACCCAGCGAAAAGCCACAACAGTGTGCCCGACCAATCCCCAACCTATCCATCACAGCCAGGACATCCAATGCCATCAGTTCCACCCCATACGCATCTGGTTCATGGGGTTTATCACTTGTTCCATGTCCACGTATATCAATCAGGATCAGTTGATAATCCTTTTTCAATTGATCCGTCCAACCGAATTCACGCCAGTGCAGTAGACCTTGTGAGGCCCCGTGCAGAAGGATCAGTGCTGGGCCGGTTCCTTCTACTTCATAATAAGTCTTAACGCCATTATTTTGAACATACGGCATAATTATTCCTCTTTTGGTTTACTGTGAGTTTATTGCTTGTATTCCTCTACTCGATCCAGCCACTCGGTCACAAGTGCGCGAAAAAGTAGAGGTTGATGCACGGACAGGAGATGACCCGTGCCTCGGATTTCATAGTAAATTTCAACGTCCCGGCTACTCACATAAGGCATATACACACCTATAAATTTCCTGAGAGCTAGTGCTGGAGATGGGTGAGGTAATAATGAAAGATCACAGATATTGTATCATAATTCTTCAACCGTGCGAGCTGCGAACTCATTCCAGGCACTACCCCAATTGCTCATCGCTTTGTAGACTGTATACATTGCCTGCCACATCGCATTGCGCGCTTGGATGGCAGCTTCTTTGTCGCCTTTGGCAATCGCCTCTCGATAGGCGGCTGCGAGTATGCTCTGGGTTTCAGTATTTGTGGTCACTGCTTGGTCCAGTGCTGCCACAGCGGTTAAATTGCGTTCGAGTAGCGCTTCGGTTGAGGTTGTGACGTCGTCCTCTCCACTGTAGGAGCGGGCGGAGGAGAAGCTTGGCGGCAATTTTTGTGAATCCTCGCTCCAGCCGTCATTGGTCCAATAGGTGTGCGTGGGTAGGATATGCGGCGAGACCGAAAGATACATGATGGTCGGCTGGTCAGGCAAGGCATTGCGCACTTGATGAATCTCATCAGCTTTTGCAATGCACATCTCTCCTGGACCGAGTACTCGCCGCTCCCCTTTGATCTCGAACTCTGCCCGCCCTTCCAAAATCAGAAAGACCTCGTGCCCCAGATCGTGAGTGTGGCGACCATCGACCTGCCCAGGTTTCATGTGATAGAGCCTCGCCCGGATCTCCGGGGTGACGAGCACGTTGCGGTTGGTGGTGCGGTAGTCGTAGACTTCAAAGCTCATGGTGAATCTCCTTCGTAATGCTGTCAATCGCTTGAATCATATATCCAAAATCACTGCCCACCTGCAACCACTGCACCCCACGCTTGGCCATCTTGGCCGCATAGGCTGGATCAGTTCCCATCCCTGCACCAACCGAAAGACCCGCTGCCCGCGCCGTGGCAATCGTGCGTTCGATGGCAGCGACCACAGTAGGATGTTCGACCTCGCCCAACCTGCCCAGTGCGCCGGATAGGTCCCAAGGGCCGATCACCAATGAGTCGAGGCCGGGGATGCGCACGATCTCTTCGACGGCAGCCAGTGCCTCGGCAGTTTCGATCTGGACGGCGACGAAGAGATCACGGTTGGCGCGCTCGACATAGGCGGGGCCGTCGTCGCGGCCATAATTGGTGGGCACGCGTGGGCCAAAGCCGCGCGTGCCGAGCGGCGGGTAGCGGCAGTCGCTGACAATCTGGCACACTTCACTCACGGTGCGGATTTGCGGCACAATAATGCCGTCTGCGCCCATATCGAGTACCGGTTTGATAAAGGGGGTGCTACTGCCAGTGACGCGCACCAGCCCCGGTTTGTTGCGTCCGCGTGCCGCCAGCAGATGGGCGCTGAGCGTTTCGGGGCTCATAAAACTATGTTCCAGATCGATCCAGAGAAAATCGGCCGAGTCGGCCAAGGCATCGGTGACGCGTGGGTCGCTAAAGGAAATCGATGCGCCGATACAAGTCTCGCCCTGGGCGAGTCGTTGACGAAAGTGGTTGATTGCATTCATGGGTGGGATTGTCCTCCAGCAAAATTGTACTACAGGTTGATCACACTCACAACTCGGTATACAATATACCCAAAGTTCTGGCATAGAAATCTGAGAGTAAAGTGAATGGAAACCGGCGCACCACATGACTGAGTTTATCACCTGGGAGGAGATCGCCAACCAAGTCGAAGATTTCCATCGTCGCCACCCGATCTGCGACATGATTGGGCTCAATCTGACCCATCCGCGCTTTGTGATCGAAAATGTCGATCTAGGCGCACGCCATGACGAGACCTGCCGGGGCGATTTCGTCAAATTCAAAGCGTGGGGCATCCATCTGGTGCTGTGCAAAGGTGGCCCGGTCTGGTATGATCCCAACTACCGGAGCGATTGGTTAAGCCAAATGGCCGAGCGCAGTGGACGTGAGGATGAGCAATTGTTTCTCGGTTGGGGCGTACGCCATCCTACGCAATTGGTGCTGGCCATCTTGGATCGTTTTTTGCTCAACATCGAGGCTAATCTCGACAAAGTATATTTGGTCCAACGGCTTGCTGATCTGGATAATGCCGAAAACACAAACAAAGTTGGATTGTTGATGGGTTTGAATAGCAGCACTTGGTTTGGCGATAGTCCAGGCGTGTTGCGCATGTTTGCTCGACTCGGGCTGCGCCACATTACGCTGGCAATCTCGGGCCGCGAGTTGGGCTACGATGGCTACGATGAAATCCGTTCCGGTGGCAAGTTGACCACGCTAGGCGTACGTCTGCTCGAAGAGATGAACAACTGCGGGATTCTGGTAGACATTTCCCATCTCAATGACCCATGTTCGTTGGATGTGATCGAGCTGTCGGACAAGCCAGTGATCGCCTCCCATTCCAATCCACGGTGCCTAAGTGGTTCGTTGCGTGACATTCCCGACGAGATCATGCTGGCCTTGGCACAAAAGGGCGGTCTATTGGGAATCATGCCGCCGATCAGCCGCCCGCCCGGCGCACCGCCGACTGGAGCAGGTCCCATGCAGCGAGTGGCACGTACTGAAGTTGAGCAAAGTATCCATTTGATCCGCTACGCCGTAAATAGGATGGGGGTGGACCATGTCGGGATCGGAACGCACTTCAACAGCGCTGCGCTGCCCTGGTTGACGATCGGACTGCTCGATGCCGGGTTTTCCGAGGCGGAGACAGCCAAGATCATGGGTGGAAATTACTTACGTGTGATGCGAAGTGTGTTACCATCATGACCTGCCTGCCGACGTCTCAGCACTGGATACAGATGAAAGGCCACGAACCATACCGTATAATTCAGCAACTCGTATGATTAACCACTAGTTGCACCAGGAATAGCTTGCAGCAAACCATTGAAACCCACATGTTGAAACAGTACAACTCATTGCAAGGAGAGAGTTTGAATCATGACTGCACAAACAACGAACGGTTATAAAGTCATCGGCACCCGACCGATTCGTCCGGATGGCACCGACAAAGTGACGGGGCGTGCGGTGTACGCCAACGATGTCCAGCTTTCGAATACGTTGCATGGCAAGGTTCTACGCAGTCCGCATGCCCATGCCCGCATTCTTTCGATTGACACCAGCGCCGCCGAGAAATTGCCAGGGGTGACTGCCGTGGTCACGCGTGAGGACTTCGGCGACGTGGCTGACCGTGTCCAAGAATTGGGCGAAGATGCCTCCAACCTGCGCCATCTGCGCGACAACATCATTGCCCACGACAAGGTGCTCTATCATGGTCACCCGGTGGCGGCGGTGGCTGCAACCAGTCCGCACGTTGCCGAGGAGGCGCTGAAGTTGATCAAGGTGGAGTACGAAGTGTTGCCGCCGGTGCTCGATGTACGTGAGGCAATGAGTGCGGATGCGCCGTTGCTGCTCGACAATCTGTACACAGATGAGATGGGCAAAAAGGCCGACAAACCTTCCAATGTCGCGGCTCACTTTCAACACCAACGCGGCGACCTGGCTAAAGGCTTTGCCGAAGCGGATGTGATCGTGGAGCGCGAGTTCAAGACGGCGATGGTACATCAAGGATATATCGAACCCCACTCTTCCACCTCGCTCTGGCGCGAGGATGACCACCTTCTGGTCTGGACGAGCACCCAGGGAGCTTTTGCCATTCGCGACCAGGTCGGCGAGTTGTGTGGCATTCCTGTCTCTAATGTCAAGGTAACACCGACCGAGATCGGTGGCGGTTTTGGCGGCAAATTCACTGCCTACACCGATGTGCCAGCGGCCATTCTCTCCAAAAAGAGCGGTCATCGCCCGGTCAAGATCACAATGTCGCGCACCGAGGTGCTGCTTTCCACCGGTCCGACCTCTGGCTCTTACATTCGGGTGAAGATGGGTGCCAAGAAGAATGGTCAGATCACGGCGGCTGAGGCGGAGTTGGTCTACGAGGCAGGAGCCTATCCCGGTTCGCCGGTAGGCGCCGGGGCTGGTGTGATCCTTTCGCCCTATCGACTGGAAAATCTCAAGATCGATGGCTACGACGTGGTCAACAACAAGCCCAAGACAGGTGCCTACCGCGCACCCGGTGGCACCAACGCCGCCTTCGCCGCTGAAAGTGTAATTGACGAACTGGCCGAGAAGCTGGGTAAGGATCCGCTCGAATTCCGCCGCATCAACGCCGCAGTCGAAGGCGATCGCCGCCCGGATGGTCCAGTCTATGGCCGCATCGGCTTTCTGGAGACAGTGGAAGCCGCCCTGAATCATGCTCATTACAAGTCGCCGCTGCCTAGCAAATCTTCGGGTAAGAGCTATGGACGCGGCGTGGCCTCTGGCTTCTGGTTCAACGGCAGCAATGATTCCAGTGTCGTAGTCACCGTCAATCCTGATGGTAAGGTGAACTTGGTCGAAGGCTCCACCGACATCGGCGGCTCACGTGCGTCAGCGGCGATGATGTTGGCCGAGACGATGGGTCTCCCCGTCGGCGATATCAATCCGCAGGTGGTTGATACCGACACAATCGGTATCACCGGTGGCACGGGCGGCAGCAGCGTTACCTTCAAACTGGGCTGGACCACGCACGAAGCAGGCACGCAGATGATCAATAAGATGCGTGACCTGTTGGCCAAAGATTGGGAAGTCGATGCAAATCAAATCCAGTATGGACAGGGCACCTTCTCGGCCAATGGCAAGAGCATCAGCTTTAAGGAGGCTGCAGCCCAACTCTCCAAGATTGCTCCACTCTCAGTGAGTGTCTCGATGCGCCCTAAGGGAGCTGGACCGGGCTTTGCCACTCACATTGTCGATGTGGAAGTGGATACCGAAACCGGCAAAACCCAGATTCTGCGCTACACTGCTGTGCAGGATGTCGGGCGGGCGATTCACCCCAGCTATGTCGAAGGGCAGATTCAGGGTGGCGTGGCGCAAGGCGTCGGCTGGGCACTCAATGAGGAATACTTCTACAACAAGGATGGCCATCTGCTCAACGCCTCGCTGCTCGACTACCGCATGCCCACTGCGCTCGACCTGCCCATGATCGAGACGGTGATGGTTGAGGTTGCCAATCCCAATCATCCCTTTGGCGTGCGCGGCGTCGGCGAAGTGCCGATCGTACCGCCTGCCGCCGCCTTAGCCAACGCCATCTACCGCGCCACCGGTGCACGCATGACCGAGTTGCCGATGAACGCCATGAAGGTGATGACGGCGATGCTCGAAAAGTGACAAGATGATACTGCTGGCGAATTCGCTAACCGATTAAAATCGGCTACTGACAATGAGAAGTGCCCTCAGGCACTGGGAAATATCTTAGTGCCTGAGGGCACTTCTCGTTGTCAGCAAGGGAATTTATTCCCATTTTTGAATTCGCCAGCAGTATCACAAGATGACAAGGTGAAAACGTTGACGAAATCTAGATGGGATTCCAGACAAAACTCGTCCCATCGGGACGCTTGAATTTAGGGGAACGATGAAATACCCAACCAACAAGAGCGAGCTTTTGGCGACGATTGATCAGGAGTATCAAGCACTGTTGATGCAGGTAAATCGTTACTCGCCGGAAGAGCAAATGAAGCCCGGCGTCAACGGCGATTGGGCGATTAAGGACCTAGTGACCCATCTGGTTGCCTGGCTGGAACTCTTTCGCGGTTGGTGTCAGGCTGGGGTACGGGGAGAGAAGCCCGGAACCCCAGCTCCCGGTTTTACCTGGGGCTGGAAGAGTCTGGCTGCACTTAATCAGCAATTTTTTCTGCAATACCAGTCGCTCTCGTCAGCCGAAGCCTTGCAATTATTCGTCACTTCGCATGCCCAGGTTGTTCGCTTGATCGAGAGTTTAAGCGAAGAAGAACTCTTTACGCCAAGTCGCTACAATTGGTTGGGCAAGGCAACGCTGGAAGCATCGATCCGGGCCAACACCTACAATCACTATCACTGGGCGAGCCAACTGAGCCAGAAATGGCGACCGGCTGTTTCTGCATAAAGCTCGATTTCACTATCAAAATCTATTTAAAAAGACTTCATTCAATCATTCGACCGAGGAATTATGGCTTTGACTTTTTCGTTGCCCAATTTTGGTTTGGGCGGTGGGCCGTTGGGTGGAACTGGCGGCGGCTTTAGTGTTGAATCCGAAGAGGTGGCTTTGGCGACTGTTCGGCATAGTCTGGCGCAAGGCGTTACCCTCTTCGATACGGCTCCGCTCTACGGTAGCGGTGTAAGCGAGACGCGCATTGGTAAGGCGTTGGCAGGGGTGACGAGAGCGAACTATCAGATCAGTACCAAAATTGGGGTAGTCGTCCACGCCGATGGCAAGGCTGAACGCACCTACAGTCGTGATGCGGTCAAACGCAGCATCGAGGATAGCTTACAACGGCTCGGCACTGATCATGTCGAAATTGCCCACATCCACGATGCGGATGCCGACGAGCATTTTCGTCAAGCTCTGGATGAGGCGTATCCTGTTCTGGCGGAATTCAAGGCGCAGGGAGTCATTCGTGCGATCAGCGCTGGGATGAACCAGTGGCAACGCGAGGCTGAGTTTGCCCGCAACGCCGACTTTGATGCGTTCCTATTGGCAGGTCGTTACACGCTTTTGGAGCAGGAGCCAATCCACGAGTTCTTTCCGCTCTGTGCCGAGAAGCAAATCGGCATCTTGTTGGGTGGCGTTTTTAACAGTGGTATTTTGGCAACTGGGGCAACACCCGGTGCGCTCTTCCAATATCGTCCTGCCCCGCCAGCGGTCATGGAAAAGACTCGACGTATCGAAGCTGTCTGCGCCCGACATGGCGTCTCGCTCAAGGCGGCTGCGCTACAATTCCCGCTGGCCCATCCTGTGGTACGTAGTTTGGTGGTTGGTATGGTTTCACCGGCTGAGGTGGATCAGAATCTGGCTGCATTGCATGAACCGATTCCGGCTGCCTTCTGGGCAGAGTTACGGGAAGAGGGATTGATCGAGCAGGGGGCACCTACACCAGCCTGATCTGCAAGTAACGAATTGCAAATTGCGACGGCTTGCGACCCACTATTTTCATCCTTATTTGTGATACAGAATTTGTAACACGGATGGAAAGGAACTCGGATGAATAACAAGATCCGAGTTCCTTTCCATCCGTGTCACATAAAGCTCGCGGTTCTCTACGATTTCGGCTGAAAGAGCAGACTCGCCTTGATTGCCAAGCCTTCTAGCAACTGCGAGGTGACAATGTCATCCTCCGTATATTGTCCCCAGAGAGCGTACTCTCCTCGTTGCCAGGTATAGACCTCGACCAAGCGTGCTTTGGGATCGACCAGCCAATATTCAGCAACACCGTAACGTTCATAAGCATCAAACTTGATGTGACGATCCAGCCGGATTGAACTGGGCGAAATGACTTCGACAATGAGATCGGGCGCAAATTCAATGAATTCAGTACCTTTAGGCGGCAATCGATCCTGTTTGATGTAAAGACCATCAGGTTGTATTGGTTTTGTTGTCTCGGATAGATGAACCCCAATTGGACCAATCAAAACCATGCCACCAACGGATGCTTCTGTTAGCAGATGAATTTGAAAGAGTATCTTCTGAAGCGCGTATTGGTGCTCCATTGTGGGTGAATCACCAATGTATAGTCTTCCCTCAATAATCTCATATCGTTTGCCAACATCCGGTAAACGTAAGAAATCCTCGTAGGTCCATTCGCCTTGTTGCGGCCAATCGCCGAAAGGTAAATCCGTGTTTATTTGCATTTGTATTGACAACTAACACCTTGTATTTAGTTGCAACAAAATCTCCTAATCTCCCAATCTCTACTCCCCAATCTCTACCCCCACCAAACTTGCCCCCACTGGCACATCCACCTTCAACTCCGTCCGCACATAATCCTCAATCCCCAGCAAAAACGGAATCAGATACTCCAACGTACTGGCCTTACCCATGTGCGCCACACGAAAAGCTTTGCCGGTCAGGTCGCCCCAGGTGCCGGAGACGGTGAAGTTGTGTTTGGCAGAAAGGTAATCGCGCAACTCCTGCTCGTGTTCCATCTCGTCTCGTTTGCAGACGGTGGTTACTGTGAAGGACGCATCCGCCTCATCGACCAGCATCGGAAAGCCGATATTCTGTAGACCGACTCGCACGGCCCGTTGTGCCTTGGCATAGCGTTCCCAATGACCTTGCAGTGTTTCGCCCTCGACAATGCGTCTCAGGCTGGCATTCAAACCGACGATCATGCTTGTCGCCATCGTGGTGGGCGAAGGGGCCGGGCCAGGACGGGAACCGGCGTAGCGCTTCCAGGTAGAGAGATTGTAGTACCAGCCGCGGTGGGCCTTCTCCTGTTTGGCATCGATCAGCTTCCAGGCCCGCTCATTGACCGAAATGATGCCCAATCCCGGTGCCATCTCCAACGCTTTGTTTGAAGAAGTGCAGATCAGGTCAATGCCCCATTCATCGACGGGCAAATTGTAGCCACCCATGCCTGAGACGGCATCAACAAAGATCGGGATATCATGTTCATGGGCCAGTTTGGTCAACTCTTGCACGGGATTGCGCACGCCGGTGCCAGTCTCGTTGGCGACCACGGCGATGCCGACAATGTCGGGGTGTTCATCCAAGGTTTGACGCATCTTGGCGACGCTGCCAGCCTTGCCCCAATCTTCTTTTACCTCGATCACGGTACAGCCGAAGTGACGCAGAATCTCGATCGCTCGGTTGGCAAAAGGACCATTGCTGACTGCGGCGACCTTTTCCCCATGCATAAAGAGGCTGGCGATACTGGCTTCGATCGCCCCGGAACCGGGTGCGGTCATAATGTAGATATCGTTTTTGGTCTGGAACACCTGACGCAGCAGTTCGATGGTCTCGCCGTAGATCTGCCCCCAATCCTCGGTGAAATTGGAGCGTACGGGCTGTGCCATTGCCTCCAAGGTTTCTTCAAAGACATCAACCGGACCGGGGAGCATGAGTTTTTTACGTTGTTTCATGATTGCTCACTATCTGATGTGATCCGTGTTCCTTGAGATCCGTGTTTATAAAAAGGCTTTGTAAACACGGATCTCAAGAACACGGAAATATTAGTACTCTCGTCTCATCTTGCCCACTGGTACTTCAATTAATGTGGGCGCATGATTGGCGATTGCAGTGGATAAGGCAGTATACAATGAATTGCCGTCAGACGCACGCATTCCTACCACGCCATACGCCTCTGCTAGCTTGACGAAATCAGGATTGTGCAACTCGGTGCCGATCACCCGCCCGTCGAACTGTTCTTCCTGGGTGCGCAACACGTTGCCATAGGCGTTGTCGTTGAAGACGATCACCACGACGTTGATGCCATATTTGACCGCAGTCGCCAACTCCTGGGCGTTGTAGAGAAAGCCGCCATCGCCACAAAGCGCCACGACAGCCCGCTCCGGCTGGGCGACCTTAGCACCCAATGCCTGTGGGAATGCAGCCCCGAGCGTTGCCAGGGGCGAAGCCGTGATGTAGCTGCGCGGATGGTAGACTGGAAAGTAGTTGCGGCTGTAGTAGCCCATCTGGTTCATCCCCTGCACCAGAATGCCATCATCGGGCAGGGCGGCACGGATGGCGGTCATCAACTCCCATTGCGGCTGCAACTGTTTGGCGGGGTCAAAGCGCTGTTGGTTGAGGGATCGCACCTCGTCGGCAATGCTGGGGCGAGTGGACGTGGCATCCTGAAGCAAGGTGTGGAGGGCAGTCAAAATTTCGTCGGCATCTCCCACCAGTGCAAGTTGGCGCTCATTTTGTTTGATCTGGTCAGGGTCGATGTCGATACGGATGATGTGAGCGTTGGGCAATTGTTTGGTGACATCGCTGCGCGTGCCGACGGCCAGTACCAGATTGCGCTGATCCAGCCAGCGTTTTAACGGTGCATAACGCAACTCAGCCAATCCCAAGGAAAGCGGATGACGGTCGGAGAGTGCACCTTTGCCTTCGGGGGTCGTGACTACGGGTGCTTGCAGAAGTTCTGCCAGGGCTTGTAGCGTATGCCATGCCCTAGCACTGTGAACTCCGCCGCCGGCCCAGATGACAGGACGTTGCGCCTGGGCTAAGTGTTGGGTGGCTTGGGTAAGTTCGACGCTTCGCTGCGGGACCCCTGGCGTTTGGAATGGAGAAAGCACTATTCCTAAACTCTTCTCAATCAGCGATCCACGCGACCAGTGTTCGGGCAGTGTGACTTCTTCTTGCATGGCAAAGACCTGGGATGAGATCTCGATCACCACGGGCCGAGGGCGTCCACTCGTGAGTTGGCCGATGGCTGTCTGTACCAAGGAGGGAATCTTTGCCGGACTCTTGGCTCGCACGGCCCACTTGGCCAGATTGTTGTACCAATCCAACTCGTTTTCAGCCGGAGGCGCGCCTTCCTGATGGCGCGTGCCGGTGATGACGAGCATCGGCGTGGAGGTAGCGTAGGCAGTCGCGATGCCAGCACCTGCATTGTAGACGCCCGGCCCTGGCAGCACCAATGCCGCCGCGATCTCACCACTGGCGCGGGCATAACCGTCGGCCATGTAGCTGGCAGCCTGTTCGTGGCGCAATGAGATATAACGAATGTCACTGCGCCCATAGAGTGCATCCACCGCTTCGTACTGTCCTGCACCTGGAACGCCGAAGACGGTGCGGATTCCCGCCCGTTGCAATGATTCAATTAACGCTTGTCCACCATTGAGAATTGGCATAGGAATTTATCCACCAAAAGGACGAGAATGGGAAGGTTAAAAGATTAGACATCCTCGAAAATACGGATGGCGAGTGGCAGGTTATCTCGCAATTCACAATTCGCAAATTTTAAGTCAAAAGTCGTTTTGCAAAGCCGAAATTGCCACCTTGCTCGAAGACTTCTGCCACCCAGTGGCGAAAATCGGCTTGAGTGGCGATTTTGTAGCTTTTTCCGTAGCTGACAATTTCCAGTGAATGGCTTGCTGTTAGATCGTACAGCCTTTGCAACTCGCGCAGGCAGCCTCGATAGGGGGTGGCGGTGTCATACCAGGCGGCATCCAGGAATTCATGGATTTTCGTTCCATCCAGAAGGATGACGTGCTGTACAGTGGCTTTGGTCGGCTGTGTGGGGTTCATTGAGAAGTCCTATTTACGTGACTCACACACTCACGGCAGCAATGGCGCTGAGGGTTACAGGAATACCCAGCCTGAGCGTATTTTGTATCTCAGCTACCTGATCGGTATGACGCATCAACTCAAGGATTTCTGCCTCACTGGCCTGTGCGGTGACTTTGGCACGGTAGGCAATCTGCTTGGCTGGCTCACCCACCCCGCCGAATTCACCTTCCACCTCGACTTCGACTTCAGTAACGTTGATGTTCCGCTTAGTGGCCTCACGATAAATATCATTGCAATAGCAAGTGGCCAACGCTAAAAACAACAGCTCGCCACCATTTGCGCTTGAACCAAGACCTGTTGCCTTGGGTGGAATTGACAATGAATGCGCCTGGTCGTCGGTACGTAGCGTCACCAAATGTTGACCCGCACTATTGTGCACTTTTGCATTGATTTTCATACAGTTGGTATCACTTTCTACCAGCCACAGAAAGACTTCACTTTGTCAGATTTGCCTTTTCCCACGCATGAGAAACCGCCACTTCAAGCCACCATAGCCAAAACTCATACCATCATCTGTGGAACAGCCATAGTCTATGGCGCTACCCAGTTGTGTGCTCGTTCCTCACTCAGCACTCCATCATATGCCACTACCCGCAACCCCACCTGCCAACTTTCTCCGGTTGCCACAAGGATCTCACGATTGCGTGTCGGGCTGTAATACGCCAATCCATAATCCCGAATAAACCAGGGACCCAACTGTGGGCGGGGTCCATCCAAGCTGGTGAGCAGCACACCAAAGCGACCACCCGTAGGCAGGCTATTCTCATAGGCGACATAGCGACATTCCTGATCGAGCGCAACGTCAGCGTTGCCACGTCTTCCGCCATCGGCCAGCACTTCGCCGCCCAGTAGTGGCAGCAGGCGCGGTTCGACACGGATGCCGATCGAGCCAAACTTGGTCGCCGCATAACGCAAAGCACTGTAGTTTGCGGTTTGGCGACTGGTCATGTCACAGACAGTGGCATCGTCCATGCTGTAGAAATCCACGGTGCGTACTTCATCGAGCACGGGTTGTTCGTCTTTGTCACGCCAGAGCAAGCGCACTTCAAAACGTACGCCGTTGGCATGCGGTGTAATGGTTGGCTTGCCCAGCGTCTCCATGCGTCCCATGTGGGTGAAAAGTGCCTCATTGGCTTTGCGCATGGGCGGTGCCGGCCAGAAGGTCACTTCTCGCCCGTCGAGAAAGATGGGTCCCTGTGCCACCCAGAAGCCGTTGTGGAAGGGGTGATCGAAGGGAAACTCCTGGATCACGGTGAGTCCATTCGGCGTGTAGAGTGGGAAGACCCAGGAACGGTAATAATTGGCACCGATGCCGCCTAAACAGCGTTTGTTGGTAGAATCGACGACGAGGTAGCCGAATTGGTCGTGATCGAGATGTTGGATGGCAGTGTAGGGAGATTGGTTAATTTGTTCCATTATTCCGTGTTCCTTGGTATCCGTGTTTAAAACGCCTTTTACGGCATCGACCCAAGAAATGCCCGCCGATACCTCGGATTCCCGGCGATCTGCACACGGCTTCCGGTTTCAATCGAGTCAATCCCAGCACTCAGCATAGCAAAGACTTTGAGATTGTTGCGTCCTGTGAAGTGCGGTTCTGTGCCGTCGGCCAGCGTGCCGGTTGCCATGTAATGATGCCACTGCTCGAAGAAGGTCGTCCACGGGTTAACCAGCGGTGTATTTTCATCAATGGCCCGTTCGGCGAAGTTGCCATTGCGCAGCGCAAAGTCGTAATGCATGGTGTCGTTGCTCATGTGGATGCCGCGACAGCGCAGCGCGCCTCGCTCGCCTTCCAGACGGAATTCGTAGAGATCGCTCTGCGACGAGAAGCCGCCGTGATAGAGCATGTGCAGTCCAGCGCTCCAGTGGATCAGCGCATTGACCGAGCAAGGACCATCGTAGACCGACCAGGAAGGACGAAAGCCGTCACAGGTGATGGCTTCGGGCACATTTTGGGGGAAGACACCCAACAGCGCATCAAAATGATGGCAGGAAGCTTCGTAGAGCACGGGTTGGCTCATACCTTTGAGGTTGAGTGCTTTGTGGCGTGGTTTGGCATTGAAAAAGTTTGCCATCTCAACCCTTCCCAACTCGCCGCTGGCGACAAAGGCTTTCACTGCTTGAAAGTGGCGATGAAAGCGCATCTGCTGGCCGACACAGAGCTTGCGTCCCAAGTTGGCCGCCAGATCAACCAGTTCGACCGCCTCTTCAAAGTTGTTGGTGATCGGTTTGGCCACCAGCACATCTTTGCCTGCCAGCAGCGTAGCCTTGCATTGCGCAAAGTGCAACTCCGATGGCGTGTTGATCAGCACCACATCGGCGTCAGATTCGCCCAAGGCACGAGTGAGATCGGTAAAGAGCGCATCGTCGGGCAAGTCGAGTTCGGCCTGTGCCTTTTGCAAACTTTCGGGGCGAATATCAACTACGCCAACGGTGCGATGCCAATCATATTGACGCAGCATCTTGCTCATGGCGTTGCTTAAGCCGCCCATGCCGACGATGATAGAGTGGAGGGGTGTTGTGGATAGGTTCATAAGGTTAGACAGGAAGACAGGAGGACAAGAAGAGGGGAAGAATGGTTGTCTTCCTGTCTCCCTCTCTTCTTGTCTTTTTTACTTATTCTGCTTGGGATTCAACGCGTCATTCAGGCCATCACCGAAAAAGGTGAAAGCCAGTTGGATCAGGCCAATCGTCACCGCAGGCGTGACCATGAGGTGCGGGGAGGTGCGCCAGAGTTTGAGGCTGTCGGACAACATGCTACCCCAACTAGCATTAGGTGGCTGGATGCCGACACCCAGATAACTCAGCGAGGATTCGAGCACAATGGCCCCGCCAATGCCCGCCGTAACTGAGACAATCAGCGGGCCAAGCGCATTGGGGACGATGTGACGCCACATGATGCGTCGATTGGTAGCTCCCGAGGCGCGTGCCCCTTCGACATACGTCGTGCTGGTGATGCTCAAGACCTGGCTGCGGATCAGGCGCGCATAGCCTGGCCAACTGATCAGTGCCAGGGCACCAAAGACCAACACAAAATCCAACCAGAGCGTGTTGAGAAAGAAGGGGTTTCTCGTCGTCTCGTAGAGGCGGTCGAACCAGTTGGCGATGGGGCGTTTGAGCGCTGTGTTGATTAGCATCGCCAGCAGCAGGCTCGGGATCGACATCGTAACATCGGTCAACCACATCAATAGATCATCCACTCGCCCACCACGGAAACCTGCCGTCAGTCCAATCAAGATGCCGAGAAAGAGGCTGACCGCAGTGGTGGTGACCGCAACAATGGCGGCGGTGCGGGCACCATAGAGCAAACGGCTGAGAATGTCACGCCCCAGGGCATCGGTTCCCAACCAATGGGAGACAGAGGGTGGTTGCAGTTGATGCTTCATGTCTTGCTCTAAAAAGTCGTAGGGGGTCAGCAAGCGACCAAAGAGCGCCATAAAAATAAAAATCAGAATAATGGCGAGGCCAAAGAGTGCCAGCCGATTTTTACGCAGCCGTCGCCAGGCGTCCAGCCACAAGCTGCGGACCTGGACGTTTTGTTCAGTTCGGAGATCAAGTGAGCGGACAGTTGTAGATGCGGACATAGTGTGACAGGGTGACAAGGTGACAAGGTGACCGACATTGTCACCTTGTCACCCTATCAGAATTTACTTACGTGTGACACGCGGGTCGAGCAGCGGATAGACTAAGTCGATCAACATATTGCCGACCATGACAATCAGCGCGCCAACCAGCACGGTTGCCATGATCACCGGATAGTCCACCTGCTGCACCCCCTGGATGGTGAGTTTGCCAAAGCCAGGAATGCTGAAAATCTGTTCAACAAAGAGCGCACCATTGACCAACGAAATCAGGATCAAGCCGACCGCCGTGGCCACTGGAATCAGGACCGGGCGCAACATATGCCGGAAGACGATCAGCGACTGGGTTAGCCCTTTAGCACGCGCTGTACGAATATAATCCTCGCTGATTACATCGAGCATGCCGGCCCGCGTTTGGCGCACAATGGCAGGCAGTGGCCCTAATGCCAACACGATCACAGGCAGGATAATCTGGTGATTGAAGAGACCCTTCCAGCCATAGGGAACATCCATCAGATGGAGACCCACCACCAGAAAGAGCAGCAGGAGCGGTGCCGTGACAAAAATCGGTACGGCGTTGATAAAGACACTCGAACCCACGATCAACTGATCGACAAAGCGGTTGTGGTTGAGGGCCGACAAAATGCCCAGTGGAATCCCCAACAAAACACTCAAAACCGTTGCCACCAGACCAATCTGCATCGAGATCGGCAACTTGGCGCGCACCATATTCCAAACCGGTCGCTTCTCGCGGATCGAGGTACCCCAATCGCCCTGAACCAGATTTGTCATATAGCTGGCAAACTGCTGGGCGAACGGTTTATCCAGCCCGTATTTGGCGCGGATTGCCTCGACGGTTGTCGCATCCACCTCCACGCCACCGCCTTCCATATCCAAAAACATACGCTTGACCGGATCGCCTGCGCCATAAAACATCATGGCATAGGAAACAAAGGCCACGATCAGCAGACCAAGAGTCCAGCGAGCAATGCGAGAGGTGAGGTAGGATATCATAGGAGTGACAAGAAGACAGAAGACAAGAAGACAAGAAGAGGGGAAGAACTTCTTCCTGTCTTCTGTCTTCTTGTCTAGCCTTTAGTGTTGCTTAATGTAAATCTTCCAGGGTTCGATCACGCCGACATCTGGGCCTTTGAAGTAGTTGGCGACATAGTCACGGGCATTGAGAGTCGAATTGGGAATGCCAATAAAGAGCATCTGATAGTCGTCCATGAACTTGCGTTGGGCTTCGAGTGCAGTGGCACAGCGGTTGGGGTCATCGACCGAGATCGAGATCGCATTGTCCAACATGGCGTCGAGATCAGGATTATTATACCCCTGCATCATGTCAATCGCCATCGGGCCTTTGCTGTGAGTGCCAACCCACATGTAGGTGGCGGCATCGGGGAAGCGAATCACCACGTCGTCGCGGCTCAGGTTGATCAGTTCTTGGTCAGATCCAAAGCCATCGGGTTTCTGTTGGAACTCGATGTTGGTGATGCCCAAGTTTTGGCGCCACTGTTCGACGACATTTTCCAGTGCGCGATTGAGGGCAGCATCGGTGCCGCGCGGCGTCACACGCAGTTTGGGCAGGTTTTCAGCGCTGCCATAGGAGGAGGCAGCCAACGCAGCTTTCGCCCCTTCGATATCCTGCTTGTACCAGGTGGTATCCTTATCCTGGCAGGGCAGGTCGGGATCGATGAAGCCAGTCGCCATCACCGCTTCGCCTTCTTGCGGGAAAGCTGCCTTGAAGACCTGTTCTTGATCGACAGCCAAGACCAATGCTTTGCGGACGTTAGCATCAGTGGTTGGCTCATCGGTGGCCGAAAGCCAGAAGGAGTTAAAACCAAAAGCCTTGATTGGGCGGAAGTAATCCGGGAATTGATCCTTCATGGCAAAGGGCAGACCACCCAAGCTCAGATCGACCTGATTGTTCTGCAACTCGACTGCCAGTGTCTCCGGTTCGGGTTGGAAGCGGAACTCGATGCGCGACAGATAAGGACCATCGCCCATCCACCAGTTGGGATTGGGAACCATGACCGCTTCCTGGGTATCGGGGTTGTAGCTTTCCAACATGTAAGGGCCACTATAGACGGGCTTGTTCTCGGGCAGCCAGGCATTCTGGGCGTCAGCCTTGTACATCTCGGCCTTGAGCGGGTTCATGTGGGTGGTTGCCAGGCGCCAATGGAAGACTGGATCGGGCTTGATCAACTTGACCTGCAAGGTGCTTTCGTTGACAATCGTGATACCGCTGATTTCTGTAGCCTTTTGCTCGTGAACATCGGCAAAACCTTCGACGCTGCCCAAGTATTGCTGAATACGTCCTTGTTCAGAGTCCGGATTGGCCATCAGATCCCAGGTGCCTTTGACATCCTCCGGCGTAATCGGCGAACCATCCGACCATTTGGCGCGCTGGTCAATCGTGAAGGTCCAAACCGTAAAGTCATCATTCGGTTTCCACTCACTGAAGACACCAGGCTTCAGATTGAGATCGGCATCAAAGTAGAGCGGCGGAACATAGAGGAAAGGCATCCAGCTTTGATGATCGCCACCCCCCGACATCGGGTAGAAGGTGAAGCTGGAGGAGCCGGTGGAACCAGTGTTGATGCGTAACACCTGTTCGGCGGCGGCATCATCGGGAAGTTTAACAGTGCTGGCAGCGGGTTGTTCAGCCGCCGCTTGTGAGTCGCCACCTTCGGCAGCGGGCTGGGATGGTGTCGCCGCTACACAGGCAGCAAGCAACAGCGAGAACACCATCAACAGGCTAGTTGCTTGCCACAGTCGATGAGAATTCCTTCGCAAACGCATGGTGAAGCTCCTTTGTTATTTCGTAACCATTCACCCACCCTAACTCTTCCCTAATCCTTACAAGACGGGAGGGGACCACCACGGGGGAGCAATGATTCCTGCCTTTGTGCGAGTAAGAGCTAGAGACGGATGATCCGTTACATGGATTTTATTGAGAAGATTGAAAACGTTTCCAATCTAGACAAACCAAAATTAGTTTTCTCGACAGGAGGATTGACGAATCACCAACTGCGAAGGGAGCACCACAGTTTTACCGCCACCATCGTTGATGGTTTCGAGCAACAGTCGGGCGGCTGTCTCTCCCATCAAAGCGAGATCGCGGGCAATTACGGTGATCGCAGGGTTGTAGAGTCGAGTTAACTCTGTATCGTCGCAGCCAACCAACGCCAAATCGCTTCCGACTTGGATCTTTAGTTCCTGAATCGCCTGTAACACGCCTGCCAGAATCAAATTGCCGCCAGCGATCAGGGCCGTTGGGCGATGGGGGGCGGCCATCAAGGAGAGCGTTTCGCTATATCCTACCTCTTTGGTCATTCCCGACGAACGAATCAACATTTGATCCACCGTTAGCCCTGCCTGTTGCATCCCACTGTAAAAACCTTCGAGCCTGACACGGGCCGGAAAAAAGTCCTTACCACCGATCAAGCCAATGCGCTGATGGCCCTGGCTTGCCAAATGAAGCACAGCAGCCTGCATCGCCGGACGAGAATCTGACTGTACGGCGCTGATGTGATTGCCAAAGGGACGTTCGCGGTCTAGCATCACAGTTGGAATTCCTAGCTCATCCAACAAGCTATTATTTTGTGCCTCGCCACCGGTCGCAGTTGAGATGACCAATCCACTCACCTGGCGCCGAGCCAGAAAGCGCAGATATGAGGCGTCCATCTCTGGCTGATTCTGTGAGGAGAGCAACATCAATGCATAGCCGTGTTCAGCTAGCACATTGCCCAAACTCGCTGAAATGTCAGCCATAATCGGGTTAGAAATGGTTCCAACGATAAAGCCGACCGAATGGGTCCGACCACTGCGCAAGCTGTGTGCCAAAAAATCGGGTTGATAACCAAGCGAACGGGCAGCAGTTTGGACGCGCTCCCGTAATTCATCCGAAACATGTGGGTGATTGCTGAGGGCGCGCGAAACAGATGAGATCGAAACACCTGCGCGTTTGGCCACCTCATGGATGGTGATCTTGCTGCCGTTCAGTTTGATGTCGGACGAGCTGTCGGACGACATAGATTTGATTTGGATTAGACGGGAAAAGGGAACCAGGAATCGTTTCCAATAAGAGGATAGCACTAACGCGTGGGGTTGTCAAGCATGATTTTTCTGTTTTCTGTCGGGTCCATCCCACAACAAACGGAGCGGGTAACAGGTATTGCAATACCTGTTACCCGCTCCGTTTGTTGTGGTACTCTTTATTGTTGTAACGCGGCAGCAAGACGATGGATCCGCTCGTGTTCACCCTTCAGAAGCGAGAATTGATTCTGCACCAACGTTCTTACGTCCTCAGGCAATTCTTCGTTTTGGGCACGGTAATAGAGATCCACCGCCAACTGGTTGCCCCGATCACATTCAGTAACAATCGCACCGTCATCGCCGCTGACCAGACTTTGGATGTTCATCCATACATCATTCATCAGACCGTTGAAACTTTGGCTGTCAGGAGGTGTGCCGCCATAGCGAATGAGTATTTGCGATAGTTCATCAATAAAGTGGCGACGTTGCCCTACAAAATCATGGCAGATCTCGATGTAATGGTCGTTTTTTAGCAGCGTGGCTGCCATTTCATAAGCGCCCACGCCGTCATAGTTGAGCCGGATTAATTGCTGTAGCGTACTGCGTACCTTCTCATCGTCTTCTGGTCGAGCAACATCGGATCTGTTTGTATCTATACTTGCCATAGCTTGCTCCTCTAACGAGTTGTGTCAGACAAAACCAGTAAGTTAGTCGTACTGGCACTGGCCCACTGATTCACTGTCTCTCTTGCCTTAATCACCCGCCCAGTCACGCAAGATGCACTCCGTCTCGTCGGCGTGTCCGGTCTCGTCGGCTACAATATTTTCCAGTTGCACAACCAGCCCCTTATCCCCAAATTCCTCGGCTTCTTGGACGCGTTGAGTATAATCTGCAATTGCTTGCCGTTCGGCGCGCAGTACCACCGCCAACATCTCGTGCTTGTTTCCGCTGGCCAAACGGTGCGCGGCACAGTGACCGGTTCGCCGCCCAGCGCAACAATCTTTTCTGACAGAAATTGAGCATGTTTCTGCTCATCGGGGGCTGGCATAGTCTTGATAGGGGTTGTTGCGGCCCTGATAATTCGTCTTTCGATATCCGGGAGTTGGAACTTCGGCATCCGCAGTTTGTTCTTGATAGGCGTTGTCTTCATAAGCCATGATGTTGCTCCTTATAGACACATCATTCAAACAGGGCACAATCTAACAAAGAACAGAATCACGTAAGCGTGTGCCATGTTTCAGTGTCATTTCTAGATTTCTCAAATTCCTTCACAAGCCAGCTCTGACGAAACGGTCAGTTGCTTTGCCCGACGGACAATGCGCCTCTCCGTGTCAAAATAATCTTCCAGTGCCAATAATAGATAGTTCAATACCAAAGCAAGCAATGCAACCACCACCGAACCGGCCAAAATTTTGTCGTAGCGATTCTGGGCAATGCCATCAAACAACAGCGTACCCAGACCACCAGCACCAAACTTGGCCCCGATGGTGGCAACGCCAATCGCCACAACCGTCGCCAGCCGCACACCCGCCAGGATAACAGGCAAAGCCAACGGCAACTGAACCTGGAACCAGCGCTGCCAGCCATTCATCCCTGCACCCTTGGCCGCCTCTAGCAGCACGGGGGAGACTCCCTGCAAACCTGCCATGATATTGCGCACGAGGAGTATCTGAGTATAGATGACCAACGCCACAATTACAGAGCGCTGATTGAGGCCAAAGATTGGCAACAACAAAATGAGCAACGCAATGCTAGGAATCGTGTAAAGCGTGCCTAAAATTCCCAACACGATGGTAGCGAAGCGGCCAGAACGTGCCATCAACACACTGAGGGGCAGCGCAATCAGCAACGAGATCGCCAGCGCGATACCGACCATGGTCAGATGCTCGCTGCTTAGTTGTAAGATATAGTTGCGGTTGCTCCAGAGATAAGTCATAGGGTTAGTGAAAATGGTGAGTAGCTCACACTAGTTACCTCTAACGTGGATTGGCGATTCGACCCTTAGCCCTATCGGGGCGATTTAGGGTACCCAGAAGCAGCGCCTGGGGATTTAGGGGACATCCTTCTCGATCCCAGGGCGCTGCCCCTGGGTTAACGTAGGGTAGCGGGTTAGGCGAGAATTCGAACTCACGTTAGTAAGATGCACCCCGCACTTTACTCAGTTCTTCCCTGTACTCTCTGCGTGAGTCCGAATATCTTCTAGGGTAAGTTGGCCCGTTTGTTTACCATCCTCGGTTACGACCAGTCGGTTCGTATCGCCACGCAACAGGAGCGACAAGGCGTCGCGCAGCGAACATCCCTGGTCAATCGTGACCTGTCCGTGATTTTGTGACGACGGATGTACTCGTTGCATGGCCGCTTCGATGCGCACCAGGCTAAGTTGGCGCAGGATATCATCTCCGCCCATCAACTGTTTTACAAACTGATTGGCTGGGTTGCCCAGGATCTCCAGCGGAGAGGCATACTGAATCACTTTCCCAGCTTGCATAATCACAATCCGATCGGCCAGGCGCAACGCTTCATCCACATCATGGGTGACAAAGAGAACCGTCTTGTGCAATTGGCGCTGCAAACGTAACATTTCCTCCTGTAAGCTGCCCCGTGTAATCGCATCGACCGCGCCAAAGGGTTCATCCATCAGGATCAAAGTTGGGTCACCAGCCAGGGCCCGGGCGACGCCTACCCGCTGCTGTTGACCGCCCGAAAGTTGAGCCGGGTAACGATGACGATATTCCGCTGGCTGCAGATCGACCAAGGCCAGCAGTTCGTCCACGCGCTTGTGGATGCGTGCCGAGTCCCAACCGAGTAAGCGGGGCACGACACTAATATTCTGGGCAACGGTCATGTGCGGAAAGAGGCCAATCTGCTGGATTACGTAGCCGATGCGCCGACGAAGGTCGGTGCCGTTCATCTGTTGCACATCTTTGCCATCTAAGGTAATCGTTCCCGAGGTCGGCTCGTACAGACGATTGACCATCTTCATCAGCGTCGTCTTGCCGCAACCGGATGGCCCCAACAGCACCACAAACTCGCCATCAGTGACCTCCAGGCTACAATGATCCACAGCTCGTTGGCGCATGCCAGGGAACTCTTTACTCACATCGTCGAAACGAATTGCACCCACAACGCTCGTCCCCTTGAATAAGCGAACTTGGCAAAAGCAGGGTTACCCCTGCTGACAACAAGAAGTTACCTCAGCAACTGAACTTCTCATGCCTGCACCCAAGGGGTACCCGACTTTTCGTTGTTAGTCGGCGGATTGATCCGCTGCGATTACAAAGTTCGCAATTGCCTTACTGTCTCACTGGTCTACTGTCTTACTGTGAAATGAGATTCTTGCCGACCAGGAAATCGTGCGCCACAGTGGCGGGCTCTTTTCCTTCCCCACTGACCTGATTGTTGAGTTGTTGCATTACCTCAGTCGTCAGGAGCGGGGCTAGGGTGTTGAGTGTGTCGGAGATGGTCGGGTTGGCATCCAGCACCGCAGCACGCACCACCGGGGCTACCTGGTAGGGCGGATAGAAACTTTTGTCATCTTGCAGTGAGAGTAGATCGTTGGCTGCCAGTTCGCCGTCAGTGCCAAAAGCAACCACCACGTCGGCCTCACCGTTGAGCAAGGCTTGATAGCGCAAGCCTGGATCGATGGCCAGGAAGTTGGAGAACTGGAAGCCCCCATAGGCTTTTTGCAATCCGGGTAACCCATCTTCACGTTCGGCAAATTCTGGTGGACCGACCAACACCAGTTGATTGGACTTGGCGGCAAGATCGGAAAAGGTTTGAATGCCCAACTCTTGTGCACGTGCCTTGACCATGGCCAGTGCCTGCGTGTTATTCATCGGTGCCGGATTGAGCCAGACAAGGTCGAATTGCTGCTGATATTGGGATTTGACTCGGTCAAAGACAGCCTGCGGGTCGCTCATGACATTTTCTTTGAGTACAGTGAGCAAACCGGTCCCGGTATATTCAGGATAGAGATCAATCTCGCCATTGAGCAGTGCCTGTTGCGCCACGGGTGTGCCGCCCAAGTTGATCTTACGGGTAACGGTGAAGCCTGCGTTTTCTAAGAGCAGCGCATACATTTCACCCAAAATAAATTCTTCGGTAAAGTCCTTTGAGGCGACAACAATGGGCGTTCCGTTTCCTGCAGCAGCGTTACTCAGAGGGCTGGTTTGGGCCGAGCTGGCGCTTGGCGATGCTGGTTGCGAGCCAGAGTTACAACTGCTCAAGATCAAGATTCCAATCAGCAGAAAAGTGGTGAAACCGGTGCCAAACCGATATTTGATGATGTTCATTCGATTCTCCTTCTTATTTTTTACCCCTTGACAGGCTCAAGGGCACGTTGCAAGCCACCCAGACACAATTCGGCCAGCAAGGTCAGCAGAGCGACGGGAATGGCACCCACCAACAAGATTGGGATGCTATACATTGCCAATCCACGCACCACGTACAATCCGAATCCGCCGCTGCCGATAAAGGCGGCCAACGTTGCACTGGCAATCACTTCGGTCGTGGCCGTGCGAATCCCTGCCAAAATCACTGGCAGTGCCAAGGGCGTCTCGACTTGCCACAGCACTTGGCTGGCGGTCATGCCCATGCCACGTGCCGCCTCGCGCAACGCGGGGTCCACAGATCGATAGCCAGCATCGATATTGATGAGCACTGGCGGCAAGGCCAACAGCGTCAATGCCAACAAAGCGGACGTAAACGAAAGACCCCAATAGGGAATTGCAAGAAACAGAATGGCCAGGCTGGGAATCACGCGCAGCCCATTGAAGACGTTGATCACAGTCAGTGCAGCCAGCCGTGAGCGCGAAGTCCAGATACCAAGGGGAACAGAGAGTACGATGCTAATTCCTAAAGCAATGACGACCAGTCGCAGATGTTGGCCTAACGCCTGTTGCAACTCGGCAGTGTGACTGATGGCATATTGATAAAGTTCATTTGCCAATCCCACCATAGGCTACACCTCGATTCTTTCGGCAGATTGACACCTTTTATTCTGGGCGAGGACTTTTCGATCGAAGAATCTTGCGCTCACTGACCAACCGAGATTCTTCGCCGCAAACAGCCGCTCCATCGTGCCGACCCCTGCGTGAGCAGATGACAGGCGAGCCACTACCGCTTTGATAACGCTGTCAGGATTAACTTTCGCAGCACCTAAACGTTGACATCACATTAGTCAGGCTAGTTTTGTTCGGAGACCATCTCCAACGTCGTACCTGAGAGCTTTTGATTGTCGGTGTATAGAGCAATGTCACCGAGCGTCACCATACCCACCAGTTCGCGGTCACGGTTGACAATCGGTAAGCGGCGAACTTGATAGTGTTGCATCGTGCCGGCCGCTTCTTGTACTGGCTGATCTTCAAAACAGTAGTAGAGATTCGATGTCATTACCTCTTTGACTTTGGTGAGGGTCGGGTCATCGCCGTCCGCTACAGCACGAATTGCGATATCTCGGTCGGTGATGATGCCCTGAATCTTATTGCCATCGCAGACAGGTAAGGAACCCACGTCGATCGCCTTCATCTGCCGCGCTGCCTCTTGAAGAGTCGCATCTGGGTCAATCACATCGACATCACGGGTCATCAATTCTTTGATTAACATAAAGCCTCCTTTTCTCGTACATAGCGGCAGAAGTAACCGTATCAGTGGGACAGTAGGCCAGGGGGACAGTGGATGTCTGTCATGCTGTCCCTCTGGCCTACCGAAACCCAACCGTGTTAGGTTCGATCGTAGCTGCGGTCATAGGCAGCGGGACGTGCGCGGCTGGCACCATAATAGCCAAAGAAACCAGCAAAGAACGAAGTGATGGCTACCAGGGTAAGCGCCCAATTCAGATCGGAAGTGGGGACAATCAGTGAGATGACCCACGCCACGATTAAATTCACAATCAGCGAAACAATGCCGGAGGTCACTGCGCCGCCTACCCAATTATCAGTATTTACGGTCTGGTCTGTTCGAATTGTCATAACGTTTTCTCCTTAATCGATATAGTTTGAGGATTGTCCAGAATCGTTTTTGACTCCTCGATGGCAATCTCCGCTGATTGCTGGGCAATTCCCAAAATGCTCTGGGGTCGAGTTGATTGGGTAGAACAGAAAACGATCTCGTTTCTGTTCATTACTAAGTTAGCCTGCGCCCCATTGAGAAATGAATTGCCGAAAAATCGTTCCTTAAATAGGAAATTCACTTCTTATGTAAAGTTCAGTCTAACTATCAGAACTTTAACAGAGCAGAAAAATGAATGGATGTACCTTGGCAGTGGTGCAGGTATAGAATTAGGTATATCTCATTTTTACGGGTGAACTACACTTTTTGAGAGGCTTCTAGCTGGCAAGTGACGCACAACGTGGCATAAGGTAATACTTCAAGGCGGTCTGGGTGAATGGGCCGATGACACTTTACACAGAGTCCGTAACTGCCCTCTTCGAGTCGAGCCAGGGCTTGTTCAATCTGGCGCAACGTCTGCTGATCGAGCGTACGCAGGGCGATTCGACGATCCTGGCTGCTGTACTGATTGGCCAGTTCCGTCCGGTCAAAATTATAAACACGGCTATGGCTATCCGAGTTATTGTAGCTTTCTAGACCGGTCATTAGATGACTCCGTTGTTCCTCTAACCGCTGGCGAATATTTTGTAACTCGCCATGATCAAGTAAGTTTTCTAGTTGGGCCATTTTTTTCTCCAGGTCATACATAAGTCAAACCGATTAAATTCATGGAACAATGTCGAGTGAGCACGCCTAGTGTGGGATCGATCCCGCACCAGGCGTGCTCACTTCACGAATTCAAAAGATCTTCCTGACGATAGCTACGTAGCTTCGGCTTGGTAGGCTGGGACCTGTTCGAGCGTGCGAGTGTTGACCGCCAACTGGATCTCGTCCTCATCTACCGACCGAATCCAGTCGACAGGGATGAGACGTCTTTCTTTGAAGAGCCAGCCTGCGGCAATCAACAGGTGGGTTGCGCGATTTTGGTCATCGTGGGTAAAGATTCGTTCCACATTGCCTACGTTCTCTCCTTCGGCACTGAAGACCCTGGCCCCCTCTTTGAGTCCAACTGTACCTTCGGGGATGTGCTGCTCGGTACGCACCACATAAGGTACCTGCTGGTAGCCATAGTAGTTGGTAACCGTACCAGTCCAAGCGGCTCCCATCGGAGGATAAGCGAAGAGCGATGGGGCATATTCCAGCTGCGCACGTTCACTGCTGCCCTCGTCCGGGGAGACGTAGTAGGTCTCTTCAAACTCGGGCAATTGGTCAAGATCCTTCACATCGGAACGGAGCTGCACTTGCTCGGCGACTGCCTGATCGATGTAGTCGATTGGTACCACCTTATCTTCGGTAAAGAGCCAACCCCTCCGCACAACAATGTGAGTTACCTCGTCACTTTTGGGGTCAAGTACAACTCGATCAATCGCACCTACATCTTTGCCATCGGTCGTATAAACGTGCGTTCCTTGTTTAAATTGCATGGAATCTCCTTATCATCTACTCTTGGTCATGCTCTCTTTCTGGGATAGAACGTTTGTGGCTCACAGAGACGAGCCCTGTGCTGTCACCTGTCTCTACGTTTCCTTCCTTGATCAAGCCAACATGGTGAGCAGCGCTACCAGCCACCACAGGCAAAAAACTTTGGCATTGGCTTGCATGCCAGCTTGCGCAAAAGCTGGTATCGACCAACCGTTCTTCACTGCTAACATCAAGATCATTCCGATTACAATGGTTACTCCAACTATAATAAAAACCCACTTCAAAGCATTCAGAACAGACGCATCCTCTTCTGTTAGGCGATTCACAAATTTTCTCCTTTTACGATTTGAACAAAAGCGAAAAACACAGTTCAGACTACTTGGGGTTCCACTCGCCAAAGGGTCTACTAAGGTGCAACCCTTTGGCGAATGGAAATAGCGGATTGTTGTCAACGAAGTACTCTATTTCTCCAAATATTCTTTTAGTGCTTCAAGCATACCGTTCCAGTTTTCTTGGGAATGGTTGCGTTCTTCTTCTGTCTTATTCTGATCTTGCGTCACGGTAACCCTCGTCTCTTCGCCATGACCAACCAAGGCCATGGTGACTGTATGATAGTTTTCGGGCGTATCCGGTTGACCCGTGAGCGGGCTAAAGTGGCTGTATTGCAGAAGTTGTTCTGGCTCGACTTTGAGAATTTTGCCTTTATCCTCGTAAGACTTGCCCTGCCATTCTCCTTTCCACACAATGGGGCTGCCCGGCTTCCAGTCGGTAACCACATTGGTGCCAAACATATACTGTTTGATTGCCTCCGGCTCCACCAGTGCCGACCATACCCTTGCCTGTGGCACATGGATCATGAGCGCGCTTTTAGCGATCAGATTCTTTTCCATAATTTGTCCTCCTTTTAGCCCTTTGTCTCGTTCTGCCGCACCAACCAGGCATGGAAATCTGCCTCGTGCTCGTCACGGAGATGGGAAAAAAGACCATTGGCGCTGAGTGGCTCACCTTCTGTCCAGGCAAAGCGTTGAGGATCCATCAATTCCACTTCGGGCAACGCTGAGATTGCGTTGAGTAATTGCTGAAAGGTGGCTGCTGCATCAGCTCGCACGTCGCTCACTGGCCGATTGCGATTGGCTTCGTAGATCCAAGCATTGATCTCGTCGGTACTTTGCAGTTCATCCGGCCAGGGCGGCTCGGACTCAGTTTCGCCGCGCAGTGCGGCCTGCAAGCGCAGCACCGTACGCCGCTGCCAGCCAGTAAGATGCGCAACCAGATCTTTCACCGACCAGTTGCCCGCAAAGCCTGGTTTATCCATTACTACCGGGTCAACTTGCTCAAGCAAAGTTTCCCAACGTTGATTTTCTAGCTGTAAATTTTCGAGCAGAGTTTGTTTGCTCATACGGTTCTCTCCTAGGATCAGATGATGCCTAAGTTTGGACGAATCTCAGCAGAAAGTAATGTATATAGATATAGAAGAAAGATAGAGATCTTGAGGAATTGGTGAGTTTAGAGCGATTACTTCTGGTATAAAATGGATATTGAGATCCATTTATCCAACTTGTAGACAAGCTGTGGCGCTACGCTTACCCCCAAGAGGGAGGAAGGGTGCGAAATGTCCAGGATAGAAACGCTTCATATCTACCTATTTGGCGACTTTCGGCTGAGTGACAACCATGGAACGACGATTACGGTTGCTCAAGCCCGCCACCAAGCACTACTCACCTATCTGCTTCTGCATCGCCATGCTCCCCAAGCACGCCGCCATGTAGCCTTTCTGCTCTGGCCCGATTCGAGCGAAGTCCAAGCCCTAACCAACCTGCGCAAAGCATTGACCCATCTCCGCCAAATGTCTCCAAGTCTGGATCAAGCCATCTACGCCGATTATCTGGTGGTACAATGGCGGCCTTCGGTTCCATTTTCCTTGGATATAGCCGAATTTGAAGCCAAACTCAATCAAGCGACTGCGGCAGAACAATCAGGTCACACGCAGGAGGCGCTGACATACTGGTCGTCGGCTGTGGCACTTTATTCTGGACCATTGACTCCTAGCTGTTACGACGATTGGATCATTGCCGAACGTGAGCGGATCCATCAGCTTACACTTGGCGCGCTGGAACGTTTGGTGGCAGGCCACGCAGGACAAAAATCGTTTGCCACGGCGATTCTATATGCCCAACAATTGCTGCGTCTCGATCCGCTGCAAGAGAGTATGTATTTGCAACTGATGCGCTTGCAAGCATTACAAGGCGACCGGGCCGGTGCGCTGCGTACCTATCACACCTGCGCTACGTTACTTGCACGCGAGCTAGGCGTAGATCCTGCCGCCGAAACGCAAGCGGCCTATGCCCGTCTGCTCAAACTGGAGGAAGGCGTAAAGGCTCCTGTCCGTAGCCATAGTGCCATCCATCTAGTCGGACGCCGGACCGAGTGGGAGGCACTCCAACAACATTGGCAGCGAGTAACCTCACAAGACGCACACTTTGTCTGTATCTGGGGCGAGGCAGGAATTGGCAAGTCGCAACTGGCAGAGGAAATGTTGAAGTGGGCAAGCCAACAGGGCATCACAGCAGTGCGCACTCGTACCTACGCTGGAGAAGGCCAATTGGCCTATGCACCCATCGTTGAGTGGCTGCGTTCGGATGCCTTGCGCGTAGTTCGCCCCCGGCTGGCGGCAGTATGGCTCAGCGAAGCCGCACGCCTCATGCCCGAGATCCTGAGCGAACATGCGTCCATCCCAGCCCCCGAGCCGATGATCGAATCATGGCAGCGCCAACGACTGTGGGAAGCACTGGCGCGAGCATTGCTAGCAGCCCCTCAACCGATCTTACTCCTGATTGATGATTTACAGTGGTGTGATGCGGAGACACTGGAATGGCTACGCTATCTGTTACACTTTGCGCCACGGGCGCAACTGCTCGTGTTGGGCACGGCACGCCCTGAAGAGGTCAACGTCGATCATCCCTTGCAGACGCTTTGCCGCCACTTGCGCAGCGCTGAACAGTGGAGTGAACTCGAACTCGGACCACTGGACGCGACTGAGAGTGCCTCCTTGGCCGCGCAAATCGCCAAGCAGACGCTGGACAAGCAGATGCAACAGCTTCTTTATCGTGCTACCGCCGGGAATCCACTCTTTATCGTCGAAATGACACGGGCTGGACTGGGTGAGCAAACCCGCCAATGGTCTCTTCAATCCATACAGGAGAGGCCAGCCCAACCCAATCTGCCTTTGCCGCCGAAGATGCAAGCTGTGATTCAGGCACGGCTAGCACAGCTCTCCGCTGAGGCGCACAAATTGGCCGAGTTGGCAGCAGTCATCGGTCAAGATTTCACCTTTGAACTACTCTTGCAGGCCAGCAATTTGGATGAAGATAGCGTGGTACGTGGATTGGACGAACTGTGGCAACGACGCATTATCCGTCGGCACGGTGCAATTGCCTACGACTTCAGCCATGATCGCATTCGTGACGTAGCGTATGGGGAGATAAGTCCTGTGCGACGACAGCGATGGCATCGCCGGATCGCTGAAGTGTTAGTTCAGCTCTATGCCGAAAACCCAAATGCTGTCTATGGCGCACTAGCGCACCATTACGAGCAAGCTGGCTTACTTGCAGAGGCAGTTGGTTATTATCATCAGGTTGCTGAGGGTGCCCGTCGAATTTACGCCAGCCGGGAGGCGATTGTTTACCTCAACCATGCTATGATATTGCTGAAAAGGCTGCCGACAACGTCTGCTACACAGCGTCTTGAACTCGCTTTGCAAATGTCAGTTGGCGCAGCCTGGGTGCCGATCAAAAACTATAATAGCCTTGAAGTTGCCCAAGCTTACGAACGGGCGATGATATTGTGTCAGAGCATGGAAGAAAGCCCCCAGATCTTTCTAACGCTGTGGGGTCTGCACGAGATTTATCTATTTCAGGCAAAATTTGCCAAGACGCTTAAACTAGCAGAACAGTGTCTGGCCATTGCCCAACGCCTAGGCGACGCCACACTGCTCCTCCAGGCATATCATGCACTTTGGGGAACCTATTTCTCCTTTGGTCCTTTAACGACAACGCTTTTTTATGCCAGAGAAGGGCTTGCACTCTACGACCGTCAACAACACCAAGATCTCGCCGTTGACTATGGTGCCCATGATACTGGTTGCTGTGCGCTGCACATTGCTGCCATCAGTCTGGCGTTACTTGGCTACCCCGAACAGGGTAAGCAACAAATTGCAGCACTCCTCGATCTGGCACGCGAACTCACACACCCCTTTACTCTGGCCGATGCGTTCTTACTAGCGGCTATTTTCTACCACTGTATACGAGAAGTAGGTGCCACGCAGGACTGTACTCAAACCTATATGGAGCTTTGTAAAAAACACGGGCACACCGTATCAAGTGGGTATGCCTTGGTCCTGCGTGAATGGGCGATCGCCAACGCGGAACACGGTCAGGCTGACCTAGCGCTGATGCGACAAGCCTTGGCCGATAGGCAAACACGGGGGCAGGTGTGGGTGAATCACATTCACTGGCACGCCTGTCTGGCTGAAAGTTATGCGTTGGCGGGTCGAATCACAGAGGGGTTGGCAATTGTGGCATCTGGCCAGGCAATTGCGCAGCAGTGCGACGATCTCTTTCATCGTGCCGAACTTTACCGACTCCAAGGCGATTTACTGTTGGCGCAGGGTGAAACGGTCGACAAAGTTGAGTTGGCCTATCAGCAAGCGCTTGAAATTGCGCGTCAGCGCAGTGAAAGATTGATAGAATTGCGCACCATAACCAAGCTATCTCGTCTGTGGCAGCAACAAGGGCGGATCACGGAAGCCTATCAAATGCTAGCCGAAATCTATGGTTGGTTTACCGAAGGGTTTGACACCGTGGATTTGCGAGCCGCCAAGACGCTGCTGACAGAGCTAGAGGCAGCGCGTTAGCTCTTCTCGTTCCTTCTTTTTCCACTGTTGTCATTCACTTCATCCTGGCTCCCACAAGCGTTCCCTACAAACCCCAGAGAGGGAGCGCTTTGGGAACGCTCCTTCTGCTAAAGTAACTCACAACAGTAGCAACCGGGGTTTCTGCGTTCATCGCTACTGCATCGTTCCCTTGCCTGATCCAATCGTATGGAACATTCTGGTCTGCGTAAAAGCTATCCTGCATCGGCCTTGTTTACCGTCCGTGTCTGGCGCGAAACAGTGAGTGAAGAGCCAAACACATTGTGTATCCAGGTTAAACATGTGCTGAGCGGGGAGACCCGCTACTTTCGGGAGTGCAGCCAGGTGTTCGAGTATTTCGCAGGCAAGGTGCCAACAACGGAGCTATCCGATGGCAGCAATGAATTATAGGCGTGCAGTAACTATTCAGGCTTCCATCTTGCGGGGAAGGGCGATTGTATGAGCTTCCCTTGCGCAAGAGCCTTCCCGGAAGATGATTATTAAGAGACTGAATAGATACGGGGTGCCATCAGTCGTTGAAGAGAGGTCTCTGTGACCTAAAGGAGGTAGCTTATGAGTTGATCTTTACCCATAACGTCTTGCAAATTGGTTCCCACATCTTAATCATCAACCACTTTTAAGGAGAATCTAAGGAGAATAGCATGTCAAAGTCAAAAATGTTCGTTTCTCTGATACTGGTCGCTCTACTACTGACACTGCCCACAACTGCGTTTGCTAAACATGCCAGACATAACCACGACGACGATCATTCCAAGAATACGCATCAGGTAATCCGGGAAGCAGTGGAGTGGGCGATACCTGCCGGCGTCTGCAAGGAGGCTCCGAACGGTTTTGCAGGCAAAGGGCAGCGCTACGAAATCATCGAAACAAGCATCGACCATGGTAACACAACGGTCACGACCAGCGATTTGGTTAAAGGAGATGCCTGGGACAGCACTGGCACCTACCATTTTGTCTACAAGAACCACAATGTAGAGGTCTTCCCGACGAATGGTGGTACGCATAAAGTCCATATGGTAGATAGCTTCGAGATGAACGGCAGGGGCAGCCTGCATCATCTAGCACTCAGCTTCGACTGGAGTTGGACCTATACACCGCCAGCCGAACCCTGGCCACCCCACGACAACTGGAAGCAGTACAGCACAAAGGGTGACATCAACTGCGATCCTCTTTAGTAAATCTGCCGTAACTATCCAGGCGATCTTCTTCCGGGAAGGCTATAGCGGAAACCGAGCGATGGCAATTAATCCTTCCCGGAAGATGATTACGAAGGGACTTAATAGATACCCAATAGATACCAATCTGCCATGAAATAAGCAGGTTGCAGATTGCCTCCTGCAAGCATTGACTAGTTCTGCATCCTGCTTTTTTGCAATTATTTTCATTAAGGAGGAGCCATGATGTTGTATAGGTCCCCAATAGGCAAATTCCTTTTGATACTATTGCCCGTTTGCCTCCTGCTGCTGTTGACATCTGTGGTCTTCGCCCAAGACGACCATAAACAAGACGACCACAAGCACGACGACAATAAGGATGAAGCGCATGTAGGCGAAATTGATCAGCAACTGCGGGCGCTTTTGGCTGCCGCTGGCTTTACCGGTCGTATCGAATCAACTCTGGAAAGTAGACTTGGACGTCATCTTGATCGCCAATTGGCCGATCTGGGAAATTTTCTCTGGTTTGACAGCTTGACCGGTCTAAACAACGACAATGCCTGCGCTGGTTGCCATGCCCCCACCAACGGCTTTGGCGACACCCAATCAATCGCTATTGGCATTGAAAACAATGGCGTCGTAGGGCCGCACCGCACAGGGCCACGCAACATGCGCCGCTCGCCCATGGTCATCAACACTGCGTTTTACCCGAATCTGATGTGGAACTCACGCTTTCGGGCGATCTCTGGGAATCCATTTGACAATCGTCAGGGTTTTGAGTTTCCTCTGCCCGAGGGCAACTCGCTTTCCAACCAACCTCACCTGCTAGTGGCGCAAGCCTTTATTCCTCCTACAGAACGCAGCGAAGTCGCCGGTTTCACCTTTCCTGGCGACAACAACGCCATTCGTGCCGAAGTGCTTAATCGGCTCAACAGCAACCAAGTCTATCGCAAACTCTTTGGCAAAAGCTTTGCTGAGGTCAAGGCTGGTGCCCCGATCACCGTTGACATGTTTGGCAGAGCGATTGCTGAGTTCGAGTTCAGCCTGACCTTTGCCAATGCACCGATTGACCGTTTTGCGCGTGGTGAGCAAAATGCCCTAAACAGAGACGAGAAGCGCGGAGCGTTGCTTTTCTTTGGCAGTGCAAAGTGTGTGGTCTGCCATCAGGTTGCGGGCCAGTCCAACGAGATGTTTAGTGATTTTCAGGATCATGTGATTGGCATTCCCCAAATCGTACCTCAAACCACCAATGTCACCTTCGATGGCCCCGGCCGGAATGAGGATTTTGGGCGTGAAGAGGTGACAGGCGATCCGGCGGACCGCTATAAGTTTCGCACCTCGCCGCTGCGCAATGTCGCGCTTCAGCCGACTTTTATGCACAACGGTGCCTTTACCAACCTCGAAGTTGCCGTACGCTATCACTTGAATGCACTCGGGGCGGCACCCCAGTACAGTCCAGCAGCGCAAGGTTTGGCGGCGGATCTAAGCGGACCCATGGGGCCAATTGACCCTGTGTTGCAACGCCTCGATCCGACCCTGGCGACTCCGATTCAACTCAGGGACGAAGAGTTTGCGCAACTCATCGCTTTTCTACGCACTGGCCTGCTTGACCCGCGGGCAAAACCCGAACATTTGCGCAAGTTGGTGCCACAAGCGCTGCCCAGTGGCAATCGGATCTTTGTTTTTGAGTTTCCACAGCGTTAAGTACCCTATGTGTATAACTTGCCTTCGGCTATTCATACACCATGTGGGATGACTCGCCTCTTGATCCTCTAATGATTCGGGTGAATACCGGCGAAACGACAATGCAGCATTAATTGAGTCACACCCCTTCTGGGAAGCAAACAACTGCTTCCCAGAAGGGATAAGTGAAGAAGCGCTATCCAATGAACATCCTTGACCTACCCATTGCGCACCCTCATTCTACGCTATTCACCATTCGTTTCTGGTACGAAACGCTGGGTGCAGAAACGGGTCATGTGCGAATGGAGGTCAAACATGTATTAAGTGGAGAGACGCATTATTTTCAGGAGTGGAGGAAGCTAGAGGAATATTTGGAAAGTAAGATACAGACGGTGCGTCCAACCGAGACTCAAGAATCCATTTGTGGAAGAACCAACGAGTAGAAAAAGTTATTGCCAATGAGAGTTGGTTCTTACCAGGTTCAACCTTCATACCTTTTGTCCATCTCAATCGCCTGCGCCAGCAGCATCGCCGCCTTTGGGTCTTTCCGTCCCCACTCCAAAGTATCGAGGAAGTGAGATGGGGAAACAAGATGACGGAGCGTGGATTCGCTTCGGGGCTGGAGTTGCGGCCCTAGGGTCACACGGCACCAGTAGAAGCGATGGTATTCCTGCCGTCCATCGCCATGATCGACACGCTGCGAGCCAAACTCCTCCAGCGCCACGATTGTTGAATCCGTCTCTTCTATCAGTTCACGGCGCAATGCCTCTTCTGGGGTTTCGCCAGCCTCCACGCCGCCTCCCGGTAACCAACGGTTTGGATCGTCAGGACCACCGCTTACCAGCATCAACTCATGGTCAGTGGTAAAGGCCAGTGCATAGACGCGAGCCGGAGAGACGTCACTTTTGCCCACCCAGCGAAGCGTGACTTCTTCTCCCCAAAGTTGCACTTTGAGCATGTAATCCATCATAGCTTGATCTGCTTCCTTTTATGCTGGCGTTGTCAATTTCCGCCAGTAGACGAGCAGGAAGCGTACCCCACACGAAAACAGGGCAATGCCAAGACCACTGTAGAAAAATCCAATCATCCAATTGGGGGCAAGCTGACCCTTGCGAATCCACATGCCGCCCGACATCATCACCGCCATTACAATATAGGAAGAGCGGTCAAAGAAATTCCAGAAGGGCAGTCTTCCCATCGGGTTTGCGCTAATCCGCAGCGAATGTTTGACTACCAAGCGTGAGAAGATCAGAAAATAGAAGAGCAAGAAGACGAGCAGCGCCAACAACCAGAGCGTGGGTTGTGTCTGCCCAACCTGCCAGAGCAAAGGCAAGCCAATCAAACTGACCATCGCACCGGCAAGCGACCACACGACGCCTGCAATCAACAAAAGCGAATTTTTTGGAACAACAAACAGATCCATCTGTTACTGAACTCCTCTCAAAAAGCGACTCAGGACGACTTTGCAGAATGAGAGTCACTGCTATGCGCGCGTAAATACTCGCCGATACTTTGCGAGAGTGATACAAAATCCGACGGGATCATCATCACTGTGGTGCTGTTGTTCTCGGCACCCACTTCGGTCACCATTTGCATGCGGCGCAATTCGACAGCTACCGGATTGTTGGCCATTTGCTGGGCAGCGTCGGCCAGCTTTTTAGAGGCTTCTAATTCGGCTTCGGCCTTGATAATGCGTGCCCGTTTTTCGCGGATCGCCTGCGCTTGCATCGCCATCACTTCCTGCATCCCTACTGGCAATTCCACATCCTTCATTTCAAAGCGCTCCACTTCCACGCCCCATGCCGTCGTCGAATCGGCAACGTTCTCACGCAGTAACTGGTTGATCTTGTCGCGCTCTTGCAGAACCTCGTCGAGATCATGTTGGCCGATGGAGTTACGAAGACTCGTCAGGGCCAGTTGATAGACCGCCGTCGGTGCATCGGCGACTGCGATCACCGATTTGGCGGCATCGGTAATCCGGTACCAGAGAACGGCATTGAGTTTGACGGTAACGCTGTCGCGCGTGATCGTCTCTTGCTGCTCCGCCGAAACCGTTCGGGTGCGGATGTCGATCATCACGGAGCGCTCGATCCCCAGTGGGATGATCCAATAAAGGCCAGGTCCACGCAAGCCGACATAGCGTCCCAAACGAAAGACAACACCACGTTGATATTCTTGGGCAATGCGTACTCCTGAAAAGAAGAGAACAACCAAGACAAAGAGGATAACGAGGATAGTTGGCATAAGATTCCTCCTTCTGTGGCAGCTTCAATGAGAGCAAAGCTGTATACAGACAGGCAAATCCAAACACTTCAACACTGAATTGCAGTAGTTCACACTGAGTATACACCCGTTGCAGCGCGGATTCAAGCCATTTGAAAGCGTCAGGAGTGAATCTCAGAACGGGGACGAAATTTCAGAGCCCCGCACGTTAGTAAGGGCTCGCGACTCCCCCTTACTAACGTGTGGGGCTCTGACCTTCACTCTAAAACGTTTGGATAGGCTTTAACCGATCTCTTGCGCAGAAATTCTAGCGAGGAAGTTCAGCACGACGCGGTTGAACTGTTCGGGCCGTTGCAGCGGCGCAAAGTGACTCACTCCAAGCAGTTCGATAAACTCGGCATGGGGAATCGTACGAGCCAGATATTCGGCATGTTCACGCTTGATGAACTCATCATATTCGCTCTGTACAATTGCCACGGGTACACTGATCTGTGCCAAGTCCTGCGCTGAGTAATTGGGTTGTGTACGCTGCATCAGACCCACTGCCTCGGAGAACGCCTCAAATTGATCAGGCGTGGCAGACAATTGTGCATAATCCTTCACGTGGCGGCTGAAACAGCGTTGGAGGGTGGGAGTGAATTCTATGTCTTTCGTACCGCTAGGATCCATATTACAGGCAAAGAAAAAGACCCCAGCCACACGCCTTGGTTCTTTGTCGGCAAGCACCATCGCAGTGCAAGCACCGTCGCTCCAGCCAACCAACGCTGCCCGTCTAATCTGCAAACGATCCATCACCGCTGCCACGTCAGTCGCCATCAGAGCATACGAGTAGGGGCGCTCATCGCGCGTGCTGCGACCATGGCCGCGGCTATCGATCACAACGGTCTGATAGCCATGCGCAACCAACGCTGGCACCTGGTAACCCCAATTGCCACTGTTACCCAGACCACCATGCAACAGGATCACAGGCATACCGGAGCCGTAACTTGCATACCAGATGCGAGCGCCCTCGTTATCAACCGTGCCTTGCTCACTTGTCGCCGGCAACGGAGTCGTACCTGCTGCTTCAAATCGAATGAGTTCGTCGTCGTATATCTCCATCAAGTCTCCTTGCTGCGCTATTTTTCACACTGCTTTGAGCGTGCTTACCATCTCCAGGTAGTGTTGATTGTACATAACACCGAGGATGTTCCCAAACGGATCGATGACCGAAGCCGTCGTAAATCCCTCACCTCGCTGCATGATGGGTTCGTATATCTGGGCACCCATCGAGAGCAATTGATTGATCGTGGATTGCACATCGTCCACATGCCAATAGACAATGGCACCGCCAGGCCCAGAAGTTGCCCCTTTCGGTGCAAATCGACGGTCGATAATGCCGAGTTCGTGCTGGGTATCGCCGAGCCGAAACTCGACATAGACTGGTTTTTCGGGATTCGGGCGTGCAAAATAAGGAGGAGCGCCCAACAATTCAGTGTACCAGCGTTGTGCTGCCGCAACATCGTCGGCCCAGAAACTAACCGTCGTGAGTCCACGTAACATGTTTGCTCCTTCTGTTGCCAAGCTTGAATTTTGCCATCGACACAAATTCAGCATGCCAGTCTAATAAAGTGATTCCATGTGAATGAAAAGTCACTTCAGTATAGCCACAAAAGGGGACAAGTTTGATCCGCTTTTTAAACGAGGTTAGGGCGTCTCGGTTGGAGTATCACTGCACAGTCGAGAAAGCAGGACATGATCGTAGGCTTGACCATTGCTCCAGAAATAGCTGCGCAGCAGTCCCTCCTGCTGGAAGCCGAGGCGGCGCAAGAGTGCAAGTGAACGCTCATTTTCAACAGCGACCAAGGCTTCAATGCGGTAGAGATTCAGGCGCTGAAAGCCGTGCTCAATCATTGCTGCCACTGCCTCGGTCATGTAGCCGTGACCCTGATAGTCGGGGCTGAGGTCGTAGCCGATCTCGGCGCGGCGGTGTGGACGACTCCACTTGTGAAAGCCACAGGTTCCCATCGGCTGCTGATCCGTTTTGCACACAACTACCCAACGATTGTAGGGTGCATCCGGCGAAGCAGTATAAAAATCAATAATGGCGAGCGCATGTTCAGGCGTGGTCATCGGTTCTTCGTCGTAGAGATAGCGTTGCACGTTGGGGTTGAGGAAATGCTGAACAACGAAACTGCTGTCCGCATCAGAAATTGGACGAAGGAGGAGTCGAGCGGTTTCGAGCGGTGGAAAGTGCAAGTTTGTATTTGGGGCACTCAAACGAATCAGATCTCCCATATTCACGATCTTATAGACAAAGCAGATAGACATTGCATGATCTCGATGCGTAGGGGCGCGCCCTTGCGGTTGCCCACTCAGTAATGTAAGCCGGGTACCGGCAAGCGGATGCCCCTACCAGTGTCCATCTTTGATTTGCTTTGTCGATTATTACTACCGCAGAACTAGATTTGCGGTAGTAGAGTATATTCTGTCATTTCTCCCTACGGTCGAAATGACAGTACAAGAAGGTTTTATTTACGATGCATCTATAGCCCACTCTTTCTGGAGCTTTTCGATAGCCAGCTCTTTGCTTTTTGCTTCGACCTCAATCCAGGAAGCAAAACGAAAAACGTCGGGCATGGTAAAAATCAGGTCGCTGTGCGCACGATCCAGGAAGCGTTCACGGCCATTCGAGATATGTACAATCTGGTTTTCGGGAACGGCCCAGGTTGCCCGCGCCGCCCAGAAGTATTCTGCCACCGAAGGATGATTATAATCATCCAACTGTTCGTGATAGATGTGATGATGGGCATCGAAGACCATCGGCACACCAGCACGCTGGCAGATCTCCAGAATCTCTTGGGAACTGTAGGCATGTTCGTCGTTTTCCAGAACAAGCCGCAGCCGGATCGCAGCGGGCAAGCCACGAATCGTCTCTACCATTTTATCAGCACGCTCTGACTTCCCACCGTGAATGATCATCGCCGCCCATTCCGAACGTGGCTGACCGAGCAGATCCATCGTATTGGCGTGCATCTGCAAGACCTTGATGCTGTTCTCAATCACGGCTTCTGAATCAGAATTGAGTACGACATATTGGTCTGGGTGCAGCAGCAGGCGAATCCCCTGGTCAAGTGCTGTTTGCCCGATGGAAGCCAGGGCTGTCCCATAATTCTCGGCCAAAATCGCGGCACCAAACGGTTCGTCTGAAAAGGGAAAGAGTGCCGAAGTCATACGGTAGAGGCGAATCTTGTTGGTGGAGCAGAATTCAATCGCTAGCCGCAGGCGAGCAATGTTTTCTACATACAAGGCAGTGAGGAGTTCACGTTGCCCTGCCTCGTCAAAGGAGAACAGACGTTTGCGAGTAACAGTTTTAAACCGGATTGCTTCCGAAGCAGTGATACAGACCAGGCCCAGATTACTTTTGACACAGCGCGTTTGACCATTCATGAACGACACTTATATCCAAAGGTGAATCAGAAGTAAGTAACTGACGTTACGCATGTGTCGTTTTATGTTTCAACGCAAAGACGCTAGGGGGCTAGGAAAAGTCGGTCGGAAAGCGGTTCTGTAACATGATTTCCTTTGCGTTGATTTTCGGCTTTTTTGCCTCCACAACTTCAGAGCAGCTTTCATGACCGGCGTCGCCACAGGCGATGAAAATAGCTTTTCTCTGCGACCTTTGCGCCTCTGCGAGAAATATTTTCAGAGCCGCCAAGCATCTGATTGATTGTTAGGCAGGCTACGCACTTTGCAGGCAATCGTGTGTAAGATGACCAGACAACATGTCACTACCGAATCTGAACTCTATGGATACTCTTTCTGAAAAAGCACTGGCGATTCATGAAATCCTTTGTCGCACCTACCATTGCCCCATTCCCTACTTTCATCATTATGACCCGCTCAGCGAATTGATCTCGTCGCTCCTGTCACACAGGACGCGAAACAAAGATTCGGGTGCTGCCTTCAAAACGCTGCGAGGTCGATTCAGTAGCTGGGAAGCGGTGAAGGATGCGCCGACGGAAGAGATTATGGCGGCGATCAGCAGTTGCACTTGGCCCGAACAAAAAGCACCACGCATCAAAACCATTTTGCAGGTGATTGAGGAGAAAGTTGGAACGCTATCGCTGGATTTCCTCCAGCAACTCTCGCCGAGTGAGGCGCGACAGTGGCTAGAGCAACTGCCAGGCGTCGGCCCCAAGACCAGCGCTGCCGTCTTGGTCTTTAGCAATCTACGCATGAAAGCCTTGCCGGTTGATAGCCATCACTACCGCGTCGCAATCCGCACCGGTCTGGTCGGACCCAAAGCTTCGCTCGAACAAGCGCACAAACTGCTCGAAGCCCAACTGCCTGCCGATTGGAGCGTGCAACAGGTCTACGACAACCACGAGGTGATGATGTTGCACGGGCAGAAGTGCTGCTACTTCACCAATCCGGCTTGCACGCGCTGTCCGATTCTGGCGTTGTGTCCCTACGGAGAGAGCAAACTAGTGCAGCTTTAACAAAGTATTTGGTCAATCTTCTTCCGGGAAGGCTCGAGCAAAAAGCCGGCTTATACGTAGGCCCTTCCCGGAAGATTGCAAAATTACTCCGTTAATCATGCACTGGCAATCAATCTCTGTGAAAGGTGATGTGTGAATTTTCGATAGCATCTCACGCATCACCTTTCACACAAAATAGGACAAACAGCTAAAAATTCATGCGCACCTTTAGCTAGCTGCCAACGACCAGTTGAGTCGCGCATCCAACCAGCCACACAACACAATCAGCAACAGCATAAGCCCCACGGCAATCAGCAGCGGCAGGTTGAAGAAATCAGCCGCCAACAGCAAGAGCAACAGTAAGCCGGTGATACCCGAGGCCACCAGCGCTCGGCTTCTTCGTTCGCCTCCAATATTCGAGACTCCAGATTGTTGGAGCGCGCTACGGTAGTAGAGGTACGCACCGACGAGGGCAAGCAGCAGTTCAACTGCAGCGCTGATCACGGGGGCCTGCCAGAGCCCTAGCCCCAACAACGGCAAATTGCCGAGATTGTTGGGCAAGATTGGCAAATCTGGACGGTGGACGAGCAGGTCCAGAATCCAATGCGAGAAGACAACTACGCCAATCACGACACCAGCCTGTTGCCCCCATGCCCAAGCTGCGATCAGACCCGCGATCAGGGCGATCAGCGCAGCGCCGACCAACGAATGGGTGTAGTAGGCGTGGATCAGCACCTGGCCGTAAGCAGGATGATCGGGGTCAATCGGAGCAAAGCCCTCGATCCCCGTTGCTGCCAGGAAGATAAAGATGACATCCAACAAATAGGTGCTGAGCATCAATGCCCAGAGAGGAACTCGTGTTGCTGAAGACTTGACACCTGCTGCCAATCCAAAGTGACCTGCTGTCATCGTGAAAGCCTCCTTGTCTAGTTCACTGTGTTATACCTAATCTGTTCTAGAACGCCATCAATTTTAGCTCAGACCTCTCTGCATTTCTAGTGCGCAGAAAAATCAACCAGCGAGGCATCAGGCACATCCTGAATTCCCAAACTTTTCTCAATCACTCGCTCAACATAGCTGGCTTCTTCAGGTGTTGCGATGCCGCCTACTAGCGGCATCTCCTTTCCTTGGCTTGTCTTTACCCGCACCCCGTAGACTGTTTCGTATTTCTTGTGCCGTGACTGAAGGCTACTCAACTGCGCTCGCTCGTACGAGACCGTGTACAGTTGCTCGATTTCCTGTGTACGAATCCATTTCCCTCGATAGGGTAACGGTCGATAGAACACTCGCACCCCCTCAGCATTGATCCGAATGATCTCCTCATCAAATAGTACCAGTAAGCTGTAGTAGAGAATAGGCAGAATCGCAACTACTGCGGCGATAATGCCCCAAGCACTGTTAGACTCTAACAGCACGGACCGGTTTGGCCAAAGGCGCAAACCTAGAAAGAGCAGAATTGCCAAGCCAGCCACGTTGATGAGCAGCGTGTTAAAGCCTTGCGGATTTTTCAAACTGCGCCGGATCGTGAGCTCACGTTCATTCAAGTCGATGCGCAAGCGTCCAGGCGCGATCTTGGCTAAGCGGCGCATTCCCTCAGCCAGCTCGACTTTGGAGGTCGCCATCTGTGCCGAAGCCCCATCAGGAACGGCAGCAGAACGGCGCACCTTATCTGCATTGCGTTGTCTACGAGATTGTTTATCGCGAGTGGGCATGATCCCCTACATCTCTCAAAATTTGCTGTGCAAACGGCAGCCATCCCTCAGCACTCAAAGCCGTGGGTCGCACAGTTCGTATATGTTGAATAGCCTGCTCAACTGACAGACCAGCGTAGCGCATCAAGAAGTAACTCAAAAAGAGACCTGTCCGATCATTCCCGCCCGAACAGTGGACGAGCACGGTTCGCCCTTGCGCCAGTTGCTCCTGGACAAAGTCGTATCCTTTTGGTAATAACGTGAGTTCGGAATTAAATGATGGCAGGCAAGAGAGCCAAGTCATGAGAATCGAAACGAATCGCTGGCTTTTTGTCCTGAAACGTGTAGGCCAATAGGCCGGAAAGTAAGTTGACCAAGAAGTTAGTTGGGCTGCGATGACGGGTATGAGCGATTTGCGAAATGTTCTTGAGTTGGTCATTGATGGTCTCAATGATGGAACGCTTGCGCACGAGTAGTTTGTCCCAGAGCGGTAGCATACGAGTTTCCTGCTTTTTCTTACTCTTTTTCTGTGGAGTAACCAATTGAATGCCTTGAGCAAACAACTGTTCAAAGAGCTTTTGGGAGACATAGCCTTTATCGGCAAAGAGTTTGCCCCACAGCTTTTTGACGAGCTTGAGCACTGGTTTGCGGTCATTGACATTGCCAGGCGAGAGCATGAAGGAAAGCAGTTCTCCTTGGTCGTTGACAACGAGATGCAACTTGAAACCAAAAAAGTAACCAAGCGTCGATTTGCCACGCGCCGCTAGACCTTCAAACACCTTATGCCCAAAGATGCGTTTGTTGTGACAAACCGGGAGGGTGGTCGAGTCCATAAAGGCAATCCCTCGGGTTTTACCCAACCGTGAGCGTAAAAACAAGAGCAGGTAGGGCAAGACGACTGGGATCAGCTCGACAAAGCGATTGTAACTCACCAGTCCTGGAAACTCACTGCGTAAGTGCTGACATACATGCTCGATGTAGTACGCTTTGAAGTCCCGGTAATGCGATTGATGAAAATGGATCAAGATCGTCATCACTTCACTCCAACATAGTCCCGCTTGCGGTCCGGGCTTCCCTTTGCCGATTTGTTTGACACTGACTTGTTGCTCAATTCGCACACAGAATTCATCGACAGTACAGAAAAGTTCGAGTAAACTCATTATGAACACCTTTCTTGCTTGGCTTTGTGAACTGGATACTCACATTTTACCAGCTACAAAAGGTGTTCTTCTTTTCTCTTAACTCCGAACTCACGTTATTACATATGCTTGTTGCTTCCTTTCGGCAATGATATTCGCATTGTCTAGATGTCACCTTAACGAGATAGCACGTCTCGCTAGCTAACTAACGAACTAGAAAATTTGTTAGTTCCACTTACAGAAAGGTTTTATAAATTGATCAGAAATGTTTGAGGATTGGGTTGCAGGGGCAAAATTCACCGAAAATGTTCGCGCATCAATCTTGCTTCAAACAAAAAGGGACCGCTGCCACAGCAGCAATCCCTTTCGAGAAGTAGGCTATACATTTACAACCAAAGTGTCGAATCCTGTATTAGTCATCTAGTATCGCACCAGCGGCATTTGGATCAAATCCATCGGGCCAACGAGTCTGGCTGTTATAGTGAACTCCTTGCAATTCTGCCTGAGTAAGATCTGCAGCAGACAAATCGGCAGCATGAAGCTTAGCACGCTGAAGCTTAGCACCTCTGAAGTTTGCTCCGGCCAGATTTGCCCCGCTCAAATCAGTCATCACCAGTAAGGTGCCACTCAAATTAGACCGCATAAGGATTGCGTTACTCAGGTCAACCCCGCTAAGATAGGCATTGCTAATATCAGCATCACTCAAATTTGAAGAAACTAATTTTGCCCCATTTAAGTTTGCAGAATTCAGGTTGGCACCACGTAAGTCTGACTGATTTAGCTCCACACCCCTCAAATTTGCGTTGAACAGATTAGTTTCTCTCAAAGTAGCGTTGTCCAAGTCACACCAAGTAAGGTCAGCCTCTTGTAAATCTGCATATGAAAGAAAAGCACCTGTCAGGTCGGCACTTCGCAAGTCAGCATTGCGCAAATCTGCTGAGTTAAAGTTGGTTGCTCTCAGATTGGCTGCGTGCAATTTTGAATTGCTCATTTCTGAACCCATAAACACAGATTTTTCAAGATTCGCTCGACTAAAATCGGCTCCTGTTAAGTCACTCCCTTTGAAATTCACATCCTTCATCTCTTGACGGCTAAAATTAAAGTCGGAATAGTTACGTCGGTGAAAGTCACACTGGTTTCTATTCAAACCTTCATCCAGCCAGTCACTCTCACAATCTTGACCTTTCAAAGCAGCAATTATTCCGCTATTACAACCAGTGAGTAACAATATGAAAAACGTCACAAATAAGATTCTTAGAACATATTCTTGATGTTTCTTCTTGGCGTACATTTCACTTCTCCTGTTCTTGACCAAATGTAGATAACCACATCCCACCAACGCTATCTCATTAAGTGTTGCTTATACTCGCGCCGCTGACCGAGTGATCGATCTCGAATCCATTCCCACGTTGACTTCATCTTGTGGTAATTGCCTAAACCAGTGATATTGATAGTCATTGGAGAATTCACCAGTTGATCTTGTCGATGCAAAATGAATCTGAAACTTAGTAGTCCTAGGGTAACCAACTCAATAATGGCATTTAGCGCATATAGAATGTAATAGCCAATACCGCCATTTGTTACCTGTCCAATATCCGAACTCTGAATTTGAATCCTAGCATCGCCTGTGAATAGATTGAAGAATGATCGTGACAACGAAGTCTGCTCAATTTGATACATCCAGAGCGAATGGGATTGTCGAAATAGAATCCCAGAACTATAGTCAATACGATTCTCGAATATTGAGTATTTAGTTGAGCGTGAACGAATGAAAAGCGCCATCAATAAGATGGTTCCCCAAAAGAACAAGATGAGATGTGTTTCATCTTGTGGCGCTACCAGCAGACTCATTGCCCCTAATCCGTAGAGCATCAACATAATTAGGTACGTAAAACTGAAAGAGCACATCCTACGATGACCCTGAATAATCAATCCTCCTTGTGGCAAAATACTCTGTCCTAGGGTAGATGGCTGAGGCGGTCGTAAAAAGCTTTGCACTCTAGAGTCGTGGTGCGATGCATACTGCTCAAGTTTTTTCTTTGCTTCTGCAAAATCAGGCTTGCACGAAAGCGCCTTCTGAAACGCTTGCTTTGCTTCTTGTGGCTTATTTTGCAGTTCCAACACAAGTCCAAGGTAATAATGGGCCTGAGCATAATTGCTTCGCAGGCTGATAATGTTGCGAAACATAGCTTCTGCTTGCTGATATTGCTGTAACTTGTGATGGCAGACACCAAGCAAGAAAAGTGCTTGAAGATTATCCTTTTGTTTTGTAGTAATCAAGCGAAATGCTTTCGCAGCTTCTGCAATCTTACCAGCCTTCAATAATGCTGCGCCTTCTTCGACGGTCATCATCTTTTCTGCAAACAGTGATGTAAACATAGAGGTTTCTCCTTTCTGACATACCTCACTTCAACTGGTGAACATTTGCATAGACTAAACTATGAATGAAAGGCAGAGTTTTGCGTCTCGAAATCAGGCTAGGAAAACTCCATATACCATTGCAATCACAATTTAGTCATCGTTGATATCGTCATTTTCACTGGGTGAGTTGACTGGTGTAATCCCGCTGAAGATTTCATCGAGTATGTCCAGTTCAAGCTCAATCCCGTCGATTTCAATACCATTCAATGTACCTGTGTATTCGTTTTCACGTTCACCAAACAAGAAATTATCCAGATCAAATTCAGTTTCTTGGCTACTATTGCCTGACGCATCCAGACGAATTTCTTCTGGGATTCCATCGGAATCAGCTAAGTTAAAGTCTAAGAAGCCATTGGACATCCAGGTATCGCTCGCTCCATCGCCATCACTGTCAACCCACTCACCAAAGTCCTCTAATTCAGTATCAAGATTAGGCATATTTTCCTCAAAGTCACTCTCGAATCCATCCCCAGTCAACGAGGAAATTAAGTTATCCAGCGAGAGTTCTTCTTCGTCGGAATTGAGCAATCCACCAAAAATACTTTCAAACTTGCTGTCACCATAGGTATCATCCGAGTAACCATCAGGGTCATCAATTATATCGTCAAGCCACTTCGTATCAGACCATTCAGCAAATAGCTCGCTTGCTGCCGGGCTTGTCGATATTGTTTTATCCACTGAAGGGATCTTTACAAAATCCATTGGTGGTATCTTGTCTCCGAACTGGTTTCGTATCTGAAAATGTAGATGAGGGGACATTGGAGTAGCATTTTCTTTACCCTTATTCCCTCGATTACCTCCAGTAGCACCAGACTTTCCAATTAACTCTCCGCCTCTGATCGTGTCTCCAGGTTTTACAGAAATACCGGAAAGGTGCATATACTCTGAACAATAACCATTTGGGTGTTGGATCCTTATGTAGTTTCCAGCTCGGTCCCCAGGAGTACCCCCACCTGGCTTCCAATAGTGCACTTTGACAACTTTCCCATCTCCGATCGCTTGTACAGGGGTGCCAATTGCTGCAGCGATATCTACGCCCTGATGTTTGGCAGGGAGTTTACCGCCTTCGTTACGATATGAGCGTAGTCTCCCCCACCCAGATGTAATTTTGATCTGTCCCGGAATTGGTGGTGACCAGTTCGTCAGAGTTCCCGTTGGTTGATGGTATTCTTTTGCCATATTGTGTTTCCTTAAGTCTGGTTGTTCAAAGACTATAGACAGCCTAAAAGTTGAAACTTCAAGAGAGTTAGTGTGATTCGCAACACAACAGGACACGGTTTAATAGAACCATTTCTAACGTGTTGTGTTGTGAATGTCGAGATCAATTCATAATCAGATTCATGATGCCCATTGCGACAAAAGCAAGAATGGCACCACTACCCCAGAAAGTCACGACCTTACGTGTTTCGCTCCAGTTACGCGCTGCAAAGAGCAATGGTAATCCTGGAACAAACACACAACCCAACCCCCACCAGACACTCTTCCGAAACGACATGACCCATAAGATTAACTGGCCAACTGCTGCCATTGCAACGCCAATAAGTAATGCAAAGTTTGCGATAAATCCGAGCAGATTTTCCATTTTATTGCTCCTTTCAAAAAAAATGAATGGGATCGGTCTGATTGAAATGGCTAAATACCTGCCGATTCGAGCACATACCAAAATGTTGTAACCAGGGTTAGTAACAGACCCAGTAACACAATGGGGTCACTTAGGACAATAGATAAGAATCCACGCCATGTTGAAAAATGACACACTTCGCTAACACAGGCAACCAAAAGTACAAAAGCCCATACCTGAATCACAAGATCGATCAGTAGCAAAAGCAAAATTGCCGAATCTTGTACTGATAATGTTTCCATACCACTTGGAAAGTAGGAAAGCAACGTTAAAGCAAGTGAGACGGGCAAGCGCCAAATATGCAATAACTTAGGCCACGCATAGGCAGCACGAATTTTGTCTCTATCTGCTGTGCTGCCAAAGATGCTGCTAACTATGTCGAGTAAACCACACCGGATTCCAATGCCGATGGTACACGCTAAGGGACCAATGACCAGCAAGGCGAGTGGCAGGCCGATCAGAAGAAAAAGTTCATCCGTATAAGCAGCGTCGATTACAAATGTGATCGTCGCCCAATAGACAAGCGTACCAACACCCGCTTGAGGATTTGTCGCAACAATTTCTCGGATGGTTTCTCGTGGATGTAACCAGATTGTTCGTCCCCAAAGAGATCTTTGCGACGGTGCAACTGAATGTTGAATAAGTTGAAACGAACTCATAATGTCTCCTTTTTGGGTGCAATCAAATTTAGAGAAAACGTAGGTTACTGGCCGATATCCATATTAAATCGCGCGGGGATCGCTAGATCCATCACTGATTCCGCGCGACTCTAAGCGGATAGCAGAACGACGTCTATTTACACAGTAAAAGTCGTGTCAACCGTACAAAGGGCACCACCTCCTTTGATGAACCAATAGCGCATAACCTTACTTATGAACAAGTGGTCGATGATGTGGCTTTCAGCGAATTTCTGGCTACACATATGACCTATCACTTGACTCGTGGTTCATTTTCGATTGTGCTCGGCAAGTTTTGTATTGCGTTGGATCGTTTGATTCATCAGATTGTGTTGGAATTGCTGATTGCGATGTCTCACAAAATCGATTCCCACAGTGCTATTAGCAGGTGCATTTGACCCAGAATCGAAGAGCCAACCCACCACTTTGAAGGGAAGCGCAACCACTTTGAACGGAAAGGTCAATACCCCAATAAGCAGTCCCATATTGTATTCTCCTTTGTTTGTAAATAGTTTCATGAAGCGAGATACCAGAGCTAAGTACCAGAGAAAGCAGAAGGGTTGCTTTGGCATGATTTCAAGTTATGTTTCTTGCCTTCGTTGCCTTCACCAACGCCTGCTTATCTATATGACCCACCTTCTGCAACAACGATTACATCTGAATTTGCTGATTTTTAT
>JAXLWB010000001.1:0-472088 GCA_046328715.1 Caldilineaceae bacterium | reverse complement strand
TCTTGCCAAAGCTGGCTACAAAGTCATCCTCCTCGAACGACGACACACAATTGGCGGTGCCGTCGTCACCGAAGAACATGTTCCAGGCTTCAAATTTGACCTTGGTGGTTCGGCGCACATTCTGATCCACCATACGCCGATCATTCAGGATCTCAATCTGAGCGCCTATGGCCTGGAATACATTGACGTTGACCCTCTCTTCTTTGCCCCCTTTCCCGACGGCAGCCATTTCTTTATCTGGAAGGATGTCGACAAGACCTGCGAGAGCATCGCCCGCATTTCTCCCGAAGATGCGGAAAATTATCGAGCGTTTATCAAAAGATGGGAACCGCTCGCCAAGGGCATGGTACAGAGTTTTCTGGAACCACCGACCGCTGGCAATCTTTTCCGCAACCTGATTTGGAAGACGAGCAGTGGCAACGAAAGCTTCGAGCGATTGAGTGACATTCTGCGCGGCTATGGTCAGGTGCTCAAACAATCGTTCAAGGATCCTCGTGTCCAGGCCGCTATCGCCTGGATGGCGGCACAGTCAGGTCCGCCACCGAGTGAGCCACTTTCGTCGCCCTTTGCGCTGTGGCAGCCGATGTACCACCATTCGGGTCTGAAGCGACCACGCGGCGGGTCGGGCATGTTGACCCAAGCACTGGCACGTATGATTCAGGCGCACGGGGGCATGCTGATCGCTGGGGCACCGGTTGCCCGCATCTTGACCGAGCGAGGACGAGCCGTTGGTGCCGAGACAACCGGCGGCATGCGTGTGACCGCACGCGCTGTAGTCTCAGGTGCCCATATTCATAGCACAATGCAGTTGCTGAATGGCGAGATTCCTCCACAGGCACGCAAATTGGCGCAAAACTCACGCATCGGCAACGGTTTTGGCATGATCGTGCGCTATGCCATGCGTGAGTTGCCTCGCTATTCGGCGCTGCCAACCAAAACTCAAGGCGAATCAGGAGCGGGACCCGAACATCGAGCGCTGCAATTTATCTGCCCGGACATGGCCTATCTGGAGCGGGCCTATGGTGATTACTTGGGTGGCGAGCCATCACGCGATCCAGCCTTGATCTCAATGACCTTTTCCGCAGTTGACCCAACCTTGGCCCCCGAAGGGAAACATACGCTCTTTTTGTGGGGCCAATATTATCCATACGAGCTCGCCCGCGGGCGTTCGTGGGACGAGATTGGCGAGGCCGAAGGGGAACGGATGTTGGATAAGTTGGCCGAGTATGCGCCGAATGTCAAACAAGCCGTAATCGGCAAACTAGTGGAGACGCCGCTCTTTCTCGAACGGGAACTAGGGTTGCTACGCGGCAATGTGATGCACCTGGAAATGTCCATCGACCAGATGTTCATGCTCCGCCCCGCCCTGACCATGAGCAACTATCGTGCCCCGTTAAAAGGGCTCTATCTCACTGGGGCATCAACCCACCCCGGCGGCGGGATCATGGGTGCAGCAGGACGAAACGCAGCGCAGGTGCTCTTACACGATCTACAAAAACGAAAAATTTGACCATGCGTCAATCCGAAATCTGAAATCCCAAATTGACATGACTTACTTTGCTTTTCTTTGCACATTTATCGTGCCACCCATTTTGATTCTGGCTGGCGTGGCCTGGTGGGATGAGCGCCGAGGGCGCAGGCTACCGGAAGGGTTGCGTGGTTGGCCAGCGTGGATAGTGCTGTTAGCGCATGTAGTGGTTGCAGTGCTCTACACGACACCGTGGGACAACTACCTAGTGGCGACTCAGGTCTGGTGGTACGATCCCAAGCTTGTGGCTGGCTGGCTGATTGGCTGGGTGCCGATCGAGGAGTACAGCTTTTTTGTCTTGCAGACGATTCTTACCAGCCTCTGGATTTGGTTTCTGGCGCGACGGCTGCGCCCGCCGACGTCTTCGGTTGCGTCACCTATGGCCCAGAGGTTTCGTTGGGCCATGTTTGGGTTTTGCAGCGTGCTCTGGGGGATCTCATTGGTGCTCTGGCTCTCGCATTGGCACAATATCCAATATCTATCGATCACACTAACCTGGGCCTTGTTGCCGGTGATGTTGCAATTCGGCTTTGGCGGCGATATCCTCTGGAAACAGCGCAAACTGGTGTTTTGGAGCCTGCTGGTGCCGACACTTTATTTGAGTCTGGTCGATGCTTTGGCCATCGATGCTGGAACATGGACCATTGCCCCCGACCAATCGACACAGTTGCTGATCGGCAGCCTGCCATTGGAAGAAGGCGTCTTCTTCTTTGTCACCAATCTGTTGATTGTGCTGGGGACAGTCCTGGTGTTGGCCAAAGAGAGCCAGGCCCGTGCACCTGCCTTGCTACAAAATCTGCAAGGGCGATTAACAGATTCTTCACCCGCTGCCCACCCTGATCTCAAACAAACTTGATCAACCATTTTTTACACCTGTGACCCGTAACTCGTCCTTCTCCATTCGTAACACTGACATCTGGGTATCGCCCGCCACGCTCTTTACGATTGGCTGGCTGCTAACCATGATCTCGATTCCTATCATCGGTTGGGTGGGCAAAGATTACTTTGATGTTGGTGTCATTGCTGGGGTGCTGTTGCAGGCCTGTACTGTACTGACGATTCTGCAACAGGCGTGGGGGACGTCAATGGTCGTCAAGTTGACTGGACTTGTCGTTGTCGTGACCTGGCTGCTCGAATTTGTGGGTAGCCAAACGGGTTTGCCCTTTGGTCGCTATCATTACACCGAGGCATTGCAGCCACAATTGGGTGGTGTGCCTTTGCTCATTCCAATTGCCTGGTTGATGATGTTGCCGGTGAGTTGGGCAGTTGCCTTTGCGATTTTGCAGCCAGGCAAATGGCATAATTCAAGCTCCGCCGACACTTTGCAGCCTGCAACCGGCCATCTGCTTCGATTCGCAGCATTGGCAGGGCTGGCGATGACGGTTTGGGATCTCTTTCTCGACCCGCAGATGACGAGTTGGAACTATTGGGTATGGGAACAGCCGGGCGGCTACTTTGGCATTCCTTGGATCAACTTTGTAGGCTGGTGGATCAGTGCAACACTGATTACACTGTTGCTAATGCGACTCTTACAGCCAGAGAATTTACCAGTGAAGCCAATGTTGGTGATTTACGCGTTGGTATGGGCCTTACAAAGCATAGGCCAGGGATTCTTTTGGAATCAACCTGGCCCAGCGATTGTTGGTTTTATAGCAATGGGAACTTTGCTTGGCTGCGTGGCCTGGAGGCGTCTAGTGTACCGCTAACATGAAGAGTGCAACTGTAATCATCTTATACAGGAAGACAGTAGCCACAATGTTCAGCGAGCAGAACGTATAGCGCATCAACATGCTATGCTTCAGCGCAAATAGGCGTAGATTAAGCACTGAGGCGGCGACGCCTAGCAGTACACCGATAACATTGCCTGTAAAGACCATCAATAAGGGTAGATAGGCAAAGACCAATTGCGGCCAAGGTAGTGGTTCAGTCAGGCGGACGGTTGTGCCGTCTACGACAAGCTGAGGTACGGGATCAAGTAGGAAACTCTTGAAGCGTGCAACGGCTTCGGTGCCATCATCACGCAAGAGTTTGTATTCGCCGCGTTTTGCGCCTTTGGCAGCTGGCTGGCCATTGATCAGTAATTTTGCCGCCGAAAAGAGATTAGGAGCCTCAATAACAATATTCTGCTTTTCGAATCCGGCCACTGCGACTTGATATTGCATGGTTCCTCCATTTGAATGCGTTGCGCTAAGCCATGTTTTGAAGCCCAACCTATACGCTATCAACGATAGCACGCTCAATCAGAAATCGATCACAGGTGACATTTCTGTACAGAACTAGGCGGAAATCTTGTATAGGGTTATAGGCGTTGGGCTTCAAAACGTTTGCAGCTCAGTTCTTAGGTACCGACGTTTTTTTCATAAAAGCCCTGCTGCAATAAATTACAGGAATAAGTCCTGAACACAGGATACAATTAGCTTACCAAAAACTTTATAACAATTTGATTACAGCTTTGTTATGCAAGACTGAAACAACCTTTAATCAAGTTCTTGTTACGGCAAATCCATGACGCTTTTCCCACTTTTCTGGATGCTTCTCGGTTTTTTCTGTGGATCCCTACCCTTTTCGATATGGATCGGGAAGCTTGTACTGGGCAAGAATATTCGCCAATATGGTGACGCCAATCCAGGTGCAACCAACGTGCTGCGTGCTGGCGGCAAAGTGAGCGCGGCACTGGCGCTGTTACTCGATATGCTGAAAGGCGCCCTTCCAGTCGGGATTGCACATTTTCAATTGGGCTTTACCGGCTGGCCCTTAATCTTGGCTGCACTGATGCCAATTTTGGGGCACGCATTTTCGCCATTTCTCGGCTTCAAAGGTGGCAAAGCGGTCGCAGTGACGGGCGGTATCTGGATGGGGTTGACGGTATGGGAAGGTCCAACGATTGGTGGCGTGCTGATGGGTCTACTCGTGCTTGTACTACCAGCAAACGGTTGGGTGGTGATGATCTCGCAGCTTGGGATGCTCGGTTGGCTGCTGCTCACACCGACTTCGTGGAATGGGCTCCAGGCACGGCCTACCCCGTTCGAAATCGCCATGATTGGGTTGGGTGCTTTATTGATTCTCAGCTGGAAACATCGTAGAGATCTAGGCGTGGTAAGCTAGCATGAATGAGCCACTTGTAATCATCGGCGCAGGGATTGGCGGGTTAAGTGCCGCCATTCGCTTGGCAGCAGTTGGGCAGCGCGTGCTCATATTAGAGCAGAACCCGGCCGTAGGCGGCAAGATGAGCGAAGTTCGCCAGGATGGCTTTCGCTGGGATACGGGGCCTTCGGTCATTACGATGCGCCATGTTTTCGAAGAACTGTTTACAAGTGCAGGTAAAAAGCTTGAGGCATACCTCACCCTGCTGCCGGTAGACCCGTTGACGCGCTACTTCTACGCCGATGGAACCACGCTTGACGCTACCAGCGATGTGGCGCTGATGGCGGAGCGGGTGGCTCAATTTGCTCAGGAAGATCGGAAAGGCTATCAGGATTTTCTGGCCTACGCCGCTCAGTTGCATCGCATCACGGGTCCAGCCTTTATCTATGGTCAACCGCCCACCTTTAGTCGTATCACCCAATTACCACTGCTGGATCTGCTCAAGATCGATCCCTGGCTGACGATGGAGCAGGCGATCAACAAACGGGTGCGTTCGCCGCAGTTGCGTCAACTTCTAGGACGTTTTGCTACCTACGTCGGTGCAAGTCCCTTTCTTGCCCCAGCCACACTCAGCGTCATTGCCGATGTGGAGTTGAATGGCGGTGTCTGGTATCCGCAAGGTGGCATCTACCAGATTGCGCAGGCCATGCAAAAATTGGCCCTGGAGCTAGGTGTCGAGATACGCAGCGCAAGTGCAGTTCAACAGATCCAGGTGCAAAATGGACGGGCGATCGGTGTCCAATTGGCTGACGGGACATCCATCAAAGCCCGGGCAGTGATCTCTAATCTGGATGTCACAACCACCTACCACAAACTACTGCCTGATCTGCCCCAGGTTGTCCAACAGCGACAGAAGCTGGCCGCCAGCGACACCTCCTGTTCGGGCTATGCGCTCTTGCTCGGCGTCGAGGGCATCCATCCACAACTGGCACACCACAACATCTTCTTCTGCAAAGAATATCGCCGCGAGTTTGACGACATCTTCAAGCGCGGCATTCCCCCGCAGGAGCCCACCGTTTACGTGGCAATCACGAGTAAAAGCGATCCGTCCCATGCCCCTCCCAATTGTGAAAACTGGTTTGTATTGGTCAATGCACCGGCGACTGGTTCCAGCTTCGATTGGCAAAAAAAGGGGCAAAGCTATCGAGAAATTGTATTCAATACCCTAGAACGTTTTGGCATCCAATTGCACAATCACATCCGCAGCGAAGTTCAATTAACACCCCCTGACATTGCCCGGTTGAGCGGAGCTTGGCGTGGCGCGCTCTATGGCATCTCGTCTAACAATGCCATGAACGCCTTTCGACGGCCTCACAATCGCTGTTCGGATCTCAAAGGGCTTTACTTTGTCGGCGGGACGACCCATCCTGGTGGCGGTGTGCCGATGGTGACACTTTCTGGCAAGACGGTGGCAGAGATGGTGATGGAGGATTTATAGGAGTAATTGATGAGTACAGCACTTACAAAACCACGTTCAAAACCAGAAGGACGACGCACATGGCGCTTCCGCCTTCTCCAAATTGCAGGCATTCTTCTTGTCGTTCTCTTGTTAGCTTTTGCCGGCGGAGTTGCCTGGGCCGAGTTTCCACCCTCCCCCATGCCCGAGGCAGTGGCAGCGTTGCAAAATGACAACAACGTAACCATTGACAGCCAACGCTGGATTGAGTTTGTGCCTACAGGGCAACAGCCGACCACCGGGTTTATCTTCTATCCCGGTGGTCGGGTAGATGCACGGGCCTACTCTCCGATGTTGCACCAAATCGCACAAGCGGGCTACTATGCCGTGATCGTGCCGATGCGCTTCAATCTGGCCTTCTTTTCACCTGATCGGGCCGATGATGTGATTGCAGCGCATCCCGAAATCCAACATTGGGTAATCGGTGGACATTCGCTAGGCGGGGTCATGGCCGCCAGTTATGCCTACAACCATCCCGAGCAGATCCAAGGATTGGTCTTTTGGGCATCGTATCCAATGGCCAGCAACTCACTGGCAGACCGCGATCAGTTACAGGTCACCTCGATTTATGGCACAAATGATGGTTTGACCAGCGTGAGTGACATTGAGGCATCAAAAGCGAATCTGCCCAAACAAACAAACTTCGTGGCGATCGAAGGGGGCAACCACGGTCAGTTTGGCTGGTATGGCCCTCAGAGCGGCGACAACCCCGCCGCCATCTCTCGTGCTGAACAACAGACACAGACAGTTGCAGCAACGCTCGCCCTGTTGCAAAATGTGCAGCAATAAGTAGCAAAGTTGCAGGTGGCAGGTGGCAAAGTTACAGAGTTGCTACTTGTAGCCTGCATGCTCCATCCCGCACTCTTTCACACAAAGGAACAATCATGTCGATTCTCGATAAATTTCGCCTGGATGGCAAAGTCGCTTTGGTCACGGGTGGCAATCGTGGCTTGGGGCGACAAATGGCCCAAGCCTTGGCCGAAGCAGGGGCCAGTGTGGCGGTCGTCAGCCGCAAGCCAGAGGAAGCACAAGCTGCTGCTGAAGCAATTCAATCCTCTACGGGGCAGGTATGCCGGGGTTACGGTTGCGATGTTGCGTCCCCGCCCCAGGTCGAAGCTTTAGCACACGGAACGTTAGCCGACTTTGGGCAGGTGAATATTCTGGTCAACAATGCTGGCATCAACATTCGGGGGCCGATTGACGAACTGACGCTTGACCAATTCAAAGAAGTGCAGGAGATCAACGTCACTGGCCCCTGGCTGATCTGTCGTGCCTTTGCCAAACACTTCAAGGAGCGCGGCTCGGGACGGGTGATCAACGTGGGTTCCACCCTTTCGACCGTGACTATGCCCAATCGCACACCCTACGCCACCAGCAAAGGCGCAGTATTGCAACTGACCCGCACTCTGGCACTGGAATGGGCACCCTACAATATCACTGTCAACGCCATCATGCCTGGACCCTTTGGCACAGAGATGAACCAAACCTTGCTCAATGACCCCGAGATGTACAAGGCATTTATCGCCAAAGTGCCACTGGGCCGTTGGGGCGACATCGAAGAGATCGGCGGGATCGTCGTCTTCCTGGCCAGTGATGCCAGTTCGTTCATTACGGGTGCTGGCTATCTAATTGATGGTGGGTGGACAGTACATTGATTTAAATCTGGATCGAACAGACAAAGCAGATGAACTTTGCACAAACGGTAGGTGCGGTTCGTAACTGCATAGCGAAGATCGTGCGATTACAAACCGCACCTACTGCCATATCTATTTGTTTGGTCTATAAGGTGAAACGATGGGTAAAAAGCCATGGTACACTCGGAATTGGGTATACTCAGCTATTCTAAGTGTACTTTTGTCTTTGCTGGCGACGTCCCCCGCCGCCGCCCACCAACCTTACTTTGAAGATCAAGAGTTGACCGCTGACGCTCCCTACCAGATCGATGACATCTCTATCTCGCTTGCTTTTTATGGATCGCTCGACTCGGCGGGCGACGTTGATTACTTTGTCTTTGCTGGCAAAGCGGGGCAACAGGTCTACCTACGTATGGTCATCCCTACGATTGAGGGGCAAGAAGCCTTTACCCCGACCTTGGCCTTGATGGGAGCTGGATTGGATCCGATCCGAGTACCCAAACCCGTGGTCCAGCCAGTCGATAATGGTGCCATCCTGTTACGAGCTACACCAGGGAAACCCAGCATCTTTTTTGAACCCTTTGGCGGCCGCAACTATTACGAACGCCAAGAAGCCACCATCACGCTGCCCAACGACGGACACTACATTGTAGCGATTTGGAGCGAGAGCGGTCAGATCGGGCGCTACACCTTTTCACCAGGCAAACGCGAGGTATTTGGTGGGGATCGTAACTATTTTACAAAGTTCCTGACCTACTGGAGTGCGTTACCTACACCAGAACCAACCGAAATCTTCAAACCACGTGGGTCAGTAACCGATCATTCTTGTGGCGATTGAGCCATCTTTTATTCTATGAACGAGATTACCTGTGATATTTTGATCATCGGCGCAGGGTTGAGCGGGCTGATGGCGGCGCAAACCCTGGCTGGCAGCAACAAACAAGTCATACTCATCGATAAAGGCAATAGCGTTGGCGGGCGGCTGGCAACCCGGCGGATTGGCACGGGGCGGGCGGATCACGGAGCGCAATTCTTCACTGTGCGCACAGCCCAATTTCAGCACTGGGTTGCGCAATGGCAAACCAGCGGGCTGGTCTACTCCTGGTCCTACGGCTGGAGCGACGGCAGTTTGGCGCAGACACCGAATGATGGTCATCCACGCTTTGCCGTGCGCGGCGGTATGAACAATCTCGCCAAAGAGTTGGCGGCCTTACTTCCTGCAACGGTCAAAATTCACACCGGCATTCGGGCTAGCCAGGTTGCACAGGATGGACAAAGCTGGCGGGTTACGACCGAAGGCCAGGGAAGTTATCTCTGCTCTGCCTTGGTGATTACCACGCCTGTACCGCAGACATTGGCGCTGCTGGATGCTGGAAAAGTCGATTTGCTCAAACGAGACCGCATGGTGCTCGATGCGATCCGCTATGATCCCTGCCTGTGTGCGCTCTTTTGGGTCAACGGCGAAGTCTATCTGCCCGAGCCGGGGGCGTTGCAGCGTCCCGGAGCGACGATTTCGTGGATTGCCGATAACAAACGCAAGGGGATTTCGCCCGGTGCCACGCTGATTACTATGCACGCCAATGGCGAATTTAGCCGCGCCCACTACGATCAACCCGACGATGAGGTAAGCCTGACCTTTCTCGAAGAGCTTCTGCCCTTTCTCACCCCCAACTCGGAGATCTTTGAAACCCAGATCAAACGTTGGCGCTACTCGATTCCGACAGTCACCCATCCCGATCCCTACCTCCAGGCAAGCGATCTGCCACCACTCTTCTTTGGCGGCGATGCCTTTGGTGGACCGCGTGTGGAAGGTGCCGCACTCTCCGGTATGGCGATTGGAAACACTTTGCTCTCATCCCACAGTTGAACACTCGTAAAAGCTCCTTTAAACGTTTCAAACCTATTTACAGTCTCCGTGTTTCTTCCGTCCGTGCTTAAGCAGTTCTTCCGACGTAACGCCTAAACACGGACAGAAGAAACAGGGAAAATTCATAGTAAATCTATTTTCCTCTCGCCTTTTCCATTAAATATTGCTTCTTTCGCTCCTTACTATTTCTGGATTTTGAGTAGCTTGGGGTATTTTGCTCGCAGAATGCCAACTTTGGCATAGCATTCGTTCTTATCCAGGACTCAACATTCATTCAGGTAGAAAGGAACAAACGATGCGTCGTACGCTGCAATGGGCAATTCTCTTCGTCCTGCTTTTCCCACCCCTCTTGAATGCGTTGCCTCTCTACGCCGGAGCAATTCCCGTAGGCGGCAATGTCACAATCACCGATGCGGGGCTGAATGGGGCCCGAGTCGAGACGCCCGATATCGTGGTGCGGGGCAACCAGGTCTATGCGGTTTGGGGCGACAGCCGGGATGAAGACACCTCTGGCGCATTTCAAAGCGTCTACTTCGCCAAATCGAACGATGGAGGCAAGAGTTGGGGCAGTAATGTGCGAGTCAACGATCTAGAGTACGACGATTGGTGCGACCATCCGCAAATTGCGGTGGCAGCCGACGGCACAATTTGGATCGTTTGGTATCTCTTCTACATGCCCGGCTCCAACCAAACCAACGAACTGCGCATCGCCAAATCAACCGACGATGGCAAAACCTTCACCATCAAAACGGTGGTCGATGGCTTTCCCGGTGCAGAAGATCGCTGGCGGCCAGCGTTGGCAGTCGATGAAAGCACGAGCAATCTGCTATTGCTCTACAATGAATATTGGGAAAACAACAGCAGCATCGGCTATGACATCTACCTCCATGTCTTCAATGCCCAATTGCAAAAGCTGAGCGAGACCACGATCAACGACCAGCCTCGTTCTGGCAAGTTGGGAGAAGGCACCCAGGACAATGCGGTTCCACTGAAAAGTCTGGTCGCCAGGAATGGGTTGATCTGCGCCGCCTGGGAGGATCAGCGACAGCGCTATACGATTCACGGAGCTTGTTCTAGCGATGGCGGCAAAACTTTTGGTGCGAACTTTCCGATCAGCGAAGCTGATGGATTGAACCCGCATCTGGCACTGGGTGCGGATGGCAAACTCTACGCCAGCTACGTGGTCAATTCCGATAGTCGCAAAAATGTGATGCTGCGTGTATCGAGCAACCAGGGCGGCAGTTGGAGCACGCCGATCAATGCGACCCAATTGACCAATTCCGATGAAGTGACCAGCCATGATCTGCAAGTCGATGACAATGGTCAACTGCTTGTGGCCTGGATTGACAAGGTTGGCTTTAGTGTCTCGAATCTCTACCTTTCCACTTCAATCGACCAGGGACAAAATTGGGCTACGCTGCCAATCGAAGACGGCACTGGCAAGTACCCATCGGCAGCGCAACAATGGAACGTTGCCCTAGCCGTTGCAGGCAGCGGCATCAATACAGTTGCCCAATTGATCTGGGGTGATGACCGCAACTCGACTTCGGCCATCTTTGGCCAGCCGCTCCAACTCGATAGCATTCCACCGACCGCTCCAGCCAACCTCAAGGCCACTGGTGGCGACCGCTCGAACCTGCTCACTTGGGGTGCATCGAGCGATGTCACCGGCATTCAAGGCTATCGGGTTTATCGCAGCGCCAGCGCAGATGGAACTTTTAGCGAGATCTCGCCGCGCTTGGTCACGGCAACCTCCTACCGCGATGTCGAATTGGATGCGACTCCTTACTTTTATAGGGTCGTCGCTGTGGATGGCACTGCCAACACGGGGCCTGCATCGAACGCCGCCAGTGCAACAGCAACCCTCAAGAGCGACTTACCACAGAGTGGCACGATTGCCTATGAGAGCAACAACCAGATTCGGCTGCGCGACTTTGCCAACTTTGGCGTGGAACGAGTGTTGGCCGAAGGTCATCGTCCCCGCTTTGCCGTCGATGGGCAATCGCTTTACTACGAGGCGAATGAGAGCATCTTTGTACAGCCGCAAAGCGGTGGCACGGTACAGCCAGTCTACAGCGCCAAGGGTCTATTCGACGACTACGATCTTTCCAACTATGACCCAACCACTCCAAGCAACAATGAAAAGTACCTGGCTACGATCATTGGGCGGGGCTTTGCCTCGATTGGCCCGGTCACCTTTTGTTACGTTTCGGAGCCCTATTACTTTGTTTCGGGGCAACAGCGCTTCAAAGATGAGTACAACTATTCAAGTGAGATTGCCATCTCCTCTTATCCGCAATGGATGGTCTATCGATACACTGGCTTTTGCAACACGGTCGCTGTCGGCTCATCTACTCCAGGCGATCTCTATATCGTCAACCTTGCCAACAACACGAAAACTGTCCTGACGGGAATCGACATCCGTGACTCCGACTTTGCCCCGGCGCGTGCCGACAATCGACTCGTCTTTGCCGCACCGTTCAGTGGCCAGTATGAAATCTGGAAAGCGGAAGTGGATGAAAGCGGCCATCTGCGTAACTATGTGCAACTCACCCGCGGGGCTACAGGCATTCTCTCTCGTTCGCCCACCTGGTCGACCGATGGCAACTGGATCATCTTCCAGCGTGATATCGATCCGGGGCAATTGGAGGATCTGAGACTCTTCATCGTGCGTGCCGACGGCGCAGGATTGCGGGCACTCGATGTCATGGGAACAAGACCAGCCTGGTCCGGCGGTGGTGCGGTGGATGTACCTGGGGATCTAGGAGAGAAGATTTATTTGCCTGTGGTTACACGATAAAGCGCAACACGCATGACCTGCATTTAGACTGCAAACTAGATGCAGGTCATGCCTTATCCGATACCTGAGGAAAACTGAGCAATTCCAGCAGTAGATGGCCAACTTCCTACTTTGACCTCTCTTTGAATTCGTTCTGCCAAGTCAATTTCTGCGCACTCTAGATCGTAGCGAGCTTGTAAACGCATCCAAACATTTGCGCTTGTCCCAAAATAGCGAGCTAGACGCAACGCAGTATCAGCAGTAATAGCCCGTTTGCCATGGACAATCTGACTGATACGCAGTGCAGGTACACCAATGTCTTGAGCCAGCCGATATTGGCTCAGTCCAAGTGGCTTCATGAAATCTTCGAACAACACCTCTCCAGGATGGACAGGGGGTAATCTATCTTCGCGTATGTTCATCGCTTTCTCCCATGATAATCAACGATCTCTACTTCAGTTGCACTTCCAGATTGCCAAGTAAAACATATTCGCCACTGATCGTTAATACGAATACTGTACTGACCTGCCCGATTTCCCTGTAACTGTTCCAATCGGTTCCCTGGCGGTGAACGTAGATCAACTATATCATCTGCGTCATCAAGGTAGAGTAGTTTGCGGCGAGCTACATTCTGTATTTCTCTAGGCAACTTTCGTGACGCAATGCCACGGTAAATCTTTTCAGTTTCTTCATCCGCAAACGATGATATCATACAACGATATTATCATGATGCAATAGACTCGTCAATTTTTGTAAGAATTGCTCTTCATAAAATCTCAAAAGTCAACCTAAATCGCATTACAGAATTAACATCGCATCCCCGAAACTGAAGAAACGATAACCTTCTTTCTTGGCAATCTCATACGTATCCAGCAAAATTCGTCGCCCAGCATCGACGTCGTCGGGATGCACTTGGGCGATGAAGGCGCTGACGAGCATGAGCAGTGAAGACTTGGGCAGGTGAAAGTTGGTGATCAGCCGATCGACAGCACGATAACGATAGCCAGGATAGATGAATAGATTGACATCACCACCAAAGGCAGCTACCCGTTGCCAGGGACAGGCATTCGGTTCGTAGGGGTCGAGTCCTTGGGCGCCGGTTGCTGCCCATTCCAGCGTACGCGTGGCAGTGGTGCCGATGGCAACAATCCGTCCGCCAGCCAGGGTGGTGTCGTTGATCGCTCGTGCCGTACGGTTGCTCAACTCGGCCCACTCACTGTGGATATGATGATCTTCTACTGTTGCGCTCTCTACCGGTTTGAAGGTGTCGAGCCCGACATGCAGGGTGACGGTATCGAAACTCACGCCCTGGTTACGTAGTTGGATCAGCAGATCAGGTGTGAAGTGCAATCCAGCGGTCGGCGCAGCGGCGCTGCCTTCAGGCCGGCTGTAGACAGTCTGATAGCGCTCGCGGTCGCCTTTGTATTCGGTGATGTAGGGTGGCAGCGGCACCTCACCCAATTCGTCTAGATAAGGCTGAATCGGCTCGGAGAATTCGACGAGGCGGGTGCCGGACTCGTGAACCAATTGAATTGTGGCAGAGAGCGGAGATTGTGTGGGATCATGAATCTCCCAATCTCCTAATCTCCTAATCTCTAACTTTGTTCCTCCAACCATCTTCTTCCCACGTACCAAACACTCCCACACTCTGCCCGACTCATCCTGTTGGCGCAAGAGGAAAACTTCGACAGCAGCGCCGGTCAATTTGCGTCCATGCAGACGGGCAGGGATGACGCGGCTGTCGTTGCCGATGAGCAAATCGCCAGGGGACAGATAGTCGCCGATGTCGCGAAAGGAGCGCTGTTCGATCTGCCCTGTGGCGCGGTGCAAAACCAGTAAACGGCTGCTGTCACGCGGTTCTGCAGGCTGCTGGGCGATAAAGTGCTGAGGTAGGTCGTAGTCGAAAAGTGAAGTGAGCATTTTTATTGTATAGTGGGACAGTGGGACAGTAGAACAGTAGAACAGTATTTACTGTCTGACTGACCTACTGTTCCACTGTCTTACTGATTACATCTCTGCGCAGGCCAGCCAGAAAGGCATCAACCCATTCCAGGCTGTCTTCGTCTGGAGGTTTGCTAAGTTGGGTCGCTAATTCTTGTAGAATGCGATCACGGTCGTCACCGAGGCGTGTTACCAAGGTGCCGATTAAGCGCAACTGTGCCAGCAATTCGTTCATTTCAGCCTTGAGCATCGGTGTATCGCTGTGCGACCAGATGTACCATTCAGCCTCATAGCTGGCGATTTCGTCCAAGAGGGGAAAGAGTTTGGCCGTTGTATAGTTCCAGGGCCCGTGATAGAGATCCTGATAAAGACAATCGCCCAAGAAGAGCAGTTTGTCCTCGGGCACATAGATCACAGTCGCATCCGAAGCGTGGTCGCCGCCGACATGTTTGACCAGACAGTGAACGCCGCCAAGATTAAACTCCATCTGCGTGGCAAAGGAGACGTCCGGCGGGCGGATCACGAGGTCGGAGCGATCTGGCAATTCGGCTTTAATCATGTCGCGACAGAACTCGATCTCACTGCCCTCGGCCACCCGCCGATCGAGGGCAGCGTCGCTCCAATCTTGCTGCGCCATCATTTCGATGACACGGCGTGTCTCATCGTAGGCGAAAATCGGGGCTGCAAACGCTGCGCCGCCAAAGACATGATCCCAGTGCCAATGGGTCAGTACGATATAGGTTGGCGCAGCGATGTTGAGTCGTGCCATTTCATCCAGCAAGAGCTTAGCGTGCGCAATCGAGTTACCAACGTCAATCAGCAACGTAGCACGCACACCAACAATCACCCCTAATACAGGCCGATCCGTCGTTCCATCAGGCAGTGAGCAATAGACGTGTTCTGTAATCCGATTCAGCATGAACGGTTTCATAGTGTTTCAGTAACCGATTAGCGAAGCTTTGCCCCAAACAGCTAAAAAGCCATTCCGTGTTTATGAAAAAAGCTTTGTAAACACGGAAATCAAGAAACACAGAATTGGAAATTTACTCTGTGTTCTTCGTGTCACCCTTCGTGTCCTCTGTGTCCCGAATTGTTACTTTGCAGCAAATTGGTGACAGGCTTTGATGAAGCTATCCCACAGTTTGCGATGACCTCCGGGTAGGTTGTCTTGCAAGCGCTCCGGATGCCACTGCACGCCAATGACCCAAGGATGCGTGGCACTTTCATACGCTTCTACCAGCCAATGATCTTCCTTGGCAAACCCAGTTGGCCGAAAGATCGGTGCCAGTGTCTCTGTATCTACACCTTGATGGTGATAGGTGTTGACTGGCAAGGATGATGTTTCTACGATCTGCGCAAAGTGTGTCTCGGGCAGTACAATCACGTCATGCAACACAGGCGCTTCTGTGTCCGAACGATGATTGTCGAGATGTTGCACCATACCACCGCCCGCCGCCACGTTGAGCACTTGGCAACCGCGGCAAATCCCAAAGATCGGGATCTCAGTTTTAAGTGCCGCCTGGCCCAACCCAATTTCTAATTCGTCACGTTTGAGATCCATCCACTCTTCTTCGGCACCGGCCATTGGCTGGTTGAAATATTTGGGATGAACGTCACCACCACCAGAAAAGATTACACCATCCAGATGTGAGAGTACTGCATCAGACAGGCGACCGTTTTCATCCGGGTAGTAGGTGGTGCCGTCGGCGAGCACCGTCGGTAGATCCGGGGACAAAATGATGGGAATGGCGCCATATTCTCCCAAACGGTTGATGTAGTTTTGTGTACGTTTGGCGTTCCACTCCGGGTCGCCGCTACGTGAAGTAATGCCGATGATTAATGGACGATTGGTTATACTCATGGAGATCCTATTCGACTAAAAGGTAACCTTGTTACGGACCTTCATCTTATCACACTTTGTTAGCGAAGAGCTTTGAAGGGAAGGTGATAATCGTTCAATTGCCAATATGACAATCACAAACAGGAATGCAGAGATGTAGGTTGCAGAGTAAACTTGTTACTTTGCAACCTGCATCTTCACATGAGATCCATATAAAAGCCCCAATATACAAAACGACAAGTTAATTATCTAACGTGATTACAAATTCCACATCAAAACATAACAATTTCGTAAGATATATCCTTTCAATCCTGTGTAATAATATTGACGCATCAGAACCGCGCAAAGTCGGAGTTTCGATCGATACCGGCAAGGAGGCAGGAACTTGTCGGTTAGGGTCTTATCTTGACCCCTTCATTCAAACAGGAGGCAGTGATCATGGTAGCTCGCAATCGGCGACAAACCATTATGCACTTTTTTATGCAGAAGGTGAACGGATCTCATATTTTCAGGGTTGGCTTTATTTCAGCTCTGGTATTTGGCTGTGCATTGCTACTGATGCTGCCAGTCTCAGCCAATACGCTTACAGTTAGCAACACCAATGACAAAGGCGCTGGCTCCCTCCGCCAGGCGATTTTGGATGCTGCACCTGGCGACACCATTGAGTTCGACGCCAGTTTGACCGAGGCAACCATCATTCTGAGCAATGGAAGTCTGGTGATTGATAAGCCATTGACCATGGCTGCCACCGTCCCGATTACAGTCAGCGGCAATGGAAGTAGCCAGGTCATTACCACTAGTATGCCACTGACCTTGACCGGTTTCACGATTGCAGATGGATTTACAATCAACGATGGTGCGGGCGTATATGCTGGAGATTCCTTGGTAATTCGGAATATGCGCTTTATCAACAATGACAATAGCAATGATGGTAATTTTGAGAGCGATGGCGGTGCAATCTTTGCGGTTGGTGCGCTGGAAGTAGACAATTCGACCTTTAGCGGCAATATGGCCCAGCATTCTGGCGGTGCCATTCATGCCACTGATCTCTTCACCGTTACACACAGTACTTTTTTAGACAATGTTGCAGTGCTTGGCGGGGGTGGTGCAATTGATCATAGCAACGGCAGTCTGCGCATTCCTGTCACAAGCAACGGGCGTATTGTCAACTCCATTTTTGCCCGTAACATGGTGGTAGATGGACCCGGCGGCTATGAGATCAATCTGGAATCAAGCGGAAATGTCGATGTGCTCCATAACACCTTTGTTGGCAATGTCAACTTTTTTAGCACAGCACTTGCGCTCGGTGGTGGCAGTGCCACCATTTTCAACAACATTTTCATGAATTATGGTACTGGGATAGATGACAGCAACGGATCTGTGACTGAAGATTACAACCTGTTTAATGCAGTCTCATTGGAACTCTCCTCGCTCACTTCACCTGGGGCCAATGATCGCACAGATTCAACTGGCAACAATCTTCCAGACTTTTTCGACGCTGCAAAAGACGACTATCATCTACAGTCAACCAGCAACGCCATCGATCAGGGAAGCCCGCTTGATATATCGGATGACCACGATGGCACCCTGCGTGACGCCACACCTGACATAGGAGCCTTGGAATCGCCCTTTGGCGCAGCCGAACTGAATGTGGCTGATGTGAGTCTCAATGAAGGCAACAGCGGCACAACCACGATGAGTTTTCCCATCACCTTGAGCACTGTCAAGGGTGTCACGGTGACGGTTGAATACACAGTCACAGCAGGCAGTGCCACCAGTGGCGTAGACTTCAGCGGAGCTTTGACCGGTGTGGTCGCCTTTGCGCCGGGTCAAATAAGCCAGACAGTCGATCTACAAATCATCGGCGACCTGTTGGTTGAAAAAGATGAAACGGTGAACTTGACGCTCGCCAATCCTCAATTCGCAACTCTAGGAATAGCAGATGCTACAGGTATCATCCTTAACGATGATTCGGTGACAATCACGCTTGCCAATGCCAGCGTTCTAGAAGGCAACAGCGGAACCAGCAGCCTAGTCTTTACCGCAACCCTCGACCAACCGTTGGCGAACTCGATTACTCTGAACTTTACTACGAGCGACAACACAGCAACAACTGCCGACAATGATTACGTTGCCAGCAACGGACAAATCACGTTTGCTGCGGGAGAAACCAGCCAAACCATCACGGTCACGGTCAATGGGGACACAATAATCGAGACAGACGAGGAGATGCTGCTTACCTTATCCGGCGAACTGCCACCGTTTGTGGTCTTTGCAAACAACCAAGCATCAGCAATAGGTACGATTCTCAATGACGACTCGCCGACGCCCACCCCAACCACAACACCGACCGATACGCCTACTCCAACCTTGACACCGACGCCGACTGACACACCGACGGCAACGCCCACCAGTACCCCTACCGACACACCTACGCCGGACCTGCATTTGACCTTTGTGTCCGATCCACCAGATGGTTCGGAAGTAGTATCAGGTGATCCGATCACCTACTTCTTAACACTCGGCAACAGTGGAGGCATTGCTACAAACTTGCTCATTACGGTCTTGGTGCCAAGCAACGTCACTGTCATCAGTGATTCCATCACGCCACCAACCTCCACGCTGCGATCTAACGTCATGACTGCCCAAACTGGAGCATCCCAAGAGACAATCCTGACCTGGCAGCTCGGGAGTTTGGCCACCAATGCAAATTTCAATGCAACGTTCCAGGTAATCGTTGACACGGCACCTGTTACTGTGCAGGCACAGGCAGGCGAGTTCGGTCAATCGCCGCAGGTCGCTCAAATCACGCACCTCACCAAGCCGACCAACGGCGACGATACAGATGAGCCAATGCTCTCAAGAAGGATCTTCTTGCCTTTGGTGACGAATCATTAACGAAACTAGTAGTCCGTCTACTTAATTTTTAGAAATAGATTGTGACTATTCTCGAAGAAGCAGGCTGATTCTATTTCTAGAAATTAAACGGACACTCCACTAGGAGAAAAGCAAGTATATTCAGAACCGCAAGCGTGAGCGAGCGACATTAACCAGACGCTCACGCTGACGCCTCTGAATTGAGCCGACAATGAACCGAACTGTGTATGAACGTATTGCAACTTTGGGGTAAACATTGAAGTCCGACCCCGTACTGACGTGCGGGGTTCTGGAAATTGCCAAACTGAAATAGACCCACTGCGTATGACGTGATTGTGTAGAGCAGAAAATCGATCTATGATAGTAGCTCTTACAAGATCTTGAAGGCAAGGGGTACAACATGACCAGTTCAGATATGGTTTACGATGTCGCAATTATCGGTTCAGGGATTGGCGGTTCGACACTAGCGGCTGTCTTGGCACGCCAGGGAGTCAAGGTGATTGTCTTCGAAGGCAATGTTCACCCGCGCTTTACAATCGGCGAGTCGATGATTCTGGAAACTTCAGAAGCAATGCGCGCCCTGGCGGAGTTCTATGATGTGCCAGAATTGGCCTGGTTTAGCTCCGAGAATTTCTACAGTTACATCGGCACCAGTCACGGGGTCAAACGTCATTTTAGCTTCCTCCACCACGAGATAGGAAAGAAACAGAACGTTGAACATAGTCTACAAGCGGTCATCCCGCGCTTGCCCTACGGCCACGAAATCCACATCCAGCGCCAAGATTCAGATTATCTACTCACATCCATCGCCATTTCCTATGGGGCGACCGTGTTGCAAGGCACGAAGATTCAGGATATTCAGATCAACTCAGACGGCGTAGAGGTGATTACCAGCAAGGCTACCACTTATCGCGCCAATTATGTGATCGATGCCGGCGGCATGAATTCGCTGCTAGCCAATAAATTCAACTGGCGCCATCGCGATTGTATCACTCATTCACGTACAATCTACACCCATATGATCGATGTGCCTTGTTACAACAATGTCGGCGCATCGCAGGGGACCTATCATTTTCCCTATCCGGTTTCACAAGGCACGCTGCATCATATCTTTAAGGGTGGCTGGCTCTGGGTGATTCCCTTCAATAACCATACGCAGGCCACCAATCCGCTCTGTAGCATCGGCCTACAACTCGACCCGCGCATCTACCCCCAGCGCAACGATCTGAGTCCCGAAGAGGAGTTCACCAGCTTTGTCCGCCAGTTTCCCAGCATCTATGCCCAACTTCAAAATGCCCACCCCGTGCGCGATTTTCTGCGCGTCGAGCGGCTGCAATACTCGGCACACCACATTGTCGGGGATCGTTTTGCCTTGCTGGCCCATGCTGCTGGTTTTATTGACCCGCTTTACTCGAAGGGGCTCTATGTCACCCACGCTAGCCTCTTTTTGATGGCCGATCTCTTGCTCAAAGCCAAACAAACCGGTGACTACTCAGCGGCTGCTTTTGCTCCGCTCGAAACGATGACACTAAATTATGTCAACATGCATGACCGACTGGTGGCCAGCTCCTTCAAATCGTGGAGCAACTACAAGCTTTGGAATGTCTATTCCGTGCTCTGGCTGCTGGGTGCCTATCTGGAATATGTGCGTCTGGTTATCAATCGGATGCGGGCCAAGAACCGAGCCGAGTACATTGAGCTGATGCGCCCTCATCGATTGGCGGGCGGCGGCTTTGACCAGTTCTTCACGATCCAACAACAGATCGATGCTTTAATGGATCAGGTCAACCCCGATGATGAAGCTGATGTGGATCGCACAGCGGAGCAGATTAGAACCCTCTTGAAGTCATTCCAATGGATCTCGCCCGCCTTCCAAGCGCTCCTGGATGGCAAAAATCATCTACCCGACAACAAACTGCGCTTTAGTTTGCTCAACCAAAGCAACGGCTTTATGGGCAGCGGTCCCTACCGAGAACATTTCTTTGGCGACAAAACCCTTGCCGAATTGCTAAGTAAAGCCCTTGCCGACCAAGTACGTTACTCGCAACCAGCCCTCAAATGGCAACATCAGCGCTGGTCACGATTGGCGGGGCAGACGGTGCCGAAAGGGTAAGTCGCTTTGTAAATGAAAATGTTTAATGCTAAGATCGGGTCAATAAACCACTCTTTCAACCTAACGCCACACAAGCCAAGAAACAGGTAACCATCAATGAGCATCAACGATAATTCTCAATCCCTACCCACCTTTGCCGACGTTCTACGTGCACAAAAGACAATCCGCCCTTACTTGCCCGTGACACCCTTTCATCACTATCCGGCTCTTGACAACCTGCTGGGAGCTGAAGTCTGGGTCAAACATGAAAATTACCAGCCGATCGGGGCCTTTAAGGTGCGCGGTGGTGTCAATTACATGGCGCACATGGGTAACCAAGAACAGGAGCGCGGTGTCGTCACTGCGTCAACTGGCAATCATGGCCAGTCGATTGCCTATGCAGCGCAACTTTTCGGGGTGCGGGCCACCATCGTCGTGCCTGAAGGGGCAAATCCGGTCAAGGTGGAAGCGATGCGTGGTTACGGGGCGAATGTAGTCTTTTTCGGGGCAGATTTCGAGGCGAGCAAACGTCACTGTGTCACGTTGGAGCAGGAACAAGGACTGCGCTTTGTCAACTCGGGCAATGAACCGTTGTTGATCGCCGGGGTCGCCACTCACACGCTGGAGCTTCTCGAAGCACAGCCGGACATTGATGTGGTCATTGTGCCATTGGGGGGTGGTAGCGGTGCAGCAGGTGCGTGTCTAGCCGCCAAGAGCATCAATCCCGACATCAAAGTGATTGCAGTGCAGGCTACTGGTGCACCTGCCGCCTATCTAACCTGGAAGGCACACAGTTGGAAAAGTGCGCCGATCCATACCATCGCTGCGGGATTGGCCACGGGCGAGCCCTTTATGTTGCCGCAGCAGTTGCTCTGGCAGCACCTGGATGATTGCATTTTGGTTGAGGATGAGGAGATGCTGATTGCCATGCGTCACTTCTTGGAAAAAGCCAAGACGCTTTCTGAGCCTGCAGGAGCTGCACCACTGGCAGCCGCCCTACGAATTCGCGATCAACTGCAAGGTAAAAAAGTGGCGCTCATCCTCAGCGGTGGGAACGCATCACCGGATGAGTTGCGGAAGTGTTTGGAAGTTACACTGTAAAAGATTGGTAATTGTGTAATTGCATCATTACCAGTTACCAGTCTCTAATCACCCACTACCTCACCCATCCAGCGCAGACAATCTCTTCCCCACGGTAATTCCGTGTTCAAGCCCAGCCCATGTCGACCTTTGGGATAGATGTGCATCTCAAAAGGCACCTTGTTGGCACGCAAGGCCGAGGCAAAGAGCAGGCTATTTTCAACCGGCACGGCGGGATCTTCCCAGGTATGCCAGAGAAAGCAAGGTGGCGTTTGTGGGGTGACCAAGTGTTCGGGTGAGACTGCCAGCGCCTCTGCTTCCGACGTATCTTCCCCAAGCAGGTTGCCCCGCGACCCAGTATGACAGTGCGGCCCCGTCATGGCAATCACTGGGTAACAGAGAATAGCGAAGTCAGCGCGCAGTGAGACGTCACCCTGATACTGTGTGTACGCCGTGATCGAATGGGCGGTCAGATGTCCGCCTGCCGAAGAACCCATTACGCCGATTTTGCGTGGATCGGCACCCCACTCGCTGGCCCGTTGCCGAACGGTATGAATCGCCGCTAACGCATCTTCGAGCATTGCTGGGTGGCGATCGCCGTCGCCGCCTAGCCGGTAGCTGACCACAAAGCAGCAAATTCCTGCCTGGACAAAAAAATCGGCATAACCTTTTCCTTCGTGCTCAGCATGCATGCGGTAACCACCACCTGGGAAAATGATCAACCCCGTCCCGTTACGCTGATCGGCGGGTGGTAAATAGCAGTCAATGGCAGGGTTGGCGGATGTGCTGCCCGCCGGTAGTGAAGCAAAGATTCGATGCATGATAAGTCCTTCCTTATAAGTTTTAGTAGTTCACGAATCTGCGGGTACTGTCTTTCCAAGCGGCAGTTTGCGAGGAATCTTTTCGGTGTTAAGTCAAGATTTCTCCTCGAAACTGCCTGGGAGCCCCTTGGGTACCGAAATAACAAATCGTAAAGTAATCATGGCACTTGTAGGGGCATCCGCTTGCCAGTGCCCTGGGGCGACCGCAAGGGTACGCCCCTACAAATGTGTCATCTTTATTTGCGTTGTCTATCATTATCTGCGTTGTCTATGAGTTTAGACTTGGCGATTCAGCGATACTGGTTTGTGGCCCGTTGATTCACGTTGCCAAAGTTGCAGATGAGTTTGAATGAACTCGATGATCTGTTTATGTTCGTCGTTGCCGCGGCTCTGAATCTCGATCGGAGCACCAAAGGTAATATGGATCTTTTTGGATGGATCAATCCAGCCAAGTTCCTTGACCCACGCGCCAATGCCCCATGCGTCCGTTTTCAGCGCAATTGGTACCACTGGCACGTTGGCACGTTTAGCCAGTTTTACACCAATGGTATTGAAATGTTCCGGGTCAAAGGTGACGGTACGGGTGGTTTGCGGAAAGACAATTACGGAGCAGCCGCGCTCCAGAAGTTTGCTACCTTCCTCCAGCACGGCTTTGAGATCCTCGCGCGGATTTTCGCGGTCCACGACGATTGGATCGCGGGCGAGCATGATATGCTTAAAGACGGGATATTCAACGATGCCACGCTTGACGACAAAGGTGCAATCTTTGTAGGGTTGCACCACGCCAGGCAGGCAGATCGTCTCCATGGTACTCATGTGGTTGCCAATGAAGACACATGGGCCGTGAAAGGTCTGAAGATTGGCTAGACCTCGGATTTCGATCTCCACCCCTACCGCTTCAAGTGCCTGCATCGAAAGCAAGCTACTGCTCCACCACTCTTCGGCACCATACTTGCCTTTTTGTGCAAGGCCACTATAGCGTAAGACATAGGAAACGAAGCGAGAATAGTAGGCAAGTGAAGGGAAACGCCGCGCCAGGTTTGAAACTTGGCGCGGCGCTGTTGTGTAATTCCCTAGTTCATCGGCGATCGATTGCATAGGTTTTCACCACATAAGAATAAGCTAGTCACCTTTTGACGATTAAAGCGCTTTCAAAATGAAACATATTCAAATGAAATCGCTTGAGCCACTGCCCAAAGCTTCAAAATTAGGCTATTTATTTTTTGCAACGGCCTAACCGTATATTGTGCTTATTCTTATAGAGATCGCCAAAATTTTCCCTACGATAAATCAACCTGTGCGCGGATAGATAAAGCGGCAAAAAGCTCTACTAGATCAGAATAATGATTTAGGGATCTTCTTGCAGGAAGACGCTGTCCGCTCAAGTGATTTCCTGAGCAGACCCTCCCTAGAAGAAGCCGCCTAGTTATGATTCAACTCAACTACGTAACTCTCCTGCTGCATCTTGAAGTTCATCTGCAAGAGCAGGTCTGCCAATTGTTCTGTCGCCTGCTGCACACGCTCCATATTGTCCCGTGCGGGGCTTGTCGGAGGAAGTTTGGAGAGTGCAATGGTCGTTTGACTTAGCACTATGGATAGTAGATTGTTGAGTTCATACATAGATTGGCTCATGTCATTGTTGTTGGCTGGCTTGCTATCGTCGTGAATGAACTCGAAGTGATTCTTGATCTTGGTAAGTGTGTTTGTATCCTGCATACGTTATTTTCCGTGCTTTAGGTCGTGCTCGAAACAAAATCTTCCAGGGTAACTTGAGAATGTTTTCAAACAGAACCAAACAAATTAAGTTGATCAAAGTGATTGAACTGCGATACGGATGTGCTAGTTTCGTTAACACTTCTTGAACTTCAATATTGCAACTCAAGAAAGCTCTATAGTGCAAAGGACCAGAATCATACGCATCTCTACTGCAACAACAGGTTTTCGGACAAACTTCTAGTTGATGATTCTTGCTAATAACGGTATGATTAACTGTAAGTTCACCCAATACTTGAACAAACCGTCTTACCTGCTACGTAAGTCACATCAGCGAGAACGGTAGACCGAAAGCCTACTAACGAGTATCTCGAATTAACTATACTAAAGAACTATTATGAAAAATCTTACAGTTTCCGAACATTTTCAATTTGAAGCAATTGGGGATGGGGTCTATGCCGCCTTTGCCAAATCGACAGGCAAAGCGGTCTCCAATGCAGGTGTTATTGATCTTGGTGATAGGGTTGTTGTTTTTGATTCATTTTTGGCACCTACCGCTGCGCTCGATCTTGCCAAGGCGAGTGAAGCTGCGACAGGAAAACCAGTTCGATTTGTCGTGAACAGTCATCATCACCTCGACCATGTCGGTGGCAACATTGTTTTCAAAGATCAGGCAGATATTATTTCCAGTGTAGCAACTCGCCAAGCACTTATCCAGAGCAAAGAGTTAGAAGATAGTCGCCAAAATGCGCAATCGAAATTACAACAATTGTTAAGTAGTAGTCAAAAAGGTAGTAAGGGAGCAAAACAGACACAATCTTCAGAGATTGCCTACTATCAAACGTTGGTGGCCAGTCTACCCGAGTTGCAACTCATCCCATCTACCATCAGTTTTGAGAACAAGCTGATCATTGAGGGAACCAAACGCTCGATTCAGATCATCAACTATGGGGGCGGCCATTCACAGAGCGATACGATTCTCTATGTGCCAGACGCTCATGTCGTCTTTACTGGCGATCTGCTGACCGTAGGCCATCATCCCAGTTTGTTTGACGGTGATCCGGGCGAGTTGGACCGCATCCTCAACCTGGTGAGTGGTCTGTCCATTCAGTATTTGATCCCTGGCCACGGTCCAATCGCCGAAAGTGACGATCTGCGCATCCAGCGCCAATACATCACCATGTTGACAGAAATCGCGATGCGCGAGATTGTCTACGGCGCGACCGACAGCAATGACGCAATCCAGCGCGCAGCCCAGACTCCGATTCCCCCCAAATTTGCCAACTGGGAGTTTTCTTCCTATTTTAATGAAAATCTGCTCTTCCTCTATCGCCGCCTGTTAGCCGCCTATGCCGACTAAGGCGATTTGAAAATGTCCTCAAACGGCGCAGCGCTGAGCGATCCAGGGCGCTATCCGAAATTGAGGCGAGAAGAAGGATCAGAAAGTGGAGAGAGAAAGGTAAGGTTCTTACTTTTCTCTCTCTGCTTTTTGCTGTTAGGATAGAGAGAATGCAAGATAGAACCGGTTTTACGTCCAACATGATTCGACTGCTCGGCGAGATGCGTCGCATGAATCTGTACTTCACATTCTGTACTTCACATAATGTCTCATATTCTACTTGAGCTTCTATTCATCCTATTCTTGATTCTTCTGAATGGGTTGCTATCCATGGCCGAATTGGCGATTGTATCGGCCCGCAAAAATCGCTTGCAGCAACGTGCCGAGGCTGGCGATGAAAGCGCAAAATCCGCGCTCCAGCTTGCTGAAAATCCCAGCCAATTTCTCTCAACTGTACAAATTGGCATTACGCTGATTGGCATTTTGACCGGTGCCCTGGGCGGGGCTTCGATGAGTACGGCGTTGGCAAACTGGTTGGCACAGTTTCCCTGGCTTGCGCCCTATAGTGCATCGATTTCAGTGGGGCTTGTTGTGATGCTGCTTGGCTTTATCTCGCTAGTACTGGGCGAACTGGTGCCCAAACAGCTTGCCTTGAATTACGCGGAGAGCATCGCCGGGGCTACAGCACCGCTGATGAAAACCTTGGCCACGTTTAGTTCGCCCATTGTGGCATTGCTCAGCGCCAGCACCAACTTTGTCGTACATCTCTTCGGTGTGCAACGTTCCGGCGATCCTTTGGTGACCGATGAGGATGTTCGCCAATTGATTGAGCAAGGCAAAGAAGTCGGCATCTTTGAAGAGATCGAACAAGAGATCGTTGGCCAGGTCTTCCGGTTGAGCGATCGCACCGTCAACGCCTTGCTTACCCCTCGCACCGATATTATTTGGTTGGACATTAACGATAGTGCCGAAGAGGTCCGCAACAAGGTACTCGAACATGGCTTTGCCCAGTTTCCCGTGGCCGACGGCGATTTGGACACGGTCGTGGGCGTGGTGTTGAGCAAGGATCTGTTGGCACAAAGTCTGGCTGGCCATCCGCTGGTGTTGAAAGAGGTGATTCGCCAACCACTCTTCATCCCGGAAAGCACGCCTGCGCTGGAAGTGGTTGACAAACTCAAAGAGACAGGCACCCACATCGCCCTGGTGATCGACGAGTACGGCGGTCTGGAAGGAATGGTCACAATCGACGACATCTTCGAGGCCATTATCGGCGAGCTACCCAACAGTGATGAGGCACAGGAAGTCGAAGAAGTGGAACGAGACGATGGCTCCTGGCTGATCGATGGGATGTATGCAATTGACGAGTTCAAGGAGAAGTTTGACCTGGACGAGTTGCCTGACGAAGAAGAAGGCTACTACCAAACGTTGGGCGGCTTTGTGATGCGCATGTTGCAAAAAGTACCCAGCACGGGTGACTCCTTCGAATATGGCGGTCTACGACTGGAAGTCGTCGATATGGATGGGCGCCGTGTCGATAAAGTTTTGATAGCACGTTTGCCCCTCGAAGTCACTTAGCCATACCCGTCTGCCTCTCGCAGAAATGAATCTGCTCCAGGCGGCGAATAGCAGGCAACCTACTGTTCGCCGCCTACCTCACGTCTGTATACCTTATGGTTGCAGATTGCCGCCTATTCCTCAGCAAAGGTCACCTCCGTTGACCAGCAAACATACGGATTATTCTACGTAATGTGAAAGGCCATCCCAAAGATGCTTCCTTGAGGCAACACGGTTTGACACTTATGGCTGAAGGCGGCACAATTTCAGGCTATGCTCAGCAAAAGTTTGTCTTACAGTTTGGTGGCCATTCAGTTTACGATGCTGATCGCTGTCGCCGTCAGTGGGCCGATTGTGGCCTCTGGTTTTTGGTTGATACTGGAGGTTGCAGCCATCCTGTTAGCCATTTGGGCCATTCTCACGATGCGCCTCGGAAACTTCAACGTCACACCCCAGCCCAAGAAGGACGCAAATCTGGTTCAGGTTGCCCCTTATTCGTGGATTCGACATCCGATGTACCTATCGTTGATTCTCGGTGCAGCAGCGCTGGTAGCGAATTCGTTTTCCTGGCTACGCCTATTCTTTTGGCTTGTACTCATCGTCGATCTGGTGGTTAAGCTTAACGTTGAAGAGCAGCTTTTAATCCGGCACTTTGCCGGTTATGAACAGTTGCGCCAACACAGTTGGCGACTGATTCCATATGTCTATTAATCGATTTTATTCTAAAGGCGCACCTTGATCCCCTTAATTCTTGCAACAGCAGTTGTGGTGGTCAGTGGAACATTGCATATCTTGGCCGAGTATAACGGGCGTCGCTGGCATGTCTATTTGCTCAAGCCGCTTACAACCTGGACAATTCTGTTGGTTGCCGTGTTGGCCAATCCCGATATTGCCGAAACCGGGCGAGCATCCTTCTACCAGTCGATGATTATTGGCGGCCTAGTCTTTTCCCTGGCTGGGGATGTCTTCTTGATGCTGCCCCAGGATCGTTTTATTCCAGGTTTGTTTAGTTTTCTGGTTGCACATTTGCTCTATATTGCAGCCTTTACGAATTTAGCAGGGCTACACAACCGTAGTGGCTGGCTCTATTGGCCCTTTTTACTCATTGCGCTGCTGATGCTCGCCTATCTTTGGCGTGCCGTGGGGAAATTGCGCATCTATGTGATTGCCTATATGCTTGTCATCTCGGTGATGGCCTGGCAGGGCGCAGAATATTGGTTTGAATCGGGCACAACGGCGAGCGCAGTTGCCGCAGTTGGAGCCCTGCTCTTTCTCGTCTCAGATTCGGTCTTGGCCATTGACCGTTTCCGTACCAAATTTGCCACGGCGAGCATCGTCGTCTTGAGCACCTATTATGTTGCCCAATTGCTGATTGCCTGGTCGGTCCGTGGTTCGTAACGAACAAATCATTCAATTCCGGTAACTATTCAGGCATTCTTCTTCCGGGAAGGGTCAATTGTACAAGTTTCACTTGCGCAAGAGCCTTCCCGGAAGATGACTATCAGGAGGCTGAATAGATACCAATTCCGCACATGGGCACCAACACCTCGCTGGTGAAGTCCCGTGTAAGTCCATGGTCTTCCCTATATTGGAGAACGTTATGCGTCGAAAGCTTATCTTGCCAATGATCCTTGTCAGTGCTGGCTTGTTAGCCGCCTGTACCGATGAAGTAATTGTACCCACCGCAGTGCCGATTATCACGCCAGCAGCAAATGAAGCCACTACCACACCCAATGCGTTGATTCCTACCCCGCTGCCTCCCATTAGCGATGAAACATCGAGCACCACACCCGAAACCAGTCCACAGCAACAATCCGTTGAAGATCGTTTTGCGGCGGATTTGGGCATCACCTTTGCCCCGGCAGATTCGACCGGGATCGAAGGTGTCCATGCCTTTGAAGCAACCGTTGCCAGCACAGGTACAAAGGTATGGGTCGCACACACCGTGGGCATCCGCAGTTTCGACCCCTTGCAAAATCACATGATCGCCATCTACCAGCAAGATAGCGGACAGTGGAAGCAAGTGACCCAATATGAGTTGGTCGATACCGCAACGGCCACAGGCGAGAATAATGCCGCATCCACACAACAAGTGGATGCCAATAGCGCCCCTACAGCCACCCAATCAGTCAGTCCCGACTACTTGGGCGCAGGTTCAGTCTTCCAGGTGACAATTGAACCTGAGCGGCTTTGGCTTCAGGTAGATGGCGGCGCAGGCGCACATAGCGGCGTCTTTGGACTCTTCAGCTTCGACGGAACAGCGCTCAAACAGGAGGCTAGCGCCTTCAGTTCCAGCCCCGGTGCTGGAGTCGTGCAGGATGTCAACGGCGATGGGATCGGCGAAGTTGTATTGGATAATAGCGATTACTATGTCTTTTGTTACGCCTGTGGTGTACGAAATCCTAGCTATACGATTTTGCGTTGGGATGGTTCAGCGATGGTCGCAGTTGAGCCTCAAAAGCTACCAGCAACCGCGCCAAGTGACCTGACCAAACTCAATGATCGCATGTTGCAAGAAGCGCAAGCCGGGCTCTGGAAAGATGCCTTGGCGACCCTGGAACAGGTGAAACCATTGAGCAAGGACAACGAGCCTCAGCAGTGGAATAACGCCTGGGTACAGATCAACGGCGATGCCCGCCGTGAACAGGCCGAAATGCAAGGCACAGCCTATCCGTTGCTCGACCAGCTCTTCTATGGCGATTTCAAGAGTGCGGTCGATGCGATGCGCGGCTACGATGCTGAGTCGATCTTTACCACACAAACGCCACTCATCATCGGCACAGTTGCCGAAGGCAATGATCAGGCGCTGTCCCAGACCATCCTCACTGGCGTCCAGGGCGTGATCCAACTACAACCGAATGACGCTGCAACGGCTCCCGCCTATTTCTTACAGGCGTGGGCGCAATCCCTTCTCGGCAACAATGCCGACGCTGTTACCGCTTTGAAACAAGCAACAACGCTCGATCCGGAAGACAAACTCTTCAAGGATTCGTTGACCCTATTGAACAAATAACCAGATGGGGAGGTGGGGAGATAAGGGAAATCAACACCGACTTCTCCTCATCACCCCATATCCCTATCGCCCTATCTTTCTTTCCCAACCTACCGTGACCCTACCACTCCGTCCCAAACTGCGCTCACTGGATATCCGTCCAGTCGAACACGAAGGTCAACCTTTTTTTCGTTTCAGCGATCCACAGCAGTTAGTGGATGGCTATCTATTGGTTCCCCAGCCACTTGCGATGGTCCTCGCCTTTTGTGATGGTCGCCGCACCATTCCGGAAATGTGTCATGCCTTTGAGCGTTACTATAGCGTTAGCATCGAAACCTCAATCGTAGAAGATCTCTTTCAGGCACTTGATCAAGCCACGATGCTGGACAACGAACGCGCCCAAGCTGCACGCAGCGACGCGATTAAACAGTTTCGCAGCGCCCCCTTCCGCGAGTCAAACTTAGCGGGGCGTTCCTATCCCGCCGAGCCACGCCAATTGTGGAACTATTTACAGAACTATTTGGAGCAAGCCGATGTCGAAAGCGCCGTCGTTGATTGGTCCAAGCCGGTCGGTTTGCTCAGCCCCCATATCGACTATCCGCGCGGTGGCGCTGTCTATGCGCAGGTGTGGAAACGAGCCGCCGAAGCAGCCCGCCAAGCAGAGCAGGTCATCCTCATCGGTACCGATCACTACGGCGACGATTCCTTTACGCTCACCCGCCAACATTATGCGACGCCCTATGGCGTGTTACCTACGGCGCAGCAGTTGGTTGATCCATTGGTTGAGGTAATTGGTGAACGTGCTGCATTTGCGGGCGAACTGCGCCACCAGAGCGAGCATTCGTTGGATTTGGTGGCGGTTTGGCTCCATCATCTGCGCGGTGGACAACCGGTAGAGATGTTGCCCATGTTGGTCGGCTCGCTGCGTTCAACCACGAATGGCAGCGGCGATCCAACCATGCATAAAATCGTTTCAGGCGTACTTGAGGTATTACGCCAGACTTGTGAAACAAAACGCACCCTGGTTATTGCTTCTGGCGATTTGGCCCATGTCGGGCCAGCCTTTGGCGGAGAGCCGCTGGACGAGCAAGGGAAAGCACAGATCAAAGCATCCGATTATCTGCTGCTAAATCAGATGCGTAAAGGGGACTCCCAGGGCTTCTATCGCACCATCCACAGCCAAAACAATCGCAACAATGTCTGCGGTGTGACTCCGATCTTTCTCACCATGCAAACCCTCAACGATCTGCCCGGGCAACAATTTGGCTATGCCGTCTGCCCGGCCGACGAGGCAAATAAATCGATTGTAACCGTGGCTGGCGTCTTTTTTTCATAGATTTCAAATTTTTTCTACAAAGATTGGAACATTCTCCTTCCTGCGCTCGTCTCAATCGGCACATGGGAACAACAAAGATTCCCGCATGTCGACATGAAAAACATGGTAATTGAGTAAAATAAATCTGCAAATAGGAGAATGAAAATGTCCCGTTTTAACCTGAAGAACATTGTTACAACTGCGCTGGCGACAGCTGTACTGATGGGTGGTATTACCTTTGCCGCCCTCAACAATGGCACATCTCGCGTTGCCTTGGCCCAACAGAGCACCACCGCCCCGGTGAAGACGATTACCGTAATCGGCGATGGTAAGGTCAAAATCAAGCCCGACATTGCCCGAGCCAACATTGGCGTCGAAGTGCTGCGCCCCTCTGTGGAAGAGGCGAGTGAGGCCAACAAGAAGTTGATCGAGGCCGTGATCAGTACACTGACTGACGCTGGCATTGCCAAGGAAGACATCCAGACCTCCGGCTTCAGCGTCTACGCTGAACGATTTGGCAATGATGGTCCACTGCCCGATGACAAGGTCAACTATCGTGTGTCTAACAACGTTTCGGTGACGATTCGTGATTTGGAGAAGGTAGGCGAGGTGTTGGATGCAGCGATGAAGTCCGGTGCCAACAACATCTACGGCATTGAGTTCAGTCTGGAAGATAACAGCACCGCCAAATCCGAAGCCCGCAAAGATGCAGTCGCCGATGCCAAGGCCAAGGCCGCAGAGTTGGCCGACCTCAATGGGGTCAAGGTGGGCAAGGTCTTAAGCGTGAGCGAAGTGATTGGCAGTGCCATGCCCTTTGCCAGCAATATGCAAACCACCAATGCCTATGGTGGTGGTGGTGGCCAGCCAATTCAACCGGGTGAATTGGAGATCGGTACCCAACTGCAAGTCACCTACGAGATCGCTGAGTAGAATGGTATGTCAGAACCCCATGCGTGAGCACGGGGCCGTACGCTACCGCTAACAGCTCTGACTACCAAGGGGCAGGCGTTGATTCGCCTGCCCCTTATTATATCCACCTTCTACAACTTCCCACGACGCCGCAGAAAATCAGCGCCCATCACCAGCGCAAGCGAGAACAAGCCCAATACCAAAGCAGCGCTATACGCACCCACATATTGCCGCTCATCCAATGCCCGGTAGATGAACAAGGTTGCTGTCTCGGTGCGTCCCTGAATCCCGCCACCGATCACTAGTACTGCGCCGAACTCGCCCAGCGCGCGGGCGAAGGTCAGCGTCAGGCCATAGATAAAGCCCCAACGAATGGCGGGAAAGGTGACAAAGCGAAAGGTCTGCCAGCCGCTAGCCCCGAGAGTGGCGGCGGCACGCTCTTGTTGGGTACCGAAAGCTTCCAATACAGGGATCAACTCACGCACCATAAAAGGCATTGTGACAAAGAGTGTCGCCAGGATCATGCCCGGCACAGCGAAAGCAACTTTGAGGTTGAGCGCTGTGAGCAGCGGGGCGAGCAAGCCATTGCGCCCAAAGAGCAGCAGCAGCATATAACCGACGACGACTGCCGAAATAGCAAAGGGCAGGTCGATCAGCCCATTGAGCAATTTGCGCCCCGGAAAACGATGGCGCACCAGTACCCACGCCACCAATGTCCCGCATGATGCATGAACCACCAGAGCAATCACCGCAATCCACAGGGTGAGTTGAAAGGACTGGAGCACTTCAGGGTCAGCAATGGTTTGAAGAACTGGCGCAACTCCTTTTTCCAGCGCGCCATAGATCAAGCGTACGATCGGGGCAAGGATCAAAACGGCAACGTAACCCACCACCAATCCAATCAACAGGCGACGTCGCCAGCTCTGATTGGCTGTCACCGGGCGGGTGTTTTGAGCGGCAAAGTGTCCAGTCAGGGTTGAGTTCATGCGGCCTCCGGGTTGCGCCGTTTTTGTAACCAGTCCACGAACAGGATCAGGCTAAAGGCGATGGCAATCATCACCAGAGAGATGGCACTTGCGCCCAGCCGGTTTTCCGATTCCACCTCGCCCAGCACATAGACCGCCGCCGTCTGCGATTTCAATGGGATGTTGCCAGCCACGATTACGATTGCGCCAAATTCGCCAATCGCACGTGCAAAACTCAAGAGCGCACCCGCTGCAATCGGTGCCCACAAAGGTGGCAAGATAATACGCCAGAAGATCGTCGCATCGCCCGCCCCCAAACTGGCCGCCGCATCCTCTTGGCTGCGATCCAGCGCATGGAGGACCGGTTCGACTGCACGCACCACAAAGGGAAAGGTCACAAAGAGCAAGGCCAGAATAATCCCTGGCGGTGCAAAGATTACTGAGATGCCCCATGTCTGCTTCAGCCATGCACCAACGGATTGCTGTGGGCCGTAAAGCGCCACCAACATCACACCCGTAACCAAAGTTGGAATCGCTAACGGCAAATCGATTAGACCATTCAATAGACCTTTGCCAGGAAATTCGTAACGCACCAGCACATAGGCAGTTAACGTACCCATCACGGCATTGATGACGGTCATCACTGCGGCAGTCCACAAGGTCAGCATCAGTGCATGCCAGGCCACGGGTAACGTCACCTGGCGCCACAGTTCGCCCAAGCCGCCACGCAGCCCATCTTGCAGAATCACCAGCAGCGGAATCACCAACAGTACCGCCAAATAGGCAAAAGCCAACGTACGCACCCCCCATTTACCCCAGGGAATGCGAACAATTGGTTGGGTTGGCTCTATAGGAATTGCATTCATAATAATTACTTTTTTGACAAGATGACAGGATAACAAGATGACCTAATCTCTTATCATCTCTCACCTTGTCATCCCTTCACCATGTCATCTTGTCAGCATTTCACTCCCCCAGTCCCTGCACCTGCGCTACCGTCTTGGTGTAGATGCCATCATCACCGAAGAAGGTGGGAGTGGCTTCTTTCCAGCCGCCGAAGTAGTCGATGGTAAATTGATCTTCTAAGGCTGGGTATTGGGCTGCCGTGGCTTTGGCAACCTCGGCGTCAATTGAGCGCAGTCCGTAATCAGCAAAGATGGTCTGTGCTTCCTTTGTGAAAAGGAAATCGACAAAGGCTTCAGCGGCGGCGCGTGTGCCATGCTTGTCCACGTAGCTGTCGACCACTGCCACTGGGTTTTCGATCAAAATCGAGGAGCGAGGGATCACAAACTCATAATCCTGGCCACCTTTTTGGGCAACCAACGCCTCATTTTCGTAAGTAATCGCCACATCGCCGACCCCTTGCTCAAAATTGGTGATGCTCTCACGCGCCCCTTTGTCCATCACTGTAACATTTTTGAGCACACTGAGCAGAAAGGCCTGCGCCGCCGCATCATCCTCCTTGGCTACCCCCTCAACAAAACCCCGTTTGGCAGCGCCATACAGTGAAAGAATATTCCACATGGCACCACCGCTGGTCTTCGGATTGGGAGTGAGAACTTCGACACCCTCTTTGGCGAGGTCAGCCCAATCCTTGATGCCTTTGGGATTGCCCTTGCGCACGGCAAAGACCACGACTGATGTGCTCACGATACCTTTGCTGGCACCTGACTTCCAGTCATGGGTAATCAGTCCGGCCTTTTCAATGCGAGTGATGTCAGCCTCCAATGAGAGTGCTGCGATGTCTGCCTCAAAGCCCTCGACGATCGCTCGCGATTGGGCACCTGAGCCGAGGTAGGACTCTTCGAAGGTCACATCCTGGTTGTGGTCGGCTTTCCACTTGGCCTGAAAGATGGGAATCAGCTTAGCATAAGCTTCGCGCGGCGTGGTGTAGGCCCCCAAGATTAATTTGACAGCGTCACTGCTGGCGGGAGCAGGTGCAGCGTCACTGCTGGCGGGAGCAGGTGCAGCGGCACTGGACGACTGCTGGTTGGCAGCCGGTGCTGTCGTTGCAGCGGGGGCCACACAAGCAGCCAACAGACCAAGTAGTAGTAATACGAGGACAACTTTGGATGTTTGACGAAACATTAGAGAATCTCCTTGATGTTATTAATTCGCTCGTTGAGTGGCAGCGGCAAGCGATTGCCGTGGTCTTGTTGGGACGAGCGGATGATGAGAATGGAACGATCTTTAACTTCGCGCAGCAACTTGCCTACCAGACCGTCGAGTGAGATTTTGCCTTCGAGATCAGGCAGCGGTGCGCCAAGGACTAGCAAATCATAGTTACCTGTATTCAACTCATTCAGAATTTTTTCGTGGACAGGGCCATTCCGCACACTGGTTTCGGCAGCGACGCCCAAACTTTGTAATGTACGTACGCCACCGGACAGAAAGCGGACAACCCGTTCACGCGACTCGGACGATTTTTCACTCTCGGGTAGGATCGTGAGTAAGGTTGCCGATGCTCCCAGATGGCGGATAAGTCGTGCCGTGAAGAGAACTCCTTCCTTGCCCGGCTCACCGCTGGCCACACAGATCAAGGCCCGCTTCGGTGTGGGTTGTGAACAAGGTACCAGCAATAGGTGATGCTCGCCTGCCTCCAGAATCTGTTCAGCCAGGTCGAGCCGGGTGGTGCCATCGACCCCCAACACCACCAAATCATAGGGTTTGCGCTCTACCTCCTCAGTGATTGCCTCTTCGGGTGAAGCCGAAGTAGTACGAATCTCCAAGGAAGCCAACCCGCTGCCCATCTGCTCCTTTACCTCTTGCAAATGACGCTGCATGGCATCGCCGCGCAGCCCGTAGCCTAATAAGGTGACTCGTGCATGCGAGAGGCGAGCGATCTGACTGCTAACAAGCAGCGCCGCCTGGGCAGGTGCGCTACCATCGCTGAGCAATAGGAATTGCAACCCTGGATGAGTGAGCGTATGCATGCGGCTGATCCCTACCCAAATCTGTTTGTTAGGTTTTAAGGGCAGGCGGCTCACCTGGTCTTGGGTACGGGTGACTTCCACGACCAGCCCAGGCTCGCCAAAGGAGACAGGTGGTGCAATCGGGCGCACCCCTGGAATCGCAGGTAAACGCACACGCAAGCGCTCAAACGAGCCAGCAAAAGTAATCTGCTCAACTATCCCTTGCCCCAACGGCGGGCATCCAAGATCTTCGCTTGTAGCAGCCAACAGTACATCTTCAGGACGAAAGAGGACCTGCACCCGCCGTGCATCATCCATTGGCAGGGGAGGAGGCGTCGATTTGAGCGGGAAATGACGCGGCCCCAGTTGCACACCGCCCGCCGTCGCCTGACCCACCATCAAATTGGCATTGCCCAAAAAGGCAGCCACAAACTCAGTTTGCGGATAACGGTAGAGATTCGAAGGGGTCCCTACCTCGATCAAACGTCCAAAGCTCATCACCCCCATCCGGTCGGCCAATTCGAAGGCTTCATCCTGGTCGTGGGTCACCATGATGGTGGTGATCCCCAGCTCTTGCTGCAAGCTGCGCAGCGAGCGGCGTAATTCCGTACGAATCTTGGCATCGAGCGCGCCGAGCGGTTCATCCAGCAACAGTACATCGGGTTTGTGGGCCAGGGCACGGGCCAGGGCCACCCGTTGCTGTTGTCCACCGGAAAGCTGACGGGGCATCCGTGTCCCCAGGCCTGCCAGGCCAATCAGCTCTAGTAGTTCAGCGCTGCGGCGTTTGCGTTCGCTGGCGGAAACTTTGCGCACACGCAATCCAAATTCAATGTTGTCAGCTACGCTCATGTGTTGAAAGAGGGCGTAATTTTGAAAGACATAGCCGACATTACGTTCCTGGATCGGCAAGTGGGTGACATCGCGGCCGTGAAGCAGCACTCGCCCCTGGTCAATGCCTGCCAGCCCTGCAACCATGTTCAACACGGTCGTTTTGCCGCTGCCGCTGGAGCCTAGCAGCACGAAAAATTCGCCATCGGTAATTTCCAGCGAAACGTTGTTTACCACTGGATGCCCGTCGTAACGCTTGGTCAGTTGTTCAAGAAGAATCGACATACCTCTGCCTGTTTGGTTCACACACTGCCGAGCTTCTGTTCAGTGCGGTAGATATTAATCGTGCGGTCGCTTTGAAGCCGATAGTTTTGTCCCTCTAGGACTATTGGTCTCAAGCAGAGCTCACGTTAGATGAGAAAGTGAATGGGAGAGCATTCGTTTTGTATCTCATTGGTTTAACAAGCAGCGGTAACAGGATCGGTTACAAGGTGGTAACAAAGTGGTAACAAACCTTACCACCCCTTCACGTTACGCTTCGACCTTCTGAATTGGCTCACCTAACGTCTGCAACAAACGATTGGCCCAGGCAAACATGGCGATCACATGACCAAGATCCAAGATCTCCAAGTCGTTCAGCCCAACACTGCGCAACGAATCAAGGTCGGAGGCAGTGACCAAGTGCGGCGATATGGTTAGTTTGACAGCATAGTCAACAATCGCTCGGTAGCGCAGCGGCAGTTCTGTCTCGACCCCTTCATCAAAGATGCGTTGTATGATCTCTGGCTGTTTGGTCAATTGGGCAAAAAGGCGACTGTGGACGGAGGCGCAGTAGACACAGCCATTGACACGCGATACGGCGACACTGGCTAATTCGCGTTCGGCCCGTGGCAAGCCCTTCTGTCCATACATCACCGCATTGAAGAGCCGAGAACGCTGACGTAACACATCGACATCATGCGCCAACAGCAGATAGTAGGGTGACTTTTTTGCTGTGGCATGGCTTTCTTCCAACACTGCAATCTGTTCTGCTGTCGCCTGGTCGGGATCAATGGTTTCGAGCCAGGGATCCCAATCGAGTTCGGCAAAGGTGAAATCACGCTGACGGGTCATATTTCCTCCTGCAAGAGCTGAAGCGTAGCCAGCGCGCGCACCTGAAAGCTTAAAAAGGCAATCAGTTGGGCAAGGGTGACGATATCGGGGGCACGCAATCCCTGCGCTCGCAACTCGGCAACTTGCTCAAAGGTTGCTGCCGCAGGATGAAGCGTCAACAAATCAGTATGTTTGATCAGTGCAGTGAGGCGAGGGGAGAGCAACACCGCCAGCGGGACACTCTCAACCGCAGCAATGGTGGTCACCGATTCACCCAATTGGCGCAGATGGTTCCGATAATGTCTGACTAAGGGTGAGCAGGAAGTCAATGTCGCTACACGCAAGGCAATCAAACCACGCTCAACCCAAGTCACACCCGAAGTTTGTGAAGGAGTCAACAGAGCATCGTAGCTGCCTTGGATAAAACGAGCAATGTCTGCCCGTTGACTGCGCAGTTGGGCAAGCGGTGTATCAGGCAGGATGCCAACCAGTTGATTGAGCGTATCGGTGGTTGTTTGTTCCGTGACCAGGGGCTGAGTTCGAGTCATCATAGATACCCTTTCTGAACGTCCTACAAGTTACCCAGTGCTTGCTGCAAATCCGCAATCAGATCTTCAATGTCTTCCACACCTACGGAGAGCCGAACCAAGTTCGCCGGGGCAGCATGGGCAGAATTACGCGATCCAGCATGAGACATGGTTGATGGCAGTTCAATCAAACTTTCAACACCGCCCAGGCTAACGGCAAAAGTGAACAGTTTCGGGCGGGTGACCAATTTGCGCGCCGCCTCTTCTCCGCCCTTCAAGGTGAATGAAACCATCCCACCAAAGCCATGCATCTGCCGTTTGGCCAGTTCATGATGTGGATGAGAGACAAGTCCCGGATAATTGACTTCTGCAATAGCCGGATGATCTTCCAGGAATTGGGCAATGGCTAGCGCATTGGCCGCATGGGCACGCATGCGCAAGGCCAACGTTTTGATGCCGCGCAATACCAGCCAAGAATCAAAGGGTCCTGGCACGCCGCCCACTGCGTTTTGCAGAAAGCGTAATCGTTTGAAGAGATCCGTACGCTTGGTTACGATTGCACCACTGATCACATCACTATGGCCTGCATGATACTTGGTGGTGCTGTAGACCGAAATGTCGATACCCAAATCGAGCGGACGCTGAAAGTACGGCGACGCAAAGGTATTATCGACCACCGTCACAACCTCATGTGCCTTGGCAATCTGCGCAATCGCAGCTAGGTCTGCCAGTTTGAGCAATGGATTGGTCGGTGATTCAAGCCAGATCAGTTTGGTTTGGGGGCGAATCGCCGCCTCGACCTGCTGAAGATTGCTGGTATCGACAAAGTCGAAGGTGAGGCCATGACGGTTAAAGACACGCGTAAACAGCCGATAGGTGCCACCGTAGATGTTGTCGCCAACCACAATGTGGTCACCTGCATCAAGTGCCAGCAAGACCGCACTTTCTGCCGCCAATCCTGAAGCAAAGGCCAGAGCGTGGGGTGCTTCCTCCAATGCAGCTAGCGCGGTTTCTAAGGCGCTGCGGGTTGGGTTACCCGTACGTGAATAATCGTAGGGCTGGTCACTCTCCACGCCAGAGAGTGCAAAAGTCGAAGTCTGATAGATTGGCACTGCAACAGCGCCCGTCAAAGGGTCGGGGGCTTGCCCAGCGTGAATGGCTCGGGTGGCAAAGCCTGCTTGTATCGTTTCATCCATGCCTGTTTGCCTTTTAAAGAGAAATCTGTTGAAAAGCGACAGCTTTGATACCGCTACTACCATCGCTTTCCAATCAATCACAGTCTAGATATAAGCGCCTTCATAACCTTGCTCGACAGCCTCGTCCCACTGTTCAGTGCGCAGCGACGCAAGTTCTTTTTCCAACACAACTAGGCGTCCCTGCAGCGTTCGCAACAGTTCTGAGGTAACATCTGTCGGCGTAGCAGGACCAGGGGTTAGTTCGCTATGGCCATTTATATAGGTCGAGATGGCTGTAGCCTCTGTTGCCATAATTGCGTGTCGAGGACGTATACGCCCCGGCACACCTACAACTACCGAATGGGGTGGCACATCTTTCGTTACCACGGCATTGGCACCGATTCGGCTATGTGAACCAATCCGAATCGGTCCCAGGATCTGGGCACCCGCACCAACCACGACATGATCTTCGAGCGTCGGGTGGCGTTTGCCTTTAATTAGTTCGACCCCACCCAGTGTGACGTTGTGATAGAGCAACACGTTCGCCCCAATTTCAGCCGTTTCGCCAATCACCACTGCCATGCCATGATCAATCACCAAGCCAGGCCCGATCTGGGCACCAGGATGAATTTCAATACCCGTCATACATCGCCCCATATGGGAGACAAAACGGCCTAATACTCGCCAACGGCACTGCCACAGCCAATGGGCTAACCGATAAAACCACAGAGCATGTAACCTCGGGTAACAGAGCAATACTTCCAACGTGCTACCGGCAGCCGGATCGTTTTTGAAGAACAGTTCAATATCTCGTCGAAAAGTGGTAAACATGCTCATACTCCTTGCCACAACCGACTTACCTGCTACGCCGCATTCAATTGGAACCCGGCACAGCAGACCACTTTTAAGCATCCCGCAGATCGGCATACAACGCTGTACTCAAATAACGTTCCCCGTTGGAGGGAATAATCACCACGATCAGTTTGCCGGCGTTTTCTGGGCGGTGGGCAACCTGCAAAGCCGCATGAATCGCTGCACCCGAGGAAATACCGACCAAAATACCTTCTTGCTGGCCCACACGCCGCGCCGCAGCAAAGGCTTCTTCGTTTTTGACCTTGATGATTTCATCAACGATGCCCGTGTTTAGTACATCTGGCACAAAACCGGCCCCGATGCCCTGAATCTTGTGTGGACCTGGTGCTCCGCCAGAGAGCACTGGTGAATCTGCTGGTTCCACGGCAATGGCTTTGAAACTTGGCTTGCGCGCTTTGATCACCTCGCTGACCCCGGTGATCGTGCCACCAGTGCCGACGCCAGAGATCAGGATATCGACCTGGCCGTCGGTATCGTTCCAGATCTCTTCGGCGGTTGTGCGGCGGTGAATGGCTGGATTGGCAGGGTTTTGGAACTGCTGCGGGATAAAATAGCGGCTATCACTGGCGGCCAGTTCTTCGGCTTTGGCGATTGCGCCTTTCATGCCTTGTGGGCCAGGGGTGAGAATCAACTCCGCCCCATAGGCACGCAACAAAATGCGTCGTTCCAAACTCATCGTCTCGGGCATCACCAGGGTGCAGCGATAGCCTTTCGCCGCACAGACAAAGGCGAGGGCAATCCCAGTGTTGCCGCTGGTCGGTTCGAGGATGATCGTATCGGGGCCAATTTTGCCAGCCTGTTCTGCAGCCTCGATCATGCTGACGCCAATGCGATCTTTGACACTGGAGGCTGGGTTAAAGAATTCGAGCTTGGCCACAATCTTGGCCACCGCCCCATCACTGACTCGATTCAGTTGAACGAGTGGGGTGTTGCCGATCAGTTCCGCAATATTGTTTGCAATTCGTGCCATTTGAAGCTCCTTTCTGAGTCTATTGGTAGTTCGACCTGTTTTCTAGTCGAAACTGCCAGAGAGGAATAATTTAGCGCCCATGTGTGCGCTGCAACTTGAGCAACGCTGCAACCAAGGCATCAATATCTTCACAAGTGTTGTAGGGGGCCAGCGAGGCCCGCACCGTACTTTCGACTCCAAACCGACGCAGGATAGGTTGGGCACAGTGATGCCCAGAGCGTACTGCAATGCCTTCCTTGTCCAGCGCAGAGCCGATCTCTTCGGTTCGCAATCCAGCGATGACAAACGAGAGCACGCCTGCCTTCGCTTGTGCATTCCCGATAATTTTCAGGCCGGGCACAGTACGCAGCTTGCCGGTAGCATAGTGCAATAGTTCATGCTCATAGTGACTGATCGCCTCCATACCAAGCGACGAGACATAATCTAGCGCCGCGCCCAAGCCGACTGCATCGGCAATGTTGCCAGTGCCTGCCTCAAAACGTGTTGGTGGCGGTTGGTAGAGCGTCCGCTCAAAGGTGACATCAGCGATCATATTTCCGCCACCTTGCCACGGCTGTGTCTGTTCAAGCAGTGCCTTTTTGCCGTAAACCGCCCCGATGCCAGTAGGCCCGAAAATCTTGTGGCCAGAGAAAACATAAAAATCAGTATCAAGCGCCTGTACATCCTGGCGCATATGCGATATCGCCTGTGCACCATCGACCAAGGTACAGGCTCCGTGGCGATGAGCCGCAGCGATCATTGCCGCCGTCGGTGTAATCGTACCCAAGGCGTTAGAGACTTGGGTCATTGCCACCAGTTTGGTCCGTGGCCCCAATAGCTTTTCATATTCGGACAAGATCACTTGGCCGCTCTCATCGACCGGGACTACACGCAGGCATGCGCCTTTTTCAGCGACCAATTGCTGCCAGGGCACGATGTTGGCATGGTGCTCCAACCAAGTGATGACGATTTCATCGCCTTGTCCGATGTTCTGCCGTCCCCAACTCTGGGCAATCAGATTGATAGCCTCTGTGGTACCGCGCACAAAAATGATCTCCTGCGGCGATGCAGCATTGAGAAAACGGCTCACTTTTTGACGGGCGCTTTCATAGGCATCCGTTGCGCGGGCAGCCAGCGTATGAGCGGCGCGGTGGACATTCGAGTTTTCGTGTTCGTAGTAATATTTCAAGCGCTCAATGACCGCCCGCGGTTTTTGTGTGGTTGCGGCATTGTCAAGCCAGACTAACCGCTTGCCATGCACTTGCTCTTGCAAAATAGGGAAATCGCGCCGGATGGCATTTGGGTCAAACGGCTGGGGTGCAAAGTGCAGGTCGGGGATCTGACCAGGGTTATAGGAGACTGATTCTGGTGGAAAGAGCAGCGTCTCAAAGTGAAATGGAGCAGCGACAGCCTTGTTAACTCCGAACTTATCCTCGACAAAGTAGAGGTTGCCTGCTGCTTGATGCGCGGATGCAACTGTAGGTGTGGCGGGTGTGATCGGCACGGATTGCACCAGTGCCATCACCCCACCAAAGGCGGTAGAAACGCCACTCAGGTCCGCTACATTGGCCGGAGATAGCGGCAGCGCTGGTAGTGGCGCAGCCTGGCCGACTCCTGCCATAGGTGCCCCTGTTGGCGTAGTCGGCGGGTTCGGCGGCAGTGCAGCAGATGGTAGCGTCAATGAATTTGGTGTAAACGTAGGCGTCGCCGGCACCGATGCAGCCAATGCTCCTGATTGGATGGGCGGCGCTGGCGAGAGTACAGGCGGAGCCGGTGGTGTGGGCGTCGGCACACTTGCCTGACCCGGCAGCGCAGCAAAAAAACGATTGGCAAGTTCAGCAATCAATGCCGGATTTGGAATGCCAGTCGCCTGGTCTGCAACGGTTTCGGCTACATCTGCTAGAGACGAATTGGCTGTCACCGGTGCTTCTGGCTGGCCAAAGTTGGGAATAGAACTAGCCGACGAGACAAGATTAGGTGTAGTCATAGTAGCGATCGACCTCAACATCTTGCAGAACGGCGATTGCATCCTCGGTCAACACGGCTGCCGAGCAATAGAGCGAAATGAGATAGGAGGCAATGGCTTTGCGATCAATCCCCATAAAGCGTACAGAGAGACTCGGTGCTACTTCACCGGGGATGCCAGGTTGGAAGAGGCCGACCACTCCCTGTTTCTTCTCACCAGTGCGCAACAACAGAATATCGCTTTTATTGCCGTTGATGTAGAGCTTATCTGTGGGAACCAGCGGCAGGCCGCGCCACGTCAAAAACGGAGAGCCGAAGATATTGACAGTCGGCGGTGGTACGCCACGCCGTGTGCATTCACGACCAAAGGCAGCAATAGCACGCGGATGAGCGAGGAAAAAGGCTGGCTCTTTCCATACCTTGGTGATCAATTCATCCAGATCATCGGGTGTGGGGCGACCTTTGCGTGTTTTAACCTTTTGACTATCGGCGATGTTATGCAACAGACCATAGCTTGAATTGTTAATTAACTCGCCTTCCTGTTTTTCTTTGACCTTTTCGATCAACAGACGGAGTTGCTCTTGAATCTGATCGATTGGCTTACTGTAGAGATCAGAGACACGGGTTTGAACATCCAACACGGTGGTAATCGTATTGAGCGAATATTCACGCGGTGCTTCTTCGTAGTCAATGTAGGTTTCCGGCAAGTCGTTGTTATTTTTCGGGCTACATTCGACATCGGTGGCAGTGCTACCTTTCGGTTCTTTTACCCGGTTGAGGCGATAGATGCCAGCCTCTACTGGTGTCCACGGCAAAAAAGCAACCAGCCAGCGCGGTGTAATACCCGACCACTGCGCATGAGTTTTAGTCGCATTCGCTAATTGGCGCGCAGCCTGTTCAGCTAATGTTTGACGAATTTCAATAGTTTGCGACATTGCAGGATTCCTTCTTTAGATACTGATGTAGTTGAGTGATAAGGTAATAGAAATTCAGCCAGATAGGGCAGTTCTACTCTAGAAGACGCGTATAGGCTGACTCGAACTGGTTAATCAGCGCAACAAATAACACCCGGTAGAACCATTTGGATCTACATTACTGAGTGTGGGGTTAGCGTATCTTGTTTCAGAAGTTAAGTGGGATGTGCAGACGACTTATGGTTATCAGCGCACGGCACAACGACCGTGCAGCAGCACATAAGGGCCTGCTAGCTACAGCTACAACAGCCGAGGTGAATATATGAGGTGGAGAGTGCGACAAAAGATTTCTGTCGCATATCAGACAAATTCAGTACAGTCATGCAGACCTACCCAAATCCCTAAGAGTTGATAACGAGAAGGCGTGATATCTTAGTGTTACAAATGGTGGTAACAAGCTTGGTCACGCAGTGGTAACAAAGTGGTAACAAATCAGAAAAACTGTTGGGTGGTTGCCATAGGCTTATAGACAAAGCAGATAGAGATTGGAGTATTACGTGACGTAGGGGCACACCCTTGCGGTTGCCCGTGCGTCGGTACAAGGCGGGCACCGGCAAGCGGATGCCCCTACAAATTGTGCAACTTTGATTTGCGTTGTCTATTAGTAGCGTAAACGGTTTTCCCGAATAAAGGCATTAAGCGCGGGCAGCAAGTCACTCTCGGCCCGTACGGCAAAGGCAAACTGTTCCGGCTCGGCCATTGGATGAACATCAGCCACAGCTAATTGTTTGGGATGCTGGTCAACCAGATAGTGACTGCAAACGTCCCCAGTGCCAAAGGCGTCGATCTTGCCCGACAACAATTCAGCAACGGCTCGCTCCTGTTTGTCATAGTAGACAAGATGCGCTGTCGCTGGCTTACGCTGTTGTGTATCAATATCAGCAGTTGAACCCCGTGTGACAGCGATCGTATAGCCTGCAAAATCATGGATCGTCTTAAATCGAATCTGATCAGTGGCACGGATCAGCAACGAACGCTCAACCGTAAAATAGGATTCGCTCCAGACTACACCAGGGCATTGACGTTCGCATAAAGGTGCAATTCCGGCGGCTGCGATATCAACTTCTCCACGCCCTGGCCGTTCCCAAATGCGATCAAATAGAAAAACACGAAATTCAATGGTCAAACCTTGCTGTTGGGCAAAGGCTCGCAGAAAGTCTACATCGCGGCCATGCACGCCCTGTTCATCGCTTGCGCAGACAGGTGCAAAGGCGGCGTAAGTGGCGATAGTAATTTTACCTGGGTGAAGCATTGGCATGCATTTTTGCTTGCTCAAAAATGAAGCTTGTGATAAGGTACGGGATCTCGGCGGCTTTGGCAATTTTGCCGACTTGCTTGGCCGGATTTACCAAACCGTCACCTAGGGGTATCTGACTGATGGAAATCAATCCATGTCAACCTTCTGAATTCTTAACAGACCAATAACTTTGGGCGTTAACGAATCATCGGTGATGCGTGAATTCACTCTTGCTTTTCTTTTGCTGCCGCAGCAACAATTGTGCCGGTGTAATAGCCAGATGCAGGATGCGATCTTCAATTGCGCCCACTGTTGCCATGCGTAAGCTTGTAATGCGCGCTTGATTTCGCCCCATTCGGCATCGGCACGGAATTCAGCCCATGCCCTATCAAGCGTCGCCTCATCAGGCCAGGCCAGAAGATACAGCCCGCTTCGCTCGGTTTTCAAGTTTCCACAAATTCACGAAGGTAAAGCCATACTGCCGCATAATCCGTATTGCATGGTCACGAAAGCGTGCATGGAACGCACTTTTATTATGCTCAAAGATCTCGTAAATACGCAATTGATAAATCATGAACACGTTGCCCTGAGTTGAAAAGTTGTTGATAGATCGTTATCACAGCAATAATCATTTTTCTGATTCTGGACAAGTAAGCTTACAGAGCCTTGTCGGGAAAGGGATTATCGGGAAACAGAATGGCCGCGTAACGCCCTTGTTCGGCCAGATACAGGTGCAAAAAGGCACTGCCTTCGCCTGCCGCACCGATCATGTAGCCAGTTTCGGCGCTGATTAGCCTGGCTGGACGCGCGTCCACGCCTGATACCAGCGATAGCCGTTGCCATCTTGAGTGCTAGTACGACTGAGTGTCTGATCCGCCACCTGCTGGGCAAAGGTCAGGTATTCAGAGCGATCCGTGACCAACCAAAGGCTGAGAAAGAAATCCAGAATTCCCGTTGTGCCACAGCACTGACAAACGACATTCCACAGCCCAGGCGTTCGCCGTTCAGGAACGCCACTGCGCAAAATGCCGCGCGCAAAGCGTTCCGTCCATTCTAGAGCGTGTTATGAACTTTTGGATTTTGACAGAATGAGTATGCTAAAAGGATGAACCGGAAAGCATACCCAAGTGATGTAACCGATGAAGAGTGGGCGTTCGCAGCGCCGTATTTGACCTTGATGCGAGAAGACGCACCGCAACGGGAACATGAGTTACGAGAAGTCTTCAATGGCTTACGGCTGGTGCGAGCCGGAGCCGGCTGGCGAATGTGATGCCCACGACCTGCCGCCTTGGTACACGGTCTATCATCAAACACAGCGCTGGATAGCAGCCGAAGTATTCGAGACGATGGTGCATGATTTACGAGTCCTGTTGCGTTTGGCTGCTGGCCGAAATGAGCAACCGTCTGCTGCGATTTTCGATGGTCGTACCCCGCAATCGACACCGGAAAGTGGCGAACGAGCAGGCTACGATGGCCACAAACACAAGAAAGGCAGCAAAGTCCATCTGGCAGCTGATACACTTGGACACTTGCTGGCTTTGCATGTAACTCCAGCCAATGAACAAGAGCGGGCGCAAGTGGATGAACTGGCACAACAAGTACAAGATGTCACCGGGGATAGTGTTGAAGTTGCCTATGTTGACCAAGGCTACACCGGTGACGATGCCGCTCAGGCTGCCAATCAACATGGTATCGAACTCATCGTCGTCAAACTGCCAGAAGCCAAGAAAGGTTTCGTTCTCTTGCCAAAACGTTGGGTTGTCGAACGCAGTTTTGCCTGACGGCTCGCTTCCGCAGACTTGCTCGTGATTATGAACGTTTACCCGAACACTGGCTGGCTTCCATTTCTTAGCCTTTTGCTATCCTTATGCTTAAACAAGCCGTTCATCTTCATCTCATAAAGTTCATAACAGGCTCTAGATAGCGTGTTTCACCAGTCGCCCTATAAAGGGCATAAAAGGTGCGCGCTGTACCGACCGGACCATGACAATAGCCCAGATAATAGGATCGGTGTGAGATCGGGTTCACGATAAAATATAGCGCGCTGCATCGTCGGTTTGTGTGGCAATCGCCTGCACATGGCTTGCTCCCGGTCGTTGCTTCAAAAATGCCGCATCCTGCGTCTCCTCATAGCCGGCGAGCACAAAAGCCACACCAGCAGTCCCAAACTCGAAATTTGGAAAGTAGGTGTTCGGCGGCAACCCTAACTGCTCCACGGGGAAGCCGATCCATTTTACGCCACCACGTGCATCAGGCTCGGCCATCTCCACGATCCGGCGTCCGGCACGGGATGCCACAGTTAGCAAACTCGCATCCTGAAAGAAACGCGCTGCCCACAATAGATAGAGAATGATCGCCCCATCGCCCAAGCCAGCCGACGTCGCACCGATCCATTCAATTGCGTCGCCAACGGGTCGGGCGGCTGCTACAATGTGTTGGGTAATCGACCATGCTGTCTCCCGGTAAATAGCGGCATCGGTCGCCTGCCAGACCTGAGCCAGTACAAATGCTGTGCCAGCCAGTCCCGTATTAAAGGTGAGATGCAGGTTCTCGATCTTTAAGAACGCGGGGAAGGTAATGACATCACGCCAGGTCGCTACCAGTTGGTCGGCACCGAGTTTGGCGTCGTCGAGATACGAAACGTCTTCAGTAGCCCGCGCCAATTCAAGAAAGAAGAGGATGATCCCAGCATTGCCACTGTAAATGGTTGCCGGTGCCGAAAGCGTCGCCGTTCGTTGTGGCTGATCTGGATCGGGTAGCCAAACCAGCCCATGTTCTGTCCGTTGAGCAGTTGAACGGATCCAGCGTGCGGCCTCCGTCGCCGTAGTGAGGGCCTTGTTGGTCACTGATGGTTCAACGTGCGTGGCCGTGTTTGTCATATAATCACCTTCCCCTTCATTCTAATTCTTGCACTGGATGGCGCTATGGGGTTTGAGCTCAGTATACTATTGATCGCTGAATAACAAGGTACAATGAATAGGTAAATTCCCCAATTCCATCCTGCATGAATTGCCAATGAGTTACCCTGTGCTGCATTACACCACAGCCACTGGTTCGGCGTGCCAGCCATTGGTGTGTGTTTGCACAGAGCCTTGCCCATTCAAATAGGGTGCGGAAACACCTGTTTGCGACTCACGTGGCAAGGCAAAGACATCGGCCAATAGTTCATAGGAACGGCGGCGAGCAGCGTGGTCGCTGATGTTGGTGACAATCATCAGCTCATCTGCGCCCAGGCTGGTCACAAGGTCGGTTAAGGCCTGCTGTACATACGCTGGGTCACCATAGATCGGTGCAAAAGGACGGAGTTTTTCCACCTCTTCGGCACTAAACGAGTACGCTCGTGCTTCTTCTACGGTTGGAGGTGCGCCACGTTCACCCTTTTGACGGCGCACAGTGGCCAGATCCGAGACTAATTTCAACTCTTCTGCTGCTTCCTGAGTCTCGGCACAGATGGCGCTGACACATAAAACAGCGTACGGCTGAGCCAAGTAAGAGGAAGGTTGAAATGCAGCTTTGTAGGCTGGAATTGCCTTGGTCGCTTCCGTCGGGCTAAAGTGATAGGCGGCACCAAAGCCACGTCCACGCGCCGCCGCCAATTTGCCGCTGAGTTGGCCTGATCCCAACAGCCAGATGGGTGGAAACGGCACCCCTTCCGGTGAGGCGATGACATCACGCAAGGGGTTGCCTTCGGGAAAAGCTGAAGGTGCAACTTCGGCAAAACCTTCGAGCTCTACGAGTAGGCGTTCAATGTCATCTGCGGCGTTGAGTGCGGCCTCGCTGCCGCGCAGTGCCAAGGCAGTGCGTTTGTCCTGATTGGGTGCGCGACCAATCCCCAGGTCGATACGGCCCGGACTTAATGCCTCCAGGGTGCGAAAGGTTTCGGCGACCTTGAGTGGCGCATAGTTGGGAAGCAAGATTCCACCCGAGCCAACACGGATGCGTTTGGTCTCACGGGTGATGACACCAATCAACACCTCGGGTGAGACCGCAGCCAACCCCACAAAATTATGATGTTCGGCCAACCAGTAACGGTGATAGCCAAGCGTATCGGCCAATTGAGCTAACTCTAGTGTGTTTTGTACAGACTGAACCCCGTTGCCCCCGTTGGGAATCGGGATCAGATCAAGAACAGAAAGTGGAACAGTCACAGCTTTACTCCTTATGATGGCGTACCGAGCAAGACAAAGCCTATCTGATCTATTTCGGTTATTTAGGCCAGGATATGTTCATGTTGAGCGACATACCACGAGTTGAGTGGGCGATCGATTCCCAGGTTTTCACGCAGTGTGCTACCCGTGTATTCAGTACGGAAAAGATTGCGGTTTTGCAATTCAGGTATTACCAAATCAACAAAGTCGGCCACGTCACTGGGGAACAAGGTCGGAGTGAGCAAGAAGCCATCGCTGGCCTCTGTCTCTTGCCACTGCTGAAAATGGTCAGCGATTTGAACCGGTGAACCAACGACAGGGGAGCGTGGCATTATCAGATCGGCAATCTGACGCACAGTGAGATTCTTCTCTTGCGCCTGCTTCTGCCAACCTTCGATCAGAGGAACATTAGCGGCGGGATTGGTTATATCCAACTCGGGCAAGGGTCCATCCAGATCGACATTGACAAAGTCGAGGCCGCTCTGCTCACCTAATAGATAGCGGATAATATCGTCGGTCAGCAGCAGCTCGCGGTAATGGGCCGCTTTCTCCTTAGCTTCCGCCTCGGTAGGTGCAGTGATGACAGCCAGACCAGGGAGCACGCGAAGCTGATCGGTTGGACGACCGTATTTGATCATGCGCTGTTTGACATCGGCACGATGCGCTTTGGATTCTTCCAGGTTGCGATAGGGGCTAAAGATGACATCAGCAATACGGGCAGCAAGGTCACGTCCATCGTTCGATTGACCCGCTTGAATGATAACGGGATGGCCCTGGGGCGAACGCGGCACATCGAGCGGCCCCTGCACTGAGAACCATTCACCAGTATGATCCAGGGTATGGACCTTTTGTGGTTCGATGTGACCATTGACAAACGCCTCATCCTCCCAGCTATCCCACAGTTGCTTGATCAGGGCAACAAACTCACGCGCCCGGTCATATCGAGTGGCATGGTCCAGATGCTTTTCGCGGCTAAAGTTGAAGGCCACTTGGTCACCGCCTGAATCTTTGGCAATCGAATTGCTAAAGGTGGTGACTACATTCCAGGCAGCGCGCCCATTACTTACGTGATCGATGGAGGCCAATTGGCGCGCAAGTTCGAAGGGTTCGTTGTAGGTGGAGGAGATTGTAGCGGCTAAGCCGATATGGTTTGTCACAGCCGCCAAAGCCGGTAACAGGGCGAGTGTATCAGGGCGACCATTGACGATTTGTCCAAAGAACTTTTCGCGATGTTCACGGACCACCAGCCCTTCCCCAAAGAAGATAAAGTCCAACTTGCCACGCTCGGCGAGCTGCGCAAAGTGTATATAGGTTTCAAATTCGGTAAACTTGGCATGATGCGGATGACGCCAAGCGATGCTATGCCCCACACCCTGCAAAAAGACGCCAATGTGCAACTGTTTTTTGTTACTCATACAAATTACCTCCTACGCAGAAGCGTTACCGTACAGCAAATGATTAGACCTTATGAAACTACGAAACGACCCCACCCTAGCCCTCCCCGACTACGAGGAGGGGACTGTGAAGGGACGGATGAAGACTTTTCTACTGTCCACCCATCCCTGTCGTTACCATGACAGTTCCCTCCCTAAACAGGGGAGGGCTAGGGTGGGGTTGGTAGTTGCTGCCTTATTCAAAACCAACCGAGAATTTATAGACAAAACAAATAGAGATTGCACAATCACACTGTGTAGGGGTACACCCTTGCGATTACCAAGTGTTGGTACAAGGCGGGCATCGGCGAGCGAATGCCCCTACCATTGTGCAACGTTTAAAAGTTTTGTCTATTAGTTCACAGCAGCATATTGACTTTCCGGTCGCGGCAGCCCCAAATGACTACGCAGCGTTTGCCCGCTATATTCCTGACGGAACAGTCCTCGTTTTTGCAACTCTGGTACAATGGATTGGGTAAGCTCACCCAATCCTTGAGGAAGTACAGCAGGTAAAAGGTGAAAACCATCGGTAGCGTTGCCATCAAACCAATAGGCAAGCAGATCGACAAATTGTTCAGGTGTCCCGACAAACTGTAACGACTTGATTTTGGTGGCGTGACCATTACGCAGCGCAGCATCTCGCTCCAGTTCAGTGGCGCGGGCGCGAGCCAGCTCCTTGGTTCGGTCGAGAATGGGCAGAATGCTTTGCAGAATTTTAATCTGACGTCCGTGGGCTCTCGCTTCATCTTTCAGACGTTTGTAATCAGTTTGTGCCGGTTCGAGCCATTGATGGTGCAAAATGATCACGTCGGCGATATCAGGCGATAAGGGCAGATTCTGATTTCCTTCATCTTGCTGGATCACAACCACATGGCCCTGAGGTGGACGATAGGTGATCTGCGGCCCTCGGATCTTAAAATGTTTGCCCACATGGTTGATATGATGTAGCTTTGTCGGGTCAAGATAATAGCCACGCGCCCGATCGGTAATGACGGCATCATCCTCCCAACTATCCCAAAGTTTGCGACTGACTTCGACAAACTCTTCGGCAATGGCATATCGCTCACTGGCAGCCAAGGCGTGTTGGCGACCATAGTTGGCGGCTTCGGCGTCGCTGGCATTAGTCGTGACATTCCAGGCTGCCCTTCCACCACTGACGAAGTCCAAGGTGGCCAATTCACGCGAAACGGTGAAGGGCTCACTATAGGTTGTCGGCTTACTCACTGCCAATCCGATCGACTTGGTCTCGGGTGCCAAGCGTGAGAGGACAGAAAGTGCATCCAACCGCCCATAGGCAAGATTGTCAGGCAGCGCACGGGCGTCATCGAGCAGGACAAAATCCAGCAGGTTACGCTCGGCAGTCTGCACAAGTTGACGATAATGATCCACTTCGATCAAACGGCGTGGATGATCTTGCGGGGCACCTGGATGGTACCCAAACCCTGAGATGCCAGCGCTCAAAATCAGCGCTTCGTTGCGAGTACTCATAAATAGACCTTTCTCTTTTTGTAAAAGTTACTCAAATCTTGACTCTGGCCAATCGAATCTTGAATGGCGATGTAATCCAGATTGGTTGATTTACCACTTTTATCTGGTGCTGCCGAAGGTACGGGCTTTTGCAGTGCCGATTCGGCCAAGCAGACCCAGTAGGCTGCGCCAAAGGGTAGCGCAGCGTCGTTAAAGTCGTAGTGCCCTGTGTGTAGCCCTGCACTATCGCCATTTCCGATCCAGATATAGGCACCAGGGCGTACCTGTAACATGTAGGAGAAATCTTCAGCCGTCATCAACGGCTTCAGGTGGGTCAAGACCCGTTCGCTGCCGACCAATCTTTCCAGCACCTGCCGCGCAAATTCTGCTTCGTCAGCACTATTGATCGTTGGCGGATAGCCACGTCGAAAACGTGACTTGACTTCCAGGCCATAGCTGGCGGCAATGCCTGCACTGATACGGTGAATACCTGCGTCCAATGTGTCCTGGGCGCTGGGGGTATAGCTGCGGGCGGTTCCTTGTAACGTTACCGTGGCTGGAATGGCGTTGATCACTTCGCCACCATGAAACTGTGTTACCGAGAGCACGGCTGGCTCAAGTGGATCGAAGGTGCGGCTGACGATAGATTGCAGGGATTGGACAAGCGCACTGCCCGCCAGAATTGGGTCGGCTGTGGTATGGGGTAGGGCGGCATGTCCACCTTTGGCACGCAGCTCGATTTTGAAGAAGTCGCCCGATGCCATCATCGGGCCGGGCATCACAGCAAAGTGGCCGACAGGAATGCTTGGAATATTGTGCATCCCATAAACTTCATCGACAGGGAAACGCTCAAAAAGCCCGTCCTGCACCATTTCACGTCCGCCGGCGCCTGCCTCTTCCGCAGGTTGAAAGATAAAAATGACGGTGCCATCGAAATCTCGGGTGCTGCTCAAGTGACGTGCCGCCCAGAGCAGCATGGTCGTATGCCCATCGTGACCGCAGGCGTGCATCTTGCCGGGCACAGTAGAGCGATAGGAGCAATCATTCTGCTCGGCAATCGGCAGGGCATCCATGTCAGCGCGCAGACCAATCGCTCTGCGGCTGCTACCGTTGCGCAATACGCCGACCACGCCTGTCCGTCCTACGCCGCGGGTGACCTCCAATCCATAGGATTCGAGTTCGGTTGCCACCAGCGCAGATGTGCGATGCTCTTCATACGAGGTTTCGGGCAGCGCGTGCAGTTGATGGCGCAAGGCAATATACGTTGCTAGATCGCGTTCAAGCACAGTGAGAAGTTGCGCTGTCCTGGTTCTATTCGTGGACTGCCCATTCGTGAAATCGATCACAGGCGTTCTCCTAAGTCCAGGCGACAAAGCGCATCCCAGGTGTGGATAATCCGTTTGGTTGGGAAGCTCCGTTCTGGGTTGAGCTGATTTGGCTGCCTATCCGTTTGGAGGGAGCAGCCACCTTGTCATCCCAAACCATGCTTGGCACTTCACGCCGCAACACGGGAGCCACCTCTGTGGCGAAGCACTCAACCTGCTCACGTTGCTCAGCTTCCGTCAAGCCGTCGACACTAATCGCAAGTACTTGATTTCCAAAGGCGGCATGATAGCTGAGGATTTTCTCAGTCACCGCTTGCGGGCTACCCACCAATACAGGGCCATTGGCGATGTTGTCTTCCAGATCCTTAAAAGGAGAATGATTGTGCTGTGCTGCGGCGGTCTTGTGAAAGGCGTCGTAGTAGGGTCGAAAACGGCGAATCGCCTCTTCAGTCGTGCGTGCCAGGTAAAGGCTGCCTGCGCCCGAGCCAACGATAGCGGACTTTGGATCATGGCCGTAATACGCCAGCCGCTCCCGATAATGATCGATCAATGCCTTGTACTTGACCATCGGATGAAAAGCATTGGCAGAGAAGATGGGATCGCCATATTTGGCTGCTAGCTCAGTTGAGAGCGGGCTCGATGCGCTGCCATGCCAGACTGGGATTGGCCTTTGCAACGGCCGCGGCTGAACCGTGACCTTGTCTAATGGGGGGCGATAGTGTCCTTGCCAGCTAACATTCTCTTCATCCCACAAGCGCCTGAGCAGTGCGTAGCGCTCTGCCATCGAATCCCACTGCTCTGTTTCGCTGATGCCAAAGAGTGGATAGTGGCGGGGATCGTTGCCCTTGCCGATCATCAGTTCCAACCTTCCCCCAGAAAGATGGTCGAGCGTGGCATAATCTTCAGCAACGCGTACCGGATCGAGCACGCTGAGCACCGTGACTGCTGTGATCAGGCGAATGCGGGAGGTGTGGGCTGCAATCGAAGCCAGGATCACCGGCGGCGCCGAGGAGAGAAAAGGCTCTCCATGCCGCTCGCCCACCCCATAGGCTTCAAAACCTAACTCTTCGGCCAGTAGCGCCTGCTTAATCACATTTTGGAATTTCTCTTGCGCTGTTAATGTCTCTCCAGTGATCGCATTGGGGAGATTCATGAGCAGACTAAATAAGGCAAATTTCATGTCAAGCAAACTCCTTGAGTTGCCCATTGGTTGGCACAGGGCCGGAGGGAACGACCAAATCCTTTTGATAGGCCAATACCTGGTCCCAATTGCCGCTAAAGCGTGGAATGCGATAATAGCCAACCAGTTCATAGAGTGCAGCGGCATTGAGCTGTTTGGGTCCAGTCTGTAGTTTGATGCTGCTGTAACCAAAGCTGAGGGCCAGCCGTTCTAGTTCTGCCAAAACTGCCTGCGCAACACCCTGGCGGCGGAATCCGGGGCGCGTATACATACGTTTGACCTCTACATTGGTCTCATCCAGAGGACGCAACGCGCCACAGCCAACCGGGTAGCCATTGACCCTGGCGACGACGAACGCAGCACGTGGTACCTCCACATCGCTTGGCGTAAAGCCGGCACTGCCATCGCTTACCTGATACAGTGCAGCCAATTCAGCGCTCAGCTCTTTGATCAGTTGCTCTGAATCTTCGCTGCGCACATCTTCTGCAGCAGCGGTGATGGATAAAACGGAAGAAGTTGAAACGGAAGAAGTAGTCATGGATTTCCTCTCTTTGAAAAATACTCGTATTCCTTTTGCGGCATCTGGTTACTCTTGCTGACTCAAGCGCAACTTCAAAAAAAGAGCGTCACCCCTTTTGCGGTGACGCTCTTGCAAGTCCAAAAGAATTTAATCTTGTTGTATTTGCCCTCACCGCAGTCCGAGTTGCAGTCAGCGGAAGCAGTAGGGTTCGTCATCTCATTGCCTGTGACGCAACCAGCCACCTTGTTGCAGCAGAGATGAAGGCCACTGCCTCCGCACTGTACACAAACAACAACATGGGAATTGGGTTGACACAAACAAAAGAGTTGACATGTTAGTTTCCTGCGTTGATTTACATTCTCGGTTAAGAGTAGCGGCTCCAGGTAACAAACCCAGTCTTTATCTGGTAACAAATTGGTAATAGATTTCGCCTTCGTGCGCTAGGCTACGGCCATACAGTCCATATGATTTGATGATAAGTTAAGCTCCACCCGCTAGTTGTAGTGATCGATGTGCTATTTTGTCAGCTGGAAGTGTTAGCTTGATTTTCCAAGTCCGCTCGCCCGCCTCGATGGCAAGAGGAAGTATGTTCTCCTGTGGAGGTAAGGGACAGGTTGCATAGGGACTGAAGGCACAGGGCGGGTTGTATGCTTTGTTAAAGTCTAGCCAGGCGTTGCCCTCCGCATCCAGATCTACACTTAAAAAGCGCCCTGGACCATAGGTTTGCTTGCCAGCGGTTGCATCGCGAAAGCTGACGAAGAGTTGATCGGGTTGTCCTCGATCGGTCGCTAAGAGGCTAAAGGGGTGTCCATGCAGTGTGAAGTCCAAAGTACCGACACTATTGTAGACAGTGTTGGTGTCGACAATGGTTTTGATCGGAAGAAGTTGGGGCGTTTGATATGCACGAAACTTGCCCTGTATGCGATAGTCTGGCTGTACGTCATACCAGACACAACCGGCAAACGCAGCAATGGCTGGATTTGTGCTGTCTTTAACACGAATCGCATATTGATCGCCAAATTTGTGAAGAAAGAGGGTAACCGTGCCAACAGTCACCAGTGTTGGCTTTTTACGATCACCATTGTCCGTTAATTCGATTTGGCGCAACGGCAGACCTTCGACCAGTACCTGTCCGGGTAGCGCAACATTTAGTTTTGCCTTACCTTTACGAAACTCGATCACACCTACATGGTCAGGTGCACGGGCAGGCAGGGAGATGTCGCTGGCTGGGTTACTACCCACTGTATAATAACCATCTTGGAGTGGGAAAAGCCCTGTCAAAGAGAACCATCCGTCAGGGGCACGCAGTTCCTCTTCACGCTGGTGACGCCATGCTTCTATCTGTCGAACATAGCTTGCTATCCTATTGATACTCATATCATCTGCTCCTTTTTGCTTGGAACTTGGGCATTTCTCCCAAAAAACCGCTCCGATTTTTCCCTTTCAATCTGACAAGTGCATCTTTCTGGGAACCTGCCTACTGCAAATCGAAACCTTGCTCGCGCACCACTTGGCTCAATTCGATACGCTGCGGTTGCGACACACGACGTGCGCTATGTTCCAACCAGCCATAATTCTCAACTTCGTCAGGCTTGTCTGGCACAGGTACTTGGCGGTGCTCGTAGATTCCGGTAGCAGCCATTGTCTGATCGTATTCATGAAGGGCGCTATCTTCGTGTTCGCGGCTATACCCTTCCCAATGTAGAATCGCTCGTTGGGGCAGGCGCGGGCGAGTGGCTGGCGCAACTGCGGGCCAACCCACGGTTAGGCCGGTGATCGGAAAAACGAGCCGAGGCAAACTCAACAATTGAATAATGGTGCGCGGATGATTGCGCAAACCGCCGATGTAACAGGTCCCCAAACCCAAGGATTCCGCCGCCAAGACCGCATTTTGCGCTGCCAAGGCGACGTCCACCGCTGCCATCAAGAAGCTTTCAACGGTAGAATGGCTATGTGGCAAGCGGCGGAGTTGAGCGGCCCGATCAAGTTTGCTAAGGTCAGCACACCAGGCTAGAAAGACTGGAGCCTGAGCAATATGAGCTTGATTGCCGCACAGTCGGGCCAGTTCTGCTCGTTTGCTCGGATCGGTAACTGCAATCACCGCATACGTCTGTAAATTGGAAGAGGTGGCGGCGCGTTGCCCAGCAGCCACAATCGTCTCAATCCACTCCTGCGAAATCGGATCTGGCTTATATTGACGGACTGAGGCATGACGATGAATCTGTTCGATTACCGATGTGTGCAAAGAAGGCATATGCTTCACTTTCCGGCAGCAAAGGGGTTTGTGCCTTCAAAGAAGTAGGGTAGGCTACCAAAAAGTGCAGGTTGCAGGTGCTGATCTGTTGTTTGCTCGACCTGCAAACTTTGCTCCTCTTGCCGTTGCTGCCAAAAACGAAAGAGTGCAGCAAACTTAAAAACCTGCGCCACTTCCTCTTCGTTCAGGCCATCGTTGCGCAGATGCTCAGAGTGTTCAGGTTTCCCCAGAGCGCCATCGTTGCTAAGCGCCAATGCAAGATTGGCATAAGTTCGCTCACGCAAAGAGAGTTCGCTGGCTGGGTCGTGTAAACTGGGCTGTGACATAAGAAGTCTCCATTTGTATCTTCGTCAGACATAAAAAAAGAGCGTCACCCTTCTCTGCGGTGACGCTCTTACCGTTTGCTCAGATTCTCTACGTGAGCATGGTGCGCTTGTTCCCACCGCCTCCCACTATGCAGTGAGCGGAAGCAGTGAGGATTTCATGCTTAGTGCAAACACCATGCCCATCGGCGTTGTTGCACCAGAGATGAAGGCCACTGCCTCCGCACTGTACAGGAACAACAACAGGTGGATTGGGTTGAGACGAATCGCATGTGTGTCATAGGTTTTGCGTTCAGAAAGTTTTGTCAATTGTAGCTGCCCAGCCCTGGAGCCACCGATATCAGGATACACGGATTTACTTCCCTATCGTAAAAATCCGCATTACCCAATATCCACTGCTCTAGGGCCAAGTAGTTACTGCCTGCTAACAATACAGGGTCGGTGTAACAAACGTAGTATTATCCTGGTAACAAATTGGTGACAAATTTTCATAGATAAACCATAATACCCTTTCACAATACGCTTCAGGCAGGTATGCTTTGCCTGGGATGATAGAACCTATCACCTGTCAACCCAGGCAAAGACCAAGAAGGAGAAACGGAGAAGAGAATGGCCTCTCATTCCATTCTCTTCTCTACACAATACCACATTCAACAATGCGATACTGTGGAGACTTTCGCCTCCTTTAGCTCAACGTCGGTCGATCTGGGGCATCAACGATATACACTTCCTGCAGCAAGCCAGTGTAGATGTTCCAATCTTGTACCGCTAGGCCATTCGAGTTGACAGGTAAACCCTGGACCCAAGGTTTGTAAACACGGACACCAAATGGGTAGTAGACATAAGTGGCTGCGCCATCTTCGAGTTGCCGTTTTTCAGCCGAGGCATAGAGTTCCAGTCGTTTATCCCAATCATTTGTCGCCGCAGCCTCGACCACAATTTTATCGAATTCGGGGTCTTTATATTCGTGACGCGAACCACTGGCCCGGCTGGAGTACCAAGCAAAGAAGAAGTTGTTATTGGGATCTGGATAGTCCATATACCAGCGTACGTAGTTGAGTTGAATTTTGTGTGCCCACATTTTTTCGCGGAAGGCTTTACCCTCCAACGCTTCCAGGGTGATCTCCAAGCCAAGATTCTGCTTAAGGAAAGCCTGGATCGCCTGAGCCGCCAGCCCAGGAATTCCAGCCAGTTCGTCATTGCGGTAGGTCAGGGTCACTGCGGGCCAATTTTTGCCACCTTCATAGGGAGTTCCCTTAAGCAGATCAAGCGCCTTTTGCGGATTATATTCAGTCAGCTCTTTGACCCAGGGATATTTCTCTGGGTTGAGATAGCCTGGCGCATCCGGTGGACCAAATGTGTAGGCAGGAAGACCAATTCCCCCAAGGACAGATTTGACCAAAGAGTCGCGATCAATAGCGTGGTTGAGTGCTAAACGGACTTCTTTAAGATCAAAAGGTTTTTGACTATAGGAAGGTGCCAGGTAGAAGGCCCCAGTTTGTGAGAATTGATGTACCTCTTTCGCCAATACCGGGTCATTCTGCAAACGTGCAAGCTCGCCAAAGGACACAAAAGCACGATCAATTTCTCCCCCTTCATAGGCGGCCAGTTGTGCGTCACTGGCAATGATCGGTGTGATCAACTTACGCAACTTGGGTTTGGGTTCAAGCACGAAGTCATCATTGCGTTCGTAGACCAATTGGCGCTCATGGTCCCATTCCACCAACTTCCAGGGACCATTGGTAACAATGTTGCCTGCTTCGGTCCACTTATCGCCAAACTTTTCTACTGCGCCGCGATGAGCAGGCAAAGCAGCAGCATAAGCCAACACCGTTGGGAAATAACCACGAGGTCCTTCCAGGGTAATTTCCAGGGTTAAATCGTCGATTGCTTTGATACCTACATCGTCTGCACTGATTCCTGCTTTACTGGTATTAAAGGCTTCAGCATTTTTTAGATCGAACAAAAACGCTGCGTACGACGCTCCGGTAGCTGGGTCAAGTTGGCGTTTAAAGGACCATTCAAAATCATGTGCAGTCACAGGGTCGCCATTGCTCCATTTCTGCCCAGGCTTGAGGCTGACAGTATAGACATCTCCAGTTTCATTGAGTGACCACTTCTCAGCCACATAGGGTTGTGGAATATAGTCGGTGTCAAATCTTGTGAGGCCAGCAAACAAGGAACTGTTGCCGCCACAGTAGAGATCTTTGTTGAAGTCATGGCTGGCTGGCTCTGTGTCAGTGGGAGAGCGAAAGACCTGTTCGGCATCGACGACGGGAGTGCCTGCTGTCGCCTCCTCAGCGGCAGCGGGTTCGGTGGCTTCGCTTACGGTTGGTGAAGTGGTCACGGCAGGAGCGCAAGCAGCTAAAGTGAGAGCAGTACTAGCACCGGCGAGAATCTTCAGGAAGTTACGGCGATTGATTCCAGCAGATTGTGAGCGCTGCCAAAACAATTCAACCTGTGTAGCATCTTTTGTCCAGTCTTGCATTGTTAATTTTCTCCTTGATTTTGAAAGGTTTGGATAGAAGAGATTCAAAGGAATCTGAGATTTACCAATTTAATTGATTCTATCAAGTAATCGCAGAGCCCCTCTGATTGAACGAGCTGACCTATTGAACAACCTGGATGCTGATTGAACCACTCTGCAAAGTAATAACCAACGGCAAATTCGGAATTTGCTGTGCCAAAACTGCGTTGATCTGGTCGGCGATTGGTTTCAAAAACGCCCCGGTGACCTGATAAGGACCGGCTGCAGCCTCTGACAAGGTGAGTTGAAGGGTACCGTCCTTGACAGCAAGACTCCCGACCAAATCAAGCGTATTACCGAGTCCTGCAGCCAAGACATCTTCTTTTAGCGTTAGTCGTAGATAGAGTTGTTCTGGCTCGATCCAGGTTACGATCTGCTTGATTGGAGTGTTGGGACCACTATTGCTTTCCAATGCTTTCGTGAGAAAGCTACTAAACTCAGCTTCAGTGAGTTTAGCCCCACCCGTTGTTAATGCCGCCAACAGGATATCCTGGGCGACCAACGCATCCTCTTGTGTAATGGCGACTTCACGGCTGGGCGTTTGCATAACACTTGTGCTACATGCATTCAAAAACAGTGTGCATAGCACTACAAAAAGCAAAATGAGTGGATGCTTGATCTTCTTCATGTCTATTCCCTTTCTTGTGTATAGCCACATAAACTCCAAATTAAGCTTCAACGCTTTTTAGTGTTGGGCATGGTGGATAATCGGATGTTGCAATCCGTTTGCAAGAACGTATAGCTCGTGCGCCAACTGGACAATCCTTTGTTGGATTTCATCTGGAAGCTGCGCTTTATCCGGGAATTGCCCATCCGTCACATAGATCGCTTCGGACGCACTTAAACCAGATAAGCTAGCAACTAAAGGCCGCAAACCATGGTCGATCGCCAAGCCGTGCAGCGGTGTGGCTCCTGTAGCGATTAACCCAACTACACGATTGCGCAGCGAGTTTTGCGGAAATAAATCTAGAAATGCTTTGAGTTGTCCCGTGTAAGTCGCGCGATAAACAGGCGTTGCCAATACAATGATGTTTGCCTCTGCTGTCTGCTGGATCGATGTGTCAATCACACTGTCACGACGACGCCCCAAGAGCGCATCGGCAGGCAACTCACTGAGATCAAGTAATTGGGTACTGACGTTGTGTTCAGCTAGGTGGGTAAGAGTACGTTCCAGTAATATGCGCGAACGTGAGTTCGGCGATGGGCTGCCTGAAAGTCCTACCGCGACCAAGGGTTTTCGCTCTTGGCTCATAGGTGATCAATCTCCTTTTAGAGATCACACATAAACATGGCACAATCTCACGGCATCGGGTTCTTTGGTAGATTGTGCCATGTTTAAAGGGTGTGTCTATTAGTCATGCTTGCCAAGTTTGGGGTTCGTCAAGCACAGGAAGTAAGAATTAGGTTGTGTTATTTGGCTTTGCTCAATACCAGTGTGCGGAGTTAGCGGGTTACATGCAGCGAGTCATGCTGCAGCAAATCCAGAAAGCGCTTACACAAGAATTACATCTGCGAAATCGCCATCACTTGGAGACAGGTCCACAAGAATGTATCGAATTGGGTAGGCTTGGATTGACAGCAACTAAGGTAGCGGCAGGTTCCCGCTATCTACAGCAGCAGGCCTCGCAGGGTAGTGGCGGACAACAGTGGCTACAACAAGAAGAACAACAGGAGGAAAGTATCTGAGGAAGACCAGCAACTACTGGGTAACTAAACAAGTTGTTATACATTTGTCTTCCTCCTTTCTTGAGAAATTGATTTGTGCTGAAGCGCAAACAGACCTTCGAGAGTGGTTACGCTTCAGCATCTCGTTTACCATCAGTCACTTATGTGTTTATGCCGGTGCGGTAGACACATCCATATAGTAATTGAACAACTTCAACGATTATAGCAGGCCGAGGTCACAGTCATGGTTACTACTAGGTAACAAGCCTGTAACAGCTTTAGCCTACTCGTGTTAGGTTGTGGCATGCTCCACCAATTCTCGCAACTCATGTACGACCTCATGGTCAGAAAGCAGGCGGTTCTCCGTACGAAAAGCGCTTGTGGCTTGAATATAACGACTGCGCGCTTCCTCTGAGAGATCAGCCGGAGCCGTGGTCGGTGCGTATTGCGACAAGAGTGGGTCGTTGGCAAAAAGTTCCTGGCGCAATTTAGCGTTCAGTTCGGTGACACGTGCGGGGCGTTCGATCCAATGCCCAAGTTCATGGAAATTTTGATCGAAGAAGACAAAGACTGGGATCGAACGGAACTGCCCCTGGTTGAGATATTGATCAATCAGGTCAAGATTTTGGTCGCGTAGAAAGACGCGCAGGTTGAGTTTGCCGCTGGCGGCTGCCAATCGCCCCAACACAGGCAGATTGTTGATGACATCCCCACACCAATCTTCGGCAATGACTAAAACATTGAGCGGTTCCGGCAACGCAGCGAAAAAGGCAACATCGTCACTGGGCAATTCAACGGTTTGCTCGGTATTGTCAAATCGTTCGCGGTTGCGCGTCATCTGTTCTTTGTAGGCGTTATAGGTCAAGCCTTGTTCAAAACGTTCTTTGCTGACAGCCATTTCTATGCTCCTTTTGTCCGTATTTATTTACAAAACAGAGTTACTTCGCTCGTCCTGCAATTGTCGCTTCTGGCACTTCAAGCAATTTGCCAGTTTTAACATCGTAGATATACCCATAGATGGGAATCGATGCAGGCACCAAGGGGTGATGGCGAATCCGTTGTACATCGGCGGTGACACTCTTGGCTTGATCTTTGATCGTCAACCAATCGATAAACTCGGCCTCCTGCGAACCTGGCCCCTTGCCGACATCGTAGAAACCATCGGCACCAAGTGCGGCAGTCTCCAGGCTATTGGCGAGCAAGCCACGTATCACATCGTCGGTAAAAAACTCCATGCCACAGTTAGTATGGTGAACGACAAACCATTCTGCGGTTCCCAGCAATTTGTACGAGATCACCAGCGAACGGATGGCATCATCGCTGGCTCGCCCGCCAGCATTGCGGATCACATGTGCGTCACCTTCCGCTAGGCCAGCAAACTTGGCCGGATCGAGGCGAGCATCCATACAGGTCAAAATTGCAAAACGGCGTCCAGGCGGCATTGGAAGGTTGCCCTTCTCTCCAAAGCTATCGGCATAGCTCTGGTTGGCGGCAAGGACTTCATCGAGAATTTTGCTCATTGTTGTCTCCTTTTGACTTGAGTCAATTCCAACGGAACAGGTACAATCAGGAAAAGTTTTGCACTGAGGTTGCTAACTTGGCATGTACACGCGGCAGCACATCGCGCCCCAATTGTGTGATGGTTTCCAGATGCGGAAAGCCACGCAGTAACACATAATTGAAGCCCAGATTGATATACTCGACGATCCGGTCAGCAACTTGATCCGGAGTGCCGACCAACGCGATACTATTGCCGCCTAAAACCTGGGTTAACCCTACCCACAAGTTAGGGCCAAGGCGAAAATCATCGGCAGCACTTGCATCCAAATAGCCAGCAAGCCGACGCTGGCCAACCGAGTCAATGGTGCGGAAGTATTCTCGCTGTCGTTCAATCGTAGTTGCACTCATGTGTTGACGAAGATCTTCGGCTTTGGCCCAAGCAGCTTCTTCGCTATCCCCTAGAATCGTTTGAAAGCTGATGCTATAGCCGATTGTTCTTCCCTGGGCGGCGACACGCTGGCGAATATCGGCCAGTTTAGCGGCCATTTCAGTCAGTGGCCCACCCCAGGTCATGTAGACCTGGGCTTCTTCAGCGATCACGGCCTTTCCTGCCTCTGATTCGCCCGCAATAAAGAACGGCGGATGAGGTTGCTGGGGCGAGCGAGGAAAGAGGTTGCCCCCTCTTAGCCGGTAGAACTCCCCCTCATGATCGATATTTCGTTCGGTGAGAAGGCGCTTGGTTAACTGGATATACTCACAGGTACGTCTATAGCGGGTGTCATGGTCAAGAAAGTCACCATCTCGGGCCTGCTCTTGGGGTGATCCCCCAGTCACAACATTAATCGAGAGCCTCCCACCAGAAAGATAATCAAAGGTGGTTGCCTGACGTGCCGCCACTGATGGCTGGACAAAACCGGGCCGGAGAGCAACCAGAAAGCGCAAGTGAGTCGTTTGCGTAGCCAGAAACGAGGCTGCCGACCAACCATCTAAACATCCTGTGCCGACCGGCAATAACAAAGTGCCAAAGCCACCAGCTTCGGTGGCCTGAGCGATCTTGGTAATATAGTCCAATGTTGGTTGGCGCGATCCAGAGAAGGACCAATTACCGCCCGGTGCGTTGTCGCTGCCAGGGTAAGGACCATCGCCAGAAGTTGGGACCATCGTCAAAAATTCAATCGGCATTGTGTATTGCGATCTGCCTCTACAGGTGTAAAACGTTACAAGCCCAGTGCAGCGCGCCCGATGATGGTTAATGCGACATCGTCCATAGGTGGATTGCCGAGGCCAGCGCGCACATCACGGAAATAACGCTCCAAGGGCAAAGCTTTGGACAAGCCCGCCGAGCCAACCACCCGTAGTGCCAGATCAGTCACTTTGATGGCGTTGTTGGTGGCAAGGTACTTGGCGGCTGCTAATTGCCAGGCCAGCTTGTCCTGCTGATCGGGGTGCGCCAACCAGGCCTCAGCGCTACTGTAGAGCACGGCCCGTGATTGCAACAGGAGCAACTCAATTTCGGCTACACGGTGTTGGACCGTTTGTAACTCGGCAATCGGGCCCGGCAAGCCGTTGGGCTGTCGCTCACGCGCATAGTTGACGGCAAAGTCACGCGCTGCAAAGGCAATCCCAGTGTAGACAGCAGCGGTCACCAAACCCCAGACGCGCGGATCACTAGGGATGCGCGCTCCGGCTTCCGGCAATAGCGCCTCGTCCGGCAACTCGACATCGGTTAAGATCAGATCGTGGCTGGCGGTAGCACGCATACTCAGATTGTCCCACGTTTCTTCAATCTGGAGTCCCGGCGTACCAGCCGGCACCAAGAAGTTGGCTCGGTAGGGCGACTGTTCTCCGTCGTGTACGGCGACCATTACCGTAAAGTAGCGCAGCGCAGGGGCCAGACTGGTCCAACTCTTACGCCCATTTAGACGCCAACCGTTCGCCGTGCGCGTGGCGGTAGTGCTGGGCAAGCCGCCACGCGAGGGACTGCCCAAGTCCGGCTCACTGGCGGCAGCGTTGATCAAGGCACCTTCCGTAATAATCTCTCGGCAGAGGCGGGCAAACAAAGCTTGAGGCCAGGCTTGAGTCTGCGCCAACATGCCGACGTGGCCTAAATGCATGGTCGCCGCCAACGCCACCGACCCGTCACCCCGTGCCAAGCGTTCCTGAGCCAGAGCAACCTCCAGCACATTGGCACCACAGCCACCATATTCCTGGGGAACTGTTAGGGAGAGGTAGCCTGCCTCCTGTAGATCGCGGAACGTCTCAAACGGGAAGGTATTTTCACGGTCATAGCGTGTTGCCCGTTCTGCTGCACGCACGGCCAGTTTGTCGGCCAGGGCCATAAATTCAGCCTGCCGTTCGGTACGTGGATAGTGTGGAAAGATCCCATCCTGTTGGGTAAACATAACCAATCCTTCTTTCAATTGTTGCCGTAATTTATACCAATTGTATTCTGCGTACTTGGTATTATCAACGCCCGCCGAAGCCAGTCAAAGCAATGCCTTGCACAAAAAAACGTTGCGCAACGATAAAGATCACCAATACGGGTGCGACCATGACTGTACTTGCGGCAAAAACCAGTTCCCAATTGCGCACGTAGGCGTCATTATATGCCTGTAACGCCAACGCGAGCGGCCACAGTTCGCGCGAGCGAATATAAATCAATGGATTGAGGTAGTCGTTGTAATGCTGTAAAAGCGCAAAGACGGCGACTGTAGCAATCACCGGCAGCGAAAGTGGTAAAAGAATTTGTAACAAAACGCGCAGCCGACCCGCACCGTCGATCGCCGCAGCATCCTCTAACTCCATTGGAATCCCGCGGAAAAATTGACGTATGAGAAAAACGTAAATGGCATTAATCCCAAACCAATGGGGGACAATCAGCGGTAAAAAGGTGTCGAGCCAGCCTAGATTGCGGAATAGCAGGAAGCGTGGCGCCAGGGTCACCACGTCGGGCAACATCATCGTCGCCAAGAGTAGGGCAAACCAGAAGTCGCGCCCCGGCCAGCGCAATCGAGCAAAAGAATAGGCCACCAACGCTGATGAAAGCACTGTTCCGATCACGGCCCAAAAGACAATCAAGAGTGTGTTGCGCAGAAAGACCAACAACGGTTGCAACTGAAAGATCTTCACATAGTTTTCCCACTCCGGCTGGCGGGGTAGCCATTGGATCGGGTGAGTAAAGATCTCTGTGGAAGCCTTCAGTGAAGAGCTCAACATCCACAGGGTCGGCACCAAAAAGCTGATGAGGGCAACTGTCAACAAAAATTGCAAACCGATCAGCCAAAACCGGTCGCTTCCGGTCGCTCTGCTCACTGTCCTTCTCCCGTTTCATAATAGACCCAACGATTCGCCAGGTAAAATTGAGCAAAGGTAAAACCAACCATGAGTACAAATAACTCCCAGGCCAGCGCCGACGCATAGCCCATGTTGAAGTATTCAAAGGCGTTGCGGTAAATATTGAGGACAGCAAAGAGTGTCGCATCCTGCGGTCCGCCTTGTGTCATCACCATCGCATTGACAAAACTCTGAAAGGAGTTGATGATCGCAATAATCAGGTTGAAGAAAATCAGCGGTGTCATCAGCGGGAGCGTGACATGGCGCAAGCGTGACCAAACACCAGCACCATCCAAACTGGCAGCTTCCTTCAGCGCTTCAGGGATATTGCCCAGGCCAGCAATAAAGATCACCATCTGCCGACCAATCATCCAGAGTGACATCAAGATAAAAGCCGGTTTGGCCAGTTCTGGTTCAAAGAGCCAGGCGCGTGGCGCCACCCCAAACCATGCCAACAACTCGTTGAGAATTCCAAACTCAGGATGAAAGACCCGCTGCCAGACTACGGAACTGGCCACAATTGGCACGATAATTGGTAAATAAAAGCCAGCTCGATAAAAGGCGCGATAACGAATCTTCTGCGTTAACGCCAGCGCCAACGTAAACGAAATCAGCAATTGTAATGGCACGGCAAAGAGCGTGTAGTAGGCACTGTTGTACAGACTCAGGTTGGCCTTAGGGTCCTGGAAAAGACGGCTGAGATTAGTCAGCCCGACAAAGCGTGGGGGACTGAGCAGATCCCAATCATAAAAGACCAAGTAGATCGAATAAAACATGGGAAAGGCAATAAAGATCAGAAAGCCGATGATAAAAGGTGCTGCAAACAAGTAGCCGTCGCGCCATTCGCGCAACATTTTTTTAGAAGGGCCACGCCGCTTGGTGTACTCGTTGGTCAACAAAGACATTGCACTGCCTATCCTGGAGCGGATTATGCCCCAGTCATTCGTAAACATCTTCCGGGAAGGGTAGATTGCTGTACTTTCACTTGCGCAAGAGCCTTCCCGGAAGAGGATCGCTTGAATCGTTACGTCGCTTCTTTGACAGTGTCATTTCGAGCAAAGGCTGTTCTGAACGAGAAATCTTCAGTTGGCGAAGAACAAGCTTTCTCCTCGAAACGGCCCTCGTCGAAATGACATCTTGTGAAAGTTTAACTTTGTATAATGAACGACCGAACAAGTCGTCCGTATGACAGCGTGCGTTACGATTGTTGCGCCCAATAATCGTCCAACAATTTCTGTACCCCTTCATTGACCTTAGGCAAGACCTCAGCCGCAGTAGCGCTATTGTTGATAATCGGATCCCAACCGACCGGCTTCACGACTTCGTTCCAGAACTTACCACGCGTGATGCCGCCAACGACATCCACTTCCGAACGGCTAAACGCTTCGATAAAGGCTTTGCCATTTTTTACACCAAAACGTTCTTCAATTGTAGGCAGCCAGAAACTTTCGATCAGCGCAATGGTATTGGGCAGGCGACCGGTAATACTCGAATAGATCTTCTGCCCTTCCTCGCCTCCGATAAAACTGGCAAAGCCCCAGGCGGCATCCACCTGGTCGCTCTTGGGCAAGACCACGCCTTCCGACCAACCACGGTGCGGGCGGCTTTCATCGGCACCTTTGGGCATGAGCACCACATCAAACTCGACCTGTTTGTTGTCCTTACGCAGCTCCGGACTGTTCAACTGCGGGAAAAACCAGGGGCCTTCGTATTTGAGAGCAGAATTGCCAGCCTCGATAGTATTGGCACCATCGGCTAGATCAGCCGGACTAGGTGAAATATTCAACTTGTAGCGGAAATCCTGCTCCACCAATTGAATGATTTCTACAATTTCCGGTTGATCAAAAAGCGCCTTTTTGGGATCGCCCAGTTCGTCGAATTCCTGCTTGCCTGTGGCACGAATCCAATGAATATCCCGCGGCCAAATGCCGTTGGGTTGATAACCATAACGTTTCTGATCACCGTCGGTTTTGCTCAGCTTTTGCGCAATCTCCACAAATTCATCGAACTTCCAATCGTCGGTCGGATAGGCGAGACCAGCCTCATCAAAGTGCTTCTTGGCATAGAACATCAACATCGTGGCCACTTGTGTTGGAATCAAATAGCGACTGCCATGACGGCGGGTTGTCAACTCAATGCTGTTGTTGCCCTCTGGATAAGGCGCCGTAAAATGCTCACGTTGGATATAATCGTCAATCGGTGCCAATAGGTCTTTATCGGCATAAGGTTGCCATTCCCAGCCCTGGAACGAGGCAATGTGCGGGGCAAGACCACCGGCAAACTGAGTTTGTAACTTTGTGTAATAATCGTTGGTTGGCGTTGGTGTTGGTTTGACGATCACATTCGGATTCAGCTCTGTATATTTTTTCGCCAATTCATCCCAAGCGGGAATGTCCGAAGCGTCACCCCAAGCAAAAAAATCAAGGGTTAGCTTTTCTGTTGCAGGTACACTGGCGGAGCCACTTGAAGTTGCGGGTGGCTGTAAACCAACACAAGCGGATAAGGCTAAGCCCGTGACGCCGAGGCTAGTCATCTGCAAGAACTGGCGGCGTGAAAGCCGTCGCGTTTGGATAGTCATGTTACGTTACTCCTCTTTAAAAATGAATATTGTTTGAATCTGTCAAGCTTCGGTGCGTCGCACTGTCTAAACATTGCTGTTTGAAATTTTCCTGCCTATTTCGTGCGCAATTGTGGATCAAGCGCATCGCGCAGGCCGTCGCCGATATAGTTAATGCTAAGCACCGTTACAAAGATAAAAAGACCGGGGAAGAGCGCCATCGAAGGGGTAAATTCCACATAATTCTGGGCCTCAAAGAGCATTCGTCCCCAGGTAGGCGTATCTGGCGGAAAACCTAGACCCAGAAAACTCAGGCTGGATTCGGTGATGATTGCTGAGCCAACGGCCAATGTCGCTGCCACAATGACCGGACCCAACGTATTGGGCAACAGATGGCGGCGAATAATCTGCCCCTCTGGCACACCGACAGCTTGGGCGGCAGTGACAAATTCAGCTTCGCGCAATACAAGAAAATTGGCGCGTACCAAACGGGCCACCGACATCCAGTTCAGCCCACCGATGATCAGCACAATCAAGACAAAGACCCCTAATTCAGGCCCCACAGCGGCAGTAATCGACTGGCGGAAGAGATATATCACCAGCAACAAGAGTGGTAGCTGCGGCAAGGCCAGAAATATATCGGTCAGGCGCATCAAGAACAGATCGAGCGAGCCGCCAAAGAAACCAGCCAGCGAACCGATCAGGGTACCCAGCGTAATCGCCACCAACATGGCAAAAACGCTAACCGCTACAGAGATACGCCCGCCCCACAGCACACGGGCTAACATATCCTGCCCCAGGTCATTTGTGCCAAAGGGATAATTCCAACTCGGACCCTGTGAGGCAACCGCAAAGTCAACTTTGTTGTAGGGCGTTGTATAGACGAAGGGTCCCACAACCGTGCTGATAATGATCACCAGTAAGGCCACTGCGCCTACCATCGCCAAACGATGACGGCGAAATTGACGCCACGCACCCTGCCAGGGGGAACGCATGGTTTGTAACTGAGTGCTCAATTGTGTCTCATCGTTTGTGTCGCTGGGTGCTGACTTTGCGAGTGAAACTGGTAACTTCTGTGTGATCTCATTGTTCATCCAATTTCCTCTGACTTGAAATGTGGATTGTGGATTGCGGAATTATTCGCCACTCGACACCCGCCATTTTGATCCTCTGTGGTGAACTATTTCATGAACGTCTACTCTGTCAGCTTGCCTTGTTGTCCTGTGGGCCACGGTTAAAGAAGGGAAAGACCAGATAGCTGTAGACCAGACAACCGACACAGAGATTGAGCAGAGATTCTAACAGGGCGAAAACGATCAGTAGAATAGCCACGACAATGCTGCTGGGTGGATGGAGATAGGCCAGGAGCAAGATCGCCAGACTAAAAAGAAAACCGACCCGTGCGGCAAAGATTTTGGGAGCTTTGTCGATCAAAGCCTCCGGCAATCCAAGACCTGCCCGAATCTGACTGCCAAGCCAACTGAGCGGGCTGTAGCGCAGTTGCGTAAAGGCTCGGATAGTAAAATCAATCAACAGAAGCAACACCGGGTAGATACTGCCCGTCAAAAGATAGCTGGCGGTCAACAACACCACCAAGGCCGCCACAATGCGTACCACATTTTCATTCACACGCAGCGGTGACACGGGACAGACAAGATTCTGGAACATCTGATTCACCTATAAAGACCTTTTATACTGACGCTCTGCACTAAGAAGCACTTTTTCAACTGCAAAAAGTGTTACTTATAGAACTGACACTGAGACATTGCACAATCTCCAAGGGTTGGATTCTGCAGAAGATTGTGCAATGTTTAAATAGCATGTCTATTAGTGACAACCGCTAGTATACATAACAAAACTTAGCCCGTTTATCCATAACGCACTCGTGGGTCAAGTAGACCGTAAAGCAGGTCGGCCACCAGGTTAAAAGAGACAATCAGCACGGCATAAATCACAGTAATCGCCATGACCACGGGGGTGTCGCTGGCCAGGATACTGCTGACCAAAAGCCCACCAATCCCCGGCACACGAAAGACCTGTTCCGTGATCAGGGCACCGGTAAAGACATTGGGAATCCCCAGGGCAATCAAGGTCACTACCGGAATCAAGGCATTGCGCAGGATGTGGCGATTGATCACCAACCACTCACGCAGCCCTTTGGCGCGCGCCGTACGTACATAGTCGCGGCGAATATTTTCTAGTACAGCAGAGCGGGTATAACGCATCAGCCTGCCGCCGTCTGAAAGAGCGCCAACACAGCGATTGGCATCACCGACTGTTGCACCTGGGCCAGCAAGCTTTGCCAATCTGTCACCTGTAACGTGCTATTGTAGATAAAGGGAAACCAGCGCAAACGTACACTAAAGACGATAATAAACAACAGCCCGGTAAAAAAAGTCGGCAACGAAAAGCCGATAAAGGCCATCGTTGTCGTGATTTGATCAAAGATCGAATAAGGTCGGATTGCCGCCAACAACCCAATTGGAATCGCCATCAGCACACTGATCAGATAGGCCACACCAACCACCGAGAGCGTGGTTGTCAGGCGTTGACCCAACAACCCACTCACGGGACTGCGGCTAGCGAAGGAGTAGCCCATATCACCGTTGATAAAGGCCCAACTCCACTTCACATAGCGCACGTAGATTGGCGCATCTAGCCCCAGCGCATGGCGAATATTCTGCCGCACTTCTTCCGACATAGAGGGATCCGTCGCAAACGCCGACATCGGATCGCCAGGTGCCAGGGCCAGAATCGTAAAGATCAATGCGCTGATCACGATTAGGATCGGGATCGAAAGCAGCAAGCGCCTGATCAGATAAGGGGTCATTGTGATTTACGTACCCAATCTTTTAACAACCACAGTTGCGAATCCCACGGCGTCAAGACCACGCCATCCAAGCTATTGCTGACCCCATTGGGGAAAGTGCGATGGACGACTGGAATGATCACAATATCATTGATCAAAATGTCATTGAGTTGAATGTAGATCGCCTGGCGTTTGGCCGGGTCTAGCTCCGTCTTGGCTTGGGCGACCAGCGCGTCATAGTCAGGGTTGCACCAGCGGGTCAGGTTGCCCTTGGACCATTCATTGGCTTTCGACACAATCTCAGCGCAGGTAAAGTCTTCCAGATAGTCGCCTGGGTCGGGGTTGCTGCTGCCAGTGGTGTATAACTGGGCATCGGCATAGAAGTGTTTAAAAGTGTCGGGGTTGGCAGGATCGTTGTTAAAGAAGACAGTGCTATCGACACTCTTTAACTCCACGCCAAAGCCGATCGATTCCAGGGATTGCTTGATGATCTCCTGCGTCTTCTGACGCACAGGGTTGACTGAAGATTGGAAGAGAATCTGTAACTTGACGCCATCTTTGTCGCGAATTTTATCGCCGTCGCTGTCCTTCCATCCTGCCTCGTCCAACAGGGCTGCGGCTTTCTCAAGGTTGAATTCCCAAGAGGTGTTGGGCGAAACAACGTTTGCTGGCGCAACCACGGCGTTGCTGGTCACTTCTCCGGCTGGGCCATAGAGCTGTTCGACAATCGTCTTGCGATCCACGGCCAGACTAAAGGCTTGACGCACCTTCAAATCGCTAAAGAAAGGATGGGGAGCCTTGATACTGGCTCGCTCGCCATCGATCTCCTGGTTCGGGTCAGCACGGTTGAGTTCAATTCGTTCCGAATTACCGCCGGGATTGAGCAGTAATGTGCCTTTGCCAGCCTGGGCCAGTTGTTGCAACACCTGGGCTTCGACCTGTAAATTCCAGGCATAATCAGCATCGCCAGTTTGGAGTACAGCACGGGCTGCCGATGTCGCATCGCCGCCGCCCTTCAATTCAACCCGACTGAAGTAGGGTTTGTCGGCTTCTCGAAAATTCGGATTGGGTTCAAAGATGATGATATCGCCCGGTTTGAACTCGACCACTTGATAGGGGCCAGTACCCACTGGCTTTAGGTTGGCGGGTGCCTCGCTGGATTTGGCACCGATGTAGTCCTGAAAGATATGTTTGGGAATGATCCCACCGGTAGCGCCGACAAAGGGTCGTGCCCATACCGGCGTTGCATCTTTAAAGTTCACCTTGACTGTCGTCGCATCGACCACATCGACGCTCGCAACATTGCTGTAGGAGCTGCCACTCGTAGCGCCCGTTGCCGGATCGGCGATGTAATCAAAGGTAAACTTCACATCGTCAGCGGTGAATGGCTCGCCATCCGACCATTTGACATCGGCCTTGAGTTTCCAGGTAACAGACTTGCCGTCGGCAGCAACTTCGCCATTCTCTAGCGAAGGAATTTCGGCGGCCAGGAAGGTCACCAACTCCCCTTCAGCATTAAAGGAAGCCAGTGGCTCATAGGTAACGCGGCTGGCATCTGTATCTTTACCACCGGTCGCCAAATGTGGGTTGAGGATAGTGGGAGCCTGCCACCAGATCAGGTGGAGTGTATCACCAGCCCCACGCCCCGTCTTGGCAGGTGCGGCGGCGGCTTGACTACCAGTAGATGTTGGCGCTGTAGCTCCACCTGGGACACAACTGCTGAGCAACGCCGCCACGATAATGAACAAGCTAAAAATGCGAATCTTGAAATTGTACATAAACCCTGCTCTCCAGATAGTGAATAGTGTGTAAAATATTTCTATTCCACACTTTAGGTCGCATGAACTAACGTACCCTGAATGGTCTGCGGCTGAACCAATAGATTGAAGATCGGACAAACGCGTTCAACCGTACGGTGCAGGTCTGCCAACGCCTCTGCCGATGCTGGCGATTTGATGTGAACGGTGTAGCTGATATTGTGTGGATAGACTGGGATATGTTCATTGCCTGGCGTGCCCGCACGCGGGTCAAGTTGACCAGTTACCTCCACTTCGAGTTCTTCCAGTGGAATTTGTTTATCAGCAGCCTGGATCAAGAACACATGGGTCAAACAGCTTCCTAACACGCCTAGTTGCAGTTCTGGTGAACTGGCACCCAAGTTGTAGCCAGCAAAATCAGGGGGACTGTCGCTGATCACATGATGTTCGCGAATGCGGATGTGACGAATACCGCTGCGTCCCTCGGCTTTGGCACTGGCTTTGATCACATGAGGTTCATGCGCGCCGGCCGCAACTTTGGCACGGCGTGCCAGCAATGCTTCGCGCTTTTGACGAAGATACTCATTTAAATTGCTCATTCGATGGCCTTTTGAATCAATCATGTAAATAAAAAAGAGCGTCACCTGGTTTGTACGGTGACGCTCTTGCGCAAACTTCCTTGTAAAGCTATTTTAAAACTCTGCTTTCACCGTATTTACACATCGGGTGGGCGGAAGCAGATCTTGTCCGAATTACCTTTTTGCTCTCTGGGCAACCTCGCTTGTTAGCGAAGCAAAGATAATCCTCACTGCCTCCGCTCTCTACACTCGGTACAGGGTGCAGTCGGGCAATGACAACAACAGGTAGTTTCGTGTAAACACAGAGAAGATTTCATATTCGTAGGATAGCCTACCTCATCGAAGTAACACAGGTAGTCTTGTCTCGGTAACAATCTGGTAACAAGGTTAGCCTTTGCCGCGCCAGGGCACGATCCAGCGGTCAAGCCAACGTACAAGTGCATCCAGCAGCGCTCCGGTGATACCCATCAAAATGATGCCGACAAAGATCACATCGCTTTGCAGGAATTTGCTAGCATCCAGCACCATCCAGCCGACCCCATTGACACCTGCCACCATCTCAGCCGCCACCAACGTTGTGTAGGTAAAACCAATCGAAACCCGCAAGCCGGTGAAAATCTCTGGCAAACAGGCAGGAAAGATCACATGACGAAAGAGTTGCCAACGACTTGCGCCCAACGATTGGGCACCGTGCAGATATTCTGCACGGACAGAGCGAACCCCTGTCGCAGTGGCGATCACCACCGGCGGCAACGCAGCCAGGAAGAGCAGCGCCACCTTTGAGGCATTGTCGATCCCCAGCCAGATCACCAACAATGTGTAATAGGCTAGGGGTGGCAACGGACGGTAGAACTCGATTGGCAGATCAAAAATGGCAGCGATGCGCCGATCACTTCCCATGGCTAATCCCAGTGGCACACCGATCAGACCACTGGCGACAAAGGCCAACAGCACGCGCGACAAGCTGGCAAAGAGATGCTCCCAAAGTGAGTGCCCTCGATAGCCTTCGCTCAAAATGCGCAAAAAGGTCCGCCAAGTTTGAGCTGGTCTGGGGACAAAGTAGTCTGGCACCCAACCGCTGGCAGTGACCACGTACCAGACGAGCAAAAGTGTGGCGACGGTTATGATTGTGATCCAAGTCTCTGGCCGAAGCCGCCAACTCGGTTTGGCTGGTGTGCTGAAGCCCGTCATGGATCGCTCTGTTAGCATTAAGCTCTCCCGTTGTTCGTCCATTGGGCTGCTACGTTGGCCGGTTGCTCAGTGAATAGCGACGTCGGTAGGGCTGTTGGGCGCAGGTCATTGGCAACGACTTCGCCAACAAAGTGCTGCGTTTGGGCAGCATTGATCTGGGTTGAATTTTCCAAAGGTAACAGCGGAAAGAGCAATTCCGCCACGCGGTAGGCTTCTTCCAGGTGTGGATAACCTGAAAGGATGAAGGTATCGATCCCCAAAGCGGCATATTCCTTCAGTCGCTGGGCCACAGTTTCCGGATCACCGACCAATGCAGTCCCCGCCCCACCACGCACAGGCCAACCCCTGTCCACAAGTTGGGTGCGATCTCAAGTGATTCACTGTTACCAAAGTGCAACGAGCGCATTCGCTGTTGTCCATGCGAGTCATAGCGACTCAAGACCGCCTGAGCCTTTTCAATCGTTGCCTGATCGACATACTGAATCAACTCTTCTGCTGCTTTCCAAGCCTCACTTTCGGTGCGACGTACAATGATATGGAGCCGCAGACCGTAGCGCAGTTGTCTGCCCTGAGCAGCCGCCCGTCGTCGTACATCGGCAATTTTCTCAGCAACCTGCACCAGCGGTTCGCCCCAGATAAGATAAACATTGGCATGACGAGCCGCAACATCGTGGCCCGCTGGTGACGATCCGCCGAAATAAAGCGGCGGATGGGGTTGTTGCGAGGTTGGTGCGATTAGTTTTCCGCCTTCCAGATGAAAAAAGTTACCCTTAAACGATACATCTTGACCGCTGGTCAACTGGCGCCAAACGGTCAAAAACTCGTGGGTCACAGCATAGCGGGTATCATGGTCATAATGAACACCTTCCCCAGCCAATTCCACAGGATCGCCGCCCGTGACGATATTGATCAACAGCCGACCATTCGACAGGCGATCAAAGGTGGCCGACATCTGTGCCGCCAGTGCCGGTGCGATCAAACCCGGACGCAGCGCAATCAAAAACTTCATGCGCTGTGTCACAGGCAGAAGCGAGGCCGCCACCAACCAGGAATCCTCGCAGCCGCGACCGGTTGGCAGCAATGCACCACCATACCCAAGCTCATCCACGGCTTGGGCGATCTGACGCATATAGGCCGCCGTCAAAGGGCGGCCACCAGTACTCGTTCCCAAATAATGGCCATCGCCGTGAGTTGGGATAAACCAAAAAATATTCATTTGCTATTGAACTCCTTAGGCAAAGAAATAAGAGTAGCAAAGTGGCAAAGTGGCAAAGTGACTTTTCCGCTCTTCCTCATGATTATTCTTTCCAAATGTAATTCAGGACTGATTCGCGCATGGCCACAAAATCGGGGCGAGATTTGATGGCACGACTATCGCCAGCCTCACGCGAAAAGGGCACCTGAAGATCGGCCACGACCCGACCTGGGCGGGGCGACATGACGAGAATTCGGGTCCCCAAATAGACTGCCTCTTCGACACTGTGTGTGATGAGGAGAATTGTGGTCTGTGTCGTGCGCCAGATCTTGAGCAGTTCTTCCTGCATATGCTCACGCGTTAACGCATCCAATGCGCCAAATGGCTCATCCATCAACATGATGCGCGGTTCGTTGATCAGTACACGCGCAATGGCCGCACGCTGTTGCATCCCACCCGAAAGCTCATAGGGCGCACGCTGACTAAATTCAGCCAGGCCCACCAAGCGCAATAACGCATCGACGCGCTGGCTGGACTGGATGCGGTCAAGTTTGCGCATCTTTAAACCAAAAGCCACATTGTCAGCCACACTCAGCCAGGGATAGAGTGCTGGCTGTTGAAACACGATCCCCCGATCTGCCGCTGGACCACGAATCGCTCTGCCATCGACCTGGGCTTCACCATGCGTGGGAAAGAGCAAACCAGCAATGATCTTGAGCAACGTCGTTTTGCCACAGCCGGATGGCCCCACCACACAGACAAACTCTCCAGCATTCACAGTAAGTGAAACATCTGAGAGTGCATGAACCAGACCTGTACGGCTTGGGTAAGTCAACTGCATTCGTTGCAGCTTCAAAAGAGACATGAGTTTTATCTGGATTCGACTTACACAAGACAGAGAAAGCTTGTTTTTTCTCTATCTTGTGTAAGTTTTGATATAGGAAGTATGTACGTAGGATTTACGCAAGACGAGAGAAAATGCGAGATTTCTCCTCGAAAAAGCCCTCGGTTGAGAGCCTCGCCGAACGACGTCGAAATAACATCTTGCGTAACTCCTGGTACGTTTATTTGCCAACCGCTGCCTGCAAGAAAGCTGGATTTGCGCCTTGCTGAAAGACTGGCAGTTCCGGTGCACTGTCAATCACCTTTTGTGTCACCAGGAAATCGGCAGTGGTCTTGAAAGCCTGTCCTAGCGCACCGGGTGCATCCTTGGTGCCAAAGTACTCGGGGGCAAGCTGTTCGGCTGCGGTCAGCCAGATCAACCCCTTGGCTTGCGCAGTTGCTTCTTCTGGCGTGATACTCAACTCTTTGGCAATCAGCTCAGCCGCTTGGGTTGGATCCGAACGATAGAGGTCAACACCTTTAGAGAGGTTTTGCAGATAGACAGCCACAACTTCCGGGTATTTACTGGAAAAGTCACGCGTTGCCACTGCCACGTCAAAGGTTGGGAAGCCCTGTGCAGCCACTTCATCGCTGCCGATCAGCTTGGTTCCGCCATCGTCGTAGAGCTTTTGTAATGTCGGTTGCCAGACATAAGCGGCGTCAATATCACCACGGGTCCAAGCAGCCAAGAGATCGGACGGGTTAAAGTCAAGCAGTGTCACTTCATCCGGCGAGATGTTGTTCAATTTGAGTACTTGCAGCAGTGAATAGTGAGTGGTCGAACCGAAGGGTGCGGCAATCTTCTTACCTTTGAGATCAGCAAATGACTTGATTGTGTCACGTACTGCCAAGGCTTCACTGTCACCAATTACATCGTAAAGGGCGATTACATCATAGGGCAATCCACGCGACAAACCGGCTGAAGCTGGGCTACTGCCAACCAGACCGATATCAATGCTACCGCTGGCAATGGCTGTATTCACATCGCGACCGCTTTCGAATTGACGCCATTCGATCTGGGTACCAAGTGCCTGTTCATGCCATTGCAACTGTTTGGCGATCAATTCGGCATTTGGAATGGCCTGATAGCCGATGCGCACTACCTCTGGCTTGTTGCTGATGGTGATGGCTGGGTAGGCAGCATTGCTTGTCGTTGCACTGGCACTTACAGTTTCCGTCGTGGTCACAACCCCTGTTGTGGTTACAGTTTCAGTTGTGGTGATAACCTCTGTAGGTGTGACAAGTTCCGTACCTGTCACACTCTCCGTTTCGGAAATGCTTTGCGTCTCGGTCACCACCTCGCTCGCTGTGGTCGCAGTCGGCGCGGTCGTGGGTGCGACCGTAGGTTCAGCGGTGGCCGTTGGTTCGGCTGGGGCTGCTGTCGGCGCTGCTGGCTCGGATGAACCACAGCCCGCAAGCAAAAGTGCAAGAATTAAGAGAAGGACACTAATCTGTTTCAAAACAACTCGGTTAACCATGCTAAATCTGCTCCAGTTTTGTTTATTTTTTACTGCACAAAGGCGGCGGCCGGATTCGAACCGGCGCATAAGAGTTTTGCAGACTCCGGCCTTCCCACTTGGCTACGCCGCCAATCAATCAAAATTGTGCCCAGGATAACGGATGGCGTCAGCGCCTGGGCGGGTTCAAAGGAGGTAACACAAAGCAGCAAAATAAGCGAGGAAGAAAAGGATCCCGAAGCATCAAACCAGCTCCCCAGCAGTAGTGATGCTCCCGGTCAGGGTCGGATTGGATAACGAGGGAGCATCCGATCCGGCCCTGACAGAGGCGTTAGGATCACGTTTTACAACCTGACGGCGACTTGATAGCGATGAAAAATGGCGATACGTTTCAGAGCCGCTCAGCGTAAGCGAGCGGTTGTCCCGTGCTAACGCGTAGGGCTCTGTTGTTTTCACACCCCAGTTTCCCCATTGCCGTTTTTGATTCCGATTTGCTCGTTCATTTGCTCCCGTTCACCCAAGTAGGCATCTTGAATTTGTGGGCTATCGAGCAATTCCTGCGCCTGCCCTTCAAGCACGATATGACCATTCTGAATCACATAGCCACGATGAGCGATCTGCAAAGCCAAATTGGCATTCTGCTCGACCATAAAGATCGTGACCCCCTGAGCGTTGATCGTTTGAATTTGCTCCAATACGCGATCCACAAACAGCGGGGACAGACCCATCGTCGGCTCATCCATACAGATCAAACTCGGTCGGCCCATCAATGCCCGACCAATGGCGAGCATCTGCTGTTCACCGCCGCTCAACACGCCACCTGGCTGCTGAAGTCGTTCCTTCAGGCGGGGAAAGAGGGTCAGGGTGCGTTCAAAATCCTCCTCGATCTGCTGGCGGTCGTTCCGTTTATAGGCACCCATCAACAGGTTTTCGCGCACGCTCATATTGGCAAAGATGCGGCGTGCTTCGGGAACCGACCCAATGCCACGACGAATGATCTTCGGGGTAGACAAACCGGTAATGTCCTGGCCCGCAAAAAAAACCGTTCCTTTTCTCGGCTTGACGAGCCCCAGGATCACCTTCATCGTGGTGCTTTTGCCGCTGGCATTACCACCCAACAAACAAACGATCTCCCCCACCTGCAACTGTAGATTGACGCCAAAGTGCACCTGCATCGAGCCATAGAAGGTATCGATACTTTGTAACTGTAACAACGGCAAGGCCGACGGGCTGCTCATACACGCACCTGCACTGTCTGTTCTGGGAGTGGAGCGATCGTGGGCCGTTTGTGCCCCAGATAGGCTTCGATCACCTGTGGGTCATGGCGAATCACTTCCGGCGTGCCCTCGGCGATCTTCTGTCCGTTGTCCATCACCACTACCCGATCAGAGAGTTGCATCACCAGCGAGAGTTTGTGTTCGATCAGCAGAATTGTCAGTCCCTGTAGCTTCAACTGACGGATAAAGTCCAACACTTCAGCGGTCTCCGTCGGGTTCATGCCTGCGGTTGGCTCGTCCAACAACAGGAGACGTGGCTTGAGTGCCAGTGCCCGAGCAATCTCCACCCGCCGCCGATTGGCGTAGGATAGGCTAAAGGCAGGCTCGTGCAGACGAGGCGTGAGCCGTTCGCCAAAGAGCGCAATCACTTCCCTGGCCTCCGCCTGCAATTGGGCTTCTTCGGCTTGGGCCGCCTTGGGTCGGATTAGAGCACTAAACAACTCTTTGAACACGCCAACTAAGGGCATCTGAGCGTGGGCCGCGCGACGGCGAGCGTGAGCTCCAATCAAAACATTATTGAGCACGCTCAGGTTGCCAAAGACACGTCCATGCTGAAAGGTACGGGCAATCCCCTGAGCGGCAAAACGATCGGCTGGCAAGCCCACCAGGTTCCTGCCCTCCAACCAGATTTCGCCTGCTGTGGGCTGATCTAGCCCTGTGATCAAGTTAAAGAGCGTCGTCTTGCCCGCGCCGTTCGGGCCAATCACGCTCAGCGTTTCACCTTCCGTGACAGCAAAGCTCACGGTATCCACTGCCAAAACCCCGGCAAAGCTGCGCGTGATCTGTTTGACTTCAAGAAGGGGTCTCTGTGCCATCTTCAACTTGTCCCCAATAGCCCTTGTGGGCGCAGGCGAATAACCACGAGCAATGCCAGCCCGTAAAAGATGTATCGGTAATCCACCAACCCGCGAAAGAGTTCGGGCAGAATCGTCAGCACCAGTGAGCCAACCAATGCGCCCAACATGTTGCCCATGCCACCTAGAATCACCATCGTCAGAGCAAGCACGGACGTCGTATTGGTAAAGGTTTCGTGATTGATGTAGGTATACATATGGCCAGCAAAGGCACCACTGATACCGGCAATAAAGGCACTGGCAGCAAAGGCAAGTGCCTTATAACGATTCAAGTTGATGCCATAGGCTTGCGCAGCCACATCATCCTCACGCATCGCCCGCCAAATGCGCCCGAGCGGAGAGCGCAACAGTTGCCATTGCAGCAGCGTGAGCAAGAGCAGCAGGACGAGCGAGTACCAGTAGACCTGGCGTGGAAAGATCGCTTCAAAGCCAGCAAATGAGGGCGGCGGCAGATTCGTAATCCCCATCACGCCTTGGGTGAGACTGTCCCAATTCAGGATGACCTGACTGACAATTTCACCGATGCCCAGAGTAGCAATCGCCACATAGTGAGCACGCAAGCGAAAGGCAGGCAAGACCAACATGGTTCCCAGCAATGCGGTGATCAGACCTGCTGTGAGCAGTGCCGCTTCAAAGGGCCAGTGCAACCGTAGGGTCAGCAAGGCTGAGGCGTATGCCCCAATCGCCAGAAAACCTGCCTGCCCCAAGGAAGTTTGCCCGGCCACGCCCGTCACCAGCGAAACACTCAAGGCTACCATGCCAAGCAGCCAGGCGTTGGTAAAAATCTGCAACAGGTAGGGACTGGTGATTGCCAAGGGCAAGGCCAACGCCAGCAACGCCAAGCCAACGGCCGCGGGTATCGGCAAGGAGAAGGGTTTGTTATTGGGCACAAAGGTACCGGTGAGCGGTTCAGGTGGCGTTTTCCGTCCACGACTGAAAATGCCATTCGGTCGCCAGATTAGGACGATGATCAGGATGACATAGGCAAAGAGGTTGCGATAGGTAGAGCCAAAGAGTGCTACACCATAGCTCTCCACCAGCCCCAAGATCAGCCCACCGATCACAGCGCCAGGGATGTTTCCCAGTCCACCCAGCAGATTAGCCGCAAATCCTTTCAAGCCGGCCTGGAAGCTCATGGTTGGGTAAACGGTGTTAAAGTAGATGCCGACCAACACGCCCGCAATGCCACCCAAGATTGCTGCCAAGGCAAAGGCAGTTTGATTGACCAGATGAACGTCGACGCCCATCTGTTGCGCCGCCTCTCGATCCTGGGCGGTGGCTCGCAATGCCCAACCGAGCTTGGTAAAACGCAGGAAGAGAAAGAGCAACAGGGCAACGCCGCTGCCCACTGCGGCAATTAACAGGTCGGTCATGCCGATGCTGACTCCGCCCAGGGAGATTCTGGTCGCCGGAAGCGGATTGGGAAATGACTGCGGATTGGCAGTAAAGAGAATCTGCGTCAACTGGTCCAGCACAAAGCTAATGCCAATCGTGGCCAGCAAGGGTGCAATCCGTGCCGAATTCTGCAAACTGCGCAAGCCAAAACGTTCGATCAGCAGCCCTAGCAGTCCACAGACCACCGCTACCACCAAAAAGGTAACAGCCAATGGAATATGAAGCCAGGTGACACAGACCCAGCCGACATATGCCCCGATCATGTAGACAGAGCCGTGGGCAAAGTTGATCAGATTACCCACGCCAAAGATGATCGCCAAGCCAATTGCGGTGAGTGCATAGATGTTGCCAATGACTAGACCGTTGACAGTTTGGTCGAAAAACAGATTAAAGAAGTGATTCATCGTGCTCAGCCATCATCCAATTGCGGCAAGGTTTGCCGCCTGTCGCAATGCGTGAAGATTCTGGGCGGGTACGTCCATACTCGTGCCGCAGCCAGGTGTTAGAAGCAAGTGTCTACCCTGCGTCGTTTGAATCGCAGCTACAGCTTCGTGAATGACTTCGTCGGGCGTACCGTTTTGCAGCGCACCAAATTCATCGACCCCGCCGACCAGCGCTCGCGCGTAGCGGTGCGAAGCATCGTCAATGGTCGGGTTGTGTTGGTTAATCGCAGCCCAATTGATGGCATGAACCGGGTAATCAAGCGCTAGCTCAAAGTAGACCGATGGGCCGCAGATATGTAGCAAATTGAAAGGCGCGCTCTGCACCGCTTGTAGCACCTGGAGGTCATACGGTTTGCCAAACTCTTGATACTCGGCTTCGCTCAATATGCCGGCTCGGGCCAATTTGACGATTGCAAAGAAGAGCCCACTAGCACCAGCATCAACAGTGGCAACAGCGTAACCGGCAAGCGTACGAGTGATATTGCACAACGCGGCATGAACCCCTTGTGGATTGCTATCGATCAGGTGGCGCAGCCCATCATATTGCGCCTGAACTGCCTCGCCCACCGTATGGTTTTGCGGACGGGCCGCCAGAAACGCCAAAACCGACAATGGCGAAAAGAGCGTTTGCAAGAAATGAGCCCCGCCAATCCCTGCCTTCACCTGCCGCACCAACGTGAGTTGCTCGCCAAAGACCCCATCTGTTGGATTTACTTCCCCAATCTTCTCAAGATCTGCTGCTGAGTTGAGCGGACCTTCGACAAATTTGGGCAGAACTGCATCGTACTGTGCATAGTCGTAGCGGTTGCCCCAGGCTTCGGCATAGTAGGTGGCCCGTGGATTGAGTTTCAACCAATCCCAGTCAAATTCATGAAAGTGTTTCAGGCTGATTTGTGCTAGCGTATCAGGTTGACGCTCTTCGGGAATAAAATGCCGCCATGCCGATACGGGCACACGATCTACCTGTTCACCTGCCAGTGCGGCATCTACACGTTCACGTTTTGTCCATTGCGTCATGAGTACACTTCCTTTACTGTGACTGGCACCTGGTGTGCAGATGGCAAGTGCCAGTCACATTTTTGTAGCATCTTTACTGGCTGGCGAGCTTGCCATCCCAAGGCACAAAGGCACCATTTTCCACATGCAGACTCACAAAGCTGGGGTTCTGCACGCGTCGTGTCTCGGGGTCAAAGGTCGCTTTGCCATAGATTACGCTGGGGACATCCTTGAGTTTGGGCAGCGCACTGAGTACACCTTCCCGAGTCGCACCACCTATCTCAATCGCCTTGGCAATCAGATGAATGGTGTCATAGGCATGGATAGCAAAGTAATCGGGCGTCTCGTTATACTTGGCTTTATATTTGTCAACCACGCTCTTCACCTCAGGGCGTGGGTCATCCGGCAGGAATTGGCCAAGAATCAACACGCCTTCGACATCGGCACCACCCAATTTAAGAAAGTCGGGTGATTGCAACGAGCCTGGGCCGACAATAGGCAGGTCGATGGTTGCCTGGCGAATTTGTTGTACAATCAAGGCACCATCGGCCTGGTAGGAGATCAAGACAATTGCATCCGGATTGCTGTCACGCACGCGGGTTAGCGCGGAACGGAAGTCCTTTTCTTCGGGCAGATAAGCTTCGGTAGCTACAACTTCGCCGCCCAACTCGGTAACCCGCGCTGCAAAGAGATCATAGGTTGTCTTGCCCCAGTCTGTATTCAGATGGAAGACTGCCAACTTTTTCTTGCCGACTTTGCTCACGGCAAAGTCGGCCAATGCGGGGGCAGCCTGGGCTTGCGTCACAGAATTACTCCAAGTATATTCGCCGCCTGCCTTTGTAAAATCCGGGTGCGAATTGGTAAAACCAAACTGGACCAAACCGCCACGTTGATAGATTGCAGAGGCGGCCATGGAGGCACCACTGCTAAAGTCACCCAGTTCAATAATAATTCGTGGATCAGCGACAAATTTCTGCGCCACCACCACCGATTGTTTCGGATCGCTTTGTGAATCTTCAAAGATGTATTCCAATTTACGCCCGTTGATGCCCCCAGCGCCGTTGATCTCATCGAGCGCCAGGTCAAAGCCCTTTTTCCATTGCTCTCCATAGCGAGCATTCTGGCCGGTCAATGGGCCGCTGACACCAATATAGATCGAATCGGTCGTTGCGCCTGATTGTGCGGCGGGTGCTACCGGTGCCACACAGGCCGCCAAGAGTGCCGCAACTGCAATCAGCAAGAGAGCAATTTTCATGTTTCCAAAATTTCGATCATTCATTTGTTCCTCCTTAAGCAGAATGTTTATCATTACAGTGCCTGCGTAGCTAGAATGCGGCCAGTTCTGCCCACGCTCAAGGCGCGTTCAGGGGTAGATAGAGAAGATAATCCTCGACTGATTCATCTTCTAGCAGGGTTTCGTAATATGTAGTTTGGTCACTCACTACAGACTCTAAAAAGAAAGTATTGAGTGCGCCGACCAAGGTGTGGCCAATTTCTCTCAGTTTTGATACGATTAGGTTCAACATTGATTGCGTTCCTTTGTGGTAAAGCTGCAGAGTAGCGAGACTACTTTTCAGCTCTTCAACTATTACCTACCCATCACCAAGTTTTCCATCACCGTTTCGAGAATCTGCTCTTTGAGTGCGGCAAATTCAGGGTTGCCTCGATTGCGTGGGCGGCTGAGTGAAACAGGCACATCCAGCGCAATCTTGCCGTTTTGAATGATGATAACCCGATCCGCCAGCACCACCGCCTCTTCGACATCGTGGGTAATCAAAAGCGCCGTAAATTGATGCTCTAGCCAAAGTTGCTCGATCAATTGTTGCATCTCGATGCGTGTCAGTGCATCGAGTGCGCCCAGAGGTTCGTCGAGCAGCAACAGCGGCGGACGGGTGAGCAGCGCACGAGCGAGCGCAACCCGTTGTCGTTCACCACCTGAAAGCACTCTTGGCCATTCGCCTGCCCGATCCAACAAACCGACCTGCGCCAGCGCTTCTTGAGCCCGTTGTTGCCATCTGCCTTTTAAGCCAAGGCCGACATTGGCCAGTACCCGTCGCCAGGGCAACAGCCGCGCATCTTGAAACATGACACGCGCTACCCGGTTGAGTGAGGTCAGCGGCTGCCCATTGACCAAAATCTCGCCCTGATCGGGCTGATCCAAACCAGCAATCAGGCGCAAAAGAGTGCTCTTACCACAGCCGCTTTTACCCACGATTGCCACAAATTCGCCCGCAGCCACTTGCAGGTTGACGCCCTGGAGCACACGCTTTTCGCCAAAGTGCCGCTCCACCCCCTGTAAAAACAGCGGTATTCCTGGAATACTCAAGCTCATGCGAGGCTCCTTGTTGTGCTGCTGGATTGATGGCGAGGATGCCATTGCAACAGACGCCCTTCCAACAGACGAGCGAAGACATCAGCCAACTTGCCCAGCAGCGCATAGAGGATCACGGCAAAGATCATGACGTCGGTGCGGATAAACTCGCGCGCCTGGTTCGCCATATGACCGATGCCCGTATCCGCCGCAATAGTCTCGGCAATGATCAGCGTGAGCCACATCACCCCCAGGGCAATGCGCAGTCCCAACAGAATCGAAGGCAGCGCGCCAGGGAAAATCACCTCGAAGAAGAGATCCCAGGTCGATAGGCCATAGGCTCGTCCCATCTCAATGAGGCCAGGGTCTACCTGGCGGATACCATGAAAGGTGTTAATATAGAGCGCAAAGAGCACCCCTTCGGCGATCAAAAAAAGGCGAGCGCCATCGCCAATGCCAAACCATAGAATGACCAGTGGCACCAAGGCGAGATTGGGCACGGTGCGTAGCATTTGAATCGTGGTATCGAGATATCTTTCGCTGCGTGGGAAAAGACCATTCAGCAACCCGAGCAAAAAGCCGATGCCACCGCCGATCAATAAACCGGTTAAGGCGCGCTGGGCGCTGATCGCCATATCGATCCATAATTGACCAGAGAGGGTCAGACGAATAGCAGCGCGTGCAATGGTCAGTGGTGCTGGTAAAATGCGGGCAGGCACAAACTCTCTTTGTACCAAGATCTGCCAAATGAGTAGGATCAGCAAAGGCACAACCCAAACAACCAGATACCGATCAAAGATGTTGCGAATGGCACGTTGCACTCTTTGTAGATTGTTCCTCGCTTTCCCTTCTCGTGCTGGCGAGCCTGCGAGAAGCTCTCGCCCAAGCTGGCCCGGATTTACATGCTGTTCTTGCAACATCACACTTTCTCCTATAAAAAAACCTTCCCTTTGCTTCCGCCTGCGCCACTCAATAACGCAGACGGAAGTGCACAAAGGAGGAGGTGGAACCACCAAGGTGATTTGTGTTACGAACGCCGTAAGAGTATTTAGCGACGCAACACCTGGGCAGCCTTTTCGGGGGCAAATTCCCAGCGATAGACATTTTCGTTGTTTACTTTTGGAGTATTTGATGCGAAATACTCTTTCGGCAATTTCGGGAAGAGCAATTCCGCCGTACGATAGGCCTCTTCGAGATGAGGATAGCCCGAAAAGATAAAGGACTCCACACCGAGATCGACATATTCCTGCATTCGGGCGGCAACTGTCTCAGGATCTCCCACCAAAGCTGTCCCTGCACCTCCACGCACCAACCCAATCCCTGCCCATAAATTCGGGCTAATTTCTAACTTATCGCGTTTGCCACCGTGCAAGGCTTGCATTCGATGTTGGCCCACGGCCTGGCTGTCACTTTGGAAAGCCTGGGCCACGGCAATTGTCTTGTCATCGAGATATTTGATCAGATCATTAGCTGCGTCCCAGGCTTCGCTGGCTGTTTCACGCACGATTACATGCAGACGAATGCCAAAGCGGATCGGGTGTCCTGTCTCTTCAGCATAACGGCGCACAGTGGCAATCTGGTCGGCCACCTGTTGCGGTGGTTCGCCCCAGGTCAGGTAGACATCAGCATGTTTGGCCGCAACCCGATGCGCCGAATCCGATGAGCCGCCAAAGTAGATTGGCGGATGAGGCTTTTGCACAGTTGGAAAGATGCTACGCCCATTTTTGATCTGTAGATGTTTGCCTGTAAAGCTGTATTCCTGGTCATGGTCGAGCAAATTGCGATAGATGTCGAGAAACTCATCCGTCACCTCGTAGCGCTCGTCATGAGTGAGGAAGAGTCCATCCGCAGCTGTGTCGGCATCACTGCCACCGGTAACGATGTTCACCACCAGTCGCCCGTTGCTGATGCGGTCAAAAGTGGCGGCCTGACGGGCCGCCAGTGCTGGTGCAATCAGTCCAGGGCGGAAGGCAACGATAAACTTCATGTGCTTGGTGACGGCGGTGAGCCTGGCAGCCAACAGCCAGGCATCTTCGCAGTGACGCCCGGTAGGCAACAGTGCGCCATGAAAACCCAGCGTATCAACTGCCTGGGCCACCTGTTGCAGATAGTCAACATCGGCCACGCGGTTGCCATGTGTTGTGCCAAGGTAGCGACCATCGGTGCCACCTGTGGGTAAAAACCAGTTAATTTCCATAGTTGCTTCTTTCAGATATCCCTATTTGGCTGGAGCCTATTTCTTGACTGCAAGGTCACCATACCAGACGACACTCTTGATATCGATCTTCTCGGGAATCAGTTGCAGCTCGAAGAAGATATCGGCCACCTTTTGCTGATAGGCAACAGCTTCGTCATCAATAAAGAGCAGGTCGGGCAATTCACGGTCAAAGCCACCCTTCCACACCGAGGCAGGAATCTCTGTCTCTTTTTCGAGCAGCGCCGAAAATTCATCAAGGTGGTCGGCAGACCAGGCTTGGGCATTGCGCAGTTCTTCGATGATGGCGAGCACCGCATCGGCGTGGGCATCCACGAAGGGTTTGGCCGCAATCACGTAGCCCTTGGTCGGTGATACATCCTTGCCATCGATCAGAACTCGTGCCCTCAGTTCTTGGATTGCCGATTCCAAGAATGGATTCCAGACAGTCCAGGCATCCACGCTGCCACCTTCAAAAGCAGCACGAGCATCAGGCGGTGATAGCAATGCGGGTTCGATATCACCGTAGGTCAGCCCTGACTTCTCAAGCGCACGGATGGTCAAGAGATGAGCACTGGAAGCTTTGGTGAAAGCCACTTTTTTGCCTTTGAGGTCAGCAACCGTTTTGAGCGGTGAATTCTCAGGAACGATGATCGCTGAGCCTGCCCCACTGCCAGATTGTTGCGCCACATAGAGCAAAGGTGCACCTGCGGCTTGGGCAAAGATCGGTGGTGTCTCGCCGACTGCACCGATATCAACTGCTCCCGCATTCAATGCCTCTAACAAGGGTGGCCCTGCGGGAAAGAGTGCCCAGGTGATCTTGACATCAGGGCCAAAGCGCTTTTCCAATGTTCCCTGGGCTTTGAGCAAATTCCAATATTCACCACCACGCTGGTAGCCAATGCGCAATTCAAACTTTCCAGCCGAGTTTTCAGTGGACGCGGCTGCCGTTTGACCGCCAGATACAGCGCTGCTTGTGCCTGCTGGGACTGGGGCGCAGGCGATGAGCAAGGCAGCTAGCAAGACTAAAGCAAGTGAAAGATAGATCTTTCTCGAAAAATTTTTCATGAGATTCCTCTTACATGATTTGCAATGTGTGTAAATCGAGCTGCCGCATCGAACGCAGCCAGGAATTGGTCAACAAGGCAACGACCAACAAGCCAAGGGTGATGATTGTTTTTCGATTCATAACGCTTACACCTTTCCCAAATACAAAATGGCAATACAGATGCGGCATCGGTAACAATGAAAGTGCGAGGGGCTAGTGCTTTCACAATTCGCACTTTGCAATTCGCTACACTGAGCTTTGCGTACGAATAGGCGCTTCGTGGTTGGGTAGCTGCGCTGAAAAAGCCCGACTCTGGCTACCACCAAGTGCAGTAAGCAAGCTGTTCAGTTGCGACTTGAGACGTTTCTCGATCTCAACATCCAGGGTTACTTCGCCATTGAGATGTTGAAATTGAGAATCCTGCACATAGAGTCCGCGCAAGATATTCTGGGCACCCAAGGCCGAGAGCACCGGTTTTAAAGCATAGTCAATGGCCAGAAGATGGGCAGAGGAGGCACCAGTCGCAATCGGCAACACCACTTTGTCCACCAATCCATCTTGGGGTAGTAAGTCGAGAAAGGCTTTCAGGACACCAGAATAGGAAGCCTTGTAGACAGGGGTGGCAACGATCACGGCCCTGGCCTGTTGTACCTTTTCCAGTGCGGCACGAATCGTAGCACCGTTGGCATTGGCACTTACCAATTCCTCGGCGTTGAGGTCACGGATCTGGAGTGAATCTGTCACCAAACCTTGATGATCTAAAATAGCGCGCACGTGGGTCAGCAGTGTGGATGAACGCGAGGAGAGTGAAGGGCTCCCGGCAATGGTCAAAACATCAGACACGTCTTTTCTCCTTTTTTTGAGGGCGTGTTTGTTTTGGGTTGGCAGCAATCATGACAAACCGATTCCTGAACAGCCCTAGATACGATTCAATTAAACGAATTGGTGGTTGGGAAGGCGGATTACCGGCGCTTGTGGCAGGTCTCTCAGCGTATCGCTACAAGGAGTGGAAGAGATTGCGAAGACCACGACGTTGAGGTGCTAGCAAGCTGTGCAAGTCCTTGGTAGAGACGAGCAAAGACCTTTACACAAGCTGCGGGCACCCGCTAACTACAGAAGCAGGTCCCGCAACCGGTGCGGGTGGAGGTACAACAGCAGAGGCTACAACAACAAGTACATGTAAAAGTCATATGCTTGAACTCATTATTGAGATATAGATAAAGAAGTAATAGTGAAGAAGTAATTTGTAAGTCGTAATGACGCAGCCTTCCTCGCGGAAGGAGCAAATTACCTCTTACCTATTCAAAATTACTTCTTTGCTTCGTTCTTATTAACGTCGCTATTGGATTAACCTATACTCTTGGTCACAAGTAAGCTAAATCAATTGAATGCCAAAAATTCGGGGAACGAATCCCCAACTAAGCGATGCACAGTCGAAGGTTTCGATGACAGATCGTCAACCAAGTTTCTAACCGACTCATCCAGCGATTGGCGGGCGAATGGGTCTAAATGCACCTGTCGATCGTACAGTTGAACCTGATGATCCAACACTTGAACTACATCAAAAATCTGGCGAGCACCGAGTGACGACAAAATCAGACGCATTGCAGCATCGACATGGGCTAAATTGATTGCTACGGAGCTAGTTGCTATCGGCAGCACCAGCTTATCCACCAATGCATCCTGTGGCAGAATGTCAAGAAAAGCCTTCAGACCACCACTAAGTGAGCGATTACGGATGGGTGTCGCAATGACTACGGCTGCTGCCTGCCGCACCAAGTCACATCCCTGGCGCAGTGCAGGACTATACTTCATCCCCAACAGCAGATCATCCGCAGGCAAATGGCGAACTTCAATTTCGCCTACACGCAAGTTCTGCTGGATTAGCTTCTGACGCACGTAGTGTAACAAAGCAGTCGATGATGATGTTGGTGAAGAACATCCAGCAATGGTAAGTACATCTAACATGGCCCACTCCTCATCGAGTATTACGAGGCTAAAAGCAGTACATTCCCGAAATCGCACTGGAAAACACTCTAGCGCAGCCAGGTAACAGAAGAGGTGATGTAGAGGTAACAATCCGGTAACAAGTTTTTGCAACTCACAGTTGGCATTTCAGTGACAGCAGAAAGGAATAATCTTGACTCGCCTCCAAGAAGATTCCTCGCAAACTGCGGGTGCCCAGGGCGCAGAATGACAGCATCTACCAGACTAATGAACTACTGGGTTTGCATATTTATCTGCGATCCATAAAGGAATATCCAACACCGGCAATCGTCTCGATCAAATTAGGCTCGGTTTCATTCTCGATCTTGCTGCGCAGGCGATAGACCAATTGCTTGAGCATCGTACGATCGCCGCCATCAACGCCCCAAACGTGGCTGATCAATTGCTCGGTGGTCAGCACTTGACCTGGATGGAGAAGCAACATTTCGAGCAAACGCGCTTCAAGTTGGGTCAGGCGTTGGGTAGAGCCATCGGCGCGCTGTACTTCGTTGCGGCTACGATCCAAGGTGAGTGTGGTCCCAGCCAGGTTGCTTGTGGTCTCAACCGCGCCGATACGGCGTAACACGGCCCGCACGCGTGCTACCAACTGGCTGGGACTAAAGGGCTTGACAATGTAATCATCGGCCCCCAATTCCAAACCTTTGACCACCATCTCGTCGCCGCTGCGCACGCTGAGCATAATGATCGGCGTTCTGTCCACCGAGCGAATGCGGCGGCAGACATCCAGGCCATCGACCTTAGGCAGGTTGAGATCAAGGATAATCAGGTCGGGCTGGTTACTTTGCCACTTTTCTAGCCCAGCCTGTCCATCGTAGGCAGTGAGAATATCAAACCCGCCGCGCCGCAAAGTAAAGGCGATTACATCAGACAGGGCTAAATCGTCTTCGATAATCAAGATTTTCATAGCTTTGTTCAGTGACAAGGTGACAAGGTGACAAGGTGACAAGGTGCTACACTCGTTCCGTCATCTTGTCACCTTGTCATCCCCTTTTCTTCCAACGGCAGGGTAAACCAAAAGAGTGATCCGCCACCAGCGCGCCCCTCTATACCCACTTCGCCACCGTGCGACTCGACGGTCGTTTTGACGACATGGAGCCCCAGACCTACTCCCGATTGTTCATTATCCCGTTGTGCTAACCGCACGAAACGCTGAAAGAGATGGGGACGTTCAGCAGGCGGAATACCCGGCCCGCGATCTGCCACGGCAATACGCAACCGATTTTGCTGTAGATCCACCGCCAAGTCAATTTGTTCGCCCACTGGACTGTATTTGCTGGCGTTGACCAGTAAATTGACCAGCACCTGCGTCAAGCGGGCAGGGTCGGCGTTGAGCGTGGGTAGGTGATCCGTCTCTGGCAGTTGCAGTGGTTGATGACGGCGATCAAGCAGCGGCTGTACAAGCCGGCATGCGTCGTCAATGATTTCGGTCAACGTCGTAGGTCGCTTGCGCATGGTAAACAGACCTGCTTCAATGCTGCTGCTTTGTAACAAATTGTCAATCAGGTTCTTCAGGCCGACCAGACTCATATGCGCTGGTTTGAGCAGTTCACGCATTTCGGCAGCGTTGAGATTTTCCTCTTCATCGCCCACGAGTTCGAGGGCAGCCTGCAAGGTGCTGAGCGGCGTTTGAAATTCATGTGAAACACTGTCGAGAAAGTCAGAGCGTTCCTCCAGAGCGCGCAACATAGTCGCCTGGCTTTTGATCAATGCATTAGAGAGCGTGGCTACCTCTAGCGGGGCGACAAAGGCTGGAATCGCTGTATCGATGTCGCCTTTACCGATGCGTTCGGCAGCACGCGTCAACTGCCAGAGTGGCTGAGTGAGCCGACGCATATACCAGGTTGCCAGCAATACACCTAAGACGGCAATCAATCCGGTGCTGATCAGCAGAATAACAAAGGCCCGTTGTTCAGTTGCCACTAGTTGATCGACAGGAAGCGCCACCTCTAGCTGAAAGGGAATCGTGGTGCTGAACGATTCGCTTGTAGACAAGCCACTGGTCAAAGCATAGAAGGGTTGGCCTGCCAAGTCCAAACGATAGCGTGCGCCATTCTCACTTGAAACGGGGAGGGTGACGGGAGCCGCTGCGCTGAGTTGAGCGGCTGCAGGAATGCTGCTGGCGATTCGGATTTGTGAAAGATCAAGCAAGCTCAGTTGTGCGCCGGTGTTGGCAGACATCTGTTGCCAAAATGCATCTTCCAGGGCAATCCCAGCGATCGCAACCCCCAACTCAGCACTGCTACGTTCATCATGGACAGGCTGGCGTACCAGCAGCATCGGTTTGCCATTCCAATCGCCGAATTCTGGCAATGGATCGCTTGGGCATTGGCCAATTTGCGCCGCGTCTCCCGAAATAATCGATCCATTGTTGGCACAGAAGAGCAAGAGACCCAGTTCACTTTGCCTTTGAAAGTCGGCAAGGTAGTCAGAAAGCTCCGCCCTGGCATCTTTGGCAATTAATTGATGCAGGGTGGGTCGTTCGGAAAAGAGTCTTGCTAAATTGCGTAGTCGTTCTTGTTCGGCGTTCAACAGTGAATGGACCGAACGCGCTGCGTCTTGCAGATTGCTCCAGGTCTGCGCTTCCAACTGGGTGCGTGTCAACCAATAGGCAGGGGCCCCAGCACTTAAGGTACTCGCAATGATGAGAATCACCACACCAAGGATAAGATAAGTCGAAAATCGCTGTGTCGGCACAAGCCTCTCCGTCTTTGATCCATTTCTTCACAGTCTGTTAATTCGATACTTATACAGTTTACAAGAAGTATGGTACAATTTGTGTGTAAGAAGTGAAATTCAGGACATCTTGAGCGATATTAAAATAGACTACCCACACGGTAGGTTGAGAAGCTAACTGTGAGCGTTACCTACTTTCCAGCCTTACCGCGATTATTTTTATATCACTTTACTGGATATACTTCTATACTAATATTCTGCACTCGATAGCAATTCTCCACCGCAGCAATGTTACCGAGTCGCAACCGTTCGTATACTTCAACCAATTGAGTCATTCCATCAGAGGAGAAGATCAAATGAAAGTGCAACGACTTGCGCTGCTCCATGTCTTTATGGCAGCGTTGTTCACAATTGTTGGCTGTGTTGCGCCAGCGCCAGCAGGCCAGCAAGCTGCCCCTGCGGCATCGAGCGACACCACTGCTGCCGCGGCTGAAGGCCCCATGGCCGATCTCATCAAGGCCGCCCAAGGCGAAGGTGAACTCAATGTCATCGCCTTGCCCCATGACTGGTGCAATTATGGCGAAGCGATTGAAACCTTCAAGAGCAAATATAATCTCAAAGTCAACGAGTTGAACCCGGATGCCGGTTCAGGCGATGAAGTTGAAGCAATCAAGGCCAACAAAGATAATAAAGGCCCGCAAGCACCCGATGTGATTGACGTCGGCTTTGCCTTTGGTCCACAAGTTGTGGAAGAGAAACTGGTCACCCCGTACAAGGTTGCGACCTGGGACACCATTCCGAATGATGTTAAGGATGCCGATGGTAACTGGTATGGCGACTACTACGGCGTACTTGCCTTTATGGTCAACAAGGACGTAGTTGCCAATCCGCCGCAGGATTGGGCCGATCTGCTGAAGGATGAGTACAAGGGCCAAGTGGGTCTCTCCGGCGATCCACGCACCTCCAACCAAGCGATCCAAACTGTCCTCGCCGCCGGTCTGGCTAATGGTGGTTCACTGGACGATGCCACGAAGGGTTTGGATTTCTTTGCCGAATTGAACAAGAAGGGCAACCTGGTACCAACCATTGCCAACAACAGCCTGGTTGCCAAGGGTGAAACCCCGATCCGCATCACCTGGGACTACAACGCCCTGGCCGCCAATGATCAATTTGCTGGCAACCCACCGCTCGAAATCACCATTCCTAAGACGGGCCGCTTTGCGGGTGTCTATTTGCAAGCGATCAGTGCCTATGCCCCGCACCCAAATGCTGCCAAATTGTGGATGGAATTCCTCTACTCGGATGAAGGACAGATCATTTGGATGAAGGGCTACTGCCATCCAATTCGCGAAGCCGATCTGAAGGCACGCGGTGTCGTTCCTGCCGAGCTCGCCGCTAAGTTGCCGGATGTCTCTGGTGCTGTCTTCCCAACACTGGATCAGCTTAACACATCCAAAGAGTTGATCACCACCAAGTGGGACTCCGTCGTTGGTGCCGATGTAAAAGCCGCTGAGTAAATCAGTAGGACAGTAGGTCAGTGGGACAGTGAGTCAGTAAGTCAGTGAAATAACACTGCACTACTGATTACTGTCCCACTGATTTACAGATCACCCAAAGGCTTCTATGGTTACTTCCAAAGCCCCAAAAACAACATGGAATTGGCTGGGTTTGTTGCCTTTTTTTATCTTTGCCATTGCCTTTTTGTTGATACCCTCTGCCTCGCTCTTTATCGATAGCTTCCGCAATAACAATGGGCAATTTACCTTTGACAACATCCTCAACCTGAGCCAACCTCCGATCCCTGAATCCTACTCAATGAGTATTCGTGTCAGCGCCTTTACAGCCCTTCTCGGCGGAATCATCGGTTTTCTGCTGGCCTATGCGATTACGATTGGGGGTCTGCCAGGATGGGTAAAGTCAATGGTCATGACCTTTTCCGGTGTGGCTTCGAACTTTGCTGGCGTTCCCTTGGCATTTGCCTTCATTTCCATTTTGGGACGCACCGGTTTGGTCACGGTACTACTCAAGGGCCTGGGCATCGATTTATACAATCAAGGCTTTTCGCTTTATAGCTTCTTAGGGTTAAGCCTCTGCTATACCTATTTTCAATTTCCCTTGATGGTGCTGATTATGGTACCAGCCATAGAAGGCTTGCGACGTGAGTGGCGCGAGGCGGCAGAGAATCTGGGCGCGTCCTCCTGGCAATATTGGCGCTATGTGGGGTTGCCGATCTTGTTGCCTTCGGTGTTGGCCACGATGATTTTGCTCTTCGGCAACTCCTTCGGAGCCTATGCAACTGCGCTTTCCTTGACCGGCGGACGTTTACCCTTGGTGACCATTCAGATCGGCGCGCAGATTCGTGGGGATGTGTTGCACAATGCCAATCTCGGCTACGCAATGGCGTTGGGGATGGTAGTGATTATGGCCATCTGTATTCTTACCTATACCTGGTTACAGCGTTGGACAGAGCGATGGGTGAAACAATGAGCAAACGTGCTTCTCTTGCCAGTTGGTTGTGGTTGTTAATAGGCGTTTTCTACTTTGCGCTCCCCTTGCTTGGAACTTTTATTTTCTCGCTGCAAAAACAACGAGGACAGTACAATTTTGCTGCCTACCAAAGCGCCTTTGCCGATCCTCAGTTTGCACAGACCTTCCTGTTTTCGGTGCGCATGTCAGTCCTAACCATCCTGGTCTGCCTGCTCCTGGTTGTGCCAACTGCCTATTGGGTACAATTGCGCACACCACACCTGCGTCCCGTGGTTGAACTCATCACCTTACTGCCCTTTGTGATACCGGCGATTATTCTCGTCTTCGGCCTGATCAAGACCTATAGCAAGACACTTACATTCATAGGGATTCCCTTGTTGCCAGCGTTGACCAACACCACTTGGAGTACCGATATTTTGTTGGTCTGTGGCTATGTGGTGCTGTCGTTGCCCTATTTCTATCGTTCGGTTGACACAGGGCTGCGATCCATGGATGTACGAACCTTGACCGAGGCAGCCCAAAGCCTGGGAGCGAGTTGGACGACAATTCTGCTGCGCATCATCCTCCCCAACTTGCGCACAGCGCTGCTCAGCGGCGCATTGCTCACCTTTGCCACCGTGATCGGCGAGTTGACCTTGGCGACCTTCCTGGCACGACCTGCGTTTGGACCTTATTTGGCACAGCTAGGCAATCACTTGGCCTATGAACCCGCCGCCCTCAGCATCGTCAGTTTTGCGCTCACTTGGTTAGCCATGGGCATCATTCAATGGATCACGCATGGGTCACGTCAGGGGACGGTGGCCGGTGCGAGGTAAGAGGTAAACCTGTCTATCATTAAAAGCATCAGTGACTGGTAATTGCGTAATTACCAGTCACAAAGTTACCAAAGGATTGGTTATGGCCTTTTTGGAACTCAACCAGATCTACAAACAATTTGCCAATGCCTCAGCTCCCGCAGTCGACAATTTCAATTTGCATGTGGCAAAGGGCGAGTTTATCTCCTTCCTGGGTCCCAGTGGTTGTGGCAAGACGACCACATTGCGCATGGTGGCCGGCTTTGAAACGCCAACTTCTGGGCAGATCATCATGGCTGGTCAGGAGATCACCCAACAACGCCCCAACCAGCGCAGTATTGGCATGGTTTTTCAATCCTATGCGCTTTTTCCCAATATGACTGTCGCCGACAATATCGGTTTCGGGTTGAAGGTGGCGGGCAAACCAGCGAATGAAATCAAACAGCGAGTGAGCGAGATGCTCGCCTTGATCAAACTTGAACAGCTTAGCGGGCGTTATCCCTATCAGATGTCGGGTGGACAGCAACAGCGCGTTGCCCTGGCCCGTGCTCTGGCGATCCGTCCCCAATTGCTGTTGCTCGATGAACCGCTCTCTGCGCTCGATGCCAAGATTCGTGTCAGCCTGCGGAACGAGATCCGTGCGATCCAGCGCCAGCTTGGCATCACGACGATCTATGTCACCCACGACCAGGAAGAAGCTTTGTCGCTGTCCGATCGCGTGGTAGTCATGAGCAACGGGCGGATGGAGCAGGTCGGTACGCCCTTCGAGATCTATAATTTTCCACAAACTTCCTTTGTAGCGTCGTTTGTGGGCACGCTCAATACATTAAAAGCCCAAGTGATTGATGGCAGCAAGGGTCTGGTAGAAGTAAATGGGCAGAAGATGAATGTGGGCAAGACAATCATTGGCGGTTCAACTCAAGTTGCCCTGCGTCCAGAACAGTTACGCCTGAGTCGAACCACCAGCGATGAAAATGAATTGCGAGGTACAGTAGAGACGATCAACTTCCTTGGATCGATTGTACGCATCGACATCAAGATCGGTGACCAGAAGTTGTCGCTCGACGAGTTCAACAGTCCTCATCTCACCTTGCCCAAACTTGGTGAGCAAGTGACGGTCTACTTCCCGCCAGAGGTCTGTTTGGTGATGAACTCTTAGATTCTACTATACACTCAGATTTCCCAGACGGGTGGCTTTTGCTTGGGCAGTGAGCGCCAATTCCGAAGCGTAGAAGCACATCTCCTGGCTCATCGCCGTCTCAGTGCGGTTAACAACGTCATAGACCAATTGGCGACCATAGGGCAGTTCGATTTGGGAACAGTCAATGTATTCGGTCTTGTCGTTTGTGACTAAGAAGAGATGTTCTGTGCCAGGGCGACCGGCAATGTCGATATATTTGCGCAGTTCGATATAACCCTCGGTTCCGAGAATCGTCAAACGGCCATCGCCCCAGGTTGCCAATCCATCCGGCGTAAACCAATCCACACGAATATAGCCTGTACACCCTTCACTACGCACTACCACATCGCCAAAATCCTCTAGCTCGGGATGCTCGGGATGGGCATAGTTGGCAACTTGCGAATGGACAATTTCGGCTTTGGTCGCACCAGTGAACCACAAGTATTGGTCAAACTGGTGCGAGGCGATGTCGCAGAGGATGCCGCCATATTTCTCCTTCTTGAAAAACCACCAGGGGCGCTGATGCAACCGACGGCGATGCGGCCCCAACCCCAATGTCTGAATCACCTTGCCAATCGCACCCGCCTGCACCAGTTCGTACGCCTTTTGCGAAGCGCGGGTTTCCAGCCGTTCGCTGTAATCAATCGAATAGATGCGTCCGGTTTCCTTTTGCACCCGGCGCACTTCGGCCAACTGCTCTAGGGTAGTGAAACCTGGCTTGTCGGTCATAAAGTCCTTGCCATGCTGCATGACGCGTACGCCAAGCGGGGCTCGGTCGCTAGGGATCGAGGCGCTGATTACCATCTGGATCGATTCATCCTCAAGAATTTCCTCTTCGCGGCTGGCTAACTTGGCTTGTGGATAATCCTTGGCGTAAAGATTGATCAGATCGGGTTCGGTAGCATAGAATGAAACAAGCTCGGCACCAGCCCGCAGCAGCAGGTTGGTCTGGCCGTAGATATGAAAATGATTCAAGCCGATGGTAGCGAAACGGATTTTGGGTGTGGTTGTCATGAAAGTTACCTTTGGAGATTAGGAGATTGGGAGATTAGGAGATTAAGAGATTGCTCAGGTGGAGTCTCTTAATCTCCTAATCTCCCAATCTCAATGAGTCACTCATCTAACCATGATTTCTTATAGAAATGACACATAAACATATCACAATCTCATGGTATTTTGCTCTTTGGTAGATTGTGCCATGTTTAAATGGTGTGTCAATTAGGGTCATCTATCGTATTTTACCACCTCAACCGTATTTGATGGAGAAATGGTGTGGCAATTTTAGAAGCAAAAGACGTTAGCAAGACTTATCAGATCGATGAAAATGAAATTTGTGTACTGGATCATGTCTCCCTTGGCATTGATCGAGGTGAGTTCGTGGCGATTATGGGCAACAGTGGCAGTGGCAAAACCACCCTGCTCAGTCTACTCTCGGGATTAGATCAACCGAGCAGCGGGCGCATCCTACTGGAAGAGAACGATATCACTGACCTAAGCGAAGATCAGATGGCACCAATCCGCAACGAAACGATCGGCTTTGTCTTCCAATCGTTTCACCTGGTACCGTCGCTCTCAGCACTCGAAAACATTATGTTTCCTGCCGAGTTGGCGGGGAAGAGTGACGCTCAACAACGAGCCGAACGCCTCTTACAGCGTGTCGGTTTGCAGAAACGCAGCCGCAATTTTCCCCATCAACTCTCCGGTGGTGAAAAGCAACGCGTCGCTATCTGCCGGGCGCTGATCAACGATCCCAAGATTCTCTTTGCTGACGAACCAACAGGCAACCTGGACACGACCAATGGGGCGGCCATTCTCGATCTCTTGCTGGAACTGCATGGCGAGCGACAGACCACGCTCGTGATGGTGACCCACAGTAGCGATATTGCCCAACGTGCTGACCGAACGATTTTTCTGCGCGATGGGGTAGTGGTGACAAGATGACAACGGCAAAACAGACATTTACCTGGCTTCATCGTCGCTTTATCTTGCGCCAACTAACATCAGCACGCCAGCAGTCGATTTTGTTGGTGCTTTGTGTTGCGTTGTCGATGGTAACCTTGGTGGCGCTGCGCGGCTTTGGCGAAAGTGTCAATCGAACCTTGCAGCGTGATGCGAGACAGCTCAGTGCAGCAGATATTGTCGCTGAGTCAAGCTTTCCCTTTTCGCAGCCCTTATTAGACGCAACTACAGCGTTACAAACGGAAGGTCGGGCCGAAACGGCGCGGGTCTATGAGTTTTTGTCCGTGGTGCGCGGGGGGGCCAACGGTGCCAATGGCCAGGAGACGCTTCTTTCCAATCTCAAAGTCGTGGATCCAGCTTATCCTTTTTATGGCGTGGTGGAACTGGCGTCAGGCCAGCCATTTTCGACGACACTTCAGCCCGGCAGCGTACTGGTGGAGCAATACCTGCTTGACCGTTTGAAGCTCAACATCGGCGACACACTGAATGTTGGCAGCGCTGCGCTCAAGATTGCAGGGGTTGTCATACGTGAGCCAGATCGTCCTGTCAGTTTCAATGCCTTAGGCCCGCGTGTCTTTATCCATAGCGCCGATCTGGCAAAGCTGGACTTGGTCAAGACCGGCAGCCGGGTCGATTACAAGCTGCTCTTCAAAGTCAATGATCCCACCCAGCTCAACCAGATTGCCGACCGCCTGAAGGCTGCGCTCGATCCACGGTTGGAACGTGTTGGAACTTTTGAAACACGTCAGACCGGGGCCAGCTTCTTTCTCAACAACCTAGTTCGTTTTCTCAGCCTAGTCGGGATCTTCACACTCTTGTTAGCGGGCATCGGCATTCAGACGGCGCTGACCGCCTTTTTGCGCGAGCGCAACACAACGATTGCAATTGTCAAGACGCTAGGCGCCGATAGCCGTTTTGTCACGCGCAATTTCCTGGGTGTGGTCGCGCTGCTCGGTGTGATTGGCACGTTGCTTGGTATAAGTTTAGGATTTGCACTCCAATATGGCTTTCCGATCTTACTGAAAGGATTGCTGCCACCCGATGTGGAATTGCGCATTTCGCCGCTAGCCCTATTCGAGAGCCTGCTGCTTGGCGCAGTCGTGGTCGGTGCTTTTACCTACCTTCCTATCTACCAACTCGAAGAACTCAAGCCGAGCTTTATCTTTCGCAAAGAGGCAGCACGGATCACACGCGGCTGGCCCTTTTATGTCACTTTGTCCTTCATCATCCTCTTCTTTTTGGGCATGGTGCTCTGGCAACTGAACAACCTGCGCAACGGACTCTACTTTGTCGGCGGCGTGATCGGCTTGCTTCTGTTAAGTGCGTTATTGACCTGGGTGGCCTTGTGGATTACGCAGCGAGTGCGCTTGAAGCGGCTAGAGTTTCGTCAAGCCCAGCGGGGCCTTTTTCGGCCTCGCAACGCCAGCTTTGCCATTATTGTTACCTTTGCTGCGGCGCTGGCAGTCATCTTTTGCGTTTACCTCATCGAAAGTGACTTGCGCGCCAACTTTGTGCAGACCTATCCTGCCGATGCGCCGAATGTCTTCTTTATTGACATTCAACCCAACCAGCTTGCCGATTTCGACAAGCTGCTCAGCGTGAAGACGGAGTATTACCCGATTGTGCGTGGCACGATTGAGTCGGTTAACGGTGAAGCAGTCAAGGCACCGGCGGAAGACGAACCACGCGGCGAAACCTTGGCGCGCCCCTTCAACCTCACCTATCGTGACCAATTGATCAAGGGCGAGACGCTGAGCGAAGGTCGCTCGCTTTTTGGCACATCCAACGGCAATGCAGTCTCTGTACTCGACGAAATCTTTGACCTCTATCGCTTCAAAGTGGGCGACCAGATCCGTTTCAAGATTCAAGGCATCCCAATTGATGCCACAGTCACTAGTATTCGCAGCCGCGATCAGGGGCAATCGGTGCAACCGTTCTTTAGCTTTGTCTTTCCGACCACTGTGCTACAAGATGCACCGCAATCGATCTTTACAGCGGTGCATCTACCGCCTGCAGAGATTCACCCATTGCAGAACAAAGTGGTCACTGCCTTTCCCAACATCAGCGTGATCGATGCGACCGAAACGATCCGCAACTTGACGGGCATTATCGAACAAGTAGTCGGTGTGCTGCGCTTTTTCAGCCTTTTCAGCGTGTTAGCTGGTGTCTTGATTGTGATCAGTTCGGTCTTTGCCACACGCCATGCGCGGGTTCAGGAAGCAGCCTATTACAAGGTGCTGGGGGCAACCTCGCGCTTTGTCTTGCGTGTCTTTGCGCTGGAAAATCTACTGATGGGGCTAATCAGTGCCCTGCTAGCGCTTTTGATGGCCCAAATCGGGACCTGGCTGATCGCCAAATATCTGTTGGAAGTGAGTCACGAACCCAACATTCTTGCGAGCCTGGGATTGGTGATTGGCACGATGGCGTTGGTGACAATTGTTGGCCTCGGTGCTTCACTGTCTATCCTACGCAGCCGACCAATCACCTATCTGCGCCAAAATTCAGGAGAAGAGTAGAAGGTATGAAACATCTTTTGGCGAGCTATCAGAGCCCCACGCGTAAGCACGGGGTGGCAATTCGATACATACCACTCCTAATCCTCTTTACACTCTTGCTAGCAGCCTGTGGCGGAGCCGAACCAACGCCGACACCGCAACCTATTGCTGCCACGGCCACGCCCAGCGAGCCCATCATCGTAGCCATGGGCGATAGTTTGACCGAAGGACTGGGCGTCGATCCCGACCAGGCGTACCCAGCACAGTTAGAGCGCAAGTTGCATGCCGATGGCTATCAATACACCGTGGTCAATGCTGGGGTGAGTGGGGAGACCAGTACGGGTGCGCTAGAACGAGTCAATTGGGTGATCAAGCTCAAGCCGCAAATTGTCATCCTGGCGACCGGCGGCAATGACAGTCTGCGCGGCATCGACACCAATGTGACCAAGTCCAATATCGACAAGATTGTCAAAGCTTTTAAAGCGGAGAAGATTGTGGTCGTGCTGGCAGGAATGCAAACCGTACAAAATATGGGACCGGAGTACACGAGCGCCTTCCAAGCCATCTATCCAGCCGTGGCCAAGGAGAATGACCTGATCCTCATCCCCTTTTTCCTCGAAGGAGTTGGCGGCAAACCCGAACTGAACCAAGCGGATTCGATTCACCCTACCGCGCAGGGATACACAGTCGTGGTGGAAACGATTTATCCCTACGTCTTGGATGCTATCAAACTAGCGGAAAAGCAGTAAAACCACGAAAGGCACGAAATACACGAAAATTAGGCGAACAAACTTTCGTGTATTTCGTGCCTTTCGTGGCCAAAAGCTGTTGTTTATTCTACTTGAAGTGGTTATTGCACTGTAATTAAGTTTCCCGGTAGTAAAAGAGACCTGCCATTCTGAGGAGCGGCTGTTTGCGACGAAGAATCTTGCGTTGTCCAACCAAGATTCTTCGCTCGAAACAGCCCTCGCTCAGAATGACAAGTGTCCAGATTTTTATACAGTCGTTAGGTTAGCGCAGTGCCACAGTTGGCGCAGAATTTGTGGTTGGGGCTGACCGGCTGACCACAGGACGTGCAGAATTTTGGTTTGCTGGCAGCGGGTGCAGGTGGATGACCGTTGGGCGAAACCGCTACTTTCTTCACGGTTGCAACCTTGACCTCTGCCGTGCGGTCTTTGGTCTTGCGCAGCTTGGCGATCTCCTGTTCTAATAGATCTTCCTGCTGTGTGCTGCTCGGTGCAATCTTCTCAATCTGCTGGATCAAGCCCACGGCCTGGCGGCTCAAGTTCTGATTGAAGCGAACATAGTCCACCTCTTCCAATTTGCCGACATTGCGATCAAACTCCAAATCCTTGATCGCTTGCAGGACCGCATCTTTGCGGCTGAGCAGATCGGTCAACCGATCATCTTCGACAAATACCGGCGCAGAATTGCGGTCAAGCAAGGGGCGCACTACATAAAGCACCACCGCCAACGAGACCACCAAAGCAATAAAAAGTGTAACCCAGAGCATGAGAAGTTCCTGAAACTGAATTGCTTAATCAATCACACACTGCCAACGGATTCAGGGAGCGAATTGAGCGGATTACGATCATAAATCCGTTCCCAAATAGCGTTTAGGAGCGGATTCTGCCGACAAATTCGCTCACTCCGTTGGCAGCCTACGCCGACACGCTTGACGCAGCCACTGCACTACTCGCCAGCGCCCGCTGTTGTGAGGGATGCGGCCAAATGGCAAGCAACGTTCCCAACACTACTACAAGGCCGCCAATCCACATCCAAACCGTCAACGGATTGACATAAATCGTGAACGTCGCCGACTCTCCACCATTTTCCCAGCCATTGAGCACCACATAGACATCTTCTAATGGCGTCATACGGATGCCAACCTCGCTGGTGGGCATGTCCGGATTCTTGTCGTAGACGTTGCGTTTCGGTGTTACAGAGCCAACCTGGCGACCGCTTGAGACATCAAAGACATTGATCGTCGCCGCAAACTCGGTCAAGTTGCCGGGGTGATCGGTCTGCATCGCAAAATAAACCAGTTCATAGCCGGAGAGTTGTACCGTTTCGCCCCGCTTTAATGTGACATTGGTGGTGGTCTGGTAGAAGGTATTGCCGATCACTGCCACCCCGATCAAGACGATGCCCAAATGGACAATATAGCCACCATAGCGCCGACCGTTGCGGCGAATCAGGCTGAACATGGCAGTAAAGATATTCTCACCTGTGGTGATACGTCGCGCCATCACGCCGCGTACATACTCCTGGACGATGGTAGCTGTGACAAAGATACAGGCAACTAAACCAGCAACTGGATAGACATTTGGCGTCAAGAAAGCCAATCCAATGCCAGCCACAATCGACACAGCCACTGGCCAGAGAAACTGCTTGCGCAGTGCAGCCAGTCCTGTGCGTCGCCAGCCCAACAGCGGTCCTACGCCCATGAGGAGGAGCAAGAGCAGGAAGAGTGGACCATTTACTTTATTGAAATACGGTGCTGCCACGCTGATGCGATCGCCGGTGAGAATTTCACTGAACATAGGGAAGAAGGTTCCCCAGAGCGTAGCAAACATGATCCCACCAAAAAGCCAATTGTTGGCTAGAAAGGCAGCCTCGCGGCTGGCATACGAGTCAAATTGCTGTTCATCCTTCAAGAGGCTGATGCGTTGGAAGAGCAGCCAGAGGTAGCCAAAGAAGATGATGATCAGAAAGCCCAGGAAGTAGGGACCGACATCACTTTGGGCAAAGCTATGTACACTCTGCAAGATACCGCTGCGCGTGGTAAAGGTGCCCAGGATCACGAGGAAGTAGGTGAACCAAACCATCACCATATTCCAAACCTTAAGTGCGCCGCGTTGCTCTTGAATGATGATGCTGTGTAGGAAGGCAGTAGCGGTTAGCCAGGGCAAGAAACTGGCATTTTCCACTGGATCCCACGCCCAATAGCCGCCCCAACCAAGCTCCATATAGGCCCACTGGCTGCCCATGATGATCCCTGCCGAAAGGAACATCCACGGCACCAGCGTCCAACGGCGCACGATGCGTCCCCAATCGTTGCCAAATTTGCGGCTCACCAGCGCTCCCACAGCAAAGGAAAAGGGAATCACCAGGCCGACATAGCCAAGATAGAGCATCACCGGATGAATCACCATCCAGTAGTTTTGTAGCAACGGATTCAAGCCTTGCCCATCTTCGGGCACAAAGTTGGCGAGTTGGAAGGGATTGACCGCAAAGACGAGCAGCGTCAAGAAGAAGATCGAGGTAAAGAGCAAGGTAGCACTGACGTAGGGCATGATCGCCTGCTGTTTGCCACGGAAGCTGGCAACGACAATCACGCTGTAGATTGAGAGCAGAAAGGTCCAGAAGAGAAGGCTGCCACCCTGTCCACCCCACAGTGCAGCAAATTTGTAAAACGTCGGCAGTGCGCGCTCGGAATGGTTCCAAGCATAGATCACTTCAAAGTGGTCGCCCAGCAGGGCATACCAGAGGATCGCTGCGGCACTCGCCACCAGAATGGCGACGCCAATCACTGCGTTATGGCCAACCTCCACCAGACGCGTATTGCGTCGTTGTCCGCCCCACACCGCGGCAATCAGACCAAAGCTTGCAATCACCAATGCAGCAACAAGAATGAGATAACCGATGTTAAAAATCATGCGCTAACCTCGTAGTACGACTTAGATATGTTGGAATACAGCGTCCTCCAGCTTGCAGGGGTAATCCTGACAAGGTGACAGGGGAAATGAACCGTTCACCTTGTCACCTTGTCATGCCTTTATGGCCGAATCTCAGCCAGATACTGTTCCATTTGAGCGTCGCTCACGATTGGGCCGATCACCAACTGGGTGATTGTGCCTTCGGGGTTGATGAAGAAGGTCTCGGGCACGCCCTGGATCCCATAGCGACGCGCCGCCTGGCTGCGCAGATCGGGACCGTTGGGATAGCTGATAGCAAACTCGGCGAGGTAAGCCTTGGCCGCAGGCTCCTGATCCAAATAATCGAGACCGATGAAAACAATGCCGTTGTCCTTTTCGCGCTGCCAGGTTGCTTCGAGCATCTGTGCTTCTTCACGGCAGGGATTGCACCAGCTTGCCCAGAAGTTGAGGATAACCCCCTTGCCTTTCAGATCGGCGAGCGAGATGGTATTGCCGTCAAAGGTGGTAAAGGTGAAATCGGGTGCTTCGCCGCTGGCACGCTGGTCTGAATTCTTGGTTTGCCAAAGGCGGGTCGCCAGGAAGGCCACAAACAGCAAACCGACCACTACAATCCCAATCTGCCAGATCAGCATCGAGCGCCGAAAGGTTGCCGGCGATTGTGGACTTGGCACCACCGGTTCTGTCAATGGTTCATGGATCGCTTCGGTCATATCAGCCATATCGTTTCAACTCCTCTCGTAATTTTGCTGCCTCTTCTTCGCTGACTCCCAACTCATGATTCGCAGATGCTCCATCGGCTGCGCCCTGTGCTGCTGGGCGAACCATCAACCGCATACGCGACCAGAGCAGAAATCCAGCTACGATCAACACCGCAAAAGGCAGGATCCACGCCAGCCAACTGAACCCTTCGCGGGGTGGTTCACCCAAAACTTGTGGGCCATATTGGTCGACAAAGTAGGAGCGGATGCTGTCCAAGTCCTCACCCTGGCCGAGCTTGACCGCGATCATTTCTTTCATCTGTTCACAGGCTTTTAGTTCACAGGCATCCAGGCGCACACCGCTGCACAAAGGACACCACAGTTCACGCGCAATCGTGTTCACCTGATCAGGCGTCACAGTCGCTGGTGTTGCGTCCTGCGCCCACAGGATCGAGGTTCCCAAGCTAGCAAACAATAAAATGAGTACGAATAAGAGCAATGGTTGTAAAAGCTGCCCAATCGGTAAAGATTTGCGCATGAAAAGTTTCCCTGGTCCAGTTGTTCGTAGTGAATGCAGATTGCCAGTCAATTACTCGCAATCCGCGAATTTTACATCAACACTATCTACGAACAAACACTGCTGATAACAAGTGGAATGGTAAATCAAGGCGAGAATCAATCAATAAGACAGTAGAACAGTGAGTCAGTAGCCAGTTGGCTAGTATGATGCCAATTGCGGTTGCAAACGCCATGAATTTCTCGTAAATACAGCTAAATTTCATAACGTTTCAGAGCACAATTGGCATGGTACAGCCCAACCGTCTTTCTGACTCACTGTCCCACTACTTCAGGCACTATAATACTACAACTTTACTCCGGTCGTGTCATTGCGCTGACGTCGCCGCCAACATCTTCGATGCTATCATACAGCGTCTGAATGATGTACTTGGCGTTGTGCGTAAAGGCACCTGGGTCCTTACCAGAATACTGATAGTTGTAGGCCGCACGCAGCAAGCGCGGTGTCCAAGCAACAAAGCGATTGTCGTTATTGATCTCATCCGCATCTGCTTCACCGTTATCATTCTGATCGATGAAGAAGTATGGATAGCTGGCTGAGTTGTAGACAACCACTGCATCGGCTTTCTCCGCTGAGTAAGCTTGCATCGCCTTGATCAGTTCATCACGCATGCCCATGATCTCGTCGTACACGCCCTCTTCAGTATCGCCGTTGCCGTTCCAGTCGTCAAGGTTGTAACGAATCGAGCGCAGATCTTCCTTCGATTGCACCTCTTCGTGACATTCGGTACAGGTGTCCCACTTCACCTCAAGACTATGAGCGTTATGGCAGTCGGTACAATTGTTGGCCTTCTCTTCGTGATCGAAGAAGCCAATGTACTCCTTACCCTCATACTCATAGGCACCCTTGGCCTCGGTGCCAAAGCGAGTAGCACCTGCGGCAAAGTAGTGAGGATTGAGGAAACGCAGCTTGTCGGAAACGGTATCGGCATCAGCATCACCAATTAACTTGTTGACGCTGACGGTCGACTCACGGCCCTGATGGCAGTTCATGCACAGGTTCGTGTTCGGATCGCCACTGTCGATCACAGCACCACTTGGGAATTTTACATCCTTCACTTCATAGCGTTGCTTGAAGTCTGGCAGTGAACTATGGCAGGTTGTGCATTCAAGGCCGTTGGCCTGCGGCTGCGAAATCGTGGTTCCTTCCTTCAGGAACATCGGCAGACCGGTGGGCGTATGACATTTGGCGCAGGTACCTGGCACAGCTTCTTCGGAATCCCAATGGCGGAATGCTTCGTTCGAGCCAGCAAAGTGACCCGAATCGGTGCGATGTAGATTCGCCATATCGGCTGGTTCCGCCAACTTGCCATTTAGATCAGCCATCGAATCATAGAGCAATTCAATGATGTACTTGCCACCATGGGCAAATGCACCCGGATCCTTGATCGACGTCTGATAGTTGTAGGCAGCTTTGACCAAGCGTGGTGTCCAGGACTTGAACGCATTATCGGCTACACCTTCGCCCTCATCCAATGTCCCGTTGGCATTGGTGTCAACGAAGAAATATGGATAGGCGTCTGGGCTATAGACAACGGCGGTTCCCGCCACGTTCGTTGCATAGGATTGCATGGTCTGCATCAGCAGTTCTTGCAATCCCTGTAGCTCATAATAGATGCCTTCCTTAACATCACCGTCACCATCATAGTCAACTTCCGAAGAGGCCATACGGACATTCTTCAGATCATCGACCTCTTTGACATCTTCGTGGCAGTTCTTGCAACCTTCGATGTTGACCTTGAGGGTATGTGAGTTGTGGCAGTCGATGCAGGTTTCGAAACCTTTCACATGTGCGAATTTGGCATCATACTTCTGACCATCATACTCGTAGCCACCCTTGGCCAGTGTACCGTACTTGGTTGCAGCAGCTGCATAATAATGAATATTGCGGAAACCGAGATCTTCTACAACTGCATCCTCATCGGTCACGCCGGTCTTGGAAATCGCCTCGTTGACGCTAACGGTTGATTCGCGTCCTTGGTGGCATTCCATACAGCGTGATTCGTCGCCTAATCCTTTAATTTCCAGACCAGACGGCATGACTACACTGTCTTTTTTCAGTGTTTTATCATTGTGGCATGCGACACAAGAAATCACTGAACCGAGCGGAGCCGCTTTGTCAACGACGCCCGCTTCACTGCCATCGGCCCCGAGAAAGTCCTGATAACCTGGTGTGCTGTGACACTTGGCACAACCGGCTGGCACTTCCTTTTTCTCGGCGTTGTCCCAGTGACGGAATGGCTCTGACGCAAAATCTGCATGGGCAGAAGATTGCCAGTCCACTAGGTTGGGAATTTCCACATTTTCGGTGACCGATGCGGTTGCTGTTATCTCGCTACTGGTATCTTGAGCAAAGACCACCTGACCGGTAATGAGCAATAACAGCAGAGCAACTGCAAAACTTGCGAGAAATACTGATTTCCTCATGAGGTCCACCTCCAGTCGTGATTACATGATTGACATGTTCTATAAAAGTCTCGCAAGAGAAACTGGTGCCACACCCCGTTTAAAGTCGAGCTCCGTGCATTGCAGACAGATCGAAGCGCTTTAGAAAAGGGCACGACAATGGCTGGTTGTGATTCACGGTTCACTTAATCGATACACGTTTCCTTTCACAAATGGGCCACATCTGGATTGACACACCTCAAATGCGGAGGATGAGAGACAAGCCTCTAACCCCGTCTCTTACCACTCCGCATCTAAACGGCTGGCGTATCATCCTTGATACAAGCCACGAGCCGATTCCGTATACCGAATTGAAAGTTCAATCTATCGTGAGCTCTGTTTGGAAACGAGAGTTTTGAAACCGCAAAACCGTTGTCTCCAAAGCAATCGCCCTTTAGGAGCATACGTATATAAACGTATTCTGATAAGAGAACCTCACTTCGGCATTCTGCAACGATCCGCTGCGTGGCTGTGGCCCAGACGCTGATTCTTCACACTCGGACTGAGACAGCTTGAAAGCATGGATCGATACAAAACAAATTCGCTGTAGGAGCAATGCGTACTGCTTCATTCTCCCACATGTTGCATGTGGCTATGGCGGCGTTGCGGTGGGGGTTAGCGGCGCATAGATTTCCACATTTGTCTTGGGCACGGTGGTGATCGCTGTATCCTCAAATGTTACAAAGGTATACAAACCCCAGAAGAGCGCAATCGAAAGGATTGCCGCAACCGGTAGAAAGAGACGTCTACGCCGAGCGATTGCGCCTTCCGGCATCGACTTCGCCACCGACACGACGCTCAACGACTTCAACTCTTGGGGATGCTCGATCTCCATCTCATGACGGCTGATAAAACCAGTAAACATGCTGCGGTTAAAGTGCTTGACATGGACGTTGTAAATATGCCAAGTGACAATCGACAGCACAGCCAGTAGGGCTTCACCGCCATGGGCTGCTTTGGCTGCCGGAATAAACTGCCCTGGGAAGAAGCGCACCGTTGCAATTGGATTCCAAAGCATGAAACCAGTGATCACCATGATCACGGTACCCCAGATCACGGCCCAATATTCCACCTTTTCGCCAAAGGTGTAGCGCCCCATGATTGGCATCTTATCGGTCAGGCGCAGGTTGTAGAGTAAGGTCTGCCAGGCATCCTTCACATCTTGCCAACCGGGCAGCATCGTCAATGCGATCCGTTTGACCCAGACTTTGTAAGCGACCGACAAGAAGTGGTAGATCGTCTCGGCCATCAGCAACGTCGCAGCAGTACGGTGGATCACCCGCACCCATTCAATGCCACCCATCGCCTGTATCATGGCATCACTCCAGGCAAAGTTAGAGTATTTCTGTGGCACCCCAGTAATGGCAAGCACGGTAAAACTGAGAATGAGCAAGATGTGCTCGATTCGCTGTCCCAAATGAAAACGGCGGTAGCTGCGTGGTGAATCACTCATGATGATATACCTGTTGCCCCACCCTAACCCTCCCAATGGGAGGGAACAGTCGCAGGGCGGGTTCTGATCGTTTAACTCTCCACCAATCTCTATTGGCCCCTTCACAGTTCCCTCCTTGTTTGGGGAGGGTTAGGGTGGGGCTTAGCCTTTTTTCCGCCGGCGATCACTAAAACGACGGAAAAGATCGCTGCCGATAAAGAGCGCAAAGCCACCCAACACACCCGGAATCAAAATGGTGTAGAAGAGATTCACCAGATACACTAGCGGATTATGTTGTAGAGAGGGCTTGAAGTGACTGGTCCAAGCATCCGGGAAGCTGGCATTGGCATCCGGATGACACTTCTGACAGGTTGTGACGAGGTTTTCGCGGATCACCTGCGAGTGTTCGTCACTGGCGGGCAGGATATTGTGTACGCCGTGACAGTCGTAACAAACGGCCTTATTGGTCACTTGTCCTGGCTGTTGCTTTTCAAACAGTTCCACGGTTGTTCCATGAAAGTCAGCTACATAGGTATCGAAGACATCTGTGGAAATATTGTATTTCGCCATCAATTCTTTGTTGGCATGGCAGCCTGCGCAGAGATCAGGCGAATTGACACGGAACTGCGCAGTCGTGGGATCGCTGATGTTGTGTACACCGTGACAGTCAGTACAGACCGGTACGTCGGGGTTCTGCTTGCCCAGCAGCGCAGCGCCGTGGACACTGGTGGAGTATTGCTCGTTGATCTTCGAGTGACAGTTGCCACAGGTTTGCGAGATACGTTCGCGCGGCTCAGCGGGCGGCTGGATCGCGTGGTTGCCATGACAGTCGAAACAGGTGGCAGCTTCGTCTTTACCGTTGGCAATAGCAGCCTCGTGTACCCCATCTTTCTGTCGTTTGTAGATCTCTTCGTGGCACGTTGCGCAGATCTTCTCCATATCCACGGTCAGCGCCCGCCGCGTAGCGGCGTCCAGTTCGGGATGGGGGAAGCCGTAGCGCTTCTGATCCTGGTGACAGTCGGTACATTGCAGTGTGTTGTACTTGACGCCTTCGATCTCACGGTTGCCATGCACCGATTTGAGGACATCCTCGGCATTGACGTGCAGGTTCACCGTCTGACCCGAAGGTAGCGTCATATCGCTTTTCAACAAGGAATGGCAGGTTTTACATTGCGCATCGGCAGCCAAAGGCTGATCGCTATGACACGTTTGACAGGTTTTCCCAGGTTCTAGGTTGGCCATGACTTCGGCGTGGGGTTTGCCGACGCGCCGATCCTTGTAGCTGGTATGACAGCTTTGGCAGGTGCCGATTGGATCGGCGGCAAGCGCATCGGCCTGCTGGGCATCGTGCCCACCATGACAGTCGACACAGGTCGGAACGTTTGGGTTGTCCTTTGCCTGCACATGACCAGGATTGTGTACTGCACTTGCCTGTTGCGGGTGGCATTGCTGACAATTTTGCGAAATCTCAGCTCTAAATTCTTGAAGGCTCTGCGCCGGATTCTTCTCGTGCGGATAGCGGTATTGCCGACGGTCCGCATGACAATCTGTACAGGTGACCTCTTCACCGGCATGGGAACCATGAACGGATTGGGTCAGAGTTGTGAGATCCACACCCAGATTGAGTTGCTCACCCGAAGGCAGCGAAACTTGCCCGCCTTTGCCCACATGACAGAGTTTGCAGGCCGAGTCGGGGGATGTACTCTGTGCGCTTGCGGCTTGATAGGTAAGGAAGAGCCAGAAACAGGTCAGAAGAAGTACAACGAAGCGACCCCTCCCTAACCCTCCCCAAGTAGGGGAGGGAACTATCACGGGTAATTCAATGTTCGTAACATCTTCTGAGGCTGTCCCCTTCCTTAACAGGGAAGAGTTAGGGAGGGGTTGGCATCTACGCCGTTTCATTTTTCCGGCGCTCCTTGATTGATCCACTGGATAATCCAGTCTAACTCGCGCGGGGCGAGGCTGTTGGGATGGCCCTTGCGCTGGAGTTGGACGAGCAAACTTTGCTCGGCATCACCAGGCACGATTGCGGGGCCAAGATTTCCACCATCCAACACCCCTTGATAACTGTCTAGATAGAGACCGGCCGTTCCACCGTGACAGGTGACACAGCGCGCCTCTAAAATCGGTCCGACCAAAGCATCCCAGGTCAACTTCGATTCGGGATAGGTTGGCAGGTCTTGCGCTAACACATTGCTCAATTCAACGACACGGTTTGCATTCAAACCAGCAAACTTCCAATCCGTAGCATGGCAGGCACTGTTCGAGCAGAAACTCGAGTCATCCGTGCCACCGGGATTCGACACGTCGTGACAGCCCTGGCAGGTTTTGTCAAACTCGAAGCGATGGCGTGCGATCCAGTTGGCATCGGAGTGCGACTTTGGTTCATAGCTATCCTCCAACGGCATTTGCGGCGTGGCACCATCCTGCAAATTCTTCACCGGAATGGTGTGACAGAGGTTACACTCGATACGGATCGGCTCATTGTTCTCATTGACATGTTTGCCATCATGGCAGCGGAAGCAGCCGGCTGTGTCCTTATGGCCTAAATTGTTGGGATGCGTTGTCCAGCTTGCACCCATGGTGGGGTAAACAATATCTTTGTAGGAGTTGACCAAGTACTCCGCCGCATTCTTGATTTCATCTTTATGCGAGGCGTAGTAATCTGCCCAGTTTGCTTCGTAGTAGTTGCTGAGGCCACGGATCGCCACGTTGGCATAGTCAATGGTCGGGTATTGCCGTTCCATGATGGCCAGCGCGTTCTTCTTAAAGTAAGGAATCTCGGGTGAGATAATGCCGCGCGACATCGCACCATCAATCACTTCTTCGGGTGACTGCAAATTGTGGGCGATGCGATTGTGGCAAGTGGTGCAATCAACGGTCTTCAGGCTTTCGCTGTTTTGCTCAACAAAATTGCTGGGCAGGCTGGCTTCAGTGTCTGTAAAGATCTCGGTTTTGCCAGTATCCGCATAGGTGATACGCACCCAAGGGATGACCTGTTCGAAGTGTTTGTCGTCGGTAGCGATGTACTCCACCTTGTTCTCCACATGCCAATGAATGCCTTTGCCACGACCTTCACGGTAGGTCCCACCACCGATCTTAAAGGAGAGGTAGGTGCTGGTTAGCTCATTGTTCTTGTCGGCTTCATATTGCTTGAACTCAACCAAGTTATTGGGTGAGAACTTTGCTGGATTATGACACTTCTCACAGATAATGCTAGCCGGGCGCAAGCTTTCGATATAGATCGGCTGCTCATAGTCGGCCCCGACAAAGCGGATCACATGGGTTAGGTCGTGCGCTTTGCGGGTGAATTGGGTAGCAATCGTAGCGCGACCAATGTGGCATTCCACACATTTGACATTGGCGTGCGGCGATGCCAGGTACGAGGTGTATTCCGACGGATGAATGTGGCAGGCTGTGCCACAAAAGACCGAGCTGTTGGTATACTCCCAACCAGCGCCGCCGATGGCAAAGGCCACGACACCAGCGAGGACCAGAATCGCATAAGGCGCCAGTCGCTTCCAGATGGAAGCAGTGCGCTCTGGAGTGATGAATCGGCCAAAACTGTCAAGCATTCTTCACCCTCCGTGAACGAATGATGGCGTAAACAAAATAGAGGAACAGAGCCACAATCAGCCAGAAGGCTGTGATCAGCGCTGGGCGCAACCAGGCCCCCAGTCCGATCTGGATTTCCGGCGGTGGCTGCCCAACCACGGAAATTGGGGTCGGCGGCGGCGGTGAGGTAGGCGTCGGTCCAGGCCCAAAGAATGACTTTGGCTTCGACTTTGCACTCTCTTTGGCATAGGCAATCGTCTGTGCTGCCCACTGCGGCGTTTGACCGATCTCGGTGTGACAGCGATTACAGGCATTCGGCATCTCGGCCAACCCGCCATGATCGATTGTATTTTGCGGGTCAGGTTGCGTGAAGGCGTGGCTGCGAATGTCAAAGTCAGTTGCGCTGCTGGCCAACTTGGGCATATGGCAGTCGGCGCAGGTGAATTCGTGGCGCTGTTTGACAATCGCCTGTTCGTGGAAGGGGATGTGCTGCACCAGTGCCTTCTGCTCATTGTGACAACTGAGACAAAGCTCATTGATCGGCTTGTGCAATTGCCCGGCGACACTGACCTCGTCATGCACAGAATGGCAGGTGGTACAGGTCACATCACCCGACTTCATCATCTTATTGTCGTTGTGCCACTCGCTAAACTGTTGGTTGTGTAGCTTAGCCGAGCCATCGGGCCAACGCACATCACTGCCCGTCGCCAACGTAAAGTGATCGCTCAATTTGTCACCGGGGCGATAGGTGGCCGGATAAGGCAACCCTTCGGGTGATGTGCCGCGGCTGTGACAAGAGCCACAGACTTGATCGTCCTCTTTATCGAAGAGCTTGACCTGTTTCGGCTTCTTTGCGTGTGCCTCACCTGGTCCGTGACAGCCTTCACAGCCAATGCTCAGTTCAGTAAAGCCCCAATTCTGCGTATTCAGCCCCGTGACATGGCATGAACCACAATTTTCCAGCCAGTTGCTCCCGGTTCCCGTGTCGGGGTGATAGCTCACCCACTTCTTATCGGCTACATTCCATTGTGCAGGCAGGACGAAGAGTTTGCCTTCTACCGTCTGTGAAAGATAGACCTGTTTCCAGTTGCTGCCGATGGCGTAAAGTACATCCTGCATCGTAAAGGGGCGATTGGGATCTTCCACTGAAAAGTCACCGACGATGGCACTGGGAGTGGTTGCCGAGTTTTGCACCATCTTGGAATGCAGTGTCTTCTGCCAGGCGAAATATTTGTCCTCGTGACAACTGGCACAGCGGGCACTGCCAATGTAGCCTGTTGCACCTGTGCCTAGTCCTTGAGGAGCAGGTACATAGGATTGCACCCAGGCAGCGTCCTTGTCGTTGTGACAGGCCAGACAGTTTGCTGTCATGCTTTGGCTGTTGGCATTGGCGGACTCGATGTTGTGGTTACCGTGGCAATCGACGCAGGTCGGGTAGTTATCAGGGTAGTTGACCGCTGTGACTGTGGCAGAAAGTTCAGCAGTTGCGCTGATCGACTTGGAGGAATTCAACTCATGGAACGGTTTGTGCGGGTAGTGGCACTCTTGACAACTCTGCTCAATCGCAGTGACAAAGGCAGCCTTTGACTCGGCGCTTTGTTTGGCGTGAGGATAGCGGTAGTGCGTCTCATTGACGTGGCAATTGTTACAGGCAACTGGCTCCGCTGCCGACGAATTGTGTGGTGATTTGTCAATGATGCTCAGATCAACCCGTAATGAAACACTTTCGCCCGAAGGGAAGGTGTGTGTACGCTCAGTATCATCGTGACAGCCACGGCAAGGCATATCACTCGGTGGATTGGCGGCATGGGCGGTTGGGGTTCTCAGGACGAGAAACCCCAACACACTCATGACAACCACAACAACAACCATCAAAAGGAGGCGGAGATGCCGCATGATACCTACCTATTTTTTGAAACGTGATGCGTGATGCGTGAATTCAGCTCTTCATTATTCAATGTTTGGTGATTCAGAATCGAGATTCTATAAATTCACCCATCACGTTTCACGCATCACTTACTACTCTTGTTCTCACTTCCAGCCTTATCCGGATCATGGAAGCCAGTGGCCACTTCGAGCAGCCGTTCGTCATCTAAAACTGGCGCACGTCCTTGTTCATTGTGGCAGCCCTTGCAGACCGAATCGACGATCAAGTAGGGCATGGAATTGCCACTCTTCTTGTCGAATTGTGTCGTTCCCTTGGGATTGATCGCCATCAAGTGCGTACGCACATCGGCGGTAAAACGTGCAGGATCGGCCACTGCACTTTGGGTTAGATGGGGCATGTGACACTCGATGCAATCCGCATGTTTACGATTGGTGATCTTCTGATTCGTCTGTTGTTCAAAGTGGCAGGTCTGGCACGAAGTGCGAATGGCCAACCCTTTGGCATACTTGACGGTTTCGTGCGGATTGTGACAATCGATACAATCCATGATCCGCTTTTTCGACGAGAATAGTTCGTTATATTGCTGTTGGTGCTGAATAAAGCCACCGCTTGCCGCAATGGTTTCCACCTCTCCTTGACTGTGGCAGGCACCACACATCTCAGCATCGCGGTTAATTTCGGCCTTGACTAAATAGGGATCGTTGACATGGGCGCTGCCGGGGCCATGACACGCTTCACAACCCACGCCATTTTCCGACCAAACACCCATCAACCCGGGTAGATCCGATTGATGACCCTCTGGAACATAGCCAGTGGTGTGACAGGCACCACAATCAAAAGACACCTGCTCACCTGCGTGATAGGAGACCCACTCATCGCCCAGTTTCAAGCTGCTATTCTTGAGGTTATATTGTGTCTTGGGACCACTATCAGCAGCGGCACTGTCGGTGACGACTTTGCTATCTGAAACCTTGGCGCTATCAGTGACAACCTTGCTGTCGGAAACTGCTTCTTCGTCTGACGCCGATTCACTGTCAGTGACGACTTTGCTGTTCGAAACTTTGGCGCTATCGGTGACAACCTTGCTGTCGGAAACTGCTTCTTCGTCTGACGCCGATTCACTGTCGGTGTTGGTGATGGTCTCACTTTCTGTGGCAACTGCTGTGCTGGTAATGTCAGCGCTCTCTGTCACAGCTTGGCTCTCGCTGATCGCAGCAGTCTCGCTGAGCGGTGCCTCGTCCGTGACTAGCGCAGTATCAGTGATCTCTGCTGTGCCAGTGATGGCAGCACTAGCCGACGCGCCTGCCGCAGATGTACCTGGTGCAATGCCTGTAATAACATAGCCTTGCTTATCCACAAAGAGTGCTTTCCAACCATAACCACCGATGACATAAAGCACATCGTTCCAGGTGCTGCCTTCTGGTGGACTTTTGATTTCACTAAATGGGAATGAAGGTGCCTTTCCGTCAGCAACCATGGACAACGCACTGGCGTGGCCTGTCTGTTTGTAAGAGGTAAAGAGTTCTTCGTGACATTCTTTACAGACGTCCGATCCGACATAGGTTGGGGCGCGATAATCGAGTCCAGCTGGACCTTCCGGACCGGCTGGCCCCATCTCACCTTTGTCGCCTGCGGGACCCACAGGACCGGGAGGGCCGGCCGGCCCAATCTCGCCTGGCGGCCCTGCGGGACCTACCTGCGTCGCACATGCGGCAATGAGAAGTATCGCAACAAGGACTGCAACATACCCAAACAACCGTTGCATCATTCCTCCTTTGACTTGGAGTTTTAACCTGCGGTTGAGATGAGAACCGAAGTCTTCCCAATCAATGTGCGAGAAGCAAAGCGTCGGTTCTCATTCAGATCTCAGTTTAAGTTGAAGATTTCTTTATTTACGGTATAAGTATAGTAAGAGGTTTTAGCTTGTTACTAGCCTGCTGGCTAGTTTATAGATAGACAAAAAGATGGTTAAGAAAATGAAAGCCTATAGTTTGGTATTGACCTCAAGCAATTCAGCCTTGAGCGCAGCGCGTTGTTTTTGCCAATTGCTGGTATCGATTTGATCTAATGAATGAAGATCATCAAGCTTTGCGATCTGTTTGACCAGTTCATTATGACGTTCGCGTAGATTTGCGCCTCGCCCCGCTTGTTGCAATGCTCCACTTCGCAGCGACCAGACAAGCACACCCGCCAAGGGAAGTACTAACAAGCCACCCAACAACCATGTCGCCCAATCTTCGAGTTGCGGCACATTGGTCGCAGCCACGGTCGATGCCGAGCTGCCATCGCTGCTTTGCACGGTCCGTGGATCTATGCTGTCCTTATCCAACAGCCCAGAAAGAGTCACTGGGATTTTGCCAGGCATCAAGGCTTGCCCCTGCCAGAGTAGATAGCTGTCGCCCTGCAAACTCTGGCTGCCCAATGAAGTTAAATCAGGCACTTGGGCTTGGATTCCTGGCAACTCGCTTACCAGGATGGTGAGATCGCCCACTGGATAGAGATATTCCAAGGAGAGATCGAGCTTGCCACTGGTAGGGATGGCATACCGTAAAATAATCTGATGACCCGATTTGCCAGGCACGATCGGGGTGGTGTCGTAGATCAAGTTGCCCTTTTGCAGAAAGCGTTCGCCAAGCGAGCCATTCTCAAAATTGATCTCCTGTGCGTCAGGCGGTACCGGCAGCGCAATTGTGACAGGCTGATCAATACCATCGACCCTGGTGCCGGTAAAGGTACGGTCAAGTGAGTTGCTGAACTCAAAGATTTCCCCAACGATCAATGCACCCGGTTGCGAGTCAAGAATCCAGTGTGCGCGGTCGATCATGATGCCGCTGGGATCATTGGTTTGGCCGAAGATACTAACGGTTGTGGTCAGTGTCGATGTTTGCGGCGACAAGGAGAGAATCGGGCTGCTGTAACTAATGCCATCTGAGTTCACGGAAGCCATGTAGACGATACTGGGATCGGTTGCCAATTGTTCGAAGTGAAACTGACCATCCGCACCCACAGTCGCAGTAAAGAAAGCCACCCGCTGAAAATCAACAAATGCCTCTAGCTTGACATCCTGTCCTGCTACCGACCCCCCGTCAGAGGTGCGCTGGACGGCAACACCATCGATGATGCCATTGCCAGGTCGATAGGGCGATTGCCAAGGTGGAACATAGCTAAAGGTGCGGATGTACTCCAACACTTTCTGTTGATCGTCGAGCGACCAATCAGCCCCAATCTCTGGATGGGCGCTTTGCCAACCTTGGATCCAGTCCGATTGGCTATGCGTCATTGCGTAGTTGAGGTCGGCAAAGTTGTTCATGTTGGGCGTGGCGTTGGGGCCATCCCCCGCGCCACCATTGCCATGACAACCGGTGCAACTCACAGTGTAGAGATCTTTGCCAGCATTGACATAGGTCTCATCGGTGTGCAAACTCCAGACATAGGCCAATGTCTGCCAGATCTGATCATCACTGAGTTGATCTTTCCAGGGCGGCATCAACTTTTCGAGTCGTCCAAACTTGGCGGTGTAGAAAAGTTCGGCAGGCTTTTTTTCAAAGAGCGTCGCAGGGTCGGCAAACTTGGCAGGCGGTGAAGGCAGATCTTTGGCAGTGGGGCCATCACCCATGCCAGTAGTACCGTGGCAAGGAGAACATTTTTCCTGAAAGGTAGCATGGCCACTGGAAGCAACTGGCGGGCTAAGCGGCGCGCTTACCTGGGTAACGTCAAAGGTAGGCGAGGGTTGTTGTGCCCATGCATGTGAAGCAACAGCAATTTGTACCCCCAGAAACAGGACGAGCGCAAGCGCAAGACTGTTGCGAATACGCGACCACAGCAAGAGTTTGAGTAGATAGTTATACATGTGCGAATATTGATCGGATAGAAGGCTCTTTTGCACTCAGGGGTTCTTCAATGGCTGCAAAAGCATACCTAGTGGTAAGTCGGGTACATGACAATAGAAAATAGATATAGACCTTTAACTGGTTAATGCGTCGGAGTGTCAAACAATAAACACACGAAACAACGTCCCCGGCTCGCTCTATACTACTCAAGTTCATTCGGTTGTCACTAGCCTTGTGGTGAGTGTGCTAACTAGTATATAAGATATCTCTCAATTATGAAAAAAACTTAATAATCTTAATCTTTCTATCGCCCACCCCAATCGTGAACGTTAACGAACCGACACAGGGTGGATTTTGGAAAATCTTGAACTCTTGATATAACTGAAATTAGCTGAATTTCTATCTCTACTTCTCAATCAAGGAGTTTTTCATGCCTATCAAAATTGCCATGATTGGCGCTGGATCGATTGGCTTTACACGTAAGCTGATGGCCGACATCCTCGCCGTCCCCGAACTAAGCGACACACACTTCGCCTTTATGGATATCTCACAGCAGAACCTCGATATGGTGCTGCAACTCTGTCAGCGGGACATAGACGCCAACAAACTACCTGCCAAGGTGAGCGGCACCACCAGCCAGCGCGAAGCAATCACCGACGCTGACTATACCCTCTGCATGATTCGCCAAGGTGGATTGGAGGCATTTCAAACTGACATCGACATCCCGCTCAAATATGGCATTGACCAATGCGTGGGCGACACGATCTGCGCTGGCGGCATCATGTATGCCCAACGCACCATTCCGGCCCTGCTTAGCATCTGCAAAGATATCCGTGAGGTAGGCAAACCCGATTGCCTCTTCCTCAACTATTCCAACCCGATGGCGATGAATATTTGGGCTTGCAACAAGTATGGTGGCGTCAAGACGATTGGTCTCTGTCACGGCGTGCAGGGTGCGCATTGGCAGATTGCGCGCTGCACCGAAGTGTGGGCCAAGAAGCAAGGCTTGATCGGCCCAGATGAGACGATCCACCGCAAAGAGGTCAATGTAGTGGCGGCAGGCATCAACCATCAAACCTGGTTTATCAAGGCTGAATGGCGCGGCATCGACCTGATCCCGCTGATGCTGGAGCTCTTTGAAGGCCATCCCACCTATCCCACCACCGAGAAGGTGCGCATTGATGTGCTGCGCCGCTTTGGCTATTACAGCACCGAGTCGAATGGCCACCTCAGTGAGTATCTGCCTTGGTATCGCAAGCGCACCAGCGAGATCGAGCAGTGGATCGACCTTTCCAGTTGGATCAACGGAGAAACGGGCGGCTATCTGCGCGTCTGCACCGAAGGGCGCAGTTGGTTCGAGACCGACTTCCCCAAATGGTTGGCCGAACCGCCCAAGGAGATCAGCTACGATAAACGCAGCGAAGAGCATGGCTCGTGGATCATCGAAGGCTTGGAAACGGGACGCACCTATCGCGGTCACTTCAACATTCCCAACCAGAACCAGATCAGCAACCTGCCCAACGGCTGCGTGATTGAGATTCCCGGCTATGTGGACAAACTCGGTATCAACATGCCCGTGGTCGGCGATCTACCCTTGGCGGCAGCCGCCACTTGTTCGGCCAGTGTGCGCGTGCAGGAGATGGCAATGGAAGCCGCCGTGCATGGCGATGTCACCTTACTCAAGCAGGCAATGCTGCACGATCCGCTGGTGGGTGCGGTCTGTAATCCAGAAGAAGTATGGCAGATGACGGATGAGATGCTGGTAGCACAGGCAAAATGGTTGCCTCAGTACGCGTCCGTCATCCCCGCCGCTGCCGAACGACTGGCAACTGCCGAACAAACTGGGAAACGTGTCAAACTGCGCGAGACCAAGGGCGCCGCCCGTCTGCACGTAAAGACCGTGGAAGAAATGATGAAGAACGCCGCCGAAGCACGTGCCAATGCGGCCGCGGCAGATAAGGGGAAGATGACGAAGGAACCGGCACATTAAAAAGGAGAACTTCATGCAATACACCAATCTAGGACGTACCGGACTCAAAGTCAGCCGGCTCTGTCTCGGTACAATGAACTTTGGCACGCAGACCACACCTGAAGACAGCTTCGCCATCATGGATCGAGCGTTGGCGACAGGCACCAACTTTTTCGACACTGCCGACCGTTACGGGCGCGATGTGCGTCTAGGCTACACCGAGGAGATCATCGGCAACTGGCTGGCGCAGGGTGGCAATCGCCGCGAGCAGATCGTACTGGCGACCAAACTTTATGGACAGATGGGCGATGGGGTCAATGACCGCGGACTCTCTGCCTATCACATCCGCAAAGCGTGCGAGGATAGCCTACGCCGCTTGCAAACCGACCATATCGACCTCTACCAGATGCACCACATCGACCGCAGCACGCCCTGGGAGGAGATCTGGCAGGCGATGGAGATACTGGTGCGCGATGGCAAGGTGCTTTATGTCGGCAGCAGCAACTTTGCAGGCTGGCATATTGGATTGGCACAGGCCGAGGCACAGAAGCACAACTTTATGGGCTTAGTCTCCGAACAAAGCCTCTACAACCTGGTGGCGCGCACGATTGAGTTAGAGGTGATTCCTGCCTGCAAACATTATGGGCTGGGTTTGATTCCGTGGAGTCCCCTGGCGGGTGGGTTGTTGGGCGGAGCACTCGAAAAGGCCGAAAAAGGACGCCGCGCCAATCCCGGTATGCAGGCACGGGTAGATAAACTACGCCCACAATTGGAACAGTATGAAGCGCTCTGCAAAGAATTAGGTGACTCAGCGGCCAATGTTGGGCTGGCCTGGCTGCTGCATAACCCAGTCGTTACAGCGCCAATCATCGGCCCGCGCACAATGGAACAATACGAAGAATCATTGCGTGCTGTCGAGATCAAACTTTCCGATGACCTGCTTAAGCAGTTGAACGATCTCTTCCCCGGCCCCGGCGGTGCAGCACCTGAGGCATACGCGTGGTAAAAAAGAAGCAAGACAAGAAGATAGGAAGAATCTGATGTCTTCTTGTCTTCTTGTCTTCTTGTCTCCTCCTCCTCCCCTCGCCTATAATCAACACATGAAAAGAACCGATCCCAAGACCGTTAATCGACAATCTCGACCCTATTTTGTGTGGCGGTTCGCTGGACTACCCCGCCCGATCCCGACCAATATATTCGTGAACTCAAAACGTTAGCGGAATCGCTAATTTTAGTTGAGTAATTTTTTGAGGGGTGAGGGGTGAGGAAGACCCAAGTTTATCCCTCCCCCTCACCTCTCCAACCCATCCGAAAGCGTGAAACTTATGCCTAGCCTGGACTACAATAATCTCTTTTCTCACTCCTCGCCTGATTCGCGTGCCTATTATGGTGATGGTGTGCGCCCACAATATGACTTTGGCATTGCCTATCCTGACCCACGAACCATTCCTGCCATGGATTTAGCCGAGGCACTGCGTCTGGGTGCCGAGACTGAGGGGCAAGACCTGGCCCTCTACTCCGGCGTCCAAGGCTATAAGCCACTGCGCGAATATCTTTCTGCCAAACTCGCCCGCGATCGTAACGTGACGGCCTCGGTTGATCAGCTACTGCTCACTTCCGGTGCTGGACAAGCCATTCACGTTACAATGGAGATGTTGCTCAACCCTGGCGACGTGGTCTTGGTCGATGATTTCACCTATAGCGGCGCGTTGGCGCAACTGCGCCGCTTCAAGGGCGATGCGCAGCCGGTCAAGACCGATGACGAAGGCATGTTGCCCGATGTGCTTGAGTCTACCATTCAACGCTTGTTGGCAGCAGGCCGAACGATCAAGTTGATCTATCTCGTGCCCTCCTTTCAGAATCCACAAGGTTGGTCGATCAGCCTGGAGCGGCGCAAAGCGATTTTGGCGACAGCACAAAAGTACAATCTGGTGATCCTCGAAGATGACAGCTATTGTGACCTGCGCTACGAGGGGGCCAGCATTCCTGCCTTTCGCACGCTGGATGAGGGTGGCCATGTCGTCTATATTTCGACCTTCTCTAAGACGATTGCCCCCGGAATGCGCTGTGGTTTTCTCACTGCTTCGGGACAATTGCTAGAACGGGCGATGGCCTGCAAGAGTGGTGGCCCAGTGCCGCTCTTTGTCACCCTGGCGATTCACCGCTATTCAGAGCAGATGGCGTCGCACATTGAGCTAATCAACGACGTGCAAATGCGTAAGCGCGATGCGATGTTGGCGGGGCTGGATGAACATTTCACGGGCAAGGCAACCTGGATTCGCCCCGAAGGCGGGCTCTCGATCTGGGTGAAGATGAAACAAGAGGTCGATCTGCTAACCATTCGTGACAAAATCTTTGCCACCGACAATGTCAGTTACATGCCAGGCAACCGCTTCGCACCAGATGGTGTGACCGGCAAACATTTCATGCGACTGAGCTACGGCTACAACACACCAGAAGAGATCCGCGAGGGTATGGGCAAATTGGCCGCAGCGTTTCGGCGTGAAGGTATACTCTAGAAGTAGCGGATAGAAGTTTCACCTTTTCATCCATGACAGCCGATTTTTCCTATCTCTGTGGCATTTACAATATCACGCCCACCCCATTCCATCCAGATGGGAGTCTTGATGAGACCAGCCTGGCAACGTTGACCGAGTTCAACCTTGACTGCGACGTCAACGGGATGACCATTCTGGGTGTGATGGGCGAGGATAACGAATGATCGCCATTCAGTTAGACCACGTCAGCGTTACCTACATTGCCAAACCGATCTTTCGCGACCTCTCGTGGGAGATCCAACATGATCGATGCGTGGGATTGATCGGGCCGAATGGTTGTGGCAAAAGCACGTTGCTCAAGTTGATCGCGGGGGAGTTGAGTGCAGATAGTGGATTTGTCCACCGAGCTGGCAAGCTAAATGTGGGCTATCTGCCCCAGGAGCCGTGCTTAACGCCAGGTCTCAGCGTTTGGCAAGAGGCACTGAGTGCATCCAGCGCGCTGCAAACGATTGAAACACGCCTGCATCAGGTTGAACAACGGCTAAGCGATCCGCAGGTTTATGAGAATGAAGAGAAATTGACGCATACATTGGAAGAGCAAGCCAGGCTGATCGATCAGTATGAACAGCTTGGAGGGGCCAGCTACGAAGGATTGGTACGCTCAACTTTGTTGCGTGCAGGGTTTGCGGTTGAAGATTTCACACTTTCTGTCGATGTGCTGAGTGGCGGACAAAAGAAGTTACTTGGGTTGGCAAAAATCCTGATCACCAAACCAGACGTTTTGCTGCTCGACGAACCGGACAATCACCTCGATTTGGCGGGCAAGGCACTGCTCGAACACCTGATCAACGATCACTATGGCGCAACTATCCTCGTCTCACACGATCGCTACCTGCTTGACCTGACGGTGGACGAAATTAGCGAACTGGAGGATGGTCGGCTCAAGCATTATCCAGGTGACTACTCCGAGTATGTCTTTGAAAAACGTGCTAATCTGCTTCGTCAACAACAACTTTTCCAAGTTCAGCAGAAAGAGATTGACCGCCTAGAACAGGCAGCTCACCGCTTACTGATTTGGGGTCGCGTCTACGACAACGAAAAGTTGATCAAACGGGGCAAAAGCATCCTCAAACGGATCGACCGCATTGAACGCATCGATCAGCCAGTTTTGGAACGCCGACGGATGGAGTTGGAGTTGCGTGGCTGGCGTGGGAGCAATAAGGTGCTAGAGATTCGAGCGCTCGGTAAGGTTTTCTCTGCGAGCAATGACTACGGGAGTAAACCAGAGGAAACCACGGTACTGGCAGGAGTCAACTTGTTACTTTGGCGGGGCGAACGGGTTGGGCTGATCGGCCCCAACGGATCGGGCAAATCAGTGCTGTTCCGACTGATCCTCGGACAGGAAATGCCGACCCGTGGCAGCATCGACCTGGGTCCCAGCGTCAGTATTGGTCACTATGCACAGGAGCATCAGACACTTGATTACAGTAAGACCTTGATTGACACCGTGCGTGGGGTGACTCGCTTTTCTGAGAATGAAGCGATCAGCTTTCTCGCCAAGTTTCTCTTTGACTATGAACGGGCACGTGGGCCGGTGCGTAACCTTTCTGGCGGCGAACGCAGTCGTTTGCAGATGGCGCTGCTGCGGCTTTCCAATGCCAACTTCCTGCTCCTCGACGAGCCAACCAACAATCTCGACATCGCCTCAGCTGAAGTGCTCGAAGATGCGCTCAACGACTTTGATGGCACTGTTCTGGTCATTTCGCATGATCGCTACTTTCTCGACCGCACGGTGACACGCATCATTGAGTTGGTGGATGGACATCTCGTCGAATATAAAGGCGGCTATAGCGATTATTTACAGGCCAGCCGTCCTAGCAAAGCGAAACGCTAAATGAAAAACGCTGTTCGACAGAGCCTGCAACACAATCTGTCATTCTCATAAGAATCTCCAAGGTTATGTTCAAGTGGAGATTCTTACGAGAATGGCAATCTATCTTATGGGCACTATCGAGGGTCGCTGATTGGCGACGCTATATTCCGATTAATACCAATTATTTCCATTTTTAGCAGTCAGGCATTTTGTGGCCCTTAAAACCGAAACAACCTCATCTCACTTCAGCCGCACGGCACTCACTTGGTTTTCCTACCTGTGCATTGGTCTATACGCCTATCTTATCAACATCCTGGGGCCGATCATTCCCTTTCTACGCGGGGAGATGGGCTTTTCCTATACGGTGAGCAGTCTTCACACCAGCGCCTTTGCCGTTGGTATGATGATCGCTGGGGGCACTGGCGACCGTATTGGGAACTGGCTGGGTAGGCGAAATACAATCTGGCTGGGCATGGCAGGTTTGGCTGGCGGTTCGCTCTTATTGATCATCGGCTGGAACCCGGTGCTGACCATTCTAGGTTCGCTCTTTATGGGTACCGTGGGAACGTTGGTGATGGTAACGATCAACGCCTCGCTGGCCGATCAATATGGCGAACAGCGCACGCTGGCATTTACAGAATCGAATGTCGTGGCGGGCGTTTACACTGTGGCTGCGCCGCTAATGGTGGGAATGGCCAGCCGCACCTTGTTTGGTTGGCGTGCAGCTCTAGCCGCTGCAATTGGCTATGCATTCTTCTTCTATCTCCGTTTTCAAGCGATGGAACCGGCGACGACTGTCAAACCCCTAAAAGCAGGGAAAGAGGGACTGTCAAATAAACTGCCTGCTCGCTTCTGGCGCTACTGGCTCGTGATTGTCTCGGTCGTCTCCGTAGAATTTTGCATCATCAGTTGGGCTTCCACTTTCCTTGAAGTCAATCTAGGCCTCAGTCGAGAAAATGCAGCGCTCATTCTGAGCATCTTCTTTCTTGCCATGTTGGTTGGACGTGCGCTCGGTACACTGATCTTGCGCTGGGTTTCTCCCAAGAAGCTTTTGCTGTTGACGATTGGGTTGTGCGCAGGCGGTTTCCTGCTTCATTGGCTTGCTGACTCACCCGTACTCTCAATAACTGGCCTCTTCTTGGCCGGGTTGGGCGTAGCCAATCACTTTCCGTTGTCGCTGGGGCTGGCCGTAGGTACAGCGCCCAATCAAGCTGATACAGCAAGCGCCCGGGCAGTAATTGCCTCAGGCTCGGCGATTCTCACCCTGCCGCTCTTGCTTGGTGGGCTGGCAGACTGGGTAGGGTTGTGGTCGGCCTATGGCGTTGTTTTACCCCTATTGGTTGTGGCTACTGGGTTGGTATTGTCGACGAAGTAGAAGAAATCTACGCCTTGCAAAAAGCGTCAGGAAATCTATGTAGAAATCTTGATGGATTCATGTGGAAGCTCCACTCTCCTTTTCCGCGTTCCTCCTCGTTGTTTACTTCAAAATCTGCCCTCGAAAACTCAGCAAATGTAGTACATTTAGTAAGAAATTTGTTATATTTACTTTACATTTATTTTAGTAAAATAACGAAACAAAGGAATCATTGTAAGCATCATCATAGTGCCTCCACCATATCGAGTCATTTTTCATCCTGCTAACAGGCACAAAATCAAAAGGTAGGTCGTAGGGTGTGCATGTCGTGCACCTGGTGTTTGTTGTTTGCTATTATCAAATCACACAAGCAATGGGGCTGGGTTATGGAGAGGGAAATTTCGACGGCTTTTTTGGAACAATCAGATGTACGAGCTAGTTTGACCAAGAATATCTTCCTCAGGACGATCTTACTGCTGTGGAGGATCTGTTTTGACAGCATGACACGTTGGAATCGGGTTCAGTTCATCACCAAATCAACGCAAGGGGATGGCATGACCCTTGAAGCCTACTCGGGCCATCGAATTTTGATGGTGGTTTCCGAAGCACCGCCAATCAAGAGTGGTGTAGGTAAAGTCATCGGTGAGCTAAAAACAGGATTGGAGTTGAAAGGGCACCGTGTTGATATCTTGAGTAGTTTGGACATCCCGCGCTACTCGTTCGGTGAAATCCGGCTTTCCACCTTGATCTTTCACTGGTTGAGATTGCGACATCTTCTTAATCAATATGACCTGATCAATATCCATGCGCCTGCGCCAACCTTTGCCGATTTCTTCCTGATCCTGGCCAGCCGCTTTGGCTTTGTCCGACGCCAAAAACTTGTACTGACCTATCACTGCGAGATTGACTTGCCAGGTCGTCTCTTGCAGCCGCTAACACGCTTGTATAGCTCTTGGCACAAACGACTGGCAAATTTGGCGACCCACACAATTGTGACAACGCCTTCCTATGCCAAGATGTTTTCTGGAATTGTTCCGGAAGGCAGGCTTAGTGTCATTGCGTGGGGCGTAAACGAAGGTGTGCTTCACACCAACGTCACACAAAAGACGGAGCAAAGATTTCAGATCGCATTTGTTGGTCAACTGCGCCCCTATAAAGGTCTAGATGTGTTGCTACACGCAATGGCTGGCCTACCTTCTGTACACCTATCGATCATTGGTAACGGTCATCATGCGGAAAGCTATCGGCAATTGGCCAGTGACTTAGCACTGAGCAATGTTTCCTTTTTGGGTGCGGTCAGCGACGAAGAATTACAGCGAGTCTTAAAAGAGGCGCACGCCCTAGTTTTGCCGTCACGGACACGGGCCGAAGCCTTTGGTATTGTGCTGGTTGAAGCGATGGCCGCAGGCTGTGTGCCGATTGCGTCCAATCTGCCGGGCGTCTGCGATGTCGTGGGGCATGCGGGTTTCACTTTTCCAGTTGGTGACTCCGAGGCGTTGATGAAGCTGCTGGATCGGCTGGCACAGGATCCGGCTCTCGTGCAGAAATATGCAGCGATTGCGCAAAGTCAGGCGCACTATTACACATGGCAACGTTGTATCGACGCTCACGATCAGGTCTTCCGCAGCCTGATTGCCGAGCAGACAACGTCCACGGTGCAGAAACCGATTGAGATTGGCTATCAGCCTCGCCCCAAGATGCTCAGAGTTCCAGCCTCTGGTTGACAGATAAATCAATAGCGCGCTGGTCTTGCTAGAGGCAATACAGGGTAAGAAATCTTCTTACTCGGTATTGCCTCTGATTGTTGTAAGCGAGAGAGTACCAAACAAGTAAGCCACTGCCACACTCATCACGATCATTTCTCCTCCTTCCTCAAGCAAAGTTGTCAGTCCACGCACCCAGAGCGGTTGGTTGGCAATATAGATTGCATCAATGCCCGCGCCACAAAAGGTCAACGCCGTAAAGATCAGTCCCAATTGCAGTGAAAAGTTTCTAAAGTTCTTATCACCGTGCAGCAATGCCGGAACAAGCAGGAACAAAAACAGCAATCCGATCGCAGCATAGACAGAGAGTTGTCCCATATCGTCGGTACCCAAACCAAGCAAAGAACGAAAATGGAAATAAGAGCTGATCCATCTACCCAGGCGCTCATGAATCTGCCCTGCGTCATCCAGCAAAATATAGAAGAACAAGCTGCCCCAGCTCAGATAGGAGAGTTGGGCATGCCTTCGTGCCAGTGCGCAGAGCATCAAGACGATCCAGAATTCTTTGACATATTGAAAGGATTCTGCTAATCCCAAATCGGTTTCAATAGCGAATAATGGATTGTAAAGAAACAGTTCGTTACTTTTCAAATAATAGACCGTCAATTTATGAAGCAAATGAACAAGAATTAAGGCAAAATCGGACAGAATGAGCAGTAAGAATAGGCGTTTCACTTCGGAAGGTTGCAAGTAGCGCATTCTCAATGACTCCAAACGAGAAGAATGGGAGGAGATTGACAGAACTGAGGCCCGAAAAGCTTACCATACAGTATTAGCCAATTAACGATATATTAATGTATTGTATGTTATTCTTGTACGTTCGTCATATTTGTTGGTACGGATTTTGAGAGTTTGTAGTAACGTAGCAAGTGATTTCTAGTTATGATTCGTTCATTCGAGCCTGCCTACTCAGGCAACAACCGATGGAATACTATCCTGCGCTGGAGCACCCTGTGCGCCATCAGCCTTAGCTGTATCCTGGTCCTGGCCTACCGGCTTGATGCTGCGCCTGACATCTTCATGGATGAAATTATCTATTATCGAGCCGCCTTTAACCTGGCAACACATGGCAATCTTACCTGGGATCGCAGCCCGATCTTTGTTCATCCCCCCATCCATTTTCTCACACAAGCACTTTTTTTGGACCTAGTAGGTCTAAACCAAGGTTTTCAGCCGTTTACTGGAACCTATGTGGTTCGTTTGGTCAATGTGTTGGCGGCAGCGGTGAGTGCGGGGTTGCTCTTCCTTTTGGTTGAGCGTCTCAGCAATTTGCGGACAGCCACAGTGGTATCGCTCTTTCTGCTGCTCGACCCTTTTGTGGTGCGCATCAATCGGCGCAATATGTTAGAGACCATGGCGGAAATGTGGGTACTTGCTGCCATCTTCGCTTATTGGCACTATCGCGATCGGCTAAATCTGCGTAACATCCTGACGATTGGTCTGCTTTTTGGCTTTTCGCTGCTTACCAAGGAATTGGTCTTCTTCCAGTTTATGACACTGCCGATTTTCATGGTGCTTAGTGGACGTTGGCAACATCTGAAAAAGCTGCTGCTGATCGGCGGCATTGCGTTTTGTATCTGGCTGCTCTTTCCATTTTGGGCGTGGTCGCTCGGGCAGTGGAGCGAGTTCTTGGCGAACAAGGCGTACAACTTTGATCGCTTGCGCGGCACGGTACAGATCACCGGTTGGAATCGTGAGGGAGTTTCATTTATCAATGCCCTCAATGTTAATCTGTTTCAATATGGCACTTCTTACTTGATGATTGTGCTCGGCGCATCGACCACAGCGCTACTGTTTTTTATAGGGCGAAATGAGCGTGCTCGCTTTATCGTAGCCTGGAACCTAACTGCCTTTGCCTTTTTTGCCTATACTGTTGCCTTTGGAACGATCAACGACCAGTTCTTTTACTTTTTGATGGTTCCAGTGATTGTGATGAATTTCTACATCTTGATGGCTTGGGTGGATCGATTGGCTGGCTACGCTATTCCAACCGAGCCTATAGCCAGCGGTATTATCGCCCTGACCTATCCTGATACTAGCTTTGCACGCAGTCGACTTGTGAAATGGCTCAAATGGCTTGATGGTTACTTGGCAATCCTGACAGGCTGGCTGATGGAAATTGGTCAGGTTGTTCTCCGCAAATCCATGTTGTCTAAGGCATTGTTAGCGCTCATTTTGACCTCCGGCCTGTCACTGCAAACCTACAATGCCTATCGCTGGGTGACCTTATATGTCATGGAATCAGACAACTCGCTTTTCCAATTATCAAGCTACATCAAAGCGAACATTCCGCTTGGCACAAAAATCAACTCGATGTTTGACACGGGCGAGCCAACGCTCGACCTCATGTTGCCGGGGTATAAGATCGTGAGTTTGCGTCGTCAGTCGGAGATTGAAGACCAACAGGTGGAGTACGCAGTTCTTTCATCTAAAAATCTATGGGGACGATACGGGAAGATCACACCCGACTATTATGATTGGGTGACAAAAAACGGGACGTTGCTCTTTAGCACCTATGGCAACTCATTCTGGCAGGTATCGCTTTACAAACTTCAATTGGGGAATCCCAAAGACAGTAACTATGTGGCACATGTTCTGCAACCGTCGAACCCCTAAAGTTCTGTCGGGCATCCTGCTGTTTTTGTTACCTGTCGTTTTCGCAATTTTGACCACAGCGAGTGCATCCGCACAGGAACAAAAAAGCGGAGCGCTCCAGTTTACTTTCGAACACATGGGCTTTGCGGAGGATCGGGTGGCGGCAGGCACCGTTCCTACGCTTATTTATGATCTACCAGTACCACGAAGTTGGACGAATGTTCAACCAACGTTTTATTTGCACTTTAGTCATTCAAACTTGCTGTTGCCTGATCTTTCACAGATGACCATTTTCTACAACGATGTACCAATCGCCGACGCCCGCCTGACTGCCGAAAATGAGACATCGGGCTGGCTAAACATCGTTGTGCCGCCCAATGCACTGCGACAGAACAGTAATCGGCTGAAAATTGCGTTTTATCAACGCCTGACCGATGACCGTTGTGGTGATAGCGGCACCGAGGCAGGCCTGTGGTCGGTCATTCATAAAGATTCGGTGGTCGACTTTCAGGTGGATCAGACAAAGACACTCGACCTCAGTTGGTTTCCCGAACCATTTTCGATCTACGGTCACCATGCACTGGCACCAGTCGCTTTGACCATGGTTCTGCCTGCAAACGCCAACGCAGCTGAATTGCAGGCCGCTGGATTGGTTACCGCCAAACTTGGTAAACTGATCGGTTCCGAGATGTTAAATCTTGCGGTCAGTTTAGGCAAGCTGCCTAGCAACGGGCAAATCATTATGGTGGGTCAGAATCGTTCAATCAGCAAGCTGCTCGATGCGCAGACAGATCTGCCCCTGCCACCAACCACTACCGGCTTTACAGGTTCGGTCCCGGTCCAGGAAAAAGAAGGTGTGGTGCAGTTGGGTCAACGGGCGGATGGCAGTGCGCTGCTAGTGGTGAGCGGCAGCAGCGACGATGGGCTGTTAGCTGCGGCGCAGGCATTGGCCGATGGCGACTCGCTGCGCCTGATGTCTGGCAACTACACCATAGTAAAAGCAAGTCCGCAGCCAATTAGAGTGCCTTCACTAATGCAACCGCTTTCTACGCTCGAAGAGTTGACCGGTTCAGGTAATCAGCGGGTAGAGGGGACAAATGTCGAGGAGCTCAACTACTGCTTTCGCATGCCGCCCAACTGGACAGTGGATGCAAAGGCAATGCTCGACTTGCATCATGACTTCTCCCCCAACCTGTGGACCGAGCGTTCGTCGTTGGTGGTGAAACTGAATGGCACAACGGTTGCTAGCACCAAGCTTTCGAGTGAAACGCCAGAGGGAACACACCTGCAAATTCCGCTGCCATCCGATCAATTTGTGGATGGTTACAACTGCATACACTTTCTCTATACGCTACGTATGGAACAATCGCAATGTGCCGCCGAAATGGGCGGTGAGCTTTGGGCCGAGATCGACGCACAGTCAACGATCTTCCTGCCGCGTGCCGCAGAAGGTGATACAGATTGGCAACCGAACATGAATCAATATCCCTATCCCTACAACATCGACCAGAGCTTGGCCGACACAACCATTGTCCTGCCTGTACAACCAACCACACAGGAGATCGCCAGTGCGCTGAAAATTGCGTCCAAGTTGGGCAGTGAGGTACACGAGGATAACCTGCAACTAACCCTCAAAAGCGCCGCAGCTTGGGATCAAAACACCGACCAAACACACAATTTGATCCTCTTTGGCGAGCCAGCCCGCAATTCTGTGGCGGCTACCTTGCAGGCACAACAGCTTGCCCTGACCGACGACAACGAGCTGACCTTACAGATTCGCCAAGATATCTTTGCCCACCAACAATCCGGGACCAAAATGGCGGTCGCCGAGTTGAGCAGATCTCCCTGGCTAGAGGACAAAGCCATCCTGCAAATTGTCAGCAACAGTGACCTAGCGTTGGACAACTTGATTGAAACACTGACGCGCAACCCAAACAAAGTCTCACTTGAAGGCAACATCACCACTGTGACGGATGGTGGCATCACACGCAGCGTTGATACGCTCAAGCGCAAAACAAAACTAGCCGAGCTCAGTGTGACTGGCGAGGGTGTGACGGCAACGGAACCCGAAAGTATCTCCACCATTCGCTGGTTTGTGCTTGGCGGCATTGGAATGCTGAGCTGTATTGCGGTCTTACTCGTAGCCTTGACCATCCGCGAACGGCGTAACCAGAAGATCGCAACCCAACTTGGGGAGGGGCCAAAGTAACATGCGCATCGGTATAGATGGACGTTACATTCAGGATCAATATCATGGCATTGGGCGATACCTCTACGAGACTGCCTATCACTTGGCGGCGACCTACCCGGATTGCGAGTTTGTCATTTTCTACAATCCAACGTATCGCAATAGCCGATTCAACATGGAACGCCTGTGGTCGCAATCGAATGTGCGCCTGATTGAGGTCAACCTGCCGCTCTTTTTGCCTCAGCAGCAATTGCTCTGGCCGTTCTGGTTGCGCAAAGAGCAGATCGATTGTTTTCATACGCCCTATTTTGATGGGCCTTGGTTTGCGCCCTGTCCAGTTTTCGTTACTATTCACGACCTGATCTTTGACCGATTTCCCTCGTACATCCCCGACAAACGGCTTGGTCTCGTCTATCGCCTTCTCACTAAGATAGGTCTGTGGCGCGCCAAAGGTGTGATCACGATCTCGGAGGCAACTAAGGCCGATCTGCTTGATCTCTACCAGGTTGCGCCCAACAAGATTTGGGTGACACCGGAAGCTGCCGCACCTGCCTTCCACCCAGTCGACCACGAGGCAAAAGAGGAGGTGCGCAACCGCTATCAACTGCCAGCTAAGTTCATCCTGACCTTGGGCACGATGCGACCACAGAAGAATATCCCTACGCTGCTACGTGCCTTCGCACAGATTCTTGAGCAGACAGATGCCAAGCTGGTGCTCGCAGGTCAGATTGACCCGCGCTGGCCCGACACCATCACCCCCTTGATCGGCGAACTTGGCTTGCAGGAGCGCATCGTGCAGCCGGGCCACATTGCCGAAGCCGATCTACCCGCACTTTATTCGTTGGCCGATCTCTTTGCCTTTCCATCGACCATTGAAGGTTTTGGCTTACCACCGTTGGAGGCGATGTCCTGTGGAACGCCTGTGGTTGCCAGCAACTGTTCTTCATTGCCCGAGGTAGTAGGCGAGGCAGGGCTATTGGTGGACCCGCTGAATGTCGAAGCCTTGGCAAGCGCGCTGTTGCGCATATTGGAAAGTCCAGGCTGTCGGCGAGCATTGGCAACAAAATCGTTACAACGCGCCGCATGTTTCAACTGGCAGCGCACAGCTCAACTTACGATGCAGGCATATCAGACATCCTACCAACAAGACCCGATCATGCGGGTACAATTGTAATCAAGCTATAGGTGGCAAGTTGTCACCTATAGCTTGCCAAATCAGGCATACTATGAAAAAGACAACGCAAGGTGGACTCTTCCTGATCGGTTCAACGATTGTGATCGCAATGGTCAACTATGCGTTGAGCATCTTTCTCAGTTGGATGTTGACTCCGGCACAGTACGGCATGATCGGGGTCAGCCAAAGTCTGATTTTTGTCGGCAGTTGGTTCTTGATTGCTGGCTTTCCCTGGGTATCGGCGCAAAAGGTGGCAACACTCACGGTTGATGAGTTGTCGAGTGCCTATCCGTTGCTCAACAGCGCCCTGTGGGCCAACGGCTTGCTTGGCTTCCTGGTGGCGCTTGGTCTGTGCAGCGCAGTGTGGCTGGGAATCGTGCCACTGGCACCCGATTATCGCATCTTCAGCCTGTTGATTGCCTTAATCGTCATCCTATTGGCGATACGTTTGGCGATTACACCCGTGCTCCAAGGGCGATTGCTCTTTGCACAGTTGAGTTGGGTCACCTTGATCGAGGCCACGGTGCAGTTCATGGTAGCTTTAGGCTTGGTGATGGAGGGTTGGGGCGTAAGCGGTGCGTTGGCTGGGTTTGCGACTGGCAGTGCAGTTTCGCTCCTGGTTGCACTCTGGCTGACACGTTCCACTGCCTTTTGGCGCTGGCCCAGCTTCGATCTGGAACTGATTGCCAAACTACGCCCTGCGATTCCACTTTTGGTAGCCAATATGAGCGGCGTCTTACTGGTCAATCTGGATATGTTGCTATTGCGTTTGCTCATTGTCGGCCAGGATGAATGGATCGGCTATTATCAGGTCGTAGCCGTCCTCGCACGCATCCCCTATTACATCAGCCAGAGTGCCAATACCATGATCTTCCCAATGGTGGCGCGAAACGCAGCCCATGCTGACGAGGCAGATCAGACCAGTCGCCAAGCGCTCAGGTATGTACTTAGTTTCATCTTTAGTCTCTGTTTGGTGCTCACCTGTGCGCCGCGGGCCACGATTGCATTCTTCTTCCCCACATTTTATCTGCCTGCGGCTCCGATCCTTGCGCTGCTCTCCCTTGGAATTGGCATGATCATTCTGGCGCAAACCGTAGCCACGCTCTGCCAGGCACGTAGACAAAGCCGCCCTGTCGCCCTTGTCTTGCCATTCGCAGTCGCCGTACAGATCGTCGCCTGCCTCTGGCTGATTCCACGCTATCAGCTCCAGGGGGCAGCTTGGTCGAGCTGTCTGGCCGGGGGCGTTGCGCTGATCGGCATGTTGGTTGTGTTACGCCGACAGTTTGGCCAAGTCCTGCGCCTTTCGCGCTTTGATGTGTTCCGTCAGTTTGCCGCTTTTCTATTGCTGGGAATCAGTTGCGCCGCGCTGCCCTTGTTGGGCAGGCTGAGCACCGCGCTGTGGATCGCTACAGCATTGACGCTTTACCTAGCCAGCTTGCTGTGGCTCAAGTTGATCGACCCCGCAGTTCTCTCCGCACTCTCACTGCCAGCGTTGCCAAGTTGGAAAAGTAAATCTCTTCGCTCAATGGCTGGCCGCAGCGTCTCTAACAAATAACATAGCTTAAATCATCGATATGACAAATTGCAGCAAGCACGCAATATTGTATGATTCGTTGCGATGATTCAGCTTGAAACTGAACCCCAACTGTTCAACTCAACGAGCACCACCGCTCGGCAAATGAACGCTCTGTTTTTGTACGCATTGAACGAGATTGCCTGAAGATTGAAAGGAGAGATACCGCCATGTTAGAAGTCGTTCTAGGGAACAGTGCCTATGGTGCCCGGCTGATTGCGACTAAGCCAATTACAGCTGGGCAGTTAGTCCACTCGATTCGCGAGTACCAGGTAACTACACAACCATCCTACCGCTCGATTCAGGTGGGAGTAGATTCCCACATCGAAGAGTTGGGCATCATTGCTTATTTGAACCACTCCTGCCAGCCCAACACATTGGTCAACACCACGACCTTTGAAGTCTATGCTGTTCGTTCAATTGCGCCCGGCGAAGAACTGACATTCTTCTATCCCTCGACCGAATGGGAGATGGATCGCCCCTTTATTTGCCTCTGTAGCGCGCCCCAGTGTGTTCGTGTGGTTGCGGGTGCCAAGTATCTCTCCGTCGATACGCTCAGCCGCCACTTCATCAACCAACACATACGCGAGATGATCCGCCAGACCCTGGAACAACGGATCCTGACTGATGCCCTCGTTTCCGTCAAAGCTGAATAACGAGTTCGTTCCTACCCTTGTTGATTTGCTCGCTAAATACGGGCAATAACACAAGTTCAGAATTCAGCGTAACAGACGATCCTACGCTAACCCATGAGCAGCGCACCGGGATGGAAGAAGATGTTCTCTCATCCCGGTGCGCGTCCCATTGGTTACCCTCTACCATCTCTCTGAGGCAAAAAACCACACACACCAACAAATTCAGATCACGCTTGGAAAATCGCAGAGTTTTACGGCGAGGCTGTGGTATACTGTGCGTACCTATGTTTAGCTCCTATCGCTCTAAAATACTTCCCCTGCGCGCCCAGATGGAGGTGCGTAACCGCTGGCTGAAAGAACGGCTCGACACGCTGATCCCGGAACTATTGAGGCGTGAAGGCTTCGACATGTGGATCGTCGCGGCACGCGAGTACAATGAGGATCCGGTCATCATGACGCTGCTGCCAGAACCATCCATGGCAGCGCGGCGTCGAACGATTCTCATCTTTAACCGTAAACAGGACGGCACAGTCGAACGGCTAACGCTGGATCGCTACGGTTTTGGCGAGTTCTACACAAAAGGCTGGGACCCGACCAAGGAGGATCAATTCGCCTGTCTCAAACGGGTTGTGGCAGAGCGCAAGCCGCAGACGATTGGCCTCAACGTTGCTGAGAACTTTGCCTTTGGCGACGGCCTGAGCCACAGCGAATATGAAAAGATCAGCGATGCGCTCGGTCGCACCTACGCCAAGCGCATCCAAAGTGCCGAACGACTCTGTGTCGGCTGGCTAGAGCGGCGCATTGAAGCAGAGCTTGCTGTCTATCCTGGTTTGGTCGAGATGGGGCATGCCTTAATTGCCGAGGCATTCTCGACAAAGGTCATCACCCCGGGCATCACTACTACGGACGATGTAGTGTGGTGGTTTCGCCAGAGCATGCATGATATGGGCTTGGAGGCATGGTTTCAACCCTCAGTGGAGATTCAGGCCAATGGATTATCATTTCATGGTCCGGCTGGCGGCGGCAAGGGCGAGCCGCGCAAACTGATCTTGCCGGGCGATCTGTTGCATTGTGATGTCGGCTTCTACTATTTGGGGTTGGCGACCGATCATCAGCAACATACCTATGTGCTCAAGGCGGGAGAAAGCGATGCCCCTACTGGCTTAAAAGCTGCACTGGCCGACGGCAATCGTCTGCAAGAGATTCACATGCAAGCGATGCAAATTGGCCGCACTGGCAACGAGGTGCTTAAAGCAGCGCTCGACCAAGCAAAAAGTGAGGGAATTGCCCCACAAATTTACAGCCATCCCCTTGGTTATCATGGTCATGCCGCCGGACCGGTCATCGGTCTTTGGGATGCACAAGGTGGCGTGCCTGGACGAGGCGATTATCCCGTTTTCGATCAAACCTGTTATTCAATTGAATTAAATGTGACCAAACCTATCCCTGAATGGGCTGATCAATTGGTGCGCATTGCGCTAGAAGAGGATGCTGTGCTCTCTGGGGGACAGATGCGCTGGCTACATGGCAGACAAACAGAATTTCATCTCATCGGATAATGCCATTGCAAAAATAAACAGTCCAATTCCAAAGCTTTTTACGATGGCTCAAGCGATTTGATTGGAATATTTTTTATTTTGAAATCGCCAAAACAAAGGAGAAACGATGTCAAACTACGCCGTAGATATTTTACGGGCGGCACTCAAACAGTGTCACCAAGTGCTGGAAGGAACGATGGCCGATGTCAGCAACGAGGCGCTGCACTGGCAACCACCTGGAACAGCCAATTCGATCGGGGCCAATTATGCCCACATTGTTACGGGCGAAGATTTTCTGGTCAATGCCATGGCGCGCAAGGGTCCACCTATGTTGGCTTCTAGTTGGGCCGGCAAGACGGGCCTGAGCGAGTTACCTCCTGTTGGTGGCGGTATGCATGAGTGGGGGCAGCGAGTGCAAATCGATCTTGAAGCGCTACGTGCTTATGCGCAGGCAGTCTATACCAATACCGATGCCTATCTTGCTTCACTCTCCGATGCCGATTTGGGTAATGTGGTAGATTCGCCCCAATTTGGCAATCCCGCAATCGGCAACTTCATGGGCAGCATCGTCCTTGCCAACCTCAATTGGCACACAGGCGAAATTGCTGCATTGAAGGGCGTGCAGGGGTTGAAGGGCTATCCGTTTTAATCAGTAGACAGTAAAATAGTAAGACTGTAGGACAGTGCGCACTGATTTGCTGTCCTACAGTCCTACCGATTTACTGATACACTGTCGCACTCTCTTACTTTCTCTCCACCAACATGAACACTCCAACCAAAGTAGCATTGATCACCGGCGCAGGCACGGGTATTGGCAAGGCGTCGGCATTGGCATTGGCGAAGGAAGGCTATGCGGTAGTATTGGCAGGGCGACGTCCAGAACCATTGGACGCAGTGGCAGCAGAAATTGGATCGCTTGGCGCACAGGCATTGGCAGTGCCTACCGATGTCGGCAATGCGGCCTCAGTCAAGGCGCTGTTTGCCAAGGCGATGGACAAATTCGGACGGCTCGATTTGCTCTTCAACAATGCGGGCATGGGTGCGCCAGGTATTTTGTTCGAAGAGCTGAGCTTTGAACAATGGCAGACGGTGATCGATGTCAACCTCACCGGCTCGTTTCTCTGCACGCAAGAAGCCTTCAAGATCATGAAGAGTCAGACACCGATGGGCGGGCGCATTATCAACAATGGCTCGATTTCGGCTCATGCTCCCCGTCCCAACTCAGCACCCTACACCGCCACCAAACATGCAATCTCCGGCCTTACCAAAGCGACCTCGCTCGACGGACGCAAGTATGACATTGCCGTGGGCCAGATCGACATCGGTAACGCCGCCACCGACATGACCGAACGCATGAACAAGGGCGTGCCCCAAGCTAACGGCACCATGATGGTCGAACCACGCATGGATGTGGACGCCGTGGCCAAAGCCGTTGTCTACATGGCCAACCTGCCACTTGATGCAAACGTACTCTTTATGACGGTGATGGCGACCAAGATGCCATATGTGGGAAGAGGGTAATGCTATTCAATCAATCTGACTTTGAAGTGCGCTGTGAATGGGGCATTCAAGGTGTGCTGCAGCTAGCACCGATCAGCGACGCGATCATCATCGTCGATGTCTTCTCATTCTCCACCTGTGTCGAAATTGCAACGGCACGGGGAGCGACAGTCTTTCCCTACAATGGCAAACGGGAAGAATTAGAAGATTTTGCGAAAGCTCGCGAGGCGCAGGTAGCTGGCTTTGGCTTAGGTGTCTCAGGCTATTCGCTGTCACCTCATTCACTGCTGACGATCCCCAATGGCTATCGGCTGGTGCTGCCCTCGCTCAATGGCTCAACGCTGAGCCTGGCAACGGGAGAGACACCGACCTTTGCTGGTTGTTTGCGCAATTACCAGGCGGTCGCTCAGGCTGCCCAACGCTACGGCAAGTGCATCAGCGTGATTCCAGCAGGCGAGCGCTGGCGGGATGATGGCTCACTGCGCCCCGCCTATGAAGATTGGATTGGTGCCGGAGCCATTTTGAGTGAATTGTCAGGAAATCTGTCGCCAGAGTCACGGGCAGCACGGGCGGCCTTTTTAGATGCCCAAAGCGAGCTCGATCAAATCTTGCGTAGCTGTGCCTCGGCCAAAGAACACATTGAGGCAGGCTTGGAGCAAAATGTCGGGCTCGTCGGAGCAGCAAACATCAGCGGCTGTGTCCCGTTCTTGCACGAAGGTGCCTATCAAGATCAGAAGAGTTAAACGATCATGCAAGCGGAGGCAATTCTCTTTATCGGCATCCAAGCAGTCGGCAAGACCACGTTCTATCAGCAACGTTTTGCCGCCACGCACACACACATCAATCTAGACACACTCAAGACGCGCAGCAGAGAAAAGAGTGCGCTTGAAACTTGCCTTAGCTTGGGGCAATCCTTTGTGGTAGATAATACGAATGCCACCGAGACGTTTCGAGCACGCTATATCTCTGCTGCGAAACATGCCGGGTTTCGCGTGATTGGTTACTATTTTCAGTCAAAGGCGCTCGCTGCGTTACAACGTAATCGCCAACGCCCCGTCCACCACGTTGTACCAGACCTGGCGATTTGGGGCACGGCCAAACGGTTGCAGTCACCACGTTACACCGAAGGTTTCGATCAACTCTACTACGTGACGCTCCTTCCACCCGACCAGTTTTCCATTCAGGAGTGGCAAGATGACCTTTGATGAACTGGATCGCAAGATGCGTCTCTTCGAGACGGCCCACGATCATTGTGTGCTGCCTGGCATTTTTATGGTAGCGCGGCTAGATGGGCGTGGCTTCACGCGCTTGACTAAGGAAATCCACCAGTTCGAGGCCCCCTTTGATGAACGCATGCGCGATCTGATGGTCAGCACCACGCAACATCTGATGCAGTGCGGTTTTCGTGTCCTTTATGGCTATACGCAAAGCGATGAGATCTCGCTGCTCTTCCATCCTGACGAAGAGACCTTTGAGCGCAAACTGCGCAAGTACGACTCTGTGCTAGCAGCCGAGGCAAGCGTCCATTTTTCGTTGCAATTGGGAGCACATGGCACCTTTGACTCGCGCATCTCACAACTGCCACAGGTCGAGCAAGTAGTCGATTACTTCCGCTGGCGCAGCGAAGATGCTCATCGCAACGCGCTCAACAGTCATTGTTATTGGCTGCTACGCAAAGAGGGAAAAAGTGTCGGCCAAGCGACATCAACCCTGGAGGGAATGTCAGTCGCCGCCAAGAATGAGCTACTCTTTCAACATGGCATCAACTTCAACGATCTGCCGCGCTGGCAAAAACGTGGGGTCGGCGTCTTCTGGGAAGCGTACACCAAGCAAGGCTATAACCCCGTCACCGGTGAAAGCGTCCTGGCTCAACGGCGCAGGTTGAAGGTGGAGTTGGAGTTACCGATGAAGGATGAGTATACAGAGTTTGTTCGGAGATTGCTGCTGCAATGAAATCCGACACATCACGTATTGATAGAATTGCGCTGATCCGTCGGCTGCGAGATGAATATGGCTTGGTGATTGAACAGTTGACGTTTGTGCCCAAAGGCGAAGAAAGCTACGGATATATCGCAACATCCACTTCAGGCCAACGCTATTTTGTCAAAGTGCATAGTTTTGTCGAAGGGTATGATGAAGCTCAACTAGAACAGTTGAAGCGCCCCTATCAGGTAGTCTATCAGCTTGTAAATACGCACGGACTCGATTACATTGTTGCTCCATTACCAACCCGCTCGGGCGAAGTTGTAACTCGCTTTGGCGATTTCACGGTTGCAGTTTTCGACTATGTTGTGGGCGATGGACTTACACTCACAGCCCCACAGCAACAGGATTGGCAGCAAATCGGCAAACTGATTGCAGCATTACACAGTGATACACGAAAGCTCCTCACAACCCGACATTCTTTGGCAGATATACCAGAAGAACCTTTTGCGATCGGCTTCAAGTCCTGGTTACTGGATGTTTTGGCGGCAACCGAGCAAAAGCTACGAATAAATGACGATATTCGTCAGCAAGCCTGGCAGCTTCTCAAACATGAAAAAGATCTCGTGTTACAATGTCTGCTCCGTGCCGAAAAGCTGGCAGACAAGGCGCAGCAGCAAAGCTACAATCCAGCGCTGACCCATGGTGACCTTGCCTACGAAAACATCCTGGCTCTAAGTGATGGCCGACTTGTCATTATCGACTGGGGCAAGCTACTCAAAGCGCCGGTTGAGCGTGACTTGCTGGACTTTTGGGGTGCGAACTTTGAGAAAGTTGTCACGTATTACCTGATCAACTGCGACCCGATGCCTGAACTTCACAGCGAGATTCTCGACTATTATCTGGCCCGGAATCAACTCGTACAAATTGCCGACTACGGCTCCTGGCTACTGCTTGAAGATGCCGCTCCCGAAGATCTCGATCACGCTTGGGCACAATTGCAGAAGCTGTTTCCACTCCAAAGTTATGATTGTTCCGAACTGCTACAACGCATTCAAGCAAAGATTGAAAAGCATTAGGTGCATGAGGTTACCATCAGCAGTGTTATTAAAGATCCAAGTCAATTGAAAGAATGGTTGTCCCATTGAATAAGACCCCAAGTACCAGTTTAGCACGCACAGTCGATCTGCTTGAGCAGGCTACCGGCGTCGTCATCCCGACCTACTTCCACGCTGAGACAGATCCCCAATTTGCTGAGGATTTGCTTGCCAGTACTGTGCAGCTCTTTGTGCGCGAAGTGGCTGATGCGCAACATATTTGTATCAGCGCCGATGGCCCCGGACTGGCCGCCCAGGTTGCCGAACGAGTGGCAAGCCGCTACCAGACTCGGTGGCTGGCATCGGAAAAGAATGGCGGAAAGCTCTCTAGCTTGCGTAACGGCATGCGTGAATTGTTGGAGAAGAGCGATGTCCATTACCTGACTGCGGTCGATCACGACGGCGATCACTTTGCCAATGAGTTGCTCAACTTTGTGCGTGCGGCGGAACATGTCACAAACTACACTGGCAACGAGCGAGTGATTGTGCTAGGCAATCGTATTTCGCTGCATCGTCCCCTTGGTTTTCTGCGCGCCGAACAAGAAGAATTGGCCGATCGGATGCTGCTTGACGCCTTGCACTACAATGCCGCCATTTGCGGGCGACCGTTGGCACTGCAATTTGCCACGACCATACATGAAGTACCCGATTTTCACTCTGGCTATAAGCTATTTAGCCGCCCCACATCAGAAGCAATCTTTCTATCCGAACCGAACCTGGCTGGTTGTAGCGAAGTGGCGTACTTTCGCCACGCCATTGAAGCCGTGATGATCGTTGAAGCACTCGAAGATGGTGCATTGTTGGCGACCGTGAATCGCAGCACCTTTGACGAACAGCCAATCTCGACCTTTGCCCGCATGGATCGCAGCCAGCTTACGGCCAATCTGATCATTTGGCCCTGCAAGCGACTCAAGATCCCGGCACCCTTTGTGGCACAGTGGCTAGCCAATCATCTGCCCAAGTTATTACTCGGCACGCTGGCACCGCAAGGCCGCGCTGAGCTCCTGGCCATCCGCAACGTAGTGCTGCAAGCCTTCGATCTTGTCCTTCCCGAAGACGAAGCCGCACTCATCACCCGCGCCGAATTTGTCTAAGCAACACCTATTCGCCCCAAAGGGGCAACCTACACTAACCCACGGGCAGCGCCCCGGGATAGGAAAGAAACCATGAGCCCACAACGAGCACGTGTCGGACTGGCACGTCAATCCAATCGCCGTCAGAACATCTATCGAGCCCTGGACTTGGTGCGTGACGACATCATCCCCAAGCTGCGCATCCAAGTCCTGATCAAGCCCAACTTTCTCTCCAGTAAAAATCAACTGGCCTCCAGCCACTGCGACGCCATTCGCGGTGCCATTGACTTTTTGCTTAGCACACCCAAACCGCCCGAAGAGATCGTGATTGCCGAAGGTGGCAACGAGGAATATTCTGGCGAAGCCTTTAAAAACTTCGGCTATCACGCCCTCAGTGACGAATATCCTGTCCCGATCCGGCTAGTCGATCTTAACCAGGAGACGCGCTGGCAGGAGACATCGATCCTCCTGGCGGATGGCAGCGAAACAACTGTGCGCATGCCCAAGACTGTCCTTGAGGCGCAAAGCACTCTTTCTTTGGCAATTGCCAAGACCCATGACGTTTGCGTAGTAACCCTGGCGCTCAAGAACATGATCATGGGTACGATTTGTAAACCAGATCGAGTCAAGATGCATGGTTTCAACACTCATGCCGAACGCCGTTTGCCCGACGAAGCGCAAACGCTGAATATCAATTTGATTCGAGTGGCCCGCTTTCTATCACCTGACATTGCGGTTGTGGACGGCACACAAGGTTTGCAGGGCAATGGCCCAGGTGGCGAGGATGGCGTGGATTTGGGCATCGCCGCTGCCAGTGTCGATGTCTTTGCCGCCGACGCAGTGATCGCCAAAGCAATGGGGTTTGAGCCATTGGAGCTAGGGTTGCTGAACTACGGTCATCAACTGGGCATGGGCGTGGCCGATTTGACCGAGATCGAGGTAGTGGAAACGGCAATCGGCGCGGTACAGCGCAACTTCAAACCGCACGAGACAACCCATTTGCAGATGCAGTGGCAACTTCCGAATGTGCGAGAGCTGTTGGCGATAGCATAAGAACAACAACGAATTGAGAAAGGAACGAAATTCACTCTGAGAACCATTCGTTCCTTTCTTTCTTCGTTGTTATTCTTGTTTTACCCCAATACCGCCTCAATCATTCCCTGATAGCCGTGTGCCGCAGCCATCAGATCAGCCAGCGCCAGCCGCTCATCGACGACGTGGCAGTCGCCTTCCTCGGCAGGACCGAAGCCAACCGTGGGCACGCCAGCCATGCCTGCGCTGTAGGCGGCATTGGTGCAGAAGCGATAGGCGCGCAGCGAGGGGTTCAATCCAGATTTACGCAGTCCTGTTAGTGCGGACTGCACCAGCGGATGATCTTCGGTAAGCGTCCAGGCAGGAAAGAATTTCGACGAACGGAGCCAGGAACCAGTGTAGGTTTCATGGGCACCGTCGGTGACGACGGCTTTGAAGTGGATGCCAATCAGTGCGGGGTGATCCGTAATAGCTGAGAGCACGGATTCAGGCGTTTCTCCTGGCAACAGTCGTCGATCATAGGTTGCACGGCAGCGGCTGGGAATGACGGAATAGCCAGGATAGGGATCGGAAATGATGTCACACAGGGCAAAAATGGCATCACCCATCAGCAGATTCGACCGTATGGGCAGATGTTCAATGGCATCGATCACCTTGATCATCTCGTGGACAGCGTTGAGCCCAAACTGCGGGGATGACGAGTGCGCCGGACGTCCAATTGTCTCCAGTTGAATCTCCGCTCGTCCTCGCCCGCCGTGGCTGAGGTTGAGGTTAGTTGGCTCACCGATCACGACAAAGTCGGGGTGTAGATCGTCCATCACTTGTTTGAGGGCAATGCCTTCGATCACCTCCTCCATCACGGTGACGCTGACAGCGATACGACCCTTGATTTTTGAGCGGTCAACCGAAGCTGCGCTGTGCAACATGGCGGCAATCACGCCCTTCATATCGGCTGTGCCACGACCATAGCAGATGCCGTTTTCGATCTGTGCGCCAAAGGGGTCACGGGTCCAGATCGAGCCGGGTGCGATGCCAACCGTGTCGCAGTGTGAGTCGAAGAGCAATGTCCTGCCTGACGTAGCCCCTTCGATCACGCCAACTACGCTACCATGTTGGTCAGTCCAAATTCGATCAAAACCAAGACGCTGCATTTCAGCAGCGATCAGTTCGATTCCAGGTCGTTCTTCGCCGCTATAGGTCTGTTGGCGAACTAGGGTTTGCATAAAGGCAATGAGAGCGGATTGGTTCATGGTGTGTATGAGATTAGAGATTGAGAGATTTTCGATAGGAGACAATCTCGTGATCTCTCAATCTCTAATCTCTGGATTTTGAAGGTTTATCTGTCGCTTGTACCATTCTAACACAATGAGCAACCAGGATTCGATTGAACAGGAACTGCGACAGCTTCTTACCAAGGCAGAGATCCGTTTTGTCGACAAAACAACGTCATATACCGAGTTGGATTTTACGCTCTTGTTTGAGGGCAAAGCGGCCTTTTACCTCGAAGTCAAGGAGAAGCGACAGGTCTACAATCTCAAGAACTGGCCGCCATTCGCAGCCGAGGTTGATCTCTTCATCCTGGATGATCTGACGGTACGCAAGTGTATTGGCTACGCACCTCGTTCGGGCATCCTCGTGCGCGACAATCTGCAAAAGCGCTATCACTTCTTCTCGGTGATCGACTTGGCGCTGATGCCTCGCCTGCGTCTCAACCGCACGACACAACGGAATGTCCAAGAACTAAAGGGGAAATGGTTGGTCAATCTGCAAAACAGCACCACGACCGACACGCTGCATAAAGCCATCGTGGCAATCGAGGACTATGTGGATGAACTGCCCTTAATTCTGGACGAGCAACATTCTTGTTATGGCCGTTACATCGGCGAGGAGATTGGCAGCGGTGGTATCACGCGCAACCCAGAACATTGGGAGACGGATGTGCGGGAGACGAGATAGGAGACTATGCCCAAACGCGCGCTTCAACTTCTTGCGCAATTTGTGGCTCAACTCTAGACTCGGCCAAGCGTAGGTCGTAGTTAGTTTGCAGATTCATCCAGAACTGCGGCGTTGTGCCAAAGTAGCGGGCTAACCGTATAGCAGTATCCGCCGAGATACCACGTGTGGTCGACAAAATTGCTGGAATTCGATTTGCTGGAACATGGAGTGCTGTAGCCAGTGCAGTGGCGCTAAGCCCCAACGGGGGCCATAAAATCGTGCAACAAAATTGTACCCGGGCTCACTGGTTGTAGCTGGTTTCCGGTACCGATATCAGAAAAATCAATGATGGAGAGATCTTCAATACGAATTGACATATTCTTTTCCGCAGACTTTCAAATCATTCTTGTAGAATATGACGCTTTGGGCGAAATATCAAATGCTCAATAGCCAGCATGTTTTGCAGATGGATAAGAAGATCTTGATCAATGTGGCGAGCATTGGCTTAGGTTGGAAAGGACTCAGTGCATTGACAGTTTTACAAGCAACCAATTCATCGGTTGCTATTCAACAATATCATGTTCCTTATGACGTGAATGAACATGAGCGGTTGATCAGAGAGCGCGACATGCCTGATGATCCCGCAACTTGGTATTGGTAAATCATTTTTCAACCGACAGGAGTTTACATGGAGGCATCTGCCACAACCGATTCACCCGTGCGTCCGCTATCCGTCTGGCTATTGACGGCAGGCGGCTTCTTTGCCTTTTTCACCTTTGGCTTTGTCGATAACATCAAAGGCCCCGCGCTACCAAGCTTGTTGCAGGATCTGAACTATAGCTACAGCCAAGGCGGCGGCATTCTCTTTGGCGCTTATTTAGGCTTTGTAATCGCCACTTTATTAGCTGGCCCCCTTTCCGACCTGATCGGCAATCGCATGATCTTGCTTTCAGCCGGCATTTTTATCGCGCTAGGTTCGTTTGGATTGGGCAATGTGACAACCTATCCTTTACTCTTTGGGTCAATGCTGGTGGTCGGTATTGGCACAGGTGCGATTGAGGTAGGCGGCAACGGCATCATCGTGTCGCTCCATCGTCAGGCGGGACGCTTCTTGAACCTACTGGCGACCTTTCATGGCGTCGGATCGATGATTGCGCCGCTTTACGCTGCCTGGCTCTTGAGCGGTGCAGGCAATTGGCGCCAGATCTTTCTCTACAGTGTGCCGCTGGCGGTGTTGATGGTGCTGATCTTCCTGGTATCACCGACGCCAACTGTCGCCAAAGCGGAAAGTCACGGCTTTGATTGGGCAACATTGCGGCGCAAAGGCTTCAGCGGGACAATGATTTTCTTCTATATCGCTATTGGGCTTTATGTGGCGACCGAATTAGGCATTGCCAACTGGATCGTCGAGTATCTGATCAAGAGCAAAGGTACACCACAAACTACTGCATCCTTCTATCTTTCTGCCTTCTTTGGCTGTGTGATGGTTGGTCGGTTGGTGGGCAGCGTCGTGGTCGAGCGGGTTGGCTATCTGCGCTCAGTGTTGTTAGCGGCGGGCGGCGCGCTGATCTGCATTCTGATCGCGCTATTCAGTCCACCCGCCTTGGCTCTTTTTCTGCCGCTCAGTGGACTTTTCTGCTCGATCATCTTTCCAACGATCACCGCTGCGGTCTCGCGCTTGCACACGCAGAACACAGGCACCATCCTTGGCTTACTGTTCACTGCTGGTGGTATCGGTGGCACGCTGGGACCATGGCTGATCGGTGTGGCCAGCGACACAGCGGGGATTCAATGGGGCTTCGGTCTGACTGCACTCTTTTGCGCGGGGGCGATTGGGGCGGTGTGGGTGTTGCTGAACAGGAAAGAAGTTGGTAATTAACGATCAGTAACTGGCAATTACATAATCACCAATCACTCAATTACGGCTCGCCAATAGTAGCGAAAGGCACTACATATGAAGGCAGGCGTTGCAGAAATCGACATTACCCCTCCCGTGGGCACGGATATGACAGGGTTTATTGCGCGGGAAGGCAGTTCGATTGGTGTGCTCGATCCGCTCTTTGCGCGGGCGCTCATATTGGATGATGGTGCCACGCAGGCAGCGATCATCACCTGCGATCTGCTTGGATTGCATCTGAGTTTTGTCAACGAAGTGAGATCGACGATTGCGGCAACAACGGGCATTCCGGCGGCACACATCCTGGTCACCTGTTCGCATACCCACGCTGGTCCAGCGACGCTCTTTTTGCAGGATTGTGGGGTGATCGACGCAGCCTACATGGCACGCCTGCATCACGCCCTGGTCGAAGTCACACAGACAGCATTCGACGCTCGCCGTTCTGCCACGCTTACTGTTGGACATGGCAACGTCACCGCCAATGTCCACAATCGGCGTACACCCGGCGACGTCATCGATCCAGACCTGGCCATCCTACACATCAGCGACGAGCAAGGCACGCCCTTTGCAATTCTGCTCAACTATGCCTGTCACCCCACCTGTTTGCAGGCAGAGAACCGCCTCTTCAGTGCCGAATATCCTGGCATTGCCGTGCGCAAGGTAGCAGCAGCGACTAAGGCCATCACACTTTTTGTCACCGGTGCGATTGGCGATGTGGGTCCTGTGACACGTGGCATGGAGACAATGCAGTCCCTTGGCGAGGCGATTGGCGATGAGGCGTTGCGGCTATTAGGTGAAGAGATAAAGAACCACAAAAAAGACGAAATACACGAAAAGTTGGTGGTTGGTAGGGAAGAGCTTTCTTTGCCGTTGCTGTCGTCACCGTCGCTTGAGTGGTGGGAGGCCGAGGCGAAACGCTGGCAAGAGATGCAGGTTGCGCCCGATGTACCACTGCTACCTTCTCATCCGAGGATTCCCATCGCTATGCGCAATTGGTCGAGCCGGATGCGTGATCTGACTCAACAAGGCACAATCCCAAGTAATGTCAACACCGAAGTACAAGTGATCCGTCTTGGTGAAATCGCTTTCATCAGCGCGCCTGGAGAGTTATTTGTCGAACTCGGATTGGCAATCAAGTCCGCCGCACCGATCCCACACATCTTTCTCTGCGGCTTTGGCAATGACGACGTCGGTTACATCCCGACACGCTGGGCCTACCCCAAAGGTGGCTATGAGATTGCCGAAGCCTACAAATATTACGGCTATCCAACTGCGCTTGCACCAGAGGCAGGCGAGCAAGTGGTGGCAACAGTCGCCAGAATTTTCAAAGGTCAGGTTTAACAAAGCGGCGGAGTAGACATAGGAGATGATTTTTGCTCACTCTTGTATTAACTCCGCCGACTCAAACCTACAAATATCCTCTACGTAGTCAACTTTGGGAAAAGCACCCCACCTGACCGAACCTCAACGCCGACCAAACTCTCGCTCCAGCAGGATGGATCGTTCCACTCCGCATCTTCCCGTAGCCCAAGTTGGTTAAGGATAGTAGCTGCGATCTTGGGCAAGAAGGGACGCAGTAACACAGCGATCAGGTGAAGCGTCTCAGCCAAGACAAACAGAATCGTGTCAAGTCGTTGTTGCAGATTGATATTATCAGGTTGCGCCTTGAGCTGACGCGCTACGATCCACGGCTCAGTTGTCACCACATACTTATTGGCAGCTTCGATCACACTCCAGACCAGGGTAAGTGCTTTATGCAGCGCAAATTGCCTAAGCTCCAACTCGATCTGTGGCTGCACATTGGCGATTAGGTCAATCAATTCTTGGTCGACCGCAGTGTACTGAGTCGGAACAGGAACCTTGCCGTCGCAGTACTGAATAATCATCTTCAACACCCGACTGACCAAATTACCGAGCTGATCGGCCAGATCAGCGTTGTAGGTGCGTACAAATTCAGGTTCGCTAAAGTCACCGTCCTGCGTGGCGGGAATCTTACGCAGCAGATAGTAGCGCACGCCATCTACCCCATAGCTTGTAATCAATTGTAGCGGATCAACCACGTTGCCCAGCGATTTGCTGATCTTGCGCCCATTGATGGTCAGGAAGCCATGCACGAAGATGGAAGTGGGCAACGGCACCCCAGCTGAGAGCAGCATGGCGGGCCAGTAGATCGCATGAAAACGGGTGATGTCTTTGCCGATCAGATGAATCCGCTGATCTGCTTCGACCCAGTACTGTTGATAGCATGATTGCTCGTCAGGGTTGCCATATTCGAGCGCCGATATGTAGTTGGTCAGCGCGTCAAACCAAACGTAGATTACCTGACTCACATCGCCGGGAACAGGAATGCCCCAACCGTGTGCACGCGCCTGAGAACGAGAGATGCTGAAGTCGTGTAAGCCACGACGAATAAAGGCCAACACCTCATTCTTGCGCGCCTCCGGCACAATGCGCAATTGATCCGTTTCGATGAGTTGTTCCAGTTCTGCCGCATAGTGCGAGAGGCGGAAAAAGTAGTTCTCTTCCTCAACGATCTCAGGCACGGTTTCATGGATCGGGCAGCGACCATCAATCAGTTCACTCTCATCATAGAAAGTCTCGCAGCCGACACAATACAGTCCATGATAGGGACGCTTGTAGATATCGCCCCGTTCGACACACGCTTGCCACAGTCGGTAGACCCCGGCCACGTGGCGTGGCTCACTGCTGGTGCGGATGAAGTCGTCAAAACTTGCGCCTAGCACCTCGCCAGCTTCACTGAAACGTGCCGCGTTGCGTGCCACCAGATCCTGCACAGGAATCCCCTCACGCTCGGCAGCCTGGACATTTTTCAGGCTATTTTCATCGGCACCGCTTTGGTAGCGCACGTCAACGCTCCGTTGCCGATAATAGCGTGCCAGCACATCGCCTTGCACAAACTCCAGAGCATGGCCGATATGCGGCTGGGCGTTGACATAGGGGATTGAAGTTGTGAGGTAAAGGATTGCGGCCCGGTTGTTTACTGGATGTTTCATGACTGACTCCTTTGTTGAATTGCACAACAACGAATCTAGAAAGGAACGAAGAACCGATGTCCTACTTTTCGTTCCTTTCTCAATTCGCTGTTGTCTTTGAAACACAAAAAAGGCCATCCACACTGTGGACGGCCTTTGCACCTACGTTTCTTGATTGGTTACGCTGATTCTCTAGCGCAGTGGATCAGGAACAAGCTTGGGCGGCGAACAGCATGGATCGACAGGCGTGCGGTTGCACATCTGCATGGCCATGCGCATGATCGAAGAAAAAACGTTCGCCGAGTAACTGTTCATCTTGCTTCTATGATAGCGTAGATTTTTGGTTTGTCAATAACCCTGTCCTGCAAATTACCTGTCTATAATTTTGTTGACTAAGTCATCGACTAAGTCTATAATCTCTTCGGGGGTAATTTATGCTATGTCATTAACAATCAACATCCACGAAGCCAAAACTCATTTCTCGCGATATCTGCTGCGCGTCCTTGGCGGCGAGGAGATTGTGATCGCCAAAGCCGGTACGCCGGTTGCGCGCCTTGTTCCCTACCAGCAAGCGAAAACACAACGAGTTCCTGGTAGCGCTCAAGGATTAATCCAATACTCAACGGACTTGAATGCACCTTTGCCAGCAGAGCTTTTGGCAGCATTTGAGGGAGAGGATTCAGGGCTGTAAGATGCGTATACTGCTCGATACCCACGCTTTTCTGTGGTGGATTGCAAACGATCCAAACCTTTCTGCCACCGCATGGCAGACAATTGGCGAAGGTTCCAATGAAGTCTTTTTCAGCGCAGCCAGCAGTTGGGAGATTGCCATCAAAGCGCAGCTTGGAAAATTAGTGGTACCAGCCAACCTTGAACAATTCATCTCGTCGCAACTGGCGCAGAATAACTTTACAGTGCTGCCTATTCATATCAGTCACACCCTCGGAACCTACCGCTTGCCTATGCATCACCGTGACCCATTCGACAGAATTTTAGTGGCGCAAAGTCAGTCGGAAGCAATGCCAATTTTGACCGCTGATTCATTAATCGCTCAATATGGAGTAAAAACGATCTGGTAGAGCTCTTATTTTGAGGAAACAACTCTATGACCCAACTTGCCATCCACGGCGGCACACCCGCCAATACAACACCCTTTCCTCGTTGGCCCCAATGGGACGAACGCGAACAAACCCGTATCCTCAACGTTCTAGAATCGGGCGAATGGGGCGGCTTTAACCCGATGGTGAAGGAATTTGAAGCCACCTTTGCCAAACGCCATCAGGCTCAATATTGTTATACCTGCGTCAACGGCACTTCCTCGCTCGAAGCGGCGCTGCGGGCGGTCGGTGTCGGCTACGGCGACGAGGTGATTGTGCCGCCCTACACCTTTATCGCCACGGCCAACGCCGTGCGGCTGGCGGGCGCAACACCCGTCTTTGTGGATGTCGAACCGGAGACCTATAACCTCGACGTCAGCAAGATCGAAGAGGCACTTTCGCCCAAAACCAAGGCGGTCATTCCTGTCCACTTTGCAGGGTTAATGGCAGACATGGATGCGCTGTTACCGCTCGCCCAGAAGCACAACCTCGCCATCATCGAGGATGCCGCTCACGCCCACGGCAGTACCTGGAGCGGCACCCCAGCGGGCACGATTGGACACATCGGCTCCTTTAGTCTGCAACAGAGCAAGAATCTGACCGCCGGCGAAGGTGGCATTCTGTTGACGAATGACGAGGCATTGGCGGGCAAGTTGTGGAGCTTTATCAACCAGGGTCGTTCGCCCGCCGGTGCCTGGTACGAACATGCCAACCTGGGCAGCAACCTGCGCATGACTGGCTGGCAAGCGGCGATCCTGCTGGCGCAGATGGAGCGATTCGAGGAACAATTGCAACGGCGGATGAGCAGCGCCCGCCGCCTTAACGCCATCCTCGAAGAGATCGACGGTCTGCAACCGATGCGCTGGGACGAACGTGCCGACAACCACGCCTTTCACCTCTACATGATGCGCTATGACGCCGAGGGATTCGCTGGACTGTCGCGCAACCACTTTGTCGAAGCGCTGCGCGCCGAAGGCATCCCGTGCAGCACCGGCTATGCCCGTCCACTCTACGAACAGCCGCCGCTGACCGCGCCCAACAGCCGCACATTGCCCTGTCCGGTGGCGGAAAAGGCTTGCACAGAGGTAATTTGGTTGACACAGAATGTCCTGTTAGCCGAGCCAGAACAGATTGATCGGATCGCCGAGGCGGTCGTCAAGATCAAAGAAAACGTAGCAAGCTTGTAAAATGGCTTCTCGCCTACATCGCCATTCTATCCGATCAATAGTATAATCACTGGCTCGTGCAAACTCTGGACCGAATTAGGGAGTCACATGGCGAAGAAAAAGAAACAGTCTACACAGCGGCAAAAACAACGGCAGCAAAAGCAGCAGCGCCGCAATCAGCGAGTTGCCACGCGCGGGGCTGGCGACTATCGACCTTCACCTAGCGCTGGACAAGGGGGAGGTTTCGCCCCCATGTACATGCTCGACTTAAAACGGATTCTGGCGAGTGGCCCACTTTCTTTTGAAAGTTCGAAGGAACTCTTAGAGTTAGCCATAGCCGGTGAATACTTAGTCAAGGAACCGGAATTTGCGAAGATTGCGATTGCGCCACTCAAGGCGATGGCAGAGTACATCAAGAGTGCAGTCGATTTGGGGCTTGAAGATCCAGCAGAACTCGACAATTTGCCTGAGGAGGAACGTGAGGAAAAATTTGAAGAGATTTTGTTTGAGACCAGCAAAAAACTCTTCGATGCGCAGATAGAAAATGAAGTGATGACTGGGCTGACAAAGCTACGCCAGCGTTGGCGTGCGGCGCACAAGGCAGAAGATCTGGAAGTAGCCGCAGCGACCCAACTTATTTTGGAGAATGACGAGCGAGGGCAGATTGGTTATACAGTCGGTCTCGTGCGTGCGCTGGTGAAACGAGCGGTTACCAACGGTTTTGAACTTTCCAACGCAGTCGATATGGGGCTAGAGTCCATCGAAGATGAGGGTCTGTCTGCGCTGGAGGTCTACAATCGCATCTCTGAAGGCAATGATACCTCTAAATTTGAGGCACTGCTGCAAAGGCCAGGTATGGAAGCTGCGCTGGACGAGCAACTCAAAGAGATTTGGGATAATGCAGGCAAGGCCCTGATCCAGAATGAACTTGCTCTTCAAATTTATGATGAAGAAGAACTGGATCAAGCTGGCGAAATCTGGTATGAAGTTCAGAGTAACTCCACCGATCAAGAAGGCGAGACAGACGTTGCAGCGTTTGCCGACGGCCTCCACCAAGCGTTAACGGCCTATTTGCGCGGCTTATTTACACCCCAACGAGTTTCTGCCTTGAAGAGCCGTTTGGATGAAGTCCTACACGATCCCCAGTATGGAGAATCGGACCATGTGCCATTTCTCGTCATGTTACGCGAGGATCTGAAAGAAGAATTCGACTTCGACCGATTTAGCTTCACCCTTTTTCAAGCTTTAATTGGTGAATTAGGAGCGCTCACCATCACCGACTCGGACGAAGATGAAGAGTTTGAGGATAGTGAAGAATGATGAGATGATGGCTTATATAAGCCCTCATCCTCACTCCATTTTACATCCGCTCCGGCACCTCAATTCCCAGCAAATCCAAGAGCAACACCAACACATCCAGTGCGAGCTTCGAGCTTTGCAGCCACGAGGCTCGCCGTGCTCCATCTGGCTCGTTTAGGATATGGTGTTCATGATAAAAGGTATTGAAGGCAGCAGCAACGCCGTAGGCATACTCGCTAATACCATTGGGCGCACGTTTTTCAAAGGCTTGCTGAATCGCTTCGGGCAGTTCAGTGAGTTTGAGGAAAAGCGTGCGTTCGATCTCGCTGCTCGGTGGCAACAATTGACCGGCACGCAGCCCCAATTCTTCAGCTTTGCGCAAAATCGACTTGATACGCACTGCCGTATAGAGCAGATAGGGCCCAGTGCGTCCATCGAAGGCGGTGAAGCGGTCCAGATCGAAGACGTAATTCTTGCTCGGGTGATTCATCAGATCGGCGTACTTAAGCGTGGCGATGCCGACTTGTTTAGCAATTTGGTTGCGCTCGGTTTCGTCGTACCCCTTGGCAATGTCCATTTCCAGCATCCGCTCGTTGGCCTTGTCAGTGATCATCTGCAGCAGATCTTTCAACTTCATCACGCCGCCAGCGCGAGTTTTGAAGGGTTTGCCATCCTTATCATTCATCGTGCCAAAGCCAATATGTTCAAGTTGTAGCGTTGCTGGTGCAATTCCACTCTTCCAAGCGGCCCGAAAGACCTGGACAAAGTGATCATGCTGACGACCATCGACCACATACAGAATTAAGTCAGGTTGGTACTCTTCCACCCGCTGCGCAATCGTAGCGAGATCGGTCGTACCATAGAGCACGGCACCATCCGACTTGACCAGGATCAGTGGCGGGATCTCCCGGTTGTCATTTTCCTGGCGCACGTCGATAACTAAGGCACCTTCGCTCTCCTGCGCCCAGCCCTCATTTCGCAACGTTTCAACCAAGGCCGGGATACGCTCCTGCGTGTGGCTTTCACCCAACCAGAGGTCAAACTCAATATTGAGGTTGCCATAGTCGGTTTTGAGATCGGCAACCGAGATGTCAAAGATCTGTTGCCAGAGTGCTCGATACCCCGTTCGCCCCATCTGTAATTCAGCAGTCGCCTGACGTGCCGCTTCCATGATCTGCGGCTCCGCTTTGGCACGGGCGCTGACCTGCGGGTAGATCTCTTCGAGGTCGGCAATCGTCACCGGGGGCTCAGCCGGATAGGGGCCATGATAGGCAGCATCAAAATAAGGCAACTGCGGTTGGCGACGGGCAATCTCCGAGATGACCATGCCCATCTGCAATCCCCAATCGCCCAGATGGACATCACCAATCACCCGATGGCCGAGAAAGCGCGCAATTCGTTTGAGGCTCTCGCCGATGATCGCCGCCCGCAAATGACCCACATGCAGCGGTTTGGCAATATTAGCGCCGCCGTAATCGACGATGACCATTTGAGGTTGCTCCACCACATTACAGCCCAATCGTGAATCGAGCGCCATGGCCTGGAGCGTGGCGACCAAGGTTTGGTCGCTCACCCGCAGGTTGATAAAGCCAGGGTCGGCAATCGTGACTGATTCGAGCGGGGAATCTTCCGCCTTTGCCAACAAACGATCCACCACGTGTTGGGCAATTTGGCGTGGGGCGATACCGTAACGCTTGGCCGCAGCCAATGCGCCATTGCACTGAAATTGACTTAGTTCGGGGCGATTGGAAAGGATCACTTCACCATAGGCCGGGTCGAAACCCGCAGCAGCAAAAGCAGCGGCGACGATCTGAGTTAGATGTTCTTTGAGTGATTGCATCGTTGTTTTAAGTTTCATAAAACCAGCGCAGTAAGCTCACGCTACCTACAAACAGAATGATTCCTATCAAAGTTTTCTGCCACCCGTATGTTTTGAGCAGCTTAATCAAAAACGTGACAGCCCAGAAAGGAACAATGTAAGGCTCAATCACAGCAAGACTAAATAGGTAGCGATTTATGCTCACTAATACAATAATTGCAAACAGAATGATAAAAATCCAATTAGGAATCCAGAAGATGAAATTTACAAACTTATAAGCAACTTTCTGCACGGAGTCACTTTTGGACAAGGGTAATTGTTCTGACATTTTCTGAACTATTTTGACTCACTGAGAATTCGAGATTTAGACAACGGTTCGCAGATATGTTTTCCATACTGCACATACATGTCCACTTTCATGAACTTTCGGTTCAAAACCAAAGCGATAGATCTTGACAATGCTTTTTGGGGTCAGGACTCGGATCTGCAATGTTGAATCGAATTCAACCGGTGCGTCGTACCCGTCAAATGACCAAGGAAGAAACTTCTGTTGCCAAGTGAGATAAGCTCGACCATTGGTATCAAACATGGTTCCGTCGGGTAACTCGCCTACTGTTGCACTGTAGGTTTGTTTGCCCTTGTCCGATCGGGTGCGCTCAGCGTGGAGTTGCTCGTCAATCTCTTTCACGGTCAGTCGCGAGACACGATGCGAGTTTGCCTTTGCCCAATACTCCTTGAACAAAAGATAGCGCTCCCGTTGGCATTGTCCACAAGGGCGATGCCCGGCTGCGAACGCAGTCGCCTCGTCGAGAAAGAACAACTCCGAGTAGTTTCCTGGTGAAAAGACGGATCGTCGAACATTGCCATAGGAAAGTAGACAGGCAATCCAGGCTTTGTGTGCCCAAGGTCTAACAATCCGTTTTTCCTGGTTATGCAGGATACCACGATTGCCCATCAATGAACCACGCGCTGGCGTGGCGTGAAGATTACTCCAAGGATCGACACGGTTTTGTAGTGGAGTCTGTCTCATAGTCTAGAAAACATCCAAATCCCTGCCCGAAATGACCACACCTTCATATTCTGCCCGGATTTCTCGTACCAAATCTTCCTCCGACTCGCCCCAAAAGAGCTGATGGTACAAGATCAGCATCTCGGGCTGCATCTGTTGGGCGATCTGCGCCAACTCTTGAGTCGAAGTATGCACCTGCGAATGGTAACGCTGCCATTCAGGCGGTCTCTTTTTGAAAGCCTTGGCAGAGTAGACTTCGTGGATCAGCACATCACAGGGGCGGTAATACTCGACGATCCTATCATGCGGTGCCGTATCGCCCGAAAGGACGATGGTACGGTCAGGCGTAACAATGCGGAAGCCGTACGCGATCAACGAGCCATGTACCGCTGGAAAGGCTGTGATCGTCACATTCTCATCCTGGTAACGCCAATCAGCAGTGATCTCCTCCACTAGCACTTCGCCGCCATGCTTTGTAAAAGGTTGTAATCCCGATGTCCGCTCGCGAAGGTCCTCTTCATAGGCCGCTAACAGATGATCGGTCATCGCCCGCAAGCCGACAGGTCCGTAGACATGTAACGGTTGTGCCCGATCCAACACCCAAGGCGTGAGGATCAGATCGGCGTAACCAGCCGTATGGTCAGAGTGAAGATGGGTGAGAAAGGCACGACACAGCTTCTCCACGGCTAAACCTGTAACGCCGTTTTGACAAGCAGCAGCCGCCCGCCTCACTACACCAGGACCAAAGTCAAAGAGATAAGGCACATCATTGACCACAATCGCCACCGCCGAGCCAGAACGAGCGGGATCTGCGTTTGGTGTCCCAGTGCCAAGAAGAACAATCTGCGATGTAATCATAACGTTCTTGAATTGTAACATCCCTTTTAGTTGGACTATCAAACATTCTATGCGTATGATACTTCTATGAAACTCTCAATTCTCGATCAATCGCCTATCCGTATGGGTGGAACGGCACGTCAGGCACTCCAAGAGACACTTCAACTCGCCCAACATGCCGAACGACTGGGCTACCATCGCTTTTGGGTCTCCGAGCATCATAATACGACCAGTCTGGCAGGTAGCGCACCAGAAGTGCTGCTGGCAGCCTTAGGCGCAGCCACACAAACCATTCGCATTGGCTCAGGCGGGGTGATGTTACCCCATTATAGCGCCTTCAAAGTAGCCGAAACCTTTTCGCTGCTCAGTAACCTGTACCCTGATCGTATCGACCTGGGGATTGGGCGTGCTCCTGGTTCGGACATGCGCACGGCCCAAGTGCTGGCGACCGATGGTAGGCCCAAATTCGAGCGCTTCCCAACCCTGGTGCAGGAACTGCGCACGATGCTCTACGACGAGACCTTTCGCCCCCGAGTCACGCCCAAAGCAGAGATTCCACCGCCAATTTGGATGCTCGGTTCGAGTCACGAAAGCGCCATCCTGGCCGGTCAGCTTGGCTTGCCCTACAACTTTGCTCTTTTCATCAACGGCCAAATGATCCCGCAGATCTACGAGCTTTATGTCAGCGAATTTCAACCTTCACCTCAATTGCAAGAACCCTACTTTATGGTCACAACCAACGTAGTCTGTGCTGAAAGTGAAGCTGAGGCGCGCCGGCTTTCGCTTAGCCGCAACTTGCTCTTTCTGCGCTTCGCGCGTGGCGAGCAGGATGTACGAGTCCCCTCGGTGGAAGAAGCCGAAAATTATCCGTACAACCCGGAAGAGCGTGCATTTCTCAGCAACAAATTCCAACGCGCTATCATCGGCGATCCGACCCAGATAAAGCAGGGGATTGAACAGCTCGTCGCCGAATATCATGCCGACGAAGTAATGACCGTTACCATCACCTACGACTTTGCAGCACGGATACGTTCCTACGAATTGCTAGCGGATGCCTTTGGACTGGCGTAATTTTCCGTGTTCCTTCTGCCCGTATTTCGTCATTTGGATCGAGAGTAACAACCACCATGAACAGACTGCCCAAATACGTTCGGCTCGGATTTCTCACCCACCTGGAAGGCAGCGAAGATGCGCGGCAAGTTTATCGCGAAGCGCTCGAACTCTTTACCGCTGCGGATCAGCTCGGCTTTGACGTCGGCTGGATCGCACAGCATCACTTTCGCACCCATCCGGGACGTCTGCCATCTCCCTTTCCCTTTCTGGCCGCAGCTGCCGAACGAACAAGCCACCTACGTTTAGGCACTGCCGTAGTTACCTTGCCATTAGAGGATCCATTACGTGTGGCCGAAGACGCGGCTGTAGTCGATCTGCTAAGCGATGGGCGCTTGGAATTGGGAATTGGCAGCGGCAGTGAAATTGGCGAATTTCGGGCTTTCGGGTTGGAGTTGGCACAGCGGCGTGAACTCACGTCCAACGGCTTGCAAAGCCTACAACGCGCGCTACGTGGCGAGGCGCTAACCCCTGATGGCGAACGACTCGATCCTCCTGCGCCTTCTCTACTCAACCGTCTCTGGCAAAGTGGACTGAGCGAGGGAGGCGTACGCTTTATTGCTCAGCAAAGGACGGGCTTGTTACTAGCCCGTGCTGCCTGGGAATCGGACAAGCCCACCGATGCGATTCAGGCACCCTTGGCCAAACTCTATCATTCACTTTGGCAAGAGGCGGATGGTGCCGAGGCATCGACGGCCAGAATTGGACTTTCGCGCGGCGTCTATCTTGCCCCCGACAAACAGCAGGCAGCCAGCGAGATGCAGGAGCAAGTAATGCGTTCGGCAGCGGGAATGGTCAAGAAGGGACAACTACCGGCTGGACATTCGTTTGACTACTACTGTCGGCGCATGCACATCGCCTATGGCAATCCAGCAGAGGTGGCTGAGACACTGATAGCCGATCAGGTTCTACCCTACACTACCGACTTGATTCTTCAGTTCAATCCAGTCGTTCCGCCGTTGAAGGAAGCAATCCACATGTTGCAGCAGATTGCCGAAGAAGTCATGCCGAGGTTGAGGAGGGCGGATTTGGGGTAGCGCATATTTATACAACTTGAAAGGAAACTTGACCGGCACTTCACGATCAAAATGTGTTGAAACTTCAACATACCCTGCACGCTTGTACGCGAAAGTGCCGGCCAAATAGCGGCCCAAATCTACGGTTATGCCTCCACCAGCCCTAAATTCACAAATGGCGCGAAATCTCGATCCGCATGAAGCAGCGGCACTTGATTGAGGATACACCAGGTCGCAATCAGGCAGTCAATCGTTTTACGAATTGTGAATCCTTGATTGCGCAAATGACGGTAAAAAGCAGCACTTTGCCGCGCGTTGCTTTCTCCCCCCATGTTTACCACCAAAAATGCTTGGAATGCTGTCTCGAAGGTAGCTAACTCAATCCCAGGCCGAATGCCTTGAAGTAACTCAGCAAGAATCAAATCCCCTGTAAAGATGCGTTCGTTGCTTTCGATATAGTTTACCAAACGCTGCACTTCCGGGGTGTTGTTGCCACGAAAAAAATCGATCCAAACCGAGGTATCCACCATCAACGCCATCTTGATACCTCTTATTCGCCTGATTGTTTTTCACTGGAGCCGCTCGCATCATAGGTAGGCCGACTTTCATGCAAGTAACGCCCCTGGCGCATCTCGTTCAAGTCACCATCCCATTGGATCTTTCCACGCAAGCCCAAAATCGCCTTCTGCTCAGTGGTGCGGATCAGAACACGCAATGCTTCTTCTACCACTTCGCGTTTGGTAGTGATCCCCGTTAACATCATTGCCTTACTCATTAAGCTGTCGTCGATTACGATATTCGTACGCATCTTTTCACCAAGTTCTACCAACTCAAAATGTGTATAAAAATACAAATCATACACATTGTATCTCAATTTCAACCGTTGTCAAGCTGGCAATCGCGTTGGAGGCATACCCAAAACTGCAATATCTTTCTTTGCCCATTTGACAAGAAATCCCCCTTCCATTGATAATTAAGTCATTCCGCATCTTGAAATCGTTCCACAATGCGGAACATTTCCCGTGGGCGATCTATGGCAGAAGTCCAATCGATTAAACGTGCCTTTGATGTACTTCAGGCAGTTGCACAGGAAAACGAAGGGGTGGGTCTCAGCGAGATTGCACGCCAGGTTGACCTGCCCAAAAGCACGGTCTCTCGTCTGCTTTCCACCCTCGAATCACTCGGTGCGGTTGAACGCCTACTCGAACCAAACAGCTATCGTACAGATAGCTACCGCATTGGGAGTAGTATTGTCACCCTCGCAGCACAGGTCTCTTATCCCCGCACGCTGATTGCCATTGCTCGACCCTATCTACAAGAGTTATCGCAAATCTCAGGCGAAACGATCTCGATTGGCGTTCCTGATGGCGATGCGAGCAAAACCATCGACCAAATCGACAGTCATGGTGAATGGCATCTGCGCAGTTGGGTAGGCAAACGGCTCCCCCTCTATTGCACTTCGGACGGCAAACTTTATCTGGCGGAATGGAGCGAGGCGGCACTGACCGACTATCTGAAACGGCCCCTGGAGCGTTACACCGAAAACACGATCACCGAGCCGCAAAAATTGCGCGAGGAGCTGGCCCGGATTCGCAAGCAGGGATTCTCCTGGAATCGTTGCGAGCGAGATGCCGATTTGGGCAGTGTTGCCGCGCCCATCCGTAATGAAATGGGCCAGACCATCGCCGCAGTCTGCATGTTCGGCCCTTCTTTTCGCTTCCCCACGCCCAGCAAAGAAGTGGAATACGAGCAATTGGCGATCTCAGCCGCCAATAAAATCTCCGACCGACTCAAAGTACTTACCAATCGATCCCCAATGAATGGAGGCAGCAAGTGAGTACCCATCTGAAAGAAGCACGCCGCTGGCCTGGCAGCGAGTGGCTCAAGGATCACCCAGCCATGCTTGAACGTGTCTACGACTTGACCAAACAAGTGGCGCAAGCAATCTACCCCGTAGCCAAACGCATCAGCCCAACCGGCACCGAACAAGTAATGATTTGGGGTGAAAAAGTCGCTAAAGGCTACATGTTCAATTGCCAAATGTGTGGACAATGCATTTTACACAGCACGGGCATGACCTGTCCGATGAACTGTCCCAAAAATTTGCGCAATGGTCCTTGTGGTGGCGTGCGTGCCAACGGTCACTGCGAAGTGATTCCCGAGCGACCTTGCGTCTGGGTGCAAGCCTATGAACGCAGCCGTGACATGCCGCTCTACGGTGAAGAGATCCGCCAACTTCAGCCGCCCGTCAACCGCGCGTTGCACAACACAGCATCGTGGCTCAATATGTTTGAAGGAATCGATCAACAGGTGCCCACGGGTTGGGTGCCATTGAGTGACCTGGAAAAGCATTCGACAAAATCCTAGACAAGGAGACTAGAAGATTAGGAGACAAGGAGAATTCCAAGACTAGATTCTCCCTATCTCCCCCTCTTCTTGTCTTCCTGTCTATTATCAAGACAGGAAATCGCATGAATACCATTATAGCCTCCTCTACCCGAGAAGTCATTATGGGGCCAGAGCAGCCCTTTGTCATTATCGGCGAACGGATCAATCCTACTGGACGCAAGAAGTTAGAAGCCGAGATGTTGGCAGGCGATTTCAGTCGCGTATTACGCGATGCCAAGGCCCAGATCGAAGCTGGTGCTCAGGTGCTGGATGTCAATGTAGGCGTGACCAGTGTCCGCCCCGATCTGGTTGAACCAGAGTTGATGGTCAAGTGTATCGAGTTGATCCAATCCGTAACTGATTCTCCGCTCAGCATCGACAGTTCGGTCGTTCCGGCGCTGATCGCAGGCATCAAGGCTGCCAAGGGTCGCCCGCTCGTCAACAGTGTCACAGGGGAAGAAGATCGGCTGGAGAAGGTGCTGCCCGTAGTGGCCGAATACAAAGTACCCGTCATCGCCATCAGCAACGATGAGAATGGCATCAGCTACGACCCTAGAGTACGACTTGAGGTCGCCCGCAAGATCGTCAAACGTGCCGAGAGCTACGGGATTCCCCATTACGATGTGGTCGTCGATCCGCTAGCCATGCCCATCGGTGCAGTCGCCACTGCCGGTCGTGATCTGATCCAGATGGTGCGTATGATCCGTGAAGAGTTGGGCTGCAATACAGTCTGCGGTGCCAGCAACATCAGCTTTGGCATGCCCAATCGCCACCTGATCAACGCTACCTTCATTTCGATGGTCATTGCAGGCGGCATGACCTGCGCCATCACCAATCCATTGGAATCAGAGATCCGCAATGCCATCTACGCTGCCGATCTGCTGATGGGACACGACGAAAACTCGATGGCCTATCTCAGCGCCATGCGCAAACTAGAAGCACAAAAGAAAGCCGCCGAAGCCGCCGCCAATGGGACCGCCGCAAGTGCAGACGCAGCGCCTGCCGCCATGAGCGACGCCGATACCCGCCGTGCCGAACGCGAAGCACGCAGAGCAGCACGAACGGCGCGGGCAGAAGGGTAAATCCCGTCCCATCGGGACGCTTGAATTTAGACGATTCCGGTGGCCATTATCTGAGATCATTATCCAAACCTAAATTCAATCGTCCCGATGGGACGAGGGGATGATATGAATCCTGTCTCTCCTATCCATGCCAATTCTCGTCTTGAACGTGTGCTGCGTTCGGGGCGCTTTGCGGTGACAGCAGAATTGAATGCCCCCGATAGTGCTAACCCGGAGGACGTGTACAAGAACGCCCTGGTCCTCGCCGAGGTCTGCGATGGCATCAACGCCACTGATGGCTCGGGAGCAAACTGTCATATGAGCAGCCTGGGCTGTTGTGCGTTGCTGATACGAGCAGGTTATGAGCCGGTGTTTCAGGTCTCTTGTCGCGACCGCAACCGCATTGCTATGCAGGGTGACATTTTGGGTGCAGCAGCGTTGGGTGTCAAGAATGTCCTCTGTCTCACCGGTGATGATGTCTCGGCGGGCGATCAGCCGCAGGCCAAGCGTGTCTTCGACTTTGATTCGCTGCAACTGCTGCGCACCGCCCGCATCATGCGCGACGAGGGCATGTTTCTCAGTGGCCGCAAACTGACGACACCGCCCAAACTCTTTCTTGGTGCAGCAGAGAATCCTTTTGTGCCACCCTTTGATTGGCGTCCACTACGACTTGCCAAGAAGATCGAAGCCGGGGCCGACTTTATCCAGACTCAATATTGCTACGATATTCCGCGCTTGCAGACCTTCATGCAGCGAGTGCGCGATTTGGGTCTACACGAGAAGGTCTTTATCCTGATCGGGGTTGGCCCGCTACGGTCTGAAAAAGTTGCCGAGTTTATGCGTACCAAGGTACCTGGCGTTTGGATTCCCGATGCAATCGTCGAACGACTGGCAAAGACACCGCCAAAAAAGAAGGCTGAAGAAGGCAAACGCATCTGCATCGAAATTATCGAGCAAGTAAAAACCATACAGGGTGTACATGGCATCCACCTCATGGCCTATCGGCAAGAAGAGACTGTAGCCGAAATTGTGGGGCGCGCAGGCTTATTAAACCGACACGGGGCGGTGGATCTGCCGCGCTTTGGACGGAAAGAGTTGGTGCCGGGAATTGGAGATTAGAGAGGAGGAGATTGAGCCATGATATAATTTCTCAATCTTTAATCTCCAACCCTCAACAAAGAAAGCGACATTCTACACTCATGACCACCGCTCCCGTCCGACGCGATCCGTATGCAGCGTTTCGTTACCCGGCGTATCGCTATTTTATTCTTGGCTGGCTGCTTTCCTTGATGGGGAGTCGCATTCAGGCTGTAGCAGTAGCGTGGGAGATCTACAGCCGCACAGGGGATGCGATGGCGCTGGGCTTTGTGGGATTGGCCCAGGCCCTGCCCACAATGGTCTTTGCGCTCTTTGCAGGTTATATTGCGGATCGTTACCCGCGCCCACGCGTGCTGATGATGGGAGAAACATTGCGCGGGATCGCAGCGCTGACCATGCTCCTGCTATCGGTAACCAAGAGCCCAGTGCAATGGATGTATCTGCCTTTGGCGCTTGACGCAACGGCAAATATACTGGGCAGACCAGCCCGTGCCTCGTTGATCTCACGTTTGGTGCCTACCGAAACCCTAGCGAATGCTGTGACCTGGAACACGAGCATGGTACAGATTGCCTCGGTTGTCGGTCCGGCGGTTGGTGGCATGGCGCTATTGCTTGGTGCGCCGGTTGCCTTTGCGATTAACGTCTTGACGGCATTGAGCTTTGTAGCAATTGTTTATTGGCTCAAATTGCCCGGTCAGGCCAATCCCAACGCCCATTTCACCCTCCAGACTTTGTTGGGTGGGATTCGCTATGTTTGGAATGTGCGCATTCTGCTTGTGTTGATGGCGCTCGATCTTTTTGCAGTCTTGTTGGGCGGCGCAGTCTATCTGTTGCCGATCTACGCCAAAGATATCTTCAAAGTAGGCGAAACTGGCTTTGGCTGGCTGCAAGCAGCTCCGGCAGTAGGGGCACTGATCATGGCCTTTACGCTGCCCTATTTGCCGCCGCTGCGCCATGCAGGACGCACCATGGTGCTCACCGTAGCCGGCTTTGGCATTGCCACCATTATCTTTGGTCTCACCAGCAATTTTTGGGTAGCGCTCGTGATGCTGGCCTTGACCGGAGCCTTTGACAATGTGAGCATGGTAATTCGTGGCACGGTTGAGCAATTACGCACCGCCGATGAGATGCGGGGACGGGTTTCAGCAGTCAATGGCGTCTTTATCGGCGCATCGAATCAATTAGGCGGCTTTGAGTCAGGCTTGGTGGCGGACTTGTTCAGCCCGGTTGTTTCGGTCGTTAGTGGTGGCATCGGTACATTGGTCGTGGTCACATTGGCGTGGATCTTGTCGCCACAATTGAGAGAATTGAAATCCTTGGATGATGGAAAACAATGATCGGTACGCAGATAGCGCGGATGATGCTGACATCTATTGAAAAATCCGCTTTCATCCGCATACCGATCAAAAATGGAGAGTATGATGACATTAGCAAAACGACTTGAAAAACTTGGCGGTGAGACAGCCTTTGCTGTCTCGCTGGCAGCAGCAGCCTGGGCAGCCAAAGGGAACAAAGTGTATCCCTTCCACCTGGGCGATATCAACATTCCCACTGCGCCGAATATTATGGATGCAGCCTACAAGGCGATGCACGACGGCAAGAATGGCTACTGTCCCAGTGCAGGCATCATGCCATTGCGCGAACTGTTGGCCAACGACGTGGGCAGTCGGCGTGGCTTGAGCTATAGCGCCGAAAATGTGGCAGTGCAGCCAGGTGGCAAACCCGTGATCGGCAAATTCATCCAGGCCGTGATGAACCCAGGCGATGAAGTGCTTTATCCCAGCCCTGGCTATCCAATTTACGAATCAATGATCGATTACTATGGGGGCGTTGCCAAACCCTATCGTTATATCGAAACTAACAAAGGTTTTGCACTGGATTTGGATTATCTCAAAGCACAGATTACGCCCAAAACCAAAGCGCTGATCTTCAACAACTGTCAGAACCCGCTGGCCGCCGAGTCGGATCGCGCAGAGATCGAGGCAGTAGCGGAAATTGCGATCCAGCACAACCTAACCGTGTTGGCTGACGATGCCTATGAGCAGATGCGCTACAGCGGCAAGACTGAATACATCGCCAATGTGCCAGGCATGCAGGAACGGACCGTCACGCTCTACACCTTCTCGAAGAAATATGCGATGACCGGTTGGCGCTTGGGTGCAGCAATTGGCCCAAAGCCGCTGATCGATGCGATTGCCCAGTTAAATGTCAATGACGAAAGTTGCACCGCACACTTTGTGCAATGGGCAGGCGTGGCGGCGCTGACGGGTGATCAAAGCTACGAGGCGCAGACATTGGAAACATTACGCCAACGGCGTGATGCTGCTGTGGGCATTTTGAGCAATATCAAAGGCATCCGGGTAGCTAAGCCTGAATCGACCTTCTATCTCTTCCCGAATGTAACCGAAGCGATGCAACGACTCGGCTTTGAGGATGTCAACGAATTTGCCACCGCCGCGCTGCACAACACCAACGTCTCTTTCTGCACCCGTCGACACTTTGGGCGCAGTCAGCCGGGTGAAGTGCAACAATATGTGCGCTTCGCTTACTCGGGGATTGATGTAGAAAATATTCAAGAGGGTTTGACGAAGTTGAAGGAATGGATTGAAGAATAAACAGATCGGCACGCGAATGACACTGATTTTGTGGATTGATCAGTGTCATCCGCGTACCAATCCCAAAAAATGAGGTAGGGTAATGCCGAAACTAACAGGTGGTGAAGCGATCGTTCAGTCGCTGATTGCTCACGGAGTGGATACAATCTTTGGTCTGCCCGGAGTTCAAAACGATTACCTTTACAATGCGCTTTATGATGCTCGCGACCAAATCAAAGTCTATCACACTCGCCACGAGCAGGCAGTCGCTTATATGGCCCTGGGCTACGCTTCCTCCACCGATAAGGTCGGCGTCTATGCCGTGGTGCCTGGTGTAGGACTGCTCAATACAACAGCGGCATTGGCAACCGCCTACAGCATGAACGCTCGCGTCTTCGCCCTTTCGGGACAGATTCCATCCCACAGCATTGGTCGCGGGTTTGGACTTCTACACGAAATCCCAGACCAGTTGGGCATTCTACGTTCGCTGACCAAGTGGGCCGAACGGGTCAATGCGCCTGCCGAGGCACCAGGGCTGGTGAACGAAGCCTTCCGCCAGCTAAACAGCGGGCGTCCACGCCCCGTCGGCCTCGAATGTCCTTCCGACGTCTTCGCCGCCAAGGCCGAAGTTGATCTCACCCTGTATGCGCCGCCCCTCTACCATCCACCCGTCGACGAAGATGCCATTCAACGTGCCGCTAAACTCCTCGGTAAAGCTAAAAACCCGATAATCTTCGTCGGTAGCGGTGCCATCGGTGCCGAAGCAGCGGTAAAAGAATTGGCTGAGATGTTGCAGGCACCAGTCGTTGCTGGGCGAAGCGGCACCGGTATCCTCAGCAGCCGTCATCCGCTTAGCCTGCGTATGGCGTTGGCCCACGAACTGTGGGCACGCGCCGACGTAGTGATTGCCCTCGGCACCCGCCTTGCCACGCCCATGAACAATTGGGGCTACGACAACGATCTCAAAGTGATTCGCATCGACATTGACCCGGTGGAACAGAATCGCACAACGAAGCCAGAGGTTGGCATCGTCGCCCGTGTGCAAGATGCAATCCGACCTTTGGTGGATGCAGTTGCCAAGGAGAATATTGCCCGCACTTCGCGCACAGAAGAGATGGAAGCAATCAAGGCCGAATTTGCCGAGCGCGCTGCTTATCTCGAACCGCAGATGTCCTATATCAAAACTATTCGCCAGGTGCTGCCCGACGATGGCATCATGGTCGATGAGATGACGCAGGTTGGCTATTCCGCCCGTTTTGCCTTCGATTCCTACTCGCCACGCACCTATATCACCTGTGGCTATCAAGGGACACTCGGCTACGGCTTTGCCACGGCGCTAGGTGTTAAGGCTGCGCATCCGAACGAGGCGGTGGTTTCGATCAATGGCGACGGCGGCTTTATGTTTGCCGCCCAGGAGCTTTCCACCGCAGTCAAGCACAATCTCAACTTGGTGACGCTGGTCTTCAACGACGGTGCCTACGGCAATGTGCAGCGTATGCAGAAGAAACTCTACGACAACCGAGTGATCGCCACCGATCTGCACAATCCCGACTTTGTCAAGCTGGCCGAATCGTTTGGCATGAAGGGAGTACGCACGCACACCCTTCCCGAACTCCAGAAGGCATTGGAAGATGGCTTTGCCCACAATGGCCCGACGCTGATCGAAATACCCGTCGGTGAAATGCCCGATGCGTCGGCGATTTACTTTACGCCGAGAAATCGGGGAGTAAAGAAGTAAGAATCGTAATTGGTAATTGGGTAATTACCCAATTACCAATTACAAAACCGTGCGTTCACTTTTTCTGTTGTAGGATTAAACCATGTCCGAAAAAGCCATTATCCAAGTCACGCGCAAACATTCAATGTTTCATATGATGCGTGCCATGAATATCTTTATCGACGGGAAAAAGATCACGACCGTCGACAATCACGAAACGATGAAGATCACCGTCTTTGCCGGGACGCACGAAGTCTATGTCACGTTGGAATCGTACACGACAGAACCGTTGAGTGTGACCGTGGAAGCCGATCAAGTGGCGGCGTTGGTCTGCGGCGTCAGAGAGGGCAAATCGGGATTTATGGCAGGCATGTTCAACAAGGAAGATTACATATATCTGCGGCCAGAGCAGGAAACAAAGGAATAAACCATGCAGCTACCCACAGGCGTAACTTCACGCAAAATTTCTACAGCCCGCCTTCAAACGCACATCCTTGAACATGGCGACCCATCTGGTGAGCCGGTACTGTTGATCCACGGCAACGTTTCTTCCAATCGCTTTTTCGATGAAGTATTGGCCGCCATGCCGGCGAACTTCTATGCTATTGCGCCGGATTTGCGCGGCTATGGGGAAAGCGAAACCAAACCTGTCGATGCCACCCGAGGCGTGCAGGATTGGTCAGAGGATATTGAGGCATTGATTGCGGCGCTGGGTTTGCGTGGCAAAAAAATCCACCTACTTGGCTGGTCATTGGCGGGTGGGATTGTGCTGCAATATGCGATCGATCATCCGCAGAGCATGGCTTCACTTACGTTGATGGCACCCGTGTCACCCTATGGCTTTGGCGGCACCAAGGGTGCGGACGGTCAATTGGTCACTGAGGACGGGGCAGGCACAGGCGGTGGCGCAGCCAATCCTGAGTTTGTGCGCCTAGTGGCAAACAAAGAGATGGGGAGTGACAACCAGACTTCGCCGCGCAATGTGATGAACGCCTTCTACTTCAAGCCGCCTTTTAGAGTAGCTGCAGAAGTCGAGGATCGGTTGGTCGCCTCGATGAATTCAACTGCTGTGGGCGAAGACAACTACCCCGGCGATATGACCGCTTCGAGCCATTGGCCGGGCGTTGCGGCTGGAAACAAGGGTGTGCTCAACTCGATTGTGCCGACCCATTTTAATGTCAGCCATTTTGCCGAGATTGATCCGAAGCCACCTGTGCTCTGGATTCGTGGGGACAGCGACCAGATTGTCTCCGACGCTTCGTTCTTTGACCTGGCTTTTCTCGGTTCGCTGGGCGCCATTCCCGGCTGGCCTGGTGCAGAACTTTGTCCGCCGCAGCCAATGATCGCCCAGACCCGAGCCGTGCTTGATCGCTATCAGACCAACGGTGGCGCGTACCGAGAGGTTGTTTTCCAGAATTGTGGTCACTCCCCCCATGTCGAAAAGCAGGAGGAGTTTCTGCGCACATGGGTAGCGTTTTTAGGTGCGTAGTTTATGGCGATTCCTGTTTGGCTTTGGCTCGTGGCATTGGCGATCTGTGGTCTCTTCACCACAGTGTTGGGGACAGTACATTTTTTCTTTCCGGTCTTGCTTGACTTTGACAAAGCCATTCCGAAGACGGGATCAGCGCTGAAGCCTTTTCGCTTGGGGCCAATCCGGGTTAACACCCAGCGCAGTGATGTCCACGGCATCGGTTGGGTGATGAATCACGCTGCCAGCTATACGTTAGTCACAATCGGCATTGTCGATCTGCTGGCGGCGTATTGGATTGCTGCGCCGCTCAAATGGCTGGTGGCGCTTTGGATTGCAGTTTGGTGGTTTTTGCGGGCGGGCAGTCAACTGTATCTGGGACGCCGCCGCAGTGATTGGTGGATTTTGGCAGGATTTGCGTGGTTAGGCATTGTTCATCTGGGTGTGGCTCTACTTGTTACAAAGTGACAACAACGAATTAAGAATTCATGTTACGCACTTGTCGGTTCAAACAAGTGGGACTTAACCAAACTTCTCGGTGACATGCGTAATATGAGTTAAGAGAGTAACGAAACGTGGATACCATTGATTTCGTTTCTTTCCGAATTCGTTGTTGTGATTTGTGCCACGAAGGAAACGAATCATGAAAATTCCAGCATCGCCTCATTTTACACCGCTCAATTTGAGCCAGGCATTCAATATCGATTGGCAAACGCTTTCGGGCACCCTTCTGCCTCCGGCAGACAAACGTTTAATCAGCGGCGAAGGTGTCTTTCGTGGCATCCCATTTCTGATGGGCAACGAAGGCAAAGCCAATGTTATCTTGCTCGATCATAACGAGGTGCGCATTGATGTAGGCGGGCAGAGCGCCAGCTACATCCTTTTTCTGCACGTCGTCGAAGATCGCATCACCAACTATCTCGACAACTTCGCCGATACCGTCGCTGACGGCAACGAACTGGGACAATTGGTGGCGAATTACCAACTCCAGTACGCCGATGGCACGAGCGAGTCTACACCCATTCTGCGCCGGTTTGCCATCCAACAAGCGCACATCCGCTGGGGTGCGAGCGCCTTTGCGGCACTACCAATGCAAGGGGATCAGGTCTTCCCCACCGTAACCGAACAGTTTGTCCTCGATGGCACAATCAAGATGGAGTATGGCGAAGGGGAAACACGTAATACAGCCGGACGCGGTATCGTGGATGATCACCTCTGGCTCTATGCTTTGCCCAATCCCCATCCCGACAAGCCGATCCAGCAGATCGTCTGCACCGCCCAGCAAGAGCGAGCGTTGATCTACGGCATCACCTTGACACAGGTACAAGAGCACCCTCTGCGATCAGGGCTGCGGCAAAAGTTGTTGTTGACCTTGCCCGAAGGATGCAAGCTAAACAAACTGGGCGAACTTGATCAGGTTGCCATTGATCTGGGCACAGTGATCTCAGCGCGTGCCACGTTGGACTACGATCACGAACGCTGGTTGGGCAACGAGCCGAATGTGCAGCCGTCGAAATCGGAGAAAGCAGTGCTGGTTGAATACACAGCACATCCACAGGCACGGCTCTATGTGGGGACGGGAGATGAAAGCTATGTCGAGTACGAACTAACCCCACCCCAGCCCTCCCCTGATAAGGGAGGGAGCCGTGACGGGGCGGATTCCATGTCTGGACAGTCGAACAACTTAATCCATCCCATGACTGTCCCCTCCCCTAGCAGGGGAGGGTTAGGGTGGGGTCTCCTCGTGGCTCCTGCGCACCGCCCTGTCAAAATCCACGTGGTCGAAAAAACAACCCACCAGCCGACCGCAGTGCGCATTCATTTTCACGGCGCAGCCGGAGAGTACCTGCCACCTCGCGGCAACCATCGCAAAGTTAACCCTTTCTGGTTTGAAGACAACTATGGCGAGTTTGTCAATGGGCTCAATCAATACGCTTACATCCCCGGCGAATGCGTGATCGACCTACCGCTGGGCGAGGTCTATGTTGAAATCACCAAGGGCTACGAAGTCGCACCGATCCGCACTCGTTTTGAGGTGACAGCGGAGACGGAGGAAATCACCTTTGAACTGGAGAAAGCGTTGCACTGGCGCGAGCAGGGCTGGGTGACTGCTGATACTCATGTTCATTTCCTTAGTCCGACGACTGCTTTGTTGGAAGGACAGGCTGAAGGCGTAAACGTGGTCAACCTGCTCGCCAGCCAGTGGGGCGAGATGTTTAGCAACGTCACCGACTTTGATGGGCGCACAACACTCGGTGCCAAGGATTTCGGCGGCAACGGCGAGTTTCTGGTGCGCGTGGGCACCGAAAACCGGATGCAGACGCTTGGTCACATCTCGCTGCTCGGCTATCGCGGCAGCATGATCCATCCACTTTGCACGGGCGGCCCCTCCGAATCGGCGATTGGCGACCCGCAAGAGGTGACGATGGCCGAATGGGCGCAGCGTTGTATCGACCAGGGTGGTCTGGTGGTGATGCCTCATGCACCCAATCCACAACTGGAACGGGCTGCCGACATCGTCCTTGGCCTCATCCACGGCATTGAACTGATGAGCTTCAACCCGCATGACAGTCAACTCAGCCCCTATGGCATCGCCGATTGGTATCGCTATCTCAGCCTTGGCTATCAGGTGCCGCTGGTTGGCGGCTCGGACAAGATGGGGCAGGCGTGGCAGTTGGGTGGCATGCGCACCTATGCCCATCTGCGCGACCGAGAGTTCAACTACGAAAATTGGATGGCGGCGATCCAGGCGGGCAACACCTTTGCTACGGTAGGTCCGCTCTTAGAAATGTGGGTGGATGGCATGGCACCCGGTGGAAAAATCCAATTGCCAGCCTCTGGTGGAACTCTCAATGTAACATGGAAAGTGGAATCGGTGCGGCTACCGATTGATCAGGTGGAGGTTGTTGTCGGAGGTTTGGTGGCCGCTCAAGTGAATGTAGGCAAAGCCTTGTCGGCCAGTGGCTCGGTCAACGTGCCAGTCCACGAATCGACCTGGATCGCGCTGCGCGTGCGTGGCAGCTACCGAGGTCAACACGGCGAAATTGCGGCGCACAGTTCGGCAGTGCAAGTACTAGTCGAAGGCAAAGCACTCTTCAACCTGAAACATGCCGGGGCCGTACTCGAACAGATCGAAGGGGCGATTGCTTATGTCGATACCCTAGCTCCGCGCCCCGACGCCTTGCGCTTCAAACAGATGCGGGCGACACTTGAGGCAGCACATAATCGACTCCATCAGCGCATGCATCAACAAGGCATGTTTCATCAGCATACACCGTTACATGATCACAATCGGGTAAGGGAACATTGAGGCAGACAGTTTACTTGCGTGAGTTTTTTAAATATGGTCATTTTGGACCTGTACGCCTAGGCATGACACGTGATGAAGTGACAGCTAAGCTTGGTCCCCCTGAATGGGGAGGATATTGGTGGCCTTGGCAGGATCCATCTGAGCCAGAACTTCCAATTGATGCTTGTCCATGTTGGAACTACGCTTGTTTTGATCTGTATTGGGAAGAAAAAACCAATCAGCTTGCCGAAATTTACTGTGACCATTTGGAGCTTCTTCGCCGACCATCAGAAAGCATCAAAGTCAGTCCATGGATATTTCGTAGCGCAAAACCTGTATTGAAAGCGCAGTTTGAAGCTGCGTTGCAAAGGCAGTAAGTCGATTACATCATTGAAGACTATCAGGGTTTATTTGGGCTACTTATTCTTGCCAGCGGGGTCACCGCTGCGTATGAGTATGAAGAAGACAGCAAGGATCAAATCTCAATGATTTCGTATCCAGCTTTTAATAGCTTCCTCAGATAAATTATTAGCATAGGAAAATGCAGGTAACCTGCATTTTCCTATGTCATCGTTAAAAAAGGAAATAGTATGTCAAAAGTACCAAGCGATATCGAAATTGCCCAAGCGGCAAAAATGGAACCAATTGAGGCCATCGCCGAGAAGATGGGCTTGACCCGTCAAGACATTGAGTTGTACGGGGATTACATGGCGAAGATCAAGTTGGAGACCATCGAGAAGTTCAAGGACAAACCAAATGCTAAGTATGTGGTCGTCACCGCCATTACGCCGACGCCCCTCGGTGAAGGCAAATCGACGACCACAGTGGGGCTTTGTCAGGCTTTTCACCACATTGGCAAGACAGCGATGGTGGCGATGCGTCAGCCCTCGCAGGGACCGACCTTTGGCATCAAGGGTGGTGCTGCGGGTGGCGGCTACAGCCAGATCATCCCCATGGAAAACTTCAACTTGCACATGACGGGTGACATCCATGCCATCACGGCGGCCAACAACTTGCTCGCCGCCATGATCGACAACCACATCTATCAGGGCAACGAATTCAACATCGATCCATTCAACATCACCTGGCGGCGGGTAATGGATGTCAGCGACCGTGAACTGCGCAACATTGTCATTGGCTTAGGTGGCAAGGAAGATGGCCGCCCACGCCAGACTGGCTTTGACATTACCGTCGCCAGCGAAGTGATGGCAATCCTGGCGCTGACCACCAGCCTCAAGGACATGCGCGAACGTTTTGACCGCATCGTGATTGGGCAGAGTAAGGATAAAAAGCCTGTCACAGCAGGTCAGCTCGGTGCAGCCGGAGCGATGACCGTGTTGATGAAGGAAGCAATCAAGCCCAACCTGATGCAAACATTGGAAAACACACCTGCGATCATCCACGCTGGCCCTTTTGCCAACATCGCCCACGGCAACTCGTCGATTGTGGCCGATCAAATCGGCATTAAAGCAGCGGATTATTTGGTGACCGAGGCTGGCTTTGGCGCTGACATTGGCTGTGAAAAGTTCTTCAATATCAAGTGTCGCTATTCGGGTATGAAACCGAATGCGGCAGTGATTGTGGTCACGGTGCGGGCCTGCAAACTGCACACCGGCAAGTATAAGGTGATACCCGGCAAGCCCTTGCCCGAAGCCATGCTCAAAGAGAATCCGGACGATGTCTTTGAGGGATCATCGAATCTGCGCAAACAGATCGAAAATGTGCAGAAGCACGGTATCAGCCCAGTGATCTCGATCAACCGCTTCAGCAGCGATTTCCAGAGCGAAACCGATGCCATCGCCCAGGTCTGCAAGGAGATGGGTGTACGGGTCGCAGTTGCCAATCATTGGGCCGAAGGCGGTGCCGGGGCGACCGATCTGGCCAAGGCCGTGGTCGATGCCTGCAACGAACCAAACGAGTTCAAACATCTCTACGATCTGGACCGCCCGATCAAGGAGAAGATTGAGACGATTGCCAAGGAGATCTACGGGGCAGCCGATGTTAGCTACGAACCAGAAGCTGATAGCCAAATCAAGAATTACGAGAAGAATGGCTTCGGTGGCTTGCCAATCTGTATGGCCAAGACGCATCTGAGCCTTTCTGCCAATCCAGCGCTCAAGGGAGCACCGAAAGGCTTCACGCTACCAATTCGTGAAGTGCGGGCTAGCGTGGGTGCAGGATTTATCTATCCGTTGGTCGGCGAAATGCGCACCATGCCCGGTCTACCCGGACATCCAGCAGCCGAACGGGTGGATATTGACTTTGAAACAGGACGTGTGGTGGGATTGTTTTAAGAGATTGGGGAGTAGAGATTGGAGATTGGGAGATCGTGGTCACTGAATCTCTCATCACCAATCTCTACTCTCATTCGCATGATTGTGCAATAAACTATTCGATTCGGAGCATTTTCACATGAGCTATAAGGAACTTGATTTAGAAGAACTTTACTTGCAAATGCAGGATGACCTCTATGATGGCATCAAGGAAGAGATTCCAGTACAGGTGCACGAGGCATTGAGCCGAGGACAGACCCCGCAGCAGATTCTCGATTCTGGCTTGGTCGGCGGCATGGACATCGTCGGTGTTGATTTCCGCGATGGCATCCTCTTCGTACCCGAAGTATTGATGGCGGCCAACGCCATGAAGGCAGGCATGGAAGTGTTGCGCCCGTTGCTCACCGAGACCGGAGCCGAGCGCGTCGGCAAGATGGTGGTTGGCACGGTCAAGGGCGACATTCACGACATCGGCAAGAACCTGGTAGCCATGATGATGGAAGGCGCCGGCTTCGAGGTGATCAACCTGGGCATCAACTGCGATGCCGATAAATTTCTCGCCGCCATCAAAGAGCACAAGCCCGACATCATCGGCATGAGCGCGCTCTTAACGACGACGATGCCCTATATGAAGGTCGTGGTCGATGCCTTGGGCGAAGAGGGAATTCGCGATGAGATTTACGTCATGGTCGGCGGCGCACCGGTGACCGAAAACTTTGCTCGCGACGTCGGTGCTGATGCCTACGGACGGGATGCAGCAGTGAGCGTGGAAATTGCTAAACGGTATATGGCGAAGAAGAACGCTGCCCTGCGTGCTGCGAAGGGGTGACAAGATGGCAGGATGACAAGATGAACTAATCAACCCCTTCATCTTGTCATCCTGTGGGTAACTTCGTACAGACTGCTCTAACTCAACTCAAAGGTGACTGCTTCTGGACTAAGCGCTGATACGAGTGCGTTCTCACGGCTCGGTGCGACGAGTAGGAGTTGCCCCGCTTCCACAACAATGTCCTCACCCAACTGTGTTAACCACGCTACCCCTGAAACCACCCGCAGGGTATGGTAGCACATGGTTATTGGGAAGACTTCGCCGTGCCGGAGGGTTACCTGTCGGTTCGACGTGCACTGGCTAGACTGGTTATAGTTTTGGGTCACAAAGCGGAGTGAATTGCCAAACAACGTTTGAATAAATGAGAAAGCTGAAACGAAAAACATGCGTTTTCTCCTTGGGCATACACTATCGTGGAAAGAGGATCGGTTTCTCAATTAGAGTTGGCGCTGTTTACTCAGGCAACTTCAACATGAAAGGATGGCAGTGAAACCGCCTGAGCTATAGCAAGAGCTTTGCAACCCGGTCTTTATTTTTGCAATTGTCTAACACGCTGCTTGGCGACCATTAGTTCGATTGGTTAACGTTGTCCCTGCAGCAATAAACAGATCACCCACTTTTTCCAGCAGCCAATTCGGCTTCATGGCGTTGCGTGCCACCACCTGATGGGCGAAACGCTCCTGGGCAGCTTCCCGCAGTCGATCTTCATATTGAAGTTGTGCCATTTTGGTATCACTAGTAAACATCATATTCTCCTATAATTCTTCACAAGCTGTTTCTCCAGACCTGTTCTTCTTCCGAGAAAAGGCTTCTCTTGTCTTTTCTCTTCTCGAAAGAAGAACACAGATCGACAGCCCATTAAACACAGTTCTGTTGCCCCGTCACCACTTCAATGGGACGCTCATGGCGGATCAGACGACTGTACACTCGATGAAGCAAGTCCCCGACCCAAGTTACTGGAGAAATCGAATTCTGTTGGCCCTGTTGTAGCCATAAGAGGTGTCGAATTTCGCTTTCTTCACGCAGTTCTTTATGACGTTGCTCGATCAGCATCTTCATCGTGTCGATGTCATTTTGAATATACATAGTGCGCTCTCCCTCTCCAACTATACTGATGCTCTGCACTTAGGTACACTTTTTATACCGCACCCAGTGGGTACCCGAAGTGTACCTGAGTGACAACCGCTAGCATAGACTCACTTCGGTTTCGACTTCTTCACAAACTCGACTAAAATCCTTCTTTACTTTACAGTGCACCTGTCATCTAGATATCTGTAGTAGTGTCTATTGTGGCGTTAACTTTGCGTCTTTTCTAAATTTGTTCGTAGATGGTCGATTTGTGACATGCTTGAAGCACATTTGCTGGGTCAATTTGAGATTCGCCTGGACGGCGTGAAGGTCGATCTTGCCTCGCGGCCAGCACAGTCACTTTTGGCATGGCTGTTGTTGAGCGCCGGGGTGGCACATCGGCGCGAAAAACTGGCAGGAACTTTGTGGCCCGATTCGGAAGAGAGTAGTGCACGGCGCAACCTGCGCCAAACGCTTTGGCAGATTCGACGCGCCTTAGGCCCAGCCAGCGAAACCTTGCTGCGAATCGATGACTTCACCATCGCCTTCAATCCCCAATCGAATTATTGGCTCGACGCCGCTGAGATTGCGCGTCCCATTGACGACAAGACTTCATTAGAGGCACAGATTGCGGCTTTGTCTGCTTACAGTGGCGAATTACTGCCTGGCTTTTACGAAGATTGGGTAAATCTGGAGCGTGAGCAACTGCAAGCACACTTTGAACGTAAGATGCAGTTGCTGCTTGAACGTTTGCTTGAGGCAGAGCGCTGGGAAGAAACCCTACAATGGGCAGAGCGTTGGATTGCATTGGGTGGCACACCTGAACCTGCCTACCGAGCGTTGATGCGCAGCCATTCTGCCTTGGGTGACAGTGTCAGCCTAGCCGAGAGCTATCGCCGCTGTGTTGAGGCGTTACAACGTGAGCTAGGGGTCGATCCCTCAGCACAGACGCGCACACTCTACGAACAATTGCGACGCAATGAAACCGGAGTGCGAGCCAGCCTCAAGGTACGCCCTGAACCGCTAAAGTCACAGCGGACACTTCACAATCTCCCAAGCCAGTTGACCAGCTTCGTTGGACGCGAGAAAGAATTGACCGAAATCAGGCAAAAACTGACGCCACAGGACACTAATGGATTAGAGAATTTGCGCTTGCTCACCCTAACCGGGCCGGGCGGAACTGGCAAAACTCGCTTGGCCATACAAGCGGTACAGCCCTTGCTTGATCACTTTCGGGATGGCATTTGGCTCGTGGAGTTGGCAACTCTTAGCGACCCTGCGTTGATCCCACAGTTGGTGACATCAGCGCTTCGTGTCTGCGAGGAACCCAACCAACCGCTACTCAACAGCTTGGTGGAATGGCTACGCAATCGTAGCACACTCTTGATCCTGGACAACTGTGAACATTTGATTGAAGCAGTAGCGCACTTTGTCGCTTCAATGCTGCGCGCCTGCCCGCAGGTCAAAATACTTATCACAAGCCGTGAGACATTGGGAATGCCAGGCGAGGTAGTGTTGCGTGTACCTTCACTCGCCTTGCCTGATCCACAGTTGACTACCTCGCTAGAACAGTTTGCCAGCGCCGAAGCAATTCGGCTCTTTCTGGATCGGGCGACTACAGTGACGCCCCATTTCGTACTCACCCAAGTCAATGCTCGCAGCGTAGCACAGATCTGTCAGCAACTAGATGGGATTCCACTTGCCATTGAACTGGCCGCTGCACGTGTGCGCTCCATGAGTGTGGAGCAAATTGCCGAGCGCCTTGATGACCGTTTTCGATTGCTCACAGGTGGCAATCGAGCTGCACTGCCTCGCCAGCAGACGCTACGGGCGACGATGGAATGGAGTTGGGATTTACTGAGTGAGCCTGAACGAATGTTGCTGCGTCGGCTGGCTGTCTTTATTGGCGGTTGGACCTTGCAAGCAGCCGAGGAAGTTTGCGTCGGCGATGGCCTTGGCGTGCATGATCTACTCGATTTATTGAGTCACTTGGTAGAAAAGTCGCTGGTTCAAATGGAAGAGAGAGCAAACGAGCAGCGCAGCATCACCGTTCGTTACCATTTGCTTGAGACCATCCGCCAGTATGCACGCGATCAACTGATCCATGCCAGAGAAGCCGAGATGGTCCGTTCCCATCATCTCGCTTACTTCTGGCAACTGGCAGCCGATGCTGAACCAAAGCTGCGCAGCGAGGAGCAGTTGATCTGGCTGAGCCTGCTTGACCTGGAACATGACAATTTACGCGCTGCGTTGAACTGGTCGCTGAGTTGCAGAGCAGTAGAAAGCGGCTTGGGACTGGCTGGAAATCTCATGCGCTACTGGTATCTGCGCGGCTACTGGAAAGAGGGCCGTGACTGGCTGACGCTATTGTGCAGTCAGCAACCTCCACCTGAAATCGCAGCAGCAACCTCTTATAAAGCTGCCAGGGCTAAGGCACTCTATAGTTTGGGGTGGTTGGCCAATGAAGATTGCAGCGAAACCGCTTACTATCAAGAGAGCTTGGGCCTTGCTCGTGAAGTCGGCGATCTGTGGGGCGAAGCATTTGCCTTGCGCGGACTTTCGGCGGTGTGGAATACACTGGGTAGTCAAGACCAGATCGCTGCGGCCCTACAACGACTACAGGAGAGTATTGCACTCTTCCAAAGGGTTGAGGACCCATGGGGGATCGGGCTGGTCCACTTCAGTTTAGGTTGGATTGCGACGATTGGCTTCGACAATCGCGCTGCGAAACAGCATTTTGCAGAGGGACTCGAACTTTTCCAACAAGCTGGCGACCTTTGGGGACTCGCCGTGACCATCAGTTCGCAAGGTTTTCTGGCGCGGCGGTTAGGCGAACTCGCTCATTCCGAAGCACTCTTTCAAAGGGCGTTGACCTACTTCCGCCAATTGGGCGACAAAGCAGGGATTGCAGTGACGCTTCTACGCATGAGCAATCTAGCTTATCACCGTGGCGACTTTGCGGAGGCCATTACCCTTGTCAAACAAGGGATGCACATGGAGCAGGCGCGTGGCGCGCCCGATGGGGTGCTAACGGCGCTGCAACTACATGGGGTTGTCGCTTGTTACCAGGGCGACAGTGAACGAGGTCTTGCCCTGCTCGAAGAGAGTGTTGCCCTTGCTCGTCAGCGCGAATCGCTTGGCGATCTGGCCGACAGTTTGAACTACCTGGCCCGTGCATGTTATCAACACAACGATCTCGCACGCGCCGCCTCCTTGTTTGAACAGGCGCAGGATCTATTCCAACAAGTCAATGATGTGATGGGCGTTGCGACAACCCACTACGGCCTGGCATTGATAAAAATGGCGCAAGGGGAAGTAGCCTACGCGGCCATGCATCTTCCAACCTGTCTAATCCACTTCCAGCGTTGGGGCGATGTCCGTTACATTGCGGCTGCCCATGATGCCTTGTCCAAACTGGCATTGATGCAAGGGGAGCGAGCCACTGCCCTTGCCAGCAGTTGTCAGGCACTGCGGCTACGCCAACAGATGGGTGACAAACAAGGTCTTGCCGAATCGATTGAACGGGTGGCCAGTTGTCTGGATCAGCCTGAACAAGCGGTTCAATTATTGGGTGCGGCCGCTGCCCTACGCCAGCGAATTGGTTCACCCGTGTTGCCAGTCGAACACAATGCATACCAGCAATGTATATCTCTACTGCGTGAACAACTGGGAAATGAGCAATTTTCTGCTTTTTGGGCACAAGGACAGAGCGAGGCAGCCATCGAACGGCTGCAAAACTTTACCCCATAAACTTTATTGAGATCTAGATAAGGAAGTCATCGTGAACGGGTAAACGGGAAAATTGATGGCTTTTGCAACCGCAATTGGTATTACTTGTTTGCCACTTATCAGTAAAAGAGTAACGGTTCGGATTTGCTGAACCCTCACCAGCTACGACTACCCCTAACCCCAACCTCATCATTCTCTGTCAGGTGACAGACTGTTGTCAGAAACTCCTCCTATACCTGTCCGACGGCTGGCAGGAATCCCATTTCGAAATCGAATACAATCGAGGCATGTGTTACGAAAAGCGGCGGTTGCAATGGGCGAACTCCCCTAGTTGCTCATTACCAACTGCTGCGAATTAAGGAGGAAGGTATGAGTCCAACACTGTTGGAGGGGTTTGTCGTTCTTATTTTGGTAGTTGTTGCCTGGCAGATCGGTGTCCAACTTGCGCCACACATTTTTGGTGGCATCAAGCAAGCGTCTGACCAGCTCGACGAGAGTAGTCAAGAAATTGAGAAGATGATCGGCAAAACTGAATCATCTTCAAATCAGGAGCAAAATCATGACAACAAGCAATCGTAACTTTGCACCAGGCACAGCTCGACAATTTATTCGCCTGGGCGTGCTCGTAATTACCGGTATTGTGGCAGTTATGCTGCTAACCCTATTACGCGCCTCGTGGCGTACGGTGCGTCCGGGTTATGTCGGTGTCGTTTTCGATAAGATTTCGCATACGGTCACTTCGCGGGTACGCGAGCCAGGTTGGACTCTACTCAATCCCTTTACGCAGTCGATGCAGGAGTACCCAGTCACGATTCAAAACTATTCAATGGTTCAAAAGGGCAGCGAAGGTGCTGTCACTGGCGACGATAGTGTCAAGGTGCAAAGTAGTGAGGGTCAGCAAGTCAATCTAGATGTAGTCATTCAGTACCAAGTCAATCGTGATGAGGCGGGGGCTCTTTACCAGGATTGGGCGGGGCAAGATATTAGTGTGGTTGAAGATCGTGTCGTACGTGCCTATACTCGCTCAGCCGTGCCTGAAATTGCGGCATTGTATGGCTGGGAAGAGATCACGGCGAGTAAGCGCGCTGAGATTTCCAAACGGATCACAGACAATTTAGCCGAGGAATTTGCCCTCCGCCATCTCGTGTTGGTTTCGTTTGGCATTCGCGAGGTACATCTGCCCGATTCATTGCAACAAGCCTTGAATACAAAAATTCAAGCGCAACAGCAAGCCGAGCAGCAGAAGTATCAGTTAGAGCAGGCTAAGGTGCAAGCGGAGCAGGCGCGGGTCACCGCCGAAGGTCAGGCCGAGGCCGTCAAGGCCCAGGCTGAAGGTGAAGCAGCCGCCATCCGAGTTCGTGCCCAAGCGCAAGCTGAGGCCAACCAGGCCATCGCTAAGAGTCTCACCTCGGAATTGATTCGCTATCAGCAGATGCAACGTTGGGATGGCAAGTTGCCCGTCTTTCAAGGTGCCAGTGCAATGCCTTGGATTGACGCAAGTGGGTTGATCAGTACAACGGCGAGATAATCGAGTTTATATCGATTGGATCGCTTAACGATGACAGGATGACAGGATGACAAGATGAATTATCGTTCATCTTGTCATCCTGTCATCCTGTCACTTTTTACTTTTCTACGCTGCCACGGCTGGTTGGTGTTGACGAAGCCAGCCACGCAGTGGAACGTCCTCTTCTGTGGGTGTATAGAAACCGTTGCAGTTTACACCCCAGCCTAGCATTTGTTTACGAATTGGATCGCAGTGAGGCCAGAGGTTTTGTACCGTCATATCATCCTTAGTGCGAATCCAGCGGTAACCGTAGCCGTAGAATAGCACTTTGCGCGTGATCTCCGACCAGTTGGGGGTGGCAGTATGCCAAATGCGCCGATCAAAGAAGACTGCGGTTCCGGGCTTTGCCAATACGGGGATGGCACCCTCGGGTTGACCAACTCCATCCTTGGATCGTTCCAACGTATTCCACAGATGGCTGCCGGGAATCACCCAGAAGTTACCTCGTCCTGCAACACTCGTGTCAGAAAGGAAATAGGCAACCTTCAAGGAAAGGCGTGGGCGTGGGTGAGACTCGATTTCGATGTTGACTCTTCCACTATCCTGATGCCAGCCAAAGGTTTTGTCATCTTGTGGCAGTCCCGTCGGAGGGGTGACAATCAGATGGGCATGATAAAGATAGATGTTCCAGCCGAGAATATCCCATACCTTTGGCAAAATTCGCTCGTAATCGACCAGGTTTTGATACAGTGGACTATCGGGAATAAAGTTAGGGTAGAAGAGCGCCTTCTTGGCATCTGCCCCTTCGCCGAGTTTACGCTGATAGATTTGGTCGGTTTCTTGCGTGAGCGCGGCAACCTGCTCGGGTGAAAGTGCATTTTCAACCATGAAGTAGCCCAACTCATCGAACTGTCGACGTTCGTCTGCGCTGAGGCCATATTGCAGACAAGCGGGATCGTTGATTGGCATGTGGATTCTCCGTGTGAATGACAGCAGTATGCTCCAAAAATAGCAGTGGCGAGTACTGATTGTACTCGCCACTGCCATAAATCACGAATTCTCACCCACCTGCTGTTTGAGCCAGGCATCGATAAACATGTCGATTTCACCATCGAGTACAGCGGTGGTATTACCGGTTTCGACATCGGTGCGCAAGTCTTTGACCATTTGGTAGGGATGCAGCACGTAGCTGCGGATCTGACTACCGAAGTTGGCATCCACGTTTTGGCCTTTGAGTTTGGCCTTCTCCTCCGCCAGCTTTTCCTGCTCGATTTCGTACAATTTACCACGCAGCACACGCATCGCCATTTCACGATTCTGAGTTTGGCTGCGTTCATTCTGCGAAGTAACAATGATACCCGTCGGCAAATGGCGGATGCGTACAGCAGTTTGGTTCTTTTGAACGTTTTGACCGCCTGCGCCACTGCTCAGATAGACTTCGATTTCGATCTCATTTGGATCGATCTCGATCTCGATGTCTTCATCCAAAACAGGCATTACCTCGACCTTGGCGAAGCTGGTGTGACGACGGTTGTTGGCATCAAAGGGGCTTAGTCGCACCAGACGATGCGTGCCTTTTTCAGCCTTGAGAAAGCCATAGGCATACTCGCCATCGATCTCAATCGTCGTGCTCTTGATGCCTGCCTCTTCCCCTTCAGCCAAGTAGGTGATCGTGCTCTTAAAGTTCTTACGCTCTGCCCAGCGCAAATACATACGCATCAGCATCTGCGCCCAATCCTGCGATTCGGTTCCGCCAGCACCCGAATGAATGCTGAGGAGAGCCGAACCGGCATCGTGTGGGCCACTGAGTGCCAGTGCTGATTCATTAGTTTCCAGATCATGGGCGATCTGATCGGCTTCTTGCTCTAGTTCCGCTAACATGGCGGGATCATCAGCAGCAATTTCGACCAGTTCTAACGCATCTTTGGCGCGTTGAGCAAGCGGATTCCAGAGATCAAGCGTAGCACGCAAGCTGTTCATCTCTTTGATCTTTTGCTGGGCCGCCTGCTGATCGTTCCAAAAATCCGATTGCAATTGTTCGTTTTCTAGCTCAACTAATCGAGCCGCTTTGTTATCACAGTCAAAGACGCCCCCGGATCACATCGACTCTTTCGAGTAAAGCGCCAAGTTTGCGTTCCAATTCGCTCATGATTTGCTCCAAAAAATATGCGAATGGCGAATGGAGAGTTCAGAGCCCCGCACGTCAGTAAGGGGAGACCCACTACTCGCCACTCGCTTAATTTCCTAATAATCCTTCGACAAAGGCCACCGGATCAAAGAGTGCAAAATCGCCGATCTTTTCTCCAGTCCCAATAAACCGTACTGGTACACCCAGTTCCCGTTTGATAGACAAAACTGCGCCGCCTTTGGCCGTTCCGTCGAGCTTGGTTAAGACCAACCCCGTAACGCCAGCGCTCTCTTTAAAGCTCTTCGCCTGCGAGATCGCATTCTGCCCAGTCGAGCCATCCAGCACCAGCAAGACTTCGTGAGGCGCACGGTGTACTTGTTTACCTGCAACCGCCTTGATCTTTTCCAGCTCTTTCATGAGATTGAACTTGGTCTGTAAACGTCCGGCAGTATCGACAATCAGCAAGTCAGCCTGGCGGCTTTCCTGGCTGGCACGAATCGCATCAAAGATGACCGCACCCGGATCAGCACCAGGCTCATGGGCAATCACTTCAACCCCAGCTCGTTCACCCCACACCTTGAGTTGATCGATGGCCGCTGCACGGAAGGTATCGGCTGCACCGAGTAGTACCTTACGACCTCGTTTTCGGTAGAGATACGCCATTTTGCCGATACTAGTCGTCTTACCAGAGCCATTGACGCCTACTACGAGCACCACTGTGAGAATGCGCGGTTCATCAATATGGAGCGGTTCGTCCGATTTGAGGAGTTTGACCATCTCCTGCTTGAGGACCAAATAAGCATCGACTGTCGCCTTGACACCTTCGGTGCGCACCCGTTCGCGCGTGCTATTTACCAATTCTTCGGTAGTGGTCATGCCTACATCGCCGCGAATCAGCGTCTCTTCCAGCTGATCCCACAGTTCGTCGGTGATCTCGTTTTGCTGAAAGATCTGACCGATCCGCCCAAAGACGCCAGTGCGCGTCTTTTGCAGGCTCTGTTCAATCTGTTCTTCTTCCTGTGTCTTTTCTTCTTGACGGCCAAAAAGTCGTCGAAACATAATTTTACGTCCTATAGTGAGTTCTGTTTGGAAACGATGGTTTTGAAAGCGTAAGAGCTATCGTTTCCAAAACAACCGCACTTTGCGTTTGGCGCTACTTCAACAGATGCTCTACACCAGCTCGTTCTTCCAACAACTCTTGTCCGGTGGTGGCAAGCATTTGTTTGTCGAAATCGCTGAGTTGTAAGCCTTCCACGATCGAAATCTTGCCGCCCTGGACGGTCACCGGATAGCCAAAGACAACCCCCTTGGGCGCACCATATTCACCGTTGCTGGGGATTGCCATGCTGATCCAGTTGCCAGCTTCGGTGCCATTGTACCAGGTTTGCACATGATTGATGGCGGCGTTGGCGGCGCTGGCAGCGCTGCTGGCACCACGTGCAGCAATAATCGCGGCACCGCGCTTCTGTACCGTGGGAATGAAGGTGCTCTTGACCCATGCGTCGTCGTTGATCACCTGCGCTGCATTTTTGCCATTGACCTCAGCATGGTAAAGATCAGGATACTGGGTGGCGCTGTGATTGCCCCAAATGGTAACTTTCTTCACTTCGGAGACGGTCACACCAGCTTTTTGGGCAATCTGGGTGGTAGCGCGGTTGTGATCGAGACGAGTCATCGCCGTAAAGCGCTCTGCGGGAATATCGGGCGCATTACTCATGGCGATCAAAGCATTAGTGTTGGCCGGGTTGCCGACGACAAGAACGCGCAGATCGCTGGCAGCGCTTTTGTTCAAAGCCTTGCCTTGCACGCTGAAGATGGCCGCATTGGCTTCAAGCAGATCCTTGCGTTCCATGCCCTGGCTGCGCGGCCGCGCGCCGACCAATAAAGCCCAATTGATGCCATTGAAGGCGACATTGGCATCATCGGTCATCACGATTTCACGGAGCAGGGGGAATGCACAATCGTCCAACTCCATCGCCACGCCTTCCAGCGCCTTAAGCGCAGGGGTAATTTCGAGCAGGTGGAGTGCTACGGGTTGGTTCGGGCCAAAGAGATCGCCATTTGCGATCCGATAAAGCAAAGAGTAGCCGATTTGTCCTGCAGCGCCAGTAACGGCGACGCGAATAGGTGTTGTCATTTTAAATTTTCTCCCATCTAGAAATGAAAATCAGGTTTCTGCCCAGATTGATGTACCATAGCCAACTGAACAAACAAATCTGGTATTCACTCAATCACGTGCAGAAATCCTAAGGATAATTTATCTATCTCATAAGGTTAAACCCTGCCTGACCGTATAGACAAAATTCCAACGAAGCTATTGTGCGTACAGATCTTGTGCAGAACCAAATGAGCAAAACGAACGTGTTATACTAGACCACAATTTTATAGCGTTCCGAAACAATTTTCCCAACTGTAACGTTCTCAATTTGAGCCCAGAATTGTCCCGCCGTAATCAATGAGTATATTGGCTGGTTGGACACCTTAAATTCAATAGTACAATACTCGTGGTTGCCATTCAGCCATCTCGTTAGAAGCTTCTGCAATCGCTTCTACGTCGATTGCTGGATCAAGGCCGCAGTATACAACCTCATTCAAACCTAGGAGCATTTTATGCGTCGATGCAATCCAATTGTTCGTACTATTTCATCATGCCTGTTAACGGCAATGGTTCTCCTGAGTGCAGGGTTGCCAGGAGCCTCTCGTCAGGCGCTTGCTGCACCTCAATTGGATAACAATGAAGAAATTGTCTATTTGACCGCCGACAAACAAATTCAAGTGCTGGACACGCTTCAAACCGGAGGTGCCACACAAATTCAGTGGAACTCTGGTGATGATAAAGGATATTTCGACTTCACGTTGGGAGATGTCAACAACGACGGTGATAAAGAGATCATTGGGATTAAGGACAACGGCGGTGCTGGGCTATTGGTTGTCTACGATCCTGTCGTCAGCAATGGACCGAGCGATGGATCCATCAATGGCGTACCTTGGCGTAAGTTAGCAACCATCAATCTATTAGGCAACCCCTCCGCCGTGGCAGCGGGAAACTTTGATCCAGCAGTCAATGGCGATGAGATCCTGGTTGTTTATGCCATTCCTGGCGGCTCTCGGCTAGAGGTTTATCATGGGAACCAAGTGAATCATGATGGTACACTTTGGCCAAGGTTCATTCCAGCTGAGGGTAGCGTAACAACCATCGATTTTAATTATGTCTGGCGTGATGCATCTGTAGCAGATGTGATTGCAGGAGGGCCTCAGGAGGTCGTTTTGAGTTCTTCAGATGCGAATAAATTTCGTGTCTATCGCTTTGATGCTGGCTTTGTAGGACTTTGCGCCCGAGAAGATCTCGATATCAATGATGTCGCTGCGGGCCAATGGAGTGCAGGCGGAGGAGCCGAAATTGGTGTTGTGCGTTCCTTTCCCAATGATCCAACATTTATTAAAGACCGTTTCCTCATGTTCAGTTGTAATACGGGAACCGGGCAAGTCGATGACGTAAACATTGGAGAACAACGTTTTCGCGATCCGTTTGCATTAACTGCTGCCGATGTAAATGGGGACGGGGCCGATGAGTTCTTCATGTTACGCAATCTACCGAATGAACAGGCAAGCACAGGTGCACATATCTTAGGGCGCAAGAACGGTGGTGGTATTGACTTCGAAGTGAACTTAGGTGGCAACTTCTATCAGTCGATTACGAGTGGCGATGTCGACGGGGATGGCAAAGACGAAGTTGTGATCATGAGGGATAATGATATTCGTATCTATACTGATCCTGAGATTGGTGCAGATGCCAAGAATCGCTGGATCCCTAACCCCGTTGCTACGAATCAATATGCAGTAGAAGTAGGCGATCTTGACAAAAACGGCTTCCAAGCGGGTTACCTGCTGACAAGTGACAAATCTTCGCTCAGTGCTACCGTAAGCGCAGGTGACAAGTTGACAGATGCAGGAATTTTCACGGTCAAACTCAACACGGATGCAATCTCCCTGCAGCATAATGAACCCACAATCGAAGGAATGCCAGCCGGAGTCGTGTTCAATTTCCGCGCCTTTCAAGACAATACTCCTGGATTTACGCCAACCACATATATTTTTGATATTGACGCAACTGGCGCGACAACGCCACAACCCAATACCCCCTATAATGGTGCCATTGCAATTTCAAGCAACGACCCAGCAGTGAAGAACGTTTTGCGCATTCCGTTCTCACTGACCCTGACCTATGCACAGTTAAACGTGACACCTGCGGCAGTGTACCTGGCTTACTATCCATGTAACAACTCGTCTACTCAGGTACAAACATTTGCGAATCAGGTTAAAATCGAGGGAACACCCGGAGTCACATTCGAAGTTATCGGAGGGTCATCTAGGACTAATGACGTAACAGCCGCAAGTCCAGATTTATTACCAAAGTGGCTTGGAATCTCTCCTGAGAGTGGCAAAGTTGGCGACTCGCTCTCCTTAAGTGTCGATCCAACTCAGTGGCCTTCAAAGCAATATGAAGAAGCGACAGTAATTCTGCAAGGTGATGCAAAGACAGGCTCACAACTTAAACAATTCAAAGTGGGCGTGATTTGTGCCAAGAGTCGAACCCTTTTACCAATCGTGGCGCGCTAGCGTAGCATCGTTCTTCTGAACCCATAACAGGATGACTGCGAAGATATCTCTCCGTTTGTCATCCTGTTATTTTATAACAGTTGCTGAACCGTCAAGGTGCTCTATTCTAGTCGTCCAGTCTTTGGTTACAGCGTAATCACTTGCAAACCATAAGTGCATTTCTTGATTTTCTATAATTCCTTTATGCTGGCAGATGATCACTCAATTTAGGCGATCTTTCGTTAGCTAGAATATGATTTGTCTATGCGCAGCTTGACGTCAACGAAAGCTACGTGTAAGATAGACTTCGTGAACATAAAGAATAGGACAGAAACCCATGCTCGCTAAGTACGTACGTCCGTTGCTTACGATGCCAGTAGCTAAATTGGTGGAATGGATGCAGGGTGCTGGCATTACACCCAATATGGTGACCTATGCCGGATTTCTTTTAACCATTATTAGCGCCGTTATTTTGGGCTATGGTTATTTTCGCCTTGGTGGTTTTATTCTATGGGCGGCTGCCATGTTCGATATGTTGGATGGCTCGCTGGCACGGGCCACCAATCAATCCAGCACATTCGGTGCCTTCATTGACAGTACACTTGATCGCTACTCCGAAAGTGTAACCTTTCTAGCGCTGGTCTTTCATTACTCTGATGTTTCGGGCTCGCGCATGCAGATCGTTCTGATTTTTGTCATTTTGGTCGGCTCATTGATGGTAAGTTATACCCGGGCCCGGGCTGAAGGGCTGCGCGTTAGTGTGACCGAAGGATGGCTCCAACGCCCTGAGCGCCTCACACTCCTAATCACAGGTCTAATTCTGGGATCGTATGTTCTAAATCCCATTCTTTGGTTGATGGCAATTTTTACAAACTGGACTGCCTTTCAACGTATTTTTGAAGTTTATTGGCGATTAAGAAATGTAGAACCTCAAAAAAGTGTTGCGTAGGTAATTTCAAACTAAAAACTTGTGTTACGCACTGGTCAAGTCAAATGGACCGCACGCAATGCAACTTCTTGCGGCGATGCGTAATATGAGATCAGAAGTGCTCTTACACCAACTATTGTTGTGCCCAATCACGATCGTATTTTACTCACCCAATCACGTCACAAATCCCTGATTGCCGACTGTGCTCTTCCCAAGTTAGAGATTGGGAAGAATTTGACCGTATTCTTTTTCCAATTTCTGCGTCATGTTTGGTAGAAGCTTGTGGCAGCGTAACTCATCCCGTTCGACAGTGCCGTTGAGCGAACAGAGTGAAGAGCAATTACTAGAGGCAGCTATGAAGTATGATGAGGCTGCGCTCGGTGAGCTCTATGATCGTTACGAGACCAAAATCTACACCTACATCTACCGCCGAACTGGCGAAGAGATGATTGCTGAAGACTTGACTGCGCAGGTGTTTATGAAGATGTTACAAGCAATCCGTGAAGAAAAGGCATGGCACAGTTCCTTTTCAGGATGGCTTTATCGCATAGCACACAATCTTGTCATCGATTACTACCGACAACGGGACCGTCAGGGTCAGGTGTCATTGGATGACAATCCCACACTTTCTGATAACAACAGTGATCCTGTGGAAAACGTCGCTGCCCAAATGGAAGCCGAACAGGTGCGCTTTGCCATGCGTCAATTGACGGATGAACAAGCTGAAGTACTAAGTTTGCGGTTTCTTGAAGGCTACAGTATTCAAGAAGTAGCCTTAATGATGAACAAAACAGAGGGCGCAATAAAGGCGTTACAATATCGTGCAGTGGCAACCTTACGACAGTTATTGGAGTACAGTCAGGCAGGCCCCTAAGGCTTTGCGAAAAATCTTTGCTGCTATGAGTAGTCACACCCCTCCGCCTGAAACAGATTCAGGTAAACTTTATGAATATTTCGAGGAAGCACTCGGACTTTTCCATGCGGGTAAGCCGTATGAGTCTGTGCTTTCAAGGTGCCCAGCCCATTTGCGTGCCGAGTTGCGCAAGCAGGTTGAGCTTGCGACGCGCCTGGTGACGATTTCTTCTACAATGGCGCAACCACGCGATCAAGCCCACCGTACACAACAGCGGGTGGCATTCATGCGTGAAGTGCGCAAGCTCCAGCATCCTGCTGTTACAAAGGAGACGACCACAAAGGGAGCTGTGGCACCAGGAGCTGAATCGATTCGCAAAGTACTCCAAGAGTTTGCAGATCGATTGGCTGTCCTTACACCTCGATTAACCCCGCAGGCAGTCCCCCTGTTGGTAATCTTGTCACTATTGTTAGGCGGTACGATTGGCGTCGGCACAGCTGCAGCCAGCGCATTGCCTGGTGACTTTACTTATCCCGTCAAAGAATTTGTCCGCGATACGCGCGAAAGTCTCGCTTCGCCAGAGAAGAAGAAAGACGTCATTCTAGAAAATGAAAATGCGCGGCGGTCCGATAACGAGAAGGCAGCGATAGAGCGGCTAAATTGGATTACTGTCACACAAGTTTTGGTTTTCTACCAAAAGAGTGACTCGATTTTAGATATCGGTGGACAATCTGTCTTGCGCGGATACCCAAGCGACAGCAATGGGCGACTGACACAGATGGAATATGTTGGCGATCCAAAGCCAGGGGATTTGGTGCGCCTGACCTACATGATTGTGCCAGGCAAGCCAAACTTTGTCTATGGCGTAAAGCTAGAAGTAATTCAGGCTGCACCCGAACCTACAACAGCAAAGGTTGAGACTGTACCGAACGACATAGTAGCTACGGCAACGCCGATACCAGCCGATCCTACACCGGTGCCCACGTTGTCCTCTACGATTTGTGAACCTGTCAAGCCAGATGGCTGGGTTGTTTATCGGATCCAGGCCGATGACATGCTAACCACATTGGCAGTTAAAACAAATACGCAAGTCGGCCTAATTCAGAAAGCCAATTGTCGTACCAATTCCGCTTTATCAGCAGGTTCATCAATTTTTCTCCCTGCTGTTGAAGGCATAACAGTACCTGATCCCAATAGCGAGATGAATATTCCGACAGCCACGTCAATTCCATCGTATACACCTACTTCTGTTGTGGATGAAACTGCAACGCCCGAGCAGATAGAGGATACTCCAACAAGTGAAGCCGATGCCTCACCAGTAGCCCCTACCGAAGAGCCGACAACCGTAGAAACTCCTGCCGCAACTGAGGAAGGAAGCGATGCCACGGCAACGCCTGAGGCAACCGAGATTGCACCAACCAGCGATGTTACGCCAGAGGCGACACCAACTGAAGTTTTGGATACGCCAACCAGCGAAAGCACGATAGTGGAGACTCCATCTGCTACAACAACCGAAGAACCAGATGTGACGCCAACAGAAAGCGGAGCAACGCCGACTTCATCAGTTGAGGCTACTGCGACATCTGTCCCTGACGAGCCAACCATTGAACCGACGACAGTAATAGTTGCGACTCCTACACAAGCAGAAGCAACCACGGAGCCGTTTGCGACCACGGAACCGCCACCTGCTGTAGACACACCGGTCGTAGTGCCGACAGCAGAGGCTACACTTGAGCCTTCGGTAGAACCAACAGTGCAATCAAGCTCTAGCGGTGAGTCAACACCCGTAGCCACGCAGCCTGTATCACCTTTGCTCGGTCCCACATCCCGAGGCAAAGAGTTGAGTCGTGTGGGTCTCTAAGCTGTGCCTGGAGTGAAAAGTGGGATTTTATACTTTGAAGACAAGCTGAAAAGGCTCTGAGTGCGTTAATGTTAATGTTCTCAGCAAGCGCAAGCTGATTGCAACCACAGGATAGAATATTTGACCAATAGAGTAACAGCCGCTAGAATGAAAGGGTTGTGGTGACAACACGCCACAACCCTTTTTTGCTGCTTATTCAGCCTACTACAACTTGACCGGCACTTAACGGTTCAATTGAGGGGGCGACAGCACCAATATGCAGACATAGTCTGAAAAGTGCCAGTCAAGGTTTGTTATTCAAAGTATAGTACGATTGCCATCGAGATTGATTTGTGTTTGAGAACTTAACTGACAAACTGCAAAGCGTTTTTGATCGGCTGGCCAGTAAAGGCAAGCTGACCGAAACCGACGTGAATACCGCGATGCGTGAAGTGCGTATGGCTCTCTTAGAGGCCGACGTTAACTTCAAGGTCGTCAAAGAGTTTGTTGAACGTGTCAAACAGCGCGCCATTGGCTCGGAAGTGATGAGCAGTTTGACGCCTGCGCAACAGGTAGTCAAAATCGTCAACGAAGAGCTGATTGAGCTCTTAGGTAAGCCGGTTGCGCTGAACATGAATGGCCAGCCACCCATTGTTATTATGCTTGTGGGCCTACAAGGTGCTGGTAAGACCACGATGGCGGCCAAACTTGCGCTACGTCTCCGCAAATCAGGACAACGCCCCATGTTGGTGGCTGCCGATATCTATCGTCCTGCGGCGATTCAACAGTTGGAGATCCTGGGTAAGCAGATTGATGTGCCTGTCCACAGTGAAGGTAACCAGGTAGCGCCCTCGACAATTGTCAAAAATGCAGTGCGCATTGCACGCGAAAAAGCGTACAATGTAGTGCTGCTAGATACAGCAGGTCGTCTGCAAATCGATGATGCCATGATGCAAGAGTTGGAGCAGGTGCGTATGATCACCCGACCCAATGACATCTTGCTGGTGGTTGATGCGATGACCGGTCAAGAGGCGGTCAACGTTGCTGAAGGCTTCAACAAACGTGTGCCACTTACTGGTCTGATCATGACCAAAATCGATGGCGATGCACGTGGTGGTGCGGCATTGAGCGTACGCAGCGTGACCGGGGTACCGATTAAGTTCCTCGGTACAGGTGAAAAGATAGCCGACCTGGAGCCCTTCCAGCCTGATCGCTTAGCAAGTCGTATCTTGGGCATGGGCGATGTGCTTTCTTTGATTGAACGTGCGCAGGACTCGATCTCGAGCGAAAGTGCGGAAGAACTAGAGAAAAAACTACAAAAAGGCGATTTTAATCTCGAAGATTTTCGTGAGCAATTAAAGCAAATCAAGCGCCTTGGCCCGCTAACCGATATTATTGGCATGATTCCAGGTATGGGCAAGATGGTCAAAGATATTGATCCGCGCATGGCTGAAAAGAACATGAAGCAGACGGAAGCGATCATCAATAGTATGACGCTGAAAGAGCGGCGCAACCCAGATTTGCTCAATGCCAGCCGACGTCGGAGAATCGCCACTGGTAGCGGTACAAAAGTCGAAGATGTCAATGCACTGATTAAGCAGTTCCGTGATATGCAGAAACTGATGAAGCAACTGGGCATTATGGGTGGCGGCAAAGGCGGTCGCCGTGGCCTGCCCGGGAACTTGATGAATATGTTTAGAGGATGATAAACCCACGCTACCCTGAGCCATTATTTAGCGATAGTTCGGAAAACGTTGGGGTTTGAGTTTTTTAAAGAACAAAGAAGGAGATTAATCTACCGTGGTTCGTATTCGTTTGCGCCGCATGGGCGCCACCAAAAGACCAACCTATCGTGTGGTCGTTGCCGATCAACAATCCCCGCGCAATGGTCGTTTCGTTGAGATCATTGGCACCTACAATCCAACCACCGAGCCTGCGCAGATCGACGTAAAGGGAGATCGTGTCGGCTATTGGATGAGCAAGGGTGCACAACCTAGTGAAAGTGCAATGAAAGTCTTGAAGCAGGCAAAATTGGTCGACCAAGCAGGCAAGTTCGTCCAAGCTGCCTCATAGACATGCAATTTAAACATTGTACAATCTACTTCAGAACCTAATCCCTGAAGATTGTGCAATGTCTACGTGTCACTTCGATAGGTTGTCACAATTTTCATCTTTACCGTGGTGCGTACAATTAGGAGAGTAAGAGATTTTGTTTCGATCTTCTAATCTCAAAAGGAATGAGAACGACCATGTCTCAAGCTGAAGAGCTGGTTTCCTACATTGCACAGTCGCTGGTAGAGCAGCCAGACCGAGTTCGAGTCTATACCAAGGACTTGCGGCGCACAACCATCCTCAAACTGCAAGTAGCGCAGGAAGATACGGGGCGAGTGGTTGGTAAACATGGACGAGTCGCATCGGCCATGCGTTCAGTTCTGGAAGTGGTTACTCGCGACGAAGAAAAGCCGGTTGTACTCGAAATTGATTAATTAAAGGTTGCAAAGAGACAAGGTTGCAAAGTAGCATTCGGTATTTGCTCTGCGACTTTGTATCTTTGCCTCTTTGCAATGATAGTTCAACGGCGGCGGAAGGAATTACTTCTGCTGCCGTTTTTTATTTAGCGTATGGAAAAACCAAGCCGAAGGCTTCCCACCACCAACAACAGTGAGTATGAGCCGCCTGAAGGATATTTGGCCGTTGGCTATATTGTTGGCGTCCATGGACTGAAAGGTGAACTCAAGGTCGAACTCTACACCGATTTCCCCGAACGCTTTGAAGCGGGCGTAGAGGTGATGATCGGGGAACGCTTGCAGAAGTACACAATTGAGAGTAGCCGCCCGCATAAAACGCACCTCTTACTCAAGCTGAAAAAGATTGATCGTCGCGAGGATGCTGAACTGCTACGCAGTCAATGGATCCTGATCGACGAAGAGGATGCGGTTGACCTCCAAGAGGACGAGTATTGGATCCACGAAATTCTCGGCCTGCGTGTGCTAACCGTAGAGGGCCAGACTTTAGGAGAGGTTGTCGATGTGCTACAGACCGGGGCCAACGATGTCTATGTCGTCCGGCTTGACCCAGTGCGCGGCAATCAAACCGAACTTCTACTACCTGCAATTGGCGATGTTGTAAAAACGGTTGATTTGGAAGACGAGACGATTACAGTTCAATTATTGCCTGGATTACTTGATGACAGTGTGCCATGACTATCTCCCCCTCTTTCCCCGAAAAAGCCTATTGGCTTGTTTTGAATAAAGTAAATGGAATCGGTGCAGCTCGTTTTGCTGCCTTGCTCAACACATTTGGGAGTGCCGAAGCAGCTTGGTCCGCATCGATTCGTCAGTTGCAAGAAGCTGGTCTAGATCGACGTTCGCTAGAGAATTTGTTGGTTGCCCGCCAAAAACTCGATTTGCGCGCTGAATGGGAGCGCTACCAACACAGTGGATTTTCGGCCTTAACCCTGCTGGATGAAAATTACCCTGCCAATCTTCGACACATCGACGTACCGCCACCACTGATTTTTGTGCGCGGCGAGTTATTCGATACAGACGACCTGGCAGTTGCTTTGGTTGGTACACGCCGGGCCACAAGCTATGGACGTGAGGTGGCACACAACGTGGCCACTGAACTAGCCCACGCTGGCGTCACAGTGGTGAGTGGTTTGGCGCTTGGGGTGGATACAGTTGCGCACCGGGCTGCACTCGATGCCAAAGGTCGCACGATTGCCGTGCTTGGCAGCGGTGTGGACCAAATTTATCCGGCACAGAATCACCAATTGGCGCTCGAAATTGTACGCAATGGGGCGTTGGTGAGTGAATATCCCATCGGCACGCGCCCGATAGCTGCAAATTTTCCGCCTCGTAATCGCATTATTAGTGGTCTGAGCCGGAGTGTTGTCATTGTGGAGGCGAGTCAACAGAGCGGAGCGCTGATCACGGCAGAATTTGCACTGGACCAAGGGCGTGACCTCTTTGCCGTGCCTGGCAGCATTCTGCATCCCGGCAGTGCAGGCTGCAACGAGTTAATTCGCAACGGCGCAGCTCCCCTGCTGAGTACCAACGACCTGCTCGAGCAGCTCAATATTATGCGTGCTATGGAGCAAAAGGAAGTCCGTCGTACTGTTCCGGCTGACCCGTTCGAAGCAAAACTGTTGGAGTTCATCTCGTTGGAACCGCTCCACATCGACGAAATCGTGCGCCGATCATCACTCAGCGCGCCACAGGTGACCGGATTGCTCGCCATGATGGAGTTAAAAGGCATGATTCGTCAAGTGGGTGTTATGAATTATGTTAAATCATAGACTATTTTATTCGAAGCGAGGTAATGTATGTATGCAGTGATTCTTGCTGGCGGCGCAGGCACAAGATTGTGGCCGCGCAGTCGACAAGCGCAGCCCAAACAGTTTGCCGATATTACAGGTTCTGGGCGCACGATGATCCAAGCCACCTTTGACCGGCTGGATGGACTGGTGCCGGACGACCAATGTTATGTTGTCACAGGAGAAAAGTATGCAGCGTTGGCCCAATCCCAACTGCCGGAGATTCCTGCCAACAACATTATCGTTGAACCCAGCGGGCGCAACACTGCACCAGCGATTGGCCTGGCCTGCATCCATCTATTGCGGCGCGATCCAAAGGCTGTATTGGCGGTACTACCTGCGGATCATGTGATTTTGAACGTTGCTGCCTTCCAATCCGCACTACAAGCTGCCGAGCAGGCCGCCCAGCAAGGATCGCTGGTGACATTAGGCATCGAGCCGGACATGCCCCACACCGGATATGGCTACATTCAGAGCGGGGAATTACGCACTGCATCAAAAGAGGATCAATTGCCCATTTACGCCGTCAAGCGCTTCGCCGAAAAGCCCAACCTAGCTACGGCGCAGGCATTTCTGGCGGAAGGCGGCTACTACTGGAATGGCGGCATCTTCGTTTTTCGTGCCGATATCATGATGGCCGAGGTTGAGCGTCAAATGCCCGACCTTTTTACCAATCTGAAAGAAATCGAGAGCTATCTGGACCAACCCAATTCGGCAGCCCATTTTGATCATGCCTGGGCGCGTGTACCTAGTATTAGCATCGATTATGGTATTATGGAAGGCGCAGCTTCAGTAGCAATGGTTCCTCTGCAGGCGGGGTGGAACGACGTCGGCAGTTGGGATGCGTTGCAGCAGGTCATGCAGCCCGATGAGTCGGGAAATTACATTGCGCAAGGGCGTACACTGGCGATCAACAGCAAGGGCAACATCATCTACGCCAGCAAGGAGATCGTTGCACTGATTGAACTGGATGATTTGGTCGTAGTCGAAACTGCCGATGCCCTCCTGCTAGGGCACAAACAGAAGATGCAAAAGGTAAAGGATGTGGTTGAATCGTTGCGCAATGGCGATCTAAGCCATTTGCTTTAAACTGGGATCTGGACTAAACCAGGCCAACTTGACCGGCACTTTACGGTCAGAATGTGGTGAAACGCAACTTTCCACACGCTTGTACGAAAAAGTGCCGGTTAAGTTACTGGTTAATTAGGAGCGAGCATGTCATCATTTCAAACCTCGCTGGCCGACATTCGCCAAAGAACACAGGGAAATCCGTGGTTACCGTGGGTGGCGGGCGTGGTCATTGGTCTACTGCTTGGTCTGATGATTGGTTGGGTGTTGTGGCCCGTAGAATGGAAAAATGCTTATTTGAGCGATCTGTCGCCCGAGGCGAAGGCAGAATACCTCTCGGCTGTGGCCGATAGCTATGTTGTCTACGGTTCTGATGCCGCCCGTCAGCAGGCAAGTCAACGACTTGTCTCGTTGCAAGGCAATTTGATGACCGAATTGCAGTCGGCTATGGAATATTACCGAGCTCGCCCCTCGCAGGAAAATGAGATCCACATCTATAATCTGGCCCAGTTGGCCAATGCACTCGGTGCGCAAGCCAACCCTGCTGCGGCTCAGGTCCAGGTTGCTGCCACCAGTGAGGTTCCTGTTGTTGCCACAAGCACTGATGGTATTGCGCAGGTGGTCATTCCTGCGCCAGCCGATGCCAACGCAGCCGGCAATGCGCTCAACCAGTCAGCCAGCGGACCAAGTTGGTTTTCTCGGCTCCTTGCCTTTCTAGCAGGAATATTATTGATTGGGGGCGGACTCTACGTTATCCAGCGACTGCGCGCTACCAATGGTGGACCCTGGGCAAGCAATCTACGCCAGCGCGTTGTCGGAGAGCGTAGCGATGCAATCGATGATTACTCCTTCGATGAGGAATCAGAATCTCCCACAACCTCTGCCAGCACAGTGTCATCGACCCGAGTCGCGCCCTGGTCGAATCAGGATGAAGCCACCAATCCACGAACCTCTGCCCCGACAAAACGGGTGCCATGGCTGGAACCGACAGTCGATCCAGATTTTGATAACGAGGCCGAGGATGAAGTCGTACAGCGTCCGTCATCTGCTCCTGCCACAAGTACTCGACCAGATATGCAATTCGGCGACTATAATACCGAGGATGAGGACTTTGACGATGAACCCAACGATGAGGATTTTGCAGAAAACGAAACGCCGCAACGAACTGGTGGCAACGCGATCACCCCATACCGTACTCCCTCGCCGATAACACCCACTACAAACCGCCAGAGTTATGCAGCGGAGTCAGACGCAGAGGACGACGACGATCTGCATGACGATGATGATCAGAGTAATGGAGAGGAAGAGTTACCAACTCGCTCAGCACAGCCTCCCGCCCGCCATCGGGGTTGGGGCGAGAATAGTCAGCCACGCCTGGAACCGGTTTCGCCACCAGTGCGAACAGGCAGTGCGCCAGCGGCCCGCTATCCAGGTGCGAAGGCGATTGAGAGCTTTGAGTGCACCTACTACACCGGTATGGGTGAGTATGACGAGTCCTTCCCGATTACGGATCCCACCAGTAAGCGCTATATCGGCGAATGTGGCATGGGAGTGAGCATCAAAAATCGCATCCTACACAAGAACCCGGATGAAGTCATCGCCCTAGAAGTTTGGCTCTTTGACAAGGCCGATGGCAACAGTCTCAACAACCAGATGCGCATTTTAATGAGCGAATATGCCAGCGACCGTTACGCCGACGTCTTCCACAAGGAACGTAACGGCGAAGCACGTCCTTTTGTCCCACAGCCTGGTCTCACCTTTCAGTTGGAGTGTCCCTCACTGATGCTCAAAGGCGAGGTGCTGGAAGCCGAATATAGTCGGGAAGGCATCTTCCAAAAAGTGAAGGTGCGGATGGATATTTTACGGCGGTGAGGACGAGAAGCGTCATGGGTAACTGGTAATTGGGTAATTACCAGTTACCCATGACACAGTTACGCCAACTCATACTACAGTCATCCTTACCGTCCCCGCCACACCGGTTCTCGCTTTTCAGCAAAGGCACGTGCTCCTTCTTGGGCATCCTCGGAGTGGAGCAATTGTGTATAGATTGGCAACGTTCCACTGTGCAGCAATTCGTAGCTTTCTTGGAGACCAAGGGCAGATGTAGCTCGGGTGACTTCCTTGACAGCACCAATGGACAAGGGAGCCGCCGAAACAATCAGATTGGCCAATTCACGCGCTTTTTCCATCAATTGTTCCTGCGCTACCACAGCATTAACCACTCCCCAACGCAACCCCTCTTCTGCACCCAACCGCCGCCCCGTGAGCAACATCTCCATCGCAATGTGATAGGGCAAACGCTTGGGCAAACGAATCGATGCAGCATCTGCAAGCACCCCTACAAAAATTTCCGGCAGAAAAAACTGGGCATGATCGGCCGCCACAATCAGGTCGCAAGCCAACGCCAATTCAAAGCCTCCACCTACTGCCAGTCCATTGACGGCTGCGATTACCGGCTTGTTCAGATCGTGCAGTTCAGCCAATCCGCCAAAACCGCCCAGGCCATAGTCACCATCCAGAGCGTCTCCCTCACTGGCAGCCTTGAGATCCCAGCCGGCCGAGAAGAAGCGTTCGCCTGCACCAGTTAATATGGCTACACGCAATTCCGAATCATCACGAAAGTTGCTGAACAGCTCGCCCATCGCCTGGCTAGTGGCATTGTCGATGGCGTTGGCCTTGGGACGGTCCAGGGTCACTTCAAGGATTTTTCCATTACGAGTGACTTTGAGTGGCTCAGTCATATTCGTTCAACTCCTCATCCTGACGACAGCATCCACAGCAATCACCCGATCTGGCAGCACAAAGAGCGGGTTGACATCGATTTCCCAAAGCTGGTCGGCATACTCCTGAGCAAATTGAGCCAGACTCATCACAGCATCAACGATGGCTTGTTTGTTCGCCTTGGGTTGTCCACGAAAGCCGTTGAGCAAGGGCGCAATGTTGAGCCGTTCTAAGGCTGCTTCTACTTCAAAATACTGAATTGGGAAGAGTAAGGTCGCGCTATCTTTGAAGAGTTCGACGAGGATGCCACCGGCACCAATTAGCAATACCAAGCCAAACTGTGCATCGCGCTTCACACCGAGGATCAGTTCAACCAGCGGTTCCTCCACCATCGTTTCAATCAAGAAATGTTCACCAAGCCCTGCTTCCAGCATTTGTTGGACGGCCAACTCAACCTCGGCAGCGATGTGCAGGTTAAGATACACGCCACCAACATCCGACTTATGAATAATTGTATCTGATGACAGCTTAGCAACGACTGGAAAGCCGATCTCGCTCGCAACTTGGGCAGCATTGGCGACCGTACAAAGCTTTGAACGTGGTACGGGAATGCCATATTGCGCCAGCAGTGCCTTCGACTGGGCTTCGGTGAGCGTCGCCGAGGGAGGAGCGAAATCCGCTGATAGTTGCTGTTGCAAAGGCAAAATTCCATCGGCTGCCTGCTGCCTTTGGTACACCAATGCTGCGCCACGAATCGCAATCAGCGTCTCCTCCAAACCCATCATCGGCGCCACACCCGCTTCAATCAATGCTTCGCCAGTTGCCACAGGCAGATTCTCCGGCATTGTTGCGACCACAGCCCCTTTAGCCTGATTGTCTTTAAGCGCACGGGCAAAGGCACGCGCTGTCCAATGCCAGGTCGTTGGATCGCAGACGTCGGGGCGGGGATAGTCGAGGATCTTGAGTGTCACTGCCTGATCGCCCAAGAGCATAGCAGAGAAACAACGATATTGTGCCTCCTCGTTGCCCCAGATATAGGTATGGTAGTCGAGCGGGTTAGAGAGTGCCACTTTTTCGCCAAGCACATCAAACAGAGTCTGACGTTGCGCTTCGTGCAAGGGTGGCATGGTCAACCCTAGTGCAGCAGCCGCATCTGCGACCAAGCCAGCTTCGCCACCCGAACAGCTAATCGAGGCCAGGCTGGCATTGGGCAACGGCCCCACCACGGTGAGAAATTTTAGCGTTTCCAGAAATTGCGGAATCGAGTAAACACGGACAATGCCCATCCGTGCAAAAAGCGTATCATACAGCATGTCAGAGCCGGCAAGCGAGCTGGTATGGCTGAGCGAAACCTGACTGGCCAGTTCCGATACGCCGCTCTTGATCACCACGATTGGAACTCGCCTGTGCAATGCTTTGTGTGCCACTTGTGAAAAGGCAACGACATCGCTCAGCCCTTCAAGATGAATACCAATGGCCGTCACCCGCTCATCATCCAGTAGGGAATCGATTAGTTGGGGAATGGTTACACCAGCCTGGTTGCCCATTGAAATGAGATACGCCACGGGCAACGCTCGCTGCTGCATACTCAGATTGAGACAAATGTTGCCGCTCTGCGTAAGGATGGCGACACCTCGCTTTGTCGCTTTGCCGCCCTGCTCATCCGGCCAGAGTGCCACGCCATCCAGGTAGTTGAGCAAGCCGTAACAGTTGGGGCCAATCACCGCCAGGTCGCCCGTCACCGACTGTAACTTCTGTTGAAGCGCAAACCCTTCTTCTCCCACCTCGGCAAAGCCAGAAGCATAACAGACAGCACCCCCAGATCCCCGTTGCGCCAGCGCCTCTACCACATCAATCGTGGCTTCACGTCCCACAGCGACAAAGGTTGCATCCGGTGCGGCGGGTAAATCCTGTATTGTGGCAAAGCAGCGTCGTCCGACCATCTCTGAACGTTTGGGGTTGACCGGCCAGACCTGCCCTCGAAAGCCGATCTTGTCACACTGCCGGATCACAGCCTCGGCCTGCCGTCCACCAACGACTGCCACACTCTCAGGTCGCAACAGCCGCCGGATGGGTGAGGATTCGGACATTCGTACTCCTGTTGTATTTGTTGGCAAGAGATGAATGGATGACAGGATGATGTTGATGGCGAATTGACAAGCCGGGTACGAGATGAGGCGGAACCACGATGTATCCAGGAGACAAGATTGCGCCCGCCCCCAACTCATCCCCCTACAAACCATTTCGACAGCAGCAGCATCCCTTCATCTCATCATCTTGTCATTTCTTGTGCCGTCAGCCAACCAGGTAAGCCTGTGACGACACCGCCCGGATGTGTGGCTGCGCCGCAGAGCCAGAGATTTTCGATGGGCGTACATGAGTCGCTCCAGCCAGGGATCGGACGCAGAGCGAACATCTGCTCGACGCTCATTTCGCTTTGGGTCAGGCTGCCTTCGGTGAGGTCATATTGCTCTTCGTAGTCAAGCGGCGTGATGATTCGGCGGTCGTCGATGTACCTGTCGATCTCGGGTGCATAGTGGCGCAGTGTTTTGATGACAGTATCACCGAGCGACTCACGCAGGTCGTTCCAATGCTTACCGCGTAGAGCATAGGATGCATAGTGCATGGTGACCGTCATCAGGTGTTTGCCGGGAGGAGCCAACGTTGGGTCAAGCAGGGTTGGAATTAGAATGTCGAGCACGGGCTGCGGCGAGAAGTCGCCATATTTGGCAGCGTCATAAGCACGTTCCACGTAGTCAAGATCGGGTGCAATCACGATATGCCCGCTGAATTGCTGGGCATCCTCCGCACCGATAAACTCAGGCAGTCCGCTGAGACAAAGGTTGATCTGGGCCGTGCAGCCTCGGTATTTCAAGCTACGCAATCGACGCACTACGCTTGGCTCCAAATTTGGAGCACCGACGAGCCCGAACAAAGTTTGCCGAGCGTCCAGGCTGGAGATAATTTGTGTGGCAAAAATTTCTTCCCCACTTTTCAGCAACACGCCGATTGCACGCTCGTCTTCAAGCAAAACTCGTTCGACCGAGCTGTTGGTGCGAATCACCGCGCCACATTGGGTTGCCACTTGTGCCAATTGGGCAGAAAGTTGGCTCAAGCCGCCCGCTACATAGCGTACGGCAAAGAGTCCCGCTGAGCTTGTCTGATAAAGCAGGTGCAACAGAGTGCCTTGTGCCCGAGGACCGCGCAACATGCCAGTCACGCCCAGAGTACCCAACGCACCTTTGAGCCGGTCATTTCCAAACCAATGGTTGAGGTACTCAAAAAGCGGGAGTGTGGCAGTGCGTGCCAGTTCTGGATGATTCAGGAAGAGCGCACCAAGTGAGAGTTCATTATGCCTGCGCTGAAGATGAGGTTCGAGTTGTGTGCGTAAGTTTTCAATCTCCACCGCAAAGTTGGAATAGGCTTGTGCATCGGCTGGCGAGTGTTGGGCAATCGACGCAACGCTGCGTTCCAAGTCACGCCAGAGTGTAATCGATTTACCCTGACGGTTGGGCAGAAAAGCGGTTACTGGGCTTTCGATAAAGCGCACAGTATCGGACGACAATCCGAGTGCATCTAGAACCTCGCTGCGCAGCATGTTCAGGTTTGGCGAGATCACAGGCGCTTTGTAGCCAGCAATCTCGCTATTTTCGCTACAAATAGCACCGAGCTGGTCACGCCGTTCGAGCAGCAGAACACGTTGCCCGTTGGCACTGAGCTGCGCCGCCACAATCAAGGCGTTGGGATCGCTGCCGATGAGGAGGGTGTCGTAGTTGGTTTTGTTCATAATTTTCGTCAGTCTTCGTTGCGCAAAATCTGCATCGCCGCTAAGCGTCCTGGTGCGCCGGAAATAGCACCGCCAGGATGAGCACTGGAGCCGCAGATGTAGTAGTTATGCAGCGGCGTTTGGAAGCCATTCTGCCCAGGAACGGGACGATTGGCGAACATCTGATCCAGGCGCAGTTCACCGTGAAAGATGTTGCCACCGCTGATGCCAATTCGCTGTTCGATGTCGAGCGGTGTGTTCACCTGCCGCCCGACGAGGATTTTGCGGATGTTGGGGATGTATTGCTCCAGGTTGTCGATGACATTGTCGCCAAAGGCTTGGCGTTGGTCGTTCCAGTTGCCTTGGGCGAGTTTATAAGGGGCGTACATCACAAAGCAGGTCATCACATGTTTGCCGGGCGGGGCCATGTCGGGATCGGCCACGGAGATGAGGCCAGCGTCTATATAGGGCGTGCGCGAGAAGTTGCCATACTTGGCCTCGTCGAATGCCCTTTCCATGCCATCCAGCGAGACGTTGAAGCTGAAGGCACCAGCATGATGCTCGCCTTTACCAGGCATACACTTAAATTCGGGCACTCCATCCAATGCCAAGTTGACCTTACCTGCCGAGCCAAAACTATTCCAACGTTTGGCCTGCTGCACGATCCCAGCAGGAAGATTGGCTTCTCCAGCAAACTTGAGATAGCTCAGTTGGGGAGTGAGGCTAGAAACAACGGTATCGGCGTAGATCTCTTCGCCGCTTTCCAGGACGACACCTTTAGCCGTGCCATTTTGTAACAGTAGGCGCGCAACGCCTGTATTGACACGAATCTCCGCACCAAACGACTTGGCTGCGCTCGCTAACGCATTGGCGACACCGCCTGTTCCACCTTTGGCAAAGCGCCAGGTGCGATAGACGCCATCCAGTTCGCCGATGTAGTGATAGAGCAACACCAATGCAGAGCCAGGCGAACGGGGACCGACCAACGTGCCGATCAATCCGCTAGTGCAGAGCGCGGCCTTAATCAAATCATTTTCAAACCATTGATCGAGAAAATCAACGGCGCTCATGGTCATCAATTGGATAAAGGTATGCAGTACTTCCTTATCCAGCCCCAGCATATGACGCGCCAGATCAGCGATTCCCGCAGCGTCCGCTCCGGCAAAATCCAGGTTGGGCGGAGCATGGTTCATCAGGTAGCGCACGGCATGGGCGATGTGACGAATCGTCAGTTTGAAGTCATCATACGCCTCAGCATCGCGGCGAGAATGGCGCGCCATGTTGCGATAGGTGCGATAGTGATCGGCCTCGCGATAGAGGAAATCGCCGTTGGGTGCCATGTCGAGCGTGGATTCGAAGGGAAGCAGCATCAGGCCATGTTTGACAAGGTCGAGTTCGTTGATCACCTCAGTACGCAGCAGGCTGACCAGGTAGGAGAAAACAGTGAACTTAAAGCCAGGGACGATCTCCTCGGTGACCGTAGCACCGCCGACCAAGGGTCGCTTTTCCAGCACCAGCACCTTGCGTCCTGCTCGCGCTAGGTAGGCGGCACAGGTTAAACCGTTGTGTCCGCCGCCGATGACAATTGCATTGTAGTGATTCATGATCAACTCCGCTTTCGTTCGGGATTAAAAAAGGGCAGTGCGACAATCTTGGCTTTGGCTGGGACTCGGCTATATTCAACGGTCATTTCAAGTTCGACAAAGCTGTCCAGTGCCGCATGTTCCCGTTTGAGCGTGGCCAGTGCGATGTACTTTTTGAGTAGGGGTGAAAAGAGATGACTGGTTGCCTGGCCTACCTGTTGCCCTCCTCGAAAGACTGGAACTGGCAGGCGAGAAGTGCCACGATTGACCACAGTGGGGCGCAGATCGACCGGTTGCCAGAGATCTTCCAACGTCTGCCAATCGACCTCCAGCCCCACTAGCGCCCATTCGGGGCCTTGCTCCTGCTGTTTGAGTAACGCTTTGCGTCCGACAAAGTTGCCCTTGTTCCATTTGACCGCCCAACCCAATCCAGCCTCCAGCGGGGAGGAGCGCTGTCCGTCGATAACGGCATGTACGGACGAAATGTAATCAACCTCGATCAGAAGCAAGCCTGCTTCAACGCGCACCATATCCAGTGCGCCCAATCCTGCTGGCAAAATGCCATAGGCTTCGCCCCGCTCCATGATGCTGTCCCATAAGGTCAAGGCGTTAGCATTCTCTGTCCAGATCTCGTAACCAAGATCGCCAGTAAAGCCGGTGCGTGTAATGACCACAGATGTACTTCCCACGCTTCCAGCACTCACCTGAAAATAGCCTAGTTGATCTAGAGGCCGCTGATCACTGGCTGGAGTAAAGAGAAGTTGCAGGATTTTGCGTGAATTCGGACCTTGTAATGCCAATCCACAAATTGCCTCAGAGACATCTGCTACCTGTACGTCCATGCCATAGCCGCAATCCCCGAACCAGCGCAGCATGGGATCGGCACTGGTGACGCGGAAGTGATCGGTGCTAAGGCGCACAATGTTGCCATCGTGAATCAAGTCGCCGCGCTCGTCGCACCAGGGCGAGTAGACGACTTGGCCGACCTTGCACTTGCTAAGGTCACGGGTCATGACTCGGTTGAGCAAGCGCTCGGCGTCGGGACCGTGGATGTCGTACTTAAAGAGCGGCGAAATATCGAGCAAGCCAGCACTGTTGCGGAAGGCCCAATATTCACGCTCCCAGGCATGTTGATAGGTCGTGGGTGCCATGTAACCCGCCCAAGAGCGCCATTCATTGGTTTGGCAGAGCGCCGCTGTGCGCGGGTGAAATGGGGTGGGGAGGGGCATAGAGACTCCTTTTCTATGTTAGTGTGACAGTAAATCAGCGGAACAGTGGGACAGTGGATCAGTCACAGTTTTACTGTCTTACTGACCTACTGTCCCACTGACTTACTGCTTTTCATAGGGTCGTAGCAACGCACGCGAGATGATGTGGCGTTGGATTTCGCTGGTGCCGTCCCAGATCCGTTCGACGCGGGCGTCGCGCCAGAAACGTACGATCGGATTTTCTTCGGCCAAGCCCATGCCGCCGAAGATTTGAACGGCTTCGTCGGTGACCATCGCCAACATTTCGGTGGCGAAGAGTTTAGCCATGGCAAAATCTTCGTCGCCGGCCGTTCCTTGGTCTTTGCGCCAAGCAGTGTCGAGGGTCATCAACTCGGCGGCACGGATCTGGGTTGCCATATTGGCTAGTTTAAAAGAGACACCTTGAAATTTACCAATCGCCTGTCCGAACTGGCGACGTGTGGCGGCCCACTGCTGGCACAGCCCCAGACAACGCTGCGCACGTCCCACACAAAAGGCAGCTACGCCCAAACGAGTCGAACTCAACCACTGATTGGCGACATCGAAACCTTTGTGTTCTTCGCCGAGCAAGTTGGCAACAGGCACACGGCAATGGTCAAAGTCGAGGATACAGTTATGATACCCCCGATGCGAGACTACAGCGTATCCCTTTTTCACGGTGAAGCCAGGCGTGCCCATATCGACTAAAAAGCTGGAAATCCGTTTGCGCACGCCTCTTTCGGTTTGCTCCTCGGCGGTGGCGGCAAAGAGAATCACGTAATCGGCATAGTCAGCGTGGCTAATAAAGTGTTTGGTGCCTGTGATCAGATAGTCATCACCGTCGCGGATGGCGCGGCACTGCATCCCGCGCACGTCTGAGCCAGCATTCGGCTCGGTCATGGCCAGACAATCGTGCCGTTCGCCGCGTATGGTCGGCAGTAGATAACGCTCGATCTGAGCCCCTTTGCAGGCTTGGAGAATGTTGCTGGGACGATTTACAAAATGTTGCAACGCCATACTCGTGCGCCCCAACTCACGCTCCATCAATGCCAACGACACAGCGTCCAACCCACCACCGCCATGTTCTTCGGGCATGTTGGCCGCATACAAGCCGGATCGCCGCGCCTTCTGGATAATCTGTCGGCGCAGGTCGGTGCGCACCTCATCCGTACGCTCTACTTCATCCTCGTAAGGGATCAGTTCCTTTTCAACGAAGGCACGCACCGTCTCGACAACCATGCGCTGTTCGTTGGTCAGTCCAAAGTTCATTCAGTTGTCCTTGTGTTGTGTTGCAATGAATCAACCGCTAACGGTTCTCTTTACGATTTTCATCTGCCGCCCGACTTCCTTCGGGATTGGCAACGTTTGATGAACGGCCAGAATTGCTTCAATCGCCTCTTGCACATGAGGCAGAGCAGGCGCAGCTTTGGCGGCCTGGGAGTCAACGTGGACCAACATCTGTTCGGTGGTGCAGAGTAGATCCCCGGTTGTGCTGTGAAACATGCTGTGAAAGAGATGCAGCCGTTTGGCGTCGGCGTCCAGGATCTGTGTCGTGAAGGTCAAGGGGGCGCCACTTTTGCACTCTTGGTAGTAGTTGATATGCGTCTCGACGGTGTAATAGGAATGACCAGCGGTGCGATAGGCCTCGTCAATGCCGATGTAGCGAAAGAGCGCGTCTGACGCATCGCCAAAGGCAGTCAGATAGCTGGCCTCGGTCATGTGTTGGTTGTAGTCGATCCAGGCAGACTCGACGATGCAACGGTAGAGTCGCAAGGGTGCTTCAACCGGTTGATCGGGCTGCCAGCGTTGGTAGTGGATCATGATTTTGTAAAACAGTTGCATAAAAGGGAGCAATCGTAGACGTTCACAGCTCAGCAGCACTGCGCATTAACTCCCAGGCTTCTGCCACATCAGCCCGCTCAGTGGGATAGGCACCGATGCTGACACGCACCATCCAGCGTCCTTCCAAGGTTGCAGGTGTCAGATAGGCGTTGCCTGACTGATTGACCCGATCGACCCAAGCCAACGTATGTTTATCCAACTCCTCACCCGACAGTCCAGGTGGCGTGTGGCGGATGCAGAGCGTCTGCAAAGGTGTCGGTGCCAGCACTTGCCAGTTAGGCGTCGCACGCACATGTTCGGCCAGCCATCGGGCGTTGGCAATGTCGCGGCGCAGCCTTTCTTGGAGCGCTACAACGCCTTCGGCACGGATCAAGGTCCATAATTTGAGTGCCCGAAAACGGCGCCCCAGCGGAATGCCCCAATCACGGTAATTTTTAACCCGGTTGTCCGCAGCCGATTGCAGATAGCTGGGATTGGTGCCCATCACACGCACGAGATGCTCGGTATCACGCACGTAATAGAGCGAACAGTCGAAGGCGGCACCTAGCCATTTGTGCGGGTTGATCGCCAGCGAATCCGCCCCATCAACGCCTGCCCACATCCAGCGGCACTCGGGCAGGATCATGGCGGAACCTGCCAATGCACCGTCAACATGCAACCAAAGATCGTATTTACGAGCAATTTCCACACAGGCGGCGATTGGATCGAGAGCCGTTGTAGTGGTCGTGCCGGTGGTGGCGACCAGCGCGCAGGGGCGTTTGCCTGCGGCCAGATCAGCACGGATTGCCTCTTCCAATGCCTGCGGATCCAGTGCAAAGTTAGCATCCACGCCAATGGCACGCACATTTTGTCGTCCATAGCCAGCCAGCAACGCCGCCTTATCAACCGAACTGTGGCTGTATTTGGAGACGTAGACAATCAATGGTGCCTTTTCTGCCTGTAAGCCGCCGCGGGCCAGCGAGAAGTTTGTGGCACGCTCCCGAGCACAAATCAAGGCGAGCAACACGCTGTTGGAAGCAGTGTCCTGAATGACACCATTCCAACTGGCGTCGAGCCCACACATCTGCCGCATCCAATCCGTCATCACCTCTTCCAATTCAGTCAAGGCCGGTGCGGCTTGCCAGGAGAGGCCAAGTGCCCCCAAACCCGTACTTAGATAGTCGCCCAGAACGCTAGCCAACAGGGAATTGGCTGGGAAGTAACCGAAAAACTTGGGATGTTGAAAATGCGAAAGCCCAGGTACAATCAGTCGGTCGAGGTCGGCGAAGATCTGTTCAAAGGGTTCTGGCTGTTGGGGTGGGGATTGCGGCAAACGGGCCTTGATCTCACCCGGCTGCACTTGCGCCATCACCGGGCGTTGGGGCAGGTCGGTACGAAAGTCAGCAACCCAGTCGATCAGTTGATGACCGATCTGGCGAAATTCTTCAGGTGTCATAATTGCTTCTCACTACAGCCCCACCCTAGCCCTCCCCCCAAAGGGAGGAAACTGTGAAGGGAAGAATTGTGTTTTCTCGACTATCCACCAAATACAATTCATTCCGTGACTGTCCCCTCCCTTTTGGGGAGGGTTAGGGTGGGGCTAATTGTCTCATTCTTTTTGTTTGGCTTGTCTCATGTTTTGAGGCATCTTTGGCTATAATATAAAGTATTCTCAACCAGTCCAACAAAATTGGTAGCACCGCAAAGAGAGAAGGAATCACACGACAACAGATTCGAGAAACCAAACAAAGCAGATAGGCTGCGTATCGGCTCCCTTCTGAATTGGTTGTTGCGTGCTTGCAGTTAGACAAATCGAAGAAAACGCTTACAAGGAGCAAACATGTCAGTAAAAACAGAAAACGGGGTATTGAACAAATACAGCGCCGAATTGACTCAGAAGGTAGAGCAGGTTGGCTCGCGTGCCATGCTTTATGGCACAGGTATGACCGAGGCAGATATGCACAAAGCACAGGTAGGCATCGCCAGCATGGGCTGGGAGGGCAATACCTGCAACATGCACTTAAACAAACTGGCGATGGAAGTGAAAAAGGGCATTCAGGAAGCCGGCATGTTGGGCTTGATCTTCCACACAATTGGGGTTAGCGATGGCATCTCGATGGGTACCGAAGGCATGAAAGCCTCATTGGTCTCACGCGATATCATTGCCGATTCCATTGAGGCAGTGATGCGCGCCCAATGGTACGATGCCAATGTCTCCCTGCCCGGCTGCGACAAGAACATGCCAGGCGTGATGATGGCGGCAGCACGTGTCAATCGCCCGACGATTGTGGTCTATGGTGGCACGATTGCGCCCGGACACTATCAGGGCCAAAAGCTCGATATCGTTTCGGCCTTTGAAGCCTACGGCAAATATCTCAAACACGATCTGACCCGCGAAGAGATGGAAGAGATTGTCAAACGCTCTTGTCCTGGCGAGGGGGCTTGCGGTGGCATGTATACTGCCAACACGATGGGTTCGGCGATTGAAACACTTGGTCTCAGCCTGCCCAACAGTTCCTCCTATCCAGCGCGCGACCCACGCAAGATCGAAGAATGTCACGCAATCGGCAAGGCGCTGGTGAATTTGCTGGCCAAGGATATCAAGCCGCTCGATATCCTGACCAAGAAGGCCTTTGAAAATGCGATTGCTGTAACCTCAGCCTTGGGCGGTTCGACCAATGCGGTACTACACTTACTCGCCATCGCCCGCGCCGCTGATGTACCCTTGACCATCGACGACTTCCAGGAAGTATCGAGCCGCACGCCCTATTTGGCCGACCTCAAGCCGAGCGGCAAATATGTGATGGAGGATCTCTGCGAAGTCGGTGGTGTGGCAGGCGTACAGAAGCTATTGTTGCGCGAAGGGCTGCTCCACGGTGATTGTCTCACGGTCACTGGCAAGACGTTGGCAGAAAATCTCGAAGAGTTACCCGATCTGGATGCTGACCAGAAGATCATCCATCCGATTACCAATCCGATCAAGCCATCGGGCCACATCACCATCCTCTATGGCAACCTCGCCACCGAAGGGGCAGTGGCCAAGATCACGGGCAAGGAAGGGATGAACTTTAGCGGCCCTGCCCGGGTCTACAACTCGGAAGACGAATGTCTGAAGGGTTTACAGAACGACGAAGTAAAGGCAGGCGAGGTAGTTGTGATCCGCTATGAAGGTCCCAAGGGTGGCCCGGGCATGCGCGAGATGCTACAGATCACATCGTTGATTATGGGCAAGGGCTTAGGTAGCTCCGTGGCATTGATCACCGACGGGCGCTTCTCGGGTGGTACCCACGGCTTTGTGGTTGGACACATCACGCCAGAGGCTTACGAGGGCGGCGGTTTGGCACTAGTGCAGGATGGGGACAACATCACGATTGACGCCACCAAACGCACCTTGAACGTAGCCCTTTCCGACAGCGAACTGGCAACACGCCGTGCAGCCTGGAAGCAGCCAGCACCACAATACACCAAAGGCGTGCTCTATCGCTACATGAAGACTGTCTCTACTGCCAGCGAAGGTTGCGTGACAGACGCCTAAATTCAACCGTTCCATCGGGACGCCTAAATTCGGGCGTCCCGATGGAACGAAAGGGAAAGACCATGAGTTGGTTGAGTCAATGGATCGAACAGCGCCGCGGTGGACCGGTGCAGAGTTTTATCTCAGGAATGCAGGGCATTGAGGAGATGGGACTGCGTGAGTTGCGGAGAAAGCTGATCGGCGATCTGCGTGGGCGCATACTGGAGATTGGTTGTGGCACCGGCTTTAACTTTGCCCACTACCATCCAGAAGCCCAGGTCACTGCGATTGAACCATATGCGCCCTTTCGCGAATACGCGGCGCAACAATCAAGCACAATGAATGCAAAAATTGATGTGCAGCAAGGCGACGCGCAGCAGTTGAACTTTGCTGACGGCGAGTTCGATGCAGTGATCGGTACGCTGGTTTTCTGCTCGATTCCACATCCAGCAAGAGCCTTGGCAGAAATCCGACGCGTCGCCAAAGCCGGTGCCGAGGTACGGCTACTCGAACATGTGCGACATGAATGGCCTTTGTTCGGGTTTCTGCAAGATATGGCTAATCCAATTTGGCAATTTTGTGAGGGCAGCGGCTGCAACCTCAACCGTAACACGGTGGAGACGATTCGCCACAGCGGCTGCATGATTCAACGGATGGAAAACCACTCTCTGCCTGGGGTAGAGGGAGTTTTGTTTCCGGTTGTGGAGATTTATGCTGTCAACCCTTCTCTGAAAGCAGAGCTTGGATAACCGCCTCCGTTTGCTCGTACCCTCCTTCGCCGATCTTGTAGTAGCGAATGTTGCCCGCCTTGTCGATCAGATACATGGCAGGCCAATAGTGGTTACTATAGGCATTCCAGGTTGCAAAGTCGTTGTCAATCGCAACCGGCCAGGTGATGCCGAGTTCCTGGCTCGCTTTCTTTACGTTTCCCAGTTCCTTCTCATAAGCGAATTCTGGCGCATGAACCCCAATCACTTCAAAGCCCTGGTCATGATAGGTGTCATACCAGGCTTTTACTGAAGGTGTGACGTGGATACAGTTGATACAGCCGAAGGTCCAGAATTCGACCATCACGACCTTACCACGTAGATCGGCCAGTTTGAGTGATGCTGAGTTGAGCCAGGTTTCATTAAAGAGTTCAGGTGCAGCGCCTTGGCTAGGCAATGAGGCAAGCAGTTGCTCTTCGGCGGTCAGTGGTTTGCCGTTCATTCCAATGTTTGACTGAGACTGGGTTGTCGAGGGCAAGCCTAGAGGTGCAACGCAGCCAATCAGCAACAGTGTGCTGACGAGCATACTAAACAACCGGAAGGTGACATGCATAAGGTTCTCCTGTTACACAATTCTGTACTATTTATACCAATTGTCCTCTGAAAAGCCATGAATTTCAGCTATATTTAGGAGGAAAATTCATGGCTTTTGCAACCGCAATTGGGATTACAAGAAGAGTGTAACAAAGAGCCTCAGCCAACGTGTTACATAACTGTTACACAAAGATTAAGCAGATGTCTCGCTATACTTGTGACATTTCACTAACACCCCGTCTACCTGCAGGTCAAGCGGTGCCTGCTTGCGGCAAATGTCCATCACCAGCGGACATCGGCCAGCAAAACGACAACCCTGCTTCAAATAGTCGCCTTGTTCTGTGTCAGAGAGTTTGATCTCACCGACCCAACGTCGTTTTGGATCGGCTTCGGGGATGGACTCGCGCAGCAGGCGGGTATAGGGATGTTTTGGGTTCATCAACACTTGCTCTACAGTTCCCATCTCGACAATTTCCCCACGAAACATAATGGCGATGCGGTCGCTCATGTAGTAAGCGGTTGCTAAATCGTGCGTGATATAGAGCACGCTGACGCCCATTTCTTCCTTGAGCTTTTTGAAGAGGTTGACAATCGACATGCGCAGTGAGGCGTCAACCATCGAGACCGGCTCATCGGCGATCAGCAACTTCGGGTCAGTGAGTAAGGCGCGGGCAATCGACATACGTTGTAACTGCCCGCCGGAAAACTCGCTCGGATATTTACCAGCAAACTCCTCATAGGAAAGACCCACCAACTTCAACTTGCGGTCGATGAAGTCGATGGCTGCGTCACGTCCCTTGGCCAACTTGTAGTTCTGCACAGTCTCAAAGAAATAACTATCCACGGTACGCAATGGGTTGAAGGTGCCGAAGGGATCTTGGAAGATGGCCTGAATGCCCTCCGTGAACCAAACCTTTTCGTTCTTGGCCTCTTTCTTCCCGCCGTGGACAATTGTACCGGAAGTTGCGTGCTCAAAGCCCATGACGATGCGTGCAGTGGTGGTCTTGCCGCAACCGCTCTCACCAGCCAGCGCAAAGATTTCAGCTGGTGCAATGTGAAATGAGACATTATTGACCGCTGTAATTCTGAGCCGGGAAAGAATGCTCCCGATAGAGAAGATTTTGGTGAGATTCTCAACCTCAAGTAACTTTTCCATTTTCTTCAACTATCTCCCTTCCTCGGCCAGCCAGCAGGCAACCCTGTGCCCTTTACTGATCAGCGTAAATCCCGGCATTTCATTCTTACAGATCTCCTTCACGTGGGGGCAACGAGGGTGAAATGGACAGCCGCTCGGCAAGTTGGCCAGCGAAGGCGGACTGCCAGGCACACTTTCTCGTGTCGATTTGTCGCCAAACTTGGGCAGCGAGTTGATCAAATAGCGTGTGTAGGGATGTGCCGGTTCGCCGAAGATCTCTTCGGTCGAAGCTTCTTCCACTATCTTGCCAGCATACATGATGCCAATACGGTCGGCAATGTTAGCATGAACGCCCATGTCGTGCGTCACCAGGATAATCGTGTTCTGTAGTTTTTGCTGGACGTCCCTGAGCAACTGCACCACGCCACGCTGAACGACAACGTCGAGTGCGGTCGTCGGTTCATCGCCGATGATGATACTTGGCTTTAGCAGCGTGGCCAGAGCAATCGTAACGCGCTGACGCATGCCCCCTGACAACTGGTGAGGGTAGGCATTCAGCGTCTCCGACGGCAGGCCCAATTCGACCAGGTGTGCTCTGGCAAGCTCGAATGCGCCAGCTTTCATATCGGCGCTTACATGACTCTCGATGAAATCGCGGTACGTATCTTTGATCCTGGTAACAGGGTTCAGCACGCTCATCGAACCCTGAGGGACATAAGCAATATACTCTAGGCGCAGCCGACGTTTCTCCTCGTCGCTCAAAGTTGCTACATCCACATCCTTGCCCGCAATGCGATAATAGACCTTTCCGCCCACCACGCGCAAGGGCAACTCGACTGCCGCAGCCAGTGCCTTTAAGAGTGTGGACTTACCGCAGCCACTCTCGCCAGCAATCCCGTAGATCTCATTCTCCTTGATCGCAAGATCAACTTCGTTAACCGCCTTGACCACCTTAGATGTGCCGTAGAGATCGAGCACATAATAGGCCTTAAGTGCCTCGGTCCTGAGGATCGTATTCTCCATCGTCTTCACCTTGCTCCCACACGCTGAATGCGCTTGCGCGGATCCAGATATTCACTGGTGCTGACCGAGAGCCAGTAGAGTGCCACGAACAGTAAAATCGCGAGCACAATTGGCGTAAGGACCCACCACCAACGGCCCAACAGCACCGCCTGGTAGTTGATCGCCCAGTAGAGCATTGTACCCAGTGTGGGAATGGAGAGATCGAGCAGGCCAAGAATGGCCAGCGTGATCTCCAACCCGATCGCCCAAGCCATATTGTTGATCAGCGTCGAGAAAATCAGTGGGGTTGAGTAGGGCATGTATTCGTTGAATACCAGTTGCATGGTACCTGCACCGGAGAGCACCGCAGTCTTGGTAAATTCTCGCTCGCGCAAACTCAAAATTTGCGAGCGAATCAGTCGCGCATCCCAGGCCCAACCGAAGATGGCCAAGAGCAGCCCAAGACTGACCACGTTCATGTGGTCGCGGATCAACATGGCAAACATGATGATCATCAAAAAGAGCGGGATCACCAGCAAGCCGTCGCTGACAAACATCAGCACGCGATCGGCACCGCCGCCCAGATAACCAGAGACCATTCCCACGGTGACTGCAATCACTCTGGAGACAAGCCCAGCAATCAACGCAATGGTCAACGAGTTGCGGACAGCAAAGGTCGCCATCCAAAAGATGTCCTGACCATTGGAATCGGTGCCTAGCCAGTATTGGGCGGATGGGCGCATATCACGCGGCACCTCACCCCAAAGTGTTGGGTCATAGGGCGAAAACAGAGCAAGGCCAGCGAAAATGAGCATCAGCACCACGATCCCAAAGCCCATGGTGAAACGGTAGTCTCTAAGCAGGTCTCTAAATAACTTCACGCTCTCGGCACTCCTTTTTTGAGCATAGGCAGACGATACTGTTAGCAGTCACAATCTGCGAATTTGCCAGTAGAACAGTAAATCTGAAACACGCTGGGGAAGCCAACGCTTATGAATACCTGATCCGCGGATCGAAAAGTGGGTAGATCAGATCTACCAGTAAGACAGCAGTGGTGATGGCAATGATCGAGAAGATCGTGATGCCCATGATCAGGTTGTAGTCACCGTTAATGATAGCGCGGTACAGGAGAGTACCCAGGCCTGGGTATGAAAAAACAATCTCGGTGATCAAGGCACCGCTGAAAATTAACCCAAGCGAAAGGGCCAATCCCGTAATCTGCGGCAGCAAGGCGTTGCGAAAGACATATCGAGAGACGATCCTACCTTCAGTAACGCCAGCCAGGCGCGCATATTGAACATAGCTCTCGCCGACGACGGTCTGCACCACAAGCTTCATGGTCTGGAACCAGACTGCCATACCCAAAACCACGATGGAAAGCGCAGGCAGGAATGAGTGCAAAAGAACACTTTGGATGAAAGGCCAGGAAAATCTGGGCTGCATGCCCAGTTTGGCACCACCGGAGACCGGAAACCAGCGGACCGCATAGGCAAAGAGCAGGAGTAAAGCAAAGGAGAAAATGTAATAGGGCATCGGACGAATCACCATCGCCGTGGCATCAGCAACTTGGGCCCAGCGACTATTCGCATAATAACCGGCAAAGGCACCAAGGATATTGCCGACCACCCAAGAGAGCACCGTGGTTGTCAGCAAGAGGCCAGCGGTCCAGGGTAGGGCCGTGCCAATCAGGCTATTCACGGGTGTGGGAAACTGGAAAAATGAGACGCCCAGATCCCCTCGGGCCAGGCGACCCCAAAATGCCCCATATTGATCAAACCATGAGCCGCCCAAGCCATACATCTGCGTCAGATCGGCGATGATCTTATCAATTGCGCCGGGTTCTAGCGATGCACCGCGCGAGCGCATTGCATCGATTGTACGCAGGACAGGATCATTGGGTAGCAAGCGCGGGATAAAGAAGACCGCAGTGATCCCGAAAAAGATCACTAGGATGTATTGGATGAGGCGTGGGATGAGATAACGTCGTAAGAACATGCGGGTCAATCCCCTAGAGAGTTTTCTTACAAGGCATCGTACAAAGCGTTGCGCAGTCGATTCGGCTGCGCAACGCTTTGTACACATTTCTCAGCAATCTTATACCAATTGTCCTATGAAACGCAATGAATTTCAGCCATATCTGCTAAATACAACCGAGAAAGAAGTTAGAAATCAGAAAGATAGCCAGCCACTTCCGGGAAGGGTCTGTCTACGAAGAAAGTTGATCGGTAGACCCTTCCCGGAAGTCGTTCGTTCAGTTTGTCTTTCTCTACTTATTTTCTTGGTTGTACTTACCACTGTAAATTAAATTCTTCGATGTTTGTCATTCTGAGGAGCGGCTGTATGCGACGAAGAATCTTGGCTGGTCAACAGCGCAAGATTCTTCGCTCGAAAAAGCTCTCGCTCAGAATGACAGATCTTCCAACTACCGAAAACTTAACCTACACTTTATTTACAGTGAAAATTCAGGACGTTTGCAACTTCAATTGGTATTACTGATTGCCAGTTGGCTTCAAGGACGGCGTCATATACTTGAACGGCCCCCAGTGGGTGTAAGGCTGGGTGTAGGGATTCTCTGCACCTGGCCAATTTGTCCAGTATTGCTCGTCCCAAGTCACGAAGCCGACATAACCGTAGGTCGGAATGCCAGGCATTTCGGCAACCGCGATCTTGAGGCCCTCGATGCCAGCATCAATGACAGCCTTAGAGTCAGTCGGATCGGTGTTGCGTAATTTCTCGATCACGGCATCCATCTCAGGTGACGACCAGCGCGAAGGATGGCCCTTGGTTGTGGTACCAATCGGTTCGATATAGGCAGAGTTGTAGAAATCCAGCACACGATAGAGGTCAGGCCCAGCACCCCACGGTTCCTGAGCAGGCCAGGCACCTGACACATCAAAGTCACCATTGGGCCCAAGGCTACCTGACGCCTCGGAGGTAAACTGGCTGGCATCAATACCAAAGCGCTTCCATGCTTGCACTGCCGCCGTGCAGTTGCGGAAATCGTGGTTCACTGCCACTGTTCCGCTGAGGCAGGCGAGTTTCCACGGCTGACCATCGGGCAACAGCCACTTGCCATCAGCGTTCTTGCTGAAGCCATTCTTGACGAGCAGCTTTTCAGCTACATCCGGTGCATACTTGTACCAGCCATAGCCGAAGAGCTTGCCCAGCTCGGCAGGATCAGTGGGCACTTCGTAGCCGCGGCCCTTGGCATACTCGACGATGCGCTGCGAGGCATTGGCATCGAACGGCTTGAAGGTCTCACCGTTGCCAATATCCAGCGAAAAATCTCCCAACCACGAGAGCATCGGCTTGATGAAGTCATCAGGGTAGTTGGCGAGCGATGGAATGTGCACGGGGCTGAGCGCACCGGTACCATCCACGGCGATGCCCATGTAATCAGCAATATCAATGGACAACAACAGCGCCCAGCGCACGTCCTTGTTGTCATAAGGAGCCTTGGCAGTGTTGAAGGTGATACCAGTTTCAGCCGGGTCGTTGTTGACAACATAGGGCCAAGTGCGTCGGTAGGCGCGGCAGGTGTCACACTGCTGTAGCACAGCCTTGAGGCCATCCGAGGAAACGCCGAGGACGTCAGCCTGATGGGTCAACTGTGCCAGGATTTTCGCACCTTCATCGGCGAAATATTGGAAGACAATGTACTTGGGCTTGGGCTCGCCGAACATCATACCGGTTGGGCTCTTGTCCCAGTCAGCGCGCTTCTCCCAGATTGTCCAGAAACCGGACGGGTCAAAGCTGTGCAGTTTGTAGGGACCTGTGCCAACAAACGGGTTAAACTTGAAGGTGACCGGATCTGCCACTGACTCCCAGATGTGCTTGGGCATAATCCAGGCGCAGCCCCAGCGATCAAGGAAGCGGGTGTGGAAGCGAGAGTTTGGCTGATTGAGTTCGAAAGCTACAGTGTGGTCGTCGGGCGCAGTGACACTCTTTACGTTCTCGACAAAAAAGCTGTTGTCGTTGAATTCCGTGTGTTTCATCAAGGTCTCAACCGTAAAGACGACATCGGCCGAGGTAAATGGCTCGCCATCGGACCAGGTAACCCCCTGGCGCAGCGGGAACGTGACCTGTGTAAAGTCGTCATTATAGACTGGATCACCGTCCGCCAGGCCGTTAATGATCTTGCCGGTGGCGAAATCAACTGACCAGAGCGGTTCGTTCGCCAGGTTCTGCATACCGCGGTCGCGCCACTTCCAGCCAACCCAGTTGTTGAAGTCATCTGGCGAGCCGACGCGCCCCGTCAGGATGTCAGCGATCAGCGTCTCGTTTCTGGGCAGATCGCCGAGTCCGGCAGAGGGTTGATCTGCCGCCGCGGGTTGCGCTTCTGCCGGTTGTGCGGCTGCTGGCGCAGGCGCTGCAGCACCGGGAGCAGCCGGAGCACAGCTCGTTGCCACCAGGCTGACCAGCATCAGCAAGGTAAACCAAAAGATACTTTTGTGTTTCATCTTTTTCTCCTTATGGCTTTGTGATTGATGTGTTACTAACGAATATTATAATGCACACGACAGGCATGAATTCCGGATGATCAACTGGGTGGGCAACTCGATGCGCTCCTCGGCGCGGCTCGGATCTGCCAGGTATCCAAACAACATCTGCGTTGCCACGCGTCCCATCGCTTCGAGCGGCTGATGTACGGTGGTAAGCGCCGGATGAAGACTCTTCGCTTGAGGAATGTCGTCAAAGCCCACGATCGATAGATCTTCAGGAATGCGTAACCCTTGTTCGCGGGCAGCTTCCATAACGCCAAAGGCCGTTGCGTCATTTGAGGCAAAGATCGCACTGGGCGGCTTCTGTAATGCCAATAAGGTCTTGGTACCACTGTAGCCCGCGGTTTGGGAAAAATCACCTTCAACAATTAAGGATGGTTCGATCGGCAAGCCATAATGGCACAAAGCCGCCTGATATCCAGCACGCCGCTCTACCGCGCAGCCAAGCGTCAAATCGCCGGTAATGAATCCAATTCGCCGATGGCCCAATCCAACGAGATAAGCGGTACCATCGTAGCCACCTTGCCAGTTGGTGGCACCGACGGCAGGACCCGTCATATCCACCCCTTGATGATCAATTAACACATGCGGGAAACGACTTTTGCGTAGCTCTGCCAGATAATCTTCCGGGGTGCGCGGTAACACCAAGAGTAGACCATCGACCATGCCTCGCGTTAACGTCGCTACATAGTCCGATTCACGACGTCCACGTCCATGTGTTGTGTATAACATCAAATCATACTGGTGTTCCCTCAACTCAGTATCAATACCGCGAATGATCTCACCAATATAGCCCGTACCGAAATCGCGTACCAGCAAGCCAATGGTATAAGTGCGTCCGCCGCGCAAGCTGCGTGCTTGTCGATTGGCGACATAGCCAAGTTCACCTAAGGCTTGGAGCACTCGCTGGCGCGTCTCTTCTTTGACATAGTCTTTGTTGTTAAGCACACGCGAAACAGTCACATAGGAGACATCAGCCCGACGAGCGACATCGACAATTGTGACATTTCCGCCCTCCTTTTCGTGTTGAGAACGAGAGGCAGATTTCGCCTGAAATTTCATAGCAACGAATAGATCTACACTTATTAACCGAGTTAATTGAGGAAGGAAGCTGTGTGAACGTTTTCTGTAAACGTTTACATCATAGCATAGCCTTAGGTGGCTGTCAACTAGAATCCGTAGGCAGTCTATGCGCCTGCTTGACCTTTTCGCAAGACAGGCGTATAGTGATAATGCGCAGTTGTGATGCTTCCCATATCGTGCCATAGCGTGTTTCGAGGCTGCGCCTTATCCCATCAGTCTATGTCTTTACGTTAGTTAGCCGTTTTGGCTAACTCATCTCAAATTGTAGTTACTCAAAGAGTTCGGAGGTACCATTCTATGCGTTTCCAACAATCAGTAACTCGACGTCAATTTCTGCAAATTGCAGGCATGGGTGCAGCCGCAGTTGGCTTGGCCGCCTGTGCTGCCCCTGTGGCACCAGCAGGCGCACCCGCAGCATCTGCACCAGCAGCGGCTGGCGGTGGGGCAGCGGCCGCTGGCAGCAAACTGGAGATCTTCTCCTGGTGGACAGCCGGTGGTGAGGTTGAAGGGTTGAATAAACTGTTCGAGATCTACAAGCGGGACAATCCGGGTGTCGAGGTCATCAATGCAGCAGTCGCTGCGAACGGCGCTGGTCAAGGTGGTGAGATGAAGGCGCTGCTCGAAACCCGCATGTTGGGTGGCGACCCGCCCGAGAGCTTCCAGGTACACCTGGGCCATGAGTTGATCGACAGCCACGTCGTCGCCGGTCGCATGGAACCACTGGATGATCTGTACGCATCCGAAGGCTGGGACAAGGTCTTCCCGCCCGACCTGATGAACGTCATTATGTACGACGGCCATCCCTGGTCTGTGCCGGTCAACATTCACCGCTCGAACCTGATGTGGTATCGCCCCGGCAAGCTTGATGCCATCGGTGCCAAGGAACTGCCCAAAGATTGGGATGAGTTCCTGGTCATGGCAGAGGCCATGAAGGCCAAGGGCATCCCGGCGATTGCGCTGGCAGGTGCTGGCGGCGGCGGCAACGGCCAGACCATGGAGTGCATCATCCTGTCGGTCTTTGGTGCCAAGGATTGGCCAGGTCTGTTTGACGGCACGATTCCATGGTCCGATCCACGCATGACCCATGCATTGGAGATCATGAACAAGCTCTATGACTACGCCCAGCCCGACTATCTGAGTGAGTCTGGCACAGGTGTCAATGATATGTTGATGAACGACGATGGCCCGTTCATGATGATCAGTGGCGACTGGCTGCATGGTTACTACAAGTCCAAGAACTTCAAGGATTACAAGTGGGCGGCCAGCCCCGGCACAGATGGCATTTATCTGCTCTTGTCCGACTCCTTCGGCCTGCCCAAGGGTGTGAAGTATCGCGACAACGCCATCGCCTGGCTGAAGGTTTGTGGATCGAAGGAAGGCCAGGATGCCTTCAACCCAATCAAGGGGTCGATCCCGGCACGCACCGACGCTGATCCCAGTCTGTACGACGAGGAACAGTTGTGGCAAATGGAGCAGTGGAAGACCAACACCCTGGTTGGCAGTCTCCAGCACGGTGCCGCAGCCAAGCAGAGTTTCCTGGTCGACTACGATCAGAAGCTCAACGACATGATTGCGAGCCGAGATGTCGCCGCAACACAGGCAGCATTGGTCCAAGCAGCGGAGGATGCGGAGTTTGGCAAATAAAACTGCTTCGTTTACGGGGGAGCGCGGCCAAGCCACCTCCCCTATTCATACCACTCACCGACGAAGGCGATGGCTGCGCAGCGATATGGCCCTCGCCTTCTTGGTGATCCTGCCCTCGATCATCGCAGTCGCCATCTTCATCTATGGCTTCATCGGCTGGACCTTCTATATCTCGACGACGGACTGGAAGAGTTCAGTAGTGGATTTCACCTTCGTCGGGCTGAAAAACTGGAATCGGATGATCAACGACCGGCGCTTCCAGATCGATCTGCGCAATCTGCTTTTCTACGCCGTCGGCTTCATGGCCCAATGCATTGTGATTGGGTTTATTCTCGCCTCCTTGCTCGATCAGAAGATCAAAGGCGAGGCCCTCTTCCGCACATTGTTCATCTTTCCCTTCGCCGTGAGCGGGATCGTCACTGGCGTGACCTGGGAATGGCTGATGCAACCGTCGACCGGCATCAATCTTCTCTTCGCCAAGATCGGTATGGACTGGTTCCGGCCCAATTGGGCATCGGATCTCAACTACGGCATCTGGGCAGTGACGATTGCTGCGTCCTGGCAGTTTTCCGGCTATGTTATGGCGCTTTACCTAGCTGGCTTGCGCGGCATTCCAAATGAACTACGTGAAGCGGCTGCCATCGATGGCGCCGGAACCTGGGCAGTCTATCGTTATATCATCATTCCCTTGCTGATGCCAGTCACCTTCACAGCGATGGTCTTGACTGGGATGAACTCAATCCGCGTCTTCGATATCGTCTCGGCGCTAGGTGGTCCTGGACCAGGTAACAACATCGATACGCTGGCGCTTAACATGTATCAAACCACGTTTAACGCCTACCGCTTCTCGTTGGGTGCAACGATCGGCTCGGTCATGTTGCTGCTTGCGCTTTTCTTGGTCATCCCTTATCTGAGAAGCATACAATTGGAAGGCGAACAATGAACCTCCAACGGCTTTGGACGCGTGGTGCCATTTACCTGGTATTGCTGGCCTTTGCAGCCTTTTATGCGATGCCGATCTATGTCCTGCTCATTACCGGGCTCAAGCCCTTTGAGGACATCAATGTGACAAAGATGTGGGAACTACCGAAAGGAATCTATTTCGGCAGCTTTGTTGAAGCATGGGGTCTAGTCGCGCCTAACTTCAAGAACAGTGTAATGATCACCATTCCGGCTGCTGTCCTTTCGTCGTTCATCGGCTCCATCAATGGTTACATCTTTTCCAAGTGGCGTTTCAAGGGTGCGGACACGCTCTTTATCCTGTTTCTGGTAGGAATGTTCTTACCTTATCAGGGTATTCTGATTCCCCTGGTGTTGACGCTCCAATTCTTCCACCTTTACGGAACACTTCCTGGACTGATTCTCACACACTGCATCTTTGGTATCCCGATTACGGCGCTATTGTTCCGTGGCTACTATGCAGGGATTCCCAACGAGTTGCTGGATGCAGGCAAGATCGATGGCTGTGGCTTCTTTGGGCTCTACCGCTGGATCTTGCTGCCTATATCGATGCCTGCCTTTGCCGTAGTTCTGCTTTGGCAGTTCACCTCGATCTGGAACGACTATCTAATTGGCCTGGTCGTGCTTAGCAATCCAATCATGGCACCGGTTAATGTGGCGGTGAAGAACGTTGCCGGCAGCTATTCAGTGGATTGGAACGTACAGATGGCCGCGGCGCTGATTGCAGCGCTACCGACGATCGTTGTCTATCTGGCATTGGGGAAACTCTTCATGCGCGGGTTGCTGGCGGGCTCGTTGAAGGGCTAGTACAAGCTGATCAATTGTTGAATTCGGGACCCCGCATGGTAGTGAAGAGATGTAAGCTCCTCACTACCATGCGGGGTTCCTATTTTTACTCCACGAGAAATTTGTCCCTTCGTTATTTCGATTTTGACATGCAATTTGTTTGATGCTATTCTTATCTAATCGATTAGATAATCAATTACGCCGATCTAATCAAGTTCCCGATTCCACATTTGATAACTGAATAACCGAATAGAAGAACGACGTGTGTAATAAGCCTCTTTTAGGCTTTTACTATATTTTTCAACTTTCTATAGGAGGAACAAACAAATGTTCAAGCACCGCACGTTTGCGGCAGTTGCCGCCGCAATCATGTTGTTGGCTGTTGTCTTCAGCGCCTGTGTTGCGCCTGCTGCAGCCCCAGCCGCCGCTCCCGCTGCCGATTCCGGAGCAGCCGCTCCCGCCGCAGATGCTGCCAAACCGATCAAGATTGGCGTTAGCATGTTGTTCGATGATCTTTGGCTCACTATTTTGCGCGATGCCATCACCAACTATGCCGCCTCGCAACAAGGCGTTGAGTTGATCATGGTGGACTCGAAGGAAGATGTCGCCACCCAGTTAGGCCAAGTTGAAAACTTTGTCACACAGAAGGTGGACGCGATCATTTTGATTCCGCCGAACACTGATGCGACCGACCCAGCCACCAAGTTGGCAACGGATGCCAAAATTCCGCTGGTCTATGTCAACCGCAAACCTGCCAACCTACCCGAAGGCGTCTATTATGTCGGCTCTGATTCAATCATTGCTGGTCACTTGCAAATGCAATGGATTGCTGACAAATTGGGTGGCAAAGGCAACGTAGTAATCATGAACGGCAACCTGAGCCAAGAAGCTGCCCAACAGCGCACTGCAGGTGTCAAGGAGATTGCGGCCAAATATCCCGACATCAAGCTCACCAAGGAAGATACCGCCAACTGGAGCCGTGCCGAAGGACTGGCGTTGATGGAAAACTGGCTCTCGACTGGCGATCAGATTGACGCAGTTGCTTCCAACAACGACGAAATGGCGCTTGGTGCATTGGAAGCCATTAAGGCTGCCGGTAAACTGGGCAAGATCCTGGTTGGTGGCGTCGATGCTTCACCCGATGCACTTGCTTCTATGGACAAAGGCGAACTCAATGTCACCGTCTTCCAGAACGCGGCTGGCCAGGGCGAAGGTGGTGTCAAGACCGCTATCGCACTTGCACGTGGTGAAAAACTGGATAGCCAAATCGTCTGGGTTGACTACGAATTGGTGACACCCGAGAATTACAAGGATTACATGAAATAGTAGAATCAGTGAGAAAGTGGGACAGTGAATCAGTGGGACAGCAGGACAGTGAATCAGATCACTGACTTACTGTCCTGCTGACTTACTGACTTACTTCTGTCCCACTGACAGGAGAGCAGCATGAGCCAGGACACCGTCCTCGTCATGGAGCATATTTCAAAGACGTTCCCTGGCGTCAAGGCATTGCAGGATGTACAATTGATGGTGCGCAAGGGTACAGTTCATGCACTCATGGGTGAAAACGGTGCCGGTAAATCGACGCTGATGAAGGTCCTAAACGGCATGTATGCGCCCGATAGCGGCACCATTACCTTTGATGGGAAAGTTGTGTCGATCCCGGATACGCAAACCGCGCTCAAACTCGGCATTTCGATGATTCATCAGGAACTTTCGCCCGTTCCTTATATGACTGTCGCCGAGAATATTTTTCTGGGGCGCGAGCCGGTAGGGCGCTTCGGCATGATTGATTGGCGCAAATTGGTGGCAAATACCAAGGAACTGCTGGATCGACTTGAGATCCGTATCGATCCCAATGCCATGATGAAGGATCTGAGTGTCGCCAACACTCAGATGGTCGAAATTGCCAAAGCCATCTCCTACGACGCCAGTTTGATCATCATGGATGAGCCAACCTCAGCCATCACCGAACGAGAAGTTGCCCATCTTTTCAAACTGATTCGGTCGCTGAAAGAACGAGGCGTTGCCATCATCTACATCACCCACAAGATGAACGAGGTCTTTCAGATTGCCGATGACATTACTGTGTTTCGTGATGGCACGCACATTGCCACCGTTCCCGCCGCCAAGACCAACCGCGACAACTTAATCACAATGATGGTGGGCCGCGAGCTAACCAACATGTTCCCCAAGGAAGAGGCACCGATTGGCGAAGTGGTGCTTTCCGTGCGCAACCTGACCCGCAATGGCATTGTCCAAGATGTCAGTTTTGATCTGCGCAGGGGCGAAATTTTAGGTCTCGCTGGGCTGATGGGTGCCGGTCGCACCGAAGTGATTGAAGGAATTTTTGGGATTCATCCAGTGGATCGGGGCGAGATTACCATTAACGGCAAAAAAGTGTCCATCAAATCCCCTGCCGACGCCATCCGCCACGGCATGGCACTGCTGACTGAAGATCGCAAACTGACAGGCATTATGGGGGTCCTACCTGTACGCGATAACATGATGATTGCCAGTTTACGCAACTACGCGTCCAACGGCTTTCTCAAGAAGCAGGTAATCGAGGAAGTTTGCCGCCAGGAGAAGGGTCGTTTGGAGATCCGAACTCCGACCATGGATCAAGTAATCAGGTTATTGTCGGGCGGCAATCAACAGAAAGTCCTCGTCTCGCGCTGGTTGCTGACCTCGCCTGACGTATTGATTCTGGATGAACCAACCCGTGGCATCGACGTAGGGGCCAAGGCGGAAATCCACAAACTCATGTGCAAGCTAGCACAAGAAGGCAAAGCGATCATCATGATCTCCTCGGAACTACCCGAAATCCTGGGCATGAGTGATCGTGTGCTGGTGATGCACGAAGGAAAAGTCGGCGGGGAATTTATGCGTGTGGATGCCACACAAGAAAACATTATGCGTGCCGCAACCGGGCAGCATGATGGAGCAGCCAGTTAGCATTTTATGAAGTGTTTAGTCTAGAGATTAGGAGATTGGAAGATCGTTAGAAAATTCCCTAATCTCCTAATCTCCTAATCTCTCAATAACAAACCATGTCCACTTCCACTCTTGCAAAATCCCAAACCAAGGAAGGCAACCGTGATTGGTTGCACAACTTTATCCGCAAGTATGCGATCCTCCTGATCTTTATTGCGATGTTCATCGCCATGGCGCTGCTGACGGATGCGTTTTTGTCGCCACGTAATTTGCTCAACATCGTACGGCAGATTTCAGTGGTGGGCTTGATTGCAATTGGCGTGACTATGGTCATTATCACGACAGGAATTGATCTCTCGTCAGGCTCGGTGTTGGCCCTATCGGCTGTGATTGTCGCCAGCCTTGCCCAGCAGCCGGACTGGCATGACGCCAAATTTCCTGGGCTGCAATTACCCGTGCTTGTCCCGATCATCGTCGCGCTACTTGTAGGTGCGATCTGTGGTTGGGTCAATGGGGCATTGATAGCAGGCTTTCGCATCCCACCCTTCATTGCCACCTTGGGTATGATGACGATTGCACGCGGGTTTGCCCTGATCTATTCCAACCGCCCCGTGAGCGGTCTCACCGATACCTTCAACTACATCGGTCAGGGTGAAATCTTCAAGGTGATGCCAGTCTCGGGACAAACCGACATGGGCATTCCCATCCCGATTCTAATCTTAGTAGTGGTCGCCGTCTTGGCCCACATCATGCTCAACAACACACGTTTTGGGCGTCATATCTATGCGATTGGTGGCAACGAGCAGGCTGCACGCATCTCTGGTCTGAATGTTGCACGAATTAAAATCGGCGTCTACACCATTGCGGGTCTGCTTTCCGGCTTGGCGGGTTTGGTTCTTACCTCGCGCATCGGCTCCGGTCAAGCAGGGTTGGGGGTTGGCTATGAACTAGACGCCATTGCCTCAGCCGTTATTGGTGGTACAAGTCTCTCCGGTGGTATTGGCACGATTTGGGGAACCATGATCGGCGCACTGATCATCGGCGTGCTCAACAACGGCCTCGACCTGCTCAATGTCTCCGCCTACTGGCAGACCATTGTCAAAGGCTCGATCATCGTCATTGCCGTCATCATCGACGAGCGCAAGAATCGCTAAATCCAATGAGACAGTGAGATTGTAGAACAGTAGAACAGTTTTACCGTCCTACTGTTCTACTGTCCCACTGTCCCACTATCCTCTACAGATCATGACCGAATCACCACGAAAACTACGCTTGGGCATGGTCGGCGGCGGCCCTGGTTCGAATAATGGAGCGACTCACCGCACCGCCGCCTCCGTTGATGGACGCTATGAACTGGTAAGGGGAGTCTTTGCCATCAACGCCCAACGCAGCCAGGAGTTTGCCGCCTCTCTAGAAATCCCCGTCTATCGTCGCTATACGGATTGGCAAGAGATGACCGAGAAGGAAACCAAACGCGCCAACTGCATTGAGGTGATTAGCATCATCACGTTGTACAACAGTCACTATGCAATTGCCAACAATTACCTATACGAGGTCACGGGGTACTTATGATGCGATTTGCTCTTTTTGGTGCAGGTTTTATCGGGAAAATTCATGGCAACAACATTGCCGCCCACCCACGTGCCAAACTCCAAACCATTTACGATGTAAATCAAGCAGCGGCTGAGTCGCTGGCAGCGCAACACGGTTCAAAAGTAGCGACCAGCCCCGAGGAAGTCTGGACGGCGGATGATGTCGATGCAGTGTTGATCGCCTCTTCAACTAACACCCACGCCGCCCTGTTGAGCAGCGCCATCCAGCATGGCAAGCCCGCTTATTGCGAAAAGCCAATCGATCTGGACATCAATCGGGTAAAAAGCGTCGTACAGCAGGCGCACCGGAGCAACATTCCAATCTTGATCGGATTCAGCCGCCGCTTCGATCCCAATCACCTGGGCGTGCGTGAAGCAATCCAGAATGGTGAGATCGGCAAGATTGAATTGATGCATCTGACCTCACGGGGTCCGCAACCACCGCCGATCAGCTATGTCAAGGTGTCAGGCGGTCAATTCCGTGATCAGACCATCCACTTCTTCGATCTCGCTTGCTGGCTGGCGGGCGAAGCGCCAATCGAAGTCTATGCCACTGGAGCAGCATTGATCGATCCAGCTATCGGTGAGGCAGGCGATGTAGATACCTCCATGCTCATCTTGAAGATGGCGAGCGGAGTCTTCTGCCACATCGATAACAGTCGCCGTTCGGCCTACGGCTATGATGAGCGGATCGAGGTCTTTGGTTCGGATGGTATGGTCCAATCCAATCGCAAGCCGACGCGTGAAGTTTCCTTATACCGTGGCAAAAAGGTAATATCAGAAGGGCTGCATGCTGGCTGGTTCGAGCGCATGCAGCCAAGTTTTGGGCTGGCGTTGGATGCCTTTATCTCTTCGATTGAAGGCAAAGCTACCGCTTACCCAACCTTGTTGGATGGGCTACGAGCACAGATGATCGCTGAGGCCGCCGTTGAATCGCTTCATAGCAATCGGCCCGTGAAGATCAACTATTGGCATCCGGAATAAAGAACCCCACCCTAGCCCTCCCTTGTTAAGGGAGGGAACGTGACGGGGTAGATTATGAATAATCTTTTGTCTAGGTAACACTGTCATTATGTGACAGTCCCCTCCCTCTATCATGGGAGGGTTAGGGTGGGGTTCAAATGGATCAAGGACGTAGGATCAACCGAGCATGACATCGAGACGAGTTACCCACAAGGATGTTGCAGAGCGTGCTGGCGTCTCTGTGGCTACTGTTTCCTATGTGCTCAATCATGGTCCACGCCCGGTCTCGCAAGATACACGCGCCCGAGTTGAAGCAGCGATCTCGGAGTTGGGCTACTATCCGAATGAGATGGCACGCGGGCTGCGTCTGCAACAAAGCTCGACCATCGGGCTGATTATTCCCAACATTATTAATCCAGTCTTTGCTGAAATTGCCCACGAGTTGGAGATAGCCTGCCAGAAAGAGGGCTTTCTGCTCTTGCTGTGCAACAGTGAGCGTAGACACGAACGTGAGCAGCAACTGGTTCAACTCCTGCGTGCCAAACAGGTAGACGGCGTCGTGATCATTCCTCATTGCGAACCGTTGGCACTGATCGAGCCACTGCTCCAAGCACAGATTCCAGTAATTGTCCTCGAACATGATCTCCCAGGTGTCCATTGCATTGCCAGTGACGAATTGCAAGGCGGGTTTATTGCCACCCAGCACTTGATTGATTTGGGCCATCAACGGATTGCCTTGATCCGCCGCCAGCCGACGAGTGCGCTTAGTTCAAAGCGTTACGATGGCTATCGAGATGCATTGGATGCCGCAGGCATTCCGTTTGATCCTGCACTGTTGGTGGAATGTTCGACCACAAGTCAAGCAGCAGGGGCAACGGCGATGCAGCAATTGCTAGCGCTGGAGAAGCCACCCACCGCAGTTTTCACCCACAACGATATTCTGGCCATGGGCGCACTTCACGCCATACATCGGGCCGGCCTGAAGGTTCCAAACGACCTTTCGGTGGTAGGCTACGATGATATTGCCAGCGCGGCCTACTTCTCGCCACCGCTAACGACTGTGCAGTCTTCGCGTGCTGAGATCGGTGCACTGGCCGGACGTACCATCCTGCAATTGGTTCAGTCCAAAGGAGAATTACCTGCCAGGACGATTACCTTTCCTGTAGATCTGGTCGTGCGCTCTTCGACGGGACCTTGTAGAGCGAAATAGTCAGAGCCCCGCACGTCAGTAAGGGAAAATGTCCCTTACTGAGGTGCGGGGCTCTGATGGCGTATCTATACGAAACCAACCTTCAGTACGTGAAAAAGTTGAGTCCTCCCACAGACCATGCTATACTATCACCTCCGCATGGAGAGGTCGCATAGCCCGGCCGAGTGCGCCCGTCTCGAAAACGGGTAGGGTGTCAAATCCCTCGAGGGTTCAAATCCCTCCCTCTCCGCCAGCGTTTGACCGGGTGACAAGGTGAAGAAATTCTGCCTTGTCACCCGGTCATCTTTTTTTATGCGGCATACAATTGTTAATCAGTGAGACAGTAAGTCAGTGACTGAACTACTGAATTACTGTCTTACTGTCCCACTGTCTCACTTCACCTCAACGGCTAACAACTGGTAGAAAGACTTTCTCACTGCCATCAGGTGGAATCGTGCCACCCGGAGTTACTGTGACAGTTGGTGTTTCGGTGACGGTCGGCTCACCAGTGGCTGTAGGTGTTGTAATCGTGGTTGGTGTTTCGGTCGCCGTGGGTGTCAGAGTAGCGGTCGGTTCAGGCGTGCCAGCGCTACAGGAAAGCAGAGCGATGTCATCAACGTAGTTCCATTGCTGCGTTCCCGTGCCGTCGTTATAGACGTTGAGATAGACTACTACGGTTTGACCCCGATAGGCGGTCAAGTCAAAGTTCCGTTCCGTCCAGCTATCATTGCCAGCTGCAAAGCTGCGGTCGATGAGGTGAAGAACGTTGTAACCGCTGTCCAGCAGCAGCGCTTCATGATAATCAGCGCCATCTTGGCTGCCGCCTGTTTTCTCCCAATAGCGCAGCATGACCTGTGCGGCGTCAGCAGGAATGGCCACAAGTTGATAGGCAGAGGAATGGGCAGTTCGATTGGAAACCTCGGCTGGCAGTCCCATACGCAGCGCCCATTGGCCATTGTGAACAGGGGAAGGAACAATACCAGCAGCGTAGGGTGTGGTGCCAAAGCTCCAGCCATTGGTTCCTTCCAGATCCCCATTGGTCAGAAGATTGCTACAACTGCCCGGTACTAGCGTTGGCGTCACACTCGGCGTGGGCGTTTGCGTGCTTGTGGGTGACGGTGTCACATTCGGGTCAGTGGTAGGAGTTACGGTTGGCGTTCCCTCTTGCAGCGCTGCCGATTCGATCAACATGGCCATGGCGGTGCGACCGATCCGCAACACGTAGTCAAATGGCACCCGCGACAAAATATCGCCCGTGGTGTGATTCCAGGGATGCTTGTCGGCAGCGCGTGGCGCATCGTAAAAGTAGTTCTCAATCACCAGGAAGGCCCCGTAGTCATTGTCCCAGAAGGGTGAATGATCGGAAAAGCGGCTGGCTGTGCTCGACTTGACTTCGACGGTCAGCCCTTGACCATAGCGCTCGTTGGTGGCAACAAACTGCGCGCCCAGTGCATTCGACTTGGGACCGTAGCCAGTGTGAATCTCCATTACGTTATCGCTGTTGCTATCCCAGCCAATCATGTCGAGGTTGATATAGCCAACGATGTCCTCACCACGCAGGCGCAGATCGTGTGCATAGACTTTGCTGCCCCACTGTCCCTCTTCTTCACCTGAGAAAGCGACAAAACGGATCGTGTCTGCAAAACGGTATTGGCTGAGGATGCGAGCAATCGCCATGGTGGCGGCGACGCCCGTACCGTTGTCGTCTGCTCCAGGTGAATCATAGTATGGGTTCTGGGAAATCGTGTCAAAATGGCCGCCGATGAGCCAAATGCGACTGGGTGAGACCACCCCAGGTAGTTCGGCGATCACATTTTTGCCGCTGTAGGCTCCATAGGTCCAATTAAAGTAGCTAGTGTTCAAGCCGAGCTGGGAGAAAAAGTCAAAGAGGTACTGTTCGGCATAGTGCATGTCACTGGCAAAGGTATAACGGCTTTTGATCGTCACCTGCTGGCCGTTGATTGTCACGGGAGTATTGCCTGCCTGGGCAGCGGTGTAGTTGTAGATCTCGTTGGCACTTAACTGATTGATCAGATCAGTGACTGTCTGACTGGGTAATTCATCAATAAACCGAGGCGAGGCGGCTTCAACATTCGGCTCGGTGGCCAAGACCAACGGATCGGCAGTCAGTGCTGAAATCCAGATGCCGTTGGCGGCAAGCGTTTCCCAAACCTTTACTTCCTGTCCAACAGTCACAGAAAAGAGCAGTTGCTGTTCTTGCTCAAGCAGAAGCTTACCCAGGGTTTGAATCGATGCTTTGGCATTGGGGGCCTGGCCATCGGCAAAATAATAGACATCACCAGTCGTATCCTCATCCAGTAGGATGACCTCAACGCCATTTGCCTTGAGGGAGACAAAATCATTCATGCCGCCGCTGGCTACATATTGCGGGCTTTCGCCTCCTGCAATTTGTGCATGAAAGACAACTGTTGGCGGCAAGGTTACTGGCAGAGCCAGTGGATTGGCACGGATCAAAAATAACACTGGACCAAAGCGGGGAGCTGAGGTCGTAGATTGAAGTAAGTTAGCAGCCTGAGCAGTAGGATTGGCATTGCGCCAGCCGACAAAGGCCAACACGATGATCAGGGCCATGAATCCATAGAGTGGACGGTTTCGCTGCATAGAACTCCTCTAGAGTATTCTGGAAATACGAGTTACGGAATACGAATTACGAGTCCATTGGTAATTTTCATCGTTATTCGTTTTGGTTTATAGCCCAACCCCTTACGAATGTGCGGGGCACTGAGAGACGATGTAGGCTCTATCTTTGTGACGATTGGGCAACAGAGAAAGTTGCGGCCAGCTTCCTAGCTCATGATAACAGAGTAATTTTGCACACTTCCGGGAGGGTTTGCACTTAAGAAAGTCCATTACTAGAGCCTTCCCGGAATAGGATTGACAACCTACTTTGTTTAAGCAGTACGAGTCAAGCGAAAACTTCAAGAACGTAACGATCCTTCTCCGGTTTGATCACTTGCTTCAGCCTGCACTATACTGCGATTCAGTATGATAACCAACGTCCGCACATTTCTTACCACTTGGCCAGCGACTCGCTTTGCAGGAGGGGGGACATTTGACAGCCCCGGCCTTGGGCGAGGTTGGTTCTGGCTGGGCTGGTTAACACTGGTCGGGATTGCCTGGTTAATTGCCAAACTACCTCTGTCATTTGTGCTTGTCGGTGCAGCGCTGGGCTGGGGCGCAGCGTTGCTTCTAATTTCTCCTTGGTTGATCTGGCCACTCTTGGCCGCACTGTTACCCTTTGTCAGCAGCGTTAAAGTTGGTCCCATCAGTGGTGCTGAAGGATTTATTGCCGCCGCCGTTGCGCTCTGGTTTGCCGATGGTGTACGCCGACGATCGCTTCATTTGCGCTTTTCAACGCCAGTGGTTGTCACTCTCCTCTATGCGGTCATCCTTTATGTTGCGTTGCTTTACGCAACTGATTTCGGTGAAGCGACACGAGAAGTGTTAAAATGGGTAGAATTTGCACTTGTTATCTTGCTGGTCCAGTGTATGATCCCTGCATGGGGTCGCTATTGGCTTGTGTTGGCGTTGCTGGCTGGCGGAGCATTGCAGGGGCTGCTCGGGCTTTATCAGTTTGTTTTTCACATCGGGCCAGAGTGGTTTCTTTTTTGGGGCGCTATATGCGGGCTTATGGCAGCTACAATCAGCCTAATCCCTATGCTGGATACCTGGGATTGACCTTGCCGGTGGCGCTCAGTCTGCTGCTGTGCAGTATTGAGTGCGTAGGAGAGTGGAGAGCAGAGAGCGGGAATCGACACATTTCTCGTCTTTTTGCATTGCAGTCACCAATTTCTTGGCTTGTCGTTGGTGGCGTAAGTAGTAGCCTGATCGGACTTGGTTTACTGCTCAGTTGGAGTCGCGGAGGGTGGTTTGGTGCGCTAGCAGCGCTGGCGGTTGTGATTTTTCTGCGCAATCGCAAAAGTGCCATGATTGGGGTGGTGATCCTGGTCACCCTTGCACTGCTTGTGCTGGCAGGGAGCATTCAGCCTTCGATTGTACCAGCGCCCATTGCCAGCCGCCTCAGTGATTTGCCAACTTACCTTGGATTGACTGATGTGCTCAGTCAGCCGCTTACGGACGAGAATTTTGCAGTGGTTGAACGCATCGCCCATTGGGTGGCGGCGGTACGAATGTGGGAGCGGTCACCTTGGATCGGTGTCGGTCCTGGCAATTATGCGGTTGTCTATCCTGTGGTAAAGGTACCTGGTTGGGATGAAGCGTTGGGCCATGCGCATAATATTTACCTAAACGTGCTGGCCGAAAGTGGGCTTCTAGGTTTTTTTGCTTATTTGGGTTTCTGGCTGCTCTTAGGCGGCTGGTCACTCCGTCAATGGAGTAGGGCCAAACGCGATCATGATGCATGGCGCAGTGCGTTGATTCTCGGGGTGTTGGCTATTTTTGTTCATTTAGCTGTTCATAATATTTTTGACAATCTCTTTGTTCAGGGGATTTATTTGCACCTGGCACTGTGGATTGCAGTGCTTTATCCTATGAGGTCTTATCGTGAAAGTCGCTGATTCTCTTGGGCTTGCCTCTCAACATCGTGCCGAGGCAAAACGTTTTATAAAGTTTGCCACTGTAGGCGTCGCGGGAGCGGTTACCCATTTTAGTATTGTCAATATTCTGGTGCAGTTGGTCGGCATCAGTGAACAAATGGCGAATCCTTTTGGCTTTATCGCAGCAGTTTTACAAAACTTCCTGTTAAATCGCCGTTGGACCTTTCCTGAAAGTCGCCAACGCAATGCTGGGCTTCAATTGGCACAATTTGCCATTGTCAGCGTTGTGGGTTTGGTCGTTAACCAGTTTGTCTTTACCACTATACACAGACTTCTGGAGCAGACCTGGATCCAACTGGTGGGCCAACAACGTTTAGGCCATGCCTTGAGCTACAATTTTGCCCTCGCAGTCGCCATCGGCGTTGTTCTCTTCTGGAACTTTGCCATCAACCGCCTGTGGACATATCGAGGTCTCTCCAAGCTTTCATCAGAACCAAGTACTTGACCAGATGAAGTGATGACAGGATGACCTTCTATTCATCCAGTCATCACTTCATCTTTTCCAACCATGAGCCGCCCGCCACGGATCGTCATCGACTATACGCCCGCCGTTCGTCAACAAGCTGGGATTGGACGGATTATACGAGGGCAGGTTCAGGGCTTACTCGACGCGGCAACCGGTTGGGAGATTCACTTGTTCGTCGTAGGGAGGGTAAGCGAGGCAGATCGTAAGGCGGCCCCTTTACCACTACACACAACGCCACTCGATGAACGGAATATGGTGCGCATCTGGCATCGCCTTGGTTCACCCGTTCCGCGTGTGGATTGGTTTACAGGTTGTCCAATCGATCTCTTCCACGCTACCGATTTTGTCCTAGCCCCTTCTGCTGCGCGCCGCAAGTTGTTGACAGTTCACGATCTGGCTTTTCTCTTCTATCCTGATGCGGCGATGCCTTCGCTGCATCGCTATCTAAATGTGGTTGTGCCGGCCAGCGTGCGCCGCAGTGACCATATTTTGGCCGACAGCTATAACACAGCCAAGGATCTGCAAGAGCAGTGGCAGGTAGCGCCAGAGAAGATCAGCGTGGTGCAGGGTGCAGTGGATCATCAGCGCTTTCAACCGGTACAAGACACGGAAAAATGGCAAGCTGCGCGTGCCAAGTATAAAATTGGGGATCAACCCTTTATCTTTGCACTCAGCCGTCTGGAGCCACGTAAAAATTTCGCCCGGCTAATCGAAGCATTTGCTATCGCCCGAGACAAAGCGCACCTGCCCCACCGACTGGTGATCGGCGGTAGCAAAGGTTGGCTTTACGAGAGCATCTTTGCCAAGGTGAGCGAGCTACAGTTGCAAGATCTTGTGCTCTTTCCTGGCTTTATTGACGATGCGGATTTGCCCACGCTTTTTTCGGCTGCGGAGTTTTTCGCCTATCCTTCGCTCTACGAAGGCTTCGGCCTGCCGATTCTGGAGGCGCAGGCGTGTGGTGCAGCTGTGTTGACCGCCGACAATTCTTGCCTGCCCGAAGCAGGAGGCGAGGGTGCGCTCTATGTTCAGGCCACGGATGTAGAAAGTATTGTGACAGGGATCCTCAAATTAGCGGAAGATAGCCAACTTCGACAACAATATCGTAGAGCTGCGCTTATCAACGCCGCACAATTCACCTGGGAGCGAAGTGCCGAGCAGTTGATCGAGGCTTATCGAAAAGAATTAGAGATTGGAAATTTATGCAAAACAGTAACACACGCACCGTCGCCGAGACAGCGCTGACCATGACGCTCTTTCCGCAGCCGGAGCACTCCAACAGTTTGGGCAACGTGCATGGCGGTGTGATTTTGAAGTTATGTGATGAATGTGGTGGAATCATTGCCGCACGCCATGCACGCCGCCCAGCGGTGACCGTAACGGTGGACAGTGTCACCTTTCATAAGCCGGTGTTGTTGGGTAGATTGGTCTTTGTCCACGGGCGAATGACCTGGGTCGGACGAACCAGCATGGAGGTCGAGTTGCTGGTGGAAACAGAAAATCTACGCACGGGCGAAGTCGAAACCACAAACACTGCTTATTTCGTCTATGTCGCTCTCGGTGAAGATGGCCGCCCGACCGAGGTTCCGCCGCTTGAGCTGACAAATGATGAAGAAAAAGCACGGTTTGCCGAAGCACAACAGCGACAAGAGACGCGCCTCGGGCGGAGACGAAAACCATAAAATGCTTAATAAATTTAACCCAACCGACCACCCACATCGACGATTCAACTCATTGACAGGCGAATGGGTGCTGGTTTCGCCCCATCGTACCAAACGCCCGTGGCAAGGACAGGTGGAGCGCCCGCCACAGGAGACTCGTCCAGCCCACGATCCGCAATGTTACCTCTGCCCAGGCAATTCACGGGCGGGTGGGCTGCACAACCCGGATTACACCAGCACTTTTGTCTTTACCAATGACTTTTCCGCCTTGCTGCCTGACACGCCGCCCGCTGGTCCGGCTGAAAATCCCCTCCTACGCAGCGAAAGCGAACAGGGTGAGTGCCGGGTCATCTGCTTCTCGCCCCGTCACGACCTGACCTTGCCCGAAATGGAGGTCAGCGCCATCCGCCATGTGGTGGATGTGTGGGCCGATCAGGTGGTTGAATTGGGCCAACGCTATCGTTGGGTGCAACTGTTTGAGAACAAGGGTGCGGTGATGGGCTGCTCCAACCCACATCCGCATGGACAGGTTTGGGCGGGCAGTGCCTTACCGAATGAGCCATTTAAGGAAGATCACCAACAACGCAGCTATTTGGCCGAACATGGGCGACCCTTACTGGTTGATTATGTCGAGTTAGAATCCTCCCGCCAGGAACGGATTGTGGTTGAGAACAATGACTGGGTTGCCTTAGTCCCCTACTGGGCGCTCTGGCCCTTTGAAATTTTGCTGCTGCCGCGCCGGCCTGTCTTGCGCATCCCTGATCTAAGTTCAAGTGAACGAGATACGCTTTCCGACATTCTCAAACGGCTGCTGACGCGCTACGACAACCTCTTCGAGACCTCCTTCCCCTACTCGATGGGCTGGCACGGCGCGCCGAACGATGCTGCTGACTACACGCATTGGCAATTGCACGCTCACTTCTACCCGCCGCTCTTGCGCTCGGCCACGGTGAAAAAATTTATGGTCGGCTATGAGATGCTAGGCGAAGCCCAGCGCGATCTGACACCCGAGCAGGCAGCAGAGCGATTGCGGGCAGTGTCGGAGGTTCATTACAAAGCACGTTGAGGTTGGGAGATTATGCTGGTCAAGTCAAAGAACAGGGCAAAACGTCCCAATATCCACATATTCTAATCCCCTAATCTCGCACACGGATGAAACGATTAAGTAGTACTACGCCCACAAACTTAGTTCATTACCCTCGTTGGCTGATCCCGATCTTTTGCATGCTCACCTTGCTTGGCTATTTCGGTCCATGGGTCAATCATAAGGCAGCGGCCCTGGTCATCAGCGGATTGGACTTGGGGGAGTACGTCAAGTTTCTCTCGTCTTTTCGCAATGGCACGGTTCACCTTTGGCGAGAAGGCTTTTATTGGCCGTTGGTTACAGTCAGTTTGATTCTGAGTCTGAACGTCTTTCGTGCCGAACGGCGCTATCCGTGGTGGCTTCGTTGGTGCTTTGTGGTAATTGCCTTGATAGCAGCGCTCAATCTCTTGCCGCCAGCCTGGTCACCGCCGGTGTTGAAAAGTGCTGAATTCCGCCAACAGATGATTGCGCTGCTGATTTGTGGCCTTGCCACTACCTTCAGTCCATTTTTGGCACTTTTGCCCGCCAGAATTGCTGCGTTCCTTTCCCTGCTTTTGCTCGTTGCTGCGCTCTGGTGGCCCATCCGTGGCTTCCTGGCCGTACTTCCCAACATCAGCCAACTCTACAATCATTCTCTGCAACCCGGCTGGGGCATGTGGGTGATGGCCTTTGGGTTAGTTGGGCAGGGAACCATTGTATTTATTGAACTATTCAAAAGTGAGTGATTGAGAGATTGGAGATTAGAGATTGACTATGTAATCTCTAATCTCCAATCTCTCAATCACCCAATCTCTCACCTACCATGCAACTTGGCGCAATGAACCATCCCCGCCGCGATCTCATCAAAGAGATCAGTTGGATCGGGCAAAACGGCTTTGACTTTATCGACCTAGCGCTGGAAGCTCCGGGTGCAGCATTGGAGCGAACGGATTGGAAAGCTGTCCGAACTGCATTGAACGATAGTGGAATCGGCGTGGTCTGCCATGCTGCGCGTTATCTGCCATTCGAGAATCCGTCTCCACTTGTACGCCAAGCGGCGGTGGATGAACTACGGCACAGTATTGATGCCACGCAGATTCTGGGTGCAACGCTCTGCACAATCTGTTTTCACGGCTGGCCCGACTATTTGAGTGAGACGGAAGGCTACGAGTATTATCGTCAACTCTTCACGATTGTGCTCAACCACGCAACGGAGCGGGGAGTCAAAGTGGCGTTAGAGAACAGCACACGCCAAGCGCATCAACTTAAATATTTCCGTGAAATCTTCTTTCGCCTACCCAAGCTCAAGTTACTCTATGACATCGGCCACGGCAATGTCAACACCGCCAAGAGTATGACACGAGATTACCTCTTTGCCCTCAGCGACCGGCTCGCCCACGTTCATCTCAGCGATAACAATGGAATCGAGGATCTGAATCTCCCCTTCGGTGCTGCGCCAAGCGGTGGAATTGACCTGGCACACGAACTGCGCAATTTGCATAGCTTCAACTACAACGGAACGATCACACTGCAAGTCTTTGGTGACCGACGCTGGCTTTTGGCGTGTGCGCAGAGAGTGAGAGAGGAGTGGGAGAAGGGGTGACAAGGTGACAAGGTGACAAGGTGAATGATATCCTTATCACCCTGTCACCCTGTCATCTTTACTGTACTACCTGCAAAATCGCAGCGTCGCTTGTATTGCCGGGAATCCAGCCTTCAGCGCCGCTATCGGTACGGACATACCACCAGACGATCCCCTCAATTGGCGACGGGCCGCCCAGAACGACACACTCTTCACCACCGGCTATGCTCCCCAACTCGCGCCCCGCACCCTCTCCAGGCTTGGAACGTACGGAAAGTGTGTAGCCTCGGCGCAGACGCGCACGGTTGCCGATCACCAGACTGGAGGTCACAGTTTGGCCGGAAGCAGTTGAGGCACTCGGCGTTGCAGTGGCATTGGCGCTCGCCTGATCATTTGTTCCTGGTTGGACGGCACCGCTTCCCCCATCCCCAGAGACTGCGGGCAGATTCAGGGCTGAAGGATCAGGCAGTGGCTGACAGGTCGTTGCGTTGTGCCGGTTGGAATCCACCATTGCTGGCGCGGCCCAGACATTGGCCAACTTGGAACGCACATGGGCGGGATTGCCAATCCGCAGGACTTGTTGGCCATCAGCTGTGACGTAATTTTGTAAGTCCGCCAGATTTAAGCCACTCGCTCGCACATTTTCTGGCTTCAACCCCAAGCCAAAGGTGCCAACATCCAGGATGTGGAGAAAGTCCAGATCGGTGGAAAAAGTATTGTTGAACGCCTGCCACAACTCTGGCGCTTGCAGAATCAGGTTGGTGCTCAATACTTTGTTGCGCAGCGCCCAAAGGAATTGCCGTTGGCGATTGGCACGCCCGATATCGCTTTCACGCAGGCGCAGACGCACAAACCAATAGGCCGACTGCCCATCCAACAAGTTATCACCAGCAGGCAAGGTAAACTCTTCCCAACTCTGGGTCGTCAAATTGAAAATTGGCTCGGAAAAGGGACAATCCAAGGTGACAGTGACACCGCCAACTGCATCGACAAAGCTGATAAAACCAGTCATCTGCACACGGATCCAGTGCTGGGCGGCAACTCCCAACGTTTCACTGAGCACCTGCGAAATCAAAATCGGTCCGCCACCTTCGCCGTTGCGCCTTTCACCCATAAAATCCACTTGATTGATGCGCCCCATGCCATAGCCAGGAATTTGCACATAGAGATCACGCGGGATGCTAAAGACGGCAGCCCGTGCATTTGCCCGATCCAGCCCCACAAGAATGATCGTATCCGTGCGCCAATCGGTCCAGCCCTCACGGCGGTCCGTACCCAAGATCAGATAATTGTCGCTCGTTGACCAATCAAAGGGTGGGCCATTGCTGCTATCTAGGGCAGGGCTAACGATTGTATCCGTACTGACGGGTACAGCTGCGCTGGCAACTGTAGCCGTGACCGCAGGCGTACTTTCCGCCAGGGTTGCCGTAGGGGTGGAGCGCCGGGTGCTGGTTCGAGTAGCAGTCGCAGTCGGCATCGGCGTTTGCGTGGCGGTGGCACGCTTATTGGCAGTGGAAGTTGCTGTCGCCGTCGGCAACTTCACCTGCAAGCCAGGGGCTGCCCGTAGACGAAGCGTGTTGGAAAAGACCACAAACAGTGAGAGGATCAACGAACAGATAAGTAACTTACGATTCACCATGACAAAATATCCCAAACTCCAAACGATACAAAACGAGTAAAAAGAAAAACAACCTTTACGGGCAGTAGACCCGTTCACCCTCTGGGCCAACTTTCACTGCATCCTCAAAGGCGGGTTGGTCAAAGATCTGTTGGGCAGATTTGCCGATCGCAGGCCAATCTGCAATAAAGACAAACATGTTTTCACGCCAGCTCTCGTTGATCAGCGGATTTTGAACGACCATACCGTGAATATCGGATGGTTCGACTGTAATCCCAAAACGGGCAAGGCGAACAATTTCGAGCAGATCCAGGTCACTGGCCACCGAATTGGAAACAGCGCTATACAGTGAGGGAATCTTCGTGATAAAGTTTGTCTCTTTGATCTTGTTGCGAATCGCCCAGATCACCTGCTGTTGACGGCGGTTGCGGTCCAGGTCGCCGCCCATCACCCGGCTGCGGGCGTAGCTGATCGCCTGTTTGCCATCAAAATGGTAGTGGCCAGGCTTTAGATCAAGCGTAACCCCTTCGTCGGCAATGGTGTCGTGGTAAGTACAATCGACATCGACATCGATACCACCTAAAATGTCCACGACCTGCTTAAACGATTCAAACTCAAAACGCACAAAGTAGTCAATGCGAACGCCAAGTTTACGTTGTAAAACAGATGAGAGCAGTTTTGGCCCCTCGTTTTTGCCCTTTTGCTCACCCACCACATCGACGGTATTGATCTTGACCCAATTGATATCCGGATCCTGATCAATCCAAATGTCACGCGGGAAAGATATCACCCCAGCTCGACCATGCTCCAAATCGAGAGCCACAATCATGATGACGTCAGTGCGCCAAATTCCCGTGTTTGGGCGACGATCACTGCCCAGCAAGAGGATATTCACGGTATGGCTCAGCGGTGAAACTGCATCCAAGGTGGGAGTGGGGCCAGGCGTATTGGTCGGTTGGACCGGGATGGGTGTAGCGGTTGGCGCTTCGCTACTTACGCTCACTGGATTGGTAGTTGCCTCTGCACTGGTTGCCTCTGCAACAGTCGGCAATGCTTCCGCCACTGCCTCAGGCGTTGCCGATTGAGAATTTGCGGAACCTGCACAACTGGCCAAAAAGAGCAAAGCCGCCGTGAGGATCAAGGCGACTCCATAGCGCAATCTCGAATCACGTGGGGACTTGGCTACGCCCTCTTGTTGTAATTCTGAAACCATTGAGCTGAGTTTTGGAGTTTGATGATTCACTGTATTTTAAAACTAGGTGATAAACAGACCAAGGAACATACCGATACTACAAAAGATAATGAGCATGATTGCAGGATACAACGTTGAAGCTTTTGCGACCCGCTAACCTGCAATTTTCACTGCAAAAACAGTGTGCTAGTGTACCTTAGTTACGACTCTTGCACAAGGAGGCGTAGGTGAGTTCACTCACAGCGTAATGCCAGCGTTGATTACGGAAAAACTCCTCAAGATTACGGTTGCCACTTTGCTCGTAACGTAGCGCCTGGTGGATCATTTCAAGTTTGTCCACATCACGCACCAAACGACCTTCGGGCGTAGAAGCCTCGCTATACTCTTGCCAATAGCGAATGATCTCGTCTTGAGCCGGGTGACCTGCCAACATTTGGTGCAAGGCGTTCAACTCCGCCGCATGTTTGACAACCTCGCTGATCAACTCAGTACTGCGTTTAGGCAAATCGGTCAATAAACTCTCCGCCAAATCGTGGACCAGAGCAATCTGCACGGCACGGCCTACATCCAATGGGCGACTTAACAGATGGGCAGTTGGTTCGCTGTTGATTTCGGTTGCGAGCACAAGCGTGAGCAGGGCAACCGCCGAAGTGTGATCGGCAATCGATTCGGGCTGCGGCACACCAGCAAAGAGCCAGCCTGTGCGTGGCAGCCGTTTGAGGTCGTTGATTCTATCCAAAAGCGATAGAAACGCAGAAGGGGCCATGCGTCTATACTCGCTCCAACTTTGTCGCTCGGTCCAACAAAGCTAACGCGCCATTGCCGATGCGTACCAGCGTGTACTCGTCCTGCCCGCCAAAGTTGATACGAGTGGTGATGACCGTTTTGCTGTCAGCCAATGACGCCCACGTTTCACCATTTTTCGCACCCCAAACCCCTTCATCAGCCCCTGCTGTACCAGAAATCACCAGGGCATAGGTGGCGGCACTGCGGCGTTGCAATTGTTGAGCAGCTTCGCGCACGGCAGCTTCGCTCACAGCGATGGTGTCATCCAGGACCGCATTTTGGAGCGGGTCGAAGCTTGGCAATGCTTGGCGTAAACGGTCGGCTAGAGTACCCCGCGTATTATTTTCGCTGATAGCGAGCGTCGCTCCTTGGCTTTGCAGCCGTTTTACAATCACGGCCTCGTAGGACTCCTCAGGTGTATCGGTGTAGATAAACTCACCAATCCGGTTGCGCACTTCACGCTCAAGCTCGTCGAGCATCGCTTCGACTTCGGCTACGGTCAGCGCTCGCGCGGCAATACGCACATCAACTTGCCCAGTCTTCGCCGCCAACCCCACGGTAGGGTTACTTTGGCGCAGAAGATCGTCCAGCTTGGTGTCGATCAGGCTTTCGCCAATACCAATCGTACGCAAGACTCGACGGCGGATGATGCCTTCGCCTCCACGCTGGCGCAAATAGGGCAATATCGTCTCGGTCATCAACGCTTTCATCTCACGCGGCACACCAGGAACCGCAATCACGGTCGACTGCTGCGTCTCAACGATAAAGCCCGGCGCTGTACCCACCGGATTGTCGATGACAATGGCACCTTCTGGGATCAGCGCCTGGACGTAGTTGTTTTCTGTCATCTGCACGCCAAGCCGCACGAAGCGCTCTTCGAGTTTGCGCCGGGAAGGCTCGTGCATTTGCAGTGGTCGCCCCGTTGCTTCGGCAATCGCATGACGGGTCATATCATCCACCGTTGGCCCTAAACCGCCTGAGCAGATGATGACATCACTCCGACTCATGCAAAGTTCAATCACACCACGGATGCGGGCGAGGTTATCGCCGACCGTAGTTTTGTAGAAAAGATTCACACCGACATCGCGCAATTGCTGGGCGATCCAGGCGGCATTGGTATCGACAATTTCACCGAGCAGAATTTCCGTCCCAGTGGTTACAATTTCAGCATTGAGTGGCATAGGATGGGAGAAAATACTCTCTACTCACCCATAAACCATTGAGAGTAGAGAGTAGAAATGGAGATTGGGTAATTAAACCATGAGTGCGATTTGTCCGCGCAGCGACTTGATTCGGTCGGCGATTTCGTTGCGACGACCTTGGCGCATTTCGTTTTCGAGTGTGCGTAACGACTCGACAAACTCTTTAGTGAGCATGCTGCGATTTTCTTGCAATAGGCGGTTGACTTCAGCGCGATCATCAGCTGTGATCAACTGATTAATGAAGCGAATCTCCGGCGGCATCTGGCCTTCGATCATCGTGACAGCCTTATCGTAGATCTCTTGCAACCGATTGGCAGCCGCCTTCGAGTTGCGCTGATTGGCAGTCTGAATATTGCTCGCCAGAACCGCCAGGAAGGTTTCGTCGATGTATTCTGCCAATTCCTGCAATTTAGCATCGACATCTTCGGCTTGCAATACTTCCTGCAAAACCTGCTGTACCTGCTGAATTACCATCTGCTGGCTGGCACGCTGCTGCTCTTGGATCGACAACACCATCTGGCGAATCTCTTCCAGGCGCTGCTTGGCGGTCTCATCGCTTGTATGTTCAATTCGCTCGTTTACGGCAAGCAGGAATTGATAGTCAAAGGCCGAGGACAAGGAAGCGGCCAAAGCACCGAGCATGTCGCGGCCATTCTCACCTTCACTCTCACGCAGTAACAGATCGATCAGATCCTCGCGTGTGGTCTTCTCATTGACGGTGCCCAACACTTCCCGGATGTGATCGCTTTGGGCCTTGATCTGTTTACCAGCCTCGGTCATTTCGAGCAGGTTGTTGCGCAGTTGCACGAACGGCTCACCCTGCCCCTGTTGGCTGGCAATTACTAGCATCCGATCGAGCATGGCAAAGAAGGTGCGATCAACTAATGCAGTGCCATTATTGCGTTGGAGTGCAATCTCAAGGGCTTTGCGGTCATTGGCTAATGCAATTAGGTTTTGCAGCAAAGCACTCTGCTCGCGCTGACGGCGCAACATTTCAGGAGTTACGCCCTCGAATTCCCAAATTTTTTCAGAGAAAGTTTGCCAGTCGGAATATTGTTTGGGCTGCAACATGTAGCCTTTGCGTGCTTCAGCCGGCAGCTTGCGCATCAACGCTTGCGTCAGATCGCCGATAACCTTCTGGCGCTGCACATCGTTAATACGAGCTTCGGCGGCAATAAATGCACCCAACCACTGATGTTCGGGCGAGTGTACCAACAACGGTGCCGAAAGCGGACCACCCATACCACAGTTGGGACATTGGGCAAAGTTGATCTGCCCAGCCAGGAGCGGTTGCCGCAGTTCAGGATTGGCACCGAAATCTATAATGCTGAAAATGGGCACTGCATAGGGCGTACCACAGCTCGGGCATTGAATCTGTGCGGCCTGCGGCGGGAACATGAAATCTTCAGCACTAAGGCGTCGTCCTGATTGAGGGCGGGCACCAGGGGCGGCGGGGGCAGTGGGTGGTGGGGCAGCGGGTGTTTCAGCGGCCGGAGCTTCAGGTTGGCTAGGGGGCGGCTCGGTTGGCTTGGCATCTTTCTTTTTGACGAAGCCGCCGGCAATCTCAAGTCCACCGGCTGGTTGCTTGGGCTTCTTATCCTGTCCTGGTAACAAAATTCCGCTCATGAGAAATCCTTACTATGCTAAAGCTAGGTAGACAGACAACAGACCTGACAAGTAAAATGGTACAAGCAACCGACTTTCCTTGCTTTGCGTCTCAATTTCCTAGCGATTCGAAACAAAAACGGTTAATTTATACTAGCGGTTGCGGCTAAGGAACATTTTTGCAGTATAAGATGTTTCTTAGTGCAGAGCATGAGTATATTGTCCATTGTAACGCACAATCAAAATCCAAAGAAAAAAATATTGTGTTGACCGCTCCATGAACGTATACGAGTTACACAACGTCTCAAAACAGTATTCACCCTATTTGCCATTCGCCAACCACGAAATTTTCTTTCAGATTGGCGAAGGAGAAATCTTTGGCCTACTCGGAGACAATGGCGCTGGGAAGAGCACCCTGATTCGACAGATGGTCAACTTAGTCAAAAGTACGGCTGGGGAAATCACCTTCTTTGGCAAGCCGCTCCATCAACAGGCACTCGAACTACCGTTGTCAGTTGGCTATATGCCGCAACGGCAGGCGGCGGTGAATCAGCTCACAGCACACGAAGCGCTCTATTTTACCGCTCATCTGCGTGGGTTGAGTCGCAATGATGCGCAGAAAGAGCGAGATCGGCTGATTGGTCTCTGGCAGATCGGGCCAGTAGCGCACAAGCCAGCCGCCAGACTTTCTGGTGGGGAAGGCAGACTACTCCAATTGGCGCTGGCGATGGCTGGATCGCCGCCCGTGATGATCCTCGATGAGCCAACCAACGAGCTTTCGCCACAACGCCGCAAACAAGTTTGGGAGAATCTGCGCCAGATCAACCAGCAACAGGGGACAACGATCATATTTATCACCCATGACGCCATTGAAGCAGAAAAGATCATCCAGCGTGTAGGGATTCTCCACCACGGTAAGTTGCTGGCGATTGGCAAACCAAGTGACCTGAAGCGGCAGATCGACCATCAATTGCGCCTTGAACTGCACTTTTCACCCGACACACCACCTAAACTTGCCCCTACGCTTCCCATCACCCAACTGGATACTGGCCGCTGGCTGGTCTACCTAGGCCACAACCAAGTCGAACAAACGTTGGCAAGTCTCGACATGGCAAAGATCGACGACTTCAAGTTGTATTCAGCCACGTTGGAAGATCTCTATTTGCAGGTGGCGGGAGTGGGAAAAAAGTGACAAGGTGACAGGGAATTTACAACTCGCAATTCCTAATTCGCAATTCACAATTTCTATGCGCAAACCCCAACCACTTCTTATTCAATTTATCGACCTCTTACAGATGGAAATGCTCAACTGGCGCTGGTCATGGCGCGGAACGTTGGTGACAGGCTTGATTGCACCGATGCTCAGTATTTTGGCATTGGGTAGCTTTGCCCGGAATGGTGGTCCGCAAGCGCTGCACTATATTCTCACTGGCAACCTGGTGCTTTCGTTGCTTTTCCAAACGATGAACAAGATGTGCAGCCGTTTTACCTTTATGCGCGCCACCCATACGCTTGATTACTTTGCCACGTTGCCCATTCAACGCTGGCTCTTTGTGATCGCGATTACCTTTTCGTTCTTTTTGATGGCATTACCAGGACTGTTGATCACACTGCTGGCAGGCGTGCTCTATCTCAAGTTGCCCCTTCATTTTCATCCACTGCTCTTGCTGATCCTGCCCTTATCAGCGCTTCCACTATCAGGTTTGGGTGCGCTGATCGGGGTTAGTGTCACGCCTGAAGATCAGGCGATGGCAATCACGAACCTATTGACCTTGGTCTTGCTGGCAGTAGGGCCAGTTATTTTGCCGGTTGAACAGTTGCCTAGCTGGTTGGCGACCACTGGCTGGCTCAGTCCTGCCTCCTATGTAGCCTCTGCGCTACGCCAAACGTTGATCGGTCCGATTACGGGCCGACTTTGGTTGGACATTGGAATGATGCTCGCCATGACAGCGGCGAGTTACTGGTGGGTTGGGAGGAAGATGAGTTGGCGCGAGCGGTAAAGATGAGAAGATTGAGCTGCTTCATTTACCCATCGACTTCTTATCTATCCAATTCAGTACGAGGAGAAAATCATGAAAATCAGCGATCTCAAAATTTTTGTAGTCGGTAATCCCTGGAAGAACTGGGTCTTCCTCAAGCTCTACACCGATGAGGGCATCACTGGACTTGGTGAGGCAACCGGTGGACTTGCCACCAAACCCTCGGTCGGCGACCTGGAAGAGCTACGCCGTCATGTGATCGGCGAAGATCCATGCCACCCGGAGCGGCTTTGGTTCAAGCTACATAAGGCACGCTACTATGGCCAATCCAAGGGCATGAGCGCAGTTGAACAGGCATGTTGGGACATATTAGGCAAACATCTGGGAGCACCGGTTTGGCAACTCTTTGGCAGCAAACATCACGAACGGCTGCGTGTCTATGCCAATGGCTGGTATAAAGGGCCACGCACGCCCGAGGATTTTGCCAAACGTGCCATGGAAATGGTCGAACAGGGCTACAACGCGCTCAAGTTTGATCCCTTTGGTGGTGCCTATCAGCAGATCAGCAAGGAGAGTGAAGTGCTGGCAGTCGAAATTGTGGCGGCGGTGCGTAAAGCAGTCGGTTCACAGGTCGATCTGCTGATCGAAGCCCACGACCGCTTTACCGTGACCAATGCGATTCGCATCGGGCGCAAGTTGGAAGAATTCGAGCCAATGTGGCTGGAGACGCCGGTGCGTACCTACGATCTAGCCGGGCATATCGAGGTTGCTCGTTCGATCAAGATTCCCGTGGTGCTGGGCGAAGGTTTCAGCGAGTTGCGCCAATTTGCCGATCTGCTCGCCTACCGCGTGATCGACATCGTCCAACCCGAACCGCAAACCTTGGGCCCTTCGCTGGCGCGCAAAGCCTGTGCCATTGCCCAAGCCTACACCGGATTGGTTGCCTGCCATCAGGCACAAAGTCCCTTCTGCACCGCCATGAACGCCCACATCCACGCCTCGATCCCCAACTTCCTAATCCAAGAGAACTTCGACGCCTCACTCGAAGCGTGGACCTGGGATCTGCTCAGCGGCGTGCCACGGGTTCAAGATGGGTATCTGCAAGTCTCCGACGCGCCGGGCTGGGGCGTTGAGTTGAATGAGGCGGAAGTGGAGAAGTATCCGTACAGTGATACATACTTTTTGCGGCTGTTTGAAGAGGGGTGGGAGACGAGGAAGCCGGTTAAGCGTTAATGGGGAATGGTTAATGGTTAATCATAGAGCAACCCCACCCTAGCCCTCCCCAAGCTGTGCGGAGGGAACCGTGAAGGGACGGATTGAGTTTGGTTATCCTGTTGAAAAGTCGAACTTATCAATTCACGACATTGCACCAAACAAAATCTTCCTCGTGACTGTTCCCTCCCTGTTTTGGGGAGGGCTAGGGAGGGGTGATGCCTTTTCTCTGTGCGACAACCTGATCAATTCGCTCCAACACCGCCAGCAGATTGTTGAAAACCTCCAAATTGGGAAAACGCAGCACTGCAAAGCCCAGCGACTCCAAAAATGCTTGGCGAATGGCATCCTCTTCCATTGTGTATTGGTGTATGGGTCCATCCAACTCGATGATCAAGCGTAGTTCCAGGCTGCAAAAATCGGCAATGAAACGATCAATTGCCACTTGGCGGCGAAACTTGATATCACGGATCTGCTCTTTGCGAATGGCTTGCCAGAGTTTGGCTTCGGCACCGGTTGGCGCTTTGCGCATTTCGCGAGCTAAGGGCTTGATCTTCTCCTAGAGATCGGGAGTGGGTTGCCAGGGGTGATTGGAGTACATGATGATAAAGACAAACCCCACCCTAACCCTCCCCTGATAAAGGAGGGAACCGTGAAGGGGCAGATTTGGTTTGGTTGTTCGGTCGAATAGTTAGTTTAATTATTACTTAACACAAAGTATAACAAACCCCTCTCAAACCCACCAAACTCAATCCTTCCCGTGACGGTTCCCTCCCCACGGTTGGGGAGGGCTAGGATGGGGTGGTTCTAGGCACAACAACACAACACCATTTACTTGACAATTCCCCAAAAAATCGCCCCGCCTTCGGCGGATGGGGGCACTCCCCCAAACCCCCAGAGCGGGCAGAGTCCCAGAGCTTTTTCAGAGACCAGAGCACAGCAGAGATCAGAGGATCAACTGCCAGGAGAGACAGAAATTACCACACGAAAACCGAAATCGTCGTTCCAGTCCACGGCGTTGTTGTTGTAACGGATCGCCCCACGCACGAAATCTAGGGGATAGAACCACGACCCGCCACGCAGCAAGCGATGCTCATCTCCCGTAAGTTCCTCTCTGCCATCCTTTGCATCGTAAGGGTATGCCTCATCCTTTGTACTCACCCACTCCCAAACATTACCAGCCATATCCAAGACACCTTCTTTGCTCACTCCCTTTGGATAGTTGCCCACAGGAGTGGTATCGCTCACATTTCGGTCGAAATTGCAGCGGCTTTGATCCGGCGCTTCATTACCCCAGGGGTAAATCCGTCCATCCGTCCAACGTGCCGCCCGTTCCCATTCCGCTTCCGTGGGTAGGCGCACTTCTGCCCACTCACAGAACTTGATAGCGTCGTGCCAGGTAACACAGGTGACAGGGTGGTTCTGTTTATTGCGCACATCGCTGTCTTTGCCTCTTGGTGCCGCCCAGTAATATTCCTCACTATTTTGTTCAGCCGTTGTCTTGTAGCCAGTCGCTTTGATGAATTGTGCAAATTGCTCCACCGTCACGGGCACACGGGCAATTTTGAAGCTGGGCAGGTAGAGTTTGTGCTGCGGCAGTTCATCACCAAAGGCACATTTATCCTTCGCCCTGTCGCTGCCCATCAAAAATTCACCTGCCGCAATCGTCACCCAATCGAAGTCAATTTTTGGGGTACGAGTGGTGGCTGGCGAGTGGCGAGTGGCGGGTTTATCTTGAACGATGTTAGCGGATGATCGACGATCCGATTCCGCATTCCGCATTCCGCTCTCCGCACTCGCTAGCTCAAACAGCACTCCATCCGGCAAGCGCATGTGCAACACTGGCACACCCCATTCCAAATTTTGGCTGTCGGCCAGCGCCAGGGCGTTACGCGCTTCGGCCACGCTGCGGTCAATGGGCAGGCCGTCGGCCAGCGATTCGTAGAGGTGTTGGGCAAAGAGCGTAGCGGCATCATCGGTGATCGAATATTGCATGGCCAGCACAGCAGGCAGATCGCGGTTGATCAAGGTTTCAGCGGTACTGGAGAAGATGTCGCTGCTACTGCCCCGTCCACTGTCGCAGGCGTTGAGTAACACAAAGCGCAGATGATTGCTCTGGGCGGCCAGAAGGCGTGCCAATTGGGTGGCGTAGAGCGGCTCGGCTTGTCGGTTGCGAGGGTTGCAAAGTACTACATAGCCTTCGTCGCGCAGCGGGTCAAAGTCACCATGTCCGATAAAGTGGAAGATGTGCCAAGGTCCTTTGCGCAACGCACTCTGCAAATCCAATGCCGTCTCGCCAGAGAGCCAATGCAGTTCAACCCGTCCATCTGCCTGCAAGTTTGCCACCGCTTGCTCCACCCGTTGCTTCTCCGCGGTCACATCCAGCGCCGGCAGGTTGATTGGAGCAGCAACCATCGCCAGAATGCGCAGCGGGGCAACTAATGACGTCGGCGCTACAGCATGGGGATGGTGCAGGTAACGCACCAGTGGCAGCGTCGGGTCGAGAGCGATAAAGTCACGCAGGCGGCTGTCGTAGAGATACTCCCAGGGTAAACCTGCCAGTTCGGGGTCAAAGATGCGTAAGCGCAGTCGCACGCCTTCTTTGTGTTGGCTTTTGGCGGCGCGCTGGCAGGCACGCAGTTGTGCCAACACTTCGCCGCTCAGCGCAAAGTCAAAGAGTTGTTGGCCCAAACCCTGCACAGTGGCTTCGTAGTTGGTGCCACTCCGCTTGCGACGACGCAAGGGCGAATGGTAGACCGCCTCTTCGATGGCTTGGCGCAGGACAGCCGGGTCTGTATCGTTGACAAGTTGCGCTTCCTGCCAGGCTTCATTGCCCTGCCAGCGCGCTTGTATCGCATAAATGCCGTCTTTGCCCTTGCCTATTTCCAGATCGAAGTCGAGGTAGCTGTTTGGCATAGTTGAGTTAAACGTTACAAAGGAGCGTATGAACAGATGAGGTTACCAAATGGTCAAAACACCAGAAGCGCGGATCTTCAAATCACTGGTTACCAAAGGCAGCCCAAGTGAAAGTGCAGTAGCAGCAATCACGCGATCTGGCAGTTCAGGAATCGCAGTTCGAGGAATCTTACTTATAGTTCGCGCAATCGCCACATCGACTGGTAAGGCGATAAGTTCATTCTGTGATTCCGTCAACTCATGAAACAGTGTATCCAACACAATTTGTGGCAAGCGCCCTTTTTCTACCAGAAAAGTTACCTCGACAAGGGAGAGTGTAGAAATATAGATTGGCTCTTGATTTTGGTTGGCTAGGTCAATCGCTTGTTGAGCATTTGCTGAAAGCTTGTTTGGTGAAAACAAACTCCAGACTATGGACTGTGTATCCACAACTAACCCGCTCATAGTTCAATCTCGCGTGGAAACTGTCCCCACATTTGCTTTCGGGCCTCAAGTAGATCTCTTTCTTCAAGTGCAACCTTGAGGTTTGCATACCTGCCGAGCAATTTGGGCGCAGTTTTTTTTAATTTTTTTTGTTTTTTTCTTACGGCCAAAAAATCAACAAAATCTAAAACTTCTTGCTTTTGGGCCTCCGGCAAAAAGCGTAAGCGTTCAATCACAGCTTCTTCAATACTCATTCGAATTACCCTCCCATACTCTTAATATTGGAGCACATTATCGATAAGTGTATCATAGGAGAATTGAGGATGAGTGTCAACTAGGTGCGCTACCCCGCTACCCCAACAACTTCCTCATCGCCTCCTGCCACTCCCTACTCCTACGCAGATTTCCATGCCCACCGCCTTCCACCGTCACCAACTGCTTTTCGCCGTGAATCAGTTCGAGGAGACGCATGCTATTCTCGTAGGGAATTAGTGTATCTGCAGTGCCGTGGATCAACGTGATCGGCACGGTGACGCGCTCGATCCATTGGTCGCTGCGCAGGGGATACTTGAGCAGCAGCGACGTCGGCACCCAGGACATTTTTTCGGCGACAAGACTTTGCAGGCTGTAATAAGGCGATTCCAGGATCAGCCGTTGCGGGTCGTTTTCGGCTGCCAGATGTACAGCGATCCCTGAGCCGATGGAGTGGCCGTAGATAATAATCGGTAGATTCAGGAAGTGCTGATGCACGTAAGCATAGGCAACCGTCATGTCGTTATAGAAGGTAGTTTCGTTGTCGAGCGTACCTGTGCTTTTGCCGTATCCACGGTAATCCGGCATGAAGAGATCGTAGTCCAGTGCAACAAAATCCTCGGCGGTATCGCCGAGAAATCCGATGATATCGCCATTGCCATGTAGATAAAAGACAATACCCTTCGGCTGAGCGGCCCGAAAGTGAACCACATTGAGCACAGCACCATTGACAGGAATCGAAAGCTCCTCAAAGGGCACCGAGAAACTGTAACGATAATCGGCAGCAAGCACGGTCGGGTAGAAGAGCAATCGCTCCTGGCGCAGGTACAACAGCAGGCATAGCGCCAAATAAAGCACAATTGGAATCAATAAAAGACGAAACAGCATCTTCACTTTAAGCTCCAGGTTAGAGGTTGGAGGGGTGAGGGGTGAGGTTAGTTCTTCTTCCTCACCCCTCCAACCTCCTTGTACAAAACGCACAACTAAATTTCTCGCAGTGCAGCAATTTCAACAAGCAGAAAGTGGATTCAGCTACACAATTTGACCTATTTTTGTGACCCTTTTATAATCCGCCAGCAAAAGAGAGGAATTGGATATTACGTAATTACAGAGTTACTAATAATCCACATCTCTACAACTTCCAAACACAAATTTGTCCTTCTATTCACCAACGCTCATGGACGAACCTGACCTGGCTACGATTCACCTGCATCAGCCGCCTTTTGACAACTATGCGCTTGATGGGGCCTTTGATGAAATGTTTGACGGCAAAGGCAACCCGCGGCCGCAATATCAACTGCTCTACCAAGCCTTGCTCGAACTGACCCCTGCTGAGTTGCAGGAGCGGCAAAAATCTGCCGACAAGTCCTTTCTCTTTCAAGGCATCACCTTCACGGTCTACAGTGATTCGCAGGGTACCGAACGCATCTTTCCCTTTGACCTGCTGCCGCGGGTTATTACAGCCGCCGAATGGGACACCATCGAGCGTGGCTTGACGCAGCGCATCACGGCACTCAATCTCTTTCTCAACGACATCTATCACAAAGGCCAGATTCTCAGCGACAAGGTCGTTCCCTTTGAGTTGATCTATAGCAGCAAACACTTTCGGCGCGAGATGCGCAACGTCGATGTGCCACATGGCATTTACGTTGCTGTCGTCGGCACCGATTTGATCCGCCAACCGGATGGGCGTTTTGCCGTGTTGGAGGACAATCTGCGTGTGCCGAGCGGTGCGTCCTACATGCTGGTCAATCGCCAGGTGATGAAGCGCACCTTTCCGGGGCTCTTCAACCGTTACGCGGTACGACCTCTCGACTACTACGGGCAGGCCTTGCTCAGTACAATGCAGACTCTGGCCCCGGAAAGCTCGATCAACCCGAATATTGTGCTGCTCTCGCCTGGTGTTTATAACTCGGCCTATTTTGAGCACACCTTTCTGGCTCGGCAGATGGGTATCCAACTGGTAGAAGGTCGCGATTTGCTGACTCACGACAACAAGGTTTATCTGCGCAGTACCGCTGGATTGCAACGGGTGGATGTGATCTACCGTCGTATCGACGATGATTTTATCGATCCGTTGGTCTTTCGTAAAGATTCGATGTTGGGTGTACCAGGTTTGTTCAATGCCTACCGCAGTGGCAATGTGACCCTGGCCAATGCCATCGGTACCGGCGTGGCCGATGACAAGGCGGTCTATGCCTATGTGCCGCAGATGATTCGCTATTATCTCAAGGAAGATCCGATCCTGCCCAACATCGAGACCTATCTGTGTGAGCGCAAAGAGGATCGTAGCCATGTGCTGGAGAATCTCGATAAGCTGGTCGTCAAAGCCGTGGGCGAATCAGGCGGCTACGGCATGTTGATCGGACCACACAGCACGTTGGCCGAGCGCGCTAAATTTCACGATTTGGTTTGCGCCAACCCGCGCAACTACATTGCCCAACCAACCATCACCCTTTCTCGTGCCCCTTGCTTCCTAGGCGATAGCGTCGAAGGTCGCCACATTGACCTGCGACCCTACATCATGTATGGCTCGCGCGTCACCATACTGCCCGGCGGCCTCACCCGTGTGGCATTGCGCCGCGGCTCGTTGGTGGTCAATTCGTCGCAGGGTGGCGGGAGTAAGGATACATGGGTGTTGAGTAAATAGAGATTGAGAGATTAGGAGATTGGTGACTGATTTCTAATTTCCCGCTCTCAATTTCCCACCTTTGGGGGAGTTTTATGCTTTCACGCGTTGCCGACAGTCTCTACTGGATGAGCCGCTACTTAGAGCGTGCAGAACATGTTGCCCGCCAACTGGATATCCATCTCAATTTGGTGTTAGATCAGGCAAGCGAAGAGGCAGGGCGCAGGCGCAATCGGATTGCCGCCTGCCTTACCCATCAGAGTACCCTTTCGATTGAAAGTGACTATGAATTTGCCCAAGTGCTGACCTTTTCACCCAGCAACGCCAATTCGTTGAGCAATTGCATTGCCCTGGCGCGTGAAAATGCCCGACAAATTCGCGAGCAGATCAACTCGCTCATGTTCGAGCAGATCAACCAGATCTATCTCAAAATTCGTCAGACCAACGCCGAAGCGATTTGGGAAGGAGAACCGCACGAGTTCTATCATTCGATCAACGAGGGCATCTACCTGGTGCAAGGCATGACTGATTCGCGCATGAGCCATGATCAAGGGTGGCAATTTATTCGTGTTGGTCAATATATCGAGCGTGTGCTTACGACAGCGTCGCTGGTGGCCTGCGAGTTTGACGAACTTTTTGACCCCAAATCGCCCAATACAGTCAGCGATCAGCAGACCTATCTCGATTGGGTAGGATTGTTACGTGGCTGTGCCGCCTTTGAAGCCTATAGCAAGGTGCATACGGCTAACATTCAACCGTTGCGGGTGGCCGAATTCCTGGTGCTCAATCCCGCCTTTCCTCATTCAGTGCGTTTTGCCGTGCATGCGTTGCAGGAATCACTTACCGCTATCGCAGTTGATACGGAAACGCATAAGGGCTCACGGGTCAATCGTTTGGCCGGTCGGCTCCATGCCATGTTAGACTATGGACAGATCGACGAAGTGATCGATGGCGGACTTAGTTCCTTTTTGAACGATATTCAAAACCGCTGCTATCAACTTCACGACGCCGTCTATCAAACGTACATTAACTATCCAATCGAAGAGAAACTAATTCCAGCATAACGCGAATTGCCTAACTCCGGATCAGGCGCAAATCCGCAATCCGCAATCCGCAATCCGCAATCCGCAATCCGCAATTCTTATGTTGTACAACATTCACCATGTCACTCGCTTTCGCTACAGTGCTCCCATTGCCGAAAGTATCACTGAAATTCGGATGCAGCCTCGTGCAACTGAAATGCAACATTGCACCTATTTCAGACTAACCACGCGCCCCACTTCGCATGCAAACGCCTTTGAAGATTATCTGGGCAACATGATCCATCAATTCAATATTCCGGGCGTCCATAACGAATTATCTATTGTTGCTGAATCCGAAGTACAAATGTCGCCTGCTCCTAAGCTGCCAGCTACGCTACACGCTGCTGATTGGGAACGGATTGATGAGTTGTCTAGCCAAATCGATTATTGGGAAATGCTAAATCCGAGCGAATCGACGCAGCGTACCCCTTCGCTCGACGAGTTAGCGACCGAGTTTGATCTACGCCGACGCGAAGACCCACTCAGCGTGCTGCGTCAACTCAACAACACAATGTACAGCACCTTTGCCTACGACGCGCAAAGCACCAACGTCGATTCCCCAATTGACCATGCCTTAGCTACGCGTAGTGGCGTCTGTCAAGATTACACGCACATCATGCTAGCACTGGTGCGCAACTATCTGCGCATCCCCTGCCGCTATGTAAGTGGCTATCTCTATCATCGTCGTGCTGACCGTTCAGCCGCTGGGGCCACCCATGCCTGGCTCGAAGTGCTGCTACCTGATTGGGGCTGGGTAGGTTTCGACCCGACCAACAACGTTTTGGCAGGTGATCGTCACATTGTGGTCGGCTACGGCCGGGATTACTTCGATGTGCCGCCCACACGCGGCACCTTCCGTGGCAACGCTTCCAGCGAACTCAGCGTGACTGTGCGTGTCCGTCAAGCCGAAGAACCGATCAGCGAGGATGACGCTGACGAGCAAAACCAACCCGCCTACATCGCCACCCAGCAGGAACTCCAGGAACAGTACAATCGTACGCTGTTGGAGTTGATGCAGATGCAGCAACAGCAGCAATGATGACAGGATGACTTGGGGACAAAATAAACTGAACGCCCCAATGAGCATCTACTTCACCGTGTGATACTGCTGGCGAATTCAAGAAGGGAATCAATTCCCCTGCTGACAGCGAAAAGTCGCGCCCAGAAGGCACCCGGCGAATAGAAAATACCAGGTGACTGAAGGCACTTCTCGGTGTCAGTAGCCGATTGTAATCGGGCAGCGATTTCGCTAGCAGTATCACCTTGTCAGATTTTGACTCTACAAATCCAATCCTGTAATCAAGCCAGGATCGCTCAACTTCGCCATCTGCCCACCATCGACATTGATCGTTTCACCCGTGATATAGACAGCGTCATCCGAGGCGAGGAAGGCAAAGGCAGCAGCGACTTCCTCGGCGGTGCCGGCACGACCCCAGGCAATGCTGCGCACATAGGTCTGCCAGTTGGGATCGTTGGCGACAAAGTTGTGGGTCAGCGGCGTGTGGATCAATCCTGGGCAGACCGCATTGGCGCGGATACGGTACGGCCCTAACTCTAGGGCAATCGTCTTCATCATCAGGATGATCGCCGCCTTGGAGGCATTATAGGAAGCCAGCCCAGTCTCAGCAGCCAACCCATTCACCGAGGCGGTAAAAAGCAGCGCTCCACCCCGCTTTTGTTTCAACATTTGCTTGGCACAAGCCTGTGCAAAAAGAAACATACCCTTCAAGTTGACATTCATCAGCCGATCCCAGCGCTCCTCACTGATCTGGACAAAGGGTTCGCTGGTTGCGATCCCTGCATTGCCAACCAGCACATCGACGCCGCCAAATTGGTCAATCGCCATTTGTACTGTGCGTTGCACATCTGCAGACGACGCCACATCACCGTGCGAGTCGATCACGCTGTAGCCAGCACTGCGCATGGCAGCACCCGTGGCGCGCAACTCCTCCGCCCGATCAGCAAAGATCAACACATTGGCCCCCTCCTGCGCAAATCGTTCCGCCGTGGCCTTGCCAATCCCCGAAGATCCCCCCGTAACAATCACCGACTTCCCTTCAAACCGTCGCATACAAATTCTCCTTACCTCGATTGCTTGAATAACATAAAACCTATTTCATACCTGGAATACCAACTGACATCTTCGTGTCAGGGGATCGGTCACGGATAACACTGATTTGGTGGAGCAAGACGGATTTTTGTGGATTTTTATCCGCCTGTGATCCATAGAATCAACGTCATCGGCGTACCGATCATTTTCATCTTTATTTGTGCCTCAGTTGCATTAACTTGCAACTGACAATCCACTCAATCCGTTCCCAAAATCCGTTGGCAGCCCTGTTGCACGAAGTGTAACACCTCTCCTCCGCAAATGGTACACAATTGAACCTTGCTTTGTCACCAAATTCGTCGTAAAGTGGTGGAAAGAGGCAGGTTGCAAGTGGCAAAGTGACAGAGTGAATTCTACCTGCACATTTCAGCCTTAACCATTACGAGGAATCTCCCATGACCAACTCACGCTATAAACTACTCCGCTTTCTGATCCCGCTCATCGTCTTTTTGTTGGGCTGCCCTGCACCCACACCACGACCCGAGCAACAATCCACCACTGGCATCACACTCATCGGTCAAACCAGTTGGGTGGCACCGGGAAGCCGCAACACCTTTCTGGTGCAAGTGCGCACTCCCTATGGCGGCGCCGTTGAGAAAGATCGCAAAGTCGATATTACCCTGGTTGATGCAGAGGGTAACCAACAATCAATCTTCGCCGGCAAGACAGACGACAACGGCGTTGTGCGTGTCAAATTTAACGCGCCCGAGGCAAACCAGATCCGCAATCCACGACAGACCATGCAGGTTACTGCTGAGACTCAGTACGGCATTCAAACCCTGCAACAAGAAATCTACCTGGGCAAGGTCTACAATGTCCTCGTCAGCAGCGACAAACCGATCTACCAGCCCGGCCAGACGATCCACCTGCGTACGTTGGCGCTGGACAGCAACAATCTCAAAGCAGCGCAGGGCATGACGCTAACTGTCACCGTTGCCGACCCCGAAGGCAATAAGCTGATGCGCAAAGAACTCACCACTTCAGACTACGGTATTGCATCGGCAGATTTTGCCCTCGACACGCAGGCTGCCAGCGGCGATTACTTTATTACAGCCGAGATGGGGCCAAACAGCAGCCGTCGCTCGGTCGAAGTGAAACCCTACATCTTACCTCGTTTCAAAGTCGAGTACAACAGCCAGCAGAGCTACTACCGCCCTGGCGACCTCGTCACTGGCACCGTGACTGCCAACTATTTCTTTGGTAAACCAGTGAGCGCAGGCAAGGTGACGATCAAAGGTTTTGCCACCGATGTGGAACGCCACGAAGTGTTGACCATCGAATCCGTCACCGATGATCAGGGCGTCGCCAACTACAAATTTACTGTACCAGATTATTTTGTCGGCCAACTCGACAACGCCAGCGCCAAACTCGATCTAGAAATCAGCGTCATCGACAACGCTAATCACGAGGAAAAGATCGACGACGACATCACAGTTGCCGAACAGCCGCTCTTGGTCGATCTGGTTGGCGAAGCGGGTGACCTACGCAACAAGCTCGAAAACAACGTCTACGTTCACGTCCACTATCCCGACGGTGCCGACGCTGCGTCAGCGCAGTTGCTCGTCAAGCCCGATAAAAGCCAGGCGATCACACTCACCACCGACCTTTACGGCTTGGCAACATTTACCATAACACCTAGCCAGTTCAATCGGCAGTCGTTCAAGCTCGACGTTACTGATCAGAGTGGTATCACGTCTACGCAGAAGATATTGCTCGATGTAGTCGGCGGAGAGGACGGGTTGCTGTTGCGCCCGGAAAAGGCCGAATACCGCATTGGTGACACCCTAAACATCGACATTGTCGTGCGCGGTCAAAGCCGCACCGTCTATCTCGATGTCATCAAGGGACGCCAGACCTTTGCCCTCGTGCCGCTCCCGGTCAAAAATGGCAAAGCCTCGGCCGCCATCAACCTCGATGGTTCACTGCTGGGTACACTCGAACTCAACGCCTATTTGATCGACCAGTCGGGGACAATCAAGAATGATCGCCGCTATGTGCTGGTCAATCCAGCGCCAGCGCAGATCGACGTCAAAGCCAACGCCGATCAATATCGCCCGGGCGACACGGCCACGCTCGACATCCAGGTACAAAACAAAGGCCAGCCAATGCAAGGTGCTGTAGGCGTCAGCATCGTCGATGAATCCGTCTTTGCCCTGGGGGCGCAGGAACCAGGCTTTGCCCGCACTTACTTCCTGCTCAATCGCCAACTGCTCGAGCCACGCTATGAAATTCAAGGCTTCGACGACTTCGGCAGCAAAGATACCTCCCCCTACGACAACACGCCGTCCAGCATCCAGACGGCAGAGAGTGGCAAGTGGCAGGTAGCGAGTGGCGAAGACTCTGTGGCATCGGTTGAAGAACGCGCACGGCAAATCGCCCTAGCTGGCTTCTTCGCCAGCGAATCAATTACAAATCATGAGTCACGAACCACGAGTTACGAAGGTCAAATGACGTCTGATGATTCACCCAATCCGCAATTCATTCTAGGCTGGACCACCCGTGCCCTCCTCGCCCTGCCCCTGATTGGCCTAGCCTTCTATGATGGCAGCCGCAAGCGCCGCCATTTGTTGATGGGATTGCTTTTGCTCTCGCTTGCAGGTGGGGTCATTAGTGCCTGTGCCGCTGCTGCACCCGCCGCCGCACCTGCCGCAGAAGCACCGGCAGGGTCGGCTAGCAGCGCTGATCAGGGTATTACTGAAGCGTTACCAGCAACAGGAGGGTCCATTGGAGCCCCTGAACCACCTCGTCTGCGCCAATTCTTTCCAGAAACGCTCTTCTGGCTGCCCGAACAAGAGACTGACGCCAACGGCCATGTAACTCTCGACGTACCGATTGCCGATTCGATCACCACCTGGCGGATCAGTGTGCTCGCGTCGGACAAGGAAGGGACCTTGGGCAGTGCCGAGGCTCCGCTCAAGGTCTTCCAGGATTTCTTTGTCGAACCCGATTTTCCCCGCTTCTTGACGGCTGGCGACGAAGTGAGCGTGCCTGTGTCGGTTTATAACTATCTGGCTGAAAAGCAGACGGTCAAGCTGGCGGTCGAGCAGGCCGATTGGTTTGAATTCGTACAAGAGCCAGAGTTGAGCTTTGAGATTGGCGCCAACGAAGTGGCCGCCGCCTACATTCCGATCCGTGTGACCGGCTTTGGCCAACACGAGTTCAAAATCACCGCCACCGGCAGCCACATGAGTGATGCAGTGCTCAAGTCAGTCGAGGTAGTGCCAGACGGCAAACACATGCTCGACACCCGCAATGGCAAGCTACAAGCCGAACAAAGTTTCACGATTGCTGCTCCGCAGTCTGCCGTTCCAGGGAGCAGCCGCTTGACCGTCAAGCTCTATCCCGGCGTGGTCAGCCAGGTGGTCGACGGGCTCGAAGGCATGTTGCAAGAACCGTATGGTTGTTTTGAACAGACCAGCAGCACCACCTATCCCAATGTGTTGGTACTCGACTATCTCAAAGCCACGAACCAAAGCAGTCCGAGATTACAGATGACCGCCGATCGCTACATCAACCTCGGTTATCAGCGGCTGCTCAGCTTTGAAGTGGACAACTACCCCGGCGGCTTCAGCCTCTTTGGCGACCCACCCCCGCAACTGATGCTCACCGCCTATGGCCTGATGGAATTCAGCGATATGGCCAAGGTCAGCTACGTTGATGCGAACCTGCTGGATCGAGCCGCCAACTTTATCATGAATCAACAGGCTGCGGATGGGAGTTGGTCACCTTCAGGTATGACCATCGAAAGTGGACTGGACCATATGGGCAGCGATAATCTCTTACCCACCGCCTATATCCTCTGGGCCTTGAGTGACGCAGGATTTGGACAGAGCTACCAAGCGCAGCAGGCAGTCAACTATATCAAACAGCAGTTAGCGAAAGATGACCTGCAAAGCAACCTTGACCCTTATGCCCTGGCCCTTCTTGCCAATGCGCTGCTTGCGGTCGATGACCACGATCAACTTGCAAGCTCTTTACTTGATCAGCTAGTTGTGCATGCCCAAGAAAGCGGTGAAGGCTACTTCTCATGGGAGAGTGGGGCGACCACCTACATGGGTGGCTATGGCGAGGTGAGCAATATTGAAACGTCAGCCATGATGGTTCTGGCGGCCTTGCGTGCCAACCAACATATAGATGCAGCACAAAAGGCGATCGATGGGCTGATTGCTCAACGCAATGGCAACGGCACCTACTACTCGACCCAAACTACGGTTCTCGTGCTCAAGGCACTCTTGGCCGCAGCACAAGAAGGAGGCGAAGGCAAGAGTGCCACGGTAACCGTTACCCTCAATGGTAGCCAGAAGCAAACCGTGCAGATCGATGACAGCAACGGCGATATCGTACAAATGCTCAACTTCGACAACCTGGACGCCGCTGAGAACGAACTTCAGATCACGGTTGAAGGCGACCGAGCGGTCCAGTATCAACTGCTAACCGACTACTATCTACCCTGGTCGGTCATGCAGGGAGAAAGCAGCCAACAAGCAGTTAAGGTCGATGTGCAATATGACCGCACCGAGATGAAGATCAACGACCGAGTTGGTGTGACCGCCACGGTCGAACTGCAAACTGAGAAGGAGGCAGGCACCTTGATGGTAACGCTCGGCGTGCCCCCTGGCTTCTTACCGGTGCTCGAAGACTTTGATGTGATGGTGGCTCAGGATCAAATTGATCGCTACGACTTCACCTTACGCCAGGTCAATGTCTACTTGACCAATGTGGTGCCCGGTCAGCCAATCGTCCTCAACTACCACCTGACCGCTCGCTATCCGGTCAAAGCGCAGACTCCAGCCAGTGGAGCCTACGACTATTACTCGCCAGACCAGAATGGTGACGAGGAGCCACAGCGTATCGTGGTCACCCTCGGCACAGCAGATGAATAGATGAGGTAGGAGGGACAAGCGGTGGGTTATTCACCCTTTGCCCCTCCTCCTCTACCTCAAATCCCTCGTAAAACCGACGACTTCCAAATTTGTTCCTTACTACCCCTTTCGTTCTCCTTGATATTAAGATATAATGGAAAAATGTTGCTCCTTCCAAGATTCTGTTGCATCGTTGTTGTGCTCTAGGCCTGGTAGCTGCCCAAAAGGCACGACCACCTATCGATTTGATAATCCAAGGAGAATACCCCATGAAACGAATTCCAGTCGTGCTACTGGTGGTCGCTTCGATGATTCTATCTTCGTTGTCTCCACTATTCGCACAAGACCCGGACAACGCTGATGCGTCGCAAAAGCTTTATCTGCCCTTGATGTCCTCCAGTAACGGTACAGTGGCCACGGACGACGAACCAGCGGTGACCCAGTTGCAGGTACCCAGAGGTCCAGTTGTAATGGCTGGTACCGGAGATCGCAGCCATGAGTTGTCACAGATGCTTGGCAACCTGCGCATTACGAAGCCAGTAGTCAATATCGAGGCGGCTCAGGCGAAGTTGGCTCAGATACAAGCAGTTCATGCTGCCAGAAATCAGAAAGTCGACGTGATCGTCCGGCTGACAGCCCCCTCGGTTGCGGAGAGCCTAGCCGGTAACCAAGTTAGTGCGTCTTCAGTAGAGGCCCAGCAAAGTGTGGCAGCGGCGGCAGCAACACAGCAGGCAGACATCATTGGTGCCGCCCAAGCATTAGATGCGGCAGCGACACCCTTGGCTCGGGTCAATAAGGCACTCAATGCCGTGGCGCTACGTATCGCTCCCAGTGCCCTTCCTGCCCTGGCCGCTAACCCCAACGTGCTTTCGATCCAACCGGTGCTGAAGTACCATGTGGATCTCAGTGAGACAGTGCCTTACATCGGCGCAACGGCTGTACAACAGATGGGCTTTGATGGAACTGGAATCCGTGTTGCCGTACTCGACAGCGGAATAGACTACACCCACGTTGCTTTTGGTGGCGCAGGCACAGCGGAAGCCTATGAGATGGCCTATGGTACTGTCACCTCCGACACACGCAACACCACAACCGACGGCCTCTTTCCCACGGCCAAGGTGATCGGCGGCTACGATTTTGTGGGTGAAAGCTGGGATGGCGATCTCGTGACCGATTTGTCACCCGACCCCGATCCAATCGGCTGTGGTGCGGCAGGAATACCGAATGATCCTGTCGGCTGCGATGGCGATCATGGTACCCATGTGGGCGACATTATCGCTGGCGCAAGAGGCGTGGCGCCAGGGGCCAGCTTGTATGCGGTCAAGGTCTGTTCGGCAATCTCATCCGCCTGTAGCAACATTGCTCTGTTACAAGGCATGGATTTTGCGCTTGACCCGAATGGCGACAGCGATCTAAGCGACCACGTTGACGTCATTAACATGTCGCTTGGCTCGGATTACGGCCAGGAATACGATGACGATCTATCCTTTGCTGTCGAGAATGCTAGTGCCGTAGGTGTGCTGACCGTAGCCTCGGCAGGCAATGGTGCCGACAAGCCTTACGTGGCTGGAACCCCAGGCAATGCTCGCTCCGCACTTTCGGTGGCCCAAACCCAAGTTCCCTCTGCGGTTGAGCCGATTATAGAAGTACTTTCACCGGCTTCTGTGGCGGGCAGATATGAAGCGGGTTTCCAACCTTGGTCCGCAACGCCAGATGGTGTGATCCAAGGTTCTGTTCAATATGGCGTTGGCGAGGAAAAACGTGGTTGTTCGCCACTTCCTGCCGATTCCGCTACCGGCAAGATTTTGATGCTCGATAAAGGCATTGGCGGTGATTGTCCAGCCAGTATCAAAGTATCGAATGCAGTAGCCACAGGTGCCCTGGCTGTGATTTTGGCCATGGATTTTGAGGGTGATCCCTACATCTTCGCCTATGGTGGCGGCGATCCTGCGGTTCCGGCCTTTAGTATGAAGCTCGACGATAGCGATCAAGTGAAGGCCGCTATCGCCGACGGTGCAGAGGTTACAGTCAAGATTGACCCAGCGCAAAGTTTACCCTTGGTTGGTCAAATGGTAGGCTCTTCTTCACGCGGCCCTTCCATGAGCTTCAATACGATTAAGCCAGAGATTGGCGCTCCTGGCGCATCGGTCTCCGCAGTCGCCGGTACGGGCACTGGCGCAGAACCTTTTAGTGGCACCTCCGGCGCAGCACCGATGGTCTCTGGTTCCGCAGCTTTGCTGATGCAGGCCAAGCCTGGGCTCACACCAGCTGAGTACAAAGCGATCCTGGTGAATAACGGCGAAACCAACATCTGGAACAAGCCAGCGCAGTTTGGTGGCTATCTTGCGCCGATCACACGCATTGGCGGCGGTGAAGTACGTGTCAATCGGGCCGTGGATTCCTCTGTTGCCGCCTGGGAGGCTGAGACTAAGTTACCCACACTCTCCTTTGGCTTCAGCGATATCACCGAAAGCCAGGTCACCTACACCAAGACCGTCTATGTGCGCAACTACAGTGAGCGTGACATTATCTACCGGGTGCAATACTTCTTCCGCTACATGAACGACGAAGCATTGGGCGGCGTCAGCTTTAACGTGCCGCAGTTTGTCACTGTTCCTGCCAAGGGGGACGCCAGCTTCCCCGTCGAGTTAACGGTCCACGGTGATGCCCTGCGCAACTGGTCGTTAACCATCGATCCGACCAGCCCAGCTACGGCCACCGTCAACTCGGGTCCAGACGGTGCCAATCCTGAGCCACTCACCTTGATGGAAATGGATGGCTACATCAAGCTAAGCGAGCCAGGCAAGTCGAGTAACGTGCTGAACTTACCCTGGCAGATGCTCCCACGACGAGCTGCCGATACAACGTTGAAACTGAATGAAGGTGCGGTCGAATTGACCAATCGCGGTGTGGGCACGGCCTACGTTGAATCCTACTCCTTGATTGGCAAGAGCGACAATCTACCCGAAGGCACCCAAGGCGGCAACGCTCCGCAACCAGATCTACGCTACGTGGGGGTCAACACCTATCCGGTGCCTTCTGGCTATTGCAGCGCAAATCCTTCGTTTGTCATGGCCTTTGCAGTCAACACTTGGGAGCGCGAGACCCATGCCGACGCCCCGCTTGAGGTTGATATCGAACTGGATGTCGATCAGGATGGAAAGGCAGACTTTGTGATCTTCAATGCCGATCTGGCACTAGATTTCTCCGATGGTCACAATGTAGTGTGGGTGGCAAACCTGGCTACCAATAAACTGGTTGCTCCCTACTTCTACACCAGCCACGAAACCAACAGCAGCAATCTGGTGCTCTATATCTGTGGCGAGCAGATTGATATGAATGCCAGCAACTTCTTCCAGCCAATGAATGTCAATGTCTATGCGTTTGATAATTTCTCGACGGGCGACGTGACAGATGCCATCGAAGGCATGACAATTTCACCGTTGGGCGAACGCTACCGCGGTATGTTCCGAGTCTATGCCAACGACTTCAATACCTCGACTAACAGTTGGATTCCTTCCGGTCAAGTCGTGGAGATGAAGGTTCAGGACTTTGGCCCGATTACCAACAACACCGAGACTGGTTTACTCTTACTCTACCGCAACGGAGCGCCTGAGGGTCAGGAAGCGGCGATTGTTGAGATTGCAGGCGAATAAACACAAACGAGTTGGGTAACAGGTAAACGAGCCCTGTACGGTTAGCAACCGGGTGTTCGCGGGTAAAACTGTGAGCATCCATGCTAGCGTACAGGGCTCTTTCATTTGCTTACTATGCACAATTTTCGAGCTGAAAGTCTGGTGTAAGTCTTGTATGATTGACACTTTGCCCGCCAAGTGCTATTCTGTAGCCGCGATCAAAGAGTCGTATTTACCAGTTGTAGATGGACAAAATAGCGTCGTGTCCACAATTCACAGATAGCAACTGTGGTAGGTGAAGGCTACAAGGGTAAAGAGCGACAGGACTGGCGATACCGTTTATTGTTTAAGCTATTTCATTATCAAAGTGAACCCATCTGTTCACCGGTATGCTAGCCCGCATCGAACTATTTCGACAATGCATTCAGTAACCGAACGATCTCAATTGGCTGTAGAACAGCCCGACCCAGACCCTAGGATGCCCAGATCCAGTTTAAAGGATGCCACTATGCTTCGCGGCATGTGCGCTCGCTTACAACCGGAGTGGGCAGGTTTTTGGAGTCAACAAAATCGAATCCACCGTTCATTTGAACGTGTATTCGATCATCAAATAAAGACATTTGCCGCATCTGGTATTGCAACGGGCAGGCCAATCACGAAGCCTGTGATGCCGATGAGATGCAGCTATGTGTACTAATCAACTTCTGGTTTAGACCTACATTTTCATGAGGCCAGAGGTTGCTTTGGCCACATGGTTTTTCTCCGCCTCACAACGCATCTAGCAAATCCTGCTAACTTACCCTAGCCCCCGTGCGAAAAAGGTAAGCCCAATCCATAGATCCATATTGCAATACATCGATACCGGAACTCGATATGAGGTGACACCTTTGAATCGGCCGATTATGTCGCTTCACGAGAGATACCTATCCAGTCGCGGCAGCTCTGCAACTCTGCAACATTGCAAAATTGCAATGTTGCAGCATGGTCTTCAGGAGGTGCAACATGGTGGGACCGATACAATTTGAAGATGCTTTGACCATCGTAACGCAGTATGCTGACAAAGGAGAACTGGATTCAGCCGCCGAATTTCTACTTACACTGCACCCAGCCGACAGTGCCGAAGTACTGGCGGAACTAGATTCAGAGATTCAAGCAGAATTGGTACAAAAGCTCAAAGCCACTGAACTGGCCGAAGTGCTTGGGCAGATGTATCAAGAGGATATGGCCGAGGTCGCCCAACATCTAGACAAAGAGACATTGGCGAATGTGCTCGACGAGATGGAACCAGATGTGGCAGCCGACCTGCTGGGCGAAATGGAGCCAGCGGAAGCGGCTGAACTGCTTGACGAGATGGATGAGTCGGCTCCTGTCGAGTCGCTGATGAAGTATGGGGAGGATACTGCGGGCGGTATCATGAATCTGCCGCCACCCTCCTTGCGCCGCTATATGACCGTTGCCGAAGCGATTGCCTTCTTGCGCGAACATTATCACAGTGCGGAAGACATGTATTACCTGTACGTGCTGGATCGTAACGGCAAATTGATCGGCGTGGTCAACTTGAAGTCGCTGATTCTGGCCCATTCTGAGCAAACCATCGAATCGATTATGAACGATGAGGTAGTTTCAATCCGTGTGGATGAAGATCAAGAAGAGGCCGCCAAGTTGCTCTCACGCTACGACTTGCTCTCACTGCCCGTGGTCGATAGCGAGGGGCGCTTTGTTGGTATTATTACTGTAGATGACTTGGTCGATGTCTTAGAGGAAGAGGCGACCGAAGACATTTATCGTCTGGCACAGGTGAGCGAAGACACCGAAATTTTCAGCCCAATTCCGCAGGCGTTGCGCAATCGTCTGCCTTGGTTGGTGGTCAATCTAGGCACTGCATTTTTGGCCTCAGCCGTTTATTCGCTCTTTGAAGGTACAATTCAACGTGCTGCCTTTCTTGCCGCCCTCACGCCAATTGTGGCGGGTCAAGGCGGGAATGCTGGCACGCAAACCCTCACCGTAATTGTGCGTTCGCTGGCCTTAGGCGAAATTGAATTGCGCGATACCTGGTCTGCACTCTGGCACGAGGTGCGTGTGGGGGCAGTGAATGGGATTACGATTGGGACATTAGTGGGGCTAATCGCCTGGCTATGGAAGGGCAATCCCATGGTCGGCGTCGTCATCAGTCTTGCTATGTTGGGGAATATGGTCGTCGCCGCCCTGGCTGGCGTGCTCATGCCAATGATCCTCAAAGTTGTGCGGGTGGATCCGGCGCTGGCTTCTGCGGTTTTTGTGACTACCTTTACAGATTGTTGTGGCTTTTTTCTCTTTTTGGGGCTTGCCACCTATTTTATGAACTGGTTAGTATGAAGAAATATGATAGAAAAGAAAAAGCCCACCAATTGGTGGGCTTTTTCTTCATCCGGCAGCTCGCTTAGAAGGAAACCTTCAGAGGTGAAGCTGCCGGATGAACGTAGATACAATTACTACTGTCCATTCGCATCACCTCCTATAGATAAGATAGCTAGTAGGAGTTAAGCACGACTTCTGCTTACTTGAGGCTGAAGTATCGCACACTTTTTTCACGTTGTCAAGTAGTGAAAATTCTATTCTCCAGACGAATAAATGCTGGAGAAATGTACGATTCAAACAGTGGGCGCTTGATGGGGCTCGAACCCACAACATCTTGATCCACAATCAAGTGCTCTGCCATTGAGCTACAAGCGCCATGGTGCCTGGTGAAAACTAAGCTGGGGGACAGGGATTCGAACCCCAATACACAGCTCCAAAGGCTGTTGTCCTGCCGTTAGACGATCCCCCATTAATTGTTCTCTGTGCCGAGACACAGAATCGAACTGTGGACACCAGCATTTTCAGTGCTGTGCTCTACCTACTGAGCTATCTCGGCAAAAAAATCGCCCCTTTCGGAGCGAATAGAGCGGGCGATGAGATTCGAACTCACGACCTTCTCCTTGGCAAGGAGACGTTCTACCACTGAACTACGCCCGCATCAGTGTGACGAGTAGTATACATGCTCCTTGCTGCTTTGGCAAATTTGAGCTGTATCTAACAAACATTCACAATTGAAGCCACTACTGTTGGAGTGGACCCGGTCGGATTCGAACCGACGATCTTCTCCTTGCAAAGGAGACGCCTTCCCGCTAGGCCACGGGCCCTGATTAAGGGTTAACGGTTAATTTTTAGTTGTTAATAATACCCTATTTAACCATTACACCAGTGCCGACGAGAGGACTCGAACCTCCACGCCCTTACGAGCAATAGATCCTAAGTCTATCGCGTCTGCCATTCCGCCACGTCGGCATTTTCATGCTGCACTATTATACCGAAAATGCTCCATGACGAAAAATCAACAAAGATGCAAAAATCGACAATCTCGTAGATAGTGCAGATGCATACCCCCGATTCTGTGAGCCCCTTGCGGAACTCTACCGTCATCTGTCTCAGAGTCGCTTCTGTTACCAGAAACACCCTGGCACTGCATGGCTTGTCAAGTATTACCTGACTTTGCCTGCACTGCTGCGACGAGATTGTACTGTTCTGTTTGGCTCTAGCAGCGCTAAAGCGTCCACAAAGCTTGAGTACAACCCACTCGCCTTGCTCCTCACTGTACGCTCGCCTAGCCGAATGTATTGCTACACCCGCTGGTAGGCTCTTACCCTACCGTTTCACGCTTGACCATCTTTCTGCGCCAAAGCCCAGAGTAAATGGCCGCAATGCTTTCTGTTGCGGTTGTAGTCACACCTTTGTTACCAAAGGTACGCCCTCACTTGCTGTTTCGTGAGGCAGTGTCGCCTGATTGCTCAGGCCAGGAGTCGGGAAGTTCCTCTAACCTTCTCAAGGAAGATCAGCGACGGTGGAATCTGCACGACCTAATCAATTGCTTCAGCAATGTATCATTAGAAACTGGAAAAGTCAAAAAATTTGAGAAGGGAAGACAAGATGACATAGTGACGGAACACAAACGCCTGTTCGGATCATAGCCTGACAGGCTTCCCTACGGGCAGCGCCCTGGGTTACCATAAACCGCCCCGATGGGGGCTACTGGCCTGGTGCCGATAAATCCAGCTCAGGCTGGCGTGGTCCCTCTACCCACACCTGACCATCGGACCAGTTCTCCTGCTTCCAGATCGGCACAATCGCTTTGAGGCGTTCAATGGCATAGCGACAGGCATCAAAACAGCCATCGCCACGATGAGGAGTAGAAACAGCGATGACCACACTTGGCTCTTCCACCTCGATCCGACCGATACGATGGACGATACTGATCGAGTAGACCAACGGCCAGCGCTCCTGCACTTCCTTACCGATCTTTGCCATCATCTGCTCGGCCATGGCGACGTAGGCTTCATAAACCAAAAAGTCGGTCGAACGCTGTCCCTCGCCGGTCTTTGTTTCACCACGGACCGTGCCCGAGAAGACGACTACGGCACCACAGTCGGGCCGGGTGACGCGGCTAGCGACATCGTCAAGCGAAATTGGGGCTTCGACAATTTCGAAGAGCTTCTTACCCCTGTCGGCTATAGATTCTGCACCGCCAGAAACAGGCGGGAAGATAGCAACGGTATCACCTGACTTCAACGAATCGCTCAATTTGGCGTACTCCTCATTCACCGCAGCATAGGTGACGCGCCGGTTGAGATCCAATTCTGGCTGGACTGTCGTCATCTGGGTCAATAATTCACCCAAGGTCGCCCCATCGGGCAACTCAAAACTTTTTTCTTTCCAGCCAGCAATCTGCCGCAATGTCGCAAAAAGTCGTACTGTGATCTGCATGATTTCATTCCGTGTAAAGTATTAGACAAGAAGACACGAAGACAGGAAGACCCAAAGAAGGAAATCATCTTGTCATCTTGTCATCTTGTCTTTCTGTCATCCCCTCTTCATTACGCTGCCAAGCGCCAGATTTACCACCCTGTTTTTCCAACAGGCGAATGGCTCCGATGACCATCCCCTTTTCGACTGCCTTTGCCATGTCATAAATGGTGAGAGCCGCAACACTCACTGCGGTCAGCGCCTCCATTTCGACGCCGGTCTGTCCATTGCAGCGCACCGTGGCCGTGATGATCACCCGGCTCTCGGTGTCGTCCAGTGCAAAGTCCACTGCTACCTTGCTCAACAACAAGGCATGACAGAGCGGAATAAGTTCCGGCGTCTTCTTCGCCGCCATGATGCCAGCAATGCGCGCTGCTGCCAACACATCACCCTTGGGCAAGGCACCGTCACGAATGGCAGCCAGCGTGGCAGGCTGCATACGCACTTCGCCTTGGGCAATCGCCGTGCGAGAAGTCACATTTTTTTCGGAGACATCGACCATGGCGGCGTGGCCACGTTCGTCGAGATGGGTAAGTTGGTTACTCATGGATAAGTGCAATTGCCACTATACGTCAGAAAGTAATAATGCGGAAACGACTGCGCCACGCGCTAAGCTACCATCCCCTTGCGGCAACTCAAGTAGCGCATTGGCGCTGCGCATACTGAGCAGGCGGCTGCTGGCCTGGTTACCTGTGCTGATGGCAAGCCAGCCTCCTGCGCCTTGATTCAGCGTTTCATCCCAGCGCAGTGTAACTCGGTGATATTCGGGCCGTGAGGAATCCAGGGCAAGTGGCTGACCAAGATGGGCTTGAATGCGTGGCCAGTGGGGGTTTACCCGACCTGCCAGTTTCCGAATCGCAGGTGCAGCAATCAAATAAAAGGTGACCAGGCTGCTGACTGGATTGCCCGGTAAACCAAAGGCCAGCCGCCGTTGACTTTCAACGTCTACCGTGGCAAAGGTACAAGGTTTGCCTGGTTTCATGAGCAAGCGCCCAAAGTGAACGGTGCCGCGCTCTTCTAAAATCGGCTTGATGTAGTCGAGGTTGCCCATCGAGACGCCGCCCGAGGTGATCAGCATATCAGCCCGGCGCAGGCCATCTTCTACCTTTGCTGCGATCTCGTCCTGCGTATCACGGGCGATGCCAAGATCCAAGGCTTCGCCGCCAGCAGCATGGATCGCAGCACAGAGCATGGCCCGGTTGCTGTCACGAATCTGCCCTGGCTGCAACGGTTGATCCGGTTGGGCCAACTCATCGCCGGTCGAAAGCACAGCAACCACAGGCTTGCGATAGACCTTGACTTGGGTAACACCCACAGTAGCGAGTAGACCTATTTCAGCCGCTCCTAAGCGAGCACCAGCCTCCAGCACCTGTTCGCCAGCTCCAATGTCAAAACCAGTCGGACGAACATCCTGGCCGCTACGTACGCTGCTACGAATGTGAACCGACCGTTCCCCGTGGGGGCTTGTAAGCGTTTCCGTCTCTTCGACCATCACGACAGCATCGGCACCTGCAGGCATCGGCGCGCCAGTGGTGATGTAGGCTACGCTTCCAGGCTTCACCACAAAGTCGACCACGCGCCCAGCAGTGATATCACCAAGAACGGGGTAGGTACCTGGCCCGTCGGCGGCAATTACAGCGTAACCATCTTTGATCGAGGCAGGGAAAGGGGGTAACGGGTCAACCGCCGCTACAGACTCGGCCAGAACTAAACCAAGCGTTGCTTGCAGCTCGGTCTGTACCGGTGCAAGAGGCAACGCTTGTGCCAGGACAATTTCTAAGGCGTGGGCCACGGGAAGAAGTGGATAGGAAGATTCAGTCACGGCAGATAAACTCCACCTCATACCCATCTGGGTCGTCAACATACATGGTGCGGCTGGCCAGTACAGGGTGTTTGCCGCTACGCGGCGCAAAGCCAGCAGCAACCAAACGATCCTGAAGCGGATCGAAAAACTCGGGCGGCACTTCAAAGGCAAGATGATGTAGTTGAAAACCGCTGGGTTTTGCCTTCACCTCGGCTGATTTGGGAACGAGGACAATCATTTGCGGAATGCCCGCATGACCCTCGGCGACCTTGAGGAAGACATTGGGCAGGTGAGGCGGAGAGATTACGGGAAAGCCCAACAAATCTCGATAAAATGTCAATGACTTGGACTGATCCGCTGTCCACAGAACGATTTCAGCAATGCTCGTGATGGTCGACAAAAGTAGCTCCTGAATGGTTCAGATTCAATTTCCACAAGTCTACCACACATGGCTAAAAATCAGCCTGTTCGCTGCACGTTGCTATGCACTCTGCTGTAACAAATCACTGTCCATGGAGGACAAGGTTCGCACCATCCACCACATTGACCACACCAGGCGCTTTGCGGATCAATTTCGCACCACGCGGCGTTGAGACCATCGTTACCGTACTAAAGAGAGTGGGCGACCCAATCCGCTTAAATTCGCGCTCCAAGTCTTGATGATCGATCCACTCGATCAGATCATGATAACGCTGCTGAGCATAGTCTGAAAGCAAATCATGGCGTTGGCTGCGATCTAACCCAGCGAGCGCGTCTGCGGAGGGTTGCTCCATGGTTACTAAAATTGTCACCCAATCCGGGCGACTATTGCGAGAGTTTTCAGAATTACCTGAGTAGTCATTGACTACGGATCGGCTGAATGATTCGACGGTGACCGTATCTGCAATTGACTGACTGTTTGTCATGAAAGACCTCCTACTGCTTTGTGGAGGATACAGATAGTCAAAATACCATGAATAAAACTCTTTTGTAATCATAAAATAGTAGTGGCACATTCATGATTACAAAGGAAGAAAGCTACCATTTCAACCCAATGAGCTGAATGGCTAAATCAGCCATCTAGTATACAACGCTTTCTTCTATATGTAAGTATACAGTTTATTGACAATTATACAAAGCGCGCCAGACCAGCTCCAACCCGGTCACGAGGAGAGGAAAGTGGCAGTGCGTGTTCCATCAGATAACGTCGTAGTGCTTCGCCCTGCAATGATGGGTTCTGCGAAGCATACAGGGCAGCAATCGCAGTGACGTAAGGGGCGGCCATGCTCGTACCGCTCATGCTAGCATAGACGCTGCGTCCGTCGATCGAGCGTTCGAGGCTCGACACGATATCGACACCATAACCGGCAATATCCGGCTCGATTTCGCCGGTCACTTCGGATAGACCACCACCGCTAAACTCGGCTGGCTGTCCACTAAAGTTGACGGCCCCCACCGACAGTGCCTGGCGAAAGTAGCCAGGTGCCCGTACATGGCCTGGACCATCATTGCCAATTGCTACCACGGGCAAAACGTTAAGTGTCTGCAACAGCGTGGTGACCATGCGGTCCAGCAATTCACCGACAATGCGCACCTGTTCATCTGTCAACGATTGGGGAACAAAGCCGAGCGACATATTGATAATCGCAGGTTTGTCTTTGTATTTGGGCTTGTCGATGACCTGCAACATCCAATCCAGGGCTGTCAAGACACGGTCGAGCGTTGTTTTGAGTGTCTCGCTCTCGATCACGGAAGCCACCATCAAATCGACATCGGGTGCGATCCCAATCGTTTTGCCCGCCAGGATACCGCAGACGTGGGTGCCATGACCATCGACGTCAAAGCCGCGTACAATACGCAATCGATCAATTGCTGGGTCGAGCGGCACATAGCGATAGTCAATTTGTCGTTGACGAAACTCCAGATGATCGGCGTCAATACCCGTATCAAGGATTCCCACCAACACGCCTTTGCCTGTCAATCCAGCTTTGTGCGCCTTTTGGATGCCACTTTCTTCCGGCCAAGGATTTGTTTGAGCAGGGCGACGACTAAAGATGCGTCCCATCATCGGGCGCGGCGCAGTGAGCGTGATGGAAGGCAGAATGGTATGGGTCTCATCCAACAGATCGATGACTTGCTCGGTGAGTGAGTCGCTTCCGGTTTTGACCACAAAGGTATCAAGTTTGGGCAAGTGTTGAAAGCTGCCAGCGCGTGGATCAAGCAGTTTATCTTTGCTTACGGGCTGTAATCCAGCCGCTTTCAAAGCTGCCGATGCCGCTGCATCCTTCTCCTCAGCTTCTTTACCTTTGGTTTCCTCTTTGGGAATGGCAATTAAACGTTGCATAGGGTAATTGTGCCATAGGGGAACAACGGGGCAAAGTGGCAGAGTGGCAGAGTTAAAAAGTCGAAAAGTTACTTTGCAACCTGCAACTTTGTCCGCCTTATGGGATAATAAGTTTATGGCTACTCGTGAACAGTTGACGCTTAATTCGCATGTACGGATTTGGGGAGAAGATGCGCCAGCGCAAAAGACATTGTTGCGCGCCGCCAAGCAAGAGAATCTTCCTTTTCAGTTGATTGGTAGTGTGGCCAATCCCGCTTCTTCGAACGCATCGACAGCCGATTTCTGCTTGATCGATAGCACGTTACAGATCGACTACGCCAAACCAGCAAAAGAGCCGCCACATGCAGGTGTCGGCTATGCCGGGTTTACGCCAGGACAACGGGCAACCTATCTCGCCTGGCTTGATGATCCAGCACGCCCATCCGCAACCGCCTATCAGCAGCTTTATCTGGCCACCCTGGAAGTAGCACTTTTTGAGGGAAAGCGCGAAGCCAGTCAGGCGCAACGCGAATTGTTACGGCTCGACGCTTCGAAACATTGGCACAACCACGAACTGCTGGATCGTGCGATTCTGCTGAGCTTCTGGTTGACCCAAGATGGCGCAGGCCTTTTTCGCTGGCTGACCAACATCGAAGTCAGTCCTGCTGTGTTGGCCACAGCAGTTGGGCAGCTTGCACTATTGGGACAGTCAGCCACAGTCGATCTATTACTTGCCTTGATGAGATCGTGGCAGTTGCTCAACGAGCCCACAAAACTGACGGAACTTGGCACCGCCGTGATCGAGTTACGCCTCAACTCGTTGCAAGATACGCTCGGCAAGGATGTGTTAGTCCATGCGCTAGAACAAGCGGGCGAGCAGGCCAGAGAGCCTTTGCCTTGGCGCTGTGCCCATCGCGATCTACGGATTGCCTTGGCTCAGCCCAATCTGCGCCAGATTCTTGAGCCGCTATTGCGCGAGACAACCATGTGGGTCGATCATGAGCCAGAAAAGCCCGATCCCCTGGAGCCGGCGCAAGCGGACGAGGAGGCCGAAGAAGGCCAGTCGGGCGATTGGAATTTGGTGCTCGAATTTGAACATAGCCGCTCGTCGTATTTTCCCTTTGCGCTCGAACTAGCCCAGCGTCAGGAAGGTTATCGGGTGCTGATGGACGAAAACCGCCACATGATCTACCGCATTATTTTCCCCAAACACAAACTGCGTCCCTTTTGGCGGATCTGGGATTGGGTGCAACCCTGGAGCGGAACGCGTGTCTATGTCAATGGCAAAGAGCTAGAAAAGTGGCAGGTCTGGCCTTATTCGCAGTATATGAGGTAGGGAAGAGTTGAAAAGTTGAAAAGTAGCAGAGTGGCAAAGGCACCCATTCCTATTCTACTCTGCGACTTTGCAACGCTTCCACTTTGCAACTCTTCCACTTTTAACCATGAAAAAAGAACTTGACATTTACATCCGCGCTCGTTATCCCCTGCTCTGGATCGTGACGCCAGAAGAGGAACGAGCTTTGGTCGAAATCGAAGCATTGGCCAAAGAGCAAAAGAAACGGCTGCTCTTTTGGAGCGGCACTACAGGTTTGTCGAATCCAGCACAGCCCGGTCGAGTCGACGTCTCAAAAAAGGATCCGCTCGTGCTATTAACGACGATCCTAGAAGACGAAGACAAATGTATCTGGGTGTTGCGCGACCTCCATCCTTACCTACGCAACGAGTCAGTGGTGCGCCGCTTACGCGAAGTCTCATTTGGGTTGAAGACAAGCAACAAGACGGTCATTCTGCTTGGTCCGGTGCTCAAGATTCCCACGGAGTTGGAGAAAGAGGTGACAGTCCTCGATTTCAATCTACCCAGCGCCGCACAGATCGACGCCAGAATCGATCAGGTTTGCACCAAGCTAAACGGACTAGGCAAAGTGGAAGTCTCGCTAGACAAACGCCAACGCGGCAAATTGGTACAAGCATGTCTCGGATTAACCATGACCGAAGCCGAAAATGCGTTGGCCAAGGCCATTATTCAGGCAAACAACCGGCTGGATGGTGACGCCATCGAAGCGGTAACTGCCGAGAAGAAGCAGATCATTCGCAAGAGTGGGCTTCTCGAATTCTACGATAGCGGCGAGCAGATGAACAATATCGGCGGTTTGACGACTCTGAAGGAGTGGTTACGCAAGCGAGTGCGCGCCTTTGGCGACGATGCCCGCAAGTTTGGCCTGCCTGAACCGAAGGGCATCATGTTGGTTGGCGTCCAGGGCTGCGGTAAGTCGCTGGTGGCGAAAGCGGTGGCCAATTCGTGGCGGCTGCCTCTGTTGCGGCTCGATGTTGGGCGACTTTTCACCTCGCTCGTCGGCTCTAGTGAAGAGAATCTGCGCAGCGCCATCAAAGTAGCCGAGAGCATTGCGCCTGTTGTGCTTTGGGTCGATGAAATCGAGAAGGGCTTTTCTGGCGTCGGTTCGAGCAATGTCAGTGATGCTGGCACAGCGGCTCGCGTCTTTGGTAGCTTTATTACCTGGCTGCAAGAGAAAAATGCGCCAGTGTTTGTCATCGCTACCGCCAACGATGTTTCGCAACTGCCGCCCGAACTGGTGCGCAAGGGGCGCTTCGACGAAATCTTCTTTGTCGATCTCCCTACCCTCGCAGACCGCAGCGAAATCTGGAAGATCCACCTGGCACGACGCGACCGTGAACCCAAGGACTTCGACACCCAAACCCTGGCGATGGCCTCGGATGGGCTTTCCGGTGCCGAGATCGAACAGGCAGTGATCGCCGGTCTCTATGAAGCGTTCGACAAAAATCGCCCACTCGCCATGGACGATTTGCTCTCCGTTCTACAAGAAACCATTCCCCTCAGTCGCATGATGGAGGAGGAGATTGGTCGGTTGAGGGAGTGGGCGCGCCAGCGGGCGAGGCAGGCGGCGTGAGATGTTTAGGAATTAAGAGATTGTCATCATTTACGTCTTGATATTGTGTGTATTGTGTGTATAATATATGTCGAGTAGAGATGTCATTGCAAAGTTGAAACTAGATGGATGGGAAGTGGTCCATACTCGTGATAGCCACAAACAATATAAACATCCTACAAAACCTGGCAGAGTAACCGTTCCACATCCAAAACGCGATCTGCCCCTTGGGACTGTGCGAAGTATTTATAAGCAGGCTGGCTGGAAATGGGAGAAATAATTGTATGCGCTACCCAGTTGTGATTCATAAAGACGCCGAGAGTGACTACGGTGTCACAGTGCCTGATCTGCCTGGCTGTTTCTCTGCTGGCGAGACCGTGGACGATGCATTGACACAAGCTGCTGAAGCAATTGAGTGTCACATTGAAGGGCTGTTGACGGATGACGAATTTGTACCGCCGCCCTCTAGTATTGAGACTTTCCGTATGAATCCAGATTTTGACGGTGGAATTTGGGCATTGATTGATGTCGATCTGTCAAAGCTGAGTGGAAAATCAAAGCGAATCAATATTACACTGCCTGAGCGAATTTTACGCACTGTCGATCTCTATGCCAGTACGCATGGCACTACCCGCTCGGGCTTGATTGCCGAGGCGACGATGGAGTACATTGCAAGCCACCGAAGCGAATAGTCGGACAGATTTCTGCCAGTTCACCCACCCGTTTTCTGACATTTACCCCAGTTGTTCTTGCCCTCACCTCGCCTTAAAACTGGCAATTTTTGCTTGAATCTTGTCTTTCTTCCTTATAAAGTAAACAGAAATATTTGAGACATTTACCGATGGAAGAATTTCCGGTAGAATTCAACCATCTTATTCTTACATTTATGGAAGGAAACAAACCATGAACTCGACACAACTTGCACGGGCCAAGAAACAGATGGATGGTTCAATGCACCCGATGCAGCGCTGGGCGTGGATCTACGCGGCACTTTTTCTAAGCGTTGTTTCGCTTGGCTATATTCCAGGCTTGACCAACGACCATGGTCAATTGCTTGGTCTCTTTCACATCGAGTTGAAAGATGACCTGCTCCATTTAGGCTCGGCGATTTGGGCGGCATGGGCGGCATGGAGGAGTGCTAAGGATGCGACCTTCTATTTTCGCCTCTTTGGTTTGGTGTACTTCTTTGATGGCGTCTGTGGCTTGCTCTTTGGTCAAGGGTATCTCGACTTGGGTATCTTCCTCTTTGGCCCCGTCCAACTCGACCTGTCGACACGTATTGGCGCCAATATTCCGCATATTATCATCGGCGGCATTGCGGTGCTGGTGGGATTTGTGTTGAGTAAACGCTACGAAAATAGTTAATGGATAGGGAGGTAGGGAGGGGAGGAGGTGGGGAGCACACATTCGACATCTTCCTATCACCTTATCTCTCTACCCCACCTTCTAACCTTATGAAACTTCTCAAGCGCCTTCTTAAAATTACCGGCGGACTCATCTTATTCCTTTTGCTGATCTTCGTCGTACCCTTGATCGGCGTGGGCTGGCAGTGCAAGATATGGCAGAACGTTGACCCGACACACTCGGCTCTGGGCGGCGTACAGGCTGTGCCAAGTACATTGCAGAAGACGATTGACACCTTAGCCGAATACCAACGTCCCGAGGATCAGACCTATCTCACGCTGCCGGAGTGGTACATCGTCTATAGTGCCGACGAGTATGCCGCCTTTATTGACAAGAACCCGCCTAGCAACTTTCCTTACTTTCGGGCAATTGGGCAATATTGGCGTAGCTACTATGGCGTCTGTGCCGAGGTGCAAGGCCGCTATCCATTCAATAGCGGCTATCATTTGACTCTGGCCGTGATCGGCGGCAGCTTCACCTTTGAGAACTTGATCAGGGGTGTCTACGAGAACACAGTCGGACGCTTGAGTGAATTACTCAGTTCGTCCACCTTGAGTGAGGAAGATGTCTATGCCCGCAAGGTCGCTACGGAATATGGCAATTTCATCCATACCATTCCCTGGTACGAATTTCCCTATGACGAGAAGCTAAACAGCCTGTGGAGGGAAACTTCACTGTGGGGAGCCAACCCAATCCGCAAATGGGAGCGCAAGCTAGCATTAAGCATGGAATATGGTGGCAAGTCTTTCTACGCCAGGCTGATCAAACAAGGCACACAAAGCACCTATGCGCCGGAGAAGTTGGAGGTTTACGCCTGGGTGGATCGACTTCCAGCGCAAGTTCTGAATAAAGAAGCAGACGTCAAAAAAATTAGCGACATGGGCAAGGAGGGGGCACTCATTTCGATTCCGCGCTACGAAGCCTTTACCCAGATCGTGCCCAAGTTGGTTGATCAAGGGGTTGCCTTCAAACAGATTGCGGGGAACGATGAGATTTTGGTCACGGCCTTTGCAGCCAACAATCAACCGCTGACATTTGAAAATGGCACGTTTCTCTTCTCCATGCCAGTGGTCATCGATCCAAGTCGCCAGCGCATTGCAGTAAAAGTGGCGGTGCCATCGTTGCATCTGTTGCTCAAGGAATTTACAGAGAAAGAGATCACCTTGGAACATCTTTACGATTATTGATTGCCATCGTAGCGCAAGATAATTTCTTACGCCGCTTTTCGACGAAACACACGTATAGAACGAGATGGATTATGACACAAAACAAAAACCTTTTAAGCCGCCGAACTCTTTTAGGAACATTGATCGCTGTACCAATCTTTTATTTTACAGGCAGCAAAGCTAATCAACTGGCGGCTGATCCCACGGGCGAAAAAGAGCTTGCGCCACTCTTTCCTGAGATGGCCCAGGAGGATCTTGCGATTGGCGAAATCCAGAAAGCAACGTCTTCTGTTCAGTTACCGTGGCTGCAACAAGGCGGCACGATCAACGATGCCAGCCATCTCAACAAGACCGCAGTCTATGGCATTGTCAGCGTCAGCAATGAACAGGAGATCGCCGATACGCTGCGCTTTGCGCGCGAGAACAAACTCAACGTCTCGATTGCTGCCGTGCGCCATAGCATGGGTGGACAGGCCTTTGCCCACAATGCATTAGTGATGAATATGTTGCGCTTCAACAAGGTAGAGCTAGACGAGGCCAACAAGCTTATTACTGTACAAAGCGGCGCAACCTGGCACAATATTCAAAATGCGATTCATCCAAAATACGCAGTCAAAGCCATGCAATCGAGCGACATCTTCAGCGTCGGCGGATCGATCTCGGTCAACGCACACGGGATGGATCATCGAGCAGGCTCTGTGGGGCGCACGATTCGTTCGCTGCGGGTGATATTGGCTGACGGCACGATTGTGAAGGCAAGTCGTGAAGAGAATGCTGAGCTATTTCACCTGATCATCGGCGGCTACGGACTTTTTGGCATTGTGCTAGACGCCACACTGGAGATTACAGAAAATTCGATCTATGCGCCAGCCCGCCGACTGATCGACTATCAGCAATTTCCAGAGATCTTTTCTCAGGAGCTACTGCCCGATGAGAAGCTGGGCTTGTTCTACGCTCACATGTCCACTGCGCCGCAATCCTTTCTGAAAGAGATGATGCTCTACACCTACAGCGAGGTCGATCTACCCGACGCCGAGATTCCGCCATTAGGTGAAGTTTCCAGCACCAAGCTGCGCCGCCTTGTGTTGAATGCCTCGAAATTGGGTGGAATGGCGATGCGGCTTAAGTGGTTTGCCGAGAAGAACATCGAGCCACGTCTGGAGTCCTGCTCGGTGGTGAGCCGCAACCAAGCGATGAAGGAGGGTGAAGCTTGCCTGGTCTCGCGCAATGAACCGATGCACGATTCGGTGCCCTATTTACAGAATACATTACCAGACGAAACCGACATTCTGCACGAGTACTTTATTCCTCGCAACCAGTTTGTACCGTTTATCGATGGGTTACGTCAGATCATGGTGACGAACGAAGGCAACTTGCTCAACTGCTCGGTGCGTGTGGTCCACAAAGAGGATAACTTTCTCAACTATGCGCCCGACGATGCCTTTTCAATTGTGCTCTACATCAACCAACGCACCGACGAAGCCGGTCACGCGAAAATGCGCAAGATCACGGGTGAGTTGATCGACCTCACCTTGCAGGTTGGCGGACGCTTCTTCCTGCCCTACCAGCTTTACTACACAGGCGAACAACTCCAAGCCGCCTATCCGATGATCAACGACTTTTTCGATGCGAAGAAAAAATATGACCCCGATGCAATCCTGGCCAACACCTTCTACAGGAAATATGGTATGAGTGAGAGCTGAGATTAGATTCCATGAAATAGTTTACAACAAAGGATGAAACTGTGCGTGAGTGAATTGCCCTATCGAGTATAAATCACTTTTCACCTGGCCATCCAATAGATCGAATGAAAAACAACGGGTAAAGCAGCAAAAACAAATTAGGCCCCCACCAAAACGGATCAAAGTCACCTCGAATGCCCCAATAGGCAATAGCTTGGAGGCCAGAACAAAAGGTCAACACCAAGGAAATCAGGGCAAAGCTACGCCACTGCGGATCATGACGTTGAAAGCGCCACAAACTGAGCATACCCGTAGTAGAAATCAGCAGATCAAGTGGCAGAAACGACCAATTCCAGGCGCTCAGGATTGGGTTGTCATAATCTTTGAAGAGAAACGATGGCGGGATCAAGTGCAAGAGCGTGATCAGCCAGTAAAGGACAAAGCCAAGATCAACCACCCAAAATAAAATTTTTAGCGTCTTCATAAACTGTTGCTTTTGCTATGCTCTAGAGTTAAGGCTTTGCCGAACAAAACAGAAGATGCGGTATGCCACGTTGCCACAGAGCGAGCCATTCACCATTTCCAGATCATATTAATGAATGAATATCATTCATTATAACGCATTCATAAACATTGTCAAGAGGATATGTCTACCTCTTAGTCACAAGTCTCGCCAAACTATCCGCTACTCAAACGATAATGTTATAATTCCTCCATCGAGCTGTCACATTGATTCGAGCATGAACATGATCCAAGAATCTGCTGCTGTTGTCATTATTGGTGCTGGGATTGTTGGCGCCTCGGTTGCCTATCATCTGGCCGTTCGTGGCTGTACGGACGTTGTGATTTTGGAAAAAGCGGAAACGGAAGTGACAGGAAGCACTGCCAAATCGCTGGCAGGGGTGCGTCATCAATTTGCCAATGAGGTGAACATCCGCCTCTCGATCTACGGCATTGAGCGGCTGAAACACTTCCATGAAGAAGTTGGCGGTTATTCTGGCTTGAAACAAGTCGGTTATCTGCTGCTGATCGATGATCCGGCGACCTGGGCTGAGTATCAGCGACAAGTGGCCCTACAGCATAGCCTCGGCGTGCCAACAGAATTATTGACACCCGCAGAGATCGAACGCCGTTTCCCCTTTACCAAAATCGATGGGTTATTGGGCGCAACCTTTGGACCGAACGATGGCTACTGCGATCCACATGGCATTGCGATGGGTTATTTGCAACGGGCCAGAGAAATGGGTGTGCGTTTGTTGCGTTCGACACCGGCGACTGGGATCAAGCGGGATAGGGATCGGGTGGTTGCCGTACAGACCCCGAGTGGTGAAATTGCTTGCGAAACGATAGTCAACGCGGCGGGGGCGTGGTCAGGGCAGGTGGGTGCTTTGGCAGGCTTGGGGATTCCTGTGTTGCCTTACCGACGCTGTGCCTACATGACCGAACCATTTGATCGCATTCCGCGTGACATTCCGCTGACGATCGATGTTGGCAGTGGCTTCTATATGCGCAAAGAGCATGACAACGTGGTCTTTGGCCTGTCCAATCTGAACGAGCCACCCGGAGAAAATTTCACCGTCGATTGGCAATGGCTGAACACAGTACTCGATGCAGGGGTTGTTCGTTTTCCGATCTTGGAAGAGGCAGGACTGGCAAAGAATCTCTGCTGGGCCGGACTGTATGAGATCACGCCTGATCACATGCCTATTTTAGGTCGCCATCCGCAACTGCCCAACTATGTGAATGCCAGCGGTTTCAGCGGACATGGAGTCATGCACTCGCCCGCCACTGGCATGTTGATGGCCGAGGAAATTCTCGATGGACGTGCGCATTCGATCAATATTGATGAACTGCGGATCGATCGATTAGCCAACAAAGAAATTCACGCAGAGTTCAACGTCTATTAACGTTTCCTCAATCCCCAAGTCTTTGTGATCGGCAGCGTAAAGGCGATACCAACATTAGGTTCATCCAGATCACCCAGGACACTTTCGCTGGCGGCGATTAGACCATCGACATCAAAGTCGTCGGGCAGTACCGTGAAGAAGGTTAGGCTGGGATCTTCCTGGGTGCGAAGAATAGAGGAAAGACTTGGAATCAAGGGAAGATCATCGAAGGTGCCATTCGTGTGCTGATGACTCATACCATAGCTGTCCATAATGGTCACTCCAGGAACACCCTGCTCCAACCAAGCAGAAAGCAAGTCTTGTTCACGGTTTTCGTCTTGCAATACAAAAACAAGCAGTTGAGACATAGATACCTCTCACAGTAAGATTAGGGATAAAGAGGACACGGAGAACACAGAGAACAAGAGAACGTTTCTCGGTTTCTCCCTGTGCTCTCCGTGGCTCCTCTGCGCCCTCTGTGTCCTGCCTTAACGCATCAGGTTGCAGCAGCCTTGGCTTTGGTTGGTGCGCTCGGTTCATTGTCGGCTGGCACATCCTGGAAGACGAGACGCAACAGCGGTGGCGTAACCAAGGTTGAAACTAGCACCATTACCACAGAGACAGTGAAGACATTGTTGCCAATCACTCCCTTGGTCACACCCACGCCAGCCACGATCAAACCCACCTCGCCACGTGAGATCATCCCCACACCAATGCGCAGCGACTCCTTCCAAGTCATGCCACTCAGTTTGGCCCCTGCACCACAGCCAATAATCTTCGAAACGATCGCCACCAGACAGATGGCAATGGTCAAACCAATATCATTCGAGGAAAGCTTGGTCAGGTCAGCGGTCAAACCAATGTTGACCAGGAAGATCGGCACAAACAAGGCGTACACCGTGGCATGGATCCCTTGTTCGATGTCGTGTTTGAATCGGCTGCCAGAAAGTCCAGCACCGAGGACAAATGCGCCAGTAATCGGCGCAACCTGGCCCCAAGTTTCAGAGGCCCAAGCGTAGAGCAAAATCAAAACAAAAAGAGTCGCCATCATCGGCTGGCTCACAGGCATCCGTTTAGAAAAGTCGAGAATCCTTGGCACCACATAGAAAGCAGCAAGTGCGGCCACGCCCAAGAAGACCAACATCTGCACCACGACCAGCACGATGCTGCCAATGCCGCCCCCTTCTCCGCCCAGAGCTAGGGCCACAAAGGCCGAGAGTACGGCAATGCCCAGTACATCATCCACCACAGCTGCGCCCAGGATCGTCAACCCGGCTCGGCTGCGCAAGCGTCCCAGTTCCATCAGTGTCTGCGCCGAAATGCTTACTGAGGTTGCGGTCAAGACAACGCCAATAAAGATCGCTGGCGTGACCCCATAGCCAAAGGCCAGCGAAGTAAGCGCGCCCAGAATCATAGGTACGATCACGCCTGAAGTACCAACCAAGGTCGCCGCCAAACCGGATTTGCGCATTTCGTTGAGGTCGATCTCCAGTCCGGCGACAAACATCAACAGGATGACACCCAGTTCACCAAGCAGGTGGAGTATTTCGTTCACATTGGCGCTATGAAAATAGTCACTGCCAAAAATATTGAAGAGCGAGGGGCCAAGGATAAGACCTATCAGGAGTTTACCGAGCACAGTGGGTTGGTTGATCAGATTTGACGCCCAACCGCTCAATTTTGCGGAAAGAATCACAATTGCGACTGCAAGCAAAAAAGGAAGAACCATAAACGTTTATCCAATCGTTACCATTAAGTCATGCCAACTTGGCCGGCACATTTTGACCGTGAAGTGCCGGTCAAGTTTCACCGCCGCCTTGGTTGTTACGTCCAATCAACAAAAGGATTCGCAAGAATCATCTACTCTACGGTAGCATAGCAGAAAGGAATCCAGCAAATCAATTCAAGTTTACTCATAGTCAGCGCCCAGACACTGTGCAATTCGTCTATACAACGGTTACCACCTACAGAGCTTGTGTCAAATGAATGAAGAAAAAATCGGTCTCTCGCTTCCCGTCACCGTGCCCTTACATACGATCCCGCTCACGATTAACGATCGTACGTGGCAAGTCACGGCCGTGCTCGACCAGGATGCACTGCTGGAGGTAGCCGACGAGTTGGAGTATGTGCCCTATGGCTACCTACTGTGGGAATCAGCGATTGGATTAAGCACTTACCTAGGACGTAACGCAGATTGGCTTTGCGGCAAACGGATCTTGGAGCTGGGGACAGGCGTTGGTTTACCTGGGCTTGTGGCCCAAAGCCTGGGTGCGCAGGTTTGGCAGACCGATCATCAACCTGGCGCATTGACATTAGCGGCCCATAATGCAGCCCAAAATGGAATAGCGGGCATCCAACAATTCCTGGGCGATTGGCGTCGTTGGGAACACGATATCCAGTATGATCTGCTGATCGGCTCAGATATCCTCTACGAGCGGGCCATGCATACCTGGATTGAGCCAATTTTCAGCCGCAACCTAGCTCAAGGTGGCAAGCTGATCCTCGCCGACCCTAGCCGCCCCCAGGCACTCGAAGTTCTGGCCCGTATGGAAGATCAAGGCTGGCGCTTCGAGATCGAAATGCAGACCCTCCCTGCAGTTCAATTCCGCAAACCGACACCGAGTGTGGATGTAGCGGTCTACTACGTTGTGAAGTCCTAAATTGGAATTGGGATCACGTGCAGGTTTGCGTAAAAGTCTCACCTCTGCAATAATTGAAAAAGATTCTCCTTTTCGAATCAAAAACTCAGGTTACGGACTGCCAAATCAGTGGCACCGCATACCCAATGACAGGTCACTCACCTGAACTTCAGATAATTTACAGACTTTGCCTGCAAAAGAGTGTCTGAAACTTAAGTGACATGGTAATGTACAGGCTACGCTGAATGGTTCATCGCTGGTTTCACACTAGATCGTTCTCCATCTTAGCCGTTGTCAACCAAACGCATTTTTGAGGTATGGGAATGTACCTGAGTTCCGAGCGTCAGTATAAACAATCCATACATATAGCAAAGGAGCTTATCATGAGAAGAAGTTGGATCATTACAGCAACGCTGATCATCGTCAGCCTGCTGCTCGCTGCCTGTCCCGCAGCAGTTGCCCCTACCGGGAGTACAAGCGGAGCCGCAGCACCAGCAGCAGGTGACGCAGCCGCAGCCAGCACTGGAGGCACGCTCGTTGTCGGTCGTGGTGGAGACTCGGTAGGATTGGATAGTGGAACGCAGACCGATGGTGAGTCGGCCCGTGTGATCAGCACCATTGTCGATGGGCTAGTGGCCTTAGAAGGCACCTCGACCAAGCCGATCCCGTGGCTGGCGGAGTCCTGGGAGACCACCGATAGCCAGACCTGGATCTTCCATCTGCGCAAAGGCGTCAAATTCCATGATGGCACGCCTTTCAACGCTGAGGCTGTCAAGTGGAACATGGATCGCTGGCGCGATCCCAACAACGAGTGGCGCTTTGGCCGTACCTTTGAATATTATACCAATGAATTTGGCACCGATCTGGCGATTGAGGAAGTCAATGTTATTGACGAATATACCGTGCAACTGAAATTGTCGGCACCTAGCGGTGTGTTGTTGGCCAAACTGGCGGAGCACTTTGTCTTTGGCATGAACAGCCCAACCGCCGTTCAAGCCCAGGGTGACAAGTATGGTACACCTGCCGGCACCGCCGTCGGCACCGGTCGCTTCAAATTTGTCGAGTGGGTACCGGATGATCACATCACCGTCGAGCGCAATGACGATTGGTGGGGTGGCAAGGTGAAGTTGGATCGCATCATTTTCCGCTCGATCCCGGACAACTCAGCCCGCTTTGCCGAACTCCAGGCCGGAACCGTTCAACAGGCGGACTTGGCCCAAACTGACCTGCCCGCCGCCAAAGAGGATCCCAATCTCGTCCTCTACGAGCGCCCAGCATTGAGCACCGGTTATATTTCCTTCCAACAATGCACCGAACCCTTTGATAAATTGGAAGTACGTCAGGCAATTGCCCATGCCGTGAACTGGGCCGCCCTGATCCCCGCCTTCTATGGCGACTATGGTCAACTGGCTGGTTCCTTCCAACCGCCAGCCATTCTGGGTTCCAATCCCAATATCAAGCCCTTCGAATACAATCCGGATATGGCCAAAGAACTGCTGGCCAAAGCTGGGTTGCCCGATGGCTTCGAGACCGACTTTTGGTACATTCCGGTTATCCGTGGCTACTTCCCCGACTCCAAGGCGATTGGTGAAGCGATTGCTGCCGACCTGGCCAAAGTGGGCATCAAGGTCAATCTGAAGACCGAAGACTGGGGCGCCTATCTGGATGATCGCAATCAAGGCAAATTCCCAATGTGGATGTTGGGCTGGGGCTCAGACAATGGCGATCCCGATAACTACATCGGCTATCACTTTGCCCACCCAGTCGGTGAACCCAAGAAGGAAGATTGCTACAACAACGACGAATTGGCACAACTTTTGATCGACGGACGCACCGAAGCTGATCCGGCCAAGCGCGAGACCATCTATCAGAAAGCAGAAGAAATTGTGCACAATGATGTACCACGCATTCCCGTGGTTTGGACTACCGGCGTGACTGTCTTCCGTAAAGAAGTCCAGGGCTACGAGTCCGTGGTCTTCCGCGATTGGTACGAGTTCCTGTCGGTTAGCAAGTAAGACGAAGGGGTGACAAGATGACGCTGGACTATGGTCAGTGTCATCTTGTCACTTGGTTTGCAAGGAGTGATCCTTTTGGGACAATATGTTACCCGCCGCTTGCTCGCATTAATTCCCGTCTTGCTCGGCGTCTCAATTGTGGTCTTTGCCCTGATCCGCATGATCCCAGGGGATCCGGTGATTGTCATGTTGGGGGATCGGGCACGACCGGCTGATATTGAGCGTGTGCGCGAGGAGATGGGTTTTAACCGCCCGATCGTTGTCCAGTATTTGGAATGGATGGGGCATGTGTTGCGCGGCGATCTTGGCACCTCGATCATCAACCGGACTGCAGTGATGGACGAGTTGAAATACCGACTGAGCGCCACCGTCGAGATGATCGTGATTGGAATGCTGATTGGGCTTGTGGTTGGCGTGAGTATTGGCATCGTTTCAGCATTGCGGCGTAATTCCTGGATCGATTTGACTGCCACTGCCGGGGCATTGCTGGGTGTTTCCATGCCTATTTACTGGCTTGCGCTGATCCTGATCTATGCCTTGGCGGTCAATCGGCAGATTTTTCCACCCAGTGCGCGCCTGGATGTGAGCTATAGCGTGGAGCGGCACACCGGCTTTATGCTGATCGACACCCTATTGACTGGTGATTTTCGGATTTTCCTCAATGCGGTTTGGCACCTCATTTTGCCCAGTTTTGTACTGAGTACGGTGATCATGCCGATTCTGGCCCGTCTCACTCGCGCCAGCATGCTGGAAGTGATGCGCCAGGATTATGTGCGTACGGCTGAGGCCAAAGGGCTACAACGGCGTGTGGTCATCATCCGTCATGCCTTGAAGAATGCACTGTTGCCGATTGTCACTGTGGTCGGTTTGCAATTGGGCGGCTTGTTAGGCGGGGCGTTGCTCACCGAAACGATTTTTTCGTGGCCTGGTATGGGGCTGTGGACCTACCGTGCGATTCTCAGCCGTGACTATCCGATCGTTCAGGGAGCAGTCTTGGTGAGTGCGACGATCTATGTCGTTGTGAATTTACTGGTAGACATTTCGTATGCCTACCTCGATCCACGCATCCGTTATGGAGATTGAGCGAACTCTATGAGTGTAACGACTTCTGTACAGTCCAACTGGACCAGTGAGGCAACGACCAGAGCCCCACGGAGTCTCTTTCGCGATGCTTGGAGACGCCTTTTTCGCAGTTGGAATGGCCGGGTGGGGCTGTTGATCATTTCGATCACAATCTTGATCGGCGTTTTGGCACCGATTGTCAGTCCCTACGATCCGACCACCGATTCAAATTTGGGAGACGCTCGGCTCGCCCCCTCTTTCGACCATCCTTTCGGAACCGATCGTTTGGGACGTGATGTCTTTCGGCGCATCGTGCATGGGACGCGCATCTCGCTGACGATTGGCTTTGTCGTGGTCCTGTTTACAAGTGTCACAGGCACGATCTTGGGCTTGATCGCAGGCTATTTTGGCAAAGGCGTTGATACCCTCATCATGCGCATCATGGACATTCTGCTGGCATTTCCGTCGATTCTCTTGGCGATTGCGATTGTGGCGGTACGTGGTCCAGGGGTGATCAACACAATCTTGGCTGTAGCGATTGTCGGCGTACCAGGCTATGCGCGTGTCGTGCGTTCAATGGTGCTCTCGCTCAAAGAGCGCGATTACGTGGATGCGGCGCGCATGATCGGCGTGCGCGATATGCGCATCATGTTTATTCACATCCTGCCCAACAGCCTCTCGCCAATCATCGTGCAGATGACGTTAGGCGTGGGTGGTGCCGTGCTCTTTGCCGCTGCGCTCGGTTTCTTGGGATTGGGAATTCAACCACCAGCGCCCGAATGGGGAGCCATGATCGGAGATGGGATTCCCTTCCTACGCCAGTCGCCCCACCTGGTTTTCTTCCCCGGTATGGCGATCATGTTGACCGTGCTTGGATTTAATCTGTTGGGGGATGGGCTGCGCGATGCGCTCGATCCCCAGTTGCGTGACTGACAAATCGCAAGTTTGAAACGTGATGGGTGATGCGTGAAATGCCAATCTGCTCCAGTCGACTCTTATCGACGATGGAATGAAGATAGACTACACTTCACGCATCACGAGTCACCCATCACCAATACTTCATCGCCCCACGGAACAATTCACGCAGATCGTCCGGATTGGCGGGACGTGGCGAAAGTTTTGTCACTCGATGTTGCGGCAGAGTCCCTTCCACTAACTTATCAATATCCGCCTCTGTAAAACCAACCGCCGAAAGTCCATTAGGCATACCGGTCTTGCGCATGATGTCGATCAGTGCGCTGGCCAGAATTTCGCCTGCATCTTCAGGCGAAGCACCGCGTGTGTCTGCGCCCATGATTGCTGCGGCATCGAGGTGCAATTGTGGATTGGTCGAGGCCGTCCAGCGGAAGACCGACGGCGCATTAAGGATCACCGACATGCCATGCGGGATGATCGGATGGTCGCTGGGATAGCCGGGCGGCACAAAGCTGCGCACCATGCCCGACACAGGATAGGACATGCCATGTGGCAGATGGACGCCAGCGTTGCCGAAGCCAATCCCAGCGTAGGCAGCGGCGAGCAACATCTGACCACGCGCATCATCATCTTCGGGATCGTCCACGGCCCGGACCAGATTGGCCGAGACCATCTGAATCGCCTTGGTGGACCAGATATCGCTGATCGGGTTGGCTCCCTGATAGGCTGGACGCATCTTGGGCGAATCGGGCGCTGGGCGTTGGTGAAAGGGGATGGCGGTGAGCGATTCAAGGGCATGGCTGAGCACATCGAGCGCACTACAGGCTGCCACCATTTTCGGCAGGGTGCGAGTATTGTCAGGGTCGATGATGCCCAACACAGGACGCAGCGCCCGATGGGCAATGCCGGTCTTGGCGTGCATCTCGACCAGATCGAAGATGGCGACGCCTGTCGTTTCACTGCCTGTACCGGCAGTGGTGGGGATCGCAATCAACGGTTTGAGCCGTCCCGGCACCGGTTGACCCTTGCCAATTGGCGGATTGACATAGGTAAGAAGGTCCGCCGGGTAGGTGGCATAGAGATTGGCCGCTTTGGCGGTATCCATGCTTGAGCCACCACCGACAGCCACATAGCCATCGAAATTGCCCTCGCTGGCAAATTGAATCGCATCTTTGAAGGATTGATCGGTTGGTTCGACGCGCACTCGGTCGTAGAGCACGGCGTCGATGCCTTCATTACGCAGCGCTTCGAGTGTGATTGCCACAGTTTCGCTCTTGGCGATGCGTGGATCGGTCACCACTAACACGCGTTTGCAACCGAGATTGGCCATATCTGCGCCAACTTCGCGGGTGACGCCCGTGCCGAATTTGATGCTGGAAGTATCCATGGTGAAAGCGGTTTCGAGAGTCATAGTTTCTCCTTGTGTTAGCTGCTGCCAACGGATTAAGGGAGCGGATTGAGCGGATTTTTGTGGCAGAGGCATGATGAGTGTGAGATTGCAGTTTAGCGAAAGTTATTGGTTATTGAGAATTGGGGAGCGGATTTTTGATTAATTTTCTCGGAAGTTGCCTCGTATCGCATTTGGCAGTGCTTTCAACAGATCCGCTACCCGCAAGATTACGGTGGTTCCTCTTACACCTGAGCCAATCGACACTTCTTCTTGATCCGTGACGCTTTCGTCGATCAGTACGGGCAGTTGCGTGGGCATACCAAAGGGCGAGACGGCACCAATCGGATAGCCAGTGACGCGCAACACTTCCTCTTCGCTTGCCATCGTCAGCCTTGATTGACCAAAGTGACGACGCAGGGCTTTCCACGAAATCTGGTCGGGGCCAGCGATCAGGGCCATAGCGTATTGGTCTTCCCCTTGTTCATTCTTGCCTAAGCGAAACAGAATGCTACGTACAACCTGATTGGGGCTTTGACCACGCTCTGCAGCAGCCTGTTCCAACGAGTGGACAGGAGCGGTATGGACAAATAGACGATGCGGAATGTTGAGTTGGCTAAGTGCCGTCGAAACAGGTGGTACGATATTCATGATTCTCCTGCTATGTTTGGTATAGTTGTGGGAGATTATAGCATGTCCTGCGCGCTGCCAACGGATTTTGGGGAGCGGATTAAACGGATTACGATAAACAAAATCCGTTCCCAAAGTTCATTTATAACCGCAAACTGTGCAAAATTACCAGGTCGGGGAGCGGATTTACTGACTTCAAATCTGCTCAATCCGCTCCCTTAATCCGTTGGCAGCGCGCCCAACTTACCTAATTCTCTATGACCAATTCTCAACTCTCCACGATCTTCGATCACATCGATCGCAGCCGCCAATCCTTTATTGACCGTCTGATTGACTACGTACGCCAGCCGAGCATCAGTGCCCAGGGCATTGGCATTGGCGAAGTAGCGAACTTTCTGACCCACTATCTCACCCAACTGGGCTTTGCCACCGAGTCGCTCTCCACGCCCGGGTGGCCCATGATCTACGGACGGCGAGATGACGCACCCGGTGCGCCAACCCTATTGATCTACGGTCATTATGATGTACAACCACCCGACCCGCTCGACAAGTGGATCTCCCCACCCTTTGAACCGACCATCCGTGATGGACGACTTTACGCCCGCGGCGTAGGCGACAACAAAGGTCAACACTTTGCCAATCTGCTGGCAATTGAATCGACGCTAGCCGTGGCTGGCAAATTACCATGCAACGTGATTGTCCTGCTCGAAGGCGAAGAAGAAGTGGGCAGTCCGCACATCGCCGAATTTGTACGCCGCCATCGTGACAAACTCAACGCCGATCTGGTGATCACCTCCGACGGCCCCGTGCATGAGAGTGGACGCTTTTGCATTGAGTTTGGTGTACGCGGCATTATTTCCTTCGAGTTGCGGGCTAAGGGTGCCAACCGCGATCTCCACTCCGGCAACTTTGGCGGCATTGTACCCAATCCGATCTGGACATTGGTCCATCTACTCTCAACCATGAAAAACCCACAGGGCGAGATTACGATCGAGGGCTTTTACGACCATGTCCAGCCGCCCACTGAATTGGAACGTAAGGCGCTGGCGAACTTACCCCTGGATGTCGCTGCGGCTAAGGCAGAGTTGGGTTTAAAACATCTCGACCAGCCACTTGAGCGAGGCTACTACGAACGCTTATCACTTTACCCCACCTTTACCATCAATGGCATACACGCTGGCTACGGCGGACCTGGCACCAAAACTGTTCTGCCCCACGAGGCTTATGTCAAGTGTGACATCCGTCTGGTCCAAGCACAGACTCCAGAAGAGATCTTTGCTAAGGTAGAGGCACACGTCAAAAAACATGCGCCCGAGGTCGAGTTCGTACGCCAGGGCAGCATGGCCCCCTCAAAGACACCGCTCGACTCGCCTTATACGGCTCCGCTGCTGGCTGCCTTAACCCAAGCGCAAGGGGTAGAGCCACTGCTTGTACCTGCGATGGGTGGTAGTTTGCCCGATTATGTATGGACCAAAACCTTGGGCATTCCATCCTTTGTCGTCCCCTATGCCAATGCAGATGAGGCCAACCACGCGCCGAATGAGAACATGGAACTTGAGCGCTTCATTACGGGGATTAAGACAGGGTCGGCGATCATGCAGTATCTTGGAAAGCTCTAGCACATGATGAAAATAGCAAGTGGCGAATGAAGAATTGCGAAACCTGCAATCTGCGGTTTGCATCTTGCGAATCTATCTGTAGAAAGTAATGATCGGGAGAGCGGGAGAGTTGGGTAAGTTAATCGTTGTAGTCGGTAATTCAGGCGTGGGAAAGACGACGTTGGTACAGCAGTTATGCCAGCGCGCCTCGTTTATCACAGGTCTGGAACAGCACGCCGAACGCCCCTTTCAGGCATTGATGGCAGAGGATCGCCAACGCTGGGGTTTGGCCAATCAGCTTGACTATTTGCTGCTGCGCGCCGAACAGGAGCAGATCATCCGCCAAAGCGAACTTCCTGGTCTGCAAGATGGTGGGTTGGAGATGGATTATTTTGTCTTCAACCATCGCTTTCATCAACTCGGCTACATGACGGATGAGGAATTTGCACTTTGTACACGCTTCTACCACTTCATCCGTACCAATCTTCCCCCTCCCGACCTGATTATTCACGTCACTGCACCGTTGGACGTCATTAAAAAACGGTTCCTCATCCGTAGGCGCGAGTTGGAGATTGCAAGACTGGGAGACTTGGCCGCCATGCAAGCACTCCTAGACGTTTGGCTGCAACAAGTAACTGGCATTCCTATCTGGACGGTCGATTCAACGCAGGAGAATCGCCTTTACAAAAATACCGTGAATTACGTTGCCGATTTGTTGAAGTTGAATGAGTGAAAGCGTTGATAGTTTATCGATTCTGCCTTCCTTATTTTCTATCCTTATGTTCGACACACTCATTATCGGCGCCGGGGCTGCGGGAATAGCTGCCGCCCGCAAACTCCACGATGCAGGACAGAAGGTGGCCATTCTCGAAGCACGTGATCGAATCGGCGGGCGCATCCACACTGACTTTGACTTCGCTCCCTTCCCAATTGAGTTTGGTGCTGAATTTATTCATGGCGAAAATACTGTCACCCAGGCATTGGTCAAGGAAGCGGGGCTGCACACCATAGCGATGCCACGCTACGAGACTTTGCGTTGGCGCGCCGATAACGGCCTTCTTCCCGTTGCTCAATTGCCCGAACCGTTACGTGGTACATTAGCTGGTCTCAAAAACGCATACAATTTACTACACGAATCGTCCCTCCCAACTGACCTCTCGCTGGCCGATTATCTTCGTCAACAAGGTTTTGACGAAGCTGCCATCCAACTGGCTGATGTGCGGCTGGCACAAACCTGCTGCGCCTCGATCGAAACGCTCAGTTGCGCCGATCTACAACGCGAAATGCGAGTCGATCATGCAGGGCTAGAAGAATTCAAAATTCGGGAAGGCTACCTGCCACTGCTGCAATGGATGGCGCAAGGGATTGAGATTCGGCTGAATACGGTGGCCAAAACGATTCGCTGGGGGCAAGAGGGAGTTGAGATTGATGCAGAGGGAAAAGAGATCTCTCGCAAAGGCGCAAAGGACGCAGAGAAATTGATCTATTTTGGCGCAAAACGCTGTATTGTGACACTGCCGGTTGGAGTTCTGCAGTCAGGGCAGGTGCAGTTCGAGCCGCCCTTATCCATCGCCAAACAACAGGCAATTGGGGCACTGCGTATGGAGCCGGGTACGAAGTTGATCTATCGCTTTGACCGCCAGTTGTGGAGTGAGGATCTACTCTTCTTCTGCCACACGGGACTGGTGGCGCGCTGGTGGATTCCGGGTTATGGGCGTGACGGATCGATGGTGGCGGCGGCTTTTGTGACAGCGGATCGGGCACGGCAGATCGATTCGCTGGATGAGACAGAGGCGCTGCAAGTTGGCCTGGAAGAATTGGGCCAACTCCTCGGTAGAACCGACTTGTCAAATTACCTGATCTCTGCCAAGCGCCAATCGTGGGCACTAGATCCGTTAGCACTTGGTGGCTACGCCCATGTACCGCCTGGTGCGGCCAATGCCCGAGTAGAACTGGCCAAACCGGAAGGGAATGTCCTCTTCTTCGCTGGTGAAGCAACTGCCTACGAGACCAATCCGCAGACAGTTCACGGCGCGATTGAAAGCGGTTGGCGAGCAGCGAGGGAATGCAGCAAATCGGTGGGACAATAGGACAGTGAAACCGTGAGGGCTTGGTTTGCGTAATGACCCTATTGCTCAGTTACACAGTTGCGAAATCCATAGAAAACGCCATGGAACTCGTTCTAAAAACTTATTCGGAGAAACAACCATGTCCGAAAACAAATACCTACTGACCGGTGATGCTTTCAAAGCCAATCCCTTTCCGACCTTTGCCAAGATGCGCAAGGAGGACCCGATCTACCGGGTAGAAACCGGAGGCTATCCTTCGATTCTCTGGGTCGTTACCAATCATGAATATAGCGATGCCATCCTGCGTGATCACAATCGCTTTGTGAAACAATGGCGAAACACCCTCTCGCCCGAGGAACGCGCCAAACTTCCGCCCGACCCACTGCCCGTGCAGATGATGAACAATCATATGCTCAACAGCGATGGCAGCGACCACACTCGGCTGCGCACCCTGGTCAACAAAGCCTTTTCAGGCAACATCATCGCTCAGCAGCGCGAGCGGGTGCAAACGATTGCCAACCAACTGCTCGACCAGGTCGAAGCCGCTGGTAAGATGGATTTGATCGACGAGTATGCCTTTCCGATCCCGATCGTGGTCATCTGCGACCTACTCGGCATTCCGCATCAGGATCGGGACAAGTTTCGCGCTTGGTCGAACGCCTTTCTCACCGAGGCGAGGAGTGAAGAGGAGTGGCAGGAGCAGGTAAAGTTTCTGCAGGGGATGCTCGACTATTTGGGTGCGATCTTTGCCCAACGCCGTGCCCAACCGCAGAATGACCTGATCACAAGGTTGGTGCAGGCGGAGGAAAATGGCGATCACCTGAGCGAGACCGAACTGTACAGCATGGTCGTGTTGCTGATCGTGGCTGGTCACGAAACAACGGTGAACCTGATCGGCAATGGCACGCTGGCTCTCTTGCACCATCCCGACCAACTGGCCAAGTTACGAGCCAATCCGGCCCTCATTGAAAGTGCGGTCGAGGAGTTATTGCGCTATGATGGTCCAGTGGAAACGGCTACCATCCGCTTCGCTGCCGAAGATGTTGAAATTGGTGGCAAATTGATCCACAAAGGTGAAGCAGTCAATGTCACCGTTACCAGCGCCAACCATGATGAAAGCCGCTACGCCCATGCCGACACAGTGGACATCGAGCGGCAGAACAACCGCCATCTCGCCTTTGGCATGGGGGTTCACTATTGTGTCGGCGCACCCTTGGCCCGGATGGAAGGACAGATCGCCCTCAACACGCTTATTCAGCGCTTGCCCAATCTGCAGTTGGCCGTTCCCGTGGAAGAATTGCAATGGTCCAACACGGTCGTGGTGCGTGGGATGAAGCACATGCCGGTAGTTTGGAGTCCATAACAAGATGACAGGATGATACTGCTGGCAAATTCAAAAAAGGGAATCAATTCCCCTGCTGACAACGAGAAGTCGCTTAGGCGACTGGGAAACTCATATAGTGCCTGAGGGCACTTCTCGGTGTCAGCAGCCGATTTTAATCAGGCAGCAATTTCGCCAGCATTATCACAAGATGACAGGATGAAGGGATGACACGGCAGTACTGTGATCCTGTTATCCTGTCATCCATTCAAAAATTCAGAGATGTTTTCCTTCATCATCGTCTTTCACCAATTCTGGCGGGCGGGACGGGTCGCACTGCGTGACCCGGAGTTTCAATCGTTGGCAGCAATTGTTGTTACGCTCCTGGTCGCAGGTACGATCTTCTATCATAGTGTGGAGGACTGGAACTGGCTCGACAGCCTCTATTTCTGTGTGATTACCCTGGCCACGGTGGGCTACGGCGATTTTAGTCCGCATACCGATGCAGGGAAACTCTTCACTATGCTCTACATTTTTATGGGCATTGGCCTATTGGTGGCCGTCTTTACCCGACTGGCCGATGCGCTGACGACGGCCAGAAAAGAGTCATCAATAGCAAAGAAGTGGACCCAAAAGAAAGAAGATGGTTAAATCGACGTGCCATTCTCCTTCAACCCCGCCTCACGAATCGCTTCATGCGCCAACACGGCATGAACCCCACTCACCTCGTTGACCAGTTGTGTAATGCGCAGATCGACCAGCACACTTGCCAGCCCCAATGCGTTGTGGCGGGTTAGACCGTAGCGCTCCATCATCAACTCTACCATGGCTTCGAGTGCGATCAACGTCGCCTCATTCAAATCCTCGTGCAGCCCCAAGGTGATCCAACCGTTCGGCGTATTAGCTCGCGGTGTGGCTATGCACAAATCAGGCATTAGGCGAAAGGTAAGATCGACTCGTTCCATCGGACACTCAATCGCCGTGACCGCAACTTCGCCGTCACCTTGGCGGGCATGACCGTCACCTACTGAGAAAAGTCCGCCTGCGGCGGCAATCGGCAAGTAGAGCGTACTGCCTGCGACCAGTTCCTTGCAGTCCAGGTTGCCGCCGGTGACACGGGGCGGAACGGTGGAATGGAGTCCAGGTGTGGCTGGTGGCATTCCCATCACGCCCATGAATGGCCGTAGCGCTACCTTTTGACCATACTGATTTGTACCCACCATCTGATCGGGGTCGAGCGTCCAGAGCAGGTAGGTTCCTTCTTCGTCCACCTCCAGCCGATCGTTGACCTTGTGCGGCCAGCCGCCCACCGCTGTATAGCCAGCTCGGCCCGGTCGCACTTCATTGATTTGGATCGCCAACGTCATTCCTGGTTCGGCACCACGAATGGCAATCGGTCCACAGAGGGCATGGCCATCCTGGTCTGGGGGCTGTGGGAAGCGTGGCGGACCTTCTTGGTAGCGAGTGGAAGTGCGTGGGGCAAGGTTCCAACCGGCATCCAACGTGCGAATGATCACGCTATCGCCTGACTCGATGGTGAGCACAGGGGCAAAATCGGGCGAGAATGCACCGTGCAGCGTTCGTTGCTCTGGTTCAATAAAGTAGGTTGTCATCAGCTTCTCCTTGCGCTGAATTGATTGAAGGTTGTGAAGTATAACCGAGGGGCATTACCCTGGGTATTTGGCGAAGTGGCAACTCTGAGAGATACTTTTATTCAACTCTTTACACAGCATCCCTTTTTCTGTTTTGCACTTTTCATTGGAGTTACGCTATGACCAAACCCGTGCTTGCCGCGCAACTTTACACTGTGCGTGATTTTACCAAAACCGCCAGCGATTTGGCAGAAAGCCTGCGCAAAATCGCCAAGATCGGCTACACCGCTGTCCAGGTCTCGGCGATTGGGCCGATTCCGCACAACGAAGTCAAGCAAATGGTCGATGACCTGGGGCTGACCATCTGCAACACCCACATCGGCTTTGACCAGCTTTGGGGCGACCTTGGCCCGGTGATCGAGCAACACAAGTTGTGGAATTGTCGGCATGTTGCGCTTGGAGCCATGCCCATTGCCCAACGTTCGGGCGGCGAAGATAGTTACAAACGTTTTGCCGCTGAAGCCAACCAGGTTGGCGAAAAGCTGGCGGCAGCAGGCTTAACCTTTAGCTATCACAACCATAGCTTTGAATTTGTGCGCTTTCCTTATCCTACTGCCGACAATCCCAATGGCACTCGCACCGGTCTTGATATTATTTACGGCGAAAGCGATGCCCGCTATCTGCAAGCCGAAATTGACACTTACTGGGTGCAACATGGCGGCGGTGACCCAGTCGACTGGATCGCTCGCATGGAAAACCGGATGCCGGTGATTCACCTCAAGGATATGGTGATCGGCGAGGGCGACAATCCCTGGGTGGGCAAACAACTGATGGCCGAAGTGGGCGAAGGCAACCTCAACTGGCCTGCCATTCTCGAAGCCTGCCAGAAGGTCAATGTCGAGTGGTACGCCGTGGAGCAGGATATTTGCCAGCGCGATCCTTTCGAGAGTTTGGCAATCAGTTACCGCAACTTGCAAAGGATGGGGTTGCGTTGAGTCAGGTCAACTACAACGAGATCAGCCGCATCTACGACCAAGTGCGGCAAGCCGATGTCGAACTGATCAATCACTTTGTGCAGGAAGTGGCGATCACACGCGCCACGCGCATCCTCGACCTGGGCTGCGGTACAGCTAACCATACTGACTTGCTACAGCGAGTGACCCACGCCCAACTTTACGGCGTTGATCCGTCCGAAGGGATGCTCAGTAAAGCACGGCAAAAGAACAGCCAGATCGTTTTTCAACCGGGCAATGCTGAGCAGATCCCCTTTGCCGACGGCTTTTTTGACTTTGTGTACATGACCGACGTCATCCATCATGTCCCAGATATCGGCAAAATGTTTGTGGAGATTGCTCGGGTACTCGTCCCAGGCGGCAAGCTCTGTATCGTGACCCAATCGCATCAGCAGATTGAGCGGCGACCGATTGTCCACTTCTTCCCTGGCACAGCGACCGTGGACAAAGCCAGATACCCTGACATTCCACAGATCATCGCCGCTGCAGCCAGGGCGGGGTTGCGCTCTCTCAAGAACAGCCTCCTCGCTGAAGGCGAAGAGCTAACGCTCGATGCTAGCTTTCTGGAACTGGTACAAAAAAAGGGTTACTCGATGCTCCATCTGATTTGCGACGATGAATATCGCCAGGGTTTGCGCAAATTGGAAGCTGTATTGCGAGACGGGCCGATCCAGTCAACGGCGGCGGGGATGACGTTGGTTTGGCTGGTCAAATAATTCCGCTGTGGAGCGCATTTGTAGCACAAGATAGTTTCTTGTGCTACTGTTGGCAAGAGTTAATCGTTACCAAGCCATAGAAAACAACTTACTTATGTCACCTCATCTACCCGATTTTGACGCAGTCCGTGCCGACTTTCCTAGGACCGAAGAGAAGTTGTGGCTCGCTGCTGCCGAGACGCATCCCTACAGCGTCCACACGTTGCGCGCATTGGAGCGCTACACCGATTATCGTGTCCTCGGCCCCGGCACCAATCGGCACAGTTTTACAGCGGAGATGCACCAGGAGACCAAAGCCCTTTTTGCTGGGCTGATCGGGGCCAAGCCCGCTGAAATTGCCTTTGTCCAGAGCACAACCGACGGCGAAAACGTCATCCTAGCCGGTTTGGGTTTAAGCCAACCCGGGGTCAAACGGGCAGGCAATATCGTGATCGACGACCTGCACTTTGAAGCCTCCAAGTATATCTACACGCGTCTGGCGCAGTCGGGCAGTATCGAATTGCGCATCATTCCCCATCGCCAATGGCAGATCAACTTTGCTGACGTGGAAGCAGCAATTGATGAGCACACGCGGCTGGTCTCGTTGGCACTGGTGTCGCAGGTCAACGGCTACATGGCGGATATTCAGGCGATCAGTCGGCTGGCCCATGCGCATGGAGCCTATGTCTATTGCGATATGATCCAGGGTGCAGGCTGTGCACTAATTGACGTAACCAGGATGGGCATTGACTTTGCCGCCTGTGCCACCTACAAATGGCTGATGGGTGATTTTGGCATTGGCTTTCTCTATGTACGTGAAGTGTTGCACGAAACCGTTGAGCCAACTCGCTTCGGCCTGAGTCAGGTGCAGTCGCACGACGATTATGACTTTGTGCTATACAACGATAGCAGACGCTACGAAGCCAGCCGGGTTTCGTTTCTCTCCGGCATCTGCGCCTATGAGGGGGTCAAGTACATCTCGGCATTGGGCGTCGAGAAGATCCGTGCCCATGCAAAGCCACTGACCGATCACTTGCAGAAGGAGCTACCTGGACTGGGCTATCAGCCGATTACACCGCTGGATGCACCAACCCCCATCGTGAGCTTTCTGCCTGCCAACATCGAAGAGACCCAGACCAAACTTGAACGCGCCTTTGGACATCAAGTTGTTTCGTTTCGGGAGTGGTATCAGACGAATGAACGGGGTGAACGCGAAATGGTGAGGGGAATGCGGCTGGGGATTTCGGTGTACAACAACCAGGACGACATCGATCAGTTTTTGAATGCGCTAGATTGAATGTCTTCCTCCTGGTCGTATCGCCCGAATACCAGGAGGAAGACAACCGTGTCCTACAGAATTTCTACGTACCCTTCTGTGCCATGGACGCGGATTCGTTGCCCATCTTGGATCAGTTTTGTCGCATTATCCACGCCAACAACTGCGGGTAAGCCATATTCACGGGCGATCACGGCACCATGGGTCATCAGTCCACCCACTTCGGCGACCAAGCCTTTGATGGAGACAAACAAGGGCGTCCAGCTTGGATCGGTAAAGGGAGTGACCAAGATATCACCCTCTTCCAGATCAGCGTCTTCCATGGCTAGGATGACCCGTGCCCGTCCCTCGACAACGCCAGCAGAGACCGCTAGACCGACAATCGCGCCGGCTGGAAGATTTTCACGGTTGTACTGACCTGTAAGTATTTCACCCTCAGAAGTCATTACACGGGGCGGAGTTAATTTTTCACAGCGCCTGTACTCATCTTTGCGACGGCTGATGATCGAAGTATCCAGTTGATGGGTACGTACCACATCGCGTAGCTCTTCAAAAGTGAGATAGTAGATATCCTCCTTTTCATGAAGCACACCCGCTTGAACGAGTCGTTCGGCTTCTTGCAGCAATGCTTGCTTATAGACGAAGTAGCGGCTCACAATGTCGTATTTCGGGTATTCACGATAACCGATCAAATTCCGTACCAGATCGATCATGCGTTTGGTTTCTTGGGCTTTTTGTTCACCGTCTGGCAATTGCTTCAATCGACTCAGCAACTCTTCTTCTTTGCGCAATGCTTGCTGTCGCCCGTGCCCAAATCTGCGCTGACTTTCACCAGGCGCAAAGTTTTTGATATTGTTGAGTAGTAAGGGGACAAGGATCGTTGGCTTTTCACTCCAACGCGGTCGCGTAATATCGATCTCGCCGGCACAGCGCATGCCATATTTGTCGAGGTAAGCATCGATAGCAGCTCGGGCTTCCTTTCCACCTTTGACCTTCAGCAGACCTTCGAGGAAATCATCCTCTTTCGCCTGCTGCAAATACGCCACTGCTTCAGGATAAGGACGAATCACATCAGCGACATCCAAGAGCGCCAACCCCATTTCCGACGTGACATTGTTGGGCACGGATTGGGTCAGCATGTCGGCTACGCCCTTTTCCCCCAACCATTTCTCAATATTTTGATTGATCCAGGTTGAGGCATTCATGGCACTCATAAACACACCAAAACTTTGTGGATCAGAGATGCTTTTCCTCAACCGTTCGAGATCTTCCAGCAAAAAATCAAGCTGATCCAAGCCTGATTTGGGTTGGATCTGCTGTTTTAAGGTTTCGATCGCCGTTTGACTACGCTGAATCAACTGAGTAACGATTGCTGGATCATATTCGTTAAGTACTTGGTAGTTCGGCGGCGGCGGCCCTTGATTCCCTTTCGCCGGGCCTTGTGCTGGGTTATCCTCTGGCAGCAATTTGATAAAATCTCCTCGCTCCAGGATGGTCGTGAGTGCCCCTTTGATCAACGGATCGGAGCTTCCCAGAACATTGACCAGCATATTTCTCTTGGCAGGTGACGCCAGATCCTGGGCGACATCCACAAACATCCTTCCCCCCGCTTGAAACATGGGGCGTCCAGCGGTTAACTGCCGTACAGAAATTCCTAAGGGTTTCATGGCGTCGGTCATCATCTGTTGATGACCGACGGAGATATAAACGTGATTTTCTTGGTCATTCGTTTCAGGGATGGGGAATAGTGTGGTGATTGGCCGGCTTTGGACGATATAAAATGTGTCATCCGCCACACACCATTCGATGTCCTGCGGCTGACCGAAATGTTCTTCGATCTGTCTGCCCAGGTGCGCAAGTTGTAAAATCTGCGCATCGGTCAGCGTTTGCTGATTCTGACGCTCGGGCACAAGCGTCTGCTCTTGTGTGCCGCCCTCTTTGACAGCAACAATCGCCAGCTTCTTGGTGGAAATCTGCTTATCGACAATCTTGCCATCACGCACTTTGTACGTATCTGCATTCACCAGGCCAGCAACAAGCGCCTCGCCCAAACCGAAGCTGGCATCAATCGACGACACCTTTCGATTGCCCGTAACAGGATCGGCCGTAAATAAGATCCCCGCCGCCTGCGGAAAGACCATCTTCTGCACGACCACAGCCAGTTGAACTTTCCGGTGGTCGAAGCCGTTTTGAATGCGATAGATGACCGCCCGCTCAGTAAAGAGCGATGCCCAACATTTGCTGATGTGTTTTAGGATAGCCACCTCGCCGATAATGTTTAAATAGGTATCCTGTTGGCCAGCAAAGGAGGCTGTTGGCAGATCCTCGGCAGTGGCACTGGAACGTACGGCGTAGGCGTTATTTGTTCCAAGCCTTGCGAGATGGCGGCTGATTTCTCTATGAATCTCCTCCGGGACGGCAATTTCTTCGATGACCCTGCGCAGATCAGCACTCAGCGCACTGATCTTGTCGCGATCTTCGACCTTGAGCAGCGCTAACTGATCCAGGTATTCGTGAATTGCCGACGTTTCCCCCATGATTCTTTGAAAAGCTTCCGTCGAAACGCAAAAGCCCTCCGGCACGCGAATTCCTTCAATCCTAGCAAGTTCCCCCAGGTTTGCGCCTTTCCCTCCGACAAGCATGAGTTTTGTTTTGTCGATCTCCTGAAAACCAAGCACGTTTGAATTCATCAATTTTCCGCCTTTGGCAATTCTCGATACGATCATTTGATGGTACTTTTGTGGCCAAAACGATTTGCCGCAATATTGTACGGGTGGATAGCTTTCTTTTCAGCCATGCTACTTCCATTCTGATTCGACCAACAAGCTGAGATTGGGCATTGCGCTGGTTGCAAAAAGTTGTTCTGCGGGTGCGCTCCACCCAAGTCGCGATAAAAGAACCGTTGACAAAGCCTTTCAAGCACATTATACTGGCCCAAAGTCAACTCCTCGATTTAAAACCCTCCATCTGCATCGCCTAAACATAGCAAGTTCTGAAGGTAGTGAAATTATGGGTTGGTTCTGAATAACAAGTGAGGACAGACCAATGAATGCAATCTACGATGATATTGGTGGGACCTATTCAGTTACGCGTTGTACCGATCCCAAAGTCGCCAGCCAGCTCTATCCTGAACTCCAAGGCGCCACCCGCATCCTCAATATCGGTGCTGGAACCGGCTCCTATGAACCGGAGAACGTGGAACTTGTAGCGGTAGAACCGTCCGCCAAGATGATTGCGCAACGCAAACCCGGTTCTTATCCAGTCGAGCAGGCCTTCGCTGAAAAGCTTCCCTTTGCCGATAACAGTTTCTCGCATGCGATGACGGTGCTTTCCATGCATCACTGGACAGATAGGCATGCTGCCTTCGATGAGATCAATCGAGTGGCGACAGAAAAGTTCGTTGCCATCACCTGGGATCCGCACTCTGAGCCGTTTTGGCTCACTCGAGATTATTTTCCCGAAATCTATGAAATGGATAAACCTATCTTTCCTGATTTGGACGAGATCAGTGCTCATTTTGACGATGTGCACATCCGCCCCTTACTGATACCGAGCGATTGTCAAGATGGCTTCTTTGCCGCCTTCTGGAAGCGACCACAGGCCTACCTCAGCAGTACAGTCCGACAATCGATGTCGCCTTTCTCCAAAGTACAAAATCTGGAGGAGGGCTTACGCAAGTTGGAAAATGATCTGGCAAGCGGGACATGGGTGACCAAGAACCAAGCCATCTTGAGCTTGTCATCGCTCGATGCTGGCTACCGATTAATTTCAGCCAGGGTGAGAAAGGCATAAGAAATCTTTCAATCTTATAGACAACTCAGATAAACATGGCACTTTGTAGGGGCGTACCCTTGCGGTCGCCCAAGGGCACCGGCAAGCGGATGCCCCTACCAATGTGTCACCTCTAGTTGCGTTGTATATTAGTTCGCTACTCACATTGGTAGCGAGCTATTCAATCGGTTCCCTTTTGTGTTTGCCATCCTAACAGCCCAATGAAACTATTCGCAGATAAGCATTCGTTATATTACTATCACAAGACTAGCATCATCCATGCTATTTGGCGCAGTATATGCAATGCCTTCAAAGCTTAATGTGAATGGCTGAAGCATCAAGCCCAATTTATAAGCACAAGTAAGAGTGAGGCGATCCTATGACAACCAGAAACAATTCCATCCCCAATAAACAATTCACGACCCTAGCGTTTTTTGGATTACTGATTTTGGTCCTATTTGGCGTTGGCTTTCTCTGGCTGGTTCAGGATGTGTTAGGCAACGGAGAAGGTGAGCGATTTCTGAGTTTAGCACCCTTCTGGGTATATCCTTACATGTTCGTGAACAGCATCTACGTCGGCTTCTTGAGCGTAATATTCGCAAGAGGACGATGGAATCGTGTCTGGCTTTGGGGAATGGCAGGGTTTGCGTCAACACTTCTCTTCATCCTTGCTCTGCCAAGTTTGCTTTCGCCCCTGTGGCCTTATCAAGGCCCAGAGATCTTCGCTGGCCCTGCCATTTTCGCATTTCTAGCACCCGTCCTCTCAGCATTGTTACTCGTGATCTTGATATCCGCGCCTAGCGTTGACGTACAGCAACGCTGAGGCATTGAGGTTTCGCTATCTCTGGTGTAAGTTCAAGGCAATTCAGTTTCATTCGTGAAACAATGACGATCGAGCAAGCGCAAGGCGTCATGCGCGAACCGGTGTCGAATCTTGGCCTATTGGTCTTGCAGGCTCTCGGCATGTGATCGGATTCTTTATGTTTCGGAAGTAATTTGACTGATCTCAGCTACAATTGAGGATAGTGATGGGGAGCATTTATGACTTTTCCAACGCTTACGATCTTGTAATTCAACGACCCCTAGAGGGCTTGTTCACGATTCCTTCTTTATCCCCGTCCTGCTTCCCGAAAAGTCAGTTGACAAACGCGCCTCTCATTCTCTATACTGTACCGCACTTTACCAACTGTAAAGCAGACAGCAAGCAACAGTGCTAAGGCTGCAAAGCATCATGCCGCCTTAATCTTGTTTCTTGTTGTCAGGCGTCTCACTCTTTTGCCACGACAGTACAACACGACTTCATCGCCCTATTGTCCTGTAGAACATCGTCTTAAACAGTTGCCGGAGCGAAACTATGCGTGCCAGACCACGTACCATGTCCTTCGTTTTTTGCCTCGTCTTTGCCATAGCCATTGTGCTTTTGATCATCCAACAGAATGTCTCAGCGGTCGATATACAAACCGTTGCCAGCCAACTCCCAGCCGATCAGGTCACTGCTGCCTGGAAACAACTTACTGCCAGTGCAGGCTATAGTTTCAAAACCCAACTGACCCAGGAAGACATCCCCGCACCACGGCTGGGCAATGTTGGTCGCAGTTCGCAGGTGAAGAATCTCTATCTAGAAGGCGAACTCAAGCGGGACGACGCTAACACACAACCCGGCTTACACCTATGGCTGTGGGATGGCGTGCAGAATGCGGGCAACAAGGGCAGCGCTCTGGAGGTACGCATCAACGGCGATCAGGCCCAGGGTAGAATGGGCAGCGGCGACTGGCAAAACGTGGAAAACATCGGCGCACTAGTTGCACCCGGCATGGAGGTGGGGAGCTTTCTGGTCGGCGCACGTCACATCAGTGAAGTAGGCACAGAAACCCGACAGATTCCCACCGTCAACGGTGCCCTAGAGAGTGTCACCTTCTCCAAGTTTAGCTTTGCACTCAATGGCAGTGCAATCTCCGACTACACCAACCAACAGATCAACACGCTGCTACAACAACGTGGCGAGCTGCCGCCCGGGCTACGGCTGCAAGCTGGCAACCACTTCGACAACGCCGATGGCCTGGGTGAACTCTGGCTCGACCCCAACGGCTTGCCCGCCCGCCTCAAGATCGACATCCAATTTCCGCAAGAAGCCAACGGCGATCGACTCAAAGCCCAAATCACCACCGACTTTTACAATCTAATTACTCCCCCCCAAACCATCCACTCCCAATTTTTCTCAATATTTAATTCACCCCGTGACAATCCCCTCCCCGTTCTGGGGAGGGTTAGGGAGGGGTTTCTCCGTGCCCTCAGCGAAATCCACTGGCAGCAAAACACCTGGCTGCTACTCACCCTCGTTCTCTTCAGCGGCAGCGCCTTACTCATCATCCGTACCCGCCGCCAGAAAGTCGTTTATCAATCGCTGACATTGCTGCTTGTCACCCAAATGCTCCTCGCCCCCGTGGCTTCAGTCGCACGAGCCGACAACCAACAAGCCCAGATTGAACGTTTTCTCAACGAACGAGGAATCGAACTTGCAAGTGACACACAAGATCGAAATACAGCAGAGACGCGGATATTAGAGTACGCGGATCAAGTAGATTTCGCCAAACAATCCGCGCCCCCTGATATCCGCGTCTCTCCCCACTTCAACTCCGCCCGCTCCCCGCTTGAAGCGGGCAAAGAAATAGTCGATCAGCAGTTGCGCCTGGCCGAGGAAACTTCCACCCAGGCCACGACCGCTACAGACAGCGACAAAGACGGTCTGGATGATGCACTCGAAGCGAGTTGGGGCACCAGCACCTCTAACCCCGACAGCGATGGCGACGGGCTCAAGGATGGGCAGGAAGCCATTACTTGCGAATTTCCTTCGCCCACCCTTTCCCCGCTGGAGGACACCTATTGCAGCCACCCCAAGTTTGCCGACACCGACGGCGATGGCTTGAGCGATAGCCAGGAGTTTCTCTACCTGAGCACACAGCCCAACAGCAAAGACAGCGACCGCGACGGGCTGAGCGATCTGGTTGAGGTACAAGGTTTTGGCGGCAAATACAGCGATCCACGCAACCCAGACACCGACAACGACGGGCTGCCCGATGGCAAAGAGTGCCCTAACGGCTGCCCAGATAGTGACGGCGATGGCGTACTCGATCTCCTTGACGATGATAGCGACAACGACGGCTTTTTCGATACAGTGGACAGCGCACCCACCAAGGCAATCGGCACCCTCAGCACACTCCCGTTCAACGGTAACAATCCGCTCAAGCTGAATGTACAAAACCTACAAGCCAACCATAAACTTTTTGTTGATTTTCAGGTGCGCCCCGCCAGCGAACGACTGGCCTACTCCACCAGCGTGCTTGACTGGCCCACCGGCGACACAGGCGGTCAGGTACAACGCCGTCTCGACACTACCTTTGCCGAGGTGTGGAACAGCCCAGAAGCATCGCTTGGCAACGGTGACATGCGGCTTGTGCCAATGCTGGAACTCAAGCTCGATAGCAATGCCCCTTTGCCACGGACTACAGCAGCCCTTTCCGGTACATTGGTAGCACGCACGCCTCTGGGCAACGTCCGGCTGATCGATAACGCTGAAAAAAATCGCATCGAAATCCGCCTCTCAGCACTCGACAAGCAGAATGGCGAAAGTTTCTCGCTCAAGATAAACGCTGGAACTTGCCAGAACAACACGCCGCTTCACTCCTTTGACAATGTCGATGGTCAGAAAACCTATCTGGTCGAGGGAAAACGGCTCGCCGCAATTGCCAACGGCGGCCATGTGCTGCTCCTCGCCACTGCCAACGAAACGCTCTGCCAACCAATTGATGTAGCACCGGAAAATACAGTCTCCCTGCCCTTTCTCTTTCAGCGCAGCCCGCGCCTGGTGGGCAACGTAGCCATGACCCAAACCGGTGGCAACATCCAGATCGTTTTTGCCTTCAAAAATAATACCCCCAGCTACGAAATGGCGATCCGCCAAGGCAGTTGCAGCGAGCGAGGTACGCAGCTTTTTAGTACAGCAAATCTACGTGCCAGCAGCCCAACCACCTCGATTCCAGGCAGCTTTCTCACCAATCTCGCCGATGCTGGCCACATTCTGATCCTCAAAGAAGCCGCCGCCGGACAGAGCAGCCGTGAGATCCTCTGCCAGCCATTGCCCAACCTGGTCAATGGCAATGCCAGCCAGACAACCATGATCGACCAGAACTTTCTGGCCGGCTTTAACGCCACCGTACACGAAGCCGATCAAAATGGCACGCTGATCGCCTACGTCCCTGCCACTACAGTGGTGGATGAACACAGCGGGCGCACCGCCGGTTTGGCAGCTCGCATGGCCTTCGATACCAGCCTTGGCACCACACTCGTAAGCGATGTGCGACTGGTTTGGCAGGTGCAGGTGCTGACTGACTTTTGCAGCGATCCGCCAGCCGACTTTCAGCCCGCTGCGGATGAACAGACGCGGCTGACCGCCTGGTGTGGCAGCAGCGCCAACCAACTGCAAGTGGTCCATCAATATGCCGACGACGGCTGGACATTGGCTGGCTTGAGCGTGCGTGAGGATCAAGGCTTGCGCGTGGCCGCCATCTATGAAGACCCCGACAGCGATCCCAACCTCGACAGCGACGACCGACTGTGGCACCTGGCCGATGGGCTGGAGGATGCCTTCTTGCGCGGACGGGCCGCCTCGGCGAACAGTCCACGTGATCTCACCGTGCAAACCATCTACGACCGCTTCCGCAAGGATTCGCCGATCAACGATCCGACACTCCAGTGGGGCATGACCGACCATCGGCTGGATGTGCGCCTGCTTGAGAAGGATTCCTCGCTCGGTTGGGGCGAGATCGTGCAAGACGATATCCCGGCATTGCTTGATGAGAAGTTTCTGGATATGACCGGCAAGCCGCGCGCCCTGGCCCCGCTGATCCTTTACGCGGGCGAAGAAACGTTCCGCGCAACCGAACTCGATCTGGCTGGCTACAACACGGTCGCTGGCAACCAATTGACCGTCAACTTTGCCGCCGGCACACCACTGCAAGCGACCACCGTGACCTCGCTCAACTGGAAAGCGTATCAGCGCAGTTCAGAGAGCCCCGCCCGCTGGCAAGCGGTTCCGCTCGATGTCTATTGGCAACTGCTCGAAAAGCGTCTAGCCGCTTCGCCTGCCTTTCTGGCAGCGGGCGAAGCCGATGCCGACCTGATCTTGATCGCCCAGACCCGAATCGCCCAGGTCTATTTTACCGAGCTGTATGGCGGGCGCAGCAATCTGGTGCAGGTGGGGGCCACGGCGGTGAATCCCAGCCCCGAAGATTCGGTCAGCGATGGCGAACGGCAACAACGCTATGCGGACGCCGAAGGCGAGGCGGAACTCTTCGAGACAGGCGGGCTGTTACTCAACACGCTCAACCCAGTGATCAAAAGCCTGGCCAAACAATACGTCGCTTATACGCAGGTCTTGAAACCGCTATTACGGCGCAACAATCTGCCGCTGGCCAACTTTGGGCCAAAGGAACTGCTCAAGATCGTCGGCTCGACCATCAAGAACAAAACACGCAGCAACTGGAACAACTTTCTGGGCGATGCGGTGCAATATCGGGGCGTCAAAGGCAAAAGTGGCGTGCGCATCGGTGCGCTAGTGGCAGGTCTGGCGCTCGCTAGCGTCTTGGATAGCAAAGAGGGCAAAGTGACCTTTGGCTCGGTGGCGGGGGCGGCACTCAACATCATCGATCTGGCGGTTAACGTACAAAGTTTGGTCGAGACGGTCAAGGTGGCGCGCGAAGCAGGCAGCGCAGCGGTCGAGCAAAGTGCGCTGGCAGCGGCCAAAGTGGCAGAACGGGCCGGTGAGATTGCCAGCTTCGCCGCCACCTTGATCGGTGAAGCGGTTGCCTGGGGCGCGCTGATCTACACCATTGCCAGTGCCGGACTTACCCCCTTTGGCTTGCAGGCTAACCAACTGGCAGCCAGCGGCATCGCCAGCAGCTATGTCGCCTTTGCCCTGCTCGCCTTGGCGCTGAGCGGGCCTGGAGGCGCTATCGCCGCCGCAGTGATCGGCGTGATCGACAGTTTGATCACGCTCGTCTGTGGCTTTATCCCTAGTAAAACTGTCGAAGCGAACATCGGTCTGCAATATTTCTGCAAAGGGCTGACCGGGTTGATCGCCGAAGCGATTGCCTATGTCATCTACGCCAATCAGGAGATGGTCACCCTTTCCGACCCCTATCGGGTGCAGATCAGCCATTTTGCGCCGACGTTGAAAATTCCGCAGAATGGCTTTATCAGCCAAACGCTGCTGGATGTCAATCTGAAACTGCAAAACACCTTGCAACTGAGCGATCTGCCCATCACGATTGGCGCGCTCTATGGCTGGCAATACAACGAAGATGCACTGCGCTCCTCCTCCTTTGTCTATGATGTGGTGGCGCAACAGGAAACGGATCAAGAAAAAGAGCTGCACAACCAGGTGCAGCGAGACCAACATCCCAACGAGTGGCAAAAGGTGAGTAGTGACCCTGAGGATGGGCGTTTTGCCATTACACGCAGCGTTAGCAATTCGGCAGCCATCCAAACCGACAGCTCGTCAGGAATCAACCGCCCCGTGGCGGCGCTGCTGGCCGAGGGTTACGCCATTCCAGTCCAGGAATGTGTCTTGATCTATGTGCCGCTCCTCACCCCTGTGCCAGTGCCCACCTGCTGGGTGCGTGAGAAGAGCGACACCAACTACACCAATCTCGGCATCGAGTTCGACCTTTTCCCGGCCACGTTGACTGAGTTTATGGCGCTGAGCAATGTAGGCGATGGCAAATATGCGCAAAGCTGGGGTCAGAATGGCGAGATCAAGTTGCCGCCGCTGCTCGACGCCGATGGCGATGGTCTGCCCGTCAGCGTGGATGGCAACGACAGCAATTGGGATTCCGATGGCGATGGCATCAGCGATGCGGTGGAAGTGGCGCGTGGCTCTTCGCCCGACAGCCCCGATAGCGACTCCGACGGGCTGCCCGACTGGCGCGAGCTGCTAGCAAAGACCAACCCTCTACTGGCCGACAGCGATGGCGATGGCGCGCTAGATGGCGAGGAGGCAACCGGCTGGGACGTTGTCTATTCCAACGCTCCCCTGCTCAAAACAACGGTGATTGCCGACCCATTGCGCGCCGATGCGGATGAAGACGGATTGCCGGACAAACAGGAGAAGAATCTTGGTTTTAGCCCCTATGCCGTCAGCGACCGCAACGCGCTCGAATTTGAGACCACACTCTCCGAGCCCTACGCCCCCGACCTGCTCCTCAGCTTTGATGAGGCGGCGGATGCGCGCTCCTTTCAGAACAGTGCCGACCCCAACGGCGCAACGCTGGCAACCTGTAAGAATGACAAATCCATCGGACTGAATGTCTCGCTGGGTGCGGTCTATGTCGATATGGGCAGCAATCCAAGCGGGGGTGATTTCACGGTCTCGGTCAATGGTATTGACTATACGCAGCCGATCAAAGCGACCAATGGCGAGGCATTTCTCTTTGCCTCGCCGATCCCGATTGCAGCCATGCAGGGCAATGCAACGCCGGTAGTTTGGACGCTGACTCATTCGGATGGGCTGCAATTCGCGCAGACTTCACAACCGCTGACTATCGGCGATCACGACCTGGCAGTGAAACCCGTCTACTTTAGCGGTCCCAATGGCAGCGTCGTGTCGATCTTCTATTTGCTGGCAGAGGAAGATGGTCACTGCCCCATTTCGGGTTTGGGCGGCGCTTATGGCAATGCGCTCAAATTTAACGGCGCTGAATTTGGCGGCGATGCACTGATCGTGTCAGGCAACAACGAACTCAACCAGCTTGCCCGCAACTTTGTCGTCAGTGCCTGGATTCGCCCCGACAACATCAACCCCAACCAGGGCAAGGTCGAACAGGTGATCTTTGCCACGCCCCGTTTTACGGGCAACACGGCTACATCTTATATGAAGTTTGGCCTGGCCGGTACGGAACTCTACTTTGGCTACATCAATCAGGGGAATTCGTACGAGGAAGTGATCTCCAGCGGTGCCAGCTTCGTAGCAGGAACGTGGATCAATGTCCGGCTGGAGATGGAGAACCCGATTGGCAGAATGGCAGCGGAACCGTGCGTCTCTACAAAGATGGCGTGCTGCTCACCAGCCAGACAGTGAACAATCTGCCCAACTATTTTAGCGCGGGCGAAGCAGTCTACATCGGTGGTCAGCCCGACTTTGTCAACGAAATTCGCAACCCCTTTGCGGGCATGATCGACGAGTTAGTGGTGGTCACTGTGCCCGAAGGCAGCCCACTGAGCGCAGCGAGCGCAGGCTTGATGGATGCGCGTTACAACCTGGAAGATGGACTGCTGGCGCGTGCACAGACGGTAGGCTTGCAGGTGGGCTTAGGCAGCCGTCTGCTCAACCGTGAGATTCAGGGCATCCAAACCGTCTACTTCCCACAGTTGGTCTTTCCGATTGCTAATCGCCAAAGCGAATTCAGCCTGCCACCCGCCCAGCCCTCGCTGCGCAGTTTTGATGAACTAACGACAGTCAACGACGACGCCCCGGCTGGCGAATATCAGATCGCCCAGGATGTAGGCGCAACTGTAGCAGTGCCCAATGAAGATTTGCCACCAGCGCAGGCAGGGGCCGCCTTCGAGTGGCGTGAAAGTCGCGAGTTTGAGGGTTTGGCGGGCTTGACTTTAGCGCCAAACCTGTGCCACTGACGGGCGACTTTACCTCTCGGCCTGGGTCAAACCTGGTGCGCCCGAGAATCAGCGGCGGGGCATTCTGGGGCGGGCCAGCCACACTGCCAGCGGCTATCCGGCACTGGAACTGCAAAACAACCGTCTCTGGTTTGGCTATGGCGACGGAACAGCCTGGCGCGAAGTGCAATCGCCGCAGACCCTCAACCAGGGGCTTTGGAACTATGTAGCAGTTAGCTACAAAAAATCGACGCACACGGCCACCTTCTATGTCAACGGCACCGGTATCAACGACGGCAAGGATGCCGTGCTGGTTGGCGATCCCTCTACGGTGCAGAATAGCTTCTTCATCGGGCGCAGCAGCAATCAGGCCACGCTCAACATCAGCAAAGTCGAGACACTCTGCGAATATGATTACGGCGGCGAAGGTGAATATGAGTTGATTGACAGCAATGGCAGCAGGGTCTTTCTATTCAATGGCAGCGATGGGCATGTGGAAAGCGGTCCCTGGAGCGTGCCAATTACCGATTTTACCTTCTTAACCATGTGTGAGGATGACAACAACAACGCCTTCGATTGCGACGGCAGCGACGAAATTATGGGTTCGATGGTCTTTTTCCCCTGGCAACCGGCAATCGCCAGCACGCAAATTTACACCTTTTCCGATCGCCCCGAAGATCCGTCGTGTAGCTACAGCTTTGGCTTTGGCTGGCCCGAAAGCGCTCAACTCTACTATACGCTGGATAAGCCCACCCTGCCCTTTGTCGGTGGCGTTCAGAATGTAACCGTCTTTAACACCTATAAAGATCAGGCCGCCGTCGATGGCTTGCGCCGGGGCGTCACCTATCTGGCTGATTTCCGCTTTGACGAAGCACCCGACAGCAGCCGTTTTGAAGACTTCAGCTCGTTCCACGAAGCCACTTGTAACAAGGCAGCGGGGCAATGTCCCGCCTCGGGCCTTGCGGGCCTAGACGAACAGGCGCTCGACTTTGATGGTGTGAATGACTATTTAGCGGCGGATACCCTGGCCCAAGCCGCTGCGGAAAACAGCGCGCTCACCTTTGGGGCCTGGGTCAAACCCGACAGCATCAATGGCGTGTCGGCGGTGATGGGCTTTAACAAGGCCAATGGCGGCTTTGGCAATCTGCTGCTCCTACAGGCCGATGGCAGCAATCACTTCAAACCAGTCTATTATGATCCGGTGGTCGGCTCGGTGATTGGCAGTAGCTTCCAAATGGGCGGCTGGTTTCACGTGGCGGTGACGATCGATAGCAGCAACAATGGCACGTTATATGTCAACAGCCAGAATGTGGCGACCTTCAGCACCACCGCCCGCCCTGAAGTCAGCGGCAAGTTCTCGATTGGGCAAAGCTGGAATCAGGGTGCCATCTACTATCCCTTCAATGGCATGATCGACCGCGCCTTTTTGGGCAAGAAAGCCTTCAATGAGATTGAATTGGAATTGGAGATGAAGCGCGCGCCCTTTAAACGCTGGACGATGGATGCGGACAATCTGCCGTTGAACTTGAACAACGGCGCTGACTATCTGCTGGAAAGTGGCGTGCGTGGCGACAGTCTGAAGCTGGACGATGATGCCTATGCGCAAGAGGCTGGCTTTGAAACTGGCTTCCCCTTTGTCCAGCGCACCTCCGGCGGTCCCTTCACGATTTCGATCTGGCTGAAGGGCGACACCTTGAAAACGCTGAGTGGCGGTTCGTTAAATCAACCCATCTTTGCCATTGGGGCGGAGGGTGCGTCCAATTCACAACTTAGGCTCAGCCTGCTCGATGGCGTGCCGGTCGTCAATCACCGCCAGGCGAACACGACCAAGACACTCAGCGCCAGCCAATCGCTGATTCCCAATGTCTGGCAACAGGTAACGCTGCGCCATGACGCAGGGGCGATGTCGTTGTTCGTCAATGGCACGCTGATCCAGACGGTCAGCAATTGGGATGGGGCTGCGATTGCTCCGGGTCCGGTGGGTATCACGCTCGGCTCCTTCCAGGGCTTGCTCGACGAATTCACCGTCTATCAAGCCGCCCTCACCGACCGGGAGATCCGTGAACAATACAACCGTCAAAATGCCTGGATGGAAGACCAGCACAGCCTGCGCCTAACCGTTTCAGTAGAGCCACCGCAGGTCTCGCTGCCCATCGAAAGCAGCTACTTTGCGCAAAAGGACACGCAGATCTTGATCAAAACCAGTAGCCAATTTGCGCAGACCATGCACGCCGATCTATTGATTCAGGGCACCACGCGTGCGCCAGCCGCCGCAGTATTGGATGCAGAAGCCGGCTCGGCCTGGATGGCAACCTTTACCCCAACCCTGGGCGAGCACGTCTACACGCTGCAAGCACGTGCCACGATGACAACGTGGGCAATCAGAGCGACTGGTCAGCGGCACAGACGATCTATGTCGATGGCACGCCGCCGACGATCAACATCGTACCGATCTTCCCGCAACCCGCCCGGCTGAGCCCTGCACCTGGCGACCCAGGTAGTCTGATCCTGCACCTCTTTGGCGATGTCTACGACCCGGCGCTCAAGAACACTTCGATCCCTGGCAGCGGCGTGGCATTGGTTGATGTGACCGTCTATAACGCCAAGAGTCAACAGCCAGTGGCCGGTACGCAGCGCGCCAGCATCGATACGGTCAACAAGAAGTGGAGCATCGACTACCGCATCCAGGCCGACCAGGTGACCGGGCAGTTTGTGATCGATGTGATTGCCCAGGATCAAGTGGGCAATCGCACCCCTTCGATCTTTAATCAACAAGCCATTTTGCAAGCCGCCGAAGCTGGTGCAAGCGAGCGTACTCTAGCCAGTCAAACCGTTTTGCTCGACAGCAGCGCGCCGCAATCCACCATCACCAGCATCGCCTCGCTCAACGCAGACGCTGCCGAGGTGCGTGTCAACGGCCAGCCCGTGGTGGTGACGACCGACACCGTCATCGCAGGCAAGGTGCTGGAGAATCCGCAATCGCCCAACGACACTAACAGCATAGCCGGTGTGCTGGCGGTGGAGGTGAGTTTCCAACCGTTGGCTGGCAGCGGTTCGACCCAGCGCAACCTACCGCTGCCAGCTTCGGCCCTACTCTATCTGCCACTGGACGAAAGCAGCCTGATTTCGGGCACCGCCGACGTCGTCTTTGGCGACCCGATTGGCGGCAGCAAGGCTACGTGCAGCGGCAATCAATGTCCAACCAGTGGCGTCGTGGGCAAATCTGGGCAGGCATTGCGCTTTGACGACCTCGACGACCAGTTGACCGTCGCCAATACGGGCAGCATCAGCAGCAGGACGAACAACTTCACGCTGGCCGCCTGGATCCGCCCGGACGATGACACGGGGCATCGCAGGATTCTGATGACCGGGGATGCAACTGGCAACAACGGTTTTGGCATGGGATTGGATGGCAACAGTCATCTGCTCTTTACCGCCTTTGGGGTGAACGATTACGAGATGCCCTACGACTTTGTGCCCAACCGCTGGGTTCATGTGGCGGTGGCAGTGGCGGAGAATGGCAGTCCCTCCTTCTTTGTCAACGGGCGCTTGATTGGCACAATGGCTGCAGCTGGACAGATTGTGGCGGATGGGGATAACGCGCTGGTCATCGGGCGCAACCCGGATGGTGCGCGCTTTAACGGTCTGATCGACGAGGTGATGGTCTTTGGAGCCGCCTTGAACGAAGCCCAGATTGCCCGCCTGATGAATGAGCCGCCGACGGTCCACATCCCCTTTGACGAGCGACTGATCTCCGGCGATCTAGAGTTGAACGACGCCAGCGGACTGGGCAGCAGTGCATTGCGCAGTGCGACGGATGGCACAACCGATGGTGCAATGGCGGGCAAAGTCGGCGACGGTGCGCTGCATGTGAGTTCAGCGCTGGGCGAGAACTTTACCCTGACCCCACAGGCCGAAAGTATGCCACGCGGCAATGAAGCCCACTCGATTGCTGGCTGGTTCAAGATTGAGCCGCAAGGGTTGGATCTGCCGTCGAAGCTGTTGGTGCAGGATGGCGGTACAACGGTAGAAAGTTTTGAGTTCAACGTCGGCGTGGAGGAAACGAAATATGCGACTGAGGTCACCAATGTCTAATGCGATCTTTGTCAACGGCTTTGCGATCAACCAGTGGCAACATGTCGCCATCACCTACGATGGCACCACCTACCGCGCCTGGCTCAACGGCAAAGCCGTCGGGTCGAACGCTGGCGCCACGCTGCCTTCTCGGCCAATCCGCGCACGACCCTGGATAACTTTGCTGGCTCACTCGACGACCTGCGCATCTATCGCCGTGCCCTCAACGCGGGTGAAGTCCAACAGTTGGCATTGATCGGCTGGGAGGAGGCCAATCTCAGTGGAACCGCGGATAACACGGGTTTAACGGAAAAATCCGGATTTAATCCGCCCAATCAGCAAAATCCGCAGTTGCAAAGTGGTAACATTGTCACCCAGACCAACTGGCAGACCACACCGCCGCTGGGGTTGGAAGGGTATTACAGCGTGCGGACACGCGCCATCGACAGTTTGGGCAACTATGTGGCCGACAGCGACACCCACAACGAATGGCAAGGCACGGTGGATACGCTGGCCCCACGCACCAGCTACAGCACCGCCAAGATCGGGGCCAATTGGGTCTATACCTTCACCGTGATTGACTTCAATCTGAACAGTAGCGGGTTGGCAGTGCCGGATGGCTGTGTTACGCAGACCAACACCACGCTGCAATACTTCCGCTCGCCCTGGTATCTGGCACTGGCACAACAGGCTGGCGCGCAAAATGCTGGCAACAACGAAGCCCTCAAGCAGCGGGTCTATTCGCTGACTGCCGTCTGCACCCTCAGCAGCGAGTTGCAGAGCGGCGTCTTCTCAATTTGCGATGTGGCCGGCAACTGCGCCGCTCTCAACTGGGACGGCACACCCGGCACAGTGCAGCCGGGGAATACGCGCAAGATCTATTTGCCGTTGCTTGAAAAGCAGGCGGGGCAGGTCCAGGAGAATGTGGGCGAGTTGGAAGAGAGGCAGGAGGAGGGGGTGTTTTTGCCGTTGGTGGTGAGGTAGAGATAAGATTGTCTACCGTTCCATTGAGCACGTTTTCTGTGTACTGTACTCAATCTGCTTCGAACATTCGCCTCATAGGATTCGCCTGGTGCCGATACCTCCTTAGGCATCAGGCGATTAAGCCATACGGGCGGACAGGTTAGAGAGGCTGTCTGGACAAACATACGTCACTTCAAAATATAATCATACTGCACTTCGATACCCTGCAAATTGAACCTTTATGAAATATTTACGACAAATTCTCTACTACGAGCAACACATACGCCGCTCTTTACGACAAAACATTGAACCCAGTGCATTCCTTTATATTGAGTAGATTCTGTGCGTACCTTTCTGCCTTTGTGAATACCGCTATCATAGAATTCACCTCGTTTAGCATTAGCTAATTCAGCCTCATAGCCAGTATTTACTACTTGCCAATACACATCATAGGGTTTTTCTACATTAGTAATAGCTGTGAAAGTCAAAGACGATTTCTTCATTACCGGGTTGCCATCATTGACTAAATTCTTTTGCCTAAACCCATTGACTGTTATTTTTGCGTCGATAGCAACTTCGTGATCAAGCACCATAGGCCATTGGGACTTTTGTTTATGAGTTACGTTGAATCGAACAGTATTATTGCTACTTACTTGTAAGGCGGCGCTCTTTGGGAAAACCTGTGAAAGCGCAATTCTTGTCGCATCTTTTCCAAAGCCTTGCTCAAGCTTCTCGCTTAATGCAGTTATTGTTGTTTCATTAAAAATCGATGTGATGTCAAGCTGAACTCGATTAAGCCACTCAAAAAAAGCATCTTTACGTTCTGGATATTGATCCCATTTATCAGCAAAATTTTCTTGACTATTTACTGGGTTTGCAACCCAATATATCCCATTTCTAACCTCGATATAGTCTTCCATATGTTCAATTATATGCAAAAGGGATTCAACTATCTCACTACCATTATCGTAAGCCTGCGCTGCTAAAGTTGTGATAATAATTGATATAGGTTTGTCATCTGGATGTCCATCATAAACGATGTCCCGGTGCCGCTTTAATAGTTGAATTGATCTTTGAAGCGGGGTTTTTATTTTATAGTCAGGTACTTGCTCAATGCTCTTTTGCAATGATTCAGCAAAGGCTTTCAGCATTGCCTCTCGTCTTTCTCGCATTTGGTCCGTGAACCAATGTGCATAATCAATGGGGTTAGAACAAGGCCAATCAGAACTGACCTTTGCAAAGTTATGTGATTGATTGTCTGTGATTGCAATTGATTCGTCATGGACTGCTAAATTCTCAGGTATAGCAGGCAGCACATCTAAATGGAAGCGTACATCAGTATCGGCATAATTCATTCTCCAAGAACGTCGCCGTTCTTCTTTGGGCGACGCCATATTGTGAGCTTCAACATACATATCCAACTCTAGCCCAACGAGATTCTTTAAAGTCTTTTGACTGAATTCTTCCTTGCTAGCATTGAGTTTACAAACCAGATCGATGTCGTATTCGTCCTCATTACTTAGTGGTTTTATAACTGTTCCAAGTCTAATCGAGCCTTGTGGAAATACGCTTGGCTCATACTGAGCGATAAACGATTTATCCCGATTCAGCCATTCGCCTACAGATTGATAGCGCTGTTCTGCACGTTCGAAATGGGAATCAGGAATATCTAACCAGTTGGCTAGTTTTTCGAATATATTATTTAGTTCTTTTACGGACATAATTGCCACTTTGCCTCTCAAAACGAGTTAACGTCAAAAGCAAGACAGAAACCTCCCCTTGAGGAGTTTTGATCGTAGATTCTCATTGTTAGATCCGCTTTGGGCATCCAAACACGCCCGACCTCGACCGCAATAGAAACAGGTACTGCGGGAAAAATATTGAGAATTGAGTTCTGTCCATGAAGTAGCTTAATTTCATTCAGTAAGAGTCGAAAACTTCTCCTGAAATCACCAAGCTGTTCTCGAGTTTTTAGAAAATCGTTGTATGGCTCTTTGATTGTAATTGTCCAAATCGACACATCATCACCTAAAACAGAACGGATTCTTTGATTATTGATATTTGCGCTTAATGATAGGTTTAGAGCCAACTGTTGGTGTACTTCACTTGGTCGAAAAATTTCATAACTTATCAAATGTTGTTCGCCATGCCAACGCCAGCTATCCATAGGTTCTTTCTGGTGTTGATAGACATCTATAGCGGATACATCAGAAAGAAGCCGACCAAGTTCGATTAAGAGCGGCTGCGGAGCAAGGGCGAAGACCGATAGATGATTAATATCAGTTAGAAATCGTGGTTTAACTTTTTGGATAAACTGGCGATGCAGGTGTTCTCGCTCGATTTCCCAAAATATGGAATCACGATCTGTAAAAGAACTATTCTTCATACCAAGTTCGATCGCAATATCTTCTGCGGGGTACCTTTGAGGTGACATGGCTTCATATGATTTTTGCCATGAAAGTTTGGCATCTAACCTACCAATATTTGCACCGTAGTGCAAGATATGGCTTTGTTTATCGTCACCTAACGAGGTTTGAATCTCAATCCTCTTTTCATGGGAACTTTTCATTTCCAGCAAGCGGTCAACAGGATGCCCTACCACATCAATTACGTCTATTAAACGGTGATGGGTGTCACACAGTAACATCAAGTTAGAGATGTCGTTTTTTAAAAGTTTAGATAATACCTTATCCCCACGAGGTCCATTTGGTTTGTCAGCAATAATGTGAGCGATATATGCGGAGTTGAACTTAACTTTAGTAAGAGCATCTCGCCATAAAGGTTTATTACAACCATCATACTGACACCTTCCAGCAGACTTGCACCACAATTCAAATTTTACTCTGTCAGATATTTTTGATACGGACATATAACAATAAAGCTGTTTGGTTATAAAATCAGTTACTATTCTTTCTCGAACATTTGTTCATTATAGCATAACAGCAGCTTTATAGTAAATGTAATCCTTAAAAAATATCCAGACAATGAATTGTTACTTGTAGTTTTTTTAGCTTCGATTACGATAATAGTTAACATAATTACAAGATTTAAAGATGTTTATATTTGGTTTTAGATAAATTTTAGGGTCATCCAGGAATTTGTGCGTGACTATCTTTTATAGAGCTGAGTGGCAGCGATGGTGAACGTCTCATTTTTGCCTTAAAAGCACTGGAACAACTGCGGATAATCAATCTTGAAGAATAAGGTCACCTATTGTACTTCCTAGTATTAAGGTCACACGACAATTCAAAGGATTTGCATAGGAATGAATATTCTCGTAAAGTGCTGTCGGTCACGACAAATCCACTTATATAGGCGAAAGTGGCGATGATGTAATAAACGGCAGTTCACCCTTTGAGGAAAGTTCCCTGATTTGCTCGTCCGCCGCCGCTTATCTCTTATGTCGTTGGGCGATCTTGGCTGGTCGTAGCGCTGCTGGGTGAATGGAGGTCAAATGTATGGCCTGACGTTGGAAGAAATATCGGTTCTTTGCGAAATGCACGAACTCGAAGCCGGGATCGATCTCTATCGTCATCTACCCATAGAGTTACACCAGAGATTTCGGGCAGAAGTGCGGCGGTTCGGCTCTTGCGCTGTTTTGATGACACATGGGCTCAACTTGCTTCCCCTAAATCGGGTCGTGGGCTTGGGCATTGGCGCACCGGCAACTGAAGCTCTGCTTGACAACACAATTGCCTGTTTTGCAGCAGCAGGACTAACGGATTTCAGTGCACAGATTAGCCCATCGGCTGAGCCGGTACAGCTTCGATCCTGGCTGCTAGCGCGTGGATTCGAGCAAGGATTAGGAACACCCAAATTCGTGCGCGGGAATGAGGCCGTGGCGGACTTATCCGCTGGTATTCGCGTTGAGCAAATTGGCGCAGAGTGTGTCCTTCAGTTTGCCGAGATATTTGGTACTGCATTTGGGTTGTCACCCAACATCTGGCCATTGTTCACTGGGGCAATCGGAAAACCAGGTTGGTACCACTACCTCGGATTTGATGGTGCGCAACCCATCGCCACTGGAGCCATGTATCTCAAGAATGACATTGCTTGGCTAGGAGTTGGGAGCACACACAAGGACTACCGCAACCGTGGAGGGCAAAGTGCCATGATCACGCGCAGACTTACTGACGGTTTGGCACTCGGATGCAAATGGTTCATCACGGAAACCGGGAAAGACACGAGCGAACAACCAAACCCTTCATATCGGAACATGATTCGGGCGGGGTTCAAAGTGGCTTACATTCGGGACAACTACCTGCATCAGACTTTGGAGCATGAATAGTCAGTGAACCACAAAGAGCAGGTAACATCTTGTGAGTCACTCTTTAGAATACAAGAATGGGAATACCCTGCTGAACGATCAAACCTGTGATAGACTTACACAACGTTACGTCCACTACTGTGATTGGAGAAGCCATGGGGAACCATATGCAGGTAACGCTGGAAATCGGACCGAAGGGTAAGAAAGTGGTAGCGGTGGCAGCGGACTGGCCCGGTCTTGTGCGCGGGGCAACCACTGAGGAGGCTGCACTCGAACGACTGCGCTCCTACGTGCCACGGTATGCACCGGTGGCGAAGCTGGCTGGGATGGATGCAGGGTTTGCAGGCGTTACCAATGTTGACGTGGTCGAGCGCTATCCAGGCACTGGCTCAACCGACTTCTGGGGTATCTCGTTTGCGTTTTCAAGCATCGACCAGCAGATCATGTCAGACGAAGTATTGGAGCGCGAACTGATGCTGATGCGGGCGTGCTGGACATTTTTCGACGATGTACGTTCACGGGTGTCGGCTGAGATGCAGAAGGGGCCGCGCGGGGGCGGGCGAGATCGAGAGCAGATTGTCCGTCATGTCTTTGCCAACGAGCAGGACTGGGCGAAGGGGCTTGGCGTGCATACCCCCGACGGTGCGATGATGACAGACGAGGGGCTGAAAACGCATCGCGATGCCTATTGCCAAGCAATCCGGGACTATCGCACACAGGGTAAATTGGCTGGCAAGTGGCCACTGCGCTACCTGATACGACACACCGCCTTTCACACGCTCGATCATGCCTGGGAAATGGAAGATAAGGATCTGACAGCCAAGTAAGCGTGAGGGCGAACGCTCCATCGGCAGTTTTGAAGTTAAAATCAGATCGGAGGTTTTCCCGATTTAGAAGCACGTCGCTGCTGAAACCCAGGCCGTTCGGCCACGGATCATCAATCTCCAACTCGATCCTTTCCAGATTAATCGCATACTCCCTACCTCTACGCCAAAGACTGTGCATGTCACAATTACGAAAAGGCACCCAGCAATGACTGACGCGAGCCATGAAAAATGGATGCAGTATGAGCAGGCACTGCTGGTCACGATGGGTTTTGCTCCGTTGCCGAGCGATCAAGCAACCGCCATCTATCAATTGCTCATCATTCCCACGTTTCACCCACCGAGTTGCCTGAGACTCTTGCTCGCCACTGCGGATGGCGAACTTCGCTTCACTCTTCTGGCCAAACATGCGAGTGATCTCTTCGCTGCGATTTGGCGAAATCCCGCTCAACTGGATGAGAAACTGATTGACTTGGCAAGACAATCCTGTGTGGAAGCAAGCGCTGGCCTGAATTCTGCGCAAGTCGCACGCCTCAGGCAGAAAATCAGTTCGCTTGCGCCGATGACCTTCAGTGACATCAATCTGTCAGCACGCGACGGAATCAGCATTCGTTGTGATTGTGCAGCGGAGAATCGGGTCCATACGTTTACCTTGCACAGCCCAACCGCTGACGAGGCACCACAACAGAGCAGCTTTGTGTCGCTCTTGATCGACGCCGCCCAAGAACACTTGCAGAACCGGCAAATCCAGGAGTATATTCGAAGCCTACGTCGATATATGCACTGATCGAGAGCACTTAGCGCAACGCAGTTTGGGCTTTTATCCTCAAACACCCTGTTCATCCCAAAGCTTTATTACTGCACAAATGTTCTAAACCGTGCTATAATAGCGCGAGTTGATGACATGAGGGGGAGACGGAAGTGCAGATACAGCTTACTTTGTAACCACAGGAGATGCCAATCTCGTGCCGCAAACAATGGAGCTTTCGATGTTGTGAGGGCTTTTGCCGGAGTATAAGCAAAAAGGCTATGCGTCGGAGGATGCGGCGGACGTCTATGGACACCCTTGAAGCTCACGTGATACGGCTGGTGTCTCGGTTAGCAATATTTGAAGCTTACCGGTTGATATCCAGGCACGAAACGACATCCAGTTGATTTGTTCAAGGCATCTGCCCATGACTGCCGGACGCCACAGACAATGAAAATCTCACACAAAGGCACAAAGTTTTGCTTTTCTCTGCGATCTTTGCGCCTCTGCGAGAAATATTTTCAGAGCAGTGCAAAGCAATCAGTGTAAGAGAATGTTCCATATCGGTTATGATGCCAGAGTGCTCGAAAAAAGGGAGCCTGAATCATGGACATAGAAATTGTTCCTTGCTCTGTTGAACGCCTTGAAAAGCTGATGGAAGGTACCGATGCTTTTCTAAAGTCCTATGGACTTCAAGTAGTCGATGGTTATATGCCCTTTGAAGGAGCACTTGAGTACATGCTGGGCCAAATGAAAGCTTCGCAACTTTGGCATCCTTGGCTACCGTATCTGTTTGTTTATCGCCCTGACCAAGCGTTAGTTGGACTGGGAGGTTTCAAATCGATTCCTGATGCAAAGCGCACCGTCGAGATTGGTTACTCTGTTGCGCCCCGTTATCAAGGCAAAGGTTTTGCAACATCGGCGGCACAGCAGTTGATTCAAATCGCCTTTGAGTCTAAGTTGGTTGACTGTGTTTGCGCTCACACGCTAGCCGAACCCAATGCCTCGACCAAAGTATTGGAAAAGTGTGGCATGACCAAAGTATCAGAGACGGTTGATCCTGATGTTGGAACTGTGTGGAGATGGGAGATTGTGGCAGAGTAACACGTTGGCATTTCCTTTCAGATGATCGCCAAAAACGCTGGCTCCGCCAATTTATTACAGACCAACAACATTCTAATATACAACGCAACTAGAGGTGACACATTGGTAGGGGCATCCGCTTGCCGGTGCCCTTGGGCGACCGCAAGGGTACGCCCCTACAAAGTGCCATGTTTATCTGCGTTGTCTATTAGAGGAGGCAATCCCTTATGAGGCACACTTTAGAATACAAGAATGGGAATACCCTTTCGTATGCTGATTATGGAGACCGCAATGGCCCCCCGATTCTGGTTCAACATGGGCTCACCGCAAGTATAAGCGAGTATCATTGGTTTGACCGCCTTATCGAAGCAGGGCATCGACTAATCTGCCCTGCGCGTCCCGGCTATGGTCAATCTTCTCCCTATCAAATGGCAAATATGGCGGAATGGGGAGAAATCACATCTGTCCTGGTAGACGCTCTCGACCTTGCACAATTTGACGTTTTGGGTACGTCATCCGGAGCGCCGTACAGTTATGCAATCGGATACAAAATACCGAACAAAGCCCGAAATATCTACATTTTCAGTGGAACGCCAGCCTTGTATGATGACCAAGTACTTGCGTTCTGGCCCTACCCAGTCCAGAAGAATGCCAGTATTGCAGAGATGACGAGAGTGGCGAAGGAGGTATTTTTCCCGAACGTCACAGAGAAGGATCTCCTGAGAGATGAAATCAAGGATTCGATGATGAACGAATGTTTTGGAATCGCGCAGGATTTGCGTCTACGCTGCATGGCTTGGGGATTCACACTGCCGGAAGTAACACAGGCAGTGTACATGGAGCATAGCCAGACGGATCAGGAAGTGCCTTTCATTGCGGCAGAAATCACTGCGAAGATGATACCAAACTGCCAGCTAGAAGTAAGGGAAGGAGAACACTTCTCCAAAGATGCCTTGGATCGGTTCATCAGCAATACTATGTTGAGGCAGCAAGCAAGCTAGTAGGAAGGGCAAGTCTTATCTAGATCGGAGAATCACACAGAAATAGAGATTCTCGTAACGTGTAGGTAAAAATACAAATTCGCTTGCATACGCAGAAGCGGCTATTATTTGTTTGTATGGGTACAGGTAAGAGCAGATTTATAAAGCAGGTTGGGAACTTATGCGAGTGATATAAACGTAGTTAGGCGGCTTCGCCACAAAACAAGGGTATAGATAAGCATGCATTCATCTAATAAAAATCTTTTTGAGTGGTTTAAGAAATTATTGCACAAAGAGCCATCCAACCAATCTTATAAATGTGGTATCTGTGGGAAAATTCATGGTGGTTTGCCAATGGATATGGCATACAAGAACCCTGCTAATTATTTTAAAATTCCTCCTAACGAGAGAGCCAAAAGGATCAAAATCACCGATGATGTTTGCGTGATTGACAATAATGAGTTTTATATTCGGGGCGTTTTGCCTATTCCAGTAATTGACTCAGATAAAGATTTTCGATGGGGAACTTGGGCGAGAGTTGAAGAAGGTGATTTCAAAACTTATTTAAAGTATTGGGATGGCAATATCCCAGAAAATTTTCCTCCTTTAATTGGTTATCTTTCTGGCGGGCTAAAAGATTATCCAGAAAGTGATATGATTTCAGTTGAAATATATTTGCAGTCAGGTAATCAAAGGCCATTTTTCAAAGTTTTGTCGAGTGAAAGCTCATTAGGTGTTGATCAAGAAAAGGGAATTACGATGGAGAAAGTTCATTCTTTCGTCGAGCCACTCTTAAAATGAAACGCTGTCCAACAAAACGTGCAACTGACGTGTGGAATTCTGCGGTATTTTCTATCGTCAACGCATACGCACAAAAGGAGATCTCGTATGACTCGATTGATCTACTCGGCGATTACGTCACTCGACGGCTACACAGAGGACAGGGAGGGCAATTTTGATTAATCCGCACCCGACGAGGAGATGCATAGCTTCATTAACGACCTTGAACGGACGGCTGGCACGCATCTCTATGGGCGTCGGATGTATGAGACGCTGATGGTTTGGGAGACCGACCCCGACTTAGCTGCCGATTCTCCCATCATGCGTGACTTTGCGGAGATCTGGCAAGCTGCGGACAAAATCGTCTATTCTAGGACGTTACAGGCTGCATCCACCCGCACAACTCGAATTGAGCGAAACTTCGACCCGGAAGTCATTCGACAATTGAAAGAGAGTGTCGAACTGCATGATTACATGGCGTAGGGGCACACCCTTGCGGTTGCCCTACGTTGGACAAGCAGGGCATCGGCAAGCGAAGGAACGCTCCATGACAAACGATAAGGTCCAGTTCACAAAAGAAAAAGAAACGATGCTCATGACCTTAAGCGGTCGAGGAACCCAGAGCCAATGGAAGGAACCCGTCTTGCGCGATCCATGGGCTGAGGAAGCCATGCGCCACATCGACTACGACATGAGTCAGACCCTCACGGGTGTAAGTTCGTGGAGCATGTGGAAGGACATTGGCTGTACCGTCATCGCCACGCGGGCGGCGACCTATGATCTACTCACGACCCACTATCTGGCCGATCACCCGGAGGCGACTGTGCTTCACTATTTCAATCCGTATGGGCGTGAAGGCCGCTTGCAGCGGCTGAATGCTGAAACGTTAGGAAGCTTGTAAATGACTTTTAGGAGTAAAAAGTGGCAACTCTCCACCTGATGGTCGGACTTCCGTGTTCAGGAAAAACGACGCTAGCGAAAAAGCTCGAACATGAATTACCGGCGCTTCGATTGAACCTTGATGAGTGGCATATACGCCTCTTTGGTCAAGATGCAGAAGAAGCCGAACATGACGATCGGCATAGCTTAATCGAGACTATCCTCTGGGATGTGGCGAGTAGAACGCTGGAATTGGAAACGAACGTGATCCTTGATTACGGTCTTTGGGCGCGTGAAGAACGTGAAGAGTATCGAGCGCGAGCCAAGCAACTTGGGGCAAGCAGCGAAGTTCATTTTCTGGATGTGCCACCAGAGGAATTGCTGCGACGGCTGGCGCACAGAAATGCGCAAGGTTTGCGAACCGCTTTTTACATCCCCGAAGAGATGATGCATCCCTGGATTGCATTCTTCCAGAAGCCGACGCTCGATGAGCTAGAACGCAGAGAATAAATGCTGCAGCCGCAGAATGTGCAGATGTGTAATTCTGATGACAGGAACGCATTCCCGTAAAAGCAACGTAAACGGTCATTGGTATATAGAGGAGAAAATGATCATGACTTTTCAGGCAGGGATTATGGAGGTACGTAACGTCCTTCAGACTTTTCAAACTGGCTACTCGAAACGTGATGTCACAGCTATCGATACATTTCTGCACTTATTTGTGGCAGATAACGAACCAGAAGTGATTGGCACCAGTGCTGTAAGCACGGCGAATGAAGAATGGTGTATCGGCCAAGCAGCAATTCGGGCGTTGATTGTTGCTGATTGGGAGTCTTGGGGCGATCTCGCCCTGGACATAGAGGCTGCTAGAATTCACGTTCTTGGTGATGTGGCTTGGTTATCAACGATGGGTACAGTTTCTCAAACCATTCCTTTGGAGCATACCTATGAGGGTATGGCCCATTTTCTCCAAAGATTCAGGAAAGGACGTCCCGAAGCCGAGATCGAGGAGGACCTACTGAACGTAATTTTAGGTGCGGCAAGCGCACTTTCCGCCAAACGCAAAGGAGAATCCTATGTGTGGCCGCTACGCTTTACCGCTACCCTTGTCAAGCAAAAAGACGAGTGGAAATTTCACCAAATTCACTTTTCTTACCCAACGATCCATCTGCCTCAAGTTCGCTTGAGTTAATAATCAGATTTATCCGGTACAATCAAGAAGTTTGCGATTGCCCTGCAAAACCATCCCAATTGGGCTTGACAGCACCGATCACTTCTGATAAGATTTTTACGAACTAAATAGCAAGTCGTACCGCGCACACGTACACGAGCGCGGCTCAATAAACAAAACCAGCAATGGTGGCGTTTGTTGAGCTGCGCTCGTTTTGTTTTTATTGAATTTCTGCACAAAGGAGATAGGAGCATCATGTTTTTCAATGTTACTGAACCGTACACCTGTACAACAGTTGATGAAGGCGCCCGCCAAGCTTGGGAAGCGGATGGCGTATTAAAAATCACCGGTCTGATTCCTCTAGACTGGTTTACAGTTCTGCGCCAAAGGATCATCGAAATCCTGGGCTCGGCACCCGAGGACCCTCAAGCCTGGACGAATTCGGAATTATCGGGCCTATTAAAACCGCTTGGACGCGACAAACGGTGCGTGCCATTGGAAGTCGAATCCGTAAAAAATGCAGTAGACAATCTCATTGGCGCGAGATGGGAATACCCCAGCACCGGCGGCGGTTGGTTCGCAAATGCAGCGAGGCACCTCGAAAAACAATATGCGCCGAAGCTTGAATTGGTCCCCAGAGGCACTTGGCATTGGGATGGTCGCCCCGATCTCCATCCGGACGGTCTCTGGTTGTTCACGCCGGTGACAGAAATGCGTCCCAATTCGGGCGGCACCTGGCTGGTTGCAGGCAGCGCCCGTATGGTAACAGATTTTTATAGCAAACTATCGCCTGAGAAACAAGGGAAGCCGACCAAAGTAGTCAAAAAATGGTTCACAGACGAAAATGAATGGTTTAATGTACTCAATAGCGGAGAGACGCTTAATCAGACAGATCAGGCAAGTGATGCTGTACGTATCTTGAATGTATCAGGGCAGCCCGGTGATGTTGTATTGATGAAATCTTTCACGATCCATAGTGCGCCTGAATACATCGGGCCAGGCCCGCGTCTGTGTCAAGTTGTCGTTGCATCGCTAATACCTTGATGTTGTACACTAGGAGATAAAGATGGAAAGCTCAAGACGCTTTTTGCCTTTGGTCGGTCTTCTCTTTATTGTTGGAATCGTTGGTCTACTCCGATTTTCACAGGATATAAGAAGTGTGGATGTGGTAGGGTTATCAGGAAGTGGGTTTGCAATGGGAGTAGGATTCGTTCTTCTGGTATTAGGGTTCGCGGGAAAAATAAAGCCATGAGCTAAAATTGAGTAATGAGGAGCATACCAATACCACCCACGTCACGCTGATGGCTCGCATGTCCGTCATCGTTCCGATGATTAACGACTTTTTCAATAGCTATTCAGCCCCTTCATAAACATCTTCCGGGAAGGGTAGATTACTATCGTTTGTCTTGCGCAAGAGCCTTCCCGGAAGAGGATTGCCTGATTAAATTTTTCGATGTAGAGCCGCGAGCGTATTATAAAGGAACCGAGTCATGAGAAAAGTAATTGTGCAGGAACATATCTCCCTGGATGGTGTGATCCAAGGCCCAGGCGGGCCAGACGAAGATCGCAGCGGTGGCTTCGCCTATGGCGGGTGGATTGCGCCTTATTCCGACGAGATTCTGGGAGCAGCCCTGAGGAAGCAGATGAACATGACCTTCGACCTGTTGTTAGGGCGCAAAACTTTTGAAATTTGGGAACCATATTGGCCACAGCATGGGGACATCTGGCCTGGCGTCAACGCGGCGACTAAGTATGTCGCCTCGAATACCCTGACATCTAGCCAATGGCAGCCGTCCGTGTTTCTAAACGGCGATGTAGCGGAAAAGGTCGCGCAAATCAAGCAACAGCCAGGGCCGGACTTGCACGTTTGGGGCAGTGGCAATCTGCTGCAGACGCTGATCAAGCATGATCTGGTTGATACCTTCTGGCTGATGATCTATCCGGTCACGTTGGGCGTTGGCAAGCGCTTGTTTGCCGATAGTACGATCCCGGCAGCGTTCAAGGTAACGGAAAGCACCGTCGCCCCGTGTGGCGTCATTGTCGTCAATTATGAACGTGCAGGGACGATTGCCCCTGCACGTTTATGAAAACTCGTACTGCGTTGGGCCGCCCTGTATCGGATTCGTGTCGAGGAGCAGGCGCTCCTGCGCCATTTCAGAGCAGCCTACGCAGCCTATGCTGGTCGTATGAAGCGCTTGCTGCCTGGGATCTACTAATATGGAAATCACCAGACACTTTACATCAACTGTGCTGATCGTTCACCGTTCACGTGTACTATTACATCTTCACAAGAAATTCGGTACTTTGTTGCCGGTTGGCGGTCACGTAGATCGAGATGAGTTACCCGAAGAGGCAGCCCTGCGCGAAGTCAAAGAGGAGACCGGTTTATCCGTTCAGCTTTATAATCCTGACCCTACTCTTTTTCCCGATGTGCGATTGCTGATAAGACCCGTTCATATGTTGCTGATTAATATCAATCCGTATCATCAACACATTGATTTTATCTATTACGCAACGACAAGAACGGAGCAAGTCGAGCCACAACTTGGGGAGTCAAATCAACTGCATTGGTACACCCGTGAGGAAATCCTGACTGCAAAAATGCCAGAAAATGTCAGGATCTTGGCCCTTGAGGCGTTAGCGCTGTTGGGCGAGACATCATTGTAATATCGTTGCAGATTGAGTATGAGTCGAAAGAGATGAAGCTAAGGTGCCCGCCTTGTTTGCTAACTGTTGATCACTGACCAGCAAGTGAGCTGAATGTTCACCACCAAATGACCGTTCCACTGCTCATATCACCCTACTCTCACCCTTTCACTCATATCAGCCCATCAAAATTACCTCAAACATAAACTTTGGTATACCATTCTGTAGAATTGAATGGCTGTCGAACCATCTCGCAATTCGCAACTCGCCATTCGCAATTTTTCCAGAAAGGTCTTATCCAAATGAATATCGACAAACGATACCCCTCTGTAGCAGACATGGAGCCGGTTGCCTATCGCCGCATGCCCCAGTTTGTGCGTGACTATCTTTTTATGGGTCTGGGCGGCGGACATTCCGTGCAAAAGAATCGGGATGCACTCAACGCCGTGGAATTTATGCCTCGCTATCTTTCGAATGGCAGCCAGCCGCAGATTCAGACCAAGCTCTTCGGGCGCACCTATGATGCCCCCTTTGGCGTGGCTCCGGTCGGACTTTCCGGCTTGATCTGGGCCAATTCGGAAAAGATCCTGGCCGCCGCTGCCAAAGCGCACAACATTCCCTATACCCTCAGTACAGTTGCGACGGTCACGCTCGAAGAGATTCGCACGATTGCTGGCGAAAATAGTTGGTTCCAACTTTACACGCCCAAGGAGCCAGAAGTGCTCAAAGACCTGCTCGGGCGATGCATGAAGGTCGGCTATGACACACTGTTGATCACCGTCGATGTACCCTACGAAACCCGCCGCGAGCACGATATCCGCAATGGCATCTCAGTGCCGCCACAATTCAATCTCAGTACGCTGGCGCAGATGGTCACCCACCCCAATTGGGCGCTGCGTATGTTGTTCGCCGGCATACCCGAATTTGTCAACGCCAAGCCTTACTTTGAGATGGGGCAAGGGGCGCACATTGGCAAGTCGATCACCGCCTCGACCCACTTTATCCGTGACCGCATGGGTGGCTATATTTCGCCGCAGCGCTTTGCCCAGGTGCGTGACCTCTGGAAGGGCAAACTGGTCGTCAAGGGCGTAATGGATGGGGATGAAGCCAAAGAATATTTGAAGCTGGGAGCCGATGGTTTCGTGGTCTCCAATCATGGCGGGCGACAACTGGACGCCGCTCCCTCCACTGTAGCGGTGCTGCCAAAGATCCGCTCTGCGGTTGGGCCCAACGTGCCGCTGCTTGTGGATAGCGGTGTGCGCAACGGGTTGGACATCGCCCGCATGATTGCACTAGGGGCCGACTTTGTGCTCATGGGCCGCCCCTTCCTCTATGCCTGTGCCGCGCTCGACAAACAGGGGGGCGATCATGTCATGAAAATTCTTAAAGCGGAACTACGTTGTGCGATGGGCCAAATCGGTTGTGGAACATTGAAGGATTTGCCAAAGTTTTTGGTGCATGATTAACAGAGTGAGTTTGCAATCTTCCGGGAAGGGTTCTGCATTTGAGTAGGTCTGTTGCTATAGCCTTCCCGGAAGACGAGTTTCGGTAACTAAATAAGGTGACCAACAAGGAGCAGAGCATGTCCAACGAAATCAAAGCATTGCGTGTTTCGAATGATGCGATGAATGACCCCGAGGAATTGCGCAGCCGGATCGCCGATGAGGGGTATCTCTTTTTCAAACGGCTACAGAACCCCGATAAGATGCGTGCGCTGCGCCATGAGATGATGAGCACCATTCAACGGGTGGGCTGGCTCGTCGCCGGAACTGACCCCATGGATGGGATCGCCGATATCAGCAAACAATGTACCGAGGGCGACAATGCCTATAGCGCCGGTTATGCCGAAGTCTACAAGTTGGAAGCCTTTCACCGTTCAGGTCACTGGCCCGAAGTGACTGAGATGATCGAGAAAATCATGGGGCGACCGATCATGGCCCACCCCCAAAAGATCGCCCGCATTTGGTTTCCCAAGTATACCGAACACACCACACCGACCCATCAGGATTTTGTCCACTTTCAGGGCAGCTACGACAATCTCACCTGTTGGGCACCGGTTGGGGATTGTCCAATCGAACTGGGCGGCTTGGCTGTCATCCCTCGCTCACACAAAGTCAACCGGGTGCTCGATCACCACTTTTCGCTGGGTGCGGGTGGGCTCTTTGTCGATGAGTTGGAACACGACGAGATCGACCCGGTCTGGCATAGCACTGACTACGAAATCGGCGACAGCTTGATCTTCCCGGCCCTGACTATCCATCGCGCCTTACCCAACTACACCGAAGATAGACTGCGGCTTTCGCTCGACAATCGTTACCAAGCAGTTGGCGACCCGATTGCCGAGCACATGTTAGAGCCACATGGTCCCAGCCAGTTGCAATGGGAAAAGATCTACCCAGGATGGCAATCCGACGACCTGAAGTATTACTGGAAAGCCTATGCCAATCCGGTTGTGCCACGTGATATGAGCTATGCCGACAAAGGCTTTGCCGAAGCGCTTGCCCTGGCCAAAGCTGGCAATGCGCATGCGATCTATCGTCTGCGTCGCGTGGTCAAAAACACACCTGGCACACCCGCCGCCCAAGCCGCGGAAGCAGTGTTGACCGAAATGGGGCTGGAGTTGCAGTGAGTCAGTAGGACAGTGGGACGGTAAGACAGTAGAACAGTAATTGTCGGGCGGTACCGACACTGTCCCACTGTCCTACTGTTCTACTGACTGCTGCTTACATCCTCCAATTCCAACTTGGCGAGTGCGGCCATCAATTCGTTGTGTTCCTCTTCCGTGAGTGATTGCATGGGCGGACGCGGATGGCCGCAGTCGATGCCGAGGCGGGCGCTGAGTACCGCCTTGGCGATGGCATGAAAGCGGAAAGGCTTGACCAGATCGGCCACCTGGGAAGCTCGTTCTTGGGCCGCTACTGCCGCCGCCAGATCGCCAGCTTGCCATGCCTGCCAGAGCGCCACCCAGCGTTCCGGCACCAGGTTGGGTGGACCATCGACACAGCCAACGGCACCAATCGTCAGTGCAGGCAACATCAGCCGACAGTTGCCGACAAAACAGGCCAATCCCATCTTGGCAAAATCACGCACATAACCCTGGTAGGGGGCGGAGTGTTTCAGTCCCGCCAGTTGCGGCACCTTCTCCTGGATTTTGCGCATCAGTGCCGGGGTAATCTCGACATTGGTCGATTGCGGTAGGTTGTAGACAAAGAAGGGTAGATTGGCAGCCTCGGCCACAATACGATAGTGCTCGACAATCGCCTCATCGCTCTGGCCATAGAAGAAGGGCGGCACACAGCAGATCGCCTCGACGCCTGCCTTGGCCGCATGTTCGGCCAAGCGAGCAGAGCGTACCGTCGTCGGCGCACCCACATGCATGATGTTGGCAACCCGCCCCTGATTCTGATCGGCGGCGATCTCGGCAATGCGCTGGTTCTCACCATCGCTGAGCAGGATACTTTCACCCGTGCCGCCCGCCACCCAAAAACCGTGAACACCGGCCTGAATGTTGAACTCCATCACCTGGCGAAAGGCCTGCTCGTTGAGTTTGCCATCGCTAGTCATCGGGGTTATGATTGCAGGAAAAATCCCTTGGAAATCGGACATAATTGGTAACTCCTTTGTGATCGTCAGATTACAGGATGGATTGGAAGAATGGGATGTCTCAATATACCATGAATCATACGCCGCGGCTGCATCATAAAGTCGCCATTGTCACGGGTGCAGGCTCCAGCGGACCGGGTGTCGGCACAGGCAAGGCGATTGCCACTCTCTTTGCCCGTGCCGGGGCCAAGGTTTTGCTGGTCGACCGTCTTGTGCAAAATGCCCAGGAGACGTGTGACGAGATCCTGGCCGAAGGCGGCGAGGCCGCAGTCTTTGCCGGTGACGTAACCAGTGCAGCCGACTGTCAAGCGATGGTCGAGACGGCGGTGGCACGCTATGGGGCGTTACACATTTTGGTTAACAACGTTGGCATCACCGCCTCGGGCACGGTAGTCGATGTCAGCGAAGAGGCGTGGGAGCGGGTGTTCGATGTCAACCTCAAGAGCATGATGTTGACCAGCAAATATGCCATTCCGCAGATGATTGCAGCAGGAGGCGGATCAATCATTAACATGGGTTCAGTCGAGGGGCTGCGTTCGGGGGCGTTTTCGCCGTTGGCTGCCTATGCTGCCTCTAAGGGTGGCGTAGCGGCCTTGAGCACGGCGATGGCGGTGCAACATGGGCGGCAAGGGATTCGAGTCAACTGTATTGCGCCCGGTTTTATCTACACCCCATTGGTGGCACCCTATGTCAACGAAGAGGGGCGTGCCTTACGGCGCGAAGCGTCACCCTTGGGTACAGAAGGCACCGCCTGGGATGTAGCATGGGCGGCGCTCTTTCTGGCCAGTGACGAGGCCCGCTGGATCACAGGCGTGGTGCTGCCCGTGGATGGCGGATTAATGACAACGACGCCGTTGAGTACCTTTCCGTACTTGCGGCAGGTGGGGCAGTAGGACAGTGGGTCAGTGAGTCAGTTCGTCAGCTACTGTCTTACTGTCTTACTAATTTTAAATACTTGAGGAATCATGAGCGACCTAAAGTGGTGGCAACAGGCAGTTTTCTATCAAATTTATCCGCGCAGCTTTGCCGACGGCAATGGCGATGGCATCGGCGACTTTCCCGGCATCATCAGCAAACTCGATTACCTGCGCGATCTGGGCATTGATGCGATCTGGCTGTCGCCCCATTTCCCGTCGCCCTTCCTCGACTGCGGCTACGATATTTCCGATTACACGGGTGTTGCCCCCGAGTATGGCACATTGGAAGATTTCAAAACCTTTCTGAGCGAAGCCCATGCCCGTGGACTGCGGGTAGTGCTTGACCTCGTGCTCAATCACACCTCGGATCAGCATCCCTGGTTTATCGAATCCCGTTCCAGTCGGGACAATCCCAAGCGCGATTGGTACATCTGGTGCGATGGAAAACAGGACGCGCCACCCAACAATTGGGCGTCGATCTTCGGCGGCTCGGCTTGGGAATATGATGCTAATACGGAGCAATACTACTACCACATTTTCCTTAAAGAGCAGCCCGACCTCAACTGGCGCAATCCAGAGGTCAAGCAGGCGATGTGGGAGGCTGTGCGCTTCTGGCTCGACCTGGGCGTGGATGGTTTCCGACTGGACGCAATTGCGACCGTTTACGAACACCCAGACATGCCCGATCATGAGCTACCACGCAGCGTTGATGAGATTCTAGACGCCAACCTCTTGAATAAACAGGACTATGATACCTTGCTGCGCTATCAGATTCGGCAACCGGGTCTGCACGAGTTGATGCAGGAATTGCGTAGCCTGCTCAATGAATATCCAGGAGATCGCGTCCTGATCGGCGAGGATGAGAATGTCGCCTTTCATGGAACCAACAACGATGAATTACACCTGGTCTTCAACTTTCCACTGATGCAGACGGAGCGGCTAACACCGTCTCATATCCGGGCCAATCAGGCAGTACGGCTGGCCGAACTTCCGGTTGATGCCTGGCCCTGTAATACACTTGGCAACCACGATGGCCGGCGGCTATGGAGTCGTTACGGTGATGGGGCCAATAACGCTGCATTGGCGCGGCTGCACGTCGCACTGCTGCTGACCCTCAAGGGCACACCGTTTCTTTTTAACGGCGAAGAGATCGGCATGAGCGATCTGGAATTAAGCAGCCTGGAGACATTTCGTGACACTGCCGCCATCAAACAGTATGCCATGCTGACCGACAAGATGAACCTTGCGCCAGAAGATGCACTACGCACCGTCATCGCCATGACCCGAGATCGCTGTCGCAGTCCGTTACAGTGGAGCGCGGCACCCAACGCTGGCTTTAGCCCGTCCGCAGTGCAACCCTGGCTGCCCGTCCACCCTGACTATGCCAACGGCGTCAATGTCGCCGACCAGATCGATGATCCTGCTTCGATGTTAAATTTCTATCGGCGGCTGCTGCACCTCCGTCGTGCGGCACCAGCACTTGTTACGGGTGATTACGAAGCGCTCCATCTCGACAGCAAAGAGTATCTAGCCTTTTTGCGCACGGACCAAGCGACCGAACAGTGCTGTTTGGTTGTGCTTAATTTCTCAGCTAGCGCACAGGCGATTGCGTTCGACGCGGGTGTGAAGCTGTCAAGGCTGCTCTTTACCAGCGCAGCCCGGGATGAGCAAACGTTTCATCTGGATGCGCTCACCCTGGCACCTTTTGAAATTATCATCGCCGAAATAGCGCAATCGGTGTAACTGCTCAGGCACTACACAACAACGAATAAAGGAATAAACGAAAAATGTCATGTGACCCTTCGTTACTCTCTTCACTCATTGTTGTTTCACGAGAGGCTGAGCAGTTACCAAATTTAAACAAAAGGGTCTACTATCCGTTTTTTGTAATTGCCTAACAGAAATGACAGAGCTTATCCATCCTCCACTGGTATTTATCCACGGACTTGGCATTGACAGTTGGATGTGGAAATATCAATTGCCGTTGTTGAGTGATTTTACTTGCTTCACACCGGACTTGCCTGGGCACGGTGCAAACAATCAGCAGCGTTGGCAGTCGATGGATGAGAGTGCGGCGCAGATTGCCGCCTTGATCCGCAAACAAACACCGCAGGGCAGAGCACATGTGGTCGGCTTGTCGCTTGGGGCACAGGTTGCATTGCGGCTGGCGTGTAACACGCCCGAGGTCGTCGATCACTTGGTTTGCAGTGGGCTAAATGTGATACCAATTGCAAAGAGCAGCCCACTCTTCTGGCTGATCAAGTTGACTGCGCCATTGAGCAAGATCCGCTTCCTGGTGCGTGCAACCGCCAAGCAACTGCGCATCCCTGAAGTAGATCTTGAAACCTTTGTGCAACATGCACTGCTCACCTCGGAACAAGTGATCGCTGCAGCAGGAAGTGAAAATTCAGCCTACGATTTGCCAGCCAATGCCAAATTCATGACATGTCCAACCCTGGTAGTTGCCGGTGAACGAGAGGTGACACAGATTCAACAATCGCTCATCAAATTGAAAGAGGGGCTACCAAACGTGGAGATTCGTACTGCACCCGGTGTCGGTCATAGTTGGAACTGTGAAAAACCAGAACTTTTTGCACAAATGGTGCGTGCGTGGGTGAGTGGTGAGGAATTACCAGAGGAATTGAAAGGAGTAAGACAGTAGGAGAGTGAGACAGTAAATCAGTAACTGCACCACTGACTTACTGTCTTACTGTCCCACTGATTTCACTATTTTACCGTCCTGCAACTGTCTTTTTGCGCAATTCGTCAATATCGCCAGGATAGCTCAATGCATCCTTGCCTCGTTCGCCAGTGCGGATGCGAATGATGTCATCCACTGGGTAGACGAAGATAATACCATCACCTTCTTTACCCGTTCGAGCAGCCTTGGTAATGGCATCGATCGTGCGTTCCAAGTTGTGATCGCTGAGGACAATGTTGACCTGAATCTTAGGAATCATATCCATCTGATAGGTGGTGCCACGCCAGGCTAGTTCAATCCCACCTTGTCGCCCATGACCACGCACTTCAGTCACATTTAGACCCACAATCCCAATTTCGCGCAGCGCATCCTTTACATCGTTGAGGGCTTCTTCACGAATAATCGCCTCAATTTTCTTTGTCATAGAAGTTTTTCCTTCTTTCCAGTTTGCGGATTGGACAACAGGGTGATGCGATTCTCACCTTGTTGTCCCTGTCACCTTGTCAAATGTTTACTTTCCAACTGCCACGCTTGCAGTCGGGCGGCTTGAAGGCATCGGTTGAGCAATACGGCGACCAGCAACACCATGCATCAACATATCGTCATTGGTGTAGCCAGGGATACCCATTTCCGGCAGATCCAGACCAGCCAGTTCGTGTTGTGGATCGCTGCGCAACATACCAATCGTGGCGACGATGCGGAAGAAGATAAGCGACATACCGACAACAGTCACACCAATTGCAACAACTTCTGAAACCTGCGCCAAGATTTGGGTTGTTCCACCGTAAAGCAGGCCAGTGACAGCACTGGGTACACCATTCCATGCGGCTGTATCAGGATTGCCATTGGCAAAGATACCAACGGCCAACACGCCCCACAAACCATTCATAAAGTGGACAGGAACCGCGCCAACCGGGTCATCGATCTTCATCTTTTCTAGCGCAAAGGTTGCCCAGCAGACCAACACACCAGCAATCAAACCGATCACAACCGCAGCCCAAGTATCTACGAATGCGCAGGGAGCCGTAATGGCAACCAACCCTGCCAAAAGGCCGTTAACAGATAGACCGGGATCTGGTTTCTTGGAAGGGCCAAACCACCACATGTAAAACATGGCCGATATACCACCAGCAGCCCCTGCCAACAGAGTGTTGATCGCCGCAATGACAGCCAAATTGCGGAAGGCACCCACGAAACCAAGTGAAGAACCAGGATTGAAGCCAAACCAGCCAAAGAAGAGAATAATTGTGCCGAGGATACCCATTGGAATATTATGTCCAGGCATGCTGTTTGGGCTGCCATCTTTGTTAAAACGTCCAATCCGTGGACCAATAATAATGGCTCCCGCCAAGGCCACTGAACCGCCGATCATGTGCACAACACCGGAGCCTGCAAAGTCAACTGCGCCGTTGCCCCAACTGAGGGTGCGTCCTAAGTTAGCCAGCCAACCGCCACCCCAAACCCAGCTACCAACGATTGGGTAGATAATCATGCTGACCCAGAAACCCATCAGGACGAAGCCAGAGAATTTCAGGCGTTCGGCCATGGAACCTGTTGGAATGGTAGCAGCGGTGTCCATAAAGACCATTTGGAACATGAAGAAGGTCAAGGCACCAAAGTTCGCCCCGAGACCACCCAAAAAGAAGCCAGTGAGCCCCATGATGCTGTTGTTGCCGATCAACAGTGGTTTGTCGAGCAAGCCTGTCCAGTCACCCATTGTAACGGGCGAAAAGGCCCAAGCATCGAAACCATTGATGGCAGGGAAGGTGTGATTGACGCCACCAAATTGAAAGGCAAAGCCACAGATCCAGTAACCGATGGCCCCGATACAAAAGACCATCATGTTCATCATCATCGTGTGGGCAACATTCTTGGCACGAGTAAAGCCTGTTTCAACCAGAGCAAAGCCAGCCTGCATGAAAAAGATCAACATGCTTGCGATCAGCACCCACATCACATTCAGACTCACCGTAGTATCACTGGAAGCGCTTGCCACGGTAGCCAGATCGGGCGTATCTTGAGCAAAGGCAACAGCAGGCAAAGCCAGTAAGGCAAAGAGTGCCAACACACCAGCAGTTGAAATAATTCTCTTGAGTTTCATAGGGATTCCTGTCTCTTAGATTGTATTCTTCCAGGAGTTGCTACAAATACCACCTGTTCGAATAGTGCAAGCTCTAGGGTGAGCTAAGTTTCTGCAGAACAGTCCGGTATGTAAGACTTCTTCTGGATCCACAGTATAAAATTTGAACAATAAAACGGCCTTGTTTTGTATCCAAGGCCAGTATATAGTGAATAAAAGCACAATCCTATATGCAATCTGCACAAATAATTGATGAGGTTACTTATGCCGATTCACTAGAAAGAACAGGAGTTCCGAGAGACGTAAAGTAGTAGCGAAGAGAAAGAGGGTTAACCTTCATTGTTGCCGTTGTTGCGTAGCCAGCCAAAGAGTCGCTTTCCGATGCTAGGCGGTGGTGTGTATGGAGTCAACTCGACATGGTCAAGTGCGTCCACCACTTCAACCCCGGTTTGATAGCGTTGATCGGGTTCTTTGGCCAACATACGCAAAATCAGCGCCTCAAGTGCAGGCGAAACGTGGGTAAATTCCGAAGGGGGCGGCGGCAGAGCATGCAGTTGTGCCTCCAGCAGTTCATCTCGGTTGCCATAGAAGGGCTTGCGTCCGCTGATCATTCGGTAGAGGATAACCCCCAACGAATACAGATCGGCCCGTCCGTCAACCGTAGCACTGTTGCGAATCTGTTCGGGAGCCAGAAAGGCTGGCGTGCCAAAGATGGCGTGCGAACCATTATCGACCTGTTTATTGCGATTGATGGCCGCGCCAAAGTCAATAAGCAGCGCACGGCCATCACTGGTGATGATAACATTGCCCGATTTGATGTCGCGATGAACAATCGAACGTGCATGAATTTGGTGCAGCGTTGTTGCAATTTGTTTGGTCAGCGTGATGGCGACGCTCTCACCCAGCGTTTTTTGTGGGTGTAACATCACTTCTAGGCTTTGCCCTTCGGCCATTTCCATTGCCAAGTAGAGTCGTGTCCCCACTTCACCAAAATCAATCGCTTGAATCACACCAGGCAGGCGCAGCAGGTTCATAATCTCATATTCGTTGCGCAAAAGCTGACGAATACGTGGCTGGAGCGAGGCGCTTTCGTTCAAAATCTTCAATGCAATCTTTCTACCTTCTGGGGTGCGGGCGCGATATACTTCGGCCACGGCACCTACGCCCAGGCCATCCAAAATTAGATAACGCCCAAATTGACCAGTGAGTTGGCCGCTGGCAGCCACAAAAGGTTCAGATCGCATAACGTGTGTGCAAAGCGCTCCAACAGGTTCTTCCCCTATTATAGACGATTCGGCCCCAAATCAGTACTCTGGATTTGAAGTGTTACCCCAAGCTTTCGAGGAGAAGTCTCTGTTTCCTCTCCAGCGCTCGGTGTCTTCCCCAAATCACACCCTCAAAAGATAGATTTCTCACAGAAGTTCGCCCATTCTGCTGTAAAAATCGAAGTCACAAAGGAACAGACCATGATTCGACTCGGAACATCATCTTGGCAATTTGAGGGCTGGCAAGAGGTATTTTATCCTGAAAAATTGCCCAAAGATCAACAGTTACCCTACTACGCCAAACAATTCGATACAGTAGAGGTCAATACCAGCTTTTACGGTTTGCCGCGGGCCTCCACACTGGTGAAGTGGATCGAATCCACGCCGGCTGGATTTCAATTTTGTCTGAAAGCCCCTCGTGCGATCACACACGACAAGCGGCTACAAAATGCACAAGAAGAGACCAGGCAGTTTTTAGAAGTTTTACGCTCCTTGGGCGAAGCTGCCGCTCCCGCCTTTTTGCAGTTTCCACCAGACTTTAGCCGTCAGATGAATGGGAAAGTACTTGCAACCTATTTGGACTGGCTGGCAGGCGAGTTGCGAGGAGTACGTATGGGCGTTGAAGTGCGGTCAAAGGATTTGACGACTGCCCCCTTTGCCGCCTTCTTGGCCGAGCGAGGGTTCTGTCAGGTGCTGGTTGATCGCGTGGATACAGCCGATCAATATGAAACTTGGCATGCACTGGTAGCCGAAAAGAAGGCACCCCAGTTTGCGATTGTGCGCTGGATTGGCGATGATCGCAAAGGGCCAAAGGGAGATCGGGAGATCAGTGCGCCCCAGGATGAACGTTTGGCTCTGTGGGCGGATCGGCTCGTTGCACTCGACGCCGCCGGGGTTGAGGTATATGGTTACATGCACAATCCTTATGAAGGCCACTCACCTGCTAGCGTACGTCGTCTGAAGACGCTTCTGGCTGCACGCGTGCAATTACGTGCTTGGCCACCAGGCGAGCCAGGGACACTCGTGCAGGCTACCTTGTTATAAAACAAAAACGGTCATCTCTCACTTTGCATAGGTGAGCCAATGAAAAAGAGTGCGCCTTGTAGGGCGCACTCTTTTTCATTGTTCAAATCAAACGGCGGTATGCCGCCTTTATGAAGTACTGTACAAGAAGTCTAGCGAACGGCTGCCATGTCGCGCAGTGACTCAATTGAAGGTTCAAAGTCCGGCGGATAACCTTCGACACCCATCTCGGCGACATCCATGCCGGCTAATTCAACATCGGCAGAGACGCGCAGCAGACCAGCACCTTGCATCACTTTGAAGACGATATAGGCCAATCCAAAGGCCACCACAGTGATGGCAATCAGGCTGATCAGTTGGGCAATCAGCTGTGGAATTCCACCATTGAGTGCGCCAGTGACCGCACCAGAGACACCGTTCCAGTAGGCTGTTTGCGGATTGCCATTAGCAAAAATGCCCACGGCGAGCAATCCCCAAGCCCCACAGACCAGGTGCACAGGTACTGCCCCAACCGGATCATCAATTTTCAGTTTCTCTAGCAACGCAGCAGACCAGCAGACAAGTAAACCAGCGGCCAATCCAATCACGACCGCAGCCCAAGGATCCACAAATGCGCAAGGCCCCGTGATGCTGACTGCGCCCGCTAACAAACCATTCACCGTCATCACCGGGTCGGGGCGACGATTTGGGCTGGCAAACATCATATAAAGCATGGCGCTTACACCCGCCGCTGAAACCGCAAGCAATGTGTTGACCACTGCCACAATCGCAAGATCACGGGAAGCACCCGTAAAGCCAAGCGCAGAACCCGAATTGAAGGCAAACCAACCGATCACCAAGATAAAAGTTCCTAATACACCCATCGGGACATTGTGGCCGGCAATCGTGTTGGCCGATCCATCGCGGTTATATTTACCGATGCGTGGACCAATCACCAGTGCGCCAGCCAGGGCGACTGCGCCCCCTGTCATGTGGATCACGCCGCTTCCCGCAAAGTCAACCAATCCGTTGCCCAAGTTCATGGAGCGTCCCAGATTCGCCAGCCAACCACCACCCCATCCCCAGTTGCCAATCAGCGGATAGATGAGCGCACTGACAAGGATAGTCATAACCAGGTAGCCACCCCACTTCATCCGTTCGGCAACTGCACCGGTCGGAATGGCGACGCAGGCCGCAGCAAAACAGAACTGAAAAAAGAAGAAGGCCAAGATACCAAAATTTGCGCCGATCCCCGACAGCATAAAACCATTGAGGCCGAGAAGTCCATAGTTGCCAAAGCTCAACTCGTTTTGAAGGCTACTTCCCCAGTCGCCCAAGGAGGTTGGCGAATAGATCCACTCGCCAGCACCCAAGTCAGGCATCAAGCGGTTGATGCCGCCGAACTGAAAGGCAAAACCAACAGCCCAGTAACAGAGGGCTGAAACAGCAAATACCATCAACACCATGCTCATGGTGTTTGCAACATTTTTGGCTCTAGTAAAGCCTGTCTCTACTAAAGCGAAGCCGGCCTGCATTAAAAAGATGAAAATCGCAGCAACGATCACCCACATTGCATTGATGCTAACCAACGCATCGGTCGCTAGGGCTGTAGCGTCAGGCTGGTTGTTCTGCGCAAACGCGCTCCCCGCACTTAACATCAAAGCAACAAGCGTAACCAACAAAGCCTTTCCAATAAAGGAGAGTTTCAGCGCATTCATGAATGGATTCCTTATTTCAATCTTCGATCCTACCCATCCAACCGCTTGCTGCTAGCCGTCTTCACGCCAATAGCCCAAAGGAGGGTTAGAAAAGGATAGATGATAGCATTTTATTGTGAATCAGATCAATTGATTCTTATCATATTAGCTGACAGATGTGCCTATTGTATCTTACAAATAATTTACAACACACCGATAGCTTCTCAGGCGTGCTTGTAAGGTACAAAATCAAATACCCTTGCATAAATTCTTAGTGATTGTGTCGCCTCATTATAGTACGAAGAAAGCAGATTTTCAACATTCGTAAGAGTTTATCTTACAGTCATTTAAGACAAGATGCATGAATGCTTATAGGCAGTTCATCGGTTTGTGATATAATGCCAATGACAGGGATCATTCCCTGGGTTTTCTATTCAATGACCATCGGAATCCACGGTGAACCATGATCCGTACCATGCCTAAGGCCCACAACGAGGAAATCGAACTCTACATACGCACCTATTACTCGTTGCTACGCAGCAGTGAACCGATTCGCGTGCGTAGTCTGGAAGAGACCCATACTGCGATCAACTCCAATTTACATCAGTTTGCGATGGCACCAGATGTCGATATCTCGGCGCTACTCTATTCTGCATTACGTTTGCCCGATTGTATTGCACAGACCAAGTTGCTGGTAATGGGCCAAATGGCAGATGTCTTCCGCCGCGAAGGCTATCCTGATGTGGAACAGTGGCAGCCGGTGAAGGCGCGCGCACGGCGTCGCAAATTCTATTTTGATGACTCCAGCAAAACATTGGCCGCCTTGATTGCCAGTGTCAGCGACATCGACGATGTGATTCCTTGTCTTGTTACCTTTCAAATTGAATGGAACAAACTACATACAAAGCTACTTAATGGCTCGCTACGCGAACGGCTGCTCATGGTTAATCTGGAAGAGGACATCCTTGACCAAAGCCTCTTCAAGGAAGTGCGCAAGGTACTCGAACTCACCGCCGAGGATTTCGAGAAACTAGAGCAGGTGTGGAGTGGCAAACAACTGCTGGGCAAACTGCAACTGGCGGCGAGCCAACGGATGGACACACGCATCAAAGTCTTGGGGAGTGGGCTAAGCGATTATCGACGCAGCGTGCAAGCCTGGTGGAATCGGGTCAATGAATCTTGCAAAGAGTTACAACTGACGGAGCGTCCCATCTACTTCGTGAGTAGCAATACGCACAGCATCATCAATCTCCTCTCCGGCTTTGCGGACCAACATCGCGAGGAAATCCTGAAGTTCGTTCGACGGGACAAGCCCGAGGATCTATGGATCGAATTGCCCAAGCTCAGTGACAATGAGGGTGCGCTGCGCAATTTGATCTACTATGCTTCACGCCTCTATGCGAGTCGCTATCGGTTGCAGGAGCAGGCACTCAAAGCCGAGCAAGAAGTGGGCATCATGCGTGTCAGCGAGCCCCATGGCCTCGAAGTCGAAGCACAAGTGATCGAGATCAACAAGTTGGACCCTGCCCGATTTGACCCTCGCCTGGCAACCAGCGAGTACGATTGGAGCGTTCTGCGCAACAGCAACGCCTTGATCTTCAACATCGACTATCCCCTGGGCATGGCAGCCTATCATATCTTTAGCCAGATCAGCACCGCAGGTGGCCGCATTCTCGGCCTCTACATTCTAGGCAAGGCCGCCACGCTCAACGCACGCGTCGGCGATGTGATGATCCCAAACGTGGTGTATGATGAACACTCGCAAAACTCCTACCTCTTCCGCAATTGTTTTACGGCGCAGGATGTGTCACCTTACCTTCTCTACGGGACGGTCTTTGACAATCAAAAGTCAGTGACTGTGCGCGGCACCATTCTACAAAATGCACAGTTTATGCATGTCTTTTACGAAGAGGGCTACACCGACATCGAGATGGAGGCTGGCCCTTATCTGAGCGCGATCTACGAGGACGTCTATCCTCGTCGTCACCCAACCGACGAAATAGTCAATCTCTTCATCAATGCGCCTTACGATATCGGTATTGTTCACTATGCCAGTGACACACCGATCAGTCGTCGGCAGATGTTGCTGAGCAAAAGCCTGAGCTACTTTGGCGTCGATGCGACCTATGCCACTTCACTGACGGTATTGCGCCGCATTTTGCAAATGGAAGTCAGGCGGCAACAGAAGACACGCGAATGAATCAGCGATGACAGCGGCTGGACTGCAAAGACTTACACCAACTACGTTTGCAAACGCCATGAATTTTCCCATAGCTATGACTGAAATTTACGGCGTTTCAGCGCACCGTAGGTACTATGTACAACTCAATGCGATAGGTACGTCTTGATGGGGAATCGTGAGATGAGCTCTAGAACCGCTCTTGACGAATTTGCGCAGGAACTTCGACGTCCAGCCCCCGAGCCGGAACGGCTGGCGCTGGCGATTGCGCAGATCGCCTATCCGCAGCTTGAAAGCGAGTACTATCTACACGAATTGGACCAACTTGCCAAATCGATGGAGCAACAACTTGCGCAAAGTGAGGAATCGACTCATCGGGCGCATCAGTTTTTGCGCATCTTCTGCAAAGATTTCGGCTTTACAGGCGACCGAGAGCACTACTATCATCCTGACAATAGTTATCTCAACGTTGTACTGGAACGTCGACGCGGACTGCCGATCATGCTCTGCCTGATCTGTGTCGCCATTGCTCGTCGCATCGATTTGCCAATTGAGGGCATCGGCTTTCCTGGCCACTTTATGGCCCGCTTTCAAGATGCTGATGGAAGTTGGCTGCTCGACCCATTTCACGGTGAAGTCATTGCGCCAGATGAGGCGGAAGCCTACCTAGGGCGCATCTTTGGAATGCAACCGACGTTGAATCCAGAGAGCTATCAAGCGATTGCAGCGGAGGCATGGGCGCAGCGGATTCTCTTCAATCTTCGCAATACCTACCTGGGCAGCCGTGATACGCTCACAACGATTCAAGTGCTCAACTATATGCTTGTGCTGATGCCACGTCATCCCGCACTGTGGCGCGAACGAGGGTTATTACACCATCAAAATCAATTTTGGATTGATGCCATTTACGATCTGCGTCACTCCTTTTTCCTGTTTGGGCAATACGCCTTGGTATGGGGCAATGACGAACAGCGCAATGCACTGCTTGCTTCTCTGGGTGCAGAAGAAAAACGAGTCGCACAGGTCTATCAGCAAGCAATTCAAGAAATTATCAGATTCAATTAGTCACTGATCGTTACGTGAGTCCGAAGAAGTATCTGGAAAACACAATTCTCATAGACAAAGCAAAGCAAAGATGCATCATTATAGGGGCATCCGCTTGCCGGTGCCCTGCTTGCATCAGCGAATGGGCAACCGCAAGGGTGTGCCCCTACGCATTGTGAGCATGCAATGTCTATCTGCTTTGTCTATCAGAACTGAATCAGTGTGACTTACGTTGACAGATCATATTTTGCATGAAGCGTGCTGCGTAAAATGCAGATGGTCATCGAAAGCTCATGTATTACACTTCACCAATCACCCAAAATCGTATCAATAATCAACCCAGATCTCAACAGTAGGAGCTGATCTTGTGAAACTACCTAGCGACGCATCCTTGCCCTGGCGCGCGCTCTATGTGTTTGCGACCTTTTTGAAACTTCTGACCTGTCGTTTGACGGTGGAAGGTGCAGAAAACGTTCCAAAATCAGGAGGCTGTATCGTCACATGCAATCACACAGACGGGCCAGACTATGTCTTCCTGGGTTACAGTTGTCCGCGCCAGATTTTTTTCATGGCCAAGGCAGAGATCTTTCGTATCCATGCTTGGGTCACCCGCTTCTTTCTGACCTTTGGTGTCTTTCCCATCCAGCGTGGCCAGGGCGATTTGGGCGCCATCGAACATTCCGTACAACTGGTCAAAACGGGTCGTGTGTTGGGGATGTTTCCTGAAGGGACTCGCAGCCATACCGGAGCGCTACGCCAGGGAAAAACCGGCGTGGTACGCATCGCAATGATGGCGAATGTGCCAATTATACCGGCAGTGGTGATTGGTTCGCTTGAAGCGCAACGTCGGCTTGGGCAGTTCTGGCGCCGACCACACGTGATTGTCCGCTTTGGCAAGCCACTCTATTTTGAGGGCAATCCAGCCGACCGCGATTATGCACAGGAGTCGATTGAAACGGTCATGTATGGGATGGCAGCACTGTTGCCTAAAGAAATGCGCGGCGAATGGCAGTTAGCAAACGGCGAGGGGTGAAGAGTGAAGGGTAAGGAAGAGGAGGTAATTCACCTCCTCCTCTTCTAGAACGACTGCTCTTATACCCTTAAGAAACCAACCGTGGCGTCTATTCCTCAAAGATAGCTTTGTCATTCTGAGGAGCGGCTGTTTGCGACGAAGAATACTGGTTGGACAAGGCAAGATTCTTTGCTCAAAAAAGCCCTCGCTCAGAATGACAAAAACCGATGCTCAATCATTTACACTTTACTAAAGCTCGGCAAGCACTTTTGTCAATGATTCACGGGTTGGGCGCAGTTTGCTCTCCGGCAACTGCACCAGCGGCGTATCCACCATGTTGAGCAGGTGATTGAAATCTTCCTGGGTGGTATCGATGTAGAGCAAGCCAGTCAGTAATTTGTTTTCGCGTCGGCCTTCGTCTAGAGTATGGTAGGCGAGCATCTTGTCGGTTGGGTCGTAGGCTTCGTTGAGCTTCTTAAGCACGATCCAAGAGCCATCATGCAGTTGCACCTCGCGCTCGTCATCGTATTCGTCGATCTGAATCTCTTCATAGCTCGGCACAAAGTTCAACTCGTGCAAGGGCGTTTCATTCTTCTTGCCCCAGTCGTAGCTCTTGTTCGACTGCTCATGGTTGTTAAAGGTAACACAGGGGCTGATGACATCAAGTACAGCAATGCCCTTGTGGCTCATGGCGGCCTTGAGCAAGGCCTCAAGTTGCTTGGCATCGCCAGCAAAGCTGCGTGCCACAAACGTCGCATTGGCGCTCAATGCTTCCAGACAGATATCCAACGAAGGCAGATTATTTGTACCAGCATATTTGAGATACTGCCCTTTGTCGGAAGTGGCGCTAAATTGACCCTTGGTCAGACCATAGACGCCGTTGTTTTCCACGATATAGACCATCGGCACATTGCGGCGCACCAAGTGCTTAAACTGACCAATGCCAATCGAGGCGGTATCGCCATCGCCGCTTACGCCGACCGCAGTCAAACTGCGATTGGAGACAATTGCACCAGTGGCAACCGACGGCATACGGCCATGCACGCTGTTAAAACCGTGGCTCTGCCCAAGGAAATAGGCTGGCGTTTTGGAGCTACAGCCGATACCACTCAGCTTAATCACCTGGCTTTGATTCAATCCCAATTCCCAGGTGGCGTTGATGATACGCGAGCTGATGGAATCGTGACCGCAGCCATTACAAAGGGTGGAATTTGCACCCTGGTAGACCTTTTTATCAAGACCCAAAGCGTTTACTTTCGGCGCACGGGCAGCAGCCGCCGCCATCGCCTTTTCCTTTGCGGTCATGGTTGTTTCAGTTGTGGACATGATTATTCTCAATCCTTCTCTTCAAGGTAATACGGCTCGTAACCGCATATCTAATAGCGAGTTGCAGATGGCGAATGGCGAGTAGAAGTGTCTCTTGTCATCTCCCATCCGCTATTTTCATGCTATTTGTTGCTCGCTTCCATGTTGGTGATCGTTTCCGTGATCCAACGTGCCGATAAGGGCAGGCCATTGCAGCGGGCGGCAGAGACCAGTTTGTCAGCCATCTCTGGCATTTCCACTTGCAGGATAATGTGCAATTGCCCGTCGTAGTTGTTTTCAACCACGTAGACCTTATCGTAGCTTGCGATGAAATCTTTGACGGCATCGTTGATCGGCAGAGCACGCAGGCGCATGTAGCTGGTTTCGATTCCTGCTGCTCGTAGCCGTGAGCGCGCTTCCTGAATTGCGGGGTCGTTGCTGCCCATGCTGATGATGCCAATCTTGGCTTCTTCGACTTCGTCAAAGACGGGACCGGGCACAATGTGGCGTGCGGTTTCGAACTTGAGATGAAGACGAACCAGATTTCCCTCCCAATCTTCAGAGCGTTCGCTGTAAGTGGCATAGGGAGTGTGGCCGGTGCCACGGGTGAAATATGCAGCCATGGGGCTATCTGTGCCAGGAATGGTACGATAGGCAATGCCATCGCCGTCTACATCCAGGTAGCGGCCCCAACTCTTGCCATACTTGTCCTTAAAGGATTTCAGCGCTTCCAGGTCGAGCGTTTTACCTCGATCTAGCGGAGCCTCAGGATATTCGTAGGCATCACTGATCCACAAGTTCATGCCTAGGTCGAGATCACTAAGCACAAAGATGGGCGTCTGCAACCGCTCAGCCAGATCGAGTGCAGTTCCGGCCATCTCAAAACATTCCTTGGGGCTGGCAGGGAATAAAATCGGATGACGCGTGTCACCGTGGCTCAAATAGTAAGTGGAGAGAATATCACCCTGGCTGGTGCGAGTTGGCAGACCTGTGCTGGGACCCATGCGTTGGATGTCCCAAAATACAGCAGGAATCTCAGCAAAGTAGGCCAGGCCAACAAATTCGCCCATCAAGCTGATGCCAGGGCCACTGGTCGAGGTCATCGAGCGAGCGCCCGCCCAACCTGCACCGATGATCATGCCGGCTGCGGCCAGTTCATCTTCGGCTTGCACTACGGCATAGGTATGTTTGCCGCTTTCAGCATCGGTACGTAGTTTCGGTCCATACTCCAAAATTCCCTCAGCTAGGCTGGAGGAAGGCGTAATCGGGTACCAGGCCACGAATTGGACGCCTCCATAGAGTGAGCCCAATGCAGCCGAGCTATTGCCATCGACCAGAATCTTGCCTTCGTTAAAGCCGGTCATGCGCTGTACGCGATAAGGCTGGTCGTTAACGATATTCGCTTTGGCCCATTCATAGGCGGCGTTGAGCATATTCCAGTTCATTTCGATGGGCTTTGGCTTGCCTTTGAAGTTCCAATCCAGAGCGGCCTTCAGCTCGTTCAGTTCGATCTCGAGCAGATGAGCGACGACCCCAACGTAGGCCATGTTGCCAACATATTTTTGCAGGTTGTGGGGCAAGTTGGCAGCTTTCACCAGATCCTTCACGGGCATGCTGTAATACTTCACATCCTTGCGATGATTGGCCACTGGTAATGAATCATCGTAGAGGACGATTCCACCCGGCACCACGCTCTCCATGTCTTCGGCGACGGTAGCACCGTTCATGCAGATCATGACCTCCACCTTCTCGCGGCGGGCCAAGAAGCCATCCTTGCTGAGGCGGATATTATACCAGGTTGGCAACCCCTGAATGTTGCTCGGAAACAGGTTCTTACCTGTGACCGGAATGCCCATTTTGAACAATGAGCGAATCAGCAAACTATTGCTGGTTTGGCTGCCAGAGCCATTGGCAGTGGCAACATTAATATTGAAGTCGTTTACTACAAGATCTCGAACCTCGACTTCGGAAGTTCCAATGGTTAATTCGGCCATACCTTTCTCTCCGTTTGTACATCAAAATAAATTTGGCACTAGGTTGCTGGGGAGCGGATTCGCTGATAAGGTGACGGTTATCAATGTCTAATCTACGAATCGTTACCTGGTTACCCTGTTTACTGAGTCACTGCCGTAGAAGCACTTGGCATTTCTAATGCCATTCCACGGTCGTCCAAAAGTTTCATATGATCGGCCAGCAATTGTTTACCCAAGGCATATTCGCCCTGGCATATCGCTGCCACAATCTTTTCGTGATAGTCCCAAACTCGTGTCAAATAACTATAGTCAGCGTACGTATTCAATTCCACCGCCTCGTACCCTTCCCAATAGGCTTCTAACAAACCTTCGACAAAGGGATTATTGAGACGCCGAAAAATCGTCAAATGAAGTTGGCGATGTTCGCGGTAAGGAATCTGGATACGCGCCTGATTTAATTTTTGTTTGGCAGATTCCACTAGCACCTTAAGTTCACATTTATCTTCATCTGTCAGTTTCACCACTGCTTCATCCCAGTAGGCCAGTTCCAAATGGCAGCGCAAGTTGCTGAAAAGTTCAAAGTAATGGCGATTCAGCTCTAGTGCTGTTAACAAACTAAGGCGAACTGCGGGCAAAAACTGATAATCGGTGCGGACAATTCCACGCTTGGGGCTGGCTTCGATTAAGCCCAACATGCGGACCACTTCCATCTGCTCGCGTAATTTGCCCACCCCTAGCCCTGTCTCACGGCTGAGATCGGTCAACGAGGGGAGGCGATCCCCAGGCTGGTAGGCTTGGTGAAGCAGATATTGAAGGAAATCGTACGTATGAATTGCTTCAAGCATAGTAGACACAAAAATCCTGGCACACGCAATGCGCCAGGAAGAAGAACATGTAAACCGGTGCGGCGCTGCAATCGGCAAACTATGATTTTATATACAAAATACTATTACCATATTAATCGTAATGATCGGATCATTAGGACGCAACCAGTATAGCACCGCTTATATAAATTGTCAATTAAGAGGAATGTTAGAATTTCACTTACAAAATCTCACTATTCCGTAAGCACTTTCGTTTTCGCGAGAAAGTGCTCAATTTCTACAAAACGAATCAAGCCCAATGACTCCGCCAATTGAATGGAGGCACGGTTGGTTTCATGCACTTGATAACGTGGGGTTCGTTGTTTTTGGGTTAGTGTATGCAAGGCAGTAGCCACAACACGACGAGCGTATCCCTTCCTGCGCTGCGCAGGATCACTCCAGACCCCGCCGATCTCCCAGACTTTGTCGTAGTTGCGATAGGTAAAGCAGAGCGAAACGGGTTTTTCCTGCTGATAGAACGAAAAGTGGATGGCTTCACCGTCGGCAAATTGTCTTTGCACCGTCGCTCTCGGGTGTCCTTGGCTTTCATACATCGTAAGTGAGGCTTCGTCGACCGTATGTGTGATGTGCACTTCGGGGTCGGGCACAAAACAGCTCTCGGGACGGCTCGTATAGGACAAGAAGGACGTCACGCGTTGCAGAGGGAAAATCGACGCCAGCTTGCCTTTTACAGCTTCATCCATCAATTTGAAGATCAAGTTACAATCGGTAGGGATATGGTCGAAGAGAGTCTGAGTAGCCTCAAGATTGTCGGTGGAAAAGAGCACAACATACTTCGTTTGTGGATAGGTGGTCGCATCATAGTACGAGACTTGCGTAGGCAACAATAGAAGTAGCCCGGTGCCCTCTGCGGTTTGCATGAAGTGTTGTTCCATGTAATCACCATAGGCATGGAGCATTTTCAATAACACGATATTCTTGAACACATCTCGCTCTAGAAAATTCAGGATCGCTGGTTGCATCTACTCGCCTTCCTTTGCGCAGACTAAACAATCGGTGCACTCTTTTTTAGTTTCAGCACTCCTGCCAACAAAGCACGCCCAGCTTTTGTGCAGGCTGTCTATTGATAGATTGCTAATTAGCAGGATAATTACGCTCGTCGCAAGTGCGACATTTGCCGTGCTCCCCAATAGCCCGGTCCCAAACAATGGAATGGAAGCAAACGCTTGATTTGGCGCGGCTTCCACGCGAACAACTGAAAATAAGGAGCCTACCGATGGAAATCAACAGCGGCGATACCGCCTGGGTGCTGATCTCTACCGCGCTTGTCACGATGATGACGCCTGCGCTCGCCTTTTTCTATGGCGGCATGGTGCGCAAAAAGAACATTCTCTCGACGTTGAACCTCAGTTTTATTACAATGGGCGTCATCTCGCTCCAATGGATTTTGTACGGCTATTCCCTGGCCTTTGGCCCATCAATTGGCGGTTTGCTCGGTGGGTTGCGCTATTTGGGCTTTACCGATGTAACCGCCGCAGCCAGCGATGTCTATACCCCTAATTTACCACACATTGCCTTTGCCGCCTTCCAAATGACCTTTGCAGTGATCACTCCTGCGTTGATCAGCGGAGCCTTTGTCGAACGAGTTCGCTTCAAAACCTACCTGGTCTTTGCCCTGCTGTGGGCGACCTTGGTCTACGACCCCGTGGCCCATTGGGTGTGGGGTTCGGGTGGCATCTTTGCCAAGATGGGTGCGCTCGACTTTGCCGGCGGCACAGTCGTCCATATCACGGCTGGCTTCTCGGCCTTGGCCTTTTCCTTGGTCATTCGCAAGCGTCTGCATTATGGATCAAGCACGATTGGACCCCACAATATTCCCTTCACCGTGTTGGGTGCAGGCTTGCTCTGGATGGGCTGGTTTGGCTTCAACGGTGGCAGCGCCTTGGCCGCCAATGGTTTGGCCGTCACTGCCTTGGTCAACACCAATACAGCGGCTGCGGCAGCGGCGGTAGTTTGGATGATATTGGCCTGGAGCGAAGGCAAACCTAGCGTCTTGGGCATTGTCACGGGTGCCGTGGTCGGTATGGTCGCCATCACACCAGCCGCCGGTTTTGTCACACCGCTCGCGGCAATTGCCATCGGGGCCGTCGGCGCACCGATCAGCTACTACTGCATCAAGTTTGTCCACAGCCGCCATTTAGACGAGTCGCTCGATGTATGGGGCTGTCACGGTATGGCAGGCACTTGGGGAGCGTTGGCCACTGGGCTCTTTGCCTCGCCCGCTATTAACTCAGTCGGCACTGGTCTCTTCTATGGCAATCCGATGCAGTTTGTGACCCAGGCGATCACAGTCGTCGTTGCCGCTGGTTTTGCCTTTACTCTCACCTATGTCATTGCCAAAGTCCTCGACACCACGATGGGCTTAAGCGTCAGCGACGTCGAAGAGGAGTTGGGTCTCGACATCAGCGAACATGGCGAACGGGCGTATGCGTAGGCTGCCAACGGATTCAGGGAGCGGATTGAGCGGATACTCCTCTTAATCCGTTCCCCAAGTCGATCAAGCAGACAACCCAAGTTTCTACCTATTTAAATTATTCTTGGAACGGATTAAAGCAAATCTGCTCAATCCGTTCCAAAAAATCCGTTGGCAGCGCGCTGCCAGAGGAAACTTATGACTCAAAAAATCGAAGCAATTATCCGCGAAGAGCGGCTTGATGCTGTAATGGACGCACTGAAAGAAATTGGCATTGTCGGCATGAACATCTTTGAGGTACGTGGACATGGTCGACAAGGCGGGGTGGAGTTGGCAGGTCGCGTTGGCAGCTATCAAATTGATCTGCTGCCGCGCATCCAACTCAACATCGTACTGAGCGATCACAACGTGGAGAAGACGATTGAGGCCATCCGCAAAGTCGCCAACACTGGACGAGCGGGTGACGGCCTGATCTTTGTCTACGACATCGCCGACGTCGTGCGCATCCGTACGGGCGAGCGGGGCAAACAGGCGTTGACGTACGAGGGAGATATTGATCAGCGAGGGGTGTAAAGAGAAGCTTTAACCTACTATTTCAACCATACCAGCCAGACCATTGTGGTTAATAACCATCTGGTTAAGCACGTTGCGGCCAAGAATCGGTTCGTCTTTAGATTCGATGCCAGCCACACGAACTGCGAAAAGCTGATGAGGGCCGACATAGAGCTTAACCAGATACATACTTGCAGATCGACTACTACTCCACAATCCCCGGATGCGAGCTGGTCCAATCGGCTTTGCGCCAATCGACTCAAGTAGATCGACCGGAAGGAGCGTGCCATCTGAGCCAGAGTCAAGTAAGGCTGTGATTGTAACTTCTGCCGTATTGTACTTGGGCAGACTCACGCCTACTTCAATGACAGGCATTGACGGATCATAATCAGTGCTATACGGAAAAGAAAAGGTTCGATTATTCAGCGGTGACATGCGGGGAACGGATGGTGTAGACTTCTTCTACAGTCGGGCGAACTTGTTTGATCAAAATCACTTCATCTGGGTATCGCTCATCAATACGCAAATAGAGCGCAAGTTGATCAACGTCATGATCAATCAATTTACCGTGATGAATGGCAACGTACTGTTCTGGATACGCAAGAAGAAGCTCAGCGTGCAAGGAGCGATAAACGTTGAGTTCCCGTTCTAGAATGCGCCCCGCTTCAGCACGCAAAAGGTCCCGGATTGCCTTTTCCACCAATTCCTCGGGCGAGGTAGCTTGTTCATCAGCAACTTTTGTCAATTGGCGAGCGGTCTGATCACGAATGGTTATGGTATACATAAAACAATATGATAGCAGATAGTGAGTTGATCCGGCAACAATACTTACAATCTCCTGCTACGAAATTATAACAAAACTGATTCGACCTGACAGCGCAACAACCAAAAATACGGCTTCCACAAACTATGCCGACCTATTTCTTCCTCGCTCATATCAATGGTAAACTCCTACGGTATAACCGCTCCTCTCTTTGCGGTTTGATATCCCATTGAAAACCCAGATCCCAAGGAGTTCCCATGAAAATCCTGATCCAATACCCCTTCACCGACGATCAGATCGCCGACTTCAAAGCCCTTGCTGCACGCTACAGGCACGAAGCCTTCCACACCAACGACGATGATGAAGCTGAAGAGATCGCACCGCAAGTCGAGGTGATTCTTGGCTGGTTCAAGCCGAAGGTTTGCGCCGCGGCGCCCAATCTGCGCTGGATCCAGACCTTTAGTGCCGGGATGGACAAGTTTCTCTTTCCCGAAATCATTGAACGCGATGAAGTGGCCATCAGCAACGTGGCTGGCTTGTATGCGAGTCAAGGCGGCGAACATGCCTGGGCGTTGTTGCTGGCATTGACACGTGGCATCACCACCTCTTGGGATAATCAGAAACGTAAACATTGGGGTGGCGGGTCGAATATTGAGTTGGCGGGTATGACCTTGGGACTGGTTGGTTTTGGCGGCTTTGGCGTGGAAATCGGCAAACGTTCGCTCGGCTACAATATGCCGATCATTGCTATTGACCCCGTGCGTACCGAAAAGCCAGACTGGGTGGCCGAGTTAAAGCCCAATACGAAAGAAAATCTGCACAGTCTGCTGCGCCGCGCCGACGTGGTAATGATGGCCTGTCCACTGACCAAAGAGACTTATCATTTGATCAGCACAGAAGAGTTGGCACAGATGAAGCCCACCGCCTATCTGATCAACGTTACCCGTGGCGGTATTATCGACGAACCTGCGCTCAGCCAGGCGCTGCACAAAGGCCAGATCGCTGGCGCCGGTATCGATGTAACAGAAAAGGAACCACTAGCCGAAGACAGTCCCCTCTGGGAGACACCCAACCTGATCCTTACGCCACATCGTGCTGGCGCATCACAACACCGCCCGCGCCTGATCTTCGAGTTCTTTATGAAAAATCTGGAACGTTACTTCCAGGGCGAGAAGCCAGTGAATGTGATCGACAAACGGAAGGGATATTAAGCAGACAAGAAGACAGGAAGAAAATACACAAGTTCATTATCTTCTTGTCTTCTTGTCTTCTTGTCTTCCTGTCTTCTTGTCTATCTTTCAGTATCCAATCCCGCGCGCAAACTCCACCATCCGCCTACTCCGTTGTGCCTCGCTGAGTGGATCATCCGCACCGGGGATCGGCTCGCCTGGCACACAGGTGACCCAGCGGTTGTAACTGATCTCTTCGAGTGCTTTGCGACAGGCGACGAAATCGACCTTCTGTGCCTGCCCCACGTCAACCCAGACGGGCAAAAAGTAGCCATCTTGGCGACGGGTGCAGGAGGAGTAATCTTGGAGGTGGACGTAGTTGAGTTGATCGCGGAAGTCGATCAGCGATTGGGCACCGTCATAACCCCACAGTTCGGCATGAGAAACATCGATACAGAGTTTGGCGGTTTTGAGCAAGCTCATGTAATAGCGCCAATCTTCAATCGAGTCTACCAGCAGATTGGTGTGAATGTGATAGCTCAACTCCAGCCCCAGCAGCTGGGCGAATTCGGCCCACATCTCGGCACCTTCCGCCGCAGCACGCAGATCATCATGGGTCACAGCACGGCCTTCGGGCTTGTTGCCATTCATAAACATAAAACAGTCGCAGCCAACCTCAGCAGCAAACTCCATCCGCCGCTTATTTTCCTCAATGTTCGCCGTGTCACGGTTATCAGGTGTGCCACTGGCTGTGTAGACCGCCATCGGCATCCCAGCGTCGGCGCAGACGCGACGTACACGTTTGGGCGTACCCAGCCAATCCAAGGGTAGCCGGGCTTCCCAACCATCCCAGCCTACTTGCTTTAACTCTGCCAACCCGGCCTCCAAGTCTGGCTTGCGCCACCGAATTGTGCTAAACGCGAGTTTGAAAGACATCAATGGTCTCCTTTGTGGAAATGCACTACACAGAGCGCACAGAGAAGGCACTGAGAACACTGAGGAGGGGGAGGGATTTCTCTTTGCCCACTCTGTGCGCTCCGTGTCTCCTCTTGTGTTCTCTGTGTACTGAATTGACGTGATTTATGCTAGAATGGAAGTATATCCTCACTCAACTTGAAAAGGAAATCATTATGGCACAGCCGTGGCGAGGTATTTTTGTCATCGTCGTTACCCCCTTCACTGATTCTTATGAGCTTGATGAAACGAGTTTACGCAAGATTGTGCGCTTTTCGATTGATGCAGGTGCAGATGGCCTAGTCGGTCCCGCCAATGCGAGCGAGTTTGCCACCCTTTCGGATGATGAACGCAAACGCTGGATTGAGATTGTTGTCTCTGAAGCGGCTGGTCAGATTCCTGTGGTCGCCGCAACCACCTCGGGCCATACCCTGCCTGCGCTCGAACTGAGCCGTTTCGCCCAGCAAGCAGGTGCTGATGGCGTGATGGCGATGCCGCCCCACGTGCTCCACCCCAACGCCGAGGGTTGTTACGCCTACTATCAGGCGCTTTCCAACGCGCTGGAGATTCCCGTCTGTATTCAAAACTATGGTCCGCCGTTAGGTACGCCGATGGCAGCGTCGTTGCTAACGCGCATGTGTCAGGAGTTGCCCCAAGTTCAGTACATCAAAGAGGAAACCCTGCCCGAACCCCGCCAATTGAGTGCTACGATCAAAGCGGCAGGGGCAACCTGCAAAGGAGTCTTCGGCGGCCAAGGCGGCATCTACATGATCGACGAATGGCGACGCGGTGCCTGCGGCAACATGCCCGCCTGCCAGGTGACCGATGTCCACGCTGCGATCTGGAAAAAATTGGAAGCTGGTGATGAACCAGGGGCGCGGCTACTCTTCAACCAGTTACTACCTTTGATCAACTACGAACGGCTTTACGGCATTGCTGTCTATAAGGAAGTATTGCTCCGTCGAGGTGTCATTGCCACCAATCTTTCGCGTGTACCAGGGGCGTATCTAGAAGAGGAAGATCGGCAGGAATTGCATACAATTTTAAAGGATGTCGAGGGATTATATTCACTATGAGCACAACTCTTGTTCCAACCCCAACTTCCCATCTCCGTTTTGGCGTGGCTCGTGCCGACATCACGCCACCAGTTGGCATGTACCACCCGATGTGGGGTGCGGCACGCCATCATCAAGCCACGGGCATTCACCGCCCCCTAACCGGTGAGGCGATGGCCTTTGCCCCACTAAGTGGCGGCAAGCCCCTTCTGCGCATCCAACTCGACCACATCGGCTTAGAAGCAGCACAGCAACAGACGTTGCTTGAACGAGCCAGCCAGGCCAGTGGCGTCGATAGTGGACGAATCATCATCACCCACTCGCACAGTCACGCCGCGGGTAACACCTCGCCTGACCGCATCCACTTCCCTGGCGGTGACATGATTGAGCCTTACCTACAAGAGCTATACGAAAAGATGGCGCAGACAACCGGCGAGGCAATCGCCAATCTGCAAGAGACTGTCATCACCTACGCCCATGGACGTTGCAACATGGCTGCCAACCGTGACTACTGGGACGACACCAATGGTATCTTTGCCTGCGGCTATAATCCCGACGCCCCCGCTGATGACACCGTGCTTGTCGCTCGTATGAGTGACCTCAGCGGCAAGATCACGGCAGTACTGGTCAATTACGCCTGTCACCCCACCAATCTAGCTTGGGAGAACACGTTGATCAGCCCGGACTATGTGGGTGCGATGCGGGAGGTTGTCGAGCAGGCAACCGGAGCGACTTGTGTCTTTGCCCTGGGCATGTGTGGCGAATTGGGCGGCGTACGTGGCCACCAAGGCTCAACCACGGTCGCCGACGCCAATGGACTTCAACTGGGCTATGCTGCGCTCTCTGCACTGGCGTCAATGAATGCGGCCGCCACCGACTTTGCCTATGCTGGTCCAGTAGTTTCTGGCGCAACGTTGGGAACCTGGAAATCGCAACCGTTCACGGAGGAACATGCAGCACGGGCGCAAATCTTCACTGGCGACACCTACACCGTTCATCTACAGCAAAAACCACGCCCAACCGTGGAAGCACTGGAAGCCGAAGTCGAAGATTGGATGACGCAGCAGCATGAAGCCGACCAACGAGGCGATGTGATTGCAGCGCGCAATTTCGGGGCGCGTGCCGAACGTGCCCGTCGCTGGATTTCTCGTGTCACCCGCCTGCCAGCAGCCGATACTTACCCATTCCACTTCACCATCCACCGCTTTGGTGACGCGCTGTGGATCACCACTGGCGGTGAACCATATAACCTACTACAAACCGAACTGCGTCGTCGTTTTCCGCAGTTTTCCATTGTCGTTTCACCTTTGGCCGGAGATATGCCGGTTGCTTACTTGCTTCCAAAGGAGTTGTACGGCAAGGGCTTGTACCAGGAAGAACCGTCAATTCTAGCGGCAGGTTGTTTGGAGCGCTTGATCGACGCAATTGCGGAGCAGATTGAGTTGCTCATTTGAAAGTAGCAGGTCGCAGGTTGCAGAGCGGCAAAGTAACAATATCACTCTGCCACCTGCTATTTTGCTACCTGCATTTTCAAGACAAGGTTGCACCTATGCAGAAGATCAAATTCACGACACAAAGCTTGCCAGAAGGCTATTTTTGGTTCAATGAGCCGTTACGCTACACTTGTAATGCAGGTCTTACTATCACCACTCGTGCTCAAACTGATTTTTGGCAGCGCACTCATTACGGATTCCGCCGCGACGATGGGCATTGTCTGTTGACCGCCGTTACAGGCGATTTTACGCTTGAGAGCAGTGTCGAGTTTAGTCCTGTTTCCCAATACGACCAATGTGGACTCATGATTCGGGTGGATAGCGAAAACTGGATCAAGTGCTCGATCGAGTATGAGGATAGCGAGCACAGCCGATTAGGCTCAGTCGTCACCAATCTTGGCTTTTCGGATTGGGCCACACAGAATGTTCCCTCGTGGATGCAAGCGATGAGCTATCGCATCAGTCGCCGCGGCAGTGACTTTCGCATCGAATATTCCACCGACGGCGAGCATTGGAACCAAATGCGTATCGCCCATCTTCATCAGTGCCCGCCCACGCTGCAGATCGGCGTCTATGCCTGTAGCCCAATTGGGGAACGCTTTACCTGTACCTTCAACGATATTGGGATTGGTGAAAGTCAGTGGGAAAGTGAGTAGAAAAGTTCCATGAATTCAACCAACCGGCAACGTTCGATCACCCTGCGCTTTCTGGCTGAACCCAGCGAGATTAACTTTGGCGGCAAAGTACACGGCGGCACGGTGATGAAATGGATCGACCAGGCGGGTTACACCTGCGCCGTCGGTTGGAGTGGACAATATTGTGTCACAATCTACGTAGGTGGGATTCGCTTCTTCCAGCCAATCCTGATCGGCGATCTGGTTGAGGTACAGGCCAAACTTATCTACACAGGCACTACCAGTATGCACATCGCCGTCGATGTTTGGGCTGGCGATCCCAAAGTGACTGCGCGGCGCAAAACTACCCATTGCATCATTATTTTCGTAGCTGTAGATGGCGGAGGCAAGCCCACACCCATTCCAGCCTGGCAAGCCCAGACTGAGGAAGATCGCAGACTGGAAGCCTATGCTCAACAACTCATGGTACTGCGCAAAGGGATCGAAGAGGAGATGAGTCGCTTTCAGGAGGCGCAGTGAGATGGCGAGGCTGATCATTGTCGGCGGTTTCGCGGGTGCAGGGAAGAGTACCTTAGCGCGCCGACTTGGTAATACCTTTTCGATGCCAGTCTATGAGATCGATGCGCTTGCACGGAGCGTCCAAAGTTCGAAGGACTTTCATGGAGCCAGCCATGAGGCCTACGGCATCAGTTTCGACCTCTTCTTCTCACTTGCACTGATTCATCTGCAGAACAATTGCAGCCTGATTCTCGATCAGAATATGGGGCGCGAACAAACGTGGAAAAACGTTGAAAAACTGCGTACGTCACTGCCAGGTGTGGAGATTACAATCCTTTTGCTTGACTGCCCTTATGAACTCTGTTTATCGCGTGTAGCAACTAGAACAGACCATCCGAACCAAGTTGAAGTCACGACTGAGGTTCTTCATAGTCACAAATGGAAATGGGACTATCTGAACGAGAATGAGTTTCCTGAGGCAATTCGAGTTGATGCTACGCAGTCGCAGGAGGCTGTCTTTGCAGAGGTTTGTACTCACTTGACGCCTCGCTAGCCGATTTCCTTATCCCTTCAACACTGCATCGATCCAATCGATATAGCTCGCCACACGAGAGTAAACTCCGTAGGCACCGGGTTGGGCACAACTGGCCCCCCAACTGACAATCCCAATTTGCACCCAGTTCAGGCTCTTTGTATCCCAGACCAGCAGTGGACCGCCACTGTCACCGGCACAAGCATCGCTGTTGCCATTTTTGTACCCAGCACAAAGTGTGTTCGAATCAATCATCAGACCGTACTTGTTGTAGAAAGATTGGCACGAAGGTTGATCAACCAGGGGCAGTTGGGTGCTCTGTAGGAGATCGGCACCTTGACCTTCGCTGGTCACACCCCAGCCAACCACTGTAGCCATCGTTGCAGATATTTCAGTTGGATTTTGTAAAGAGCGGTTTAACTTGATGGGTGTGACTGTCACGGGTTTGCTCAAGTGCAACAAAGCGACATCATTGCTATGAGCTGCGTTGTCATAGGCCCAGTGGCGAACAATCTGATCGACCTGGACTCGTTCGCCATGAGCGGCACTCAGTTGGCGACTGCCGCTCAGGATTGCCAGGTCGGCTACCTCAAACAATTTACCATTTTCATCCAGTGTGCAATGTGCAGAAGTGAGAACCCATTCTGGTGCAACAACCGTGCCGCCACAGAATTGAGCGAGATAGTTATCTTCGATTTTTGCTTGGACAATACTGACCATCCAAGGCTGTTGACCGGCGGGAACTTCTTGACCGTTGATGATGTTGAGTGCGGCAGCGTGAGTATGCAGTGAAAAGAATGTTACGAAGCTGAAGAGCAGAAAGATTACACTTACAGTTCGAGAGATTAGCAGTTTCATTCGTCTTAACCTTAGTTGCTTTATCGCATCGATTGCGATTAGCTTTAGGTCAAGTATAGTGATGAAACTGCTCTCACTCGCTTACAGGTCAATGTCATTCCGCTTGCATTTTGCTGACATGCAAACTCGCATCGCACCTGTGTACATGAGTCACTGCGCCCCGTTCTACGGGCGTAGACAGATATGTTTCACACAAACCGGCTCACGCTCATAGAAAATCGTCTTGCCACTAGACGGTTTATTCTTAAAGTTTGCTCGATTGATCAGCGGCAGGTAGAGTTGGTTAGGTGGCGCAGGCTCGTCTCCATCACCGATATCGGTGGTGGTAGGAACAAGCCCCATATCGAGGGAGGTTACAGCTTGGCCTTGGCTTAACCACCCCGTACTCTCTGTCTTGCCTGTAATCGGATCGGCATCACTATCCAGCGCGTTATCGCCTTGGTTCGGAACAGTTACAGTATAGTTGGATGGCAGAGTTAACAGATCAAAAACAACATAGTAATCACCTGGTGGCAGGCGATCAAAGACATAGGTACCATCTAGCCCAGTGGCAAGCGTTTGGGTAACACCATTCAGGATGACAGGTGTACCAGTCGCAGCATCATAGAGCGTCACGATGCCGCCTGGAACAAGCGGTTCTGTCGGCCCACGTTGGCCATTCTTGTCGCTGTCCACCCAGATATGACCGGAGAGCACCACAGACGGAACAGGCGTTGGGAATGGTGGTAGATAGCCCACATCGTCGACTGCAATGCCATTGATGGGAACGATTACAGTGGCGGTATCAACGCTTCCGTTGGTCAAGCCACTGGTTGCTGGCACCGTGCTATCGACCACATCGACGGTTGCTTCGCCAACGGGAACGGTAACTGTGTAGACACCGCTTTCGTTGGTGGTTACAGTGTGAACAATGCCTTGACTATCTGTTACCTTCACAGCAACGCCAGCAAAGGGAACATCGGTGCCAACTGTGTAGACACCATCCCCATTTTGATCCAGGTAGATGACACCAGTGACGAATCCAGTCGGCTGATAACCATCATTCCCCGCATCCAACGTTGCACCAGGCGGCACTGACGCCGTGGTAGGATCGGTACCCGCCGTCTGGACATAGCCAAGGGGCAGACTGTTCTCATCGATATCGACGACGACCTGTCCTGCTGGCACGGTCGCTCGGTAATTGCCGTTGCCATCCGTCATCACCTGTTGCCCAATACCCAGGCTGTCGGTGATAATGACGGTTACATTCGGCAAATTCGCCTCGCCAAACTCTTGTACACCATTGCCATTGTTGTCAATAAAGACGTGACCTGTCACTGCTGAGGGCGGCACCACCGTAGGTGTCGACGTCGCTGTAGCTGTGGCCGTTGCGGTGGCTGTAGAAGTCACCGTCGCAGTCGGTGTTGGCACAGGTGTGTTCGTCGGCGTCCATGTTGGCGAAGCCGTGGGCGTCATCGTGACCGTAGCAGTAGCCGTTGGCATTGGCGTCGAGGTCGACGTCAACGTTTGTGTGGCGCTCGCTGTAGCTGTACTTGTCCCTGTTGGCGTATGCGTGCTCGTCGCCGTGTCGGTCGCAGTGCTCGTCTCGGTTGGTGTCAGCGTATCGGTTGCCGTCAACGTCGGCGTTGGTGTGCGAGTCGCTGTGTCCGTGGCAGTACTCGTCTCGGTCGGCGTCAGCGTGTTTGTCGCTGTCAACGTCGGCGTTGGCGTGCGAGTCGCTGTTTCGGTCGCAGTGCTCGTCTCGGTCGGCGTGAGCGTGTCGGTTGCCGTCAGCGTCGGCGACGGTGTACGAGTCGCTGTATTGGTCGCAGTGCTCGTCTCCGTTGGCGTGAGCGTGTACGTTACCGTTAGCGTCGGCGACGGTGTACGAGTCGCTGTGTCCGTGGCAGTGCTCGTCTCGGTCGGCGTCAGCGTGTTTGTTGCTGTCAACGTCGGCGTTGGTGTGCTCGTCGCAGTGTCGATCGCAGTGCTTGTCTCGGTCGGCGTCAGCGTGTTTGTTGCCGTGAGCGTCGGTATTGATGTATCAGTTGGCGTTGTGGTAGCTGTAGACGAGACCGTGTCAGTCAATGTAGACGTGGCAGTCGGCGTCTCTGTAGCCGTCTCCGTAGCGGTCGGCGTCGGCGTGGCGCTTTGAGTTGGCGTCTCGCTCGGTGTCGCAGTCGGCGTCTCGGTTGGCGTCGCAGTAGGTGGCAGATCATTATCCAGGATGGTCACCACACGGACAGAGCTCCCGTCATTCGCATTTTCCACAGCGACAATTGCAACTAAGAAGTCTTCGTCGGCCTCATCCTCTGCATCCTCCACGGCGGTGAATGGAATGCTAGCGTTCCACTCCCCGGGCGGAATCACAATCGTGATGGTTGATGTCAGATAGTCGCCACTGCTGGTGCTCTGGTCGGTGTAGACCAGCGTCACCGTGACGGGATGGGCACTTGTGAAGTTCAGCGTCGCCTTGATTAGGCCGCTGTCACCTTCGGTTACGACACGCGTTGCGCTCAACACCACAGTTGGTATCGTCTCAGGAAGCACAATTGTGGTGGTCTGCACCGCACTGTTGTTGGCCGGGTTCGGGTCTGACGTTGAACTGCCGACGGTCACACTGTTGACAATGTCGACACTGGTCGCTTGTTCCAAGTTCTGCTGGCTCGTTGTTGCGTAACGAATGTCCTGGTATGCAACGTTGTGTGTGGTCAGGCTGGCCGCCGCTGCAGTTCGGCTCCAACCCGCGCTGAAGAGCACAGCCAGCAGGAGGCTGACCGCAAGGGTCACTCCCCATCTGCCTGTGAGTGCAGCGCTATACGTTCTTAACCACACGACAAAGTTCGACATTTTCGACGTTCGTTAACGAAACGAGACGAGATTGGAGATTAGGAGATTAAGAGATTAGGTCTGTTAATCTCCTAATCTCTTAATCTCAATCTTTCCCTAGAACAATCCCGATCCTGTTACCCCAGACTTTATGCCATCCGGTACAGCATTTCGATACAAAGTACGGTTTGCCAGCGTTGCCAGCCATTCGGTCGCTGTTGTCCAGGAGCGAGCGAGATTGGCGGTGCTGGAAGATTGGTTGGTTGCAATCTGTTGAACTGCCTGCATCCAAGTACTGCTGGTCGCCTGGCTGAGTTTGCTCATTGCAGCCACGGTCGCCGAGGCAGTACTTATGCTTGGTGTAGCAATTGAATCCAACTGGGCGGTCAAAGCTCCTGCATTGGCACTCGCCTGGCCACCCTCAGATTCGAGGGTAGCGGCGCTGCTGACTGCATCGTTGACTGCTGGGGCAGCGACCATCGCTGGCGCATTACCACTGGCAGTCAACACAGAGGAAGAGACACGTACTACAATCGTGATGGTGCGGCTGCTGTTCACAGCAATCGTACCGACGTTACAGGTGACGGTGCCTGCGCTTTCGCTACAGCCTGCATCATCCGAAACATAGGTCACGTCGCCTGGCAGCGTATCGGTAATGATGACGTTGCGAGCATCGCTCGGGCCAGCATTGCTGACGACGATGGTGTAGGTGAGCAAGGTACCTGCGGCCACTGGGTCGCGGTCGTCATACTTCGCCACCGAGAGATCGGCGCTGGTGATGATGGTGACATCTTCATCCGGCTCGGGATCCTGACCGTATGGCGTGTTGCTATCCTGCGCCGTGGTTCCAACGTCATCGACCAGGCCACTTTGTGTGCTGTAGGCATAGGCCGTGGTGTCGTAGGTATTCGGGTCAACCGAGCTGGCTACGTTGACGACTAAGGTAATCGTCACGATGCCGCCGGGATTGATTGACCATTCGTTCCAGAGGACAGTATTGTCACCCACGGCTGGGTCGCCGGTTGCTGTACGGCTGGCGTTGCTGGCATCGACTGTGCTGCTGGCATAGGTGAAGCCTGCCGGCAACGTGTCAGAGAGGGCCACGTTGGTGAGCAACTGGTTGCTGGGGTTGCGTACCACAAGCGTGTAGGTTGCCTGTGTACCAGCGGCGACGGTCGGTGTGTTGGTATCGAGGTCAATCTTCAACGTTTCCACATAGGGGAAGTTGGTAGAAGCAGTGCCAGCACCCGGAACAGTGACCGTTTGCGGATCGACGAATCCATTTTCCAGCGCCAGGTTGGCTGGGATGTTGGCATTGTTGACATCGACTGACGTGGTGCCTGCGGGTACAGTCTTACTGAAGTAGCCCAAACTGTCGGTTTGGACTGTGCTGGTGACACCGTTGCGGTCGGTGATGAGGACAGCGACATTGGCGAGTGCCTGATCGATCGCAGGATCGTAGACACCGTTGTTGTTGCGGTCTTCATAGACCCGACCGTCCACGATACCACGCACTTGGTAACCGTCGATACCAGCGTCATTGGTCACACCTGGTTGGACGGTGATGGTATCGACAGGGTTGCCTGCGGTCTGGACAGAGCCAGCGGGCAAGGTGCTATCGACGACATCGACCGTGGTCGAGCCCATCGGTACAGTGGCGGTGTAATTACCACTGCTGTCAGTGGTGACGGTCTGCGTGACACCAAGGGTGTTGGTGATGATGACACTGACACCGCTCAGATTCGGCTCGCCGTTATCTTGGACACCGTTGCCGTTGATATCTTCAAAAAGGTGGCCGTAGACCTGACCCCGTTGTTGATAGCCAAAGTCGGCGCTGGTGTTGTTGGTGCCTGCGCTGAGCGTGATGCTAAAGGTATCGTTGGATGAGGTTCGCACTGCACCAGCGGGGAGCGTGGTGTCGTCTACATCAACCGTATAGGTGCCTGGAATTAGGCCAGCGAAGGTGTAAGTGCCGCTGACATTGGTGGTCGTGGTGATCACATGGCCACTGGGGAAGGTGAGTGTGATCACGATACCGGCAAAGCCAGGTTCGTTGCTATCTTTCACGCCATCGCCGTTGAGGTCATGCCAGACCAGATCGCCGATGCTGGCGTTGCCACGGTAACCGAAGTCGGCGTTGGTAATGACCGTCGCCGAAGAGATAGTGGCGCTGGTTCGATTATCCATTGTGTTGTCACGGTCATAGGTTTGGGTGACACCCAAGGGAAGGGTAGCGCTGTCCACTGTCACGGTATAGCGACGTGGGACAAGGTTGCCAAAGGTATAGTTGCCATTGCTACCCGTAGTCACAGTGAGCGGTGCGCCGGAGGCTGCGGTTAAGGTTACTACGACGCCTTCGAGGCCGGGTTCGTTGCTATCCTGTACGCCGTCGCCGTTGAGGTCGAGCCAGACACGGTCACCGATGCTGGAGAGGATGACATAACCGGTGTCATCACGTGCCGTGCCGCCGCCCGGGACCACAACCGTGGTGGGGTCGCTGCTGCCGCCCGTGAGGACAACGCCATTGGGCAAGCTGCTGTCAACAATGTCTACCTGCGTGTTGCCTGTCGGTACGGTCAAGGTATAGGCACCATTGACGGTCGTGACGCTGTGGCCGACACCGTTGCTATCGGTAATGATCAGAGTCACATTGATTGGCGTATCGACGCCAGCCGTGTAGTCGCCATCGCCGTCTTGATCCATATAGACGACGCCTACGACCTGGCCGCGGATCTGATAGCCATTGTTTTCTTCAAAGCGTTGGCCACCTGCGACGAGACCAGTTACCACGGTAGGATCGCTACCATCGGTTTGCAGATAGCCTGCGGGCAAGCTGCTTTCGACCACATCGACAGTGGCGGTGTAGGGGCTACTCGCACTGCCCGTGGCGACAGTGGCGGTGTAGTTACCGCTGCCGTCGGTCATTACAGTCTGGGTGAGACCAAAGGCGTCTGTGATCACCACGGAAACGCCAGAGAGATTTGGTTCACCTGCGGTCTGTACGCCGTTGCCATCCTTATCCTCATAGATGTGACCGTAGAGGAGGCCGCGTTGCTCGTACCCGTTGAGGTCTTGGACTGTACCGCCGCTGGGCACGTTGACTGTGCTTGGGTCACTGCCAGCGACTTGTACAACACCAGCAGGCAGATCGCTGTCCCGGACATCCACTTGCGTGTTGCCAATCGGCACGGTAACAGTGAAGAGGCCATTGCTATCAGTCGTGACTGAAAGGGTCGTGCCCACACTGGTGGTGATGATCACGGTGACACCTCCCAATCCTTCGCTGCCATTCTGCGTTTGATCGTGGTTGGCGTCGATGAAGACAGAGCCGGTGAGTGTGCCAGTCAACAAGTTATCCGTATCGGTTTGGCTGTTGTTGCCTGGGTTTGGATCGGTCGTCGTGGGAGGCGGCGTCACTGTGGCGGTGTTGACCAATGTACCCGTAGCAGTAGAGCTGACCTGGGCAATCACCACGAAGGTGGCGGTGCCATTCGGGGCCAGATCAACCGTGGCGTTGATGTTACCAGTTCCGCTGCTGCTATCGCAGTTCGAGCCGGACGACGAAGTACAACTCCACGAGGCACTGGTGATGATGGCGGGCAAGTTGTCAGTCACCTGGGCATTGCTCACATTGCTGGGTCCAGCATTGGTGACAATGATTGTGTAGGTAACGGTTGTGCCAGGAATCATGCTGCCGACGCCGTCGCTTTTGCTAAGCACTAGATCGGCCTGCGAGACGACAGTGGTCGATTGGTTGGCAGTGTTGTTGAGCGAGTTGGGATCGGTGGTGGTACTGCCGACGGTCACCGTGTTGGTAATGACCTTTTGATCGCTGGTGGCTGCCAGTGGAGATGTCATGTCGGCAGCATAGGCCGATTGGCTCCAATGGCCACCGATCAGAAAGAAGAAGAGCAGGCTGAAGAGTAGTTTGAGCAAAAGACTACTCTTCAATACCAGCCACTTTCTTTCTCGGTTGGGGCGAAGGTGGTTCATGATTGACTTCCTTTATGAAATACAAATGGATCTACTCGGATTTCCAAATTCGTTACGTTGTTCTGACTGAGCATTCTGGTTAAACATCTTTCAACTTGTATCAGCTTGATTGGGTCGATCTCGAGATTGGCAGGTATTGAAGGGAAAGGCGTAATTTGATTGCATTGGTTCATTCCTTTGTGTGTGGAACAAGCTTCTCTTGTTCAATGAGTTCCGTAGAATAAGAATTTTTCTTGTTCTACTTTTTGTGTTCAAGTCGAATCGATAGGTGGCGGTTTCCAGACCACCAGGACATATTGGGTGGAAAAACTGGCGCTTGCTAGGAGATGATTGCGGTTGTGCCGTGCCACATCAGAATTCACGGTCACAACCACGGTGATCGTCGTTGTTGTGTTTTGAGCAATCGTGCCGACGGCACAGGTGAGAATGTTCGCATTGAAGCTACATCCTGCCGTGGCCGAGACAAAGCTCAGGCCAGCGGGCAAGGTATCGCTGATCACGACATTCTGGGCATCGCTGGGACCGGCGTTGGTAATCATGATGGTGTAGGTCAGGGTTCTCCCCGCAGCGATTGGGTCGAGCGTATCGCTCTTGGTGACGCGCAGGTCGGAAAGAGGATTGGCGCTGTCGTTGTCCGTGGAACTATTGTTGGTTAGGACAGGATCATAAATTGCGCTGGCTGGGGTAATGATTACAGTGTTGGTGAGTGAATTGAGTGCGCTTGCGGTGGTGGTGGCGATGACTGTATAGGTGATTGCCCCACCAGCGGGCAATGAAATGGTATCACTGAAGTTAGCAGTGCTGTTAACCATGCCATTACAACCACTTGCGCCTCCACTTTGAGTTGTACAATTCCAGGTCCACTGGTTGATTTGTACAGGTTTGGTGTCAGAAACAATCACGCTGCTGGCAGTAGCTGGCCCCAGGTTGCGTGCGACAATCGTGTAGGTAAGCGGCAGCCCGGCGGTGTAGCTGGTTACATTGTCATTCTTACTAATGCTTAGATCAGCCTGCACAAACACCGTGGTTGGCTCAGAATCCTGGTTGTTACTCGGGTTTGAATCGAGAATGGTGCTGCTGACGACCGCAGTGTTGGTGATGGTGCCAGTGAAGCTGGGAGAAATCGTCACAACAACTGTAATGCGCGAGGTCGTATTGACAGTAACAGTGCCGAGATTCCAAACCAGTGGAGTAGGCCCGCTACTTTGACTGGGATTGGCTGAGACAAAGGTAACGCTGAGCGGCAGCGTGTCCGTAACAAGCACACCGGTGGCATTGGATGGTCCTGTGTTGCTAATCAACAGGGTATAGGTGAGCGTTGCACTCGCACCAGACGGGTCCGCTGAGTCACTCTTATCAAGGCTCAGGTCGACTAACCGATTGAGGGTGTCAATGTCAATTGCGCTGTTGTTGCTGGGGACAGGATCGCTAATGCCAGCGGTCGTGCTGATATTCGCTGTGTTAGTCAGTGAGGTGATGGCACTGACACTCGTTGTTGCGATCACAGTATAGGTAATGGCAGCGCCTGCTGGCAGGATAAGGGTGTCAGTAAAGTTACCTGCACTGTTAACAACGCCATCACAACCACTGGTCCCAGCACTTTGGGTTGTGCAATTCCATGTCCAATTGCTGATCTGGCTGGGCTTCGTGTCCGAGACAATCACACTGTTGTTGTCGCTTGGTCCCAGGTTACGGGCCACAATCGTATAGGTGATTGGCAAACCGGCAATGTAGCCGGTTACGTTGTCACTTTTGCTAATGCTCAGATCAGCAAGCAAGTTATTGCTGTCACTATCGGTCGCACTGTTATTGCCAGACACAGGGTCATTCGTTCCTACGCTGGCACTGATAATGGCAGTATTTGTAAGCAAAGTACTGGCACTCGATGTGGTCGTGGCGATCACGGTATAGGTGATCGCTCCCCCAGCAGGCAAGGTAACGATATTACTGAAATCTGTTCCACTATTGAGTGAGCCACTGCAGCCACTCGCACCGACCGATTGCGCCGTACAATTCCAGGTCCAAGTGCCAATCTGGATGGGCTTGATGTCTGAGATGAGGATGTTGCTGGCATCACTGGGACCAAGATTGCGCGCCACAATCGTGTAAGTAATCGGTAGCCCGGCAGTGTAGCTCGTTACATTGTCATTCTTGCTAATGCTTAAGTCGGAAAGCAAACTATTGTTGTCACTATCGGTGGCGCTGTTGTTACCAGGAACTGGGTCGGTACTGGCAATCGTTGCGCTGATACTTGCGGTGTTGGTCAGTACAGTATTGGCACTGGAAGTCGTTGTAGCGACCACCGTATAGGTAATGGCAGCACCCGTAGGAAGCGCAATGCTATCACTAAAGTTCAATGAACTGTTGACGATCCCATCGCAGCCACTTGCCCCACCACTCTGAGTACTACAATTCCAAGTCCAACTGCCAATCTGGGCTGGCTTCGTATCTGAAATAATGATGTTGATGGCATCGCTTGGACCTAGGTTGCGTGCGACAATCGTGTACGTAATCGGCAAGCCAGCGGTGTAACTGATGACATTATCATTTTTACTGATACTCAGATCATGCACAGGCGACCAAATCGTGGTCGTTACCTGCGATCCATCCTGCGACCCAAACACATCGGTCAGCGTGACGCGATTGACCAACTGCGTACCGGTGACAATCGTGGTTGAGATCAAAGCCCGGTAGGTGATGGTATTGATCACCGTTGGTGTCAGCGTGCCAAGACTCCATTGCAACAAATTGCCAGAGATTAAAGATGGCGTGAGTGAAGCACTGCCTGTGACATAGCTGGCGCCTGTAGGGAGCGTGTCGCTAATCAACATGTTTTTGTAGGAAGATGATCCAACGATGGTATAGGCAAGTGTATAGGTAAGCTGTGTACCAGCCAGCAACGAGTTGGCGTTGGCACTCTTACGAATAGTGGGCTTGCACAAGGGAGTGCTCGAAGAAGGTGTCTCAAAGCCAAAGGATGACTTTACAGTAGCTTTATTGCTGATAGCTAAATTGCAGACCTGCAAGCCAGGATCAATCTTAACGCGAAAGACCACCTTACGCTCAGCCCCAGCAGCCAAGTTGCCAATATTGATACCGCCATTGTCCAGAGGGAAGGCCGTCCCAACAATGTTATCGGCAACGGTGGTGGTCGTAGGGCCAGTGGGGGTAATGATGGCGGTACTGCCGGCCACATAGGTGGTACTCAGTGGAACTGTGTCACTAATAATGACATTGTTGATGGCGACAAGGCTGACGTTTTGAGCGACGATCGTGTATTCCAAAATTTCATTAGGACCAGCCACGTTGTCGCCATCCAAGTCAGTGATCTGTAGTGTGCCTTTGCCGCCTGAAAGCAAAGGAAAAGGTGGCATCGTTGTACCCAGATCAAGCCCTGGGCTTCCTTGCGAAGCGACATTAGGATCCTGCCCCCAAGCGCCCGTGATATCACAGCCCGGGGATCCACTGCCATTGGCACCTGTAAGGGTATAAATTCTTGCGCCTGTTTGATCATTGTCGCCAATGTCCACCGAATCATAGAGACGAACCGATTGGTAGAGTTGTACCAACATACCCTGGTTTGAGCTATTCTCGGAGATGCCGTTGATTGTATCGAGAGTGTCTCCATCACCATTCAAATCAGCGCGGTCGGGTGTACCATCGTTGTTCCAATCTACATAGACATAGCTTGTCGTGATTGGGGAGGCACAAGACAATGTGACCCAAATCGGGCTACCATTTTCCGAAGAAGAGGAGTTTGGGTCTTTGCCAATTCCGAGTCCAACAAAAAGCTGTGCAGAGAGTAACGTATCAGGAACCAGCGTAAATCCCCAGTCGCTAGAAACGTTGTCAGCATCGGTGTCAACTGTGGCAATTGCGAAAAAAGGATAGCCAGTGTTCGATGCACAGCGCGCACCCGAATCGGCAGGCACTGTTACGGACAAGGTATCATTCGCTGCAATCGTTCGCGAGGCAGTTGAACCTTGGTAGTTACAGTTTACTGTCATCGAGCTGGGGCCAGGGTTGTAGAAGAAAAGGCTGGTCGGCGCTGAATTGATGGTTCCAACTGGATTGTAATAGACATTTGACCAGAGCGACATCGGATACAGCGCATACCAATCCATGCGAATCGCAGAGCCAAGGGCACCCGCCATCAAATTCACTTGTACAGGTGCACTGGCCTGAACAGAGGCTCCTTCCATAACACCACCCGTAACAGCATAGCTTTCCCCTTCGTTCAAGGTAATTGAAAACGGCGAAGAGATAACGCCACTGCCATCCAAATCGATGGTAACCGACGTACCGTTTTGGCTTGCCATGATCGCAATGCTGCTATACGAGTATAGACTGGTTGCTGGCGTTGCACCTGTCGGCGTGTTTTCACCCACGGGCACGCGGTAATCGGTACCCCAGTTTTGCGTGGGCAGAACTTCAGTGGAGCTAGCCAAGACGGTACCAGGTGTAGTGGGCCAGCCGGTTCGTGTGACCGCAATTGGACCAGTTGCAGCAACTTTGTCACGTCCATCAAAATCGATCACCGCCAGCCCGGCGCTGGTATATGATACGACACTGCTTAAGATGATGGCCGCCCCCGCGGTCAGACGATCATTGGCATTGGTACAGGTAATCGTTACCCAATTGATATTGGGTGGGCACCCATTGGCCGCAATGCCATCCCCCCAAATCTGCGTTCCACCTGGGTTCGAAGTGCTATAGAGGTTGGCTGGGTTGGAGATATCACTATCATAACCATTTTCCCATTGGTCATAGTAGACATACGTGTCAGTACGCGCAGGTACGATAGAAATGTAGTCGACGATATTGCCACTGACAAGCGGTGGATTGATGGCGCGAAAAGTCGTAAATGCCTGGTCTTCTGGTATGGGGATGTAAAATACTTGCGTAGTTGGTGAAAACCCAGAAACAGATTGTGCGATCCCGATTAAGAGAAACAAACTGATAAGAGGGCCTATAATACGTATTCGCATACACTTTACAAGAATGCGTTGCGCTTAAATAGAAAGTTGCAACCCAATAACACAACGCCAGCAATGAGCCGCCATCGATCAGGACTATCAAGGTCAATGAAGTGAGCTAAAAGTGGTGGCCGAACGTTCAATAGCCAGAAGAAGCGTATGTAGATACGCTGATACTATTACCAAATTTCAGTAATAATTTTTTTAGTTTAATTTGCAGTAAAAATAATAACTTAATCTTAAGTTTACTGTCAAAAATGAAAGCCTACAAAATGAGGTTGATTGGATTGAGGATAAAGAGAAGGGGCTCACGCTGTCATAAAACAAAACAGGTAAACAGGCTTGGCGACCTGTTTACCTGTTCTATTGTCCACCAATTACTTTGGATTTCTTATCCCTTGACGGCACCTGCAGTCAAACCAGCGACCATGTAGCGTTGGCCCACCATGTAGAGAATGGCGACAGGGATTGACATCAACAGGGCAGCCGCTGAAAGTTCGCCCCACGGCAGTACGTCACCGATAATCATCTGCGCCATGCCGATGGTCAAGGTGTAGAGTTTATCCTTAGAGAGAAAGATGTAGGCGAAGATGAATTCTTTCCAGGCCAGGGTCACGGCAAACATCGAGGCAGCCATCAAGGCAGGCATGACCAGTGGCAACACTACCTTCCAGAAAGCCTGGAAGTGATTGCAACCATCAATCAGGGCAGCCTCTTCCATCTCTTTGGGAATCGAGGCATAGTAGCCCATCATCAGCCAGGTGGCGAAGGGTAAACCAAAGGTAGGATAGGCGACCATCAAACCGGTCAAGCTGTTGGTCATCTTGAGCGCAGTGAAGATCTGATACATGGGGATGAACATCATGATTGGCGGCATCAGGTAAGCGATAAGCACACTGCTGCTGAAAAGATTAGCGCCGCGCCAGCGCAGACGAACCAATCCATAACCGCCCATCGCCGCCACCAACACCGAGAGTACCGTACTGACGACCGCCACGACGACTGTGTTTTGGTACCAGAGCAGGAACCTACGCGTTGGCCCAAAGAGGGTGACAAATTGTTCAAGCGTCCAGGGTGCTGGCCAGAAGACAGAATCGAATGCCACCACTTGTTTGGTGCTCTTGAAGGCGGTGATCAATGTCCAGTAGAAGGGCAGCAGTTCGAAGATAACAAAGACACCCAGGATAATGGCAGCAATAATCTCCACCACTACCTGGCCGGTGCGCCTTGCTCGTCGCTGACTCACATGAGACTCACCCACAAAGAGCTTGTACAAGCCGTTGCCGATCGCCTCGAAGAGCCCTTCCAGCGCATCATTGACTAGGAAGAAGAGGGCGACCAGCAGATCAAGCAGTTTGCGCAGAGGCCAAGTGATGGTGTTCAACGCTCGTTGCCAAGCGCTTTGCTGTTCGTCACTCGTACGCTCTTCCTGTCGCCCGCCAGCGGACATGTAACGGCCCAAGACAAAGATGAAGATCAACAGAATCGGGGCCATTGTGATGGCAATTGCTACCGCTACGCCATAACGGGCGGCACCAAACGCTTCAAAGGCCAAAATCGAAAAGACACGCGTCACATTGACCGGTCCACCGCCTGTGAGCAAGAAGATCATGTCGAAGCTGTTGAAGGTCCAAATCGTAGACAACAAGGTTGCGACAATGATCACGTAGCGCAAACTGGGCAGGGTAACGTGCAAGAAGCAGCGCCAAGCATTGGCCCCGTCGATGATAGCGGCCTCGTAATATTCTTTGTCGATTGCCTTCAAGCCCGCCAATAGGTTGATCGTGAAGAAGGGGATACCCGCCCAGACATTAATCATGACCAACGACGCCATAGCAGTATCGACGTCGCCAAGCCAGGAAAAGCCTTTCGTCACCAACCCTGTTTGCACCAGAAATTGGTTGATACCGCCGTAAACTGGGTCCAACAATCCTTTCCAGGCGATGGCGGCTACGACAGAGGGCACGATCCAGGGCAAGAGGATGGCGGCGGTTAGAATACCGCCAAAGCGCTTTAGGCGATGCAGCAAGATCGAAACGGTCAATCCCAGGCAGAACTTAAAGAAGATTGACCAGAAGGTATAGACCACCGTGTTCCAGACCGAGGAGCGGAAGTTGGGATCAGTCCATACTGTCTCATAGTTTTGCATGCCGACAAAAGGGCCAGTCTTGAGCGAAACGGTATTAGTAAAGCTGATATAGACAGCACGCAACAACGGGTAGGCGATCAAGCCACCCATCAACAGAATGGTCGGCAACACAAAGACGTAGGCTGCTGCCCAATCACGCCCCAACAAATCACGCAGCACCACCTGCCAAGAGGAGCTTGGCGCTTTCTGTGCCACACGTACATCGGCAAGGGTCGTCTGGCTCATCAGAGATCTCCTTCACGAGACAGAAGGCAAATGAGTCAATCATGGGGTGTGAAGTGCTTTCACACCCCATGTGTCTCACGCACTCTACTCGTAAACGTCGTTCGCTATGTGCCGATGCCTTTGCGGGTCTGGCGCATAACAAAACCATAGCTACACTTCGGTTGCAATGAGGGTCGTAATTTTGCCACCTAAAAACTCCAATTCACATTGCAGAGACAGTATAGATGCCAAAGTTACTTTGTGCCTGCAATGCCCATCTCTTTGAAGATCTTGACAGCAGCTTCGGCAGTCTGCTTCACGGCATCGGCAGCGCTGGCCTGGCCTGTGATAACCGATGCAATCATATCTGTACCCAGGTTTTGCGCATCGACTGCTGCAATTTGTGCTGTCGAGGGGCCTGGATAGGCGACGCCGTTCCAACCGGTGGGATCGAGCGCTCCATCCTTCTGGACAATGCTATTAGGTACGCTGGTCACTTCTTCCCAATCCCACATCTTGCTGTAGGCCGGCAATGCATAGGAAGTGGCGATCTTGTAGACCTGCTTCATCACGTCATCCTCGTAGAAGCTGAGGATCATGTCGCGCGAAGCATCAGGATTTTTACCACCTTTGATCATGGCAAAGTTCATGCTGGACAGACCAAAGAACTTCTTCAGACCCGGGCCGCCCTTGGGGTAATCCCAGATAATGCTATCGGCAAAGGGCACTTTGTCTACAACCGCCTTGGCATAGACCGTGCCTGCATTCTGCGTATAGGCCGCTTTGCCGCCCAGAAAGGTTTCGTTGTTGGTAGGGTCGGTCCAACTCAGGACGCCGGGTGGTAACATCTTCTCCCACTTCGGATTGGTATAGGTATCCACGATCCATTCAACCGCTTGCACTGTTTCTGGCGAATCCAAGGTCACATATTGGCCGGTCTCATCGACCCAAGTGCCGCCAAAGGAATGAATCACCCGATGAACCATCCAACTGCCGTCGCCACCACGATTGACGCTCATGCCCCAACCCCATTGTTCTTTGGCTGGGTCAGAGACTTCCATAGCTGCATCGCGCAACTCGTCATAGGTTTCGAGTTTGGTAACATCGATTCCAACGGCGTCCCACATATCTTTGCGTGCCCAACCGCCATCACTGCGCACATGGAAGGGAACGGCATACCAATCGTTGTCGATCATCAAGTCCTTCTTCTGGCGTCCACCCGTGTCACCATATTTGTTGATGACCTCAGTGACGATTTCGGTGACTGGAATAATCAGGCCAAGCTGGTTATATTGAGGAACGCTCATGTTGCGCTGGATCAGATCGGGCGAGTCGTCTGCAGCAACCTGGGCAGCGATCTTCTGCAATTCGGCACCACCAGCGACAAAGCCAGCGACGTCAGCAACTTCTAATTCCCAATTCTTCGAGGCGGCATAGTCCTCAAAGTGCTTTTTGACATAATCATTATAATCTGGGTGGAAATCAGCCGTTTGTAGCACCCAAAGCCGGCTCGGTGCCGTGGCTGGCGCAGCACCACCACCTGATTCGGCGGCAGGCGCAGTTGTACTTACTGGGGCACAGGCAGCTAACAGACTTACGCCTAGCGTTGTGCCAGCAAATTTGAGAAAGGTTCTGCGAGAGAGATTTGACTGAGTCATTGAGGTTCCTCCTAAATGTGAATCGGTTCCGATTTAGCAACACTCTGTTCAGCAGACTACAAAAGGATATGAAGTTGTAAAAAAACACGATGAAATGGGAGCTTACTGCCAAGTCACTACATGGGTAGGATACCAAAGAACTGCTGAATCGTCAATCGGCAAAAATTTGCCCTTTTGTGCGGTGTGGATGTGCGTGGAATCAATTCACCTTGTTTACTACAATTGGCCTTCGACCCTTAGCCCCATCGGGGCGATACAGGGTAACCCAGTGGCAGCGCCCTGGGGCTGAGAGGTGATCATGCTCTCTCCCAGGGCGCTGCCACTGGGTTATCGTAGGGTAGCCTGTTAGGCTACAATCCGAACTCACGTTCACAGGGTCTTTGACGCTCAACTCGCAGTTTTTTGAACACTAACTTTGACTTTGTCGATTTCTTCTGCGACCACCTCGGCGGCGTTTACGAGCGCTTGAACCCTCGCCCTGTCGAGCGTTGCGATTGCCTCGCTCATTACGTGGAGTGGGCGTATGCTCTGCTGGTGGCAAAGGCAAACCATGTAATGACTGTTGATAGAAGTCGTCCAATAGCATGGCAAGTAGCGACTGCCCTTCTTCCGTGTTGCTCCATTCGCCGATCACAGGCACAAAACGCTGCATCCGTTCGGTTTGCAGCTTGTCACGCGTGCGCAACTTGGCTTCGAGCAGAACTGTCACACGCTCTGCAACACAGGCAGTCACATCTGCATCGCTGGGGAAGGGACGCTCTACCAGGTCGATCGAGTAGCGTTTGGCGATCTCCATTAACAGCCGATGTTCGACAAAATTCTCTATCAAACTAATCACGACGCCACTGGCACCTGCGCGCGCCGTACGTCCAGCGCGGTGAATGTAGGATTCGGGATCTTCGGGCGTCTCGTATTGAAAGACATGTGAGAGCTCAGGAATATCAATGCCACGGGCCGCCACATCGGTGGCAACCAAAAAGCGCAGTTCGCCCTTGCGCACTCGGTCTAGCACCCGGTCTCGATCCTTTTGGTTGAGATCCGAACTGATTTGATCGGCGTCATAGCCAAAGCGTTGCAAGACTGTGGTCACATACTGGACTGTATTCTTGGTGTTGCAAAAGATAATCGCCGAAGCGGGATTCTCGATTTCGATCAACTTGACGAGGCTGCGATCGCGCTTGAGTGTCGGCGTGTTGTAGTAAACATGCTCGGCAGCCGAAACATGAACGTGGTCCTTGCTCAGGCTGAGAAATTCAGGCTCGGCGAGAAATTGAGAAGCAAGACGCAGTACAACTTCGGGGAAGGTGGCCGAGAACATGTAGGCATTGATCTCATGCTCGGGCAGATAGCGCTGAATCTCGCGCATATCGGGATAGAAGCCCATCGAAAGCATTCGATCCGCTTCATCGAAGACGAGCACTTCCAGGTCATCGAGGCGCAAGGTGCGGCGCAACAGGTGATCCAAGATGCGCCCAGGTGTCCCGATCACCAGGTGAGCTCCCTTCTTCAACGCCTCAAGCTGCGGTCCATACTTGACCCCGCCATAGACCGCCACAGAACGAACCTTGCTCCCCGAGCTGAGTATTTCTGCTTCTTTTGCGACCTGTTGTGCCAACTCACGCGTCGGAACCAGCACCAATGCCTGACATGAATCGTAGCGCGTGTCGATACGGGCGAGGATGGGCAACAAGAAGGCACCGGTCTTACCACTGCCAGTGCGCGATTGCACCATCAGATCGCGCTCAGCCAGCATGTAGGGGATGGCTTTCGCCTGTACCGGCATGAGCTTTGTCCAGTTGGCTTTGTTAGCCGCCAGACGTAATGGTTCGGGAAGTTCAGCCAGGGTAATTTCAGGAAGTGCATCTTCCGGTTCGAGGAGATCTTGAGTATTGGGTGAATCTGTAACGTCAACTTGTGGCGTTGTTTCTTGATCGATAACTTCTTGAGAGTTTGTCATTTTTGATAATTGTTAATGCGTATAAGGTCCGAGGAAGCGCTCCCCGTCAAAATGAATCAGATGAGATAGGTTTTCAGCAATCCAAACCTCAGTTTCCCAGGCAATGGCCGATAAGTAACGAGTCATCATTCGCCGGGTTGGAAATGCTGTAACATAAATTAATCCTGCCGCCGCTGTAGAGAACAGTTGTGCCAACTCCTCATGGCGTTTTCCATCCACTGGGCCATGACTTGTCACTGCTTCAACTAGGATGATCCAATTCTTTTCGGCGTAATACAGTACTACATCCGGCATTTTGCCATGTGAGTCTACTTTTACCCCTAACGATTCTAAAAGAGCCTGATCAAAATATCCCCATTTCTCACCTGTATCACCTACATAAATTAAGCGACTGCCAGGGACAAAACGAGGGGCAAATTCCTCTACGACTTCTTTGATGAGTTTGCTGTGCATACCTGGACTAAGGTGTATTTCCGATGTGAGGGAAATTGAAACAGCAAAACCTTTTTGCTGGCGAGGGCGAGCATAGCGTTCTTGCAACGTTCCATGTTCAGCAATAAATTGCTCTAGCCTTTCATTCCATACCTCGGTTCCATACAAACGAAAAAGTGTTAGAGCGTCAGTTGCAATTTGGTACACTGCCTTTGGGCTATTTACTGGGCGATATGGATCATCTGGGTTATAAGTAGCAAGAGCCGCTGCAACAAATTGATGCATGGTTTGGCGACGTATTGTCTCTCGTGTATTCGGTGCATAATTTTTACCATAATTTTCACGAATGAAATCCATGATCGGCGTGATTCCAATCAGCTTAGCTTCAGCTTGGTTCCATTGTTTTTCAGAGGTAAGATTTAGCAACGCTAACAAGGTTAACGCAGATCGCTCGTTCTGTTGGGCACGCGGCAAGCCTAAAGCGATCAATATATTTAGGGCATTGTCTACAATAGCGTACTGGCTCATAATACTATCAGTTTAGCTTACGAGATATTTTTTGTTACAAAATCATCAATGGCTAAGTATGTAAGACTAATTTGACTCTTTGCCCACTCTCCTAAGCGAAGCAGTATATCCAAACTGGGATACTTTAGTAGTCGTAGATCCGTTGCATTGACTTGGGTATGTCCACTAAAGCGGCGAAATGCAAGATCAATAAACGAAGAATTGAGATAGACAGCTAAACCGTGCGCAAGCTTCTCTGGTAAGCCTTGCTTATTGCGATGAAATACATTTAGATGGTTTTCGAAGCCTAGATATGCAAAGTCAAGCTGATTAGGATCAATTACATTTGCAAAAATTCTTCGTTGTTCCTCTTTTGATGAAAAGCGACGCACAACCGTGTAGAATCCTTTGGGGAAAAGCCACTTGATTGTTTCATTAGAGATCAGAACTGCATTTGGCTTCTTATTTTTCAAATTCGGCCAATTTACTTTGAAGTCAACAAAATGGGAAGGGTATAACAAAGGAACAGTATCGTTTTCAGGAAGATCGCGCAGATAATCTTTTAGGCGAAAATCTACTATTGGGCCTGTTGAAACCTGAATGTCTAGCTCTTCCAGTGAATAATTGGCTTGAGTCGTTTTTTTTGCCGGTATATATTGTTCATCTATGAACTGATGATGTGTTGTGGGAATGTGGATAAAGTGTTCTGTATCATTTGGCTGAACAATCTCTTCAAAGGCAAACTCCTGAATTGCATAATCAATGAAGGTCTCATCTGTTGATGTGGAAATCGTAACTGTCTCCTGGAGTTTCCCCTTCACTAAGTGCATAATAACGTTTTCCTGCAAAACCTCGTCATCTTGGAATGCTTTGTCGCGTGCTGTAAAGAGATGGATATGTTCTATTGAAGTGTTGCGCAGTATTAGTTCACGAAAGGGTCGATAGTACGGGCCATTACAAAAGCTGCGTGGAATAATCGCAACAATCTCACCACCATTGGCCATGAGGTTAACGGCAAGCGCTACAAAGGCCGAGTAAAGATTAACAGTTTCAATGCCAATGGCACTTAGTGATTTACGATGTTGTGATTGGCTATGAATCTTCTTATAGGGTGGGTTGAGGATAGCATGGGTAAAATTTTGTGAGTTGAAGAATTGAATACGATCCACGGCATCTTCAATAAAATCGTAACTTTCTATGCTTATCTGCAAATCAAGCCCTTGCAATTTTGCTCGTTTTTGAAACGAAGACAAAACTTGTTCGAGATGGGAACGCAATAGCGGTTCAATCTCATAGGCTGTAAGCTCAATTGAAGGTGCATCTAATTCTTTTACAAACCAGCGCTCTAAGAATACAGAGGTCAATGTCCCAATTCCAGCACCAGCATCCAAAAGACGAATGATTGGATTAGAATTTGGGGCGAAGAGCGATGCCATGTACCTGGCAACAGGTAAAGGGGTTAAAAACTGTCCTAATTCATGACGCCGTTTAGAATCAAGTTGTTTACTAACCTCAAGGCGTATAGCATCTGTAGGAAATGTTTGAATCATGACTCTAATGGCACAGGTAAATTTTGTATACAGGTTGAGATTGAGAATCAGGAGAAAGTAACGACAAAAATCTCCAAATCTCCTGATCTCTTAATCTCAATTGAAATGGCGTTTCATTCCACGTTACCCAGCACCGCTGCCGCCTGTCTCACCGCCCAACCCCATAAAGGCAGCTTTGAGCAAGTCGCCGTTCATGCGGGCGATGAAGTCGAGGCTGATCTCTTTGGGACAGACCGCTTCGCATTCGGCAATGTTGGTACAGGAGCCGAAACCTTCGGCGTCCATCTGGTTGACCATCAGCACGGCTCGGCTGTAGCGTTCGCTTTGTCCTTGCGGCAGGTAGGAAAGATGGCCTAACTTGGCCGAAGTGAAGAGCATAGCCGAGCCATTCGGACAGGCCGCCACACAGGCTCCACAACTAATGCAGGATGCCGCATCCATCGACCGATCTGCATCGCGCTTGGGTACAGGAACAGCATTTGCATCCGGTGCGCTACCCGTCGAAACGGAGACATAGCCGCCCGCCTGCACGATGCGGTCAAAAGCGCTGCGATCCACCACTAGGTCTTTAAGGATCGGGAAGGCTTTGGAGCGCCACGGTTCAATGATGATCGTGTCGCCATCTTTGAAGTGTCGCATGTGGAGCTGACAAGTTGTCGTTGCCTTTTGCGGGCCATGTGCGACACCGTTGATCATCAAACTGCACATGCCGCAGATACCTTCACGACAATCATGATCAAAAGCCACAGGCTCCTTGCCCATGCTTAGTAAATGTTCATTCAGTTGGTCGAGCATCTCCAAAAAGGAAGAATCGGTGCTCACATCGTCCAAGTTATAGGTTTCGAGTTTGCCCTCGCTCACCGAATTCTTCTGCCGCCAAACTTTGAGAGTTAATTTCATAAAGTCTCCAAAAAATTACAAATTACGAATTACGAATTACGAGTTACGGAGAAATCCGCAATTCCTAATTCGCAATTGGCAATTTATTTATAGCTTCGCTGCGCAAGATGAACGAATTCAAAGTTCAATGGTTCTTTGTGCAAAGCGGGAGCGTGTTCACCCTTGTACTCCCAAGCAGCAACGTAGGCAAAATGTTCGTCGTCGCGCTTGGCTTCACCTTCGGGAGTTTGGTGTTCTTCACGGAAGTGACCACCACATGATTCCTCACGGTGCAAAGCATCGGCGCAAAGCAATTCGCCCAATTCGAGGAAATCGGCGACACGTCCCGCCATCTCCAGGCTTTGGTTGAGATCGTCACCCGATCCTGGCACGTTGACCGTTTGCCAGAACTCTTCGCGCAACACAGGAATGCGATCAAGCGCTGTCTGCAATCCTTGGGCGGTACGGCCCATACCGCAGTACTCCCAGACAATCTTGCCCAACTCGCGATGGAAGGAATCGACGGAACGCTTGCCCTTGATATTAAGGAAGCGATTGATCTGACCGCTCACTTCACCTTCCACCCGCTTGAATTCGGGGTGGTCAGTGGTAATCTTATCGAGCTTGGAACCATCCGTGCCCAAGTAATTACCCATCGTGTAGGGAAGCACGAAGTACCCATCGGCCAAGCCTTGCATCAAGGCGCTGGCACCCAAACGATTGGCCCCATGATCCGAGAAGTTTGCTTCACCTAGCACAAAGAGGCCAGGCAGATTGCTCATCAGGTTATAATCGACCCAGAGCCCACCCATCGTATAATGGATGGCCGGATAAATGCGCATCGGCACGTTGTAGGGATTTTCGCCGGTAATGCGTTCGTACATGTCGAACAAGTTACCGTAACGTTCACGGATGGTACCTTGACCCAGACGCTTGATGGCGTCGCTAAAGTCCAGATAGACGCCATTCTTCAGCTCGCCTACTCCGAAGCCATCATCGACCACACGCTTAGCGGCACGGGAAGCAACATCGCGTGGCACCAGATTACCGAAGCTCGGGTAGCGCTCTTCCAGGTAATAGTAGCGCTCACTTTCTGGAATATCGGCGGCTTTGCGCTTCTCATCAGCCTTGCGCGGCACCCAAATACGACCATCATTGCGCAACGATTCACTCATCAAGGTCAGCTTGGATTGATGTTCACCCGAGAGTGGAATACAGGTTGGATGAATCTGTGTATAACAAGGATTAGCCAGATAAGCGCCCTGCTTATAGGCCCGCCAGATGGCGGTTGTATTGCAGCCCTTGGCATTGGTTGACCAGTAGAAGACGTTACCATAGCCGCCTGTCGCTAAGACAACAGCATCGCCCGAAAACGATTCGATCTTGCCTGTGACCATATTGCGCACCACAATGCCACGAGCCCGACCGTTGATCATCACGAGATCGAGCATTTCATGGCGAGTGTACATCTTCACGCCACCATTGGCGATCTGGCGCGAGAGTGCCTGATAGGCACCGAGCAACAATTGCTGACCGGTCTGTCCACGAGCATAGAAAGTACGGGAGACTTGCGCGCCACCAAAGGAGCGGTTGTCCAACATGCCGCCATATTCCCGGGCAAAGGGTACACCTTGGGCCACGCACTGATCAATGATGTCTACGCTGACTTCGGCCAGACGATAGACATTCGATTCACGCGCACGATAGTCGCCACCTTTGACGGTATCATAAAAGAGGCGATAGACACTGTCACCGTCGTTGCGGTAGTTTTTGGCTGCGTTGATACCACCTTGTGCCGCTACGCTGTGGGCACGGCGTGGGCTGTCCTGATAGCAGAAACACTTCACGTTATAGCCTTGCTCGGAAAGTGTTGCCGCTGCCGATGCACCTGCCAGACCAGAACCAACAACCAAAATAGTGAAGCGGCGCCGATTGGACGGGGCGACCAGCTTCATTTCAAATTTATGTTTTTCCCAGCGCTGTTCGATCGGTCCAGTCGGACATTTGCCATCTAACACGGCTTCTGTAAAGACCATCGAATCTGTTTGTACTGCTGGAGCAACCGTTACGTCTTTTGTTACGTTTGTAGGTTGAGTCATTTTGATAAACCTCGTATCTCGAAAAGGTAGCAAGTGTGAAAATTTTTAATCAGCCTGTCACCTTGTTGTTGCTTAGGCGATTTCAAAATTAAAACTATTCTGATGAAATCGCTTTAGCCATTGCAAAAAGCGAGAGAATTGAACTATTTGTTTTTTGCAGTGGCCTTACAGCAAAGGCACAATGCCAAAGAATACACTCAGTGGCACAATTGCAAAGCCGACAGGAATCACAACAGCCAAACCCAAGGCCACTAAGCGCAGGGTTGGCGTTGTACGTTTGCTGTTAACTCCTAATGTTTGGAACATGCTCCACGTGCCATGATAAAGGTGCATTGCCAAAGCGGCCAACGCAATCAAATAAAGCACAACATTGATTGGCGACTGAAAGCTTGTCGTCAAGTTATGATATGCTTGACCAGACTGAAAGTCACTGTGGATGCCAGGAACTCCCCAGGTAAGATCTGAGAGGTGATAGAGTACAAAGAATAAGATCGCTACACCTCCGTAACGCATGGTAAGCGAGGCAGGGTTCGCTTGAACTTTCTTATGCATGCTGTAGCTGGTGGAGCGGCTTGCCGCATTCTTTCGATAAAGCACGAATTGCAGATAGACATGCGTGACAAAGGCCACGACCATGATCACACGCAAAAGCGTTAAAAGGTGTAAGCGACCAAAGACAGGATGGCCGAGTTCACGCAAGCCTTCGGCGTAGGCATTAAAGTACTCAGGTCCGAGGAATACTTTGACATTGCCATACATGTGAAAAAACAAAAAACCAATCCAAATCAGACCCGTCACCGCCATCAGAACCTTCATGCCAATCGTCGTTCGAAAAACCGTGGTAAGATTGACTGGCGCTTTGAGAATATTTACAGGCGCTGCCATACATTTCTCCTAAATTCAGGTGTCCCTATGGGACAGCAGGAAATATTTTCGCAAAATAGGGGCGAGTCAAATGACTCGCCCCTCATGTTTCAAAATATGGAATCGTGTTGCCAGGAGCAAGCCACTATCGGTTCAAATATTACGCAACACGAAAAGTACACCTTATTTTGTTACATATTGCTAATCAAGGCTTTGCCAAAGGCACTGCACTTCACTTCCTTGGCACCTTCCATCAGGCGAGCAAAGTCATAGGTCACGATCTTTTGGCTAATCGTCTTCTCCATTGAATGGATGACCAAATCAGCAGCCTCGTTCCACCCCATATGGCGCAACATCATCTCACCGCTCAGTATCACTGAGGAGGGATTGACCTTGTCTTGGCCGGCATACTTAGGTGCTGTACCGTGGGTCGCCTCGAAGATCGCACGTCCTGTAACATAGTTGATGTTGGCACCTGGGGCAATACCAATACCGCCCACCTGTGCCGCCAATGCATCACTGATGTAATCCCCATTGAGATTGAGTGTTGCAATCACATCATATTCTGCAGGACGCGTGAGAATTTGCTGTAACATAGCATCCGCAATTACATCTTTGATAATAATTCCGTTGGGCAGTTTGTGCCAGGGTCCACCATCCAACGGGGTAGCGCCAAACTCTTCGGCAGCGACCTTGTAGCCCCAATTCATAAAAGCACCTTCGGTGAACTTCATGATATTGCCTTTGTGCACCAAGGTGACGCTCTTGCGATTGTTTTCAATGGCATATTGAATGGCAGCGCGCATCAAACGCCCGGTTCCTTCTTCACTGACTGGTTTAATACCTACACCACTGCTTTCGGGGAAGCGAATCTTCTTCACGCCCATCTCTTTTTGCAGAAAGGCGATCAACTTCTTGGCACCTTCACTGTAAGCTTCCCACTCGATACCGGCGTAAATGTCCTCGGTGTTCTCACGAAAGATCACCATATTGACCAGTTCAGGATGTTTGACTGGACTAGGTACGCCACTGAAATATTGTACAGGGCGCACACAGGCATAGAGGTCGAGTCGCTGGCGTAGCGCCACATTGATACTGCGAATGCCGCCACCGATCGGTGTAGTCAGCGGACCTTTGATGCCGATGATATATTCGTCGATCGCTTCCAAAGTCTCTTCGGGCAACCAGATGGTTTCGCCATAAACTTCGTTGGCCTTCTCACCTGAGTAAACTTCCATCCAGGCGATCTTGCGCTTGCCGCCGTAGGCTTTTTCGACGGCTGCATCGAGTACGGGCTGACTGGCCGCCCAGATGTCCACCCCGGTACCGTCACCTTCGATAAAAGCCACGATGGGATTGTCAGGTACGTTCAGTTTGTCGTCTTTGAGTGTGATCTTCTCCCCATTTGGGATTTTGATATGTTTGAATGCCATTTCTATTTTGTCTCCTAAAAAAGTTGAATTGTATGATGCTTACTATACCGCAAATATGCGCAGGAGGCATTTTTTGGTTAGTCAAAAGTAATAATTTAAAAGTAGACGCAACTTACAGGTAATTTACAAGACCAAAAGAAGAGGAGCGAGTAATTACCCGCTCCTCAAAAAACTTGCTGATTTGTTATGATTTACGTCTCCAGCGACGAAGTGTTACATAGCCAAGTAAACTCAGCAAGCCGCTGCCTAACAAGGTAAGCGTTCCTGGCTCAGGGACAGCCACAGGTGGTGGTGCACTTGGCAATGTAACAATTGCCGCCCCACCGAGTTGGTTTGTCGGCAACATAGAGCCATTCTGAACGGCGTTGCCTTGAGTATCAAAGGTAAAACGAGTGATCCCGCCTGCAAAGTGGCTGGTGACAAACAGTTCACCAGTTGGGCTGAAAGCAAGGCCAATCGGGCCTCCCGCAACCGGGATAGAACCATTGGATACCAAGTTATGTGAGCCATCAAAAAGAAAGCGATAGATGAGATTCGTATCAAGATCAGTAACAAATAGTTCATTGTTAGCACTGAACGCAATACCATGAAGACGAGATGATCCAGCAACTGATATTGAACGGTTACTGTCATGTACTTCGCCTGTGGCGGGATCGATTCGCCAACTACGAATTATAGATGAACTATGTGTTGTAAATAGTTCGCCATCCGCAGCAAAGGCAAGCCCTTCATTGAATTCTTCATCGGTGACAAAGAAACTATGGGCAATTGCGTTGCCTTGTGCATCGATGATAAAGCGTGAAATCGTATGGTTTAGCAGGTTTGCGGCGAACAACTCGCCACCCAAGCTGAAAGCTAGACCCGCTACGGCCTCTAGCGAATTCCCAGTAATAGTTCCATTCAGAATAAAAGTCCTTGTCGGATCTAACTTAAAACGTGAAATACTACCCCTGCCCTCACCGACATTGCCATGTCGATTACTCACAAACAATTCCTGATTAGGACCAAAAACCACAAAAATAGGGTCTTGAACAAGCGAGGCAGCAATGCCCGTAATCGGCTTTAGTGGGCCTATCCCATCAAATTGAAAAGTTAATACGGGAGTGATATGATTAAGATCATTTCCCGGTATCGTTTCTGGCGCAACCAGCACAAATTCTGCTTGAGCGTTACCCGAAAACCAGCCGGTACAAAGTACCGCAATAAACAGGGCCACAACCGATACGATTATTGAATTAGGACGAAAAGTGATTTGGTTTGAACGACTGTCAAAACTGAATTTGGGGAACATATTCTTTTAACCTTCTATACTGAGGTATAGGCGATACACTGTTTCGTGCTTTGTTATGTTTTTACATCTTGTTCAATCTTTGCACGCCACGCTTCATCTTTAAACTCAAAAATCTCTCCACTGACAGTACGACTCCATGGCCCAACCAGCCAATAGATCGCATCGGCTACTTGCTCGGGGCGAAAGAGTGTACCTTGTGCATGTTTCGTATGGAATCGGCTAAAGTCAAGCGTCGTTTCGCTTGTATCTATGCTGCGAATGTCAGCCTGCATCTCGGTATCTACATCTCCTGGGCGTAGCGCGTTGATCGCAATCGGGCTAGAGTGCAATTCCAAGGCCAGTGAACGAGTCAATGCCTCTAAGCCGGCTTTGGATGCGTTGTAAGCACTCCAGCCCAATACAGGGCGAATCGCAGCTCCACTGCTAATGTTGAGGATGCGGCCGTACCCCTGTTCCTGCATCAACGGCAAAACATTGTGAATGGCGTGAAACGCACCAACCAGGTTCACAAAGATGTTGTACGCCCACTCATCAGGGTCACTGTCGGCGATCATCTCGATCGGCCAGATCGTAGCAGCATTGTTGATGAGAATGTCCACCCGCCCAAATTGGTCAAGCGCAGATTCTACGACCTCTTCAACTTGCTCCCGATCACTTACATCCGCAACAACAGCAATGGCCTTGCCACCTCTTGTACGCAGTGCAGCAGCCACCTGTTCGATTTGTTCCTCACTACGCGCAGTAATAACCACTGCTGCACCAGCTGAACAGAGCCGTTCCGCGGCTGCAGCACCAATCCCCCGACCTCCGCCGGTGATGATTGCAACTTGTCCTTGTAATTTTTTGCGAGCCATAGAGCTAAGTGTATCAAAAGGCAACCAATCAGTCTATTTTGTATTAATTTGTAGATGAATCGGGCAGCAGGCAAGTTGTAAGATGCAAGTTGTAACTTCCATCTAGTTTTGCAGCTTGCATCTCGTTGTTTTTGTATCGAAGAGTTGACCCTGATCATTAGGAATGATACACTCGCCACGATGAGCGCATCGGATCTCAAAGAGACACACCTGAACGAGGAGCTTACATTGCAATTGGTTGCCGCAGGCGACCAAGATGCACTGATGCGCTTGTACCGAGCTTACAGCAAACTTGTATTTAGTTTGGCACTTCGGATCGTGGGTCAATCAACAGTGGCAGAAGAAGTGACGCAAGATGTCTTTGTGAAACTTTGGCAAAAGCCTGATCGCTGGAACCCTGCCTTTGGCCACTTTAGCGGCTGGCTACTAACGATGACACGTAATGCAGCGATTGACCGCTTGCGACGCGAAGAGCGTCACTTTGTAATTCAAAAAGATCCGGTTGAGGAAGAAACGACTTTCCCAAACATCAATATTGAGGATGTAAATTGGTATAACGGCCAAATTTTACGTCGCCTGCTTCACCAATTACCAGAGGAACAACGACAGCTGATCGAGCTCGCCTTTTACGCCGGTCACACTCACAGCGATCTAGCGGAACGTTTGCAATTGCCACTTGGCACCGTAAAAACTCGCTTGCGCTTGGGGCTACAAAAGCTACGCACACTTTGGGTGGAAGCCACAATGGAAAACTCACTAGATGAGGCATCCAGACAGTAAATCTTGGGGGTATAAGTCACTCAGGTGGTCTCCAATGAAGAGCTTGTCAAAGTGGATTGAGGTGACAATCTAGAAGCGGCAATGGAATAGATAAGAAAGGCAAAAGTATTCGTAAGGCTATCACATTCAAATGTTGTATATATACCAATCCAAACAGGCGCTCATTACCGTTGTCTTAAACGAAAATGCGTAACAATAAGTCCGAAAATAACGGACAAAGCCAATCGAATCCCAATAACAGCGAACCTATCAATCCCGAGATTGAGGAGTTACTTGCCGCATTTGCTCTGGGTGTCACCGACTCCGATGAGGCAGCGACAGTGCAGAAACTGCTAGCCACACAACCAGAGCTTGCAGAAGAGTTAGCCAGTTACTCAGATTTGGCTGATAAATTGTTATATGCTGCGCCACCGGTGGATGTACCTGTGGGCTTAGAAGCACGTTTACAGTCGGCAATTCGCAATCCTGCTGTAACGCCTAAACCTGCCAGCCATAGCGCGCCCAAAGGAGTAGGGACGCCATGGTGGAAACGGCTTCAGCTTCCACCATGGTCGCTGCAATTGGGAACGGCGTTTGCGATGTTGCTTCTGCTCTTCCTCGTCAATGGCTATTGGAGTCGACAAGTGGCGGATTTGCGTCAGACACAGCAGGCATTGGAATCCGAAATTTACCTTCAGAAGACCACGTTTTCTGTCATCGCGATGGACGACTCTGAGCGCATTGTGTTGACACCTTCGGATCAAGCAGAGCATTTTGATGCAGATTTGATTTGGGGCGAGGGTTTTGAGACAGCGTTGCTTTATGTGGCTGACTTTCCCCAACCGCCGCCAGGGGAGACTTATCAGTGTTGGTTAGTAAGCGGCGAAGAGTACACTGATGGCGGTACATTGACCGTCAACGAGTTTGGGAGTAGTACGTTGCTCATCAAACTCACAAAGCCATTTGATGAATATGAGCGAGTTGTTATCACGCTTGAACCAGAAGGTGGTAGTAATCACCCCACGACCGAACCCATCGTCCAAGGGGCTACCAAAGATAGCATCCCTGCGCATTGAGGCGTCGATGTAGCATAAGTCTATTGACTCTTGCGCTTCCCCTTCGGCAACTTCCAAACCTATTTTACCTTCTGTTCCAACTCTTTTGCTTGGGAAACCCAGGTTACGACCATTCCTTCGCTTGGCATGCGGCGGACAAGATATGCCTCACGATTTACTGCCAGCATTTTAGAGAAGAGGCTACTAGATAATAGACAGCCTAGTTGCTTTACTGAGTATACGCCAGTCGCCTCCAGCAGATCGGTATATTCCTGGCCGATTCCCTTAACGCGCATGAGATCAACTCGGTTTACCCAGGTAAGAATGTCACGCTCGCTTTGCCCTATGTATTTAGCCAATTCTTGACGTTGGAGCTTTGTTGCGCCGCGATCGAGCAGTTGCTCCATGGTGGTGATACCTGCCTTCTCCAAGGCATTCCGAAGCTCATTGCTCATACTTTTCAACACAACTAACTTTCCCATAAAGAATAATAACTGGCAGATTAGGCGCAGTTGCTTCGCACGTCAGCGGTTACAAATTCGTTCACTCGTAGTTCATCATTTTGCTTGAGCTTTGTTTGGCGGTTGCTACATAGCTCCACGAAATGGTGACGCCACCCTTCTGGAACGCCAAAACGCCATTCGCTGGCTGCCGCAGCAATAAAGTTAAAGAAAAGACCAGCACTATGGGGATCGGTTTTTGCAAGCTCTTCCGGATGCCATTGTACGCCCACCACAAAGGGCAGTTCTGGCACTTCCAATGCCTCTGGCAAACCATCTTCCGAACGTGCGACAACGCGCAGACTGTTACCAAGCCTGGCAATTCCTTGATGATGCATTGAATTGACTTCATGCACGTTGCCTAAAGCCTGCGCCAACCGACTGTCTGGTTCGATTAAGACCTGATGGCTGATCCGATATCGCTCGTGATTGGGCGGGAAATAATCATGCTTGCTATAGCTGGACTCTTGCGAAAGCAAATCTTGATAGAGCGACCCGCCACAAACCACGTTGATCACTTGAACTCCGCGGCACACGCCCAACAGCGGCATTCCTTCTTCGATAGCCCAACGGGTTAGCAACATTTCCGTCCGGTCGCGTTCACTATCCGTGGCCCCAAGTTGAGGATGCCGATCTTCACCATAGGTCGCCGGATCCATATCTTCGCCGCCTGGCAAGAAGAGCCCATCCAGGCGTTCAAAGATGCCGCGCAAGGTCGCCTCACTCATCTGCAAGGGAATCAGCAGAGGCAACGCACCCATGGACTCAAGGACGCGCACATAGGTTTGATTCATAATATAGAGTGGCAGACCATGAAAGCGTTGGGAACGCTCGCGCCCCGTAGGTACACCGATCAAGGGTCGCTTTTTGATTGCGACTCCACCCTGTTGTTCTAGAAAACGCTCAGTCCGAAGATCTATTCGCATCGACAAGCTCCGAAGGGAGTAGGCTAGACATGATTGACAAGTATCCTGTCATTATAAACTAGGACGGTTAAAATGAATATAACGCAATATACAAAGGGTGAGCGCAAATTTTCGGGCGAGCTTTACAGTGACAAGTGTAGGAACGAGAACTGGAGCGAACTGTCGATGGTGGGAAAAGACTCGATCAAAACACGAGGAATATTAGGGAAACTGTGTTGAGGCAAGCTGCATTGTCGCGGTGTTTTGCAGATCGGGGAGACAGCAGAAGTTCGATCTGGCTGTCTCCCCGTCTCGTACCCTTAGCCTTGCTTCTTGAGCATTGGCAGCCCGGTGCGTTCGTTTTCCATCACAACGTAGCCGGCTGGCAAGCTATCAAGTGAGTTCTCTCCAGACTCGCGGGAGAAGTAATACAGCTTGGCACCATTCTTACCCTCGCGGGAATTCAGGTAGTAGGTTACACCTTTACTGTTCTTGTGGCTGTAAGCATTCTTTGCCATCGTTGTTCTCCTTTCAGGCATTGGCAAATACTAATATTCAATCTGTGAATCGCTTGCTCTACATTTCACTCAGCACCTAACAATGGGAATAATGCGAACAAGCGCAATCCTACTCGTGTGCTGATGCGTTGTAAAGCCTCTATACAACCGTATAGACTCCCGAACCTGACTAACTTAGCAAACTTTTGCGTAAGTTACATTCTCAAATACCGCAATAGCGTTGTGGTATTTTTCGGTAATGATTGCGATTAAAGCATGATCTTTTCGGTTAGGCAAATCTCGATGTAATGCAAACTGCGTTTCGAGTCTTCGTAAGGTTAACTTTTTCTCTTTCCAATATGCCCGAAATTGTTTGAATACTACGGGAATTTGCCTCCTAAGAGCAATCTACACTTGACCAGCCGCGGCTTGAATGCTATAGATCACTTCATGCAGCAGAAATCGACAATCATCCGGGGTACGTTTGGCAATGCCGAGCGATGGATACATTACTTGCTTTTTTTTAGCATCCTTCTACTTTATCTTGCCACTCTTGATACGGGTCTACAGCCCGAAGAGTTACGAGGCGGCGACCTGATTACACATCAGTATGCCCAAGTGGACGCTCGACCCAGTAATGCCCCAGGTTACCCACTCTATACGATAGGCGGGTGGCTTTGGTTTCACACACTACGTTGGTTGTTGCATACGATTGGCATTCTGTTGCCCAATCCCGTACCACTTCTGAGCAGCTATAGTACACTGTGGGCGCTGATTGCCCTTTGGTTGCTCTATCTTCTCCTTTGCAAAGTCACCTGTAGTGAACGCTATCCCCAGGGCGATTTCATTATCGCTGCCTTATTGACCTTGTTCTATGCGTTCACTTACTTTTTCTGGTATTACGCAACGACGACCGAGCAGTACACAAGCGCCATTGCACAAACGCTCGCCATTGTGTATGTCTATCTACGTTGGCGCGAGGCGCTCAAATTAGGGTACACAACCAGTGCGGACCGCCGATTGGTTGGATTGGCCTTACTTTGTGGCTTATCGCTTGCCCATATGCTCACCGTCGCCTTTATTGTCCCTCCCTTGGTTGCGGCCATTCTATGGGAAGTGCCGCAACTCTTGCGCAGAGTGAAGATAATCGTTGCGTGTGTCATTGCCGCCTTTCTACCACTTGTGAGTTACCTTTACGTCTATATCCGTGGGGCGGCGCACCCGGAATGGTGGGGCAATGGCCATTGGCAGAATGCCGACCAGTGGTTCTGGGCCTTTGTCAGTACCGCCCAAGGTCGAGAAGAGTTGTCTTGGGGGTTAGAACCGGGGCGTGCCTTTTTTGGCGGTCACTTTCCGGCCTTGATGTGGCAGGAGCTATCCCTCCCAATGCTGGTATTTGGAATTATAGGGATCACGCTATTAGGTCGTTACCTGGCGACAACGCTATATGGCACGCTTGCGATCTACCTACTCTTCTGCTGGATGTATCGTTTTGGCAACTGGTATCAAGTGATTTTGCCCATCTACCCCTTGCTGCTGATTGGGTTAGCGGCCCCACTTTCGATGTTGGAGCGACATATCGACGTTTCGAAAGTGGTTAGACAGCGTCGCTTGGTACTTATTCTACTGCTCTTGGCCATTCTTTGGCGCTTCAATCTATCCTTCGCCCCAGCCGATAGCCGGCATCGGCCAGGAGATACAGCGCTCAACCAAGCGGCGCTCCTACTAGACCAGTCGCTGCCAGAGCATGCTTCGCTCTTTGCCGCAGTCGACGACACGTTGGCAATGCAATATCTGATCGACATTTGGCAGATCCGCCCCGATCTTCAGACGGTCAGCAGTGCGCAAGCGGCAGCAGTCATTCAGCAGGGTAATCCACTCTTTGCCACCTGGGAATCACTTGCTACATTGCGCAGTGAACTTCCTGCCCAGTCCTATCAATTTCAGGCCCAAAGTCCCGATTGGGTGGAGGTTCGACTCTATCCCACCTCACTACCCCCAATTGAAAACCCCGACTCACGACCAATTGAAGAAGGCGTTTGGTTTGCGGGCTATCGCGTGCAACCATCGCCAACCGGGGCACCTGTGACAAACCACGGACCAGCAATGGACGTCACGCTATTTTGGCGATTGGAAAAGGGAAGATGGCCAGCCGGGCTATCACTGAGTGTTCGTCCGCTTGCCCAAGGCCGCTATCTACAGGTCGGCGAGGGAGGTACCCAGATTGTGCAACAGGACGCCGCAGCGCCAATGGTGGGCTTGCTGGCCAATGAAACGGTCGCACCAAACACGACCATTGCAGATCCTTATCGCTTGCCGCTACCAGGCGAAAAGAAAGTCGACCGAATTCAAGTGATCTTATATCGAAATCAGGCTACAGGCTTCGCCCAGGTAGCCGAGTTGAATCTACTTGTTCAATCAAGTTCCACAAAGTAATAGCCTAGGTAAAACCGAAGAAGCGTTTAGAGAAAACACGCATTTTTCATGGATGCGTGTTTGATTTCTATCGTCTTTCTCGGTTTTGCGTATGCTCGGCAGGGTAAATAAATAAAAACGGGATGCGTAAAGGCTACGCATCCCGTTTGTCTAGTTCGGCTCAACCTTGTTACTAAAAACAAGCTGCAAGCGCATTTTACGCAGAACCACCCGCCTGTCCAGCCAGGTGAGCAGCGGTGTATGCCGCAGCTTTTTCAAAATCTTCGCCTTCACGAACGACACCAATCGTAAATTCGGCGGTGACATCCGGCATCAGGCGCACAGCGACGGGGAAGACGCCAAGCTCACGAATTGGTTGATCGAGCAAAATCTTGCGGCGATCCACATCAAAGCCGACTGTGGTAGCCAACTTTTCCGCAATATCACTGGCGGTAACAGAGCCATACAAGCGATTGTTTTCGCCTGCATTAGCGGTGAACAGAAGCCGTTTTCCTCTGATCAACTGTGCTTGGGCTTGCGCATTGGAGAGTTCCTTAGCGCGGCGACGAACACCAGCATCCTTGATCACTTCTGCTTGCTTCATGGCCCCTTTGGTTGCCAAGACCGCCATGCCACGAGGCATTAAAAAGTTGCGCGCATATCCACCCGCAACCATATAGGATTCACCAGCGTTGCCAAGCTTTGCCACATCCTGCATCAGAAGAACTTTTACACGAGCCATTTGATTTCCTTTCGGTTCAAGCATGACCTTGAATACAGACTATCGACTGTACACGCGTCATGTAGGGCCTGGGTAGACTCTTGCAGTACGGATTCTCAAAAGCTTGCATGAGTTACCCAACTTATGATAAAAGTATTGAACAAATTAAGTGTTCTTTTCAATTTGAACCAAATCCTCAATTTTGCGAAAGTATTTACCCACTTCATTTGGGTAATTCGCCAGGTCAGATAATATGAACCGACGCGTGATTACGCTTGCATTGAGAAACGTTGGTTTTCGTCGAGAACTTGATTTGTAGTTCAATACAAAGCTTGCAGTTTAACACCGACTTTTCGGAAAGACAAATCTATACCACACACAGGGCGGCAAATGGTTTGTCCCATAAGAAGTGGGTGTGTTGATCGAGTTTATTGCGGGGCGGCTCCTGATGATACAAGCAGAATCTAATAAATCGAAGTCATTGCTCATTATTGATGATAATGAAGATATTTGTATTGCAGTCAGTGATATTTTAGGTGAGATCGGCATTGCTGTGTTGACCGCCACCGATGGACAGGAAGGGCTGGACCGCTACCGCGAATATCAGGATTCAATCGGTATTGTTTTACTTGATTTGGGCTTGCCTGTTGTACATGGGACCGAAGTATTAAAACAATTGCGGGTCTGGTCACCCAGCTTGCCAATTATCATTTCTTCTGGCTATGGTGATACTGCCCTAAGTGGACATGCCAAAGACCCGAATATTTCGTTTCTAGGCAAGCCATTCTCGTTTGATGACCTGGTGGCGAAGGTGGAAGCAGCTGTCCAATGACAGAAATCTTCAACGAACCCCGAAAGCCAGCAACTGAACTCTCTACTTCGGCGAGTAATGCTAGCCACACCGTACTTGACAAACAGCAGCAAAGGGAACGCGCAAGAGCGTTGTTTGTTGTCATGTTTGCACTGCTTGCTGTCCTCTTGGGATGCAATGGGCTCACTTTTACTTCACAGCCAGCCCCCACACCCGAACCTACACGCACCTTATTGCCAACCTTTACCCCTTCCCCTGAGACAATCGCTGGCCTGCAAATCATCATCACACCGCCGCAGGATGGCACCCCTGGCGTGATTATCGTACCGCAAGGAGTAGATCCGCGCTCCGTATTGCCAACGTTTCCAACGACCCAGCCCCCTTTGCTGCCATCCGAAACAGCAAGCCCTGTCAACGTCGAAGGCACACCAATCGACACGCCCACGGAGACTGAAACCAGTTCACCCACGCCGACGATCACCGATACTCCAACCTGGACACCAACGCCGACCCAAACTTCAACTCCGTTCATCATCAGCGAAAACGCTGAGGTTGCATTGTTGGATGGCCCTAGCGTCGAATTTCCCTTGATTGCAATTCTTGGGCGCAATGTGCCTGTCCCTGTTACCGGCAGAAACACTGAAGGCACCTGGCTACAGATTTGCTGCGTTAACGGTCGTTCTGTGTGGGTGGCAGCCAGCAATGTTCGTGTCTTGAACGATGTAAGTAATGTGCCACTGTTGGTCGGTGCGACTCCACCGCCGCCGACACCATCCTTCACGCCAACCGATACTGCCACGGCGACGCCAACGCCGACGCCGACCAAATATCCTTTTGAATTGGCATTGGGGCCGCAATTTACACCACTCGAAATCAATGGCCGACTACTTACCATCTATGCGAAGCTATATGTCGGAAACTATACACCGGTCACGGCTGCTGGTTGCATTCGTCCACCAACGCCACAACCGGCCAACAAAGAGGTACCGGCCGAAGGTTACTTCTTGCGAGTGACCTTTGAAGGCTCCGACCGGCCCTCGACCAATACGATCATTCCAAGCACAGGCGGTACTTACTTTCAATGTAGCGCTCCACCCGGTGCTGGCAATCAAAATGAATTTAACTATAAATATGAGTATCGAGTTCCCGATACAAACTCCGATGCGTTTAAGCAGCAATGGTATTCGGAGCATGCCACTGCTGTTCCCCCACCCCCTTCTTGTGAGCTGTTTGGAAATGGCACTTGGTCCGTCATCGTTATTGATGGTACAGGTCAACAATTATCAAACCCGGTCACTTTTACGACAAGTGGTTGCTCAAATCCCAATCGTGAGATCTATATTGCTTGGGTGCGTACCCGATAACAGCGTGCGAGATTGCCATCTTGCCTGATTTGTGTAGTACAACCAGCAGAAATATGAACCGTAAACAATTGTTATTAAACTTTCGAAATAGATGTCGTCGCCACTCACACATCTATTATAGCGCGCTATGGATAACAGTGGCTTTCCTAATCGCAGCATGCGGCGGTAAAACTGAACCAACTGAAAACATCGCCCAGGCCCCGATGCGTGAGGCCCGCCCTACCTTTACAGCCACCGTTGGCGTGCCTTTGCAGCCAGCCCCCTCTGGCGATCAGCAGTCCGCAGCGACACAACCAGCAGAACCGGCAACAGACCAATCAGGTCCCCAACCTGCGGAGCAGAATAATAATCAAGCCGCCCCTACCGCAGAAGCCACATCCACCCCGGCTCCTACCACGGCATCTAAGGCCTCAGTTTTGATCAATGAAGAGTTGGTCAATACGCGCACCGGCCCTGGACTCAACTACGACTTGGTAGACATGGTTGAAAAAGGACAAACCTTCGAGATTACAGGTAAAACTGTTGACGGAGGATGGTGGCAGATCTGCTGCGTAAAGTCGCAAAAAGTGTGGGTGGTTAATCAGTTTGTACAGACCAGTGGCGATGTCAACAGCGTAGCAGTGATCGACGATTTACCAGGATCAGGAGGTGGCGGCGCACCAGTGGCAGCAGCGACACCCGTACCTCAGTCAGTTGCAGCCAACCCAACGCCAGCACCACAACCTACAGCAACTGCCGCACCGCCCCCACCAGCGGCACCTGCATTTGGCTTCGATTTGATTGCGCAAGAGCAGTTTCCTGATACAAATGTAGTTCACATTTTTCTCTTTGTCTTTGAAGGAGCGAACGCCTTGCCCGGCTACTCACTGCGAGTATCACATAATGGGACTGAGTTGCCCACAGATGGCCAAACTTCGATTGGACCTCAGGCGGCCCTGACCTGGCCCATTCCCGATGGGCGTCAACGGTTGCAGAACCTCAAACTTGAGTTTCCAGGCCAGCAGCCTGGCGGCACCTGGGAAGCACAATTGATGCTCAATGGCCAGGCCGCTGGACCGGTTGCTACCTTCAAGTTGGGTGACAGTGAACCTAATCGTGAGTTATACGTGCGCTACCAAAAGAAGTAGATCGAGATGAAGCAGCGTCGTTGGTCGTTGCCTCTATCCTCGTTTGGGCAGACAGGCTGGATGGTTGGGCTTATGCTTCTCGCCTGGCCATTGAGGATGCTCTGGCTCACATGGCAGCCACTTTGGTGGGATGAAGGCTATAGCATCTACTTTGCTAGCGAGCCGATTCAGCGCATGGTTAGCCTGACGGCAGACGACATTCATCCACCACTCTATTACCTACTGCTCCATTTCTGGCTTTTACCTGGTATCCACCCGCTCAATGCCCGACTCTTCTCGGTAGCGGTCGGCGCATTGACGGTTCCACTCTTTGCCTGGCTCACCCACGAGTTATTCCCGCAACGACCCCGCCTCCTCACAATCACAACCCTGCTGTTGTTGCTCAATCCCTTGCAACTCTATTACAGTCAGGAAGTGCGTATGTATGGCCTGGCACTATTGCTCAGCATAGCAAGTACGCTTTCTCTGGTGCGTGCCGTGAAACGATTGTTGGGTAGTCAACCCGCTTGGAGTGAATTGCTGGCCTATGGCATATGCACCACCCTTTCACTCTACACGCTCTATTACCTTGCTTTCTTGCTGCTTGCCCATGCCATTTGGACGGTATGGCAGTTGCGCCAACATTGGGCGGCATTGGTAAAATTCATCGTAACTGAAATCGTAATTGCGCTTGCCTATCTGCCCTGGCTCCTCTATGCAGGATTGCGCCTAACTAATTATGTCAAGCACAAAGTTGCATCGGATAAAGATCAGCCGATCCCGTTCGCTGAGTTTTGGTTTCGCCATCTGACCGCCTTTGTTACGGGTCATCTGCCAGGAAACAACCCTTTTGGACGAATCGAAAGTTGGCTTGCACTGCTTGCCATCACACTATGGCTGATCCTTGTCATCCGGCTTATGCGCAGTGGAAGCTCTTTTTCCACCTCGTCTAGTAGCGCACTACTTTGGTTGGTCTTTCTATTTCCAGCAGTCTGTGCCTTCCTGATCAACCAAATCAGGCCCTTTTTTCCTGTCAACGGCGAACGGCTTCTACTCTTTGTCTTGCCCTATTTTCTCTTGTTGCTGGCAGTGGTTATCGATGCCAACTATCGAACGCTGCTTGCCAAAGCCACTTTGGCACTGCTTCTAACCGTAGCCGTATTGGGCATCACCTATTTCTACACCACGCCCCGCTACCGCGAAGATGATTACCGCCTGCTGATCCAGCAGATTGTCCAACAGAGCACACAGAATGATACCTATCTCGCCACCTACCCCTGGCAAGTCGGCTTTTGGCGCGCCTATACGGATAACAAGGCAACGGATAATGCACAATCCGTGTTGTTATCCGACGGCTCGGTTGAGTGGAACGATGCTGTGAAATCGAAGCTTGCTCAGGCGCAGTCTCATGGGGTGGTTTGGTTTCCCTCGTTACTTTCGATTGGAAGCACGTTGCCAGACCAAGTGAACAGTTACTTTGAGCAACAGCAAGCCGTCAACATTGCCGACCGCTGGGTTAGCACGACGACTCGTCTCGATGCCTGGAGAGAGGCAGGCAAGCTGGCATGGAACGATACTCAAATCGATTTTGGTGAGATCACAGTCAATGGCTTTGCTGTGACGCCACAGGAGATTAATAGCGTGAACCAGTCGATCAACGTGGCAATCCGCTGGACCCTTGCCGATCCTAACCGTGGCTACAATCTATCGCTACGTCTACAGGACGGCGAAGGTAGAACATGGGTGCAGCGAGATGTTACACTTGGGGCACATTGGTACTTTGATCCAAAGGGGTTTGCACAACGAATTGGCTTGATCGTTCCGCCTGGAGTGCCACCCGCGGAGTACACACTGGTAATAGGCTTCAATGATGAGAGAGAAGATCGGGCGTTGATGCTTCACACCACAGAGAATCAGGTGCAACGCTTTGCATCTGTGGCCAAAATCATCATTGAGCCACTTCAAAAGATTGCCTCAACGTCAAAGCTGCCGATTCAGCAGCCACTAGACCCCGCTCAGCAGATCGATGGCGTGGCAATTCTCGGCTCCAACATAGCGGATTCACAACGTCTGGCTGGCGAGCAGTTCGACTTAACCCTCTTTTATCAAGGCCAGCAGGACAAGTTGCACGATTTTAACCTTTTTGTCAGTTTGCTTGATCCAAGTGGCGCTGGCGTCGCAGGCTGGGAAGGATGGCCCGTACCAAACGCTCGAACATCCAGTTGGACCAAGGGTAGCTTGCTCCAAGCGCCAGTGACGTTTGACATTCCAGCGACGGTGGCGAGCGGCAACTATCGGCTGGTTACCGGCTTGATTGATGTGACACTGAAGCAAAAAAGCAAATTGATCGAATTGGGAAAAATCGTGGTAAAGCAGCGGGTCGCCCACTTTGAACCGCTACAGCCGCCTTACCCATTAACCGACCAGCCTCTCTTGGGGACCCATGCGCTGTTGCTTGGTTACGACCTCACAACCCAACCGAACGAAGCCACAGTCACACTTTACTGGCAAGTCAAACAGCCGATCTTGCCCGCCCATCAAATCTTCGTGCACTTTGATGATACACAAGGCACGACGGTTGCCCAGATCGATGGAAAGCCAAATACGGCCGACGGGCCAGCACCGACGGGCAGTTGGCAGCCAGGAGAGATGTTAATCACCGTTCATCGCTTTGTTGGCATAGTGCCTGCCTATGACCATATTCAGGTAGGGCTCTACAATCCTGCCAACAATCAGCGCTTGCCGGTAAGCGTCAACGGTGCTGTCATCGGCGATGCAGTCACTCTTCGGTAAAGGTCTCTAGACTTCGCTGGAAAAGATAAGGCTGGCTAGCGACTTCACCTTCTGCCCACCGTTTTGCAAGATCGGCTCACCGTGACCAAAGACGATGGTATCAAAGTCGTCGCCATATTTCTTGGCGATCTTCCAGACACTACGTTGTGCATTCTTCTTGTCAGGCGTGAAGGGGCTTTCGTTGCCAGTGAGCGTGTTGTTGCGGTTGACCAGTGCGTCGCCGGCAATCAAAAAGCGCTTCTGCTTGTGCAGTAGAGAGATGTGTCCAGGAGAATGACCAGGCGTATGAACGATGGTAAATCCTTCTGGCGTCTCATCTCCATCCACCACCAGCTGATCGACCATAACCGGGCGGTGATAAAAGGCTGGGAACTGGCCCATAATAAAAAAGAGTGGACGCAACCAAAGTGCGGGTTGGCGCAACTTGGGCTGTTCGAGATATGCTTTTTCGACCGAATGGGCAACTACCGTCGCACCTGTTGCACGTCGCAGTTGTGCTGCTGAGCCTGAGTGATCGAGATCGCAATGAGTAATGATGATGCGACGGACCTGATGCAAGGCGATGTTCCGTTTCTTCAACGCATCGAGAATCAGCGTAGCATGTGCTGGCATTCCAGTATCGATCAAGGTGAAGCCTTGCGCCCATTGCCACAGATAAGCGTGAACTTGATCGCCAATTTCGTTAATATCCCACAATCCGGGTAGGATTTCCTTCATACATATCCTTAGAAACAGCGATTGAGAGATGAGAAGATTGTTTTTCCACCAATCTTCTCATCTCTCAATCGCCTAATTTTACGTTTGTATAATGATTGCCAACCCCTTACCGTCCGATGCGAAATTCACCACGGACCACACCAAGATGGCGCAACCGTGCACGCGGATGATCAATTGCGGCATAGAGATCACCCATGCTGATGTCTAGTTCTTGCGAAAGGCGCATGACCGTTGCGAACGAGTTATTGGTGAGATTACGGATCGCCTGGCGTTGATCGTCGTTCAATTTGAAGCCAATACACGCAATCTCCGGCTGGGAGAGAAGTGAATCGCGACATTCCGGGCAGCGCCAAACATGACCTATCAACAATGCGTAATCGGTCACTCGATCGGACATCAGTAGCCTTCTCCCTTGCTGGCGGTCATTTGTTCACCGCTCAGCTCGCGCACAATCGTCATCCCAGCACTCGCCCCAATTCGCGAGGCACCAGAAGCCAACATCGTCAGCGCATCCTTGGCAGTACGGATGCCGCCTGACGCCTTCACGCCCATATCGCTACCCACAATGGCGCGCATCAGCACAATGTCGGCAGGTGTGGCACCGCCACCGTTAAAGCCGGTGGCCGTCTTGACAAAGTCAGCACCTGCCTGTTTGCAAATGACACAAGCTGCGATTTTCTCTTCGTGGCTCAACAAGCCCGTTTCAATGATTACCTTGAGCAGGGCACCATTCTCGTGTGCTGCATCCGCCACCACCGCCACATCTTCATGCACAACTCGATAGTCGCCATCTTTCAAGCGCCCCACATTGAGCACCATGTCCACTTCTTGAACGCCCAACTGTGTAACCTGTTCTGTCTCAAAAGCCTTCACTGAAGGTAATGTTGCACCATGAGGGAAACCGATCACAGTGCAAACTTTGACCGCAGATTCGGCCAGAGTATCCAAACAGAAAGTCGTCCAGTGTGGATGAACACAAACGCTCCAAAAGCCAAAGGCACGCGCCTCATCACACAGTTGTCGAACCTGTTGCGAGGTAGCATCCGGCTTGAGCAACGTGTGATCAATCATACTGGCTACCGTCTTGGCATCGAGCGTGGGGATCACAGTCGGTAGGGCAACAACAAAATTCCGATAGGCGGCTTGCGCTTGTTCAATCAGTTCATCTAGGGAAGCGTGGTGTTTCATATCTTAGTGTTATTAACTTTGTATCAAAACAAAAACCCTATCCAGAGACTCAGAGTCGAGTTATGGATAGGGTTCATTTTAACACAAGGCCAATTAAAAACGCTATACTACGGAGCTACGCATCTCATCGTTCCAACCGTCTAGAATGCGATTTACTGGGTCGGATTACTGGGTCGGAATGATCTCGCCAGGCTGTAGATCGTAATGCTGAATAAAGCCAAATTCACTGAGCGGCCACACCCTAAGCCATGCTTTTCCGACCAACAACTCTTCTGGGATAGCACCGATCACGCGACTATCCTTCGAATTGGGGCGATTATCGCCCATCACGAACAGTGTATTAGGCTCTACTGACACTGGGCCAAAAGATTGTGTTGGTAAGTTATGGTTAAATGGCTCGGGAAGCAGTTTGCCATCGATATAAACTTCGGTTCCGCGGATCTCTACTGTATCCCCTGGCAGCCCAATAATCCGTTTGATAAAGTCCTCGGAAGGCATTTCAGGGTTGTGGAAAACAATCACTTCACCGCGATGAGGCTCTCCAAGCTTGAAAGCCAATTTATTCACCAAGACAAATTGCCCTTCATGAAAATTAGGCAGCATGGAGGTGCTCTCGATGCGATAGTTCTGGATCACTTGGCGGATGATCAAAAAGAGAATTAACGAGAGTACAACCGTCTCGATCAGCTCGCGCAGCAGCGCTCCAAAGAGGTTCGGCTGGGCTTCGCTATAACCTTCAACAGTCGCTGTATCGGCTACGGCAACTGCACTGGCATCATTTAGAATTCGAAAATCAGCATCAACGACATACTCCTCGTTAACATTACGTCGGTTACCATCAGCCATAATATCTTAGTCCTTACTCACACCAAGCCCAATAAACTAGACTCTGATTATACACCCGACAGAAAAAACTGAGGTGTCTTGATGTTTACAGATTTGACCCGCATAGGATCGTGTCTACTTGCCTCGTCAATCGCCTCCACTCGAAGGCGAACGCTTTTCGAACCACTCGAAAACTCGTCGGGCACCCGAGGTAATACACAGTGTACATCCACTTATATCAGATGACAATACACCTTCTGTGGTAAATCTATCATTAAAATTGCCTATTGTTTCAATAAGGCGCTGGCCAAAAATCACCATTCAGTTTTCAAAATGATTGCAACAGCCGGTCATTTCAGAATATAGCGAGTTCCTCGTTTATCACCAATCTTCAGCAGAATGCCTCGATTCACCAGGTCGGCCAAGTCAAGGCGTAGTGTTTCGGCCCCGACGTGTTGGCAAAGCTTTTGGTAATCGCCATTGGTGATGCTACCGTAACGCTGCATGTGGTCGATTGCCTTCATCTGCCGCTCATTCATGTTATTTTCCCAAGCGGCAACCACACTTTGGGCTTCTTTGATGTTATAGAGCGTCACCGTAAAGAGATGCGGCTTGGCATCAAACTTGGGAGGAGGATGGCCCAACGCAACCATATCCTCAATCATACGATCAATGCCCAAGCCGAGTTCCTCAATGTAGCCCCACTGATACAAACCGTTGACCAATCGTGGGTTACGGCTATAGTGCTCTTCAACTATGTTATCCAACGTGATGTGTGCAGGCAACCCACCTGGGCTGATGATTTCCATGCGGTCAGTGTACATGCGGATTTCGATGCTGCGCCCGCTCATCTGATAATCACGATGGGCCACCGCATTCACCAACGCTTCACGCACAGCCGATTCGGGATACTCGAGTTGCTCCTCGCGCACTAGGCCACGGACTACCGCCCGCTTGTCCATCTCTTCCCACATCACGCGATAGGCCCGATCGATAATTTTTGGCAAGGGGCCGATCAATTCTTCCCGACGGCCATAGCCAAAGGAACCGCCAGGCCCGCGTGGTGCAGTATCGGAAAACTTAACAAAGACAGCTCGGCTCTGCGGCAAAAAGAGTTGGGGCTCTTTGCCAAAGAGTAAAATACCGCTGTTGGTTGGAGTTTTGTCTTCGGTGATGGCGCCAATCTGCTGTAAGAGTTTGTCTTTGGGCAGGATGGCGCTGCGTGGATTCCGTTTCTGTCGCTTTTCCAGGTACTCCTCGATCACGTTTTCATCGAGATCGTCACGTTGGGCACCCGCAGTCGGCTGCAACTCAAAAGCCAATGGCGAGCGGACGTTCATTAGCTGGTCAACGTCGCTCCGATCCGCCGGCACGTTTTCAACCCCGCGCCGCACCAAAACTCGTCCATCACTCAAACTGTGAACGTTTCCACTGCGGTCGACGCGTAGCAAGACAACAATGCCGCCTGTGCGCTGCTCGTGGTCCCACTGAGTTTGCACTGGAGGCTTACAAAGGCGCAACGCGCTGCGCAACGCATCATCCGCTACGTCGGCCACGGTAATGCTTCCAACAACCCCGCCAGGCTCAGCGCCTAAAACCAAGGTGCCACCTTCACTGTTAGCAAAGGCGACCAAGGTCTCCGCAATAAGCAGCGGATCAGCCTCGGCTAAGAAGGCCAATTGTTGTCCGGCAGGCTGTTTGAGAAATGAACTGATAATCGACATACTGGAATGATCAGTAGGTAAGTGAGACAGTGATCAGTAACTGACTTGCTGTCTCACTGACTTACTGCTCTACTTACCTACAGCTTCTAGTTCAGATTCTGATGCTTCTGTTTCAATACCAGGTTCGGCTTCGCCTACATCGCTAGATTGCGCCATTGGCTCCATCGGCTCATCACCGTTGGCAGGCTTTTCACCATCCAACCCACTTTGCAAGTCGTTATGATCCATGACTGCCAGAGCTGCTACGGTGTCATTTTCTTTGAGCGAGACGATGCGTACACCACGCGTCATACGTCCGTACTGGCTGATACCAGTGACCGGCGTGCGCATGGTAATGCCGTTGGTAGTCATGATGGTCACTTCATCCTGTGGGTGAACCACACGCGCCGCCACAATCGGACCGATCTCATCAAGACGAGTGTGATCAGTGACCCAGTTACCCTGGGTATTGCGACCTTTGGCATTGAATTCTTCGAGCGGCGTCCGTTTGCCCCAGCCCTTTTCGTGCAACACCAGCAGATCGCAATCCGGGCGCACCACATCAAGACTCACTACGTGATCATCGCCGAGAAGTTTCATCGCCAAGACACCAGCGGCAGTCCGACCCATCGGGCGCACTAGGGTTTCGTCGAAACGTAGCGCCTTGCCACTGCGTGTGACCACCATAAACTCACTGTGACCATCGGTCAGGCGCGCCCAGTCGAGCGAGTCACCATCTTCGAGCGTCATGGCGATGATGCCAGTGGCTCGAATATTGGCGAAATTGCTCAACTCCATGCGTTTGATCTTGGCCTGGTGCGTAATCAGCGTGATGTATTGCGACTTTTCAAAATCGCGCACCACGAGCAATGTGGTTACCGTTTCATCTGGCTGGAGGTTAAGCACGTTGGCAATGTGGGCACCGCGGCTGGTGCGGCTGCCTTCGGGCAGGTCATAAACACGACTGCTATAGACCCGCCCCCGATTGGTGAAGCAGAGCACAGTATCGAGCGTACGCGCAAAGAGCAGGTCGATCACCTCATCTTCATTGCGCGTGGCCATGCCTTTGATACCCTTCCCGCCACGCCGCTGGGCCTGGAAGGTGTTGGCATTCATACGCTTGATATATTGCCCCGCGCTGCGGCTGATCAGCACATTGTCTTGCTGGATCAGATCCTCTTCGCTAAATTCGCCGCTGGCATCATGGGCGATCATCGTACGTCGCTCGTCGCCAAATTTTTCCCTGAGCATCAGGATATCTTCGCGGATCAGCCCACGAATCTTCTCTTCGTGGGCGAGCAGATCCTCGTAGTAGGCAATCTTGGCCATGATCTCCCGATATTCATCTTCGATCTTTTGGCGCTCCAGAGCAGCCAGGCGACGAAGTTGCATGTCGAGAATCGCTTGTGCTTGCACCTGAGAAAGCCCAAAGCGATTCATCAAGTTGGTGCGCGCCGCATCGGCACTTTCGCTGCCACGGATGATGGCAATCACCTCGTCGAGGAATTCGAGCGCAATGCGCAAGCCTTCGAGAATATGAGCCCGTTCGCGTGCCTTCGCCAGTTGGAAGCGTGTGCGCCGTGTGATCACTTCCTGGCGGTGTTCGACATGAATAATCAACGCCCGACGCAGGGAAAGCGTGGCAGGTTCGCCCTTGACCAGCGCCAAGGTGTTCACACCAAAGGAGCTTTGCAAGGCAGTGTGTTTGAAGAGACGATTACGCACCTTTTTGGGCGCTGCGCCGCGGCTCAGTTCGATCACGATACGCATGCCCCGGCGGTCCGATTCGTCGCGCAGGTCGGAGATATTTTCCAGCCGTCCTTCGCGCACCAATTCGGCAATACGCTCGATCAAGGTTGACTTGTTGACCTGATAGGGAATTTCACTGACCAGAATGCGGAAGCGCCCACTCTTCATCTCTTCAATTTCGGTTTTGGCGCGCACCGTAATCATGCCGCGTCCGGTAGCAAAGGCCTGTTTGATGCCATCCGAGCCAAGAATAATGCCGCCAGTTGGAAAATCGGGGCCTTTGACAAACTCCATCAGTTCTTCCAAACCGATCTCGTCGTGGCGATCCCAGTTATCGATCACAAAAACGACCGCATCGGCAATCTCACGCAAGTTGTGCGGGGGAATGTTGGTCGCCATACCGACCGCAATACCACTGGTGCCGTTGACCAGTAAGTTGGGCAACATCGCAGGTAAAACTTGCGGTTCTTGCAAGCTGTCGTCAAAATTTGGCTTCCAGTCCACCGTATCCATGTCGATGTCGTCGAGCATGGGCATGGCAATGCGGGCCAAGCGCGCTTCGGTGTAACGCATGGCCGCCGGACTGTCACCATCGATCGAGCCAAAGTTCCCCTGGCCATCGACCAAACAATAGCGCAATGAAAAGTCTTGCGCCATACGTGCCATCGAATCGTAGACGGCGCTATCGCCATGCGGGTGATATTTGCCCAGCACTTCACCGACGATACGGGCACTCTTTTTGTAAGAAGTGCCAGGCACCAAGCCCATATCATACATAGCGTAGAGAATGCGCCTATGTACGGGTTTTAGTCCATCGCGTGCATCCGGCAAGGCGCGCGCAACGATCACGCTCATAGCGTAATCGAGATAGGCTGAGCGCATCTCCTGCTCAATCGAGACTTGATTGACCAAGCCATAGTAGCCATTCTCACCAACTGCGCCGTCGCCGTTCACCGCCGCAGCACCGTCAGATGCCCCGTTGGTCGAAATCGGGTTAGTTGGCAAGGCACCGTTCTGCATATCCAAAGAATCGCTCATGCGAAGAATCTCCGCCGTAAAGTAAGGGGAGGGGGTGACAAAGTGACAGAGTGACAAGGTGATCAGGGTCTTCAAGCCCTGTCACTTTATCATTCGGTCAACCATTTATCGATTTACCCGTCCCAAATTTCTCATCAAAGTTTGTGAATTATACCTCAAAATGCCAAATTTTCATAAAAGGGGGGAGGGTATCATAGATTGTGGAGTCGGTATCGGCTATTTCAACCGTATTCAAGAGGCAAACGACCTTGTGGAGATGCTGAAGCGGTATACATGGGGCCATCTACAATAAAAACAGGGTGACAAAGTGATTCTATTCACCTTGTCACCCCATCAATTCCACTACTTAGTACTATCTACTGCTCTGTCCCTTAGCGGCTCACAGCCGGGAGGTAGACCTTAAGGGTGGCCTCGACGCCTTGAATCTTGGTGGCGACGAGTGAACCATCGGCGGCAGTGTAGCTGTTGACCTTGACGGTGCTGCCGACATCCAACGAGGAAGCACCGCTGTCGAGAATGGTGCCGTCGGTGACGATGTAGGTCTGGCCGCCGATCACCCAAGTGCCGCTGGCGGCAACACCGGCTGCAACAAGTCCATCATCGTTCTGCTCAATCGTGCCTGTGTCGTCTTTGTCACCAGCACCGGGCGGGCAGAGCGTCTTGACTTCGACAATCACGTTGACGCCATCAACCACCACATATTCCACACGGACATACGAGCCTACTGCCAACACACCACGGTCTTCGACAAAGCGAGAATCGGCGTTGGCCTCGAAGCTGACATTGGAAATCTTCCAGGTGCCACTGAAACCATCCGTTGGCATCACTTCCACGCTACCGACCAAATGTGCATTTTCGTATTCGCTCGGTTGGCCGGCGGGAACGATTGTCTTGATCATATCGGCAACGCGTCCACCGTTGCTGTCGAGATGGTAGCGGACACGTACCAAGGTACCAGCATCAATTGCACCACGCTGTTCCTTTAGCTCGGTCTTATCGGTAACCGTGTATTCCACATCGCCGATGACCCAGACACCAATCTGACTTTCTGACATCGTGATGACTTTACCGACGGCCATGCCTTCTGCTCCATCGTGTGAACCATGATGATCATGATCTTCGCCATCTCCCTGCGGGCGGAACTTGCTTTCGATCTTCAGGGCATAGTTGACACCATTGACGTCGGTCCAGAACTTGACCTTGACCACAACGCCTTCAGCAAAGTCCACCTTTTCCTGCACGAATTGGGTATTGTTGTTGGCTACGAAGAGCTTGCCGCCAATCGTCCATTCACCAGTGAGAACACCTGTGGAAGAAAGCGGGAAGCTTTCGATGATGCCGTAGAGTTCGGCTTCGTGACGTCCCTGATTATCGGTGTCACCATCACAGCGATAGGCATTAGTGGTCTGGATTTCCTTAATGATGTTCTCGGAATTCTGCTCTTTGTATTGAGCCACCACACAGGCATCCAGAACAAACATGCCATGTGCCGTGCGCAGTTTTGTATCGAGATTGACGGTGTAGTTGACGTCGTCAATGCCCCAAGTTCCCACAAAACCTTGATCGGGCAGTGCAGTGAGGTGACCCACTACCTTGCACTCCTTGCCGTTACCATCTTGCAAGGCGCTGACATCATCGCCACAGACTGGAGCGGGTGTCGGTTGGGGTGTAGGAGGAATGGTAGCGCCAGGGCAGCCTCGAGCATGCTTGCTCTCGATCTGCAATGCTTGATTTACATCACCCACTTTTCGATATTCGACCTGGGCGCAGGAATTGACGGAAAGCAAACCATTTTCTTGATCGAACCGGGTGCGCATCGTCACTTCAAAGAACTTTCCACCGATCTTCCAAGTTCCCAAACGACCTTCAGCTGGCTTCGATTGAACGATGCCACGCCATTCCGAACCATGACCGTCCGAGGCCTGGACAAAGTTGCGGCTGACCATGAGTAGCGTGAAAACGGCCAAGATGACAGCCAACGCTACTGCACTCCACGGAATTCGTTTACTTGTTTGTGTGTCTACCATTTTTCCTCCAGAATTCTATAAGGCTTACAATCAATGCTCAGAAAGGCAAAGACAAAAGTAGCTCCTTGCTTATTTCTTTTGTTCGAGCTGGCACAAAAAGGGAAAGAATTTCTTTCGCTACCTATTAGAGCATTTTAGGCAACAGAAAAATACATTGCATAGAGATGTAATCTATACTTAAGCACAAAATCAGGCACTTGCAAGCCATATCGTCAGAATTTTGTAATATTTCTAGGCGAGGGCTACTTTCAGGCAATAAAAAGGCCAGCCGACGGGCTGGCCTTTTTATTGCCTAAGTAAATCACAGATTAGCGGGTCAAAACGGGCAGGAAAAGTCGGTTATTCAAGGTCACCCCTTGAATGCGGGTCGCTACCTGGGTGCCATCGGCTGCAGTGTAGCTATTGACCACAGCGGTGCTACCCACAGCGAGCGAGCCTGTACTGGTGTTGAGCACAGTACCCGTGGTGACAACATAGCTCTTACCACCGACGATCCAAGTAGTCACGGCATCGGCACCAGCAGCACTCAGGCTGTCATCGTTCTTCTCGATCTCACCTGCATCGTCCTTGTCGCCAGCCCCAGGAGGCACTTGGGTTTTCAGCTCAATGATCAGGTTGACGCCATCCTTGACTTTGTATTCGACCTCTACGTAGGAACCTACAGCGAGTACACTATTTTCTTCATCAAAGTGGGTGTTGGCATCGGTCTCAAAGGTCACGCCAGCAATCTGCCAGGTGCCGCTGAGCCCAGTTGACGGCATCACATCCACCGAGCCAGCCAGATGCGCATCTTCGCCAGGGTTGGGTTGACCAGCATTCGCAAGCGCTTTGATGTTGTCAGCGATGCGCGCTCCTGCGCTGTTTTCGTGATAGCGAACCCGTACAACCGCATTGACCTTTAGTTCGCCATGTTCTTCTTCAAATTCAGTATCACTGTTCACAGTGTACTCAATACCACCGATGACCCATACGCCGATACGGTTCTCTGGCATCGTAATGACCTTGCCAGCGGCCATCCCTTCCGCTCCATCGTGTGAGCCATCGCCGTTGTGATCTTCACCGTCATCTTCTCGTTTGTACTTGGCTTCGACTTTTGTGGCGTAGTTAATGCCATCGATGTCGGTCCAGAACTTGACTTCGACCACCATGCCTACAGTGAAAGCGCCATGCTCTTGCACAAAGGTCGTGCTGATATCGGTAGTGAAGGTGATCGAACCGACTTGCCAGACACCGATCAGATCAGCTGGGAAACTTTCAATTACGCCGTACAGATCGCTGCCATGTCGACCGTGATCGTCCGTATTTTTGCCACAGCGATACGAATGTTCAGTTTGAATCTGTGTGGCAACTCGTTCATTGGCAGTCTGGACATATTCCACCTTGACACAGGCGTTTTCGGCAAAGGTGCCATGTTCGCTTTCCAGTTCGGTGTCACTGTTGACAGTATAGGTCAGCGTACCAATGCCCCAAACTCCGAGCAGTCCATCGGCAGGCAGGCTAGTGATCAGACCAACAGTCTTGCAATCACTATCGCCGCCGTCGTGGCGAGTTTGGTCATCGCCGCCATGGGAGGAACAGACTGGCGTCTCGCTGGGCTCCGGAGTCTCTGATTCCGTAGGTTCTGCCGTCGAGGTTCCTTCAGGTGTTTCAGTTTCCGTCGGTTCAGGTGTTGCGGTCCCTTCAGGCGTTTCGGTTTCACTTGGCTCAGGCGAGGCTGTGGCTGTCGCAGTTTCGTTGCAGTCAGCGGCCTCTTTGCTCTGAATACGAAGTGCCTTTACGACATCACCCACATTTTCATAATCCACCTGTGCACAGCTTCCAACCTCAAGTGCGCCATGCTGTTGATCAATCTGCGTATTGCCATCCGCTTCAAAATTCTTGCCGCCGACGGTCCACGTACCGACAAACCCACCCTCGGGTCGGGACGAGACAGTGCCACGCCAATTTCCAGTGCCGTTCTTTGCGGCATAGACATACTGATAATTCACCAACAACACCGCCAGGATGACAAACATGGCAGCATAGATCCAGACATTTGAAAGAGACCCTTTTTGCTTTTGTGTGTTCAACATATTTTCCTCTACAGACAGACTACCTTGACATGATGATGGGGTTGAAACTACATGCGAAATTTTCATTTCGCCCGCTCAGTAAAATTTGAGAACGCTCCATTGCGTTCCATAACGTATCTCTGTTACGTCATTTCAAATTTGTTGCCGAAGCGTTTATTGATATCCATTAGAGCAGCGAGATCAGCAGGAAAATACATTTTTTCGCAGCAGTTTCAGATATGTAATCTATTTGTAAATAACAAATTACTCAATATCAAGGTAAGATCTTTAGATGATCGTAAATACGAGAAATAAAACGTCATGTTACACACTTGAGAGATAAATCGGCCTTCACTTCCCAGTGTGCTTCGACGCATGTGTAATATGAGATATCAGGTGCGGAGACCTAAATGATCGCAACCGAAACCAAACAAATTCATGCTAACTTGCTGTGGAAGCTTGTAATGTCTGTTGTCGCCATACTTTTCTTGATGTCGCTGGCCTTTACCACTGTTTATGCAGCCGAGGCGGCCAGAGAAAATGTGACCTCTCAGCCCATGGAGTACGGCTTTGCGACCTCTGCGGCATCCGTTGCTGCGGTTGTTACGCCACCGGCAGTCAGTATCGAAGACCAAGAAGGCGAAGAAGCGTTTGGCCTGATCGCCTTTGTGATTTCTCTCAACACACCGGCCTCAAACACCGTCACGGGGAAAGTTTCAACAGTAAATGTCACCGCCACGGCACCTGCCGACTATACAGCGCTTGCCAACCAACCTTTCACCATTACCGCAGGTTCCACGGAAACCGTGATCTATGTAGATCTGATAGATGATAACTTTCGAGAAATTACCGAGACCTTCAAACTTTCCATCACCCAACTAAGTAATGCCACCACAAGCCCAGTTAAGGGGCAGGGTTGGGCGTATGGGCAGATTATCGACAACGACTCGATGCCCGGGATTGCTATTGCCGATGCTTCCGTCAACGAAGGAGCAGGTACAGCGAAGCTTTTGTTGACGCTGAGTGCACCCGAAGCAAGTGACACGACTGTCACAGTACAAACACAAGAGGATACGGCCAACGCCAACCTCGATTACGTCGACAAAAGTGAAGTGATCACCTTCGCCAGTGGCCAGGTGACTGCCACAGCAACAATATCGATTCTCGAAGATCTGCTCGATGAAGCGAACGAACAATTTGTCGTTGCGCTTTCCGATGCCTCGGTATTACTCGAAGACGATTTGGCACAGGTGACCATTATCGACAACGATTCACCGCCCAACCTAACAGTCCGAGCAGTTACCGAGACTGAAGCAAGTGGCGTTATTAGCTTTTCGATCACAATCGATGCACCGAGTGGCTTGGATGTGACCGGTCTCGCCGCAACTAGCAACGGAACCGCCAAGTCAAACAGTGACTACGTCGCATTAACAAACAAGATTTTTACGATTCCCTCCGGTCTCACCGAGACAACCGTACTAGTTGCAGTCAACAATGAAACGATGTTTGAGCGCACAGAAGCTTTTACCTTGAGCGTCAGTAACGTCGTCAACGCAGTTATCATTAAAAGCAGTAATATCGGAACCATCCTCAACGATGATCTTCCACCTGTTGTCTCGATTGTCAATGTTAGCAACAGTGAAAATGGCATTCTTGCCTTTAACGTGACCTTGGATGCTGTTAGCGGGGTCGATGTCACTGGGGTGGTCAGTACCAGCAATGACAGTGCAATTGCCGGACAAGATTACACCGCTTTGGTGAACAAACCCTTCACGATTACAGCAGGATCAATGGCCACAACCGTCGTCGTAACACCGATCAACGACACCGTTGACGAGCCAGACGAAACTTTCTTGGCTGCCGTCGGCAATTTGGTCGACGGCACACCAGGTAACCTAGTGGCTACCGGTACAATCATTGACAATGATCCCCCGGCAACATTACTCATTCAGGATGCCTTTGCCGACGAAGCGGCGGGTGTCATGACCTTTACCCTGTTGCTGGACACAGTGAGCAGCTTCGACATCTATGGCATTCTCAATTCGATTGATGTCAGCGCGCTGGATAGTGAGGATTATCAGGCAGTGCTGTTGCGACCCTTTACAATTACGGCGGGAAGCCTTTCGACCCAAGTCGCGGTTACAATCTATGATGACGCGCTCGATGAAGATGATGAACTCTTTAGATTGGCTGCCGTCAATGTCGAAAATGCCAGCGAACCCTATGTCGAGGGACTCGGTACCATTCTCGACAACGATCTGATGCCCACTATCACGCTGACCAGCACAATCTTTGCCGAGTCTGACAGCGGAACGATTACCTTGACTCTGAACACGCCAAGCGGGCGCGTAGTGAGCGGCACCCTCGCCACCAGTGATGGTAGTGCCACCGCAACACGCGACTACGGTCCACTCAACAACACGCTCTTTTCCATCCAAGAGGGTGAAATGCAGACCACCGTTGAGTTTTACATCATCAACGATACAACCGATGAGTATGACGAAACTTTCCAAGCATCGCTTGCCTCGCTCAACAACGCCATTGAAGGCAATTCACTCGTCACGATTACGTTGACCGACGACGATGCGCCACCCACCATCAGCGTGATGAATAGTTCTGCCAAGGAGGCACAAGGACCGATCCAAATTCCGGTTCAGATCAGTCAAGCCAGTGGCAAACCGATCACTGGCACACTTTCGACCAGCAACGGTGCCGCCATCGCATCGTCTGACTATACAGCCTTAATCAGCAAACCCTTTACATTGACGGCTGGGGTGACAGAAACGCTGGTCAGCTTGGCAATACTGGATGACGCGCTGGATGAAAACGACGAAAACATCAACATCACGCTCAACAGCGCCAACAATGCGACCATTGCAACAAGCGCAGCCATTGCAGTCATTCTGGATGATGATCCAGCACCCAATGTGACAATCGCAAACAGCAGTGCAGTCGAAGCAAGTGACTTGATGACATTTACAGTCTCGCTCAGTGCCCGCTCTGCGCTCAACGTGACTGGGGTCGTCTCAACCAGTGGTGATAGTGCCAGCAGCAACGGTGACTTTGTAGCGCTGAACAATCAACCCTTCACGATTCCTGCTGGAGCAACTTCCACCGTCATCAGCGTAACGATTAACGATGACGGCACCGACGAATATAACGAACTCTTTTCGCTCAGCCTGAGCAACTTAGTCAATGGACAAGGGGCGAACACCACGGCCATTGGAACCATCGTGGATGACGATCAGCCTGCTACAGTGAGCCTGAGCAGCGCAACAGCGGTTGAAAGCGCCCAAGTTGTGACATTCAGCGTCACTATCAGCCCAGCCAGTGGTAAAGAGATCCAGTTGCTGCTGAACACCGTCGATGATAGCGCCTTCGCCGGTCAGGATTACACACAACAGTCGAACAAACTCATTACTATCGCCGCCGGGGTAACCAACCAGACGATCAGCATTCCTATCAATAATGATAATAACGACGAACTAGATGAAACGTTCAAGCTAAATGTGTCAGTGGTCGATGCGACTGCGGCTTTGCTCGCCACCACGACCGTCACAGGGACCATTACGGACGATGATCCACCGCCTACAGTCACCGTGGCTGACGTTACGGCTTCTGAAACAAGCGATGCGCTGGTTTTTACAATCAGATTGAGCGCGGCTAGCAGTTTTACCATCACTGGCACGATCGACACGAGCAATGGAACAGCTACTGCGGGTGCAGATTACACAGCACTCAACAGCTACCCCTTTGCCTTCACGATTGGCAGTGCTCAAACTTCGATCTCGGTCACGCTTGAGAATGACTACCTGTCGGAAAGCACAGAAAGCTTTACCTTCACAATCGCATCAATTTCAGGTGCAAGCCTCCAGGATGGAGTTGCCATTGGCACGATCTCCGATGACGACAGTGTAGGCAGTGGTACGTTGACTATCGAGGTTGATGTGGCGCCCAAGAGTATCCAGAACTTCAAATTTGTGCCGAGTTTTGACAGTGAGTTCTTTCTCGATGATGAGGACAGTGCTCTACAAAGTGATATCTACACGAAGCGCAAGTCCTTTACGCTGGCGGCTGGCAGTTATCAAGTCCTTCCCGTTACACCTTATTCGTACTTTTTGATGAATATCATTTGTACAGTAAACGGGACCGAAATCAAACACGACAGTACGCCGCAATTGCCTGTATTGGGTAGTGGCCAGGTAGTACTTTGTACGTTTGTCAATCAACGCGGCGTCACCATTCGCCTGCAAAGCTACGATGACCGTTCTAAAAATCGACAATACGATGCAGCCGACGCTCTGCTCGCAGGTGTGACAACCGCGCTCTATCTGCCACCCGAAGTTACCCCTGTGTTGACACAAACCACGGGCAGCTCTGGCGCGCTCAATTGGAGCTTCCGCCAGCCCGGTACCTACGCAGTCTGTGCCACAAATTGGCCAACAGCTACACCGCTGATGGCGCAGCCCACCCTGAGCGATTCGCTCTATCATGTGCCCTGTTATCGCTTCAATTTGGATCCAGGAACGATTGCTGCAGTCTACTTTGGTTTTCGCATTGATGATGGGACAGTCCATGCAGCGGTAGAAGGTACGAATCAAATCGCGGCACTGCCCGGAACAGGTTCAATGGAGGAAGGTGTGTTCTTCACACAAGTGGCAGACGTCGCTGATGATATGCAAGGCTACGATGGCACAAATGGCCCAGAGGATGAGTCAGGCAGTGATGGAACGATCAGGCTCTTCCTGCCTACTATTGTTCGTTAAGTGATCCATAGCGGGACACAATATTGCCAACATATTGCCAACGCAAGGAAATACCTTCAAAGAGCACTACCTCAAAACTTATGTAAGATGTCATTTCGACGAGAGCTATTTCGAGGGGAAATCTTGCGTACGTCCTATACCAAAGATCAAAACACCTCGTCACGGCAGGCGAAAGTGTTTTGGCTCAACAGAAACTTACCTGATTGGAATATCTCACTGGCTAGGGTAGGTGCGCTTTCCATACTGCACGCTCGTAAATGATGCGGAAATGTACGGTATGGAAAGCGAATCTACGTTTCGTTAACCACGTAAATTCCTAAAGAACCGTTGTTTTGTGTAGGTTTGTGCTGCTAGATATGCATTTGAGGCTTACCGCAGAGGTGTCGCTAAAAGCAACAGCTACAGATGGGCAGACTTTGTCGGTCTATCGGATACCCGCTTTAGTAGGAGCGTAATAGTATTTGGGAAACTGTTGAGTAAGCATGCCCCGTGCAGATCGATCTGCACGGGGCATGCTTACTCAACGGCTCACTTGGGTAACGATATTGTTGCTACGTCTTAGCGCATCACCGACGGTAAGTAAAGCGTTTGTGAGCTCTCGGGTGTGGTTGCCACGGGGGAAGGCGTCACTTGAGGCGTAGGGGTATGCGGTGTATGTGTTTCTGTGGGTTGTGGGGTTGCTGACGGTGTCGGTGTTTCGGTTGGCTGGCCACTGCCAAGATCGAGCGCTGCGGATATATTCAATAAAGGCCCCATATTAACCGAGCCGGCAGCATTAATGTGTACACCCGTTTCGACAAGCCGATTGGTGACGAACGTTGGGTCGGTAGTGCCAAATTTGTGTTCTACAAGTGCGGCTGCCCCACTCACAAAGCCAGTCGCCATCGACGTGCCACTCCAACTCGCAAAGCCCAGCCCCTGCGTGCCAGTAATCGTCGAGGTAATCCCTACACCCGGTGCAGACAAATCAATCCAAGAGCCGTAGTTGGCAAAGGATGCCTTGTGGTTAGCACTATCAACGGCACTTACGCTGATCACCCCTTCATAGGCCGCAGGATACTGGACTTGGCTACGATTATCATTTCCTGCGGCGGCAACAATGACCACCCCTTGTCCGATTGCATGAGAGACCGCATCATGGAGCACCTGTGAGTTATATGGGGTGCCTAAGCTGAGATTGATAACGTTGGCATGCTGTTGAACTGCCCACTCAATGGCATAGGCGAGCGTAAAGGTATTGCCACGACCGGCTGCATCGAGGACACGGATCGGCAAAATATGCGCATTGGGAGCAATGTGCGCCACGATGCCAGCAACATGGGTGCCATGCCCCCACCCAAAACCAGGGCCCTCGTCCTGCGGGTCGGAATCATCCGCTACCATGTCCCAACCGGGAACGAGATGGTCCTTCAGTGCATAGTGGTCAAGGGCAACTCCGGTATCGAGTACCGCAATCGTGATCCCATCACCTTTATACTGCTGTTGTGCCAGGTCAAGATTGACTTGTTCAAAAGCGAATTGATTTTCATAGCCAGAAGGATCTTTACCACCCCATCCCCATATCTTAAACGGATTCCCTCCGGGAGCGCTGCCCTCGTAGTTTGGCTCCGCCCATACAATGTCGGGATCATTAGCCTGATGGATTTGTTCAAGGACGTGGTCACTTTCTGAGTCGGAGCTTGTCGAACGAAAGAGGTAGATCCTACCCGACTGTAGAAGTGTTGCAACTGGGATCAAACCATAGCGAGCTGCAACAGTAGAGGAAAGCACATCGTTGTCTGTCAAACGAACCACAAGTTCGTCTACCTTATAATCCTCGACCCGAATTCGCACCGCTAGGATCGAGCCATTGGATTGGCGAAGCCCTTTTACCTTGATCCAGACATCTACTGGCGGCACACCACGATCAATTCGTGTCTTGTCATCAGCGATGACCGTGACGATCTTGTCGCTCTCTTTTTGGACCTGCCATTCGCCGATTCCATCGTCCGGACGGGAGAGTAGCCATCCCTCAACTTCTGCATCAGTTTCCTGTTGTTCCTGATCGACAACTTGTACACGCTTCTCACTTTGGAGTTGAGCGCTCCCACCCTGACTTGATGACCACTGCGAGCTTTGTGCATTGGCGAATGTCGAAGAAGTCGTCAAAACGATCAATAGCACAAAGAGGAGAAACAGACTAACCAGGTACTTCAACAGTGTAGGCTCGCAGCGCCTGCTGTTATTCGCTTGGTATAAGTTGGATCGAAGTTTTCGTTTAAGATGGGTTATCATACTAATACCCCTTGTTGGCGCTCAATGTTTGCATGTAAAACAAAGCTTACGCATCGCTCCTCGCTAATCGATGAAAATGGCAGCATGTAGAGAGGCTGATGCGTAAGCCCTATAGAATTCAAGTGTACGAGTTTCGCAATCCGAATTCTTTTTATGGAAATGACACACAAACATGGCACAATCTCACGGTATTATGTTCTTCGGTAGATTGTGCCATGCTTAAATGGTGTGTCTATTAGTATAGTCTCAAACGGTGGGCTAATACATGTCGTATTGCTTGCGTAGATTAAGCATTGCTATGTCTTTTGCGCTACGATTCGGCTCCACGCTGGGATCTATCCGATGACAAAATAGGATGCCCAGTAGTAGGGATGCTGCGCCTGCTGAATGGCCGCCAGTTGTGCTGAGCGCAACGCAGCGATAGGCGTAACATTGTGACTCAGGTATTGATAAAACAGTGCCATCAGTTTGGCCGATGAGGCATCGTGTACATTCCAAAGGCTGGCCACGATATTTTGCGCACCAGCACCTAAGAAACCACGCGCCAATCCAATCACTTCATCACCACCGCGTACCTGACCAGCACCACTTTCGCAAGCGCTCAGTACAACCAGCCGAGCCGACAAGGGTAGGCGGTAGAGTTGCCGGACATCTACCCAGCCATCGGCCAGTTTAAGGGCCGAAAAGAAGGCATTGTCAGGGCGGAATAATCCATGTGTTGCTAGGTGCAGCACATCAGCCAGCCCGGCAGCCTGGTAAAGCGCCCTTTGCGTCGCTTGCTCATCGATATATAGGAAAGAATCGGCGAAGTAGCCAGCCGCTGCTTCCACTTCTTCGCGCGCAGCAGGGATGGCAGGGTCGGTAATGGCCAGGGCCGCCAGTGATCGATGCGGGCGCTGCTTTTCAGTTGACCGGAGCATTTTCACAGCCAGGCTCGCACTGGGCGCAATGCTAATCTCATAGCGCTCAATCAAGAAGTGGCTGCCATCCCAAAGCGCATGAAAGGGAAGCAGATGCAAGGGTCCATATGGAATCACCAACAGGTGATGATGAGAAAGTTGGGACTCGATCGGTTGGATCAATAGGCTATAGAGCCGATAAAGTGCCTTGCGCCAGGCTTCTTCAAACCGCGAGGCATGCCGCTGAATGTACTGCGCATCCATCTCGGCACGCCCCAATTGAAAGCGCCATTCTTGTTGGGCCTGGCGTAGCTCCTGATTTGAGCAGATATGGCGCTGCAAGCGGGCACGCCCCCGGTCGACAATGAAGGCCATCAGTTCATCGCCAGCTACAAAATAGATCAACGCTGTTTGATCGCTGGCCAATGAAGTTTGTAACGTGCGGAGATTCACCGGCTGGGCGTCAAAAATCTGTCCAGCATTCTGCCATTCCAAACTTTGTAAAGCGAGTTCGCGGCTGCGAATCTCCTCATTGATGTGCCCATCTACGCGGCGACTTCCCGGATCGTTGAGTAGGCGATTGTAGAGCCAGTGTAACTGCTGCTGCAGTTCAGCTCGCCGTGCCTGTACACTTTCCGATTCTTGTTCATCGGAGGCGGCCACCAAGGTGAGCAGACGTTCCAGCAGTGCGCGTGAACGTGCTTGTTCAACGATCGCAAACGCGTCCTCAATTGATTGCGAGGTAGGTGTTTCAAGCAGAACAAGCAAGAGATCGGCATAAATCTCGCTTTTGTCATCGAGAAAGGCAGTACGTACTTCTTCGATGGGTAGGCTCGAACGTTGCAACTCCAAGAGTTCGACTGCCTTTTGCAGCGCTTGCCGGGCAGCATCCCATTCGCCTCTGGCGGCTGCAATCTGACCAAAAGCATGTTGCAGCCGCAGCTCAAACTGGGGCAAGGGCACGGTTTGTAGCTCGGCAGCGCACTGATCAGCCTGGGCTTGGGCCGCATCAATCTCATTTTGCTGCAAGTGAAGGCGCAAACGCAGCAGGCGGGCGTCACACAAGGTGGCAATGTCCCAACGCACATTTGCGCTTTTGTCGTCTAGTTGTGTGAACAAACTATCAAGGCGATGAACTGCAGCACTTGCATTTTGCGCTTCATACTCAACCATCGCCAACGCCAGCGCGGTACGATTTTGCCAAAGCTGATTCTGTAGACCAGCAAAAAGGCGCTCTGCCTCCAGCAACAAGTTGCTGGCCCCTGGGAGATCTCCCATGCGACAGCGCACCAGGCCATGCAACAAAAGGCTCTGCGCTAATTCGTAGGGCTGATCCGAGCGGCGGTAGAGTTGTTCACAATGCTCAAGGGCAGCACCTGCTTCCGAAAGAAGGTTCAGTGCAAGATAGGTATTGGCTTGATCGAGTAGCAGTTCGGCACGCGCCAAGTCGGCGGACTGAGCAGAAGCTCCTTCTCCGAGCAACAGTTGGCTGGCAATGTCAAATTGGCGTAACGCCTCGCCATAACGCCCTGTCCGCGCAAAGAGCGATCCTAAATTCGATTGCGCCTGCCCCAAACTGAAACCGCCGGATTGCTGCAACACCTCGATGCCCGACTTCAGCGTGCGTTCTGCATCGCCAGGTCGATCTAAGGCCATGAGGGCCGTAGCCTGGTTGACAAAGACAGCACCTGCCCAATAGCCAAGTTGTGAAGTGAGTGCAGTGTCCGCAGCGTGGCTTACCAGCAGCTCGGCAATTTTGGCTTGGGCAGCATCTCCTGCCGCCACAGCCTCGCTGTGGCGTTCCTGGTAGATCAATTGTGAGGCTAAATTGTTGTTGGCGATAACCAGCGGAATGGCAAATTGAACATTATCGAGCGCCAGCTTTTCTAATTCGGTAATGGCGTCTCGGCAGGTCTGCTCGGCTTCCACATAGCGACCCTGAAGGGTCAGCAGTTGGGTCAAACCGAGTCGGCTACGGGAAAGTGCAGCCAAATCATTGCTTTCGCTCCAGGCAGACTGTGCTGCACGCAAGGCTGTTTCGGCTAGAGTCAGGTTGCCCTCTTGCAAATAGAGGCGCGCTTGGGCGTAGCTAATCTCACCCCGTTGTGTTGCAGGTTCGCCCAACATTCGATTTACTGCACTGGCAAGCATAAGCAGTTGCTTGGCAACAGATGGATCGACCTCTGCCTGATCCAATGCAGTCAATGCCAATTGCGAAACACTTTGCAGCGTGGACAACCCAAGAGATGTAAGTTCAGCCAGCCCAGCCTCAGTTTCTACCGTGGCTAAGTGGGCAAGCAATTCAACGTCTAGGCCTCGGTCGTTTTGAAAACCAGAGTTTCCAACGATATTATTCAAGCAAACAACTCCAGCACTCTAACATTATGTCAACTTTAATTGTTCGATTTGCAGGTTAGCACCCTGACGCGGTACGAGAGCAAAGCTGTAAGTACCTGGTACAAGGGATTCAATACGAAATCGACCGCTCGCATCGCTTTCCACTTCATAGATCGAGTCGCTATTGAGCAGGTTGCTCACTTGCAAGAGCGCTGGAAGTTGTAGTGCACTTGCCTCAAGCGGGACAATTTCGCCTTCGATCCAGCGGCTACCGTTGCGCGCCTCAACCAGCAGATCGATATCGGCTACCTCGCTACTATAGAGCAGGCGATAGGTTGGACTGCCAGCACCGCGTACCCCTTGCAACGCAGGCTGCTGGCGGCTGTCCCATTGTAACTGAGCCCGCAGCCAAGCAAGTCCTTGCGCCAAAACAGACGGTTCACGTTGTACCTGATCAAAGAGCTGATAGTAGGTCGAGAGAGTGGATTGTGCTGGCTGACTGTCCTGGGCAACGATCAATTCCTGGTACAAAATACGAAATTGCGCTACTTGTTGTTGGCACTGGTCACAAGTTGCGAGATGGGCAGCCTCGCCTTGTTCCAGATTTGTATGATTGAAAATATATTGATAAATTTGCTCTTCACTCAGGTGATTCATCGTAGTCCTCGTTGGTCGATCGTAGTAATTTCGTTTGCTTAACAGATAGAGCGCGGAGGAGACAAAAAAAATACATGGGGGTAGAAGTTACACTATTTGTCCTAAATTGAATCAGCCCAATGGATTAAAGTTCCTCATCAAAACCCAACTCCTCAAGAATCGTGCGCAACTGTTGCAAACATCGGATACGGGTTGGGCCGATACTCCCCTTGGGCAAACCTGTTTGATTGCTAATCTCTTCGTACGAAGGTTCAGAGGTATCCAGAAAGAGCATACTCAACAGACGGCGACAGCGGTCTTGTAGTTGCGCCATCGCTTGGGCAAGCAATTCCTGACGATTCCAACCTTCGAGCAATTCATTCATCGAAGGCATTTTGGAAAAGATGGGTTGTGCTTGAGGCTCATGCGTAGGGGTGAATGCCTGCTCTTCGCCGATATCCGACTGTTCGCCAGTGTATTCATTGCGTCGCTTCTGGAGAGTGCGCCAACTAAAGCGTCGAGCCGTCGTGATTAGCCAGGAGGGCAACTTTTCGGGATCTTCGATTTGATGTAAATATTGGGCAAGGGCAAGAAAGACCTCTTGACCCACATCGTTTACTTCATCCGGTGTTAGCCCATGACGCACCGGGATCGAGTGCACCAAACGAGCATAACGATTTACCAATTGCTGCCAGGCATTTGCGTCGCCTGCAAGGCAGCGCTTTACAAGAGTTGTTGTCGGTATTGCCTGGTCAGAATGCATCATAAATCAAGCCACTTGTCTAGGATCAATGAGTCGGGTTGTAGATAATATTTCATTGCACTTGCTGTTAGGGGACTATCATTTTACACAATATTCCGTAAAACGATGATATGTATAACCTCTTTGGTCGCAATTTTAAAGCAAATCCCTATCCAATCTACGCTGCACTTCGCGCCGAAAGCCCGGTTTATCGTCGTGTTAACGCCGACGGGCAGAGCGCAACTTGCTTCGTCACCTCGTATGCAGAGTCGTTAACCATCCTGCGCGACAACGTCCACTTTGTCAAAGATTATCGCAACACACTGACTGCCGAAGAGCGTGTCTCACTTCCCGAAGAGCCGTCTCTCGTGCGGCTGCTTAGTCGTCATATGCTGAATCGGGATCCGCCAGAACATACGCGGTTACGCTCACTTGTCAACAAGGCCTTTAGTGTGCGTATGGTGGAGCAGCTAGAGGGGCGTGTTCAGACGATTGCCAATCAGTTGCTTGCACGTTCCATTCAACTACACGGCTCTCAGGCTGGACAAATGGACTTGATCGAAGAATTCGCATTTCCGCTACCCATCATCGTGATCGCCGATTTGCTCGGCATTCCAACCCGAGATCGCAATCGCTTTCGGGCTTGGTCGCATGCCATTGTGCAGCCATCCCCCAATCGGGAGCGCAACCTGCAAAAAGAGGTTAAGGCGCGCCAACTTATGGAGGATTTCATCACCTACTTGGGCAATATCCTGGCAGAGAGACGAAAGACACCACGTAACGACTTGATTAGCTCTCTCCTGCTCTCAGAAGAAGCAGGTGACGTCTTGAGCGAAGATGAGATCTTCAGCACGATTCTTTTACTCGTTGTGGTGGGACATGAGACCAGCGTTAATCTGATTGGCAATGCCATGCTTACCTTGTTGAAGCATCCAACCATTCTAGAGCTATTGCGCGAGAACCCTGAGTTTATTTCATCTGCTCTGGAAGAGTTGATTCGCTATGATGGCCCAGTTGAGCGGGCACCGATGCGCTTTGCAGCCGAAGATATCAAGATCGCAGATACCTGGATTCGCCGTGGCGATGCGGTTAGCGTGGTTTTGGCCGCTGCAAATCGCGACCCGGCGCAGTTCAACGAGCCAGATCAGCTTGATATTTTTCGTCGCGACAACAAACATATTGGCTTCGGTATGGGCATTCACTACTGCCTCGGCGCGCCCTTGGCCCGCCTGGAAGGACGCATTGCCCTTGGCACATTGTTGCGCCACTTCACCCGCTTGGAGTTGAAAGAAAAGCCTGAAAGTCTGCGTTGGCACACGAATCCCATCATGCGCGGATTACATCGATTGCCGGTACAATTCAGTTGTGCAGAGCCTATCAATTGACGAACACGCACGGTTGGAGTTGGCAATCACTTTGGTTCAAGGGTATAGTTACAAAAAATTATCAACGCAAAACGTGAAAGTTGAACATACTTTCACGTTTTTTTTGTAAATAGGAGTCAATTATGGACACATCAATCTTACTCAGAACACATTCAGACTTTCGCTACCTGGTGATCGCAGTGGTTGTACTTGCCCTGTTAAAGTTACTTATTGGCTTGGTGAGTGGCAGTCGTTGGGGGCGATTGGATCAAATTGCAGGTACAGCGTTTCCCATTGTCTTTGATATTCAGTTGTTATTCGGACTTGTGCTTTGGGTAGTTGAGCAGCGTTGGAGTGGGGCAGACCCAACACGAAGTTGGGAGCATCCAGTTACGATGATTTTAGCAATCACTGCGGCCCACATTGCCTGGAGTCGAGCAAAAAAGCAAAGCGCAGACGCTGCCAAATTCCGCACTGCCTTCTTTGGTTTTCTCATCGCTGGCTTATTGATGGGACTTGGTGTGGCACGAGTTACCGGAGTGATTTAAGCGGTTGTATGGCGAAAGGTGCCGTGTAAAGCCTGCACCTTTCGCCATTACTTTCCAACATACTGCTTGAGGAAGTCAGGCATTTCCATTTTGGAAAGTTTCTTCTGTGTGTCTTCGACGGTCTTGCTAATCCACTTATTCACAGATTCCATCTGTTTTGGTGCATCTTTTGTAAGTTTACCCCAACTCTCCTGCATCGTCTTGCTAAAATCGCCCATACCAGAGCTTGACTTACTGCCAGGTTTACTGGATGTCATATCACTAAACCAGTTCGTCAGATCCGACATGGTCTGGTCAAGGTTAAAGCCGCTCTTATCACCACTTGAAGATGAACCCGGCGATGACGTGGTGAGATGATCGAACCATTGATTCAGATCGCTCATTGAGTGATCAAAGTCAAAGTTGCTTGCTCGCTGTTGTTGCTGAATCCACCAGGTACGTAGGGTATTGAAGTTAAATTGACTACCAAATACAGATAGACGACGCAAACCATTCACCAAAGCACCACTCTCAACAAACTGTGCCGAGCTGATATCACCGCTAAAGGCGGCTCCCAAACGGTCATTGAGTTGTAGGAAGGGTGAAAGAATAAACCACAGAAGCCCGATTGCTACAGCCAAGTTGATTGCCCAGCCGAGTGCGAATGCACCCTCCCACCGTGTATGTTCATCGAGTCGGGGCAGTGGGGTGGAACGGGTTGGAGCAGCCACCGCAGCGGTGGGTTTTGTTTCTTCAATTGCACCTCCATACATCCGCCCCGAGACAAGTGCAGCGACAAATTCGCCAGCAGAGCCGTAGCGTTTTGTAGGATTTTTCTGAAGTACCCGTTTGAGTGCGGGAAGGATGCCAGGTGGGATATCAGGATTGATAGCGTCGGCTGGGACGGGCGTTTCATGTACAATCTTGTACATTAACTGCGGCTGATTATCCGCCGAGAAGGGCAAGCGTCCTGTGAACAATGTATAAGCAATGACACCCAGACTGTAGACATCGGCACGCGCATCGACATCTTCCCCACGTGCTTGCTCCGGGGCCATAAATGCAGGTGTACCTACTGTATGTCCCACCATAGTGTGGGCTGTTTGCTCGCGCCCCATCAATTTGACAACGCCAAAATCAGAAAGTAAGGCGTCGCCGTTTTCCATCATCAACACGTTGCTAAGTTTGATGTCGCGATGGAGAAAACCTAAGCTGTGGGCATAATCCAACCCTGCGCCGATTTGGGAGAGGATCGAGATAATTTCATCTGCGCTAAGAAGCTGCTGCCGTTTTTGCACATAGTCCAACAACGTTCCACCGGGAACCAACTGCATGGCCATGTAGAAATGGCCATCCGCATTGCCCGTTTCATAAGTACGGACAATATTGTCATGACAAAGGCTTTCGGAAGCCTGGCCTTCTCGAATAAATCGGCGCATGAAGGATTGGTCATTGGCGTGTTGTGGCAAAAGCACTTTGAGTGCCACATCGCGCCCGACCCGGGTGTCCTTGGCGCGAAAGACCACAGCCATACCGCCTCGACCAATCTCTTCCTTAATCTGATAGGGTCCGATCTCTAAAGGAATCTGTTCCATAGTTTATGCCTTTAGGCCATTGCAAAAAACAAACGGTTCAATTCCAACGCTTTCTACAATGGCTCAAGCGATTTCAGTGGAATCGTTTTTATTTTGAAATCGCCTTTGTCTCGCAGCTAGCGCACCACTAAGGGTAGATAAACAGCACCGCTGATGATTACAAATTTTCCCTGCTGAAAAGCGCCTGGCACGTCTTTTGAATTGTACATACGCACCTGCCAGTAATAGGTACCACCAGCGAATTTTGTCGTTGGCGTATAGCGGCTGCTATCTGTCTTCACTTTGGTGGGCTTCGTAAAACCAGGATCTGTATCCAACCAAAGTTCATAGTATGCAGCCCCCTCGACCGGTTCCCAGGAGAACTCCGGTGCCAAACTAAATTGGTCACCCTGCTTCGGGCCAAGTAAGGTCAGCGTCGGATAGGCCAACTTGAACGTCTGTACCGGGCTTAACGATCCTTCGTTGTTATCCCAATCCAATACACCGACACGCCAATACCATGTACCCGAAGGCAAAGCCACACTGGCCGGAGGTGTAAAGGTGTTATTCTCAGAGTAGAAGATGAATGGCTTGCTAAAGCCAGAATCGTTGCTCAACTCGATCTTGTAGCGCGAGGCCGACTGACGGGGAATGTCATTCGGTGTCAAGACTGACTGCCAATGGAAGGTCGGCATGTCGTTGAGTTCCACATTATTCACCGGCGCAATCGGTACGGGTGTCACCAGACGCATCGTAAAGGTGAACGATTCAGACGGTTCGCCCAACAATTCGTCGGACCGGCGTGCCAAGACCCGCCAGTAGTAGGTGCCATCTGGCAACAACTCCAACGGTGTAAACGATGGCACATAAACCTTTTCGTCAATGACCGGGCTGGTGAAGTTGGCGTCATTATCCACCTGCAATGTGTAGCCCGACGCGCCGTCGACTCGATCCCAGGTAAAGGTTGGCGTCATCCACGCTGGACTGTCAGGGGTGATGGTTAGGTTGCCAGGCCGGCGACTCGAAAGTTTGATACGAATTGGCCACGACCAACGACTGTAGTCAAACATATTATCTGGTCGATCGATGCGCTCATTACGCATGCGCACACGCATATAGAGACTCTCATTGTCTTCGTAAGGCTTAATCGATTGAAAATCATGTGGAAGCCAAGACCATGGCCACTCTTTATTCTTTTCTGCTAACTCCCACAGTTCAACTCGATCTGTGAACTTAGGATCACGCGCAATTTCAACTTGATAACCATCCACTGTGTCAAAATAGGGCATACGCCAGCGGAAAGGTGGCATATCCTTATAGACCATTGGATTAGAAAGAGGTGTATCGAATGGATAGAGTGGCATCAACATATCTGAGACAAAGAGTGGATTGTCAAAAGTAATCCCTTGCTTTGGAATGGTATCTAGCACTGTATGACTATCATGGTCAATGCTAAACATCGTCAATGCCAAACTTCCTGTTGCCTGTGTATCGTCAATACCTAGTTTTTCATAGGGTACAACCAGTTGGATCACAGCAGGCGTGTTTTCAAGAGCGTTCGGCGCTGCATACCAAGCACGGCCAGCAATGTCTGCCAGCGTTTTAGTATGGCCGACTCCAGGTAACCAGACCTTGTGCTGTACGTCCCAACTGAAATAAGTGACTTTTGAAGCATCAAAGGCCATCTCATCGCCACCCTGTCGGTCAATGTAAAGCACATATTCTGGAAGGTAGCGATTTCCCATTGGGATCGAATAGCCCTTTGGATCAACAGTTGCACCAGAGCCTTCTACATGGTCGATATCAACGTAGATACCATACTCTACAGGTGCACTCACTGTCTCAGTAACTTCAAAGGCAATAAGCCATTCATGATTATCAAATTCACCTGCTTTTGGTGGGTATTGTCTTGGCTCATCAAGTATTACGCGATTAAGCATCAATCGTAATTTTCCGAGTTCATAATCACCAAAACCAGAATCTTCACTTTCGGTCATGTAGGTACGACTTGGATCGTACAGTAAGCCGCTTTTCGTATACGTCTCAAAGATAGTATGCCTCACACCTGGCGAGCCAGGTGTAGTAACAGGCAATTCAAAGGGTGGAGGCCAAAGTTCAAATGGGTTACCTGTAATAATATCCTTTGATAAGTGGAAGTAACGCACCTCGCTCCAATTCCCGATTGATTGACCTTGTGCGTTCTGCGCTTGTACTCGCCAGAAGTATGTACCAAAAGGCATCTCTTCTAGTTTGGTTTGCCACGGCACATAATAGATAAACTGTGCAGTCTCCTGATCAACAACGGTTTGGAACTGAGAATCTCTAGCAATTTCTACCTTATAACTAGCGGCCCCAGCGACAGGTTGCCATCCCAATATCGGTGGTGTACCAACTGCTTCCATTCCATTGCGTGGATGCATCAATGCAATCTGATTAGACTGAGCAACTTGCCCGCTATTACGGTCGATTTTTGTACGCCAAACCGCTGGTTGTCCAATGTCCAGGTCATGGCCAGGATTATCCGGATCATCAATAACAGCAGTAACCTTCCAATAGTAGATATGCCCATCTTGCAAGTTTAGGAATTTGTCGGTTAGGGTGGGTGCTGCTGCGCTATTTTTCGTCTGAATCTTAAAATTCGTAGTTTGAAAAGTAATATCAGATGAAACTGTCAACTCATAGTATTTCGGAATAATACTGGGACAGTTAACGAATTCAGGCGACGTTGGACATCGAAATGCTGTATCCCAAACAAATAAAGGCCAGGAAACTGTAAATTCACGATACTGTGGCATATTCACTGTATCAGGTTCAAAATAGAATGGAGGATAAACTAGGTTAGGGGAAACCTCAGTAGAACTCATTTGAAAGGGGAATTCGTCACTCCACGGAGTGACATTACCCTGAGCATCCACGCCACGCACACGCCAAGTGTAGTTCTTATCTAGCCACACCTGTGTATCACGTACTTTATAAAGCATCGCCGAATTGACGTTATAGAACATCTCATCCAACAAAGGCTTTTTATAATCAGATTCATCAACCTGAACTTGGTATTTCTCCGCACCAGGAATTGGAGTCCAAGTTAAGTAGAAATGGCTAAGTTCTGTTCCAGGGCTATTGGCATCATTCGGCGGAGCCAGCAATTGTGCTTCAAAGTTCCACTTCATACGGAAGCTACGGACTTCACTCCAAGGAGTCGATTTGCCCCAATAGTCGGTGCCTTTAACCCGCCAATAGAATTCTTGGTCATTGGGCAGATTTTCACGGAAGTTGGCGCTGGTGTTGGGCAGATTAAATCCATGTCCCCATAGCGTACCAAAGTTCTGGTCGGTGCTTACTTCCAATTGATACATGCGTGCGCCTTCGACCGCCGTCCATTGGAAACGCGGTGAAAACTGCAATACGGCATCATCAATCGGGGCAAGCAGTTGCGGAACTACATTCCAATTGAGTACAAAATGGCCAACATCGCTGGCTTCTCCCTTGTTGCCCTGATGGTCGATTGGCGTTACACGCCAATAATAGGTACGATTCTCCAGTGCATTCTTGTACTGAAAGGGCGTATGGCGCGTGGTGAGCGACTCTGCCGAGTAGACAATACTACTAGTGCCAAAGCCGACATCACTCGACAATTCAAACAGATATTTAGCGGCACCTAATACGGGCGTCCAACTGAAATCGTCCTCAGTAAAGGTAATGCGCGTGCTGTTCTGCAGTGGCGAAATGAGTTGTGGAATTGCGGCGCCCTCATTAGTCCACATTTTACGAAACATTTGAGTTTCAGAATATTCATAACAAGTATCGGGGTGGTCAATACAGGCCCGTACACGCCAGTAGTACTCTCCATCGGGCAATGACTTTAACAACGTATACGTCGCGGCATAGGTCTCAATCGCCTTGCCGCTGGGTAATAATAGACTGAAGCCCGGATCAGCACTCACCTGCACTTCGTAGTAGTTCGCACCTGCGACTGTATCCCAACCAAATGTCGGCAAACCCAGTGGCGGATAGCTGCTTACACTCGTCGTCGCGCCATATACAGGCGCAGTCACATGAGGGATATCTAGCGCCATTGGAGTAGCAGTCGGTGTCGCTGCTGCAATTTCATTTCCTGCACTTGTTAAAGCAAACACCTTGTTCGTATCTGTAACCGCCTCCGTATCATCGGAGGTGGAAGTATCTGCAATTTGCTCTTGCTCTCCATCGGTTGAAGAGAGTGTGGCAGGAACAACCGTTTCGACCGCAGGCGGATTGCCAGTACCGACCAAGGTCACTGGTTCATTGGCTTGTGCAGCTACCGGCGTCGTTGATATTGCCATCAACCAGACACACAGCCGAATCAGCGATCGGGTGAACAACGATGAGTGTCTGTGAGTTTTCCGAAACTTCATGATGAATCCTTCGATGCGAAACTGAATATATTTATAATGGCTAAAATTTGTATATTACTTAACCACCAACTTCAAATGATCTCCGATAGTCGTCTTGCTCTTTGAGGCAGTACCGCTCGGTATTTCCAGCACATAGTGGGCCGTGGAATGTCGTCGCCCAATCCGCCAGGGCTTCATTGCAGGATCGATGTGGACAACGCGGTGCGATTTGTCCATATAGACTACGTCTATGGGAATGCGCATAAAATGTGTGTGGATGCTGTCGCAAGGCTCAATCAATAAGCCATCGCCCTCTGGTAAGTGACGCACACCCATCAGTCCCTTAAACCGCTGCCATGCGGTATCAGCAACACGTCCACGCTGGACGAGTACACTATTTTGAGTTAGATTTTCAACACGCAACATGGTGATTACCGTTTCTTCCAAATACTTCCTTGGCCTACTCCAAACACACTCGGCGGCAATGTAATACCAGCTTCAGTAATGCGGTCAGAAGCACGCGGTCGCAAACCAGTCGGTTTGAGTCCGCCGATAATCTTGCCATTTTCATCGATACCTTCTTGTTCAAAGAGAAAGATATCTTGCATGACAATGGTGTCACCTTCCATGCCGACCACTTCAGCACATTGGACAACGCGGCGCGTGCCATCACGTAGACGCTCCAAATGGACAATCATATCGACAGCGGATGCCACCTGTTGGCGAATAGCACGCAAGGGCAGGTCGACACCAGCCATCATTACCATGGTTTCGATACGAGTCAATGTGTCTCTGGCACTGTTGGAGTGGGCAGTCGTCAACGATCCATCGTGACCTGTGTTCATAGCTTGCAACATGTCTAGCGCTTCGCCACCGCGGCACTCGCCGACCACAACTCGGTCAGGGCGCATACGAAGACTGTTAATTACAAGCTCGCGAATGCCAATTTCACCTTTGCCTTCAATGTTAGCAGGCCGTTTTTCCAGCCGCACCACATGAGGCTGTTGTAATTGAAGTTCTGCAGCGTCTTCGATCGTTAGAATGCGCTCATTCGCAGGAATCATTGAAGAAAGTACATTGAGCATGGTCGTTTTGCCCGAACCTGTACCACCGCTCACAATGATATTGAGGCGGGAAAAAACACAGGCTTCCAGAAACTGAGCAAACTCGGGCGTGAAACTATTGAACTTAATCAGATCCTCGACCTTGAAAGGGTCTTTGCGGAACTTTCGGATGGTGATGGATGGGCCTACCAGTGAAAGTGGCGGAATGATTGCGTTCACACGAGAGCCATCCGGCAAACGAGCGTCAACCAAAGGCGATGCTTCGTCGATACGACGGCCCAAGGGTGCAACAATACGCTCAATAATCTGCATGACATGCGCGTCATCGAAAAACTTCACCTCGGTCAGTACCAGTTTCCCTTTTTGCTCAATGTAAACCTGCTTCGGACCGTTCACCATGACTTCGGTGATATCATCCCGATCCAAGAGTGGTTGAATTGGGCCAAAGCCAAGAATGTCAGCCAGAATCATATCTAGCATACGGTTGCGTTCAGCACGGCTGACAATGAGCTGTGCTTTGGATAAGGCTTCATTAAAAACTGGCTCTACGAGCTGGCGAACCTTTGCCGCACCACCTACTTCGGCAACAGACTTCACTTCGTTCACCAGAAATTGTTGAACCTCTTCACGAACCTTTTTAAATTCAGGAGGTGGCGTATATCCACCTGAGCCATTGGCCGTGGCAGATTGCACGGTTGGTTGCGGAGGTGGGGTGATGTGATTGGGGATTGCCGACTGATAGGCACCTTCAGGTGGTGTAGGTGTTGGGTTTGAGGCGGGAGGCGTCAGCGGCGTAGGATCAACAGGACGTCCTGGTGCAACTTTTTCCACTTGTCGCGTAAATAGGCCATCTTGCGGTTTTGTTGCAGTCTTATCTGCCTGTCTTGTAAACAGTGGCATTGTAAAAACCTCATTTCCTTACCTTAAAGTTATCTTCGTAAATTCAGAGTAACACATTTATGCAAACTCCAACATTGCAATTTGCTAACGATTATTAAAGTTATTCGTTAGATAATAAAAAGGGTTTGTGAGTTTAGACTCACAAACCCTTTTTATTACTCTTGTTCTACGGTGCTGGAGCGTTTCTGGTTTAGCGAATCAAAACTGGATCTTGATCGTTGAATTCACTCTTGCTAATATTGATTGGGTCAGAGCCGTCAGGGTTCATCGACCAAATCTGAGCCTTCCCTGTACGATTTGAAAAGAAAATCAGCCGTGATCCATCTGCTGTCCAGGTTGGGTGCTTATCCCATTCCCAACTGTTCTTCGTCAGTTGGCGGGCATTCTTTCCTTCCAGGTCCATGATCCAAATTTCATCGTTGCCTGTTTCGTTCGATACAAAGGCAACCAAATCATTGCGTGGTGACCAAGCCGGATCGTACTGTAGACCTGGTGCAGTGCGCATTTCGAAATTTCGGCGCCAATTTTCGGGAAGGTCTGCACGGAACTTCCAAATATCAGCTTTGTCAGAACCGTCCCAGTTCTTCCCAACATAGGCCTGATTCTTACCATCTGGAGACCATTCGCGCTTGTTGTACAATTGATCATACTTCTCCCCGGCTTCGGCGGGTGCAATCATTTGTGAACTGCCATCGGTTTTCATGATGTAGTAACTCCCATCACGCTCGAAGAGAAGCCACCCCTTGTATGCACTCAGTGGCTTGTCTGCAATGGCAAAACCCAATCCGCTTTCGTCACCACCGCCACCACCGCCACCAGCATAGGCGCTGCTGGGACCCGAGGCTGGCTGTGGCGTTGCAGTCGGTTCAGGCGTAGGCGTCGGGGTTGGTGCCATAGCGACTGAAACCTTGGTCACGTTACGTACTGCAAGACTCTTATCAGCCACAGGCAAGTTCATGGCTTCTCGATAATAGTTGAGTGCAGACTGATAGTCACCACCGGTTTGTGCACGATCCCCCAAGGCCAAAAGGGTGGTATACAACTGATCAACCAACAGTCCACCCAGATATTGGGGGCGAGTATCATAGACTTCTTTCAAATTTGATACTGCCTGCTCCAGATTGCCTTGCGTCAAAGAACGGGCACCCAGTAGATACTTGTCAAGAAGATCGCTTTCCGTTCTAGCAGTTTCATCCCCTGTCTTTAAACGCAGCACCTTGCGAAAATATTCCTGAATTCCGGTTAACTCATCTGGAGAAATCGGGCGCTGACTGACCGCCTGTTGGCCGAGTAACAAGTAAATTTCGGCTGTACGATCCACCACTGTGTCAGATTCGTAGGTGCTATCGGCAGCACGTAATTCCTCATACTGGGCAACTGCCGTTTGCCACTCTTGTGCTGCGTAAGACGCTTCGGCTTGAACAAACAGCTTTGCCGCTTTCACACGGGCCTGGGCTTGTTCGATGCGTTGTGTAACGTCCTTGTAACCAGGTGAAAGTGTTTGCAGTTCGGTCAGCAAGCTCAGCCCCTCTTCGTTTTTTCCTCCATCGAGGGCAGCGATGGCCTGATCATATTTTGCTGCTAAGGCCAACTGCTTTTCTGCCTCTGCCTTGCCATTGACCGCTTGAGTATCCTGCGGATCCGAAACGAGAAGCTGATCAAAAAACTTGATGGCGTCCTCATAATTCGCATCATTCATCGCCGTTTGAGCTTGATTTAGTAATGCTAATCGTTCAGCAGCCACTGCACTATTTTGGCGGAAGCGTAAGAACGCCCAACCAGCACCGGCAAGCAAGATCAGAATCAAAACTACGGCTGCAACGCGTGCAAGTGTCGGGATCACGTTGACAAAGGTATCACTTCGCCCTTTGACCTTGTCACCCCAGTTTTGTTCTACTTCTGCACGTACACCTGCATCTTGTAGCAACCAGGTCAATTCAAGTGCTTTTGGATATTTATCTGTCAAGGCGTTGAGCAACATGACTGCTTGTTGCCACTCGCCCATTTGCATGTGTTGCAAGACCTTGTGATAGAAAGGATCCGTTCGAAAATCAGGTGCATATCGAACCAGTGCCGTGCTATTCTCGTTTACCTCATAGCGCCGTTCATTGGGATCATAGGCCTGATTGAATAAAACTCGTGTCTGTTCACGCGTTTGCGGATTGTTTACTGACGATGTCATGATCTCCTCACTAATAACATAGGCTTACGCATGCGACCGAGAAGTTTACTACCCTTGCACGACGTAGAATTGATAAGTGCGTAAGTTCTGAACAAAATTCATTGCTGCTACAGGAAATGCCTCGTATCATGTCACATCGACATAAGTTGTTTGCATGGCATCAAGTTCAGTCCTGTACTCTTTAAAAGCTCGCCTTGCGGTTAAATGGTATCGAAAACTCTCTTCTGACAACTGAAATGTAGTACGCACTTTAACGTGAGAATGCGTTCATTAGTTTGGGTACTGCTGGCCCCAGAATAACGGCAAACATAGACGGGAAGATGAAAAATACCAGTGGGAAGAGCATCTTCAAAGGTGCTCTTTGTGCTGACTCCTGTGCCCGTTGGCGTCGCTTCACGCGCATTTGCTCTGCCTGGGTATGTAGTACATCTTTAATCGCGATGCCAAGTTGATCAGCCTGAACGAGTACAGCAACAAAGCTCGCCATATCAGCAACACTGGTACGATCTACCATATGTCGTAACGCATCGACACGGGACACACCAACCCGAATCTCTGTGATCACTCGGCGAAACTCTTCAGTCAGTTCGTTATCCCACTGCCATGCGACCTTCTGTAATGCTGCTTCGAACCCCAGGCCAGCATCCACGCAAATTGACATCATATCCAATGCATCAGGCAAAGCACGGCTGATGGATTTTTGACGCGTGGTCACCCGTCCTTTTAGCCAAAAGACCGGAACGTAAAGGCCCAGCATAAAGGGAACCAAGGCAAAAAGTATTGCCGAAAAACCTGATGTTCCAGCAGAAAACAAGAAGAAAGAGGTAAGTCCAAGAACCGTCCCAACTAAAGCTCGGATGCCCAAGAAGTCAGTGACACTCAACCGATTGATCAACCCTGCCATCATCAAATCTCGTTGCCATTGAGCTAGGTTTGCTTGTGGAGTAACGATCCGACCAACCCCAGCTAACATACGAGCAATCGGCATTAATAAACGTTCGGTAGAAGGCTGTGTCATCTCCAGCGACCGCAAATCAATATCCGAACTGCCAGGACGGCCTGCCAATGCAGCTGATGCAATCGCATTGCGTCGATTACGGCTGGAACGTATTCCCATTGCGACTAGAAATATCGTCATAATGACGAGCCCAGCCACTAACATTGCTTGTGTATCACCACCACTTGCCAATACTTGGTTCATTTCTTACCTCCACTTTATCGGTAGCCCACTTCGGGCGTACTTTGCTTATAGGCACGCTATTTAAACATCACACAATCTGCTTTAGTACTTGATACTGAAAATTGTGCAATTTCTAAGTGTTATCTCTATTAGTTGCCAATTCCAATGCGATCTTGTGATTGTTTCACTTCCACCTGAGTACAATTGGCATTACATTGACTCAATTGAGTGTTATACCTCGATCTTGGTGATTTTTTGCATCACAATATTCCCAATAAAGATCATCATGAGAGCACCAGCAGGAATGAACATCCATTGAGGTGTAAAGATTTCCATGATGTACCCGGGATTCAGCATCATAATCAATGCAAAGGTACCAAAGGGTAACCCAGTTAGAATATAGCCTGTAAAGCGCTGTTGTGTTGTAAGTACTCGAATTTCGCCTTTTAACTTGATGCGATCCCGAATCGTGGTCGTAATCGTGTCGAGCATCTCAGCCAAGCTACCACCCGTTTCATTTTGTACGGCGATAGCGTTGACAATTAACTCCAGATCCTCGCTTTCAATTCTTTCAGCCAGATGAGACAAGGCATCATTTAAGCTGTAACCCAGGGATGTCTCTTTTAGCACTCGACTGAATTCTTTAGAGATGGGATCGGGCATTTCTTGATTGACAATACGACAAGCGTGAAGCAATCCATAGCCTGCACGCAACGAACCCACCAACAGAGAAAGCATATCGGGTAGTTGCTCATTAAAGAGCCGAGTTCGCTTTGACTGTTGCATTTTGATCATGACGCCAGGTACAACCCAACCGATCACGGCCAGAGCGAGTCCACCAATGATGATGCCTGAGAGTATCCAACCCAGAACCAACGCACCCACAGTGGCACCTACACGAATCATCAGAAACTCGGTGGCAGACATGCTGATATCTGCCGCTTGGAGCTGATGATCAAGTTTTGCAATAAATGAGTAACCACTGAGTTGTTCGTTTACCTTCTTTGCCAACATCTGACGGTTCACTTCGTCTTCAACGTGTGGCAAAACTCCCATTAGGCGTTGCTGCATCTCACTTGCATTGCTCAGCCAGCGATACATCCCAATGAACACCATGAAGATGGCTACAAAGATTAAAAGTGCGATAACTAACGTGACGTTCATCTCTAATTACTCCATCGATAATAAAGTCATGTTCGTTTAGCCGATTGCGCGGTAAAGTTGCAAAATTTCTTTTCCCCAGAAAATCGCCACCCAGGCACCCAAGGCCAAGTAGGGTGCATAGGCCATCGTCTGACCCCGTTTTCGGCTACGAACCAAAATGATAATTGCAGCAATACCACCAGCATAGAAACTAACTAACATTGCAATAAGTGCGCCGGATAAACCTGTTGCTAGGCCAATCACCCCGGCTAGTTTTACATCACCCATACCCATGCCGCCGCGCCAAATGATAGCCAGCAGCAGGAATACACCAAAGCCAAAGATCCCACCGATAAGTGCAGAGCGCAGTGTTGGCAGACCTACCAGCCAATTGCAAACTAAAATCAAAGGTAACGCAGGAATAAGCATCCAGTTCAAAACTCGTCTATGCTCTAGGTCAATCACGGCTATAGCAAGGAAGAACCAGGCTTGTAAGGCTAAGACAGCCCCTAACAACGACCATCCCGCCCGCAAATAGGCCATTTCGCCAAAAAAAGCGGCTAGCAAAGCAACATAGAAATAACGTTTGGGACGCTGCTTCATAAATTCAGAAGCTGACTTCAAGACAACGGATAGCCCCAACTTCTGAGGCGCTCCGTCAGCGAGTAAGTTCACCGCCCATCCGGCCAGAATACTAAGTATAAAAACCACAATCGTTATCATAAAGAGTAAGCTTCTTTTGCCTCTGTGACGTTTTCAACTCTTCCCTGTGCATTGATCTTATCAAACACATAAGCGCAGTAATGTCTTGTTAGATCAAAAACACAATTGTTAGAAAACTTACATTTTACAATTAATTAAATACCGTTGCCATGTAAGAATTAACCTCATGCTCAAACTTTTACTACTCTGAGATTAGCCTCGATTTAGCAAGGGTAGTAGAGCAAAGGGCTTCTTTGCAGGTGCAGCTGCGCTTGGTACAGCCACATGGAACTGATCGACCAACGTTTGAACTGATCGAGCCAAGGCAGAGCGCGCATGGCTTAAAACAAAGGGTACACCGCGATTTAAGGCATAGGTTGCCAGCGGTGCATCATCGGTGAAGCTGACCGATATTTTCTCACGCAGTTGCTTCTGTAGCGTCGATTCTTCCAATCCGCCTCGCACACCGGCACGATTCAAGATCAATTGAACACGACCGCGCACATTATCTCGTTCACTACGCAATGTTTCCAGCAGCGACATCGTGCTGCGCATGCTCAAAATATCGGGGCCACACACTACAATAATCTCGTCGGCAGCAGTCAGCACCTCTGAGAGCACCGAATCAGTATAGGCCGATGTGTCGACAACAATGTACTGCCCCAATTGTTTGAGTAGAGTCAGAATATTGCGCCAGGACTCAGGTGAAAACTCTACCAACTGTGCAACATCGAGCGGTGCAGAGAAAAGCTGCACGCCACTGCTATGTTGCTGCAGCACACTTCGCATAATGTCTGTGTCAAAGGCGTCCCCTTCTGTCAGGCTTGCCAAAGTATGGCGTGGCAGCATATTCATCAACAAAGCAGCATGCCCCAAACCATGATGCGCTTCAGCCAAAATAACATTGGCATTTGAACGTTGGCGCAAGGCGACTGCTAGATTCACAGCAATCGTGCTACGTCCAACACCACCGCGTAAGCCTGTCACAGCAATGAGCCGATTTGCAGGCGCAGGTGCGTAGCCATTGGACGGATAGCCATTAGGTGGAAGACTCTGTGGCGCATGGCCATTATTTTGTGGGTGACCGTTATTCTGCGCATATCCGTTTGCATAACCATTTGCATACCCATTGGCGTAACCCTGCGCACCGTTGCCATTCGGTGCCGATTGTCCAGCATAATTGGCTGGTGCAGCACTCTGAGCAGGGGGCGGCGGCATAGGTTGCTGGTAAGAAGGTGCAGTAAATTGTTGAGGAGGCGTCGGTGGCTGCCCATGCTGCCCATTGTTGGGTGCACCCGTATACCCCATTGGCGGCTGCTGCGGTAACACCGTTGGTGGTCCCTGCATGGGTCGCGCAGGAGGTGGTGGTACTGGAGGCAAACCTTCCGAGGCAGCTCGACTTGGTGTGCCATTTGAATAGCTTGGCGGTGCGGGTGGCGGTGTCACTTCTCTATGCGCATGCGAAAACGGAGATGTTGCCGGTCGCGCTGCTTGAGTATGACTCGATATGAATGAATTACTACCCCCATTCACAAGCTGGGTAATAGTATTAATCAAGTGCTGAGGCTCAATAGGAAGTGAAATCAGTTCCTTTGCGCCAAACTGCATGGCTTCGTGCCAACGGCCCATCTGGTCTGCCGAGGCGAGCACAATCACCTTGGCGCTTGGGCGGCGGGAAAGTTCTTTCACTTGCTCAAAAGCATTTTCCAATTCCAAATCAACCAAAAAGAGATCGATACGCAGATGATCTAGCAACTCGAAGGGCACAGGCCGACGCACACACGGTAGAAGTTGCCAGCCATTTTGAGCTGCAATCTGCTCTACTACGGCGGCCCTTTCGGCATTATTTGTAACAAGAACCATTCGGGTCGGTTTGTTGCTCATGATTACGTCCTCAATTCAACCAAAATCTGCTTTGCTTCGATGTGAAGTTTATTTATGCTACTTATTAGCAATTGATACTATGTGCTCATCTAGAGTAACATTACCTAATACAATTAACACTTACAACGCGCTTTCAATTCAGGTAACATTAAGAAGATTTTCGATCCATATATGCTAGAAGAGCATTTCATCTTGACCCGTTCCAATTGAGCATTCTGCAGAACTTCTGTTATGTACTACCTACCACTCGTTGGGATCCATTCCTTCATTCGATAGCCACTTAGCTGGGAAACTTTACTGCAACTTTTAAGAAAAGCCGATGCAGAGCAGGTTGCTCCGCATCGGTGGCCACTGATCATTTGCTAGAGGAATCCCACTGGAAGCTTCGATGCCTAGCTTATAGACACGCTCTTTGAACATTGCACAATCTGCTTCAGAACTTATACCTTAGAGAGTGTGCAATGTTTACATATCACTTCTATTAATTTGTACCGGGAGGGTAAGGAGACGAAAGATTCAGTTCACCTTGTCGCACAAGATCAATGCCAAACTTATCGGCCAGGAAATATTGATCGACAGGCTTGCTATCAGCTGCTGTGTCATCTCCTGGGGCGCGCAGCACCAAATCGAGCGAGCCTTTAGCATCCAGCACAAATCGAATCATTTGCGCATCTTGCGCATCGACAGCAACCAGGATGGATTGACCCTTTTCATCAAGTGTCGTAAAAACACCACCTTCATCAGTTGTTTGGGTTGTCTCCTCTTGCGACTTGCCCTTTTCAGCCGTGGTCGGCAGGATGATAGCGTGGACTTCAAGATTCGGTAACAAATTCATGGTTGCGGGCATAGGTCCACTGCCATTGTCGCGGGCAACTTCAAATTTAACTGTGGCTAACAGATCAATTCTGTCTCCAGGGCGAATTAGTCGATTGCTGATTAGCTTTGATTGTGTTGGAATTTCTGTTACCAGCTTGCCTTTAGGTACCGACAATGAAACCTGGCGAGTCACCACATCAGGAGTGACCAATTGTTTTGTCAGGACAGGCTCATTTGCGACAATATCAACGGTTGACATCTTGCCAATCACTTGGTCCAGGCTCGTTGCTACTCCTTCTGGAATCGCATCTACTGGCATATCTTTAATAATTAATTCAGTTTCACCGATGGAGCGGCGAAATGGAATATCCATTGCGGCTACTACAACGGGGCGTGTATTGCCGGTGGCTGTTTTACCTGCATTCGGCGATTTTGCAGTCAACATCCCATACGTCAAAATGCCTGCCATTGCGGCAAAAATGAATGCGCCTAACCACCAAATAATTCCTCGAAAGCCCATAAAAATCTCCTATCTCACACAAATGTGACGCTGCATTGAAAATACGTTGTCAAAGTCACTCAGAGTAGAATTCTGTGCTTGACTTAATCGATACTCTACACGACACCAAGTTCGGGTTAACTCAGAATATGTCTTAACCTGGCAGCCACTAAAGGTAACTGGAGTTCACCCACTGAAAGGGTCTTTGAATGGTTCAGTGAACATAAGTCGCCAGTACACCTCATAGCCACATATACTCTTCTACAGACTCCACTTGTATCCGTGTGTATGAATAAATTAAAATTATCATAAAAATACCGTTTGTTTGCTTTCAGCATCCTTTCAACATTCAAGAAGCCGTATCAGCTCAAGTCACGAGTTTTGTTCGTCAAAACAAACACGGGTATGCAGATGCATACCCGTGTAGAGAAAGCTTAAAAATATGAAACTTGTCAAGTTAGATTATGTACACTCAACAACAGACTGTCTGAGGTGAGTTAGCGCACAATCGACACATCGCGTGTACCAAAGTCCAAAGCATCATCGCTGGACGCTAGTGCTCGAACGACTCGTGGTGTAAATTCACCTCGAATTAGCTGGGGCCACTGTTCCAACTGATAGTCAGTCATCATGAAACTTGCAAATCCACAGATAGCATAGCCATCTTCAGGGTTTCCATCTGTGTCGTCGTAGACTATCATTGTCAGAGGTTTATCAATGACGTTACTAAGCTTTTCTGCGATCTGTTGAACATCGTAGACTTTCGGTCCAACCTTTACACGATCCCCGATCGACCAGGCACCACTCTTGTTGGGATTCGACATGGCAGCAGTTAATTCACCACCTGTAGGAGCATCGCTATCCCAGTCGACCCAGTTGAATTCACAGGCCGAAGCATCGGTCGGTTCATCATTATCGACATTTTCATCGCAGTAACTCAGCGTAACGTTCACATCACCATGAATATCTGGAGTGCGCAGAATATTGCCGGTTGTGGGTTGGCGAATCACTTGCCAGTCATACCAGCTCGCAGCACCGAACTTCTGCGCCTGCATTACATTGGCACCGATACCCATCTGAAAAGTAGGACCATGCCCAGTGATCTTCAATACTGCACCGTTGTAACGTCCACCTGGAATACCTGTAAATGTTCCAGCAACATTGGTGTAATACATATACTCGCTGGCATCGACTGTATAGGCCGAAAACTTCGGGCTTCCTGGGCCTTTTACCGTTGTCTTGCCACTGAGCGATATGTTCACATTCCAGCCTTCACCCTTGTAGTTCTTCACCTGGAAGGACATGGTGGCAGTGCCATCGCTATGTTCCATAAATGTTCCAGGACCATTGACAATTTTGAAGTGCCAAACTGCGGCATCAGAGTTGCCACTTTCCGTCGAGTCAAGTTTGTAGAGCCAAATGGCATACTCGTGTTGAGGATTCCAGTAACGAATTGAGTTATTGACACAGAGTCGACTTGTGTTTTCTTTTTTGATCGTGACTTGTTGCTTCAGGTTAATACAGTCACAGCCTTCAACTGCAGCAGGGAAGAGTTCATCCTTGCGAGCAACAGGCTTATATTTCGCACTGCCAACCGCGCCTACACTAATGTTGCTGTAGTCTGGCTTATCAATACTAGCGCCTGACCAGGAATTGAAGGCTTTGAAGAAATACGTATTAAATGTTTGACGCGCATAGACGCTAACGCCTTTTTGGTCTGCAAGCCGATTCCATGTAGCCAATCCCAAATCTGCACCATTCAGTGTTAACAGATTGTCGACTGCACCAGCTACCTCGGCATCACTTTTTTCCATAGCGATCGCACTTGCACCAGCCAGTGCAGCCGCATCGGCTGCAGTCTGCATACGCCGGCGTTGCAAATATGCGTTGCCACCATCAATTGCCAAACCAGCAAATAACAACATGACAATCATAGCACCTGCAATATAGACAAGGCTTACATCGCCGTTCTCCTGCCGCAACCAACGACTGATACGATTAATCATTCGGTGCGTTCTAGTCATATAAGTCCTCCGATTTCGATGAATTCACAAAGTTTACCGCTAACCGACTAAAATAATTCCGCGGGGTCATACATAACATTCATGCTCGCCTTAACGACGAATGTGAAATCTTTGAGCGTTGGTATCGCCCCGAACATAATGTCATAGTCGTATTCAATCCGAACCTCGACTACTTCGTTTTGTTGATAGGTTGCTTTGCTGGGTGTCACGAGAATGCGGTAAGCGCCAGATGATATGCCAAGCGAACTAATCTCTTCTGTAGCGCGATCAATACCACCTGCGCGATCTGTCGGATGGAGTGTGATCCAACGAGCTCCTTCACGGGCAGCATTTGACATTGCAATATAAGTCATGTAGCCTCGCCCCAGATCTGCAACCCCCAACATTAACCCAAGAAACATTGGCAGAGCCAATGCTAATCCTGCAATTGCCGATCCTCGTTCACTGCGAATTCGTTTCCACATAGTCTTCATCCTTCGCCTCAAACATCCCTTCTTCAAGCCTTTAACAAAATTATTCTGCTTACAAACTAAAGTGTCCTTAACCTGCCCCTAGATCGAATCAACGTGATGACGGAGCATCACGTTGATTCAGTCAATATCTAGTTGATAAGTGCTAAAACAAAAATGATGGAGTAATAAGTGCTAACTATGTAAGAACATTTCACTTGTAAGCAGTTATTCGAATCTCTAGTTGCAAATATATAAGCGGTAAGGATCAGAGAAATAAGTTAAATTAATGGGAAAATATAGCGTAATTGAGTATAACTGAGCGATCCTCGCTCTCGCCTGACACGAGGATCGCCCTTCAAAGCTAGATAACAAAGCTCAAATTAGCCACCGAGGCCAGCGGTGATGTCACCGAAGACGGTGTCGATCTGCGTGCCCAACGTGGTCAGAGCGGCAATCACGACGATAGCGATCAAAACCAGAATCAACGCATACTCGGCAAGACCCTGTCCTTCTTCGTTCTTGCTGAAAGCTACAAATCCGTTCACCATGGCGATTAATTGGGTCAACATTGTGTTATTTCCTTTCTGATAAGTGCTGCTTGTTGATGAGTAACAAAACGATACAACGGTTAAAATAAACTGCATGAGATAATAGCTGTACTACGATAATTTACTGTTTACAACCTTTACTACTAGAATAGCTCTGAGGCAAGCCGTTCATAATAGGCTGTGTCTAGAGTTACACCCAATGCTGAGATTGTCACAATCACCGCAATTGCAACCAACAAGAGAATCAGCGCATATTCTGTCAGCCCTTGTCCTTGTTGCTCACGGCTTGAGTCAATCACAGTGCCTAATAACCTTACTATTTGACTCAATAATTTATCTCCTACTCACCGAAGTAATGTGTACTGATACATCACTTATGGTTTTAATGAATTACCATTCTTGCTGCAGTGTCGATTGTCCATCCCTTCGCCCATTTACCGTTACCAGAACTTAACAGGCTGATAACGCCGCCAACAGGAGTGATGAACTCAACTGGGTACTGAACTTCCACTTCAACGGTTTCCTCATCAAGCATGTTGATCGAAATATCGGCTTTGCCAGGATCAAGCAGAATCAGTTTGTCCTTGACCGCTTCCCGAATATCGTTGTAGCGAAGTGAGCCATCATCTTCAAGCATAATGGCTTCGCGAGCACCTTCTTGCGCAGCAGATTGAACAGCATTTCGGGCATAAAGAATTGAGCTAAAATCTATCATCCCAAATGTCACTCCTACCAGGATGATACCAGCAAAGGCAAACTCAACAATGGTCGTTCCAGTCTCTTCTTTTGCAAACAGGATCGCCTTGTTTAGGAAACGAACCGAGTTCAATTTCTCTCGCACACTTTGAAGTTTTTTCATCATTGTTCGCCACCTTTAATTTACGTTTACCTTGGCTTGGCGTTATTGTAGCACGCCTTTATCCATCTATTTCTTACACAAAGCTTTCAATATTACATATATTACTGGAGATCGTTAGTAAAAATTCAGTATTGATTCAACTTTTTACTAACCAAATTCACGAATTATCTTGTAATAAATCTCTCAGGTTAAGGACGCTTTTCCATTAATCGTAAGTAAACAGTATTTATACAAACTTTTTATACCGTTTATATGAGTGAAAACTTGGAAAACAACGATTTTCCTTACCCAATCCTGTACAATGTCGTGATGACTTTGAGTTTAGCACTATATAATGTGCGTCCTGCTTGCAAGATACTTACAACTATCATTCAAAATACAGGAGGGCTTCGATGAGTGATACTTGGAGAATGTCGTTGGAGAATGGCGAAAGAAGGTAGGTATAAAAAAAGTAGCGAGCCCCTCTACCGAGTTGCTCGCTACTTTTTTACGGGTTTACAGGAGGAAATTGTGACTGTTAGCGGTGTCTAGATCGCTTGTATAGCGATCACTCATCGACCCGGCCAAAGACTGCGACCACATTCTGACCGCCGAAACCGAAAGCGTTGACAATGGCATAGCGTGCATCAACCGGCTGCGCCTCATTGCCGACGATTGGAATGTCGATCTGTGGATCGGGGGTGTAGTTGATGGTCGGCGGCACCATCCCATTGCGGAGACAACAGACTGCAGCCACTGCCGACTGAGCACCTGCTGCGCCCAACGAGTGCCCAATCATACTTTTGATGCTGGTCACCTTGAGATCATAGACCGCTTCCCCAAAGGCTTTTTTCAAGGCACGTGCTTCACCTACATCGTTGAGAACCGTACCAGTACCATGCGCAAAGACGACATCAATATCTTCGGGCCGAAGATGGGCGTTTTTGAGAGCGCCACTTAAGGCGCGGGCAGCACCGCTGCCTTCTGGGTCCGGTGCCGTGATGTGATAAGCATCGCCAGTCAACCTTCCACCCAATACTTCAGCGTAGATCGTGGCACCCCGCTTACGGGCATGCTCCTCTGTCTCCAGGATTAGGACACAGGCACCCTCGCCAGCAACAAAACCATCGCGATCTACTGAAAATGGGCGACAGGCATGTTCTGGGTCGTCCGTGCGACTTGAAAGGGGGCCCATCCGTCCAAAGGCCGACATGGTTAACATGGAGACCGCTGATTCCGAACCTCCAGCAATAATGACATCGGCCTCGCCACGTTGTAAGAAGTGAAAACCCTCTATAATCGAGTAGTGACCGCTGGCACAAGCCGCAGTGCTGGTCATCACTGGACCACGAGCGCCCACTTCAATCGAAACCTGACAACTGAGTGCGTTGGCCATTGCCGATGGCACGACAAAGGGGCCGACCGTGCGCCAGCCTTTGACTGCCATGTCTTCTGTGGCAAATTCTATCTCTGTAATACCACCGCCACCCGTAGCAATCAGAACGCCTACGTTGTCGCGGTTTTCGTCTGTCAACTCAAATTTTGCGTCTCGCAACGCTTGCTTTGCTGCGGCCACTGCAAATTGGGTGGAACGAGCAACACGTCGTGCAGCCTTGCGATCCATATGTTGTTCTGGCACAAAGTCATGCACTTCGCAGGCGATATTGTAGGGCATATCCTTTGTGTCAAATAGCTGGATCTTGCTTGCGCCCGATTTGCCAGCCAGAAGATTATGCCAATAGGTTTCAACATCGCTTCCGATCGGTGATATGACGCCCATCCCTGTAATAAAGACACGAGTCATCCGAAAACACTCTCTTTCCCTATCAAAATTTCTGGAAAACCAGAAAGCCCAAGGTAATGATTCTATTTTAACAAAGATATGACAGAATTCGTGCAGTCAACATCTCTATTCTCGAACAAGAAACTTTTTGCCCATCTATAAAAGGGTTGGGCCAACTCTTTTTACGCACAATCCTATCAAATCTACTGAACTCTCATGAGTCATCCAAATACAATACTATAAATTATAGAAAAGAGTACAATCCCTCGCCAATTTCTAGCCCGCAGGCAACTCATAATCATCTGGCGGCGAAATCTTTCCCGTGCGATGATTACAGGCGTCTTAAAGTGCACCCAGTTGCTTCCGAAGTATTACTTAATGACAACCACGAGTATAATCAATGAACAATGACTACTTCATCCGATGTAATAACCCTACTTGGCGCATTTAGTTTCGACCGGCAGGTCATCCCCTCATTGCCGCCCGATGTGCGCGATAAGCTGCTAGCCGTGCTACAGATTTGGGGTACAGCCCAGGAGCAGATGGAGTTGCTCGATATTTTGCGAGAGGCGCATGGACCACTGTTGCTCTTCCTTGATTACCAGGTAAGCGCATGGCAAAAACTGGGCGAATACACAAAAGCGCTTGAATTAGTGGAACGGCGTCAACGACGCAGTTCAAGCATTACCAGTCAGGCGACAGAAGCAATGCTCCATGTTGCCTTGGGCCATCTGGTCCATGCCTGCACCATTGCCGATGAACTGGTGCGCAGTGCCTCCCGCAATGCATTGGCGGCATCCACGGCAGCACGCGTTTACGCCGAAAATGGCCAGTACGAACGTGCCCACACGTTGTTGGAGCAATATCTGGTACAGCACCCGGGCGATCTGCTGGTGACACTCACTATTGCGCAACTGGCAGCACAAGTGAGCGAGCGAACCCGCGCCACTGAATATCTGCAACGGCTTGGCGGAATTCCGTCCGACATGGACGAAAGTGGCTTGCAAGAACTAGCCAAGTTGTACACAAAGCTAGGCAACCAACAGAGTGCCAATGCAGTCGAAGTTGAATTGGCTCGCCGCCAACGCGATGCCATGGAGAAGTTACAGTCGCAGCTCGGGCCGTTTCTTGCCTCGGCCACGGGAGAATTTAGCGATCCGGAAGAATTCTACCGTAAATTACATGGTCCCGAGTCTGTCCATGTAACTTCGGAAGAACAGCGCAAAATCCAACTTGATGCGGTGCGCCACTTTGGCTTTATGCGCCTGCGCACTGGCCAAAGCGAAACAATTGCGGTCATCAAGCGTGGAGAATCGCTGCTTACAGTCATGCCCACCGGCGCTGGCAAATCGCTCTGTTATCAACTGCCGGCTCTTACCTTCGAGCGCTCGACCTTGGTGATCAGCCCCTTGATTGCCTTGATGAAGGACCAAGTCGAAGGCTTGCCTGCTGCAGCGCGTGGCAAAGCGACCTTTATTAATAGCACCCTGAGCGATGAAGAATTGCTCAAGCGCATGAATAGCCTGACTCACGGCGAGTACAAATTGGTCTATGCAGCTCCAGAACGTCTGCGCCAGCGTGAGTTTTTGCGTGCCCTGCGTAGTGCTGGGCTCGATCTTTTCGTGATCGACGAAGCACACTGTGTCAGCATGTGGGGACATGACTTCCGCCCTGACTATCTCTTTATTCAGCAGGCGCGCAAAGAGTTAGGCAATCCCCCCACCCTGGCCATGACAGCGACGGCACCTCCTCTGGTGCGCGACGAGATTGTCGAGTACATCAGTGATGTGGAGCGGCAAACGCCAAACGCCGCCGATGAGCAAACAGCACGCGTCATCACGCTCGACATTTTCCGCAGCAATCTTCATCTTTCGGCGCTCAAGTTTAACAACGAAGAGGAGAAGCTGGCCGCGCTGCTCAAATTTGCCAAGGAGACCCAGGGCAGCGGCATCGTCTACGTCAACAGCCGTCATCGTGCCGAATCGTTGGCCTATCAGTTGCAACAGGAAGGCATCACCTCCGAAGCCTACCACGCCGGACGCGACGATCGCGGTGCCGTTCAAGATCGCTTTATGGCTAACAAGACGCGCGTGGTAGTGGCGACGGTCGCCTTTGGTATGGGTATCGACAAGTCTGACATTCGCTTTATTGTCCATTTTCACCCACCGCGCAGCCTGGCCAGCTACTACCAAGAAGTCGGTCGTGCTGGTCGCGATGGCAAAACGAGCCAGGGCGTGCTCTTCTTCAGCAACAATGATTGGACAAACTTGCGCCGCTGGGCCAAAGCTGACGAGCATGGCGTCGACTTTCTGGAGAAAGTTTTTGCCGCCGTTGCCACCCAACTTGGTGTGACCAATCCGTCTACTGAGAATGAGAATGGAAGTGAGCCAAAACCCAGTGAGCCCGCCGCAGGTGGTTCAGAGCCGGTGATCGGCCCGGTCGATGCCCGCCGTCTGCAACAGGTGCTCAACAGCGATGAAACGACAGTCCGCGTCGCCATCAGCATGCTCGAACGGGCAGATCTACTCAACCGCGGCTTTGACCTTCCACAAGAGATCAGCATCAGCATTCCCAACAAACTTGCTGCAGCTTCCAGCCAAGATCGCCAATTTACCCGTCTGCTCAAAGGGCTCGCTCTACGTACCGGCCAAACAGCAGCCTTCAAGACTACGGATTTGGCTAACTTCATGCACTGGCCAGTCCACGAAACGGAAACGATCCTGCTCGACTGGCAGGCCGCAGGTTGGCTCCAGATCAAAGGCAGCAAACGGGTGATGTTGATCGAACTGACCCCACACCCGGAGCATTTCCGCCAGCGCGTCGAACGGTTACTTGCCCAGTCGGTGGCTGTCGCCCAACGCCGCATTGATGAAATGATCGGCTATGCCACAGCGGAGAGCTGCCGTCATGGCTATATTAATGCCCACTTTGGCTCGCCCCCACGCAGCAAGTGTGACGTATGTGATAACTGCACTGGCAAACGGCCCGATCTGCCCGTACCCGAAACGCACATGCTGGTCATTCCGGATGATGTTGACATTGAGCCAATGATTCTGGATTGTCTGATCAGCCTGCCCAAGCCGATGGGACGAGGCGGTCTGGCACGTATCCTCTCCGGATCGGTGCGTGCGCCTGCCACGCCCGACCAGGCCCGTCACCACGGGCGGCTCAAAGGACTGGGCGAAGCGTCGATTATCCAGGTGATCGACGAAATGCTTGAAGATAACCGGCTGCGTCAATACGATCGACAGGGGTACATGGTCCTGGCCCCCACGCTGCGCGGACGTTCCCAGGCAGAACAGTGGCTGTCCGAGCATCCAGAATTGAACCATTATGGGGCGGCCCCCGAGGTGGCACCCCAGGCCGAGGCCGAAGCTGCCGAAATCGAGAAGTACACGGGATTGCAAAAGGCGCTCTGGCTGTGGCGACGCAATCTTGCGACATCATTAGGACAACCCACCTATCTTATTATGAGTAATGAACTGATGTTGCGGATTGCCGAGACACGCCCCGATTCGCTTGAGACGTTGGCGCGCTTGCCTGGGATGGGAGCACAACGATTGGAGCACTATGGCCCCACCATTCTGGACCTGGTCAAGCTGAATCCTGCCCACACTGGCGACAGCGATTTGCTGACAACCCAACGTCAGGTGCAGAGCGAAGCACAACAGAGTAAACCCGCGGCCGATAAGCCGACGCATGATGGCAAGCTGCTCAGTTCGCCGCCTGTCTCGCCGCGCATGGAGCGCATGATTTTGATGAAGTTGCAGGAGATGCGCCAGAAGAAAGCGATTACAGAGCGGGTCAAGTCCTTTGAGGTGGCGGGCAATCCCCTGCTCGAAACAATTGCTCACAGTGCGCCTGGTTCATTGGCCGAGTTGGAAGCAATTCCTGGCTTTCTCACCAGCCGTCTGCGCCAGGAAGCCGAACAAATTTTGACCTTTATTGCAGCCGTACGCAGTAAATCCTAAGGCGAAGGGAAGCAGGGCATTCGCTGACATCTTCGATCTCTATTGCCTGCTATTTGTCAGTTTGATGTCATGAGCGGTAGCCTGTCTGATTCTATACTCATGTCTAATTGAAACATGAGCGAGAAACAATGCGTATTATAATACCAATTGCGGTTGCAAAAAGCCATGAATTTTCCCCTTAGTTATGGCTGAAATTCATGGTTATGCAGAGGACAATTGGTATAAAATAGTGATACGCAATTCGCAACTTCAATCTGTTTACCAAATTAGAGAATACATACACGCCGATTTAGGAGGAATTTCAAAATGGCATCTCTTTTAGACAAAGTCTCGACCTTGATCTCTGCCAATCTGCACTACCTGGTAGATCAAGCGCTGAAATCGAACAACCTGGCTGTCATTGATCAATATGTGCGCCAGGTCGAAAACAATCTGCGCGAGCTAGAGGAAGCCGCCGCAACCGTCGGCGGCGAAGTGCGTGGCATCAAGCGCCGCTTGGATGAACAAGAACAGCGCCATGCCGAAATTGATCGGGCGATCGATGCCTTCTTACGCGAAGGGAACGATGCGGCTGCCGTAGCTGCGCAGAGCCAGCTCAACAGCGCCCAGCGCCTGATCGACACCTACAAAGAGCAGGTGGCACGTCAGGACGCCGAATTCAAGAGCCTGCTCGATGCCAAGGTCAAACTGGAAGCTCGACTCGGCACAATGAAGCAGGAGCGCGAACACTTACAGGCACTGCTCGAACTCGCCAAGAGCAAGGAAGTTACTTCCAAGGCCATGCAAAGTCTCGAGAACCTGGCCGGTGCTGGCGACAGTGACATCAAGCGCATTGCCGAAGGCATCTATCAGCGACTCGACAAAGCTTCGGTTGCCACCGAAATGCGTGCCAAGAATCTGGACGAGATGATGGACGACGTTCTCGAACGCAGCGCCATCGACTCGCAGCTTGCTGAGCGCAAGAAGAAACTGGGCATTAACTAATAGACACACTTTTAAACATTGCACAATCTGCCTTAGAACCCAAGCCGAAGAGATTGTGCAATGTTTAAGTGTCATCTCTATAAGTTTTCGGATTTGGGATTGGGGATTGCGGATTGTATGCAAAGGGTAGCGACTTTCGCAATCCGCAATTCGCAGTTCGCAATCTGCAATCTGTAATTTGCAATTCCTAACCTCCATGAACCGAACACGCCTTATTTTTATCGGAATTATTGCAGCCGCCATTCTCATTGTCGGTGCGTCGCTGCTGATACGGAACAATGGCTCCACCCCAGGCGGCGAGCTGACGTTGGATCGTCCCGAGAGTGTGACGATCCGCATCCTGACCTCGTTGCCGGTTGAGCCGTGGGTACGTAGCGCCGCCGATGCCTATAATAAAGGCAACAACCAGGTTGATGGCGTCACTGTCAAGGTCGAAGTCGTGGCAATGGATGGCCTCTCTGCGCTCGGTCGCTTTGACCGCAATGAATTTGGCGCACTGGCTGCCGACCGTGACCCGACAACCCTAACCGATGCCGAAAAAAGCGCTCTCGAATCCTTTCCAACGGCCTGGATTCCCGACAGTCGTTACCTAGTCGAATTAGCCAATGCTGCCTACAAGGAACGACTCGGTCGTGATGTCTTTCTGACCGATGGTGAATATCGTGCCCGACCGATTGCGATCAGCCTCTTTACCTGGGGCGTCTATGAGAGCCGCGCCAAGGTCTTGGAGCAGAAGTTTGGCAAGATCGATTGGAGCACCATTCACGACGCCGCCATTGCCAAAGGCGGTTGGCCCGAGTTAGGCGGCGATCCCTCGTGGGGCTTTTTCAAGCTCGTCGTGCCCAATCCCAGCAAAAATGTCGGCGGATTGGCAGCCATGATCGCCATGGGCGGCGAGTATTACAAACGGACCGATATCGATACCGCAGCCGTCACCGATCCAAAATTCCAAGCCTGGCTGGCAGAGTTGATGGGTGCCGTGACCGATTTTAGCAGCAGCAGTGCCTATACCGCCGAAGACTTTGCGCTCTTTGGCTATAGCGTCGGCGACGGCGGCCAATTGCTCGAAAGCGATCTGTTGCAAAACATGCAAGGCATCTTGACCCGCTGGGAAGATCCTTTGAAGATCTACTACCCAACCTACGTTACCTGGTTTGACTTTCCCTTCACGGTTTGGGTCGGACCTGAGACGAGCGCAATCAAGAAAAATGCAGCATTGGCCTTTGAGCGCTATTTACTGAGCGATGAGCAACAAAAGGCGGCACTAGTCTATGGCCTGCGTCCGGCAAATCCGAATATTCCGATCAACGCCACTGACGATAGCCTCTTTGTCAAATGGGCGGATCGGGGTGTGCAGCCGGTAGTGCCACGCACCTCCGCCATGCGCAGCCCAGATCGCGATGTCTTGCTCGCCTTGTTGCGCTGGTTTGAGCTCAACGTATCGAAATAGGAACTATTCAGCCTCCTCAAAAATATCTTCCGGGAAGGCTCTTGCGCAAGAGCAACTATGTCAAGCTACCCTTCCCGGAAGACGATCACCTGACTAGTTACACGCAACAGGAAATTTTCATGTCCAACTACAATGACTGGAACCGGCGCAATTTACAGAAGAGTGCCCGCTCGAATCGCAATCCATTAATTGTGCTCGGGGTGTTTGCACTTGTTCTCTTTGGCTGTATTGGAGGAACTGCGCTGGCCGGGGTTTCCTTTTTTCGTTCGTTCTTTACAGACAACCAGTCTACGCCAGCCACGCCTGCCGCCACGGCCCTCACCTGGGCACCGGATAGTGCGGAACTCACAGTTGCTGTCTCGCCGTTGATGGCTTCAGTCTTGCAGTCATTTGCAGATAACTTTAACAACCAAAAAACTCGAACGCCCGATGGACAGACGATGCATGTGACCGTCGTCTCCATGGAGCCAGAGAAGATGGTCGAGGCGGCGCTGACTCAGCCTAACTTCCAGGCGTTGAGTCCCGACAGCACGCTTTGGCTGGATCGTCTCGAAACCCGTTGGGCTTCCCAGGTGGTGAGTGACACCGTCAGCGACATTCCTTTGGGTCAACACCGTACATCGGAGTCAGTACGCTATGCAGTCAGCCCAATCGTCATCGCCATGTGGGAAAGTGCCGCTCGCCAGTTAGGTTGGCCCGATAAGGTGATTGGCTGGCAGGATATTCAAAAACAAGCTCGAAATGACCCCAATTTCAAATGGAGCCATCCAAGCACAGGCACAGCAACCGGTCTGTTGGCTACCCTGGCAGAATTCTACGCCGGTGCCGGGCTGACCCGTGGGTTAACCAACGAAGCGGCCACGGCGCAAAGCACGATTGAGTATGTCCGTGCTGTCGAAAGCACCGTGCGTTTCTATGGCGAAGGCGAAGATGTCGTCGTTCAACGTCTGGTGAGCGAGGGGCGCAATTATCTGGATGCTTTTGTAGCTCAAGAACGCGTGGTGCTCGACTGGAACGAAAACCGCAGCAATGGCGAACGTCTGGTGGCAATCTATCCAGCCGAAGGCACCTTCTGGACAGATCATCCGCTCACACTTCTGCAACTGGGGCTACGCGAGGGCGAGTTGAAGGTCACTGACAATCAACATCTCACCTACCGCGCCTTTTCCGACTTTCTGACCAGCGCCAAATCGCAACAGGAGTTGTTGGCGACTGGCTATCGACCAGCGGACTTAAGCATTGATCTCGGTGGATCGGGCAGTCCTTTTGCCAACAGCGATGCCGTCAACTGGCATCAGCCGCAAACTACGCTACAAATGCCAGCACCAGCCGTGGTCGATGTGGTCTTCAATTTCTGGTACTATACGAAGCGCCCAACCAACGTCTATCTCGTTGTCGATACGAGCGGTAGCATGGAACAAGGCAGCAAATTGCCCGCCGCCAAGAATGCACTGAATGCCTTTGTGGCCCAGATCCAAGGGGATCGCGATCAAATTGCTCTGGTCGAGTTTGGCAGTGGAACAAAAAACTTCGTACCCCTGACCAAGATGACCGACGCCAACCGAGCGCAATTCCAGTCGACCATCCAGGCCATGAGCGCCGATGGTGGCACGGCGCTGATCGATGCGGTCTACACGGCGGCGCAGGATTTGGTGCAACACGGCGATCAAGATGCCATTAATGCCATTGTGGTGATGACCGACGGCAAAGAAAACGAGAGCTATTATGGACTCTCTGACTTGAATCAGTTGCTCAGTCAGCAACAACCAGCGCCAGTCATTTTCACCATTGCCTTTGGCAGCGATGCTGACGAAGAGATGCTTTCTGAAATCGCCCGCATTGGTGGCGGCCAATTCCGCCGAGCCAGTGAAGTCGATCTGCAAGAGCTCTATAAAACTATCTCAACTTATTTCTAATTTACGAAATACGAATTACGAGAGCGATGCTTCGTATTTCGTATTTCATACTTCGTAACTCGTAATTCTTTATGGCTACGCTTCGTTCCGAACTTCAACAGAAGGCACAATCGACCATTCTGCAATATGCTATCTTCCGCTGGGAGAGTGCGATGGTCGTGGCGCTGACGCTGGTTCTCTTCTTTTTGCTGCCGCGTCCTTTTTTCTGGTGGCCCCGCTTTGGCTGGCCGCTGTTGGGGTTGGTTGGCCTCGGGTTGATCGTCTACACCAGTTTGACCGATGCCGAAACCAACGCCCGCGTGATCCTCAGTCTCTTCCAGGAACAGTTTGACCCGCGTGTGATCCGCGATAAAAATTTGCGCCAAAGTTTTGAGAACGCATTGGAATATCAACGCCGCATCGAAACCCAGGTACGCAAGCTCAAACCAGGCGTAATGCGCGACCGCATTGACGACACTGCCAACCAGATCACCAACTGGGTCAGCAACATGTACCAGTTGGCACAACGCATCGACACCTACCGTGCCGATACGTTACTTGGCCGTGAACGGGAACAACTACCGCGTGAGCTTGAGAGCCTGATTGCCCAACGCAAGCTCGAAGGCAGCCCGACGGTTCAAAAACAACTCGACGATGTCATCAAGGGCAAAGGCGACCACTGGCAAACCCTGCGCAACCTGGATGACCGCATGAAACAAGCCAGCCTGCAAATGGAACAAAGCCTCACCGCCCTGGCGACGATCTACAGTCAGGTTCAGTTGGTCGACGCCGAGAGCATTGGTAGTGGTCAGGCCGAACGTCTCCAGTCTGACATTCAGGAGCAGGTTGCGCGGATGAATGATCTGCTGGCAAGCATCAATGAGGTGTATAGTAAGTAGATGACTCGATCAGGGCTTGCGCAAGATGAGTTGAGTGAGACCTCCGGGAGGTGGGCGGAGAGTAGCTTCAGAATAAAGTTTCGTTTGCCCACCTCCCGGAGGTCTGGTCTGGGCACAAAAGAATGGCTAAGGAAGCGCAGAAGAGAAAGAGAAACTATACCAATGCAACTGGGTTAGACTCATGGAACGAATGGCATGAGCATCAGTACGATCCAGGACATTATTTGGGTGGGCGTCAATCGCCCTGGCTCACGGGAAAACGTCCAAATCGTTTCGGTTACACATTAATTGGAGGAGGAACAATCATATTGCTCCTTGTACTATTCGGTGCGATTATGAATTGGGGTTCGTATGGACCATTTAATACAGAAACACTATTCGCTTCTCTAAATTCTTTTGTCGGCCTATTCATATTTGGTATCTTGCCTATACTTGCAGGGATTCGTATCTTAAGAAAATGACTTAACATTGCTTGGCATAAAAGCCAGCGATTTCTAAACTGCGGGTGCAATGAGAACTGGTGTTTTCCAACGCCATTTTCGAGGAAGCAAACTCCGGTTCTCATTCAGAGCAGAGTATAGTTTTAAGATTTGCCGACGACATCATAGAAAGACTGTTATCATGTATCCCCAGCGTGTATGGCCGATTTTTGTAAACGACAAAGAAGGACGCAGAATTTACCTTACTAAAGAGAGATGGGAACATGCATTAGGTCATCCAGGAATGAATAACTCCTTGTTGCCATATGTCGTTAATACACTCCAGTTGGGTATATGTTCACAAGATCGCTATGATCCGAACAAATATAAGTATGGCAGAGAGTATTCCGATTTGCCGATGCTCTACACACATATGATAGTAGTAGTAAAGTTTGGTTGGAAAGGTATTCCTGCCCAAGCAAATAATTTTATCTTGACCGCCTATATGGTTGAGAAATGGTAGCCCTATGAAAGCAATTCACTATGATACGGAAGGCGATATACTAACAGTAACATTTAGTGATGGACAGAGGCTAAATCAACAAGGTATCGAGCTATCCGAAAATATCGTTCTCTACTATGATCCAACAGCCGAAGAACCGATTGCGTTGATTCTTTTGTCTTATAAAGCATTATTGCGTGAAAGCGAACAACATCCAATAACACTCGATGGTTTAGAACGAGCGCCACAGTCTGTACAAAAGATCATCCAGTCACTACTGAAGCGTGTGCCACTATCGATATTTCTTGAGATCAGTGAAAGACAAAATGGGGCAGCACCAACCAGTCGATTGCATGAAATTTTTGCGCCAACAGCCCTAGAGCTTGTAACTGCTTAGAGTCCTGCTTATGAAACATAGATTTCTGGTCCTGCTTTTTCTAATCTCTAATCTCCTAATCTCCAGCCTCCTCGTCTCCTGTGGCGGGAAAAGCAACACACCCACGCGCGGCGACGCCATTATCTACGTAGCCGTGCCGTTGAGTGGCTTTCAAGCCAACGGTGGACAGACAGTGCTCGGTGGCGTGCGTCTGGCCGCCGAGGAGATCAACCGCAACGGTGGCTTGCTCGGTTACAAACTGGTAGTGCGCCCGCTTGATGATGAATCGGACAGCGATGTAGCGCTAGCGCAAGTCGATGCCATTCAAGAAGCGATCAGCAATGGCGATAAGGTGATTGCGGTGATCGGTCACCTCAACAGCGGCCAGACTGCGGCAGCGATGGATCGCTATCAGCATATGCCGCTGCTCGTGATCACGCCGACTGCTTCAGAACAGAGCCTGACCAGCCTGGGCTACAAGAACTTCTTCCGCGTCAATGCCAGCGATAATGTGCAGGCCAAGGTAGATGCCGACTTTCTCGCCAGTGACCTCAGCGCCAAAAATGTGGCTGTCCTCCACAATGACACCGAGTATGGTCGTGGTCTGGCCCGCTCTTTGGCCGCCGAAT